>CAVPLW010000022.1:0-134243 GCA_963706295.1 uncultured delta proteobacterium | reverse complement strand
TGCAAAATCAACACTTTTTAGCAGACGCCCGATTCGATCCACTTCGTTTTTTGTGATAACTGCGATACCAATGGTTGAATTTCCCATGTTCATGAATCTCTTCCTATGCCAAAATTTGGGGTTTTAATCCGATTCATACCGATTTTTAATCCAGTCCTTAATGTAGGAGTTAAATCGTTTTTTATCCGCCCCAAAATCAATTTCAATTCCGATAACAAATAGGTCATCGGGCCAATCGATTTTGTGTGCGATCCGGACATAATCCTTTTCGGTGGTGATGATGCAATCCGACATACTCTTTTTAGCAGCCGACAATATTTCGTCAAGATCCCTTTCTGAATACGGATGATGATCCGGAAATTCCATAAAGCCTGACACATTGCATTTAAGGCTTTTGACCGTTTGCCGAAAACTGTGATTATCCGCCAAACCGGAAAATGCAAAGACAGTGCGTCCTTTTATGCAATCTGAGCTTTGTCTTAATGCCTCTTGCATATTTTTCTCAAATATTTTTTTCTCTCCGTTAATGATTTTATATACAAACGGACGATGAAAAGTACGATAGACCGGTTTTTTTCTTTCATAGGAGCGAAGCTTCTTTGGTAACGATGGTGTTTCGTTATCATTCACCGTATCGGACCTTGTCAATATAATCGCATTTGCACACAATAGTGCTGAAACAGGTTCTCTCATAACACCCCTTGGCAATAGGTGTCCATTTCCGAAGGGTTTGCGATAATCGAGCAGCACAAGATCAAGGTCCCGCCGAAGCGTTAAATGCTGAAATCCATCGTCGAGAATAATAACATCCGGATCAAATTTCCGAATAGCCAGCCTGCCTACCTTAAACCGGTTTTTCCCCACAATCACCGGCACATCCTTCAATCTATTGGCCATCATATAGGGTTCATCGCCGGCAATTTCTGATGTCATCAGCAAGACACTGCCGTCACTCACTATGCCGCCGACCTTTTCCGCCTTCCCTTTATACCCGCGGCTGATAATCGCCACTTTATATCCCAATTGTTTTACAACTTGAGCAACATAAATCGCCATGGGTGTCTTTCCGGTGCCGCCAACGGTAATGTTCCCAATAGAAATTATGGGACAAGGAAGTCTTTTTGATTTTAAAACAGCCTTTTTATAAAAAATACGTCTTAATTTTACAGCACCGCCATAAACTTTTGAAACCATGGACAAAAAAGGCACAAACCAACCGTATCCATTTTTATTGTCACCGGTTATAACTCTTTCGATCTTTTTTTTAATACTGATCACGGCGCCTTTTTGGTTATTGGTTATATGTTATTCGTTATCAGTTATTGCTTTTCTGTCCGATGCCGGCTGTTAGCTAACCATCTGGTCGCTGACCACCAGCCCCTGACCTCTGAATATCTCACTTTCCATTCCTCTCATCCTTCTCTCTTTGCTCTATGCTCTTTTCTATTCTAACCCTCTCACTTTCTCACCTTCTCACTGTCCTCTGCTTGCCCCGTTAAATTCTTCGAAGAAGACAAGCTCAGCGAATTTAACTGGAGACCTCCGGCACCTGATCCCTGAACCCCGCCTTTAAAGGTATGGCTTGATCACCTTTATCGTCTTTTCAACAGCCCCTTTGTTGGCGGTCAAAACCCCCAAGGCGTTCTTTCCCATCTCCAAGGCTCTTTTTTCATTTTCCATAAGTGAAACCAAGGCGTTATAAAGATCTTTTACATCCTTTACACGAATGGCACCTCCAGCATCCAAAAGCATCTTTGATATGTCAGCAAAATCGCTCATATCATGTCCAAATATAATCGGTTTTGAAAATGCTGCGGGTTCAAGAGGATTGTGTCCACCGCAATTCACCAGACTCCCGCCAATAAATGCGATATCAGCGATAGCATAAAGTTTTTTTAGAAGGCCTATAGTATCAATGATGATAACATCCAATCTTTTGCCGTATGACATCTTTTTAAGTTCTTTCATGAGCCCAACTGAATATCCTGCAGAATCAAAAATACGAAATACTGATCCAGCACGTTCCGGGTTGCGGGGTGCCACAATGAGCAGTAAATCATCCCCATGATGTTTTATTCTTGAAAACGCATCCAACAGCATCGATTCTTCACCTGGATGCGTGCTCCCTGCCAAAAATACCTTCCGGGCAGTCTGTATGTGCATGGATTGCCTTAAGCGATCTGTTTCTTGTGAACCCTGGATTTGATGTGTAACATCAAATTTAACGTTCCCGGTTATAGTTATCCGATGGAACGGAACACCAAGTTCTTGAAAACGCCCTGCGTCCTCTAAGGTTTGAGTACAGATATGAAAAAAATTCAAAAATACCTGCTTTGCAAATAACCCAAGACGTTTGTATCCGAAAAAAGATTTTTTAGACAGCCTTGCATTAACTAGAATAACAGGCACCTGACGTTTTTTCATCTCAAAAAGAAAATTGGGCCATATATCTGTCTCAACGATGACAACAACTGCAGGATCTATTCTTTGAACAATATGTTTTACTGAAAAAATCAGATCATAAGGAAAATAAAAAATGGAATGAACAGCGTCGGTTAAATACTGCTTGGCGATATCAAAACCTGTTTTTGTAGAAACAGAAAATACAATTTCTCTGGTATTAGAACATTCCTTTAACCCTTTAACGAGTGGGACTGAAGAGAGTACCTCTCCCACCGAAAGTGCGTGTAACCATATGTGCTTTTTTACAGGCTTGCCGGGTTTTCCGGGTACGCATTCTCCTGGTAGCCGGGCTATCCCCAATCGTTTAAGAACTGTTTTCCGTCGCTTGTCAGATATCAAGACCATGGGAATTATCAGGGGAAATCCCAAAGTCATCACTATAAAAAACAGTATATTATATAGAATTACCAACTACGTGTCCTTTTTTATTTGCCATTGATCACGAGCAACTCGTTACCTGAATTTTGCACGAGTTGGAGGCTTTTATATGCAAGATTCAGGTATTATTCGGCGTTTAGTAATGTCAGCGCTCCAAAACTGAAAAAAGCCAGGTTTGCAGTCCACGCAGCAATAGCGGGCGGCAGCATCTCACCATATCCGAGCGATAAGCAAAAACTGTAAAAAATCCAGTAAATAAATGCCGTACCGATACCGTAGGCGATGACAACAGGCATACCTTCCTTTACGGTTCCTCTGGCTGCAAGACCTGTCCCTACCATACACATAATGACACAGATAAAAGGAAAGGCTATCTTGGCATAAAGATCGACCTTATATATTGTGGCATCATACCCTTCCGCCTCAATCTTTTTTATATACGCAAAAAGCTCTCCAAACGTCATCTCTTCCGATTTTTTAGCAACCGTATTTAAATTTTCAGGTAATAAATTTAGCCTTTCAGTCTTATTCTTATGAAATGTTATATTGTATTTTTCTTTTTTTGTATCAAGAATCTGTTCCATTAATTCATATAACATCCATTCTCCCTTACTGAAGACACCTTTTTTGGCATCGATTCTTCGAATCAGTCTGAAATTTTCATCAAACTTATAAAATGTAATTCCATTGATGGTGTTGTTTTTTGGATTAAAGTATTTTACGTGTGTTATACTTCGATTGCCTTTAATCCAAATATTTTTTTCCTTGGTAATAATTGTTGACTCTTTACGAACTTCTTTAAGCCAAATCTGGTTCGACTTTGCCATTGTGATGGGCACGATGACATCAGATAAGATAAAAAGCAGAACACCCAAAATACATCCCATGATGAAAACCGGCTTTAAAAGATAATAGATGCGTATACCACTACTTTTCAAAGCCACAATCTCGTTGCCTCGAGCCATGAGACTAAAGACGATGAGAACAGACATCAGAATACAAATGGGAATTATTTGGGCAACGATAAACGGTATTCTAAGTGCGAAAAAAAATATCATCTTTGAAAACGGTATGCCGGCTTCCATAAAATCATCTACCCTTTCAAAAAAATCCACAGCAAGATATATACCAACGACAAATGCCAGAACAATGCCAAAATATTTTGAAATCTGAATCGTTATATATTTGTAAATAATAGACATATTATCATGATGTTTTAGATGACGGTTTATAATTTCTTTTTGAAAAAGTTGGCAAACGACTTGATTTTAACAGAACGGTCATTTGCGGTCCTGACAAGAAGAAACAGACCCAGGCCGCCCAAGGCGATATTTGGAACCCACATTCCTACCATTGGTGGATAAACACCGGCTTCTCCAAAAACAGACCCAGCGGACAACATGATGTAATAGATTAAAAAAAATACCATTCCCAGCCCCAAACCTGTGGACGGTTTTGCAGATTCCGACTGAATTCCTAGCGGAATAGCCAAAATTCCAAGGGCAAAGCATGCAAAAGGAATCGAAAATTTTTTATGTAATTCAATCAATGCCGTATAATATTGCTCGTTTTTTTGGGGGAAGGTCTTCAAATACTCCCTCAAATTCCCAAAGCTCATCTCATCTTCGTCTTTGGGGCCACCATTTGAAGCCGTAAAAGTTTTTTTGAAATCAAGATTGACATCATAGCTGTCAAAGTTGATTGAGTGGGCGGATCTGTTTTCAAGATTGACCTGATTGATGGTGCCTTGATACAGTTTTAAGTGAAATACAAGCTTATCAGGTTCGGCAAACATTCTCCCTTTTGGCGCCATTACGGTGCTTACAATATTTTGCGACCGTTTATCCTCAATAAAAACATCCTTGAGAATTTTTTTCTTTAAATCTATTTTGTTGATATAAAGCATGACATCCTTGAAGCTGTCATTGAAAGTCCTTTCTTTGAGTCCGGCATCGACATGAGATGCAGCGATTTGAAATGTCAGCTCTTTCATGGAGACCTTCCCCCACGGCATTCCATAAACAGTTATAAGACATGATAAGACTACCCCCATTACACAAAAAACAAGTACAGGGGGCATTAGGCCGTAGATACTTACACCGCCCGCTTTAAGGGCAACAAGTTCTTTGTCGTTTGACAATCGAATAAACGTCAGTAAAACAGCCATCATCACTGACATGGGTATCACAAAAGACAGAAAACGTGGAACGGAGTAGAGAAGGATAAAAAGAACGGAAAACATACTGATTTTGTAATTTACAACCAGATTTGTAATATCGAGTATCTTTGTCATCAGAAATACAAAGGTAAAGAACACCAAGTTGATGACAAAAGGCAACATCATCTCTTTGAGCAGATATCTATTTATAATGGAATTAATTTTCATCTTAGGCGGGATGACTGTAACCCATTGAAAATTTTTGATTGAAGCCTGCCCTGGTGCGACTCGATTGGCAATCATTGCCGATGCTGTAATCAATCGCGGGATGCGGCATAAACATCCAGCCATATTGAATCGGGTCTGGGCCAGGGATTGAAGATTTATAATTGCTCTTTGTGACCTAAAATCCACGCAAGTGCGAGTTTCTCATAGATTATTGATTCTTTTTGAACACGTCGGCTTGGAATTTTCTGTCCTTTTCATTACTGTATTGCATCTGATAGAGTTTGAAAAATTCTCCTTGCATAGAAATCAGTTCCTCTTGTTTCCCCTCTTCTTCGACCCGACCATTAACAATGACAACAATCCTGTCGGCATAATCAATGGTTGAGAGCCTGTGCGCAATGACAAAGGTTGTTCGCCCTTTCATCAAATTCTCTAAAGCCTTTTGAACAAGCATCTCCGCCTCTGCATCCAGAGAAGATGTTGCTTCGTCAAGAATCAATATTGGTGCATCTTTAAGCAGGGCACGCGCAATACATATCCTCTGTTTTTCTCCACCGGAAAGACGTCCTCCAAGTTCTCCGATATTTGTGTCAAACTTGTTCGGAAAATTTTGTATAAAATCATAAGCATAGGCTGCTTCTGCAGCCTTGATGATTTCTTTGTCCGTTGCATTCCGCTTACCGTAGGCGATATTGTTCCTTATACTGTCGTTAAAAAGGATAGGTTCTTGAGTAACGATACCCATCTGATCACGAAGTGATGATATCGAAACATCGCGAATATCGATTCCATCGATCCTGATAGCCCCCCGGGTAACATCATAAAATCTTGGTATCAGATTAACCAGTGATGTTTTCCCGCCGCCACTCATTCCGACCAGTGCCAGAACTTCACCAGCCTTGACATCCAGATTGATGTCTTTAAGAACCATAACATCATCATATTTAAAAAAAACGTTTTCAAATGTTACACGGTGTGGCCCTCGTTTAATCGTTATAGGATCCTTTCTCTCTTTTATGTCTGATTCCATCTCTATAATGTCGAAAACTCTATCGGCAGCGGCAAGTCCTTGCTGGACCGCATTATTGAGCCCGCTCAGTTTCTTTACAGGATCATACAGCATCAGTACTGCAGCCATAAATGAAAAAAACGTTCCGGCTGTGGAACTGCCCGTAATTACCTTATAGCCTCCGTACCATATAATAAAAGCGATTCCCAACCCACCGAGAAACTCCATGATCGGAGACGATAAAGACCTTGCAATCACGGCTTTCATCTCAAGTTTGAACAGGTCGAGGGTTTTATCAAAAAAACGTTTTTTTTCATAAGACTCCATACCGAATGCCTTAACAATTTTGTTGCCGGCAAATGTTTCATGTAAAAAAGAATTCAGATCTGCCATGGCCTCCTGCCATCCGGTACTGATCCGGCGCACTCTTCTGCCAAATTCAACGACAGGAAAAAAAGCAACCGGCAAAACAACAAATGCAATCAAAGCCATTTTCCAGTCACGGTAAAAAATAACAAATGTCAAACCTACTATGCTAAAGCTGTCTTTTAATGATCCTGTGACCGCTGTTGAAACCATGGCTTTGATGATATTGACGTCGTTTGTAATTCGCGACATTAGAACACCGGTTTTTTCTTTATGGAAAAAAGCGATGGGAAGGTCTTGTATGCGGCTATAAAGATCGTTTCTTAAGTCCTTGATGACATTCTCGCCCACATAATTCATTAAATAGTCTTGACCATACATCCCCAGACCGCGTAGGAAGTATATTAGAACAACGACCACGGGAATGATTTTGAGCATTGTGGTGTCTTTATTAAAAAATATGTCGTCCAGCACAGGTTTTACTAAAAAGGCTGTAGCAGAGCTTGCCACAGCAATAACCAACATACACGCCATTGCCAGAAAAAGCCTGAATTTGTTTTCCTTGATAAGCGCCAGTAAGCGTTTGTGCCTGTCTTTTAATTTTAGTCTAAACATATTTGTAAAAATTTTGGCCCAGAGGACCAGGCTTTGGTTGTCCCCAGAGGGAATTTGCCTTCTTGAAAGTTCATTTTAGAAAATAGATAACCGCAAACGTAATTAGAAGATGAGAAGGTTAGAAAGTGAGAAGTTTGGAAACCAAAAAAATGTGCCGACCTTCTGATGTTCTCACCTTCTTACTTTCTTATTTTTCAAAACATTCGTGTTCATCCGTGGTTTCTCTTATCCTCTTTCCTGTATCCTATTTTTTACCCTAGTGTTCGCTACTTCCTGTATGATTCATCTTTCGAGCATACGAAAGGCGATATCCGCCACGCGTTCCGATGCACCCGGACCACCCAGTTTATCCCTAAGGGCCAGTAGTTCAAGACTTAATTGTTTGAGACCGGAAGGATCGCTCAGCATTTTGAATACCGTATCCGCAATCCTGGTGGAAGATGCGTCTTCCTGGATCAACTCCGGAACAATCTCCTTGCCCGCGATGAGGTTAACCAGGCCAATATTTTTAACTCGTATCATTGCCTTTCCCAAGCGGAAACTCACCGGAGATACTTTATAAATGATAACCATCGGCGTACCTGAAATTGCCGACTCCAAAGTCACGGTTCCGGATGCAGCTATGACGACGTTGCTTCGCTCAAGGACTTTTCTCACATTCCCGGCAGCAAGCTCAAAATCAGCCCCTCTTTTATGTTTTTTAACAATCTCTTTTACGTGCTTTTCTTCCACATCGGGTGAAAGTGAAATAATAAACTTTATGGTTTCGATCTTTTTTAACAGAATTCGGGCGGCATCCATCATTACCGGGAGGTGCCTTTCAATTTCCCCGTGGCGGGATCCCGGAAGTAGACCGATGACAGGAATATCATTCATCCACTTATCCTCGATCTTTTGTTTTGTCGGAAGACTGTTTTCCAGCAGTGGATGTCCCACAAAGGTTACCGGGATTTTTTGTTTCCTGTAGAAATCTTCTTCAAAGGGTAAAATAACGGCCATATGGTCCACCAGTTTATCAATCTTTTTTACACGGCCAGGTCTCCACGCCCAAATCTGCGGACTGATATAATATAAAACAGGTATCCCCATTTTTTTGGCCGTTGCCGCCACATGGAGATTAAAATCAGGAAAATCAATCAGTATCAGAAGATCCGGACGCATGGTCTTGAAGGTCTTTTTAACCATTCCAAGACTTCTTAGAATGTTCGGGATCTTTGAAAATACTTCGGTTATCCCCACAACGGATATTTCACGGGCATCAATCAAGATGTCAACTCCGGTTTCTTTAAGCGCCTGCCCACCGATACCACAGAAAAAGAGCCCTTTGTTCCTTTTTTGCATGGCCTTGACAAGTTTTGCACCGTGCAGATCACCGGAAGTTTCACCGGCAATAATCATGACACGCTTTTTGTTTGAAAAACAATCCATGGTGTATCTATCACAAAAATTTGCGAACGCCCTCTTTAATTTGACCCATAATATTCAACGCAATTTCCAGGGCATCACGTCCCATTTGAGCCGTAACTACCGGAGCTTCACGATGGATGACCGCATTTACAAATGATTTTAATTCATTTTCCAGGGCATCGCCCGTTTCAAAGCTAATCTGTTTAATATCCATGCCGGGGATCAAACCACAATCGACACTGCCCTTTTGCTGAATAGCGGTAATTTCTTTTTTTGAAAAATCAACGGAAACATAAGCATCTCTTTGAAACAGCCTTATTTTTCTTTCGTTTTTGGTTGATATTCGACTGGCTGTCACATTGGCAACACATCCACTTTCAAATTCAAGACGCGCATTTGCAATATCAACATGTTCAGAGACCACAGGTACTCCTGACGCATAAACAGCACTTATTTCCGACCTGACAAAGTTCAAAATAAGATCAATATCATGGATCATCAAATCCAGAACAACACTGACATCCGTACAACGCCCCTGAAAAATACTCAATCGGTGAGACTCGATAAACATCGGCTTCTTAACAATATCTTTCAGCGCCACAATTGCCGGATTAAACCGCTCAAGATGTCCGACCTGAATAACAAGATCCCTTGATTCTGCCAAATGAATCAGTTCATCCGCCTCTTCGGTGGTCTCTGTAATCGGCTTTTCAATCAGAATGTCGATATTTTGTCTCAAAAAATCTTTGGCAATGACAAAATGAACCGGTGTGGGAACAGCGATACTGACGGCATCGACGTTTCCAAACAGTGCTTTATGGTCTATATATGCTTTTGTATTGACCTTTTCAGCAACAGTTTCAGCACGATTTTTATCAATATCTACAACTCCCACCAGGTCAACGTCATTCATCCGAGAATATTTTTCAGCATGAAATTGCCCGAGATATCCGACACCAATCACACCAACTCGCAGTTTTTTCATATCTTTACTTTTCCAAAGCAACAATGGTGATACCAACTTCGTCCGCCAAGTCGATCATCTCCTTCTTGTCAAAAACAACCGCCTTGCCGGCTTCAATGCCCAAAACCTTCGCCCCTGCCTCAACCATCGTCCTTATTGTCTGAGCGCCTACCGCAGGAATATCGAACCGTGTGTCCTGGTGAGGTTTGCATACTTTTACGACGACTGCAGCACCTTTGCCGAGTCGCCCTCCCCGTTTTATGGTCGCGTCTGTTCCATCTATGGCTTCTACGGCCAATACCGATCCCCCTCCGATCACAACGCACTGTCCAATATCGAGACGCCCGATCTCCTTTGCCAATTTCCAGCCAAGTTCGATATCATTTTTATCCGACCGGGACGGTTTCCGTTTTGTCCAACACCCTGGTTGCGCCAGAAGCTCCGGCATTAAAAATGTTGAGGGTTTTATTTGAATACCCTCTTTTTCAAGAACCCTTACAAATCCCCTCAATATCCCATCGTCATGGGTATGTCTCATGCCTGCAATAAGCGAAATGGCTTTTGTGTCAGGTCTTACATCAGAAAACATCTTTGTCTTTGTAATGCCGCCCACCAGAACGGCCTGATTGATATCATTTTTTTTAAAAAACTTAATAATACGCTTGATCTGTCCAATATGAATCCATTCAACCGTGTCAACATGATCGTTCAAACTTGAATCCGTCTCATTTTTGTGAGCAACGGCAAAAACACGATACCCTTTAGCTTTTGCAGCTTTTGAAAAAAGGATGGGGAACTGACCGTTCCCTGCTATAAGTCCTATGCGCATAACGACAAGTTAGTTCACTTCGCTCATAATTGGAAAGTTGGAATAATGGAATAATGGCGTAATGGGTTTTGAGGAAATGGAAAATTGGGTTATTGTATAAATCCTCTTGGCAGGAATTAAAGAGATGAATAACATCCTTTTAAGACCAACATTCCAATATTCCATCATTCCATGTCCGAGTTAAAAATCTAGGCCTAAAAAATATTTTTATTTCCAATAAATTATAGAAATTTAGAGACGCAAATATACCTGTTAATGAAACGTTAACGGAGTGTCAGGATAATGGGACAGGGTGTATTGGATAAGTACATGAACTGATTACCTTGTAATTCCCCTCTCTGAAGATTTAATAAAACGGATCAAGTCATTGACCTCGGGGACCTGTTCCACTTCTGCCTTGACTCTTTCTATGGCCTCATTCAGTGTCAGCCCGATCCTGAAGATAATCCTGTAGGCCTTTTTCAATGAAGACAATGTCTCTTGTGAAAACCCATGGCGTTTTAGCCCCACACTGTTTAACCCGTGCAATTTTGCCCTGTCCCCGGCCGCGATAACATAAGGGGGGATGTCTTTCACCACTGCCGATTTTCCACCAATATAAGCATAGTTTCCGATCCTAACAAATTGATGAATCGCCACCAGCCCCCCCACAGTCACAAAATCTTCGATGACAATATGACCCGCTAATGTTGCGTTGTTTGCTAAAATAACTTTTCGCCCGGTTTTGCAGTCATGGGCGATATGAACATAAGCCATTAGAAAGTTCTCTTCACCAACCTCCGTAATTTCGCCGCCAAATCCTGTTCCTCTATTTACGGTAACAAACTCGCGGATAACCGTACCGCGCCCGATCTTAACATAGGTTTCCTCGCCCTGAAATTTTAATGCCTGAGGAACTGCACCGATGGAAGCATATTGAAATATATGGCAGTCCGGACCGATTTCAACATGCGGTTGAATAACGACATGGGGACCGATAACCGTTCCAGATCCGATCTGAACATTCGCTCCGATAATCGAATATGGACCAACCTCGACATTAGAATCTATATCTGCTTTAGAATCGATAATTGCTGTTGGATGTATCATTTTCCCTCTCCAAAAGTGGCCATCAGTTCGGCTTGAACCACAACTTTTTCATCAACATAGGCCGTTCCAGACATCTTGAATACATTGCGTCGTTGTTTAATAAATTTCATCTCAAATATCAACTGATCACCTGGTGTAACAGGCTTACGAAATTTAACCTTGTCCATGCCCATAAAATAAATCAGTGACCCATGGGGTTCCCTGTCCAGAGATTTAGCGGCCAGGACAGCTCCGGCCTGCCCCATGGCCTCAATAATCAGAACACCGGGCATTATCGGATTCTCCGGGAAATGACCCTGAAAAAAAGGCTCGTTGATGGTCACATTCTTAAGGGCGACAACTTTCTCACCAGGCGTCAGTTCCAAAATGCGATCAATCATAATAAATGGATACCGGTGAGGCAACAATTTCATGATTTCCTGAATATCAAGAGCATTATCCATTTTTTCCTCCGTTGCTTTCATCCTGTTTTTCCTCAAACTTCTTTAATCTCCGGTCAACCTCTGAAAGTTTCTTTGCAAGCTCTGGAAGGTTGGGAAGAATTCTCTGCATTCTTAGCCATAGTCGATGAGGCATTGCAGAAGATCCTGACACCGTTTCTCCGTCAGGTACTGATTTGGCCACTCCGGCCTGCGGTCCGACAATTGCATTATTCCCAATGCTCAGATGGCCGGCAATGCCTGCCTGTCCTGCCAGAATAGCATTTTTCCCGATTTTGACACTCCCTGAAATTCCCACCTGTCCAACGAGCAAACTGTTTTCACCCACAGTTACATTATGCGCAATATGCACCAGGTTGTCGGTCTTGACACCACTTTGAATCCAAGTTTTCCCAAAAGTAGCTCTGTCGATGGTGTTGCCTGCACCAATTTCAACATCGTCGTCGATCTGAACAATACCGGTATGAGGAATCTTGATATACTTCTTGCCTTCAGGAGCAAAACCAAAACCATCACTGCCGATGACGGACCCGGCATGAATGGTAACCCGGTTTCCGATGATGCAACGCTCAAGAATCGTCACATTCGGAAAGACCTTAACATCATTCCCAATGATAACGTTGTTACCGATAACGACATTTGGGTGAAGCACGACGCGATGGCCAAGGGTAACATTGTCTCCGATTACGGAGAAAGGTGCTATGGATACATCTTGTCCGCATAAAAAGGCTTTGCCGATATATGCATCTTGGCTTATCCCGGGATCTGGTTTTAAAGCAGGATGAAAAAGGTTCAAAACCTTTATAAAAGCGATCTGGGGATTGTCTACCTGCACAATGTTCTTCGTAGAAGCTTGAAAATTTCTGAGGAACAATAACTGCACCGGCATCGGTCTCGTCAATTTTTTTTAAGAATTTTGATTGACTTGCAAATGTGATTTCATCGCCTTTTGCATCCTCAAAAGATGCGGCTCCACGAATTTTTTGATTTCCATCCCCGCTGATTTCACCTTTGACGATATCGGCTATAATGGCAAGTGTGATTTCCATTTTAATTTTTATTTAGCATCTTTTGTATTTTTTTCTTGGCTTTACTTTTTCTTTGACGCTTTTTTGGAAAAAATGGTGTTGTAGCGCTGGATCAACCGGTCGGTTATATCGATGGTATCCGGAGAATACAGCACGCCTGCCTCCCGTTTTTCGAAAATAACGAGAAACCCTTCTTTTTTACCCATCTCCGTTACAATCTCTATCACCTCTTTCTGGATGTCCCTAACGAGCCTTTCTTCATGTTGCTTAAAATCGTCCATGTATTTGTTTTTCAATGTTTTAAAGTCATTGATGCTAATTCTTATTTCACGTTCTTTTTGTTCCCGCATCTCTTTGCTCATCACCAGAGCTTCACGTTCCAGTTTCTTCTTTATCGCATCGATCTCTTCCCCTTTTTTCTTGAGGCTGGCCTCCATCTCTTTTCCGCGCTTATTGATTTCAGCCATTGCCATTTTCCCGGCATCTGATTTCTCAAGAATTTCTTGAAAACTAACAACACCAATTTTGGCTACATCCGCCCCGTAGGAAGAAGCATCAAAAAAGCAAATAGAAAAAACCATTGTCACAAAAGCTATTTTAAAAATACGCATTTTACCCCCTTTAAGAGATCGTTTATTCATTCTTTTAGATGAAAGGAACAGACGGTATAAACATTGCTCAAAATGCTGAACCCATTGAAAATTCCCAGCGTCCACCACTCTCTTCGCCTTCCTTAACGTTAAGTTTGTATCCATATTCGAACCGGATAGGTCCCATGGGAGAATACCATCTGAATCCGAACCCGATGCTATTTTTCAAGGTGCCCAGATCGATGCTCTCATCGTCATTAAAAACATTTCCGGCATCATAGAAGAGAACACCGACGAACCCCTGTTTCTTTAACAGAGGGATGATGCATTCAGCATTAAATTGAACGAATTTGTTTCCGCCGATTTCGTTTCCATCTTCGTCTAAAACATGTATTTCTCGCCACTTAAATCCACGCACTGAATTTATGCCACCCAAATAAAACCGTTCGTAATCCGGCAAGATGCCTCCTGAATTCTCTGTGACGTATCCTGCTTTACCATGTAAAAAACCAACCGTATCCATAACCAGCGGCATATACCACCCGGTTTCGGCCTCTAACTTTGTAAAGGCGACATTCCCGCCAAGGCCTGCATATTCCAATGTAGCACTGTGCTTCGATCCTTCAGATGGATTAAAACGTTGATTTCTTGAGTCGTAGATTATGCTGGTGGTTATGCTGCTTGTAATATTGGTGCCTTCCAAGTCCTTGATCGACGTTGCAGCATTTTCCGATATGTTTGTTATGTCGGCATCGTCATAATTGTATTTAATGCTTGCCCTTACATAATCATAAACAGGGTAGCTGAATCTCACACTTCCCCCGACGCTCTTCCTGTCATACGTATCATAATCGGTTTCCCAGTTATACAGATCAGCTCCTGCTGACAAGGGAATGTCAAACAGCCAGGGTTCCGTAAAACTCAGTTTATAAAGGCTGGTCCGCCCGCCGATCTGGCCTTCCAGGTCGAGTATCTGCCCGCGCCCAAACAGATTCTTCTGTGAAACGGAGGCCGTGCCAAAAACACTTTCCTGACTGCTGTAACCCGCACCAAATGACATGGTGCCGGTAGGTTTTTCGGTGACATCGATCTTTAAAACCATCTGGTCATCGGCACTCCCCTTGACAGTATTGACCTTTATGTCCTCAAAAAAATCAACTCGGTAAAGATTGCGTACACTCCGTTTTAATTTCCGACCACTATAAAGTTCCTGTTCATAGACGCCAAGCTCCCGCCGGATCACCTTATCTCTTGTTTTTGTATTTCCTCCAATGATAATATATTCAAAAAGTACCTGTTTCCCCTTTTGAACAATGTAGGTAATATTAACCTTCAAGTTATCAGAATCTTTGTCGATACGGGGAGATATATCAGCATACGCAAAGCCTTCATCAGAATAAAGATCCGTAAGTGCCAGTATATCATTGCGGACAACCTCACGATTATAATATGTTTCTTTAGTAATTTTAAGACGTTTTTTCAACTGATCTTTGGGCAAAACAAGATCGCCTGTTATGTCTACGTTCCCGACCTTAAATTGTGGGCCTTCATCAATTTTAATGGTGATATAGATCCAGTTTCCTTTATATTCAACTTGTGGTTCTCCTATCCTGGCCTGTATATATCCATTGTTATAATAAAAACCCGACAATTTTGAGATATCCTGATCAACGTCCTCCATCTTTAGATCCCCGGACGAGGTCACCCAGGAAAAGAAACCTTTTTCCGAAGTCTTCAACAATTTTTTTAATATCTTGTCGGTATACGCGTTGTTTCCTTCGAATGTTATACTTTTGATTAAAACTTTTTCGCCCTCATCGATATCGAATTCCAGATCAGCCTGATTGTGTTCCAGGTGGTGGATATTGTAGGTCACTTTTACATTATGATAATTTTTTTCTTTGTAAAGTTCTTCTATCCGCTCGACATTTCTTCGAATTTTAAAAGGATTGAGGATCGATCCTGTTTTAATCGTTAAATTTTCCTTAACCTTATCCTCCTTAAACACCTTATTGCCTTTAAAACGAATGACTCGTATGGTCGGTTTTTCTTTAACCCTGAAGATGATCTTTTTCCCGTCAGGGGTATCCTCAGCCTCGATCCTTATGTCATCAAAATATCCCATTGCAAATACAGCTTTCAAATCATCGGAAAGACTTTTTGAAAGATAGACGTCGCCGGGTTTTGTTTTGATAATCATTTTGATGGCGTCGGACTCTATCCGTTTGTTGCCGGCAATTTCCACACCGGAAACCTTTTCCCGCTTAAAAAGTTTCATTCCGATATCACGAGAAAGCTGTTTCACAACTCCGGATAGATTTTCCAAGCCCTGGCCTTCTTTGATAAAAATTTGGGGGGGATCCTCTCCCAAGGATTGTATCATTTTTACATCCAGACTGAATTTTTGTCCGATCAAAGTTAAGCTTCCCCAGACAATATAGTCAGCACCGTTCTTAATTCCAAAATTTCGCATGTCATCGTAACTTTGAGATGTTTTCCATAATGTGACCGCAGGAACGGCTTCCGGGGTCAAAATAAAAGCGCCTTCCTCCTTTATATATGTTTTAATAACATTCAGGATTTCGTTCTGTAAAGATGAAAGATCTTTTCTCGCATGAATTTCAAAGGGTAAGACGACTACCTTAACACTGTCTATAGAATGGGCTATATTCAGGGGAATTAAGAGCAATGCAATGATAACCGGGCTCAGATGTCTATACATGAAATTTTTCAATACCTAAATTCTCTATTCCGGACCGTTAGTTTTTTTATATCACCTGAATTTTGCACGAAGCTAATTCAGATGGTTGATTTTATAAAGCTATCAATGAACGTTTTTTATTGAAGTTCATCCCTTTAATTCAATCAGCTGGCCACCCACAATCGTCATACTGCGTGACATGTAGGATGCAAGTTCCATATTGTGCGTTACAACGATCAAGGTCATGTTAAGTTCTGCGTTTAGCTCCATAAGCAGGTCATGAATATACTCGCTGTTTCTCTTGTCAAGGTTGCCGGTAGGCTCGTCGGCCAAAAGAATTGCAGGTTTGAGCACCAGACTTCTAGCCAAGGCAACCCGCTGCTGTTCACCTCCTGAAAGCTTAGAAGCCCTGAAATTTAATCTGTCTTTAAGACCGACTCTTACTAGCATACCCTCTGCAACTTCCCGGGCTTTATTTTTACTCAGCCCTTTAATCAATGCCGGCATCATTGTATTTTCAAGGGCGGAAAATTCAGGAAGCAAGTAATGAAACTGGAACACAAATCCTACAGTTTCATTTCGAAATTTCGCCAGGCTCGTTTGATTAAGAAGAAAGATGTCGTCACCTTTAAAAAAATAGGTCCCGCTATCAGGACAATCAATTGCGCCCAAAATATGGAGCAGCGTCGACTTCCCAATTCCAGAGGCACCAACAATAGCCAGGGTCTCTCCGGCATTCAAATCTATATTTACACCCTTTAGAACATCAATAGTCGCGCCACTGTTTTCATAACTTTTGAATAGATCTCTGACAGACAAAAAACGATCTGAAAGAGATCTTTCATCGCGATTCAGAGAGTTAACCATACCGGATGGCCTCTATTGGGTTGAGTTTTGATGCCTGGCTCGCCGGGTAGAGTGTCGCCAAAAAACAGATGACCATTGCTGCAGACGCTATCATAAAAACATCCAGCGCTTCTAGTCGCACCGGCAGGGTTGAAATGTAATACACATCTCCTGGCAGTTGAATAAATTTATATTTTTCCAACAACTTACATATTATAAATCCCAGACATACACCGAGTGAAGTTCCCACGGCACCAATGATCATGCCCTTGTAGATAAAAATTTTTCTGATGCTGCTGTCCATTGCCCCCATAGCCTTTAGTATAGCGATATCCTTGGTTTTTCCCATAACCATCATAATCAGCGTACTCGCAATGTTAAAGGCTGCTACTAACACGATCAGTGCCAGAATAATAAACATCACCGTCTTTTCCAGCTTAAGTGCAGAAAAGAGATTGTGATTCATTTGCATCCAGTCTCTGGCCCAATAAGGAAACCCTAGTTCTGAAACGATCTTTTTTGCTATATTTCTTGCGTTATAAATATCATCGACACGCACTTCAATTCCGGTGACAGAGTCTTTCATATTTAAAATCTTTTGTGCGTCTTCCAGGTTGAGATAAGATAGAGACCCATCATATTCGTACATACCTGATTCAAAAAGTCCCACGACCTCGAAACGCTTCATGGCTGGAAGGTATCCTATGGGAGAAATCATACCTCGGGATGATATCAGGTAGACCGCATCGCCCTTTAAGACGCCCAAATTTCTTGCAAGCTCTTTGCCGAGAATGATTCCAGGAACAAAGGTTTTTGAGTTTCCCTGCCGCTGAATCTGCTTCAGATTCTGCAAAACAGAATTTTTCAAAATCTTTATGACATTGCCGGCGGATTCCGGATCAATACCTCTTAAAACAGCGCCTGAAACTCCGGTTGATGATCGAAGCATAATCTGAGAATATATAAATGGCGTAGCTGCTTCCACCCCGTGGAATTCATTGATTTGTTTCGATATCTTTTTATATCCGGAAAAAGAACCATCGTGGCGCATCAGTACAATATGTGATTCGACCCCGAGTATACGCTGTTTAAGATCAGACTCAAAGCCGGCCATGACAGCAATTACGACGATCAAGGCCATGACGCCGACAGTAACGCCGGCGACGGAAAGGATGGTAATTAATGAAATGAAGGTCTCTTTCTGCTTGGCCCTGAGATAACGGCCACCTATGAAATACTCAAAAGACATATTAATAAGGTCTTGGGTTATAGGTTATGGGTTGCGGGTTATGGGTAAAAGGTTATGGGTTGTAGATTTATGATTTTATTATCCATGTCCCATTACCAATTATCGCTAATCGCTTTCAATGGGTTTCATGTGTGGAAAAAGAATAACTTCTCTGATGGAAGCGGCATCAGCAAGAAGCATGACCAATCGGTCTATCCCTATTCCTTCTCCGGCAGTGGGAGGCATTCCATACTCCAACGCTTCAATATAATCTTTGTCCATATAGTGAGCCTCTTTATCACCGGCTTCCCTGTCAGCAGTTTGTTGCAAAAATCGCTCTTCTTGGTCATCAGGATCATTGAGTTCCGAAAATCCATTTGCGATCTCATGGCCTGCTATAAAAAGTTCAAATCGATCCGTAAGATTGGAGTCCGCCTCACTCTTTCTGGAAAGAGGAGAAACTTCAACCGGATATCCGGTAATAAATGTAGGTTGCAAAAGTTTCGGTTCCACCAGAATATCAAACAGTTTTGTTATAATCTTTCCTTTGCTTCCGGTTTTTGTTATTTTAATTTCTTTTATCGCAGCCAATTCAAGCAGTCCTTCTCGATCGTTTAGCAGGCTGGGATTTATCCCTCCGTATTCTTCTAAAGCTGACGCAAGGGACATTCTACGCCACTTTGCACCCAAATCGATAGCATTTCCTTGATATGATATTGTCGTCGAACCGAGGACGTCCAGAGCGACATAACGAAACATTTCCTCGGTTAGATCCATCATGTGCTCATATGTCGCGTAGGCCTGGTAAAATTCGAGCATGGTAAATTCCGGATTGTGCCGCGTGGAGACTCCTTCATTCCTGAAATTTCTGTTGATTTCGAAAATCCTCTCAAATCCGCCAACAACCAGACGTTTTAGATACAATTCAGGAGCTATTCGCAAAAACAAGTCTATGCCCAAAGCATTATGGTGCGTTATAAATGGAGTAGCCTCCGCTCCTCCCGGAATAGGCTGCATCATCGGCGTTTCCACCTCAAGAAAATCGCGGTCCAAAAGGAATGTGCGTATGGCCTGAATGATTTTGCTCCGTTTTTCAAAAATATCTCGTACATGTGAATTCATTATTAAATCAAGATAACGACAACGATACCGTTTTTCAGGATCTTTGAGCCCATGAAATTTTTCCGGTAAGGGTCGAGTTGATTTACAGACAAGCTTCAATTCATTGGCAAGAAGCGTCCACTCACCTGTTTTGGTTTTGAACATTCCACCTTTCAAACCAACGAAATCCCCAATATCCATCTGCTTAAAAAGACTGTAAGATTGGTTTCCTATTTTGTCTTTTCTCACATACGCCTGAAGCTGTCCCGTACGGTCCCTAAACCTGATAAAGGCGGCTTTTCCAAACCGGTTTACAGCCATCATGCGGCCGGCAACAATAAAAACAGGATCATCCTGTGTAAGAGAATCTGGTGAATTCTCTATGCCCTTCATAATATCTCGGACAGTATGCAACACATCAAAATCATTTGGAAAAAGATTAATATTGTTATTTTTTAAGTCTTCAAGCTTCTTTTTTCTATTTTCTATGATTGCGCTCTTTTTATCCATATGTTTTTACCTAAGTTGAGCGGTTGCTAAAGTTGCCGCAGATTCGAATAGAAAAAGACACCTTATCGAACGATTAAACTTGGTTTGGTAACCTATTTGCATATAAGTGTCAAGATTAAGTTGGTATATCTATCCGATTTAATTTCCAAGTAAATCTCGTCCCCTTGCCGACCTCACTCTCAACGTCGAGCCAGGTATTATAGGATTCAAGGATTCTGTGAACGATGGAAAGTCCAAGCCCGGTACCGCTTGATTTTGTTGTGAAAAAGGGATCAAAAATTGATTGTATGAGCGTTTTTGTCATTCCACAACCCGTGTCATTAACTTCGATACATGCATAGTTATGCTTCAAAGGATATGTTTTAACCTTAATAAGACCTTCACCCTCAATAGCCTCGGCTGCATTTAGAATGATATTCCACATGATTTGGCGCAAGTGAACAGGGTCCATCTCAACCCAAATATTGGGGGAAAAATCGCTTATAATCGAAACTCTGCGGCTGGTATCTTGATTTTTTTCAAAAAGTTTGATGGTTTCTGCCAAAGCGCTTTCAAGATCTACTCTCTCGATTTTAGCGACCGGTGGTTTTGCGAACAAAAGAAAATTATTCGCAAGGGCATTTAACCTGTCTGTCTCACGCAGCACGATTTGCATCAGTTTATCATGTTCGGGATCATAGGGAATTTCTTTTCTTAAAATTTGAATGGACCCCGCCAGTGACGCCAGAGGATTCTTGATTTCATGGGTCATGCCGGCCGCCATTTCACCCAGGTAAGCCATCTTTTCCACACGTTCTACACGTTCTTCCATGATTGAAAGCTCTTTTTTTGTCCTCCTTAGCTGCTCTGACAGTAAACCGCTTAAAAAAGCAACTGCAAAACAAGCCACCATGGTGATCACAACCTTAAAAAACACAAGGTTCCAGGCATAGTTGCCAATTGAACTGCTCTCTTTTAAAAAATAAGGGTCAATGATACCGTAATATTCGAGGTTGATCAGAATACCGTACTGGATACTGCAAAAAGAAGCCATGATCATACTCCCTTTTCTGAAAATGATCATGCTCGAATAGATAATGACAACCAGATATAGAAAAGAAAAAATACTTGTGAAGCTGCCGGTAATAAAAATGATTAATGTTACTAATATCGTATCGATCCCGATTTGGATATAGGGAAAAAGTAACCTGATTTTTTCAGTACGAAAAATAAAGGCGTAGTAAATTGAAAGCAGAAATATGATGACGATAAGACCATAAAGAACGATGAAAGATTTGTCCGGAGGGAAAGAATTTTCTTTTAGCTGGACAATAATTGTTGAGCCCAGCAATAATGAAGCAAAAAGGATTCTAAAGAACATAAGCCATTTGAGCTTATGATATAAATCTTCTTCAGGCGTTATTGAAGAACTGCTCATAATGTTCAATAGGGGCTTTATGATTTATCAACCCAACGCCGATGCCATTTTGAAAATAGGCAAATACATAGCCACAACCAACCCGCCGATAACCACACCCAAAAATACAATCATAAACGGCTCTATCAATGCAGTCAGGTTCTCCACTGCCTGATCGACTTCCTCTTCATAAAAGTCAGCAATTTTTGCTAACATTGCATCAAGGGCGCCGGTGGATTCGCCGACAGCAATCATCTGGCAAACCATTGACGGAAAGACCCCGCTTTCAGCAAGCGGATCAGACATTGTCCGCCCCTCTGCAATGGCAGTTCGGGTATCAAACACAGCTTTTTCAATGGTTTTGTTACCTGCTGTTTTAGCAACGATTTCAAGTGCATCTAAAATCGCAACCCCGCTGGAAAGCATTGTCCCGGTGGTTCGTGTAAATTTGGCAACAGCGGCTTTCCGAATCAAATCCCCGAATAACGGCACTTTTAGCAAAAGATCATCCATTAAGATTCTTCCTTTGTCGGTTCTATAAAAACGCCGCATTGCGTATATGAATAATATTGTTGCACCGATAATATAAAAGATATTGGATTTAATAGCCCTGCTCATATTAACGACAACCAGGGTGGCCGCCGGCAGCGCACTTCCCATACCTGAAAACATTTCCTCAAATACGGGAATAACAAAAATCATGATGATAGCTACGACGACGATGGCGATAACAATCGTTACCAGGGGATACGTCATGCCGCCCTTTATTTTGGCTTTAAGCTTTGCAGCTTTCTCCAGGTAGGCTGACAGCCTTCTCAAAATCATATCCAATATACCGCCGGCTTCCCCGGCTGCTATCATATTTACAAAAAGATCATCGAACTGTTTGGGGTACTTTCTCAATGCTTCTGCAAGGGTTTGTCCGCTCTCAACATTCGATTTAACTTCTTTGAGCATCTTTTTAAACGTTTTGTTGTCATTCTGAGCATAAAGAATATCAAGGCACTGGATGATAGGAAGCCCAGCATCAATCATGGTCGAAAATTGTCGACAAAAAATTATGATATCGGACCCCTTCACTTTAGGCTGCATAAAAGTTACATTTTCAAAGAGATCCTTTGGCTTCTTTTTAATTTTGGCAGAGGTTATTTTTCGTCTGGCAAGTTCCGAACGGACAACATCTTCAGATGGTGCTTCCATTTCGCCTTTTTTGCTCTTATTATGTCGATCCTTCCCTTTCCATAAATAAACCGGCATGATCATTCCTCCTTATAATGGAGACAACACAGGTTGTGAATTTGTAGACTAAATAGTATCATAATCTAATTCAAACAACAACAGATTTACAGAATTTATTGCTAAATAGGATATTATACAGCTTGATAAACCCATCCATATATGCATATGTTTAAAGCTGAAAGAATACATTTAATCGTCCTTCTCCGATGAAAAATATTCAATTATTCGCGATATAAAGATGATGCTATTTTGATTCTGTTTGTCATAAGAAGCACAAAATAAAGAAATAAGAGCATAATTGTGACAAAAACCAAAGCGAATCATAAAAAAGACCTCACTATTATTACAACACACATCAACGCTGACTTTGATGCTTTGGCCTCAATGCTTGCGGCGCAGAAATTGTATCCTGATTCCATGGCGGTTTTTCCGGGTTCCCAGGAAAAAAATTTGAGAAATTTTTTTATAAAATCAATGGTTTATCTTTTTAATATGGCTGACATTAAAGATATCGATTTGGATAGCGTCAAAAAGCTGGTCCTGGTGGATACCCGGCAGGCAAGTCGTATCGGAAAACTTTCAGCTGTACTGGATCGACCGGATGTTGATATTCATATCTATGATCACCATCCCCCAATGAGTGGCGACATTAAGGGTCATTACGAGATTCATTGTGCAACCGGCGCCACGGTTACGATTCTTACAGAAATCTTAAGAGAAAAGGAGATCGAAATTTCACCTGATGAAGCAACGATCTTGTGTCTCGGCATATATGAGGACACGGGCTCCTTTACTTTTCCAAGCACAACAGAAAAAGATTTTACAGCCGCCGCTTTTTTACTATCAAAGGGCGCCAATTTAAATGTTGTTTCTAACCTGATTTCAAGGGAGATAAGCCCTGAACAGGTGGGACTTCTAAATGACATGATTCAAGCCTCAACCCGTTATAATATTGATAGTATCGAAATTGTAATTACAAGTGTATCGACGGACAATTATGTGTCCGATTTCGCCTTTTTGGTCCACAAAATGGTTAAAATGGAAAACCTTGATGCAATATTTGCCATCGCCTGCATGGGAGATAAAATGTATATCGTCGCCCGAAGCAGAATACCGGAAGTCGATGTTGGCGCTATTGTCACTCATCTGGGCGGTGGAGGGCATACATTTGCAGCAGCCGCAACGATCAAAGGCAAGACTTTGGTACAGATTGAGAACGAGCTGATAGAAGTCCTTTACAGTAAAATCAAATCTCGTAGTCGGGCAAAAGATCTCATGTCATCGCCGGCTATCACGGTCGATGAAAACGTTTCCTGTAGAGACGCCGGAAACCTTCTTACCCGTTATAACATCAATGCACTTTTGGTTACCCAAAAAAATAATGGCAAAGAAAATCTTCAGGGTTTTATAACCCGACAGATTATCGAAAAGGCCATGTATCACCGGTTAGATCACATTCCCATAAAAGAGTATATGACAACCGAAATGGCATCTGTTGAATCCGATTCCGAGCTAGCCGAAATACAGGAAAAAATTATCGAAAATAAACAGCGTATCCTTCCTGTTATCGAGAAAGATATCATTTCAGGTGTGATTACCCGAACCGATCTGCTCAATATTCTGGTGCGGCAATCCAGGCACACGGATTCAGATTCACCTGATTTGTTGAAGGAACACGTCCACGCAAGAACCAGAAACATCCTCAAGTTTATGAAAGAACGTCATACACCGCGAATTATTGATATCCTTAAAACCATCGGAGAAAAAGCTGAGGAAACCGGTTATGGCGCTTATGTTGTCGGCGGATTCGTGCGCGACCTGTTTTTGTATCGGAATAATGAAGACATCGATATTGTCATTGAAGGAGACGGTATCGAATTTGCGAAAAAATATGCGAAAATCGTAGGTGCCCGTATTCATTCCCACGCAAAATTCGGTACTGCTGTAATTATATTCCCGGACGGTTTTAAAATCGATGTAGCTTCCGCCAGAATGGAATATTACAAATTCCCGGCAGCGCTTCCTACAGTTGAAATGAGTTCAATAAAACTAGACCTTTATCGGCGAGACTTCACCATAAATACATTGGCCATCCAGCTTAACCCCGATAGGTTCGGCCTGTTAATCGATTTTTTTTCGGCCCAGAAAGATCTTAAAGAAAAAAACATCAGAGTTTTGCACAATTTAAGTTTTGTGGAAGATCCAACCCGGGTTTTCCGTGCCATCAGGTTCGAACAGCGTTTCGGCTTTTCAATCGGAAAACTGACTTCAAGATTGATCGAAAATGCTGTAAAAATGGGTTTTTTCAAACGGCTCAGCGGAAGAAGGGTCTTTGCCGAGCTGCGTCTGATTCTCGAAGAAGAAAATCCTTTATTCGCCATTTCAAGGATGAATGAATATCACCTCCTTCATGTTATTCACCCTTCCATAATATTGAATAATGATCTGATATCATTATTCAATTCGGTTAAAAAGGTGCTATCTTGGCACGACTTGCTTTTTCTTGAAGAACCCTATATGAAATGGAGCGTCTACTTTCTCGCCCTGTTAAGATCCTGTGACAAAGAGACCGTCAGTGAAATCTGTAAGCGGTTTGAAATCGCGCCGAGACATAGGAGCATCTTTTGCAAGGAACGCTTCGAGGCGGACAGGTTCATCTCATGGATGGAACGAAATCTTCCCGCAAAAAACAGTACCATTTACAGGGGAATTTCCGTTTTCAAGATCGAGCTGATTCTCTATATGATGGCAGCAACGAAAAATGAAGCGCTAAAACGATCCATCTCCAATTACTTTACACAGCTCAGACACATCGAGACGTCGATAAAAGGGAAAGATCTGAAAAAACTCGGCCTCGAACCCGGTCCGATTTACCGTGAAATCCTGGAGGCTGTTCTTGATGGTAAATTAAATGGTCGTATTAAAACGCGTAGTGAAGAACTTGCCTTTGTAAAAGATTATGTTCAGTAATATAAACCTGAATCAGATTGTTGTGATGATCGTTCCGCTTTTATTCTCCGTTACCATACATGAGGTTGCGCACGGATATATCGCTTTACGAATGGGAGATTATACTGCACAAAAAGCAGGGAGATTGACGCTCAACCCCATTAAACACTTGGATTTCTTTGGATCGTTGCTCCTGCCACTCATGTTAAAATTGACCGGTTCACCGGTAATCTTTGGTTATGCCAAACCCGTGCCGGTCAATTTTTCTAATCTTAGGGATGTTCGAAAAAGTACAATCTATGTTGCCTCGGCTGGAGTTTTGGCCAATTTTATACTCGCGTTTTTATCGGGGATTCTCTTTCAGATTCTGACCTATTATAAATTGTTTTGGCAAACATCCATCTTCAACCCTTTTATTATGGACCTTTATTCTATGCTCTTTTACAGTGTGGTGATTAATTTGGTCCTTGCCATATTTAACCTGATCCCCATACCTCCCCTTGATGGAAGCAAAATACTTGCCATGTGTCTGCCTGCGCCATTAAGAATCCAATTTGTCCGTTTGGAACGATTCGGCATGATCATCATTATTTTCTTGCTTCTAACAAATCTTCTGGATAAATTACTGTCATTTTTTTTGACCCCGATGTTCAATATTTTGCTGGGAAGATAGTGCAAACCGATTTGATCGTCAAACGATTGATGATTGACGATTTTTCATTGAAGATTGCCGGAGCGAAGCGTAGATCCCGATTTATCGGGGAATATTAGCGGAATGGATGATTCTTTTTTAAATCGGGTGCTGTTTGAGTGGCTTAGGGATCGTTAGGAAGAACAGGCGCATGCCGAACTCGCATCTTTAAAAGGATCTGCAGATTGTATAGTGAACCTATTGATTCTTCAAAAATTAATCCCTATTCTTTCTTTACGAGCCCTTGCCGCGAGTTCACGCGGTTTAAAAAAGGATTATCCATGTAGCGACTTTTTAGAAAAACATCCCGAGGGCTCATCCAAATAAAATTAGATAAGGCTTCAACAAAAAAAGGGTGCGAAACTTGAGATACAATGTTAAAGAGACACTTAAATCTGCGGCAGAGGAGATTCTAAATGACAGTGAAAAAAAGGATATTAAGCGGAATGCGTCCCACCGGACCGCTTCACCTTGGCAATCTGCATGGCGCACTTGCTAACTGGGTAAACATGCAAGAACAGTATGACTGCTTTTTCTTTATCGCCGACTGGCATGCACTGACCAGTGATTATGAAGATACCGCACATATCTCAGAATATGTCCGAAACATGTTAATAGACTGGCTGAGTGCTGGTCTTTTGCCGGATAAAAGCACGCTTTTTATCCAATCACGCATCAAGGAACATGCTGAACTGTTTTTAGTCCTTTCCATGATAACACCGGTTCCATGGCTGGAGCGCAACCCCACTTACAAAGACCAGATTGTTCAACTCAGCAACAAGGATCTTTCCACTTTTGGATTCCTTGGCTATCCGGTGCTCCAGGCTGCAGACATTATTATGTATAAGGCCTATGGCGTCCCTGTTGGTGTCGATCAGGTGCCACACGTCGAAATCACGCGCGAAATCGCAAGGAGATTCAACCATTTTTACGGTGAAGTATTTCCGGAACCTGAATCGATTCTGACCCAAACCCCCAAAATACTCGGTATCGACCGACGTAAAATGAGTAAAAGTTATAACAATGCTATTTTCTTGTCGGACAGTCCAGACGAAATTACCGCCAAAGTTGCCAAAATGCTGACAGATCCCCAACGCGCCAGAAAAAGCGATCCCGGCGATCCCGATGGTTGTAATGTTTATGAGTTTCATAAGCTTTACAGCGACAACCAAACCGTCGAAAGAATAAACCGAGAATGCCGAACCGCTGAAATCGGGTGTGTCGAATGCAAAGAGATCATGGCCCGACATCTGATTAACGCCCTTGAACCCTTGCGTGAAAAGAGAGCATATTATGAAACACGGCCACATCTTGTTGACGACATTATTGAGGATGGATGCGAGAAAGCCCGGAAGGTCGCCCGACAAACCATGACAGAAGTCAAAGCAGCCATAAAAATGTAAAGTATTACTCCTGATAACCCTGACAAAACAAGATGATAGACATGCAGGAAAAACTCTATAAAGTGCAAATTGATGACATTTTCGAAGGTCCAATGGATCTTTTGGTACATTTGATCAAAAAACATGAAATGGACATCTATGATATCCCCATTGCACTAATAACAGAACAGTATCTCGAATACCTTCAGTGGATGAAAGCCATAAACATAGATGTTGCCGGTGACTTCATCTTAATGGCATCGACTTTGACGAAAATTAAATCTAGAATGCTCCTCCCGGTTCATGAAGAAGAAACTGACGATGAAGATCCTCGACTGGAGATTGTCAAACCACTTGAAGAATACCTCCAAATGAAGTCAGCAGCCAATGAGCTGATCGCAAGGAATCTTTTGGGAGAAGATACTTTTGTCAGAAATCCGAATCAGGAAAATCACTCGATGGATCAAGACGGCGAAATCATAAAAATCGGTCTGTTTGAACTTATCGATGCGTTTCAAACAATACTTGAAAAGATATCTGAACATCGCGGTGTAGATATTATTACCGCAGATACCGTTTCGGTCAGGGATAGAATCGTTCAAATCGTAGAAATTTTCGAAACCCGGAAATCGGTAACGTTTAATGAGCTTTTTCCCATGAATACCGATAAAAGTGAAGTTGTCGTTACATTTCTTGCAATTCTTGAAATGGTCAGGCTCTCATTGATCCATATTGTCCAGAACACTCAAACCGGCATTATCAGACTCTTTTACTTGTAATGGAAGATATAAAAAACATTATCGAAAGCCTCCTTCTGGTGGCCGAGGAACCGCTTACAATCGATCGTATCAAGGACATCCTCGCTCTGGCTGGAAAGAAAGAGATTCAAAACGCACTCACCGAACTGTCATCTGAATATGAAAATCGAAAAGGGGGGTTCTTTTTACGCGAAGTTGCCGGTGGATATCAGATCCGTACCCGTCCGGAATATAGAGAATGGATTAAACGGCTTATTCAACCCAAACCGTTGCGTATCAGCAAACCTGCCCTTGAGACACTAGCCATTATCGCCTATAAACAACCTATAATTCGTAGTGATATAGAACATATTCGGGGCGTCGATTGCGGAGGGATTCTTCGCATGCTGCTTGAGAGAAAATTGGTGCGGATTCTGGGGAGAAAGGCGATTCCAGGCCGGCCGCATATTTATGCAACCACAAAACAATTTCTTGAAGTATTCGATCTAAAAAATCTTGAAGACCTTCCAACACCAAAAGAAATTTCAGAACTCAGCGATGCGGCATCAGAAAATATGGATTAACACGTTGTTTTAAATATGTTAAAAAGTGCTTGACTTAAATTTTTTTAATACCTATATAAATAATGAATATCCTTCAGTGACTTGAAGCAATACGTACTAGTGCCCCTCCAGAAATGGTAGATTTCGGATCAGGGCAAGGCCGCAGTCTTTTTGCAACCACAGGCGTAGCAGCGCTACGTCGAGGATTGCAAAAAGATGAGAACGCAGGCTTGAGCCGAAAGATGCCGTTTGTGGAGGGACACTTACTAATATGACTCAACGATTTACTATTATTAAGGAGTCGTTATGAACCGATCCGATTTAATTAATGCCCTAAAAGACAAAGTGGCGCTTAGTAGAAAAGATGCTGGAAAAGTTGTCGATACGTTTTTCGATTCATTAAAAGAAACACTTGCAAAAGGCGAACGGGTTGAAATCAGAGGTTTTGGCAGTTTTTCGGTAAAACATTACAAGCCATACACGGGACGAAACCCAAAAACCGGCGCCCAGATTCATGTCACTTCTAAAAAATTGCCCTTTTTCAAGGTCGGCAAAGAATTAAAGGAAAATGTAGATAAGCCATAATAACGGGCGGTTAACTCAGAGGGAGAGTGCTACCTTCACACGGTAGAAGTCACTGGTTCAATCCCAGTACCGCCTACCAGTGAAATCAAGGGGTTATAGGTAATGCTATAACCCCTTTTTGTATGATTCAGCTGATGAACAAATTAACGTAAGTGTCCGTCCGGAAATCACGAATTCCGTTGAGTTTTGACAATAAACCAAGAATTTAAAAGGTTTTTTTTGTTGTATTGCAGCGGTTCACCCGTCTCATAATTCAATACACTGCCATTTGCTTGTTCTACAATGGCTTGACCGGCAGCAGTATCCCACTCCATAGTCGGTCCCAGTCTGGGATATATATCTGCCCTGCCTTCGGCCACCAGGCACAGCTTTAAAGAACTGCCGGACGAAATAACTTCTACCTTCGCATGCTGCTTCCTCATGGTTTTCACAAAAGCTTCAAACTCCTTAGAAGGGTGAGAACGACTGCCCACGATGACCAACCGTGAGTCGTGAGTATCTAATGGTCGTATCATAATACGGCAATTTATCGGATTGCTTTAAAATTTCCTTTAACACGCTGTCCCTTTCAATTTCAGAAGCCTTGCCCCCTAAAAACTCAAAGGCATTATCGTTTTTTAGTCTGTAAGAGCCAAAACCTTCAGATGCAAAATAGAAAACGTTATTCACCGGGGCAAAAATTACCCCGAGAACCGGCCGATGTTGATATATCAAAGCGATATTTACAGTAAATTCTCCATTTCTCTTAATAAATTCCTTGGTGCCGTCCAAGGGATCGATCAGCCAGAAATACTCCCATGCGCGCCTTTCTTCAAAGGGGATGCCTTTTCCTTCTTCGCTCAGAATCGGAAGACTTTTCCCGCCCGGATCGGTCAAATGATCAACAATGATGTTGTGGGAGCGCTGGTCCGCAAGGGTTAGTGGTGACTGGTCCTCTTTGTACGAAACATCAAAATCCTGTTTATATACCTCTAGAATGGCCAGACCGGCCTCTTTTGAAGCCAATAATGCGGTTAGCAGGTGGTCCTTTAATTGGTATGATTTATCTCTCATTGCACCTCTAATTTTGATTGTCTTTCACGATTCACTCACCACTACACGCAATTGACTGTTTACTATTTACCATTTAATTTTCAAATGTATCCTTTCTGTCCCAAAAACAACAAAATCTCCTGGGCGGCTTCATCGGGTGTAAGATCGGCAGTGTCGATTCTCACCTCCGGTGATTCAGGAATCTCGTAGGGATCATCAACCCCGGTAAATCCTTTGATCAACCCGGCCCGGGCCTTGGCATACATCCCCTTTCGATCTCTTTTTTCACAAACATTTATCGGGGTGGACACATGCACCTCGATAAATCCGCCATAGCTTTCGATGGCGTTCCTGATTTCCGATCTGGTGCCATTGTAAGGTGCAATGGGTGCGCAAATGGCGATGCCGCGATTTTTGGTGATCTCACCGGCCACAAAACCGATGCGCCGAACATTGATATCTCTGTCCTCTTTGGAAAAACTAAGCTGGCTCGACAGATTTCGACGTACAATATCGCCGTCTAACAAAGTGACCGGCCGATCGCCCATTTCCAGAAAGCGCGCATAGAGCACTTTGGCAATGGTCGATTTTCCCGCACCTGAAAGGCCTGTGAAAAATATTGTAAAGCCCTGTTTATCCGGGGATGGATATGCTTTTTTCAGTTCAGCCACAACTTCTGTAATCGTTGCCCACTCCGGTATTCTACGTCCTGTTCTGATTCGTTCACGAATATCAGAGCTTGAAAAAGAAATATACTGCTCTCCCTCGGGTATCTGATCTGAAGAACGATACTCATCTTCAAAAGGCAAATAGACGAGTTCTTCAAAAGGAATAATGGTCACACCGATATCTCCGCTGTATTCCTCAGTCAATTCTTGGGCTGCATGACTCTCGTAAAATGGCTTCCCGGCCGCATCTGTTCCCGGACTGGCATGGTCTCGTCCGACAACAAAATGAGTACAACCATAATTTTTAGCAATGATGGTATGCAAAAGCGCCTCTCTGGGGCCGGCCAAACGCATGGAAAGAGGCAGCAGGTTCAGTACAAAAGAATCCGGAGGATAATGTCGGGCCACAGCCCTATAACACCGGACTCTCGTGTAATGGTCAAAATCACCGGGTTTTGTCATGCCGGTAACCGGTAGAAGGAGCAGATTGGCCTTGGCCTGCCGCATGGCTTTTACCGTCATTTCAAACTGAAGACGCTGGATGGGGTTTCGTGTCTGAAATCCCAAAATCCTCTTCCATTTTAGTTTTTGATACACACGCCGGATTTCCTGCGGTGTCATACGAAGTTGTTTGAAGTCAAAGTGAAGGGGAACGCTTAAAACCTCGAGTTTACCCCCGATGTAATAATCACCCTCAGCACTCAATAGATACTTGACACCCTGATGCGTTATGTCGGTGGTACCATATACCAGCGATGCTTCTTTTTCCCGATCCACCGGCCACATATCCTCAATATGCATGATGGCCAGTAAGAATCCTTCGTGATCTCTTAACGTCACCGATTGGCCGACTTCCAGAGTTCGTGCCTTGGTGTCGGAAATGCCAAGGCATATCGGTATGGGCCAAAGAACGTTGTTTTGCAATCGCATGCGGTCAAGCACAGACTCATAGTCAGATCGGGTCATAAAGCCGTCAAGGGGAGAAAAGGCCCCTGTTGCCAAGAGTTCGAGATCACAAAGTTGCCGGTCATTCAAGGTAATGTCCGGCAGGTTCAGGGAAATCTCCTTGAGTGTGGTGGCCCGCTCTTCATTGACGATCAGTTGGACAGGCGGTCCGCCATGATATTCAATTGTTGATACATTGTTCATTCAAAAGTTTCCAATCACCTGTTTAATGGTTAACCGAAAAGGCTGTTTTTTTTAGTTTAACCTAAATGTTGAAGAATTTTAATTAGAATCACGTTCCTTGTCAAGGAGAATAGGGGCAGGACCGGCACCATTGATCAAAAAGAAAAAGCGGCCAATCAACTTATGGTAAAGCCGATCAAACCGCCTTTTGTCAATGATTAGAGATGGCCTTAAACCGCGTCTTTGAGTTTTTTTCCAGCCTTGAAAGTTACAGCATTTCTTGCCTTGATCTTCATGGGTTCCCCTGTCTGAGGATTACGCCCTTTCCGAGCTTTTCTTCGAACTTTTGCAAAAGTACCAAACCCCACCAATGTAACCTTGCCGTCTTTTTTCTTCAGCGCTTTTGTAACATTTTCCATAAAAGATTCCAGGGCGGCGCCAGCTGCAACTTTAGAAATTTTTGCATCCGTTGACATAACTTCGATCAATTCTGCTTTTGTCATCTGTTCCCTCCTTTTCTTAATGGTTCATTCATGCATTATCACCCCTAATTTTTACGGGTTACAGCAACAAAATTATAAAGTCAATAGGTAAAAGCCCGTCAAATGAGGATTTAGGCAAAAAAACATGCTGACGAAATAATGGTGTAACCAATTGGGCGGGCGGTGAGTTTATATTTGTTGAATCGATTCAAGATTGTCTATGAAAAATTCAGGATGGAGGATTAAGCGTATCCAGATAAGATTTTAGAGACTCAAAACGCTGAGGCGTTTCAAGTTCATTGCCGGAATTGTGGTCTGTGATATTCACAACAACCGGTTCGTCCACGGATTCAGGCAAATGAAGTTCATCATCGGCGGTGATGGTGACAAAGGCGTCATTTCCTTTATACTCGACTTCTTTGACATACCACTCGAAACCACTGCAGCTCGATGATATCTTGAAACCATATGCTTCCATTATTTGATCAAGTTCCATTTTCTTCTCTTTTCTTAAGTATTTCAGGGGTCGGGTTGTTTTAATTTATTAAAGGCAAAATCATGTTGTGAAACAATTACAAATGTTCAGGCTGTATGTCAAGAATTAACCCGGATGGACGTTTGGATCTGGTTCGTTTATATTTATTTGCTCAAAAGCTTCGTGATAATCCAAGGTTGCCCTGTCTCTGGATCGAAAATTGTGGTATATAAAGCATTGGTGCAGTAATCCATAAAATTTACCCACCCTTTTCCTAAAAGAGGTATGAAAATGGTCCATAATATCGATGCATCGAATGCAATGACCATAAAGCTTGAAAGCATATTGGATGAACTGCCCGACATGCCGGAATTTGTCGATGACATTCGCAGGGCTCCCAAGAGACATTTTTCGCTTTCAAAAAGTGAGACAGTCCTGGCCCTAAAAAATGCCCTCAGATATATCCCTGAGCACTGGCACGATATGTTGGCCCCCGAATTTCTCGACGAATTACTGACACGCGGCAGAATTTATGGTTACCGCTTCAGACCTCCCGGCAGGATCACCGGTCTTCCCATTGATATATACAAGGGACAATGTCTTGAAGGCCGCGCCTTACAGGTGATGGTAGACAACAACCTGGACTTTGATATTGCGCTCTACCCTTACGAACTGGTCACCTATGGCGAAACCGGTCAGGTTTGTCAGAACTGGATGCAGTATCTATTGATCAAGCGCTATCTGGAAGAACTCACCCGGGAGCAGACACTGGTGGTTTCGTCCGGTCACCCGCTGGGTCTTTTTGCATCCAGTCCCGATGCCCCGCGAGTTATTATAACCAACGGCCTCATGGTGGGAATGTTTGACGACCAGGAAAACTGGCACAGGGCAGCTGCACTGGGAGTGGCCAACTACGGCCAGATGACCGCCGGTGGATGGATGTACATTGGTCCACAGGGGATCGTTCATGGGACTTACAGTACCATCCTGAACGCCGCTCGTAAAAAATTTGGGACGTCTGCCGAGAGCGATCTTTCCGGACACCTGTTTGTGTCTTCCGGTCTAGGGGGCATGAGCGGCGCCCAGGGAAAGTCCGTGGAAATAGCCCGGGGGGTAGGGATTATTGCTGAGGTTGACGACTCTCGAATCCGGACCCGACACGATCAAGGCTGGATAACCAAAATCGTTGATACACCGGCCAAAGCCTTCCTTTTGGCAAAGGAATACCAAGAGAAAAAAAGCAGCATCGCCATCGCTTTTTGCGGTAATATCGTCGACCTGCTCGAATATGCGGTAAAAAACAATATTCCCATAGATCTCCTTTCTGACCAAACGTCCTGCCATGTAGCATATGACGGCGGCTATTGTCCTCAAGGCCTGAAATTCGAACAACGCACTGAAATGCTAAAGACCGATCACAACGGATTCAAAAAGATGGTGGACATTTCTCTGAGGCGTCATTACGAACTCATTAAGACCTTGGTCAACCGCGGCACCTACTTTTTTGATTACGGTAACAGCTTTTTAAAAGCTGTCTTTGATGCGGGTGTCACGGAAATCTGCAAGAACGGCAAGGACGCCATGGAAGGATTTATCCTGCCATCCTACGTGGAAGATATCATGGGGCCCATGATGTTCGACTATGGTTACGGCCCATTTCGATGGGTTTGCCTCACCAAAAAGCCCGAAGACCTCGAAAAGACCGATCAGGCCGCCATGTCTTGCATCGATCCAGAGCGACGCTTTCAGGACAAAGACAATTATATATGGATCCGGGATGCAAAGAAAAACCGCCTTGTGGTTGGAACCCAGGCCAGAATCCTTTACCAGGATGCCCCGGGCAGGATGAAGATTGCCCTGAAATTTAATGACATGGTCCGTAAAGGTGAAATCGGCCCTGTTATACTGGGCCGGGATCATCACGACACAGGCGGAACAGATTCGCCTTTCAGGGAAACGGCCAATATCAAGGACGGCAGCAATGTTATGGCAGAGATGGCAATCCAGTGCTTTGCAGGAAATGCCTCAAGGGGTATGAGTATGGTTTCACTGCACAACGGTGGTGGTGTGGGCATCGGAAAAGCCATTAACGGCGGTTTTGGTCTGGTCCTGGATGGGAGTGACCATGTGGATAATATTATCCGCCGGGCCATAACATGGGATGTCATGGGTGGTGTCGCCCGAAGGGCCTGGGCCAGAAATCAAAACGCCATTGAAACCAGCATCGCTTTCAACCTGGATGACCCGGAACGGAATCACATCACGCTCCCGTTTATTCCCGACGAAGCAATGATCGAAAAACTCGTATTAGATACATTGGATACAAGTTAGTTCGCTTCGCTCACAATTGGAATGATGGAATGCTGGAAAAATGGAATAATGGGTAATATCCTTATAAAAACCAACCTTCCAGTATTCCAATATTCCAATATTCCATTTTGAGGCAAGCGTTCAAGCATCGAAAAATGTTCTATTTTTTCATAAAGTTGCAGATTGTAGAATTTTCGAAACGTTTTAGGGGAAATATAATGTTGACTGAAATGAAATTAAATGCGTTTTTAGACAGAACCGCCTCGAGTGATCCGGTCCCGGGTGGTGGCAGTATTTCAGCCCTGGCAGCGGCCTCTGCGGCCGGTCTCGTGGAAATGGTTGCCAATCTCACCGGCGGCGGAAAGGGATTTGAAGCAACCCAAACAGAAATGAAAGAGATCTCCGGAAAAGCTGCCGCATTCCGGGAAAAATTATCCGGATGTATTGATCGGGATTCTAAGGCATATAACCAGGTGATTTCATCCTTTAAGATGCCAAAGAATAATGAAGCCCAAGCAAAAACCAGGACCAGGGCCATTCAGGCGGCATTGAAACACGCTGCCGAAGTCCCCCTGCGGGTTGCGTCTGAAACACTGGAGGTCATGTCACTTGCGGAAATCGTGCTGAAAAAAGGCAACCCCAATGCCGTTACCGACGGACTGGTGGCCGTCATGATGGCCAGAACAGCCATCTTGGGCGCACTGTACAACGTAAAAATAAATTTAAAATCCATAACAGACACATCATACGTTTCAAAACTTTCAGCACAGGTCAGAGAAATGGAAACAATGGCGATGAAAAAGGAAAAAGACCTTTTGGCGCTTGTGAACCTCTAAACGAATTCATCGCAGATTGAGATACGTCCTTTGGGTATGCTTAAATATTATGCATTCTAACCGTCAGCAAGGCAATAAGATTTTTTATTGATCTGTCACTATTTATAACGCTCAATTTAGGTAAGAGTTAAGTGCAACCTCATCCCAGACTCAATTGAATGACATATGGATACTGTTAGAATTATTGGAACCGGCTCTTATTTACCTCCAACCATCTTGACGAATTTTGATTTACAGAAAATGGGCCTGGACACAACAGATGATTGGATTGTTCAGCGGACCGGCATTCGCGAGAGAAGAATTGCAGACCCGGAGGGGATTCAAAAACCACATCCATTTCCCATCAGAGCGTGGATCCGGACGATGTCAAGGTTCATCTCGCCTTTTAGAGTGACTTTCCCTGTTAAATCGGCTCTGCCGTCTCACGTAGCAAGAATTTAACAGGACGTGGAATGCTGCGCAACGCAAAATTTGGACTTTTTACGAAGCCGTCAAACTTGAGTTTTTATAAGCACGGCGTCCATAGTAGCCGAAAATTTCCGGGTAAGCACAATGACGGATATTCTTCTCATACAGCCGCCAGTGAGAGATTTTTATCTTACATCAAAAAGAACGATTCCTTACGGGCTTGCATGTATTGCTGCAGTTCTTCTTGAAGAGGGGTTCTCGGTGGAAATCTTTGACGGGCTTGCCACTTCCAAATCCCGAATTATCGACCTTCCGCAGGAAATGAATTATCTCCGAGAATATTACCCAAAACCGGATCGATCTCCTTTTGGGCTGTTTCATCATTATCGACATTTTGGATACAGTTTCGAATACATCGGTAAAATTGCCAAGAATTCCGGGGCGTTTCTGGTTGGAATTTCCGCCCTGTTTACGCCTTACGTTGAAGATGCTTTAAGCGTTGCAGCGTCCGTCAAGAAATTTCATCCTGAATGCCAAATCGTACTGGGCGGTCACCATCCCAGCTCCATGCCCATCAGTGTTATGGAGAATAAAGCGGTTGATTTTGTTTTAAGGGGAGAAGGCGAAGTATCCATGCCGCGACTTGCCAGGGCACTCAAAACAGGAGCCGATTATGCTTCAATACCCGGGATTGTTTTTCGCAAAGACGACGGAACCCTTCAACTCAATGACTCTGCCGCAATGATTGTCCCGGATCATTTTCCTTTGCCTGCAACCCATCTGATAAAGCAACATTTTTACAAACGGGGCGCCAAAGGAAGTGCCGTGATCACCGCCAGCCGGGGGTGCCCCATGAAATGCACATACTGTGCCGTGGGTGCATCGTCCCATGTGACCTACCGTCGAAGAAGCGTAACATCCGTAGTTAAAGAAATCGAAATGGCCGTAACCCGATTTAACGCCGGGTTTATCGAATTTGAAGATGAAAATCTTTCTCTTGACAAAAAATGGTTCCTTAACCTTCTGGATGAAATAAAACACCGTTTCCACGGGTTCGGGCTGGAACTCAGAGCCATGAACGGACTTCTTCCAACCTCCCTGGATGAAGCATTGGTGTGTGCCATGCAAGCAGCCGGTTTCAAGACCCTGAACTTATCATTGGGCTCGATATCCGAGGTACAGCTCAGACGGTTCAACAGACCTGATGTTCGGGAAGCTTTTGACAACGTGCTTGATCTTGCAGAAAAATACGGTCTTAACGCCGTGGGGTATGTGATTGTCGGGGCTCCATTCCAAAACGCAGAGGATTCCCTGTCAGACCTGATTTTTCTCGCCCAAAGAAGAGTGCTTTCCGGCGTATCCGTTTTCTACCCGGCTCCCGGAAGCAAGGATTTTGAATTGTGTTCGCAACTTAATATACTTCCCGATACATTTTCTCTCATGCGCTCCAGTGCTTTTCCTTTATCACACACCACCACCAGGATAGAATCGGTTACCCTTCTCAGGTTGGGAAGAATCCTTAATTTTATAAAACTTCTAAACGACAAGGGTGTTAACATTCCCGACGTTTCAATGAATAATCGCCTGATTTGGAATCTGGAAGACCGGATGGAAACCGGAGTAAAGCTTCTTCAGATGTTTTTAAAAGATGGCAAAATAAGAGGGATAACCCCGGAAGGGGATGTTTTTGAACACAGGATTTCATCGGAACTATCCAAAAAGTTCATTCAACGGCTGAAAGGGATTCAAATCAGGGGAACGATTTTATCGCAATATTTTTCAAGCACTTTATGATAGTCTTTTTGTTTTAAAGCGTAGAGATTTTCATCCCGAGATTGTCCATCTTTTTGTTCTAATAATTAACGAAAAATTTCATCACCGATAAGATTTTTTAGGGTGGTTTATAACAGGAAATTCTTGCGGCAGAATGCTTAACGTAACATTCTGCCGCATTTTTTATCTTTAATAATCGACTATCCGATGGGTGTAGGTTTGCAGAGATGGTTCTCTTCCATGGCCACACGGCCACACCCGCCACATACTATTTCATGCGGACAATTTATCCTTGCACATATGCGAGTGTTCTGCCTTGTGAGATCCGCAAAAACTACAATTTTCCGCCTCGCCACAGGGGTTGCACAGATGCCCGGGCGCATCCGCCACCGCACCACAATTTTTACAGGTATAAGCCATAATAATGTCCCTCCCATTTTAGAATATTGTTTGTTTATTAACTTATTCCATTAATAAAGTTGCCATATTTTATGTTTAATTACGAAAAACGCATTGTCAAGCAACGGCTGGGTATAAAAAAATTAGGTTCACGGTTTTTAAAATCGTCAGCGGCTGAATCATTGATCTTATTTTTTTATAACCAAACCATAATAGGGTAAATCAAAAAGGCCAGAATTTATTATCAAACCAGATTTTTTCCATTAACGCTTTGTCGATATCCATCAGCATGTTCAAATGATCGCGCTCCCAGGTTGCAAGCCATTCGTATAAGGCTTTGGCTTCTGGATCGGAAGCATTTTTGGCGCTTTCGGAATAGAGTTTTACCGCGCGTTCCTCCATGGCGATACCCGCGGAGATCGCAGCAGCTTCAAACCCGGCCGCCGAGATTTTCTCCTTGATTTCTCGTGTCAAAACCTTGGATGCAACGTTGCCAGTGTCTTTTTCATAAAGATCGCCGGAGATGAATTTTTTGTCTTTACGATATGCCTTGAACTGCTCGGACAGCGTTTGGATGTGTTTTTGTTCTTCCTTGGCCAGCATGTCAAAAACTTCTTGAACCGCCTTGTTTTTGGCCTTTTCGGCAATGTTTTCATAAAATGCTTTGCCCCTTCGTTCCAGCAAAATCGCCTGCTTTAATATATCCAGCGTGGTATTTTCTTCCATTGCGTTCTCCTTTTCAATCTGTTTTTAAATTTGAACGAAATCAAAGGCTGAAATGATGGTATTATTGTTCGGCAAAAATTTTTCGCAACACATACTGAAGAATACCGCCATTGATAAAGTAGTCGACGTCTATTTCCGTATCGAGTCGGGCGATAACCTCAAAAGAAATTTCTTTTCCGTCCGCTTTAACCGCTTTTACGGACAGTTCCTTTCTCGGGTGAATATCTGCGATGCCTTCAATGAAGAAAGTCTCCGAGCCTGTCAGACCCAGGGTTTCCAGATTCTCATTTTCTTTAAACACCAAAGGCAGCACGCCCATCCCGACCAGGTTGCTCCGGTGTATCCTTTCAAACGATGCTGCAATCACCGCTTTGACTCCCAGAAGAGCCGTTCCCTTGGCAGCCCAGTCCCTGGAAGAGCCGGTGCCGTATTCCTTGCCGCCCAAAACCACCAAAGGTTTTGATTCCTGAATGTATTCCATGGCCGCATCGTAGATAAACATTTCCGTTTTGTCCGGGAACTTGAGTGTAAAACTTCCCTCCTTAGGGGATACCAGTTTGTTTTTAATCCGGATATTACCAAACGTTCCCCGCATCATGACCTCGTGATTCCCCCTTCGCGAACCATACGAGTTAAATGATTCGGGAACGACATTTTCACTGATAAGATACTTTCCGGCAGGATACTCGGCGGGTATGGCGCCCGCGGGAGAAATATGGTCTGTGGTCACCGAATCTCCTAACAGTAACAGCACGCCGGCATCCGCCACATCCGAAGTTTTGAGCTGATCCAGACTGAAATTTTCAAAAAAAGGCGGTTTTTTAATGTAGGTGGACTTCGGATCCCACTCGAACGTTGTACTTTCCGCGACACTCAAAGAATGCCAGAATCGATCTCCGTCAAAGATCTTACCGTATTCCTCTTTGAAGAACTCTTTTTTAACGTGTTTTTTGACCAGACGGTCAATTTCATCATCACCAGGCCAGATATCCTTCAGATAGACCGGCTCTCCGTCTCCATCGAACCCCAGGGGCTCCATGATCAAATCGATATCGATCCTTCCGGCAATGGCAAATGCCACCACCAGCAGGGGGGATGCCAGATAATTGGCTTTGATACTCTGGTGGATTCTGGCCTCGAAATTTCGGTTTCCCGACAGAACCGAAGCCACGGTCAGTTCGTTTTCAGCGATGGCCCTTTCAATTTCCGGATGCAAGGGACCGCTGTTTCCGATACAGGTGGTACATCCAAAGGCCGCCAGATGAAAGCCCAGCGTCTCCAGGTAAGGGGTCAGGCCGGCGGCTTCCAGATATCGAACGACCACTTTGGATCCCGGCGCCAGGGACGTCTTCACATAATCCGGAACCTTCAATCCCTTATTCACGGCATTTTGGGCCAGAAGCCCTGCACCGATCAGGACAGAAGGGTTCGAGGTGTTCGTGCAGGATGTGATGGCGGCGATCACAATGCTCCCGTTGCCGATGGTTGCTTCTTTTCCGTTGATATTCACCGCACACTTTTTAGCGTCAATGGGTTTGCAGGACGACGGCCTGGCGGTCTGGCAGCCCGATTCATCGTGAAATGTGGACATGGCGCTTATTTCCGCATTTCGGTCATATTCACATCCCAGAACCTCGGCAAATTTACCTTTTAAATCCTGTAACTCGATTCGGTCCTGGGGTCTGGCCGGACCGGCCAGCGAAGCCTTTACCGTAGAAAGATCCAGCTTCGATCACTTCAGAGTATTCCGGCGTTTCATCGCCGGTGTAAAAAAGACCCTGGGTGCGGGTGTATGTGTCCGTAAGAACGGCTCGATCTTCTCGATTCGTGAGTTTAAGATATTCAACGGTTTTCTCGTCCACCGGGAAAAAACCCATGGTGGCACCGTATTCAGGGGTCATGTTTGCAATGGTGGCCCTGCCAGGAATAGTGAGCTTTTTCATCCCCGGGCCGAAATATTCGACAAACTTTTCAACCACCTTGTGTTTTCTGAGAAGTTCGGTGATGACCAGTACGAGGTCGGTGGCCGTGACCCCTTTCTCGAGTTCGCCCACCAGCCGGACACCCACGACCTGGGGGATCGACATGTAATAGGGCTGTCCCAGCATGACGGCTTCTGCTTCGATGCCGCCAACCCCCCATCCCACCACACCGATGCCGTCAATCATGGTGGTATGTGAATCGGTGCCGACCAACGTATCGGGATACGCTGCCCACCCGCCGTTTTGTTTTTGGGCCATCACCACATGGCCGATATACTCAAGGTTCACCTGGTGGCATATCCCGGAATTCGGCGGAACGACCCTGAAATTATCAAAGCTTTTTTGAGCCCATTTTAAGAGTGCATATCTTTCCCCGTTCCGCTCGTATTCTTTGGCGACATTCTTTTCCAGAGAATCTTTTGTGCCGTAGTGGTCCACCTGCACGGAGTGATCAACAATCAGATCTACCGGAACCAGGGGATTGATCTTCATGGGATCTCCGCCAAGATCTTTGACCGCATCCCGCATGGCAGCCAGATCGACCACTGCCGGAACGCCGGTAAAGTCCTGCATCAGTACACGGGACGGATGAAACGGTATTTCCACAGGTTCGTCATATGATTTTTTCCATTGCGCGATATTTATGATATCTTGTTTCGTCACCGTCCGACCGTCGAATTTTCTTAACAGATTCTCAACCAGTATTTTGATGGAAAACGGAAGTCGTTTGATATCGGCGATTCCTTTTTTCTCCAGCAACGTGATATCCGCGATACTGTAATTTCTCCCATTAACTTCTATCTGCTTGATAAACTCTTTTTTGTCCATGACTGTCCTTTTCTCCAATACCCTTTTGTTGAATGCATGTTAATTTTCACTTTAGTTCCTTAAAAAAACCATGTCCAAATGAGCTTCAGGTATGATTAATTTTTAAAATGGATAGTGTTTTATCCTGAACCTCAGGTGTCAATAGACCCCCCTCACGTAAATCCCGACCCGGCGGTGCAGGTATAGCAGTGGTCAGCCGTCGCAATATGACTGCCGGGTTCCGGAGGTCCCGGCATCTCGGACACATGGATTTTAAGCCCGCCCATAAAAAGTCCCCTGGCAAGATTAAAATCACAATCATAAAGATAGCCGTCCCAGGAAATTGAGACCAGCGACCGGCACATCAAACCGTCCACCGCGCAGGCATTGAAGCTTGAATAAAGTTTCTTCACATAACTATCCAGATTGTCTGTTTTGATCAGCCATTGGCGAAACCTGCCCAGAGGAACATTGGCAAAATTATAAAGATTGTTGAAACACAATTCCCCATTTTCTTTTCAGCACCTGGCGGAATCTCTTTTCTGTTTGTGCCTGATCCGGCGGAAGAAATGCGCCGGTGGGATTGGATACCAGGTTCAGCTCAAGACCGGTGCCTTCGTGCCCGTATCCCAAACAGTTCAGTTTTTTCAGTGCGTCGATACTAATTTGAAATATACCGTCGCCCCTTTGTGAATCCGCCTGGAGGACATTCAAAGAAGGAAAAGAGGCCACAATGAGCACGCGTTTTTCGCTCAAAAATTTCATAAGATGGTCTCTTTTCCCATCATTTAACACCGAAAGATTCGAACGAAGCATCATCCGGGGAACAACATCAGAGACACCTTCAATCAGTGTTTTGATATGGGGGTTCAGTTCAGGTGCGCCGCCGGTGATATCGATGATTTCAAATCCGCCCCTTTGGGCATATGATATAACCTCCTGGATGATTTTCAAATCCATGTTTTCTTTACGATCAGGGCCTGCATTGAGATGACAATGTCTGCAGGTCTGGTTACAAAGAAATCCCAGGTTAACCTGCAATGTCCGGGTTGTCTTCCGATCCAGTTTCAGGTCATGACGAGACAGGGTAAGACTAAAAGGTACAATACCGCCAGGTTCTTTGGGGTGTCCTTTTGTGTCTTTATCTGATGTCTGGTCTTTCGGCATTTTTTCCCCTTAAAGGTCTCTGGGATTTACATGGATATTTTTTCGGCAATATTTCGCATCTGAACGCCGTGCACCAGCGATGAGCCGCCCCGTATGACCGCCGCAACATGAACGGCCTCGGTCATCTCTTCAAGATTGGAACCCTTTTCGAGGCATGCCTGTGTATACGCATCGATACAGTAAGGACACTGTACGGTATGTGCCACGGCCAGGGCAATCAGGCATTTTTCCCTTTCCGTGAGTTCTCCTTCTGCAAATACAGCGCCGTAGTAATCGAAAAACTTTTTTGCCAGGTCCGGCGAATTTTTTCCAATTTCCTCAAACTTCAGTAGATCTTCGGGTTTGTAGTATGTCTCCATGTTTGTTTCTTCCTTTATTTTTATTCTTCACAGGTTTCAGGGCCGCATGCACGCCCTTTGAGATTGAAAAAGAATTTGAGTCCTTTTTTAATCCTATCTGAAAAAATTTTGGGTGTAAAAAATGTTCCGGCAATCTTCTTGTTGATTTCTCCGATGGTCGGATAGGGATGTACGGCTGCCGCCAAAGTGGAAAGTTTTACTTTTCCGTTTAAAACCGCCACCCATTCACTGACCAGATCCCCGGCATGCGGGCCGACGATCTGAACTCCGATGGGTTTTTCTTTTTCATCCAGAAGCATTTTGATCTTCCCGATCTTTTCGTCTTCGGCAAGGCTCCGGTCATTGTCCTTGAACGCTTCGACCCAGATGGAATAGTCAATCCCGGCAGCCTTGGCGGATCTTTCGTTCATTCCGATACTCGACAATTCAGGATCGGTATAGGTGCACCAGGGTAAATAGGTGTAATCTGTTTTGCGGGGAAGACGAAAAATGGCATTGCTGACAACAATTCCCCCCTCGTATCCGGCTGCATGTGTAAACAGAAAACCGCCGTTCACATCTCCGGCAGCATAAATATGCTTGTGGTTCGTTCTCAACCGCTTATCGACTTCGATGCCGGTTCGGTTAACCTTGATACCGATACCTTCCAGGCCCAGCCCATGGATGTTGGGTGTTCTTCCCACCGCAACCAGAATCGTCTCTGCATTAAGACGAACGGTTTTTCCTTCTATATCCTTGAGGGTCACTTCTTTTTCATCGCCGAGATTCTTTACGGCTTCAATGGAAGAATTTAAATGGAATACCACCCCTTCAGATTCCATCACCTGTTTGACCGTATCGGCCATATCTTTATCTTCTTTTCCTAAAATCTGATCGCTACGATCCACGATATAAACCTTGGTCCCAATACGGTTGAATGCCTGCCCCATCTCGCTCCCGATAGGACCGCCGCCAAAAATAATCATCGATTTCGGTAAACGATCCAGGTAAAAGATTTCTTTGTTGGTAATATAATCGATGGTATCCAGTCCCTCTATGGGGGGAACAAACGGCGAAGAGCCGGTGGCAATCACCCAGCTTTTGGCTGAAATCGTTTTTCCGTTTAAACGAACGGAATGTTCATCCGTAAATACAGGTTCTCCAAACTCTACTTTTGCACCGAGATTGCAGAATCTTTCTTCGGAATCGTGCTTCTGAATAACACCGATTACGGATTTGATTCTATTGGATATTGTTTTAAAATCGACCGAAGGAACGTCGACATAAGGAAGTCCGTATTTTTCGGCGGTCTTCATCATATGGTAAACATGGGCGGTCTTGATGAGCGTTTTACTGGGAACACAGCCAAAATGGAGGCAGTCGCCGCCGAGTTCTTTTTCCTTTTCAATGAGAATGGTCTTGGCGCCAAGCTGCGCGGACCCGGATGTTACGGTCAGACCCGCTGCTCCGCCGCCGATCACCCCGATATCATATTCATAATCGGCCATAACAAGCTCCTTTTATCAAAAGTCTTATAGATTTTGTTGATGATACATCCAAGGTTATTTTTGACATACTTTGCAGGTTTGTCGAGGTTTCACGCAAATCCTTACACAAAATTTTCAGTGCATGTTTCAGAAATCGATTTGTCCTATTGGTCGACGAATTTTTTATTAAAAAACTGTAATAGTTTAGTCCTTTGAAACAAATCGATTTCAAAGGAGCTTCAGGTATGATTAAATTTTTGGCTGGAAGCTGTTTGAGTGGAATAGGGATCGTTTTGAAAGAACCATCGGCGATCTAACTTTATGGATAGAACCTTCTGTTAAAGCAGAGGCCTTTATTAATAGCCCGGGCAGGTTCTTTCATTACGAGCCCTTATCCACGAGTTCTTTCAGCGAAAAATTTAATTATACCTGAAGCGGAAATGTTTTTCTTTATTTCTTCAGGAAGCATAAATCGAACATTTCCGTACTGCCATGGCCGCTTCCTGAAGCGCCTCGGCAAAGGTCGGATGGCCGTGAACGGTCCGGGCGATGTCTTCGGAACTCGCCCCGAATTCAATGGCCAGAACACATTCGGCAATCATATCGGCCGCTCGCGGCCCAATGATGTGCACACCTAAAATTCGGTCGGTTTTGGAATGGGCGATGAGCTTGACAAAACCGTCCTTCTCCCCCATACACCGGGCGCGACCGGCACCGGAGAAAGGATACGTACCCACACAGTAGGGAATATTTCTCTCTTTAACCTGTTCTTCAGTCAGCCCGACACTGGCCACCTCCGGCCAGGTGTACACCACCGCGGGGATGGCATCGTAATTCACTTCACCGGGGAGCCCGGCAATGCATTCCACCGCAGCGATACCCTCGGCCGACGCTTTGTGAGCCAGCATGGGACCCGGAATGAGATCTCCGATGGCATAGACGCTGGGAATGTTGGTTCGATAAGATTCGTCCACCAGAACATGTCCGGTTTTAGCGTCTGTCTTAACACCAACGTCTTCCAGTCCGAGATTTTGTGTCAAAGGTCGTCTTCCAACGGAAACCAGCAGCCGATCACAGGACAGGGTCTCTTTTTTGTCTTTATTTTCCAGGGTCACCCGAACATTGTTTTTTTGAATTTTTGCGCCGGATACCCGGGTGTTGAGACGAATGTCAAGCCCCTGTTTTCTGAGTATCCGGTCGAGAGTCCGGCCCACCTGTCCATCCATGGTTGTTGCGATTTGAGACAGCATTTCAACCACGGTCACTTTTGCCCCGAGACGCAGCCATACCGATCCCAGTTCAAGACCGATATAACCACCTCCCACAATCCCCAGATGTTTGGGAACCGTTTTAAACTCAAGTGCCTCGGTGGAAGTAACGATCCGTTTCCCGTCAAATTCAAGACCCGGAACCTGGACCGGCGTGCTTCCGGTGGCCAGGATAATCGATTTCGCCTGGAGGATTTGAGCGGTTTTTTTCCGGCCAGAACCGGTATCTTGTCGAACCTCAACGCGATCCTCCCCGGCAAGGCGGGCGGTCCCTTTGAAAATTTCTATGTTATTCCCTTCCAGAAGTTTGCGAACGTTTCCGGTCAATTCTTCAACGACCTGTTCTTTACGGGCCATCATGGCGGAAAGGTCGAGGGTCAATTTTCCGGTTTTTATGCCGTGTTCGGCAAGGTGATCCTTGGCCAGGTGATAGTATTCACTGGAATCGAGCAGGGCTTTGCTCGGAATACAGCCCACATTCAGACAAACGCCGCCCAGACGGGTCTCCTTTTCAATGCAGGCGGTTTTCAGTCCCAACTGGGCCGCCCGAACCGCTGCCACATACCCTCCCGGACCGCTCCCGATAATAATAAGGTCGTAGATCTCTTTTTTCGCCATTTTTATATCTCCATCATGATCCTTTCGGGATTTTCAATACACTCTTTGATCCTCACCAGACATGTGACCGCTTCCCTGCCGTCCACGATGCGGTGATCGTAGCTCAACGCCACATACATCATGGGCCGGATGTTTATTTTATCCTCCACAACCACGGGCCGCTTTTCAATTTTGTGCATCCCCAAGATGCCGCTTTGGGGTGTATTTAAAATGGGCGTACTGAGCAGAGAACCGAACACGCCGCCGTTTGTAATGGTAAATGTGCCGCCCTCGAGGTCGGCCAGCTCAAGGCGGTTGTTTTTAATTTTATCCACAAAATCAACGATGGCCTGTTCCAATTCGGCAAAACTCAGCATGTCCGCATTTCGAATAACCGGCACCACCAGGCCTTTGGCGGTACCGATGGCAATGCCGACATGGTAATAATTGTGGTAAACAATATCATTGCCGTCAACAAATGCATTAATCTCCGGAAATTCTTTCAGCGCTTCGACGCTGGCCTTGATAAAGAAAGACATAAACCCCAAAGAAACTCCGTGTTTTTCTTTAAAGGCCTCCTTGAACTGTGTACGAATGGCCATGGTATGGGTCATATCGATCTCGTTAAAGGTCGTAAGCATGGCGGTAGAGTGCTTGGCTTGAAGAAGGCGTGATGCAATCGTCCGGCGAATCGGGCTCATGGGCTTTCGGGTAACGTCTTCCATCTTTGACGGAATCGGTTTGGCCAAGGATTCAGGCGCAAGCGGAGCAGCATCCTTTATCTTTGGAGGCGCCTTTGATGGGGGCGATACAGCCGGGGGGTTCTGTTCCAGATAAAGAAGCACATCCCCTTTGGTAATCCTGTTTCCCGGACCGGTGCCTTTGATGCCGGATATATCGACATTTTTTTCGGCGACCAGTCGACGGACAGCAGGCGACAGGATCGGCCGGAAATCTTCCGGTTCCGGTTTCACCAGCGCTTCTTCGGCCTTCACCGGAACTTCTTCAGCCTTCGCCGGTGCCGGTGTTTCCGTCGGTTCCGGACTTGGTAAAGGCGCTTCCACGACCTTCTCCGGAGGTGCCGGCTCCGGTTCCGGGGAGGGGACCGCTTCGGTGGCAATGGTGCCAACCTTCGTGCCGATAGAAACCGTCTCTCCTTCGAAGACCAGGATTTTTAAAATCCCGGATGCTTCCGCCACGATCTCCAGGGTGACCTTGTCGGTTTCAACCACAAAAATCGGCTCATCTTTTTGAACCGGATCACCGTCCTTTTTATACCACTGCACAAGGACCGCTTCCTGAACCGATTCACCCACACTCGGAATTTTGATCGCTACTTCCATGATTACTCCTTTGAGCCTTTAGCTTTGAGCTTTCAACCTTCATCCTTTCCAATTGCTTTGTCTGATACGGCGGCCTGTTCTTTCCGATAGATACTGGGGAAGCCTGTTGCCGGGCTGGCCGCGGCGTTTCGACCGATATATTCCAGTGGTTTTCCAATTAATTTTTCGAGACGCGGACGCACAAAAAACCATGCTCCCATATTCTCCGGTTCTTCCTGGACCCAAATAAATTGTCGAACCCGTTTGTATTTTCGGATGACGGCTTTCAATTGTATTTCCGGGAATGGGTAGAACTGTTCCAAGCGAACGATGGCGGTATCGGTCTTTTTCATTTCCCGTCGTTTTTGAAGTAATTCATAATATATCTTGCCACTGCAAAAAAGAATGCGGCGGACTGATTTAACGGGGTCCGGATCTTCAAGGACTTCTTTGAACCCACCCGCCGTCATATCTTTTAGATCAGAAACCGCCAGCGGATGCCGCAGAAGACTTTTCGGTGCCATGATAATTAACGGCTTTCGAAACTTGGCTTTCGCCTGACGGCGGAGAAGGTGAAAATACTGCGCCGGCGTGGTGAGATTACAGACCTGGATGTTGTCCTGGGCACACAGCTGGAGAAAGCGCTCGAGGCGGGCGCTGGAATGTTCAGGCCCCAAACCTTCCCAACCATGGGGGAGCAACAAAACCAAACCACTAAAACGCTGCCATTTGGTTTGTCCGCTGGCAATGTATAGATCGATGACCGCCTGGGCGTTATTGCCAAAGTCCCCGAACTGTGCTTCCCAAATCACAAGCCCCCGGGGTTGTGCCATGGAGTAGCCGTATTCAAAACCTAAAACGCCGACTTCGGAAAGCAGACTGTTATAGACGGAAAAGGGTGCCTGAGCCTTATCGAGCGCATTGAGCGGCGTATATTCATCGCCGGTTTTGGTATCGACGAGAATACTGTGGCGCTGGCTGAAAGTGCCGCGTGCGCTGTCCTGTCCGCTTAAACGGATCGGGTCGCCATCTACCAGCAGGGAGGCAAAGGCCAGAGCTTCTGCATTGGCCCAATCGATATCCTTTCCTTTTTCCACACTGTCCAGCCGATTTTTCAACAAGCGAACCAATTTTGTATTCGCGGTAAAATCAGCCGGGAACATATTCAACTTTCGGGCAAGGGCAACGAGTTTTTTTCCTGGAACGCCGGTTTCCTGCGGGTCATGGGTATAGCGTCCGTGAAAATTTTTCCAGTTTTCATAAAACCGGGTTTGAGGGAAAACGCAGGCACTGGAACGAACAGTTTCCAGAGCATCTTCCATTTCACGGTTTATATTTTGTTCCAGAACATCCACATCCGCTTTTCGGGTAAGGCCCTGTTCTATCAGTTTCCGGGAATACACCGTGTTTAAAGAAGGACGGCTTCGAATCCGATCATACATCTGGGGCTGGGTAAAATAGGGCTCGTCGCCTTCGTTGTGGCCATACTTGCGAAAGCAGATGATATCGATGACCACGTCCTTGTTGAAGGTTTTCCGGTAATCCACGGCAAGCCGTACCACATGAACAACGGCTTCCGGATCTTCGCCGTGGACATGAAAAATCGGGACCATCAGCATCTTGGCCACATCCGTCGCATAACGGGTGGAGCGAGCGTTTTCAGGAAGGGTAGTATAGCCAATTTGATTGTTGATCACCAGATGGATGGTGCCACCGGTTTTGTATCCGCTAAGCTGCGACATGTTCAGGGTTTCGGTAACCACGCCCTGTCCGGAAAAAGCGGCATCGCCATGGATAAGAAGGGGCAAAATCGCGTTATTTTTGTCGTCGCCCAGGATATCCTGACGGGCTCTCACAAATCCTTGAACCACCGGATCGACGGATTCCAAATGGCTGGGATTGTTGACCAGAAAGAAACGCAGCGGTTCACCCCGACGGGTCTTTATATCTGCAAGATACCCGTTATGGTATTTGACATCCCCGGCACCAAAGACTTCGTCCGGATCGTAACAGCTTTCAAATTCGGTAAAAATTTCCTCAAAAGACTTGTTCAGCACATGGGCTTGAATATTCAAGCGTCCCCGATGGGCCATCCCCAGAATGATTTCCCGGCAACCCTGTGATGCAGCCCTGTCGACGAGAACATCGAGCAAGGGAACGACCGCTTCAGCGCCTTCGAGTGAAAATCGTGTCTGGCCCAGATATTTTTTGTGGAGAAACTGTTCGAAAAGGGCGGCCTGATAAAGCTTTTCCATGATCCTGAGTTTGTCATCGCGTTTTAGATCGGGCTTGTTCCGCACAGGTTCCATCCGGTCCTGAAGCCATTTGCGTTCTTGTGGATCCTGCAGATGCATGAACTCCACGCCGATGGAACGGCAGTATGTCTCTTTGAGCGTGTTGATAATATCTTTTAATGAAGCGCGATGGTTTTCAATCAGGCCTTTTGCATAAAATTTGGCATCCAGATCTTTCAGGGTGAGATCAAATGCAGAAAGGTTCAACAATGGATGATCCGTAGGACATGCGGTCAAAGGATCGAGACAGGCCAGCAAATGTCCGATTTCACGATACCGTCTTATGAGTTCATCCACGCGGGATTGTTTTAAAACCTGTTTTTCGTCATAGACGGCATCGGCCTCCCGATCCATGTCGTGCCCCATTTCAAAGCCTTCAAAAAAGAAGCGCCAGTCACGGGAAACCGCATTGGGATCGGCTTTCCATCGCTCGTATTGCGAGTCAATATAATCTTTGCTCAGGGTTTCAGAGAGGTCCATGGAGGTGTTCCTTAAACCATTTAACCACCAATTTAGAGGTCTGGGTACGATGCATCTCGGCACTGAACATGTGATCAGCACCCTGTATTACAACCAACTCCGTATATTCAGGATTCAATGTTTTAGCCAGATACGCATCCTGCACCGGAATGATTTCGTCGGCATCACCGTGGATAACCATCAGTGGTGTTTGTAATGATTTTACGGTTTCCGGAAGATCATACTGTTTGGCGTCTGCAAAAAATTCCGTTGAAAGTTGCAATGAACGGCCCCGACTGTTGAACGATACCCTGCCGGTGTCCTCGAGTTCCTTTAGCTGTTTTTTACTGAAAAAATGGGTGGCCTTTAGCCCGGATAACCGCCCGGCCAGTGCGCACACCGCCTTCACGGTCCTGGTTCGGGCTGCTGTGAGAACGGCAATTACAGCACCCATGCTATGCCCTGCAAGGCCGATCCAACGGGCACCTTTTTCAGCGATAACGTCGGCGGCCGTCTGCATCTCGGCGATCTGTTTGGAATAGTCGGACGCCGAAAATTCGCCCTCGCTCTGCCCGTTTCCGGAAAAGTCGAACCGCAGGGCCAAAATGTCTTCCGCAGCCAGTTCATTGCAGATCTCACGGATAATACGGGTATTCCGGGAGCAGGTGAAACAATGACCAAAAACCACCCCGCACCCGGCAGGCCGATCGGGCAAATGGAGCGTACCAGCAAGTTTTTCGCCTTGATGGTTATAAAAATGAACCGGCTGTTCCATAAGTGATTATTCAACTAGGCCCTAACTGTGCCAAAGCACAATTAGGGGGGACCAGGAGGTCAGTATTCAGGTGATAGAAAGAAAGTTCTACCTTATGCCTTTATATCTCATTGATAAGGTATACTGACGCTCGACACCTGATGGCTTTTAATCGAGGGTTTTCGCTCGATGGGAATTTTAATCTCCCTGCTCAGCCATATGGTCATCGTAAATAGCTTCTAAAAACAGTTTATGTTTGGCCTCTTCCTGGCATAGCACCTTGAGAATCTTGATATTCTCTTCATTGTCGGCCTTCTTCTGAAGTTCATTATACATTTTCAATGCCTGCTCTTCTCGCTTCATGGCAAGGCGAAGGATGTCCGCATAACTCATGCCGTCTTCATATTTCATTTCAACCATGTAATCACTACGCTTTATATCCGGGATCCATTTGAATTTATAATCCTCCACGAGTGCTTGGTTGCTTCCCAGATTTTCCAGCATTGTCTGGTGTTTTTTTTCTTCTTGCGACATCTCCAACAATGCCTCTTTTACCCCTGAAAAGGATGTCTGCCGGGCCAGGTCTGCATAAAAAGCTGAAGCTTCTTTTTCCTTTTCGATTGCGAATTCGATCAAGTCCTCAAAAGAATCAAACGTCATAACCCCCTCCTTTAATTTTTTTTCGCCCTTGTAATCCTGCTTTTTATATACTTATCACAAAATTCATGGATTCAAGAAACGATTAATATGGCTTTTACTTTAAACAAACGCAGCATTAAAGATTTCGGCGACCGACCCCTGGCATAGAAATCGATTAAAGGGGGCATCGGCACGGAAACCACAGTTTTATTTTACAGTTTGTCTTGAAAGAATCAATCTTTTATTTTATACAAGCATAATTCTTGAATTCATAAGGCAATCTTTCTGCAATTATTCACTGGGTGCATAATAGCATCTTTTTGGGGATGTCACTTTCCCCTGTTTTTTCAGAGCACTGATGACCTTTGAAACCGCTTTGCTCTCTTCACCGATTTAACATTTACGAATCGAGTTCTTTTTTAAGCCATGCCTTTATTTCGCCTTCAATAGAGTAAACACCTTTGGCCTTGCCGTTAATTTCAACATACCGTTTTTTCAACACTTCCGGAATCTCAATCTCAGCCAATTCCTTCGCTTCCTCGGAATTTCTTTGTACGAGATAGATAATGGGAGTATCTTTCCAGGTGTTGACCACAAAATAATGCGCTGTATCATCCTTGGACCGGATAACATAATTGCCGCCGGCCCAGTTGTTACCCCATTCAAGATAGAGCCGGACCGCTTCTTCCGGTGTCATGTCCCAATCTATGGCATCGATAAGGTGCTGATCCTTTTTAATATCGTCTAATTTCATCATCATATCCCTCCACTGCAAATGATAACGGCTTTCGTAATTTATCATAGTTTACACAGCAATTAATGTGCCACAAGAATTTCACACCGAATGACAATGGATGCTCCATTGGTGTTATGGGAAATTATTGTTTATCACTTGAACATGCCAAGAAAATATTTTATTGTACGGTGATGAAATGAGATATAGCAATGATCATTGATATTCGTTGATCAATAGCCACTTACGCTTACCCAGCAAACGCAAATCAAAATTTTACGCTATCATGTTTAAAAATATGGATTGATTCCCAGCAGCGACCCAATATTGAATTTTATTTCCATTGATCCATTTAAAAAAGGATTCCAGCCTTGTATTATGAGACAAGTTTGTATCATAACAATTATGAAACACCGGGATAGAGGAACAAGGCAATCATATGGGTAGAAAGAATCCCAAGACTGAATTATCGCCACACAGGGTCAATGTTTTTTTGGAACATATGAGCTGGCATAAATTTTGATAAGTCTATTTGATAAGTTTAGATGAATCGGATCCGAAGCGCTTTCCATTATCCAAGGCACACTAAATGTTCGGAATGCAATTCTCATGTTCACTAAATATAGCGCAAAACCGATAAAAGCCCATTTTTCGGCAAAAGATGGGATTAAATTTCTGGCAACAGCCGGATTAATCGTGTGGTTTATGTTTGTCAGTACCGGCAAGTTGGACTACAATTGGCAGTGGTATCGTATCCCCAAGTATCTTTTTACATTTATCGACGGTTCATTTGTTGCAGGCCCCCTTCTTGATGGTATTTTAGTCACACTGAAAATTACGGCCATAAGCCTGGTAATTTCAAGCATTTTCGGTCTGGTTACCGCACTTTTTCGGCTCTCAGATTCTTTTGCAGCCCGGACACTGTCCCGGGTCTATATGGAACTTGTCAGAAACACACCGCTTCTTGTGCAGATCTTTTTTATTTATTTCGTTATTTCACCGGTACTGGGATTCAGCAGGTTTACCTCTGCTGTACTGGCGTTGAGTCTTTTTGAAGGCGCATATGCATCGGAAATCTTTCGGGCAGGAATTCTTTCTATCCATAAAGGTCAGTGGGAAGCAGCATACAGCATCGGGCTTAATCCCTGGAATACGTATCGTCATGTCATTCTACCCCAAGCCATCCGTCATATGCTTCCTCCCCTTGCAAGTCAGGCCATATCGCTGATTAAGGATTCCGCCTTAGTCAGCACCATCGCGATGTATGATTTGACCATGCGGGGTCAACAGATTATCGCGGAAACATACATGGTTTTTGAGCTATGGTTTATCATAGCAGCCATATATTTATTGATGACGGCGACATTATCCATCGCCGTTAATATTATGGAAAAGCGCCTTACCGTTGAAGCATAAAACCTTAAGCACATTATTTATCATTGCGCATCTAATAGAGAAAGGAGAAGGAAAATGAATTTTTTTTCATCCATGCGAGCAGGTGTGTTGACTACAGCAATCTTGATGATGATGGTCGCATGTAGCAATAACTCCACCCCAGTCAAACAGGCCGAAGAAAAAGAAAGTGTCATCGAACAGGTTCAAAAGCGCGGTGCTCTCCGGGTGGGCATGTCGACCTTTGTGCCATGGGCCATGAAGGACAAGACTGGAGATCTTATCGGTTTTGAGATTGACGTCGCAAAACGCCTGGCCAAAGATACCGGTGTCAAAGTTGAGTTTATCCCAACCAAATGGTCCGGAATCATACCGGCGCTCATCACAGGGAAATTTGACGTCATCATCGGCGGCATGGGAATCATCCCAAGCCGAAATTTAAAGGTCAACTTCAGTATCCCATACGATCACACTGGAATGTCGATAGTTGCCCATAAAACACTCGCCGCCGGATTCAGTCGACTCGGAGACTTCAACAGTTCCAGTGTCGTTATCGCCGCCAGACTTGGCTCAACTGCCGTGACCGCCGCCAAAAAATATATGCCAAAAGCGACGCTGCGACTGTTTGATGATGAATCCCAGGCATATCAGGAACTGATGAACGGAAAGGTTCACGCTGTTGTTGGATCGGCCCCAACACCGGAATTTCAGGCCATTAAATATCCCACAAAACTTTTTCTCCCTCTTGATAAAACGTTTACAATGGAACCCATTGGATTTGCAGTAAAAAAAGGAGATTTTGACACCTTGAATTACCTCAACAACTGGATTCGTTATGTTGAATCCGAAGGATGGCTCAAAGACCGAAAAAACTACTGGTTCCGGACCAAAGACTGGGAAAAAATGATTAAATAGGCGCTGTTATCCTTTTTCAACTAAAGCGTTGGAGCAAAGATCCTTTTGAAATCGCTGAAACATAAAATTACCCGTCTGGACATATTGATATTTCTAATCCTAACTTGTGTCTGCGTCTGGATTACCCATCGAATAAACGTTGAAGTTCATTACAAGTGGAACTGGGGCGTTATGCCCCAGTATCTTTTCAGGTTTGATGCAACAACGGACAAATGGGTTCCGGGGCTGATCATGCAGGGTGTGTTTATAACCCTGCGGCTAAGCATCTATTCCACCATCGTTGCCATGATTTTTGGAATCATCATGGGCCTCTTTCGAACCAGCCGAAGCCCTTTCAAGCGGCTCATCGGCTGGAGTTATGTTGAACTGATTCGGAATATACCCATTCTGGTCTGGATATTCATTTTCTATTATTTTATCAGCGATCAGTTTTTCCCAATCATCGGACTGGACCATCTGAAAAAATCTACACCTGGATTCTTTCAGGATATGGTGTCCATTATGTTTATCTCTCCAACACATTTTCCGGCGTTTTTGTCCGGCATGCTTGCATTGGGTATTTATGAGGGGGCTTATATTACAGAAATCATCAGAGCCGGCATCGAGTCCATTGAAAACGGTCAGTGGGAAGCATCTGCAGCCGTGGGCTTTTCAAGGTATCAGCAGATTCGCCATATTATTTTTCCCCAGGCTGCCCAGAGGATACTCCCGCCGCTTGCCGGACAGTTCATTTCAACGATCAAAGATTCTTCAATTGTCTCTGTTATTTCTATCCAGGAACTTACGTTTCAGGGCATGGAGCTTATGTCGGCAACTTTTTTAACCTTTGAGGTATGGATTACGGTGATGGTGCTCTATTTTTTGATTTGTCTTGCCTGTTCTCTGATGGTGGAACGGCTTGAGGTTCACACGAAAAAAAGTATGGCCTGATCAGGTCGCAGCACCGAGGATCTCTGATCTGAATGAAATAAATTTAACCAGTGGTAGCGTCTTGACGGTCATATGGGCTACATGCTAATGAGAAGCAATTTTGACAGCGTCTTACTGCCAATGCTTTTATTGCCTGTGAATTGCTCAGAATTTGGAAATGAAGATGACACAACCGATTCATACATATACCGGTCTTACTAAAATAAAACTTTTCTGGGCGCTCTCCAGAACGCCTCACGGATTGCTGGACATGGCCACACCCGCATTGGGTGCGCTGCTCTGGCTCGGCCGTTTTCCCTCTTTTGAAGTGATTTTAATCGGACTGATTACCACATTTGCGGGGTATACGGCGGTTTATGCCCTTAACGATGTCATCGATTATCGTGTGGATAAAGAAAAGTTGAAGCTCTGTGGAAATTTCGATATCGAATGTGATCTGGATGCCGCCATGGTGCGACATCCCATGGCCCAGGGATATCTGAGTTTTAAAGAAGGGTTGCTCTGGACGGTGGGCTGGTCAATTGTGGCGATATGGGGCGCTTACTACTTAAATCCGGTCTGCATTTTAATTTTTGTCATCGGTTGTTCTCTGGAGACGGTGTATTGTCTGTTACTCAAAGTCACCCATCTCAGAACCCTGGTCAGTGGCGGCGTTAAGACGGCCGGAGCCATTGCCGGTGTGTTTGCCGTGGATCCGAGCCCTTCACCGATATTTCTGTCCATGCTGTTTCTGTGGTTGTTTTTGTGGGAAATCGGCGGCCAGAACGTTCCCAATGACTGGTCCGACATCGAGGAGGATCAGCGCCTTAACGCCAAGACCATTCCGGTTCAACTGGGCACAAACTCGGCCAATGCAATTATTCTGGGATCTCTGACTGCATCGCTAATTCTTTCCACCGTTGTGTTTTACAGCTCTCCGATCCCTTTTGAATTTCCGTTTCTGGTTGCCGCCGTGGCAACAGGACTTTTCCTTTTTGTCCTGCCCGCCTGGATTCTCTATCAAACAAAGAAATCACAGTATGCCATGGTGCTTTTCAACATGGCCAGCACCTATCCTTTAGCCTTACTTTTGATCGTCGTTGTCAAATTGCTGAAGCGATAAGCTTCGTCTATACAAAAACCCCGACAGAATTCCAATTATAACGCTTGATCTTTGTCGAGTTTCTTTCGTCCCCGCAATTTCTTTTTGGCGTCAATGTTTCTGATCATGGTCAGCACCTCCCATTCCTCATAAGGTGCCAGAATGCACGCGTAAACACCATGTTCCACGGCCTCTTTGATAAGGTCGCGATGGTCTTGATCGCAAAGCAGGATGGCATTACAACCGGGGCAGGCAACATTAATTCTTGAATAGATCCTCGCACCATAAGATTTGACCACTTCGTAGTCCAACATAACGATGCTGCTGTGCCTCGTTTTAAAACTTTTTATGAGTTCTTCCAGATCAGCACCGATCAGAGGATGGAAGTTGTTTCTCTTGCATAGCTCTAAAACATAACTCCGGATTTTCTCATTTGCGATCAGTAGGAGGATCGGAATCTGTTTTGTGTAACCATTCAATGTCTTTCAGTTTTTCACATTTTTACCGGGTCTAATCAACAGATATTGTCTGTTTTTCCCCTGTCATATCAAAGTCAACAGGATGAACGGCTCAAACCCATAAGGTGATTACAATAAAATTCCCTGGCTATCGGCATGGATCGGCGGGGAGTGTAGCCCCCCGCCCCGCCGTTTCGGAGGTAAACAGGAGAGACGGGTCGCCCCTCCCGGTAGTTACATATTGCATATAAGTACGGTTTTAGGGAGAGGAGAGCGGAATATATTGCTGATGCACTCTTATGGAGTTCATCGCCGAGACGGTGAACACACACTCTTTAAAGAGGGTGTGAAAAATATTCTTCCGCAGCCCCTCCCCCTTTAATGGCCCTCAACGGCGACGGGCTACTCGATATATTGAAGGACAAAGTCCAGTTTCATCATCTCCTCGGGCCAGAATTTTTCGCTCATTCTCTCTTTGCCGGGGTAGACGTCTTTGCCGTCAATCGTATCAATGATCATCTCAATGAAGTGACACTCGGTGAGCTTGTATTTGGCGATGACATCAGACGGCAGCACCACGACAAGACCCGACTCCTTGGATGTTTCCCACTTAAAGGGTTCATTGGGAGCTGCGGATTCTTTTCCATCTTTTCCGTTATAGACCTTCAACAGTTTGCCGGAAACCTTCATTCCCGGTTTCATGTCAAACTCCTCGTACAGCTCGTCGGATATATGCCACCACAAGGCCCTAATATTTGCCGCCAAGTATCCTTTCACGAGCATGGGGTCGTATCCGCAGACACCCACACGACATTTCTCAGGCATGCTATCCCTCCTTTTTTTAAACCGAAGTATAAGCGCGTTGGAGCAGTTATATCTCGACGCTGTGTATGCCCTTACTCCCGCCAAACAGAGTCGGAGTGCTTTACGTACTTATACTTCGGATCTTTTTACGGTTTTTCCAGCCTCCACTTCTTTCAATGGATCACTCAGATTTTTCGCCTTATTTTTTCTTCTCCGTAAAGGCAAAGCACTTTTTAACCACATTGAAATCCGCGACACACCAGTAGTCGGGCCAGTAGATTTTCATACACCAGCCGATGATATCTGCGGGCGGAAACTTGGAGCCTTTGAGAACCGGCTTCAAGTTCCTGCACTGCCAGCATATATGATCACTTTGTTTTTCCGGAACCAGAACAGTGTCCAGAAACTCTTCAGGTGTTAACTGTGCCATGTAAAACTCCTTTCTTTTTTACCATTCGCCTACTTCACCTTTTTTCAGTTTCTCCTGATACTCCTCCCATACTTCAGGAGTCAGTTTCTGAATATCCCATTCAAAGCCAAAGCTTCCGGCAATGCCGGCGGACGGCGGCTGCGGACGCCAGCCCCTGACCGGCCTGCCCCTGGCGCTGAACTTGACCATGTCGGCCGTCCCCAGGTAGATATCTCTGGGCAGGCATTGATACGGCCTGGTCCGGCCTTCGATGCCCGGCAAATAGTTCTTGTAACCCTCCAGGGGCTTATCCGCATAGAGCGGACTGGTGTCCGGTTTTTCGTCAACTTCCTCAGGGCCCCTGTACATAAAGCCCTGAATCATGTGGATGTAATACACCGTTTTGCATTCAGCGCAGTTTACCTTTCCCTCCCAGTTCCAGAAACAGTAAGGATCAAGGTAGTTAACGGTGTTACACTTTTTTCCATTAATTTCTTTCTTACACCAGATAATATCACACACGGCACCCTCCTCCTTTTATATCCAGCTCTTATCGTACCACTCCTTAACGGTGGCAGTCGGATAACCGAGCAACTCATGGTAGATCTTTATATTATCGGCACCCACCGGCCGCCAGATCCAGTTCTGCCTCCTGGGTGACTTGGCCATCAATCCCGAGGAGTACCCGCTCTGGGTCAGCACGTCACCGAAGATGGGATCATCAAGCCAGCGGAGCGTACCCCTCTCCCTGTAGTGCTCGCATTCGTAGACCTCCCGGTCGTTCATCACCGGTTCGGCCAACAGACCGGCATCCTGCAAGATTTTTACCACTTTCGACCGTGATTTGTCCTCAGCCCATTTTTCCAGGGCAGCGTAAATCTCCACCTGAGATTCACCCTCGACCCTGTCCTTATGGGCCTTGTATTTGTCGTAAAGATCTTTCATTTTGGTGATGGCGCACAGTTCTTTAAAATCCTCATCCTGAAAGGCAGAGACCATGACATAGCGGGCATCATGCTTGTCCTGCGGATTGGTAACATCCGGAAAGTCGGACTTACCGCACAGAATGATACCGTGTGCACAGAGCTGGGTATCCCAGTTCCCCCAGCGCTGGCGCACAATACCGAACCGGCCGTACATGGGTGCGGCATAACCCAGACATCGGGTCGCCGCCTGCACCTGGGAAAACTCGATCATGGTCCCAAGACCGGTGGTTTCGCGCCAGTGGATGGCCGCCAGGATCCCGAAGGTGATCTGGGTTCCGGAGTACCAGTCAATGCACCAGTTGGAGTGCTTGGCGCAGTGTCCACCCATAAAGTCATGCATACCGGTAACGGAAGCCAGTCCGGCATGGGCCTGTCCCAGAATGTCGTAGGATCCGCCGAAAACCTTGGGCCCGTAGCCGAAACCGCCGCCCCATACGTAAATGAACCTGGGGTTCATCTCCTGAAGGTACAGATAACTCTGTTTCCACTTGTCAAAGGTCCCGGGACGATAGCATTCGGTGAGTCCGTCGGACATCTTTACCAGCCGGTAAAAGGCCTCCTTCATTTCGTCCAGATGATAATCCATGCTAATGTGGAACTCGCTGGGATTGGCGCCCAGATAGCCCAGGCCGGTACCGGTCATGGGCCGGCTGTCGTGCAGCGGATACAGATAGGTCTCGTTGAACGGAGCACAATGCCGCATGGGATCGCCCATCCTCGGCATCTCGACCTTGATGACTTCAGCCCCCAGCTCAGCCAGGTTGGAGACGGAATGGGGCGTGAAGATATACATGGTGGTGCTCAACCACCGGATGCCATTTAGAGGCTCGGGTTTTTCATGTTCCTTGCCCGGATCAAAGACCGTCCGGCAGTACTCTTCATAAGGCATCTTCATTTCTTCGAGCTCTTCCTTGCTCTTGGGGCCTGGCAGGTCCTCTATCCTTGTTTCTCTCAAATCTTTTGCCATTATATCACCCCCTTACTCTTGAGTTCTCTGACTTGATTCTGGCCGAGACCGAGCCACTGCAAGTACTTGAGAAAGTTGTCCTTTCCTAAGGGCCTTCCGATCCACTTGACCCGGTGCGGCGTTCTGTACGCGAATGAGTTCGGTGACGTCGAATACATCACGGTCCCGTACTGATCGCTGTCTATGGTGTACACCCAGGGGCGGTACACAAAGTGGGGGAATTCACTGACCTCGTCGATGAACAGAACCGGCCCGGCCGCAATTTCATACTCCAGCAGCTTTGTTTCAGCTTCGACCCGGTTCATGTCCCGCAGCCAGCGGGTGGTCACGGTGTAGGTCTTGATCAGGGCCTGGAGTGCGTTCCTGGCACCCATCTCTTTGAGGAACGGATCTTCGTGAATCAACCGGCCGAACTGAACATCATCCCGCTCAATGCACTGGCCGATGCGATACCAGAGCCGGTCGGTCTGACCGCCGATCATCATATAGCCGTCCTTGCAGGGGTTCCACTCGTACTGGTTCAAATTGGGGTCCCAGCCGCCGGTCCTGGCTTTGATACTCTTGTTGAAGCCGTACCAGCCGATGTCAAAATCCAGAATGTCCATTTGGGTTTCAGCGCCCGTAACCTCGATGAACTGGCCCTCGCCGCTGAACTTATTTCGCCAGTAAATGGCCGCCAGAATACTGCAGGCTCCCTGCTCACCGGCAACATAGTCGGCAAACCAAACACCGGAACGGGTAGGATCGCCGCCTCTGCCCCTGGGAAGCTGGTCCTGGGGAAATCCGGTGTTGTGTACAAAAGAATTGGCGCAGCCGCCGAAAGGCTCCAGCGTCCACTGGCCGAATTTGGAAAGTGTGTCCTTGTAAGGTCCCCATGATCCCCGTACACCGATCCAGCAGTAAATAAGCTTGGGGTTGATCTCGGACAGTTGCCGGTAACCCAGTCCCCGCTCATCCATATAGCCCGGCGGATACTCCTCGATGAGTACGTCCGCATGAGCAGCCAGCTTTTTGTATATCTCCTTGCCTTCGTCGGTCTCGATATTCAGCGTAATGGAGTACTTGTTTCTCATCTCGTGAAGGAAATCCATGCCGCACTTTTCGCCGGTTTCACTGTCCTCGAGCATCAACTCTTCTCTGCCAAAGGGCGTAAGTTTTCTCAAAGGATCTCCTTCGGGCGGCTCGATGTTAATAACCTCGGCCCCGGCTTCGGCCAACAACGATGAGCCAAACTTGTTGCCCATCCTGTACAACCCCATACATAGCACCTTCAGACCCCGAAGGGCCTCGGGCTTGCCGAAGCTGTACTCGAACCTGAGGTTGTCCTCACACCACTCACCGAACTTGGCCGCATTCCGCTTGGCGTACACTTTGGATACTTCTTCCCGCGGCGGCGGCGGCGTCACAGGCCAGGGCCTAACCTCAGGGCTCATCAGAGGAAGAGTGTCCTCCCTGCTGTTTATTTCCACATCTCTTATTTCTGCCATATTTTAACCTCCCATCAATTGGTTTTGCTTTAGACTAGATCCAAACCCCTCTTCAACATGGCAACGAACACGATTAACTACTCAGAACTAATTTTTTTAAGATAAGCGTTCGTTGGGAGGAGACGTCTCTTTTTGTTGTTCTCACCTCCTTTCTTGTAATGTTAGCGGTCGTTGTCCGAGTAGAGCCAACCAAACCGTCAAGGCTCAACGGCTTTCCAGCCTCTCTCTTTTAGAGAAAAAATAATACAGGCGGTTCAACTCCCTCTTCGATTTCAGTATGTTGAAAACGGCCGGGTAAACGAATAATCGAAAACCCATTAACGGTCATGGCCAATAACAACACCGCTTCATATAAAGGCACTTGGTAAAGCATCACTCCTTTATTTCAATGGTGTACCAACTGTGAAGCTTTTTAGACGGTCGTCTTAAAAGACGGATGACTTATATGTATCTGATCAAATTGAGTTTTGGGATTAAGAGCATGGTCGGTCATGTTTTCATCGGACAAAAATAAACTGTAAAACGCCAAAACGTTTTTGGTACTTTAATGAAGTGTATTACAAGAATCCTGCCAGGCATGAAAAAACCGATGAAAATTCAAGGCTCTTTGTCTGATTCTAATGGTTTTTCAGTTAGTTATACGTTTTATAAAAATGAGATGTTGTGAAGGATATCCGGTGCTGCTTAACGAAAAACCTAAATGAGTGTACGGAATCGGACCCTAACTTTTCTTTAAAACCTTTAGGTGACTTATGGGTGAAGGATTTAAGGGCTGTACAGAAAAGGACCCTATCTGTCCATATCTGATACGCTAAACGTCCCTTTTTCTATACAATGGCGACGGATTTTGCTGTAAAGGGTGCTGCGGCTAATTTTAAGACGCCGGGCAGCCTCATGTTTGTTCCAGTCGGACTCTTGAAGCACATTGAGAATCAGCCGTCGCTCATTTTCATCAAGGCAGGTGGTGGAGGGTTCGGGAACGGATTGTTTGAGGAACTGGGGCAGATGCTTCCTCTCGATAAACTGGCCCTGAGTAAGGATAACCGCATGACTGACGGCGTTTTCCAGCTGGCGTACATTTCCGGGCCATTCGTGATCCATCAAAATTTGCATGGCACCGGAGGAAAAAGATTTGACGTACTTGTTCTCTTTCAAACTGTATTTTTCAAGAAAATGGTTGCAGAGCAGCGGAATGTCTTCTTTGCGGTCGCGCAAGGGCGGCAGATGGAGGGTAATGACATTCAGCCGATAATATAGATCGTTTCTGAATCGGCCTGCTTCCACTTCCTTGTACAGATCCCGGTTGGTTGCCGCCAGAACCCGTACATCGGCCTCCATGGTTTCCTCCCCGCCGACCCTTTCAAAACAGTGGTCCTGGAGAAATCTGAGCAAAAGGACCTGGGTAGCCGGGGCAATGTCACCGATTTCATCTAAAAACAGTATGCCTCCCTGAGCCCGCTCAACGCGACCGATTTTTCTCTTGATGGCGCCTGTAAAGGCGCCTTTCTCGTGTCCAAAGAGTTCGCTTTCCAGCAGGGCCGGCGAATAGGCCGAACAGTTGGCAACCACAAAGGCGCCTTCTTTTCGATGACTCTGGCGGTGGATGGCCTGAGCGACCACCTCCTTTCCGGTGCCGTTTTCGCCGGTAATTAATACGGTCGCGTCGGAAGCAGAAACCAGATCGATCAGTTTATAGACCTTTTGCATCTCGTCACTCTGGCCAATGATTTTGCCATGAGAAGTGCGTTCGGCAACCCTTTGCCGGAGGTGATTGATTTCGGTTTCATGGATAACCAGATAACGAACATGGCCGGCGATTTGATTGAACAGCGTCAGAAAAAAGTGGATATCTTCATGGGAGAATTCATGAGAGATCGGCGATTTCAGTACGAAATATCCAATGCATTGTTGGGGGGCGGAAATCGGAAAGCCGAACCAATTGGGACAATCTTTTGAAATAATCCTTAAAAAATCAGGAATGTCATTGTTATACGTTGAACCGACAACACGAGGTTCCCTGGTGCTTTGCAGATATTGGATAAAATCCGGAATCAATCCGGATCGTTCAATTTCCTGTTGCGCTCGCAGAAGTGGCTCTAGTACAGTGGGGTTGCAGCCTTCCAAACTCAGAAAACCCCGGCCTCCGGCATCCAATAGAAAAATCAAAGGGACAGAGTTGGGAAAGATTTCCCGGGCAACTTCATGGGCGTAATCGACGATCTCTGATAAAGCGTTTTTCGCGTTCACTTGCCGCGAGATTTTAAACAACCGCTCCAGTTGATTCTGGGCTCTTTGCAGTTCCTTTGAACGAAAGGCCAGGGCATCCGCCATTTTTCGTTTTTCGGTGACGTCTCGTTCCAACCGGATAATCGAGCTGATCTCCCCCTGATCATCAAAGATCGGATAGGTGGCAATTTGAAGCACCCTGTCTTTTCCGTCGGTATCGGGATAAATTTTGTCAGAGATGGCGGGAGACTTTGAGCGTACGGTTTCTTTTACCGAACACTGGATGCCGGATTCCCCACAGAATGTTTGTCTTCCGAGCATAATTTCGTAGCATTTTTTGCCTATTGTCTCATTATGTTTTTTCCCAACGCGGGAGTAAAACGATTCGTTGGCCTGGATGATGGTGTAAGCAACAGGGTCAATTACTATAAGGCTGTCTGTTATGCTGTTGATAACCTTTTCGTTGAATTCTTTGGATGTTATGAGTTGGTCTTCAAGGTGTTTACGATGACTGATGTCCCTCGCATGCTCAATCGCTTGTATGGTAATTCCCTTTGCATCTTTAATTGGATAAGAGTGCACTTCAAAAATGAGTTTTCTTCCACCTGGCAGTGCAAATAACTTTTCCAGCATCCGCTTCTCACCGGTATGAAAGACATCATCAACATGGCACTCATCGCAAATCTGGGTGCGACTATAAAATACATCATAACAATTTTTGCCTATAATTTGTTGGGCAGAGATCTTAAAAAGATTCGTCAGGGCCTTATTTACCCTGAGAATTCTAAATTCACGGTCATAAATGGCCATGGGGTCGGTAACACTGTCGAAAACCCTCGTGAGGAATTGTTCATCATAGTTGGGCATATTTTCCCCCGATCTTTATAGATGAACTTTTTCCAATTTTACCACAACATTTCATCCCAGGTGGCCCCATCTCGCCCCTCAGTTTCGAATGGAGGTAATATGCCATTTATGTTACGTTTTGGGTTCTCATTGAGGGGCGAATGGGGCGCAAGTGTATTCCTTTTGTTCATCTGAAGTTCCATTGTGTAAAATGTGGCGGCTTTGGAATCCATTGCAAATAAAATTGATAGAATACCTTAACTTAAGAATACGTTAAACTTTTGCATACATCGTGCGACACCACTATAAATCTACCGTATTTACGAATACATGACTAAGAAATTTATTTCATAGCCGACTGGCGTTTAAAATTATCTGCCAAATTAAATAAACGTTGTTAGGGGAGTAGAAGGTTTTCTACTCGCAACTTTAGTCTCTGTTCCAGGGCAGCACTAGAAATCATATTCATAACTCTCATCAAGGGGCGGTTTAATGTCTTTCATCATAACTGCGAGATCAACAGGCATGTTTTGCCTATCCTTGGCCATGTTAGGGATCACTGCGGCGCGGTGAAATCCGGCCTTGGTAAACGTATTAATTACAGCAGTGTTGGTATCAGGTATCTCCAATATGAGTTTTTCAATTCCAAGCCTGTATGCGATACGCGCGAGTTCATCAACCATAAGCTCCCCAAGACCAAGATTCCGGTAGTCCTTGTGAACAAAAATCCGCACGGTACCCAGGTGCCATTTCCAGCCAGATTGACGACGATTGATGGTGGCATCTGCGATAATAAGATCGCCCTTTAACGCTAAAATGGGCAGGGTCCTGCTGTAATCAAGATTTTTTGCCCAGGATTCTATAATAAGCCTGCTTTTAACATCATCACGCAGATACTGGGCTTCTTCTTCGGAAACTGCTTTGAAAAATTCATACAACGCTTCCTGGTCTGTCGGTACCATCGGGCGGAGAAGAATTTTTGTCCCATCTTTGAGTTTTGCTTCTTTCTGATACGTATTAAGATCTATTTTTGGATATATGGTTTCATCCAACATAAAGATCACCTCCTTTCGCCCTTTATGGTCAATTAATACACCTCCTCTCCCCTAACTTAAATTTTCACCTTTTCGAATTTTGAGCTTAATCCGTATTTCTAAATTTATTTTGATTTGAAACTGCTCGGATATGACTTCTTTTGAAGTCTATCCATGTCAAAATTTCATCATTAAATTAAAGGATTAAGCTTTTTGATATGCAGCCTCCATTTCACGGCGATCCGCCATATCCATCAGAACCCTATCCCGAGTTCTATCGATGCCCAGAGCTTTACGTTTTTTATCAATATGAGCGATCATCTTCTGGGCATGTTTGATCGGATCAATTTCAATATCCCACATACCGCCATAAATCTTTTCCAGATCCTTGCAAATATAGTCATGGAAAACCGGAGCGCCGGAGGTGGGCAGGGTAACGCCAAAGACGGTATACACGCCCGATGAAACAAAATAATGGCCAATGCTTATGGCCTTTTCACTCATCCATTCAGGCGCGCTGCCGGCCGCCGGCAGATCACAGATGTCGTTTCCGAGTCCGCCGGCCTTGACAACCTCGGTTGCCGCCAGCAGAATCCGACTGTTGTCAACACAGGAACCCAGATGAAGCACCGGGGGAATACCCACGGTCTCACACACTTCGGCCAGTCCCGGTCCACAGAAAACCTGTGCAGTTTCAGGTGTCAGCAACCCTTCCATGGCACATGCGATACCGTTACACCCGGTGGTTAGGACAATGACATCATTTTTGATCAGTTCTTTGACAATTTTAATATGGCCCTCATTATGTTTTGTCCTTGCATTGTTGCACCCGACCACACCGGCAACACCCCGGATACGGCCGTTGATGATATTATCATTCAAGGTAAAGTAAGATCCGCGAAAGGTTCCGCCCAGATGGTATTCGATGGATTCAACACCGAATCCGGCAACCTGAACGCCTTTATGTTTCGGAATCATCACTTCCGTAACCCGGTTCTCAAAGTTGTCAATGGCCATCTTCACGATCCTCCGGGCATCTTCTAAAGCATGATGCTCGTCGAACTCGATGTGAATGACATTGTCTTGCTCCATCTTGGCAATGGGGTGAGTGGTAATCAGCTTGGTGTGGAAACATTTGGCCACGTTAGCAAGATTCTGGAAGATACACTGGATATCAACCACCATGGCATCACAGGCACCGGTAATTATGGCAAGCTCCTGCTGCAAAAACGTTCCTACCGGGGGTACGCCATGGCGCTGCAATATTTCATTGGCCGTACAGCAGATACCGCCCAACTGAATCCCTTTGGCCCCTTTTGACTTGGCATAGTCGACCATTTCCCGGGACTGGGCAACAGCCACGATGACCTCGGACAGAACCGGCTCATGGCCGTGAACAATAATATTTACATGATCTTCCTTCATGACACCGAGATTGGCTTCAGACTGGACGGGATAGGGAGTTCCGAAAAGTACGTCCTGGAGATCGGTGGCCAACATGGAGCCGCCCCAACCATCCGCCAGGGCTGCCCGGGTGCCCTGCTTTATTAAATTTCTGAAATCCTGATCAACACCCATATGGGTGCGGTGCATGATTTCAACAATTTCCCTGTCGATATTTCTGGGAAGAACGCCGCTTTTCTTCCATTTCTCATAGAGGGCTTCAGGTGCCCGCTTCATGTAAAGAAGTTCACCCACAGGTTTGCCCCATTCATTTAACGCCGTTTCAGCCACTTCGAGAGCGATCTCATCAAGGTCCCGATCGACCTTTTTGCCGTCAACTTCAACCATGGTTTCAACACCCAAGTGGGGAGCTATCTGTAAGAGCTTGTCAACATCCTTTATCTTGTAAGAATCGGATTCCTTTCTGGCTGCAGACAAAAAAACTTCGGCCACACAGCGCCCGTGATCTGAATGGGCTGCAGCGCCCCCTGCGATCATCCGGATAAAGTTACGTGCTGCAATGGTATTTGCCGTGGCCCCACAAAGACCTTTTCTGGTATCTTCACCTTCAATGCCCGACTTTGGAAGGGGGAGACGGCAGGGACCCATGGAACAGTTTTTACAGCAAGTCCCTTGAACACCAATGTTACAAGCTTTCATGACTGCAGCCCGGTCAAAAATCGTTTCAACACCAAGTTCCTGTGCACGCGCCACCATTTCCTGGGTTGCCGCATCAATGGAAACCATACTAGGATCAGCAAGTTTTTTCGGTTTAGCCGTCTTTACTTCTTTTTCTTCCGCCATCTTTTCCTCCTTTTATTGTGGTCGTTTTTTCAGAGTTTCTAAAAACTAAGGTTGGTTACCCTGATCAAGATGATTCCTTTTACTCCCCGGCATGAAAAACCCTGAATGAAGCAAGGCCCCCTGTAGATAAGCGTCTAAAACATCTTCTGCCGGACCGGAAATCCCGGATATAATTTTGATGCCGCATGCCTTAAGCATCTCTGAAAATTGGCGTGATACAGCACCACAAATCAAAACATCCAGGTCAAGTTTTCGAATAAAAGAACATCTTTGAGACATATCCTGTTCAAGCAGATTGGCATTAAAACGAGAGGATTCTTTTTGAGTCTTGTCTTCAATAATCAACAATTTAGATGCCGTATCCAGAACCGGTGAAATCTTGTCCTCCCAGATGGGAATTGCTATTCTCATGATACATTACCTTCTGCCAGCGATGTGATCAGTTCATACGTTGTATTATCCATGATATTTATACCCCATCCTAACTCCTCAAGTTCCTGGTCAATGGTTGTTATCGTGCAAAGTTCTCGACTGTCCATGATATCCAGAACATCTTTAACCAGTGCCGGAATTTCTATGGGCATAAAGCCTTTTATTTGAAATCTTAGAAACAAATCGTTTAATCTGTCTCCCATCTTATTGCCTCCGATATATCAATCTACACTATTACATCCCGTTCCAAGAAAAGATTACGCCATAGAATCGGCGTTTAACATGACGTTATGTCCTGTTTCTGCCGGCGCCCAAACCTCTTTGGCCCCCCATCCCCCTGCCACGGCCCATACCTCTTTGACCTCCCGCCCCCATACCGCGGTTAAAACTTTTTCTACCGGCCAAACCACTGTATTCAGGTGCATTGGCCAAGTTCGTGGATGTCAACTCTCCATTTTTAAACTTTTGAAGCACTTCTCTTACGATCCCTGTATTTCCTAGAAACACTTCAATACCCGCAGCAGCAAGTGTTTTCACTGCATTGGGCCCGCAATTGCCGGTGATGACGGCTTTGGCTCCTTTGGAACTTATAAACTGGGCAGACTGGATACCGGCGCCACCACCTGAGGCCATGCTTTGATTATCAAAGACCTCAAAACTCATATCGTCTGTTTCGACCATTAAAAAATATGGGCATCGGCCGAATCTCGGGTCGATCAACGAGTCAAGATCCTTGCCGCTGGAACTAACAGCTATTTTCATGGCTAAACTCCCTTTCACCGGATATTGTTTGTGAAAATTAAGGGTATAAATAAGAAATTCTGACAATAAAAATTACACTACTGGTTTAAAAAGCAATTTGAATGCCAGATTGTGGGGAAATAGACTATAAGTAATAATATGTTGGATTATTGGGGAAAATTGTAAATAGAATTGTTCTCAAAAGGTTTGATGCATTACCATGTATTGCAACTTTGCAATACATGGTAATGCAAATATGCAAATATGCAACATTAAACAGCACCGGTCCTCGACCGACCATCCTGTTTGGGCGCTATGATATTTAAACGTTTCATCTTACGCCAGAGGGTCGACGGATGAATGCCCATTTGGACGGCGGTTAACTTTCGATTCCAGTTATTTTTCTTAAGCGTCTTGTAAATAATATCTTTTTCCACGGCTTCTAATGAAGGCTCACTTTTAATGATTTTTTCAGAGGCTGGTATTTTCCTTATGTCTATCTTCTGGTGGAGAGTTCCAGGCAGATGTTCTTTTTCGACCCAATGATTTTTACAAACCACGGTGGCATATTCAACGATATTTTCCAACTCCCTTATATTACCCGGGAAATCATAAGACATCAGAATGTTCATTGCTTTGGGCGATAGTCCTTGAATTTCCTTCCCGCGCAGACTGTTAAATCTTCGAAGAAAATGCTCCGCCAGCAGAGGAATATCTTCTTTGCGCTCCCTTAAAGGGGGCAAAAAAAGTTTAACAATATTGATCCGGTAATAAAGATCTTCTCGAAACAATCCCTGTTGTACCAACCCCTCCAGGTTTTTATTGGTGGCTGCTACGATGCGCACATCTGCCTTTTCGGATGTTGTGCTGCCGAGAGGCTCATACACTTTCTCCTGAAGGACACGCAAGAGCCGCATCTGGAGCATTGGAGAGATGTCTCCAATTTCATCCAAAAAAAGGGTTCCATTCTCAGCCTGAGCAAACCTTCCCGGTTTATCCTTTTTTGCATCGGTAAAGGCACCCGCTTTGTATCCGAAGAGTTCGGATTCAAGGAGCGTGTCCGGTAAAGCGCCGCAGTTTACAGTAATTATAGGTTCCTTTTTTCGTTGGCTGAGGGAGTGAATGGCCCTTGCAAAAAGCTCTTTTCCCGTGCCGCTTTCACCTTCTAAAAGAACAGTGGTATCATTTCCGGACACCAGTTCCAGCATTTCAAACAGCCGTTGCATTTCCCGGTTTTTACTAATAATGTCATAAAAGGTATGCTGCTTGGCCAATTCCTTACGCAGTTGTTCCACAACACTCAAATCACGAAATGTCTCCACTCCCCCGATGACGCTGCCGTTTTTGTCTTTTAAAATGGCGGTTGAAATACTAACCGGAATCCGATCCCCTTTTGAATTAACGATAAATATGTGTTGATTGATAATGGGACGCCCCGTTTCCATGGTTCTTCTCATGGAACAGTCTTTTTCACATATGCTGGCCTTAAAAACCTCCCAGCAATATCGACCGATTGCTTCCTCTTTTTTGATACCGGTGATTTTCTCGGCGGCCCGGTTAAAAGAGCTAATCTTCCAATCAGAATCGACGGTAAAAACACCATCGGCAATGCTGTCTAAAATGATTTTTGTATGGTTTTTAATATCTTGCAGCATAAAAAAATGTTTCAAATTCATTGAAGGTGTTTTTAAAGGTCTAACCAAATACAAAATTAGCCAAGACATCTTCTTGTGTCAATAAAATCATTTAACGATTTTATGATGATATGAGCTTTCACTTCATTATTGACGGCAAAAACTCATGCGTGTAGATATATAATTCAAGTTTCGCACCCTTAATTTTAGCAACGCCCTTACAGTTCAGCAGACCGGAAAATTTTTTAGGATAAATATGAACAAAACACCGCTTGGCATTGTTGATTTTTGCAGTTATGAGGAGAGCGTGCCGGCGCTTATGGAGTTGCTTGGTGCGGCGCGAGTCCTTGGTGAACAGAAAAGAGTCGTTATCAAGCCCAACCTGGTCAACACTTCACAGCCTCCCATAACCACACCGGTCCAACTTGTGGCTGCAATAGCCGACTTCGTAAAGTCTGTGAGCAATGCCGAAACCATAATTGCAGAAGGGTGCGGTGCACCTGTGTATAATACTCACAGGCCTTTTCGTAAACTCGGCTACTCGGATCTGGCCAAGTCCAACGGTATTGTTCTGGTGGATCTCAATCATGCCGAAACAACGGAGCTCACCGATCACCGTTGCCATGTCTTCCCCGAGTTCATAATGCCCCGGCTGGTGATGGATTCATTTTTGATATCGGTTCCGGTTCTCAAAAAACATTCCCTTGCAAAAGTTACCCTTACCATGAAGAACATGCTCGGTTGTGCTCCTCCGGATCACTACGGCGGATTTATCTGGAAAAAATCGAAGTTCCACAAAAACATGCACCGCTCAATATTCGAGATGAATCTATACCGAACACCCGATCTCACCATTTTGGACGGAAGCGTGGGTTTGTCATGCCATCATCTCGGAGGACCGGAATGCAGCCCGCCTGTGTGCAAGCTGATCGGAGGCTTCGACCCCGTTGCAGTGGATGCATACGGTGCAGAACTTCTTGGTGTGGACTGGAGAAATGTGGAGCATATACGCCTGGCACACGGGGTAATCGGTCGTGCCGATTACCCCGCAAAATACGAATCCGAATTCGGTAATAAATGATCTGAGACTTTGCCTAATGTCCATCCGACTTGACGGCCACTCCCAGGATTCCCATTTTTTTCAGCTCAAAAGAGTTTATAAGACTTAAACCCGCTGCATCCAGTTCGGCTCGAAGATCCTTGCTGGTAAAACGATCATGTTCGGGGTGAAGAAGGATGCGTTTGGTGATAACATTCTGATAGAGTGAAGGGTAAAGCTCCTCCATATAATACACACCTCCGGACTTCAAAACCCTGGCGACTTCCGAAAGTGCCCGGCGCCAGTTTGGAACATGATGCAAAAAACCGAATCCGAACAGCGCATCCAGTGCATCTGATTTGAATGGAAGATCAATGGAGTCTCCCACATACATCATCATAATATCTTTTGTCGCTCCTGAAAGATACGTCTTTGCCCCTTGAATCATTTTAATGTCCAGATCCAGTATATGCAGTTGAGACGGTTTAAAGGCTCTACGGATCAATTTTGCCCCTGCGCCGCGTCCGCATCCCACCTCCAGAATGGTTGCCTCCGGATTCAGCGGCATCATATGTCGTAACCATTTAATCTCTATGTGTTGCTGAAATACCCTTAGGGGATTGTTGACCACCCACCGTTCAGCCCAGTTCAGTTTCATGGTTGTACCTTATGTTTTATCCTTTGACACCCAGATGAATCATTGCAATACCGTTGGTGAGTTTACGTTCCGTCACTGTTGAGAATCCCACCTGTTTCAACACAGCCGTCAGCTCATTCGGCAATGCAAAAGTTCGAATGGATTCGGTTAGATGCAGGTATGCCTTGCTTGATCCCGCGATAACCTCACCGAGCGCCGGCATCACATGAAATGAGTAAATATCGTACAACCACCGGAATAACGGCGATGTCGGTTTTGAAAACTCCAGGCACATCATTTTCCCCCCGGGTTTCAGCACGCGGCATATCTCTTTAAACCCCTGATCCATATGGGTGACATTGCGAATTCCGAAACCCACCATGGCGGCATCGAAATATCCGTCCGGAAAAGACACGTGTTCGGCATCTCCTTGAACAAACCGGATACGCTCTTCTAACGACAAATGGGTTACCTTGCGCACACCGGCCTCGATCATGGCCCGGTTGATGTCGTATATGATCACCCGGCCGGACCGGCCGACAGGTCCGGCAGCCAGAATCGCCAGATCGCCGGTACCACCGCACACATCCAGCACCCGGTCTCCGGGATTCAGGTTCATGATCGTGATGGCGGTCCGCTTCCACAGATGATGGATGCCAAAACTCAACAGCGTGTTCATCAGATCGTATCTTTTGGCAACGGTATTGAAATGTCGCAGAACCCATTGTGATTTTTCATCCACGGAAACTTTTCGGTAACCGAAATAGGCTGTTTTTTTAGAGCGCCGGTCGTCCTCAAATCGATTCTGTCGGCGATATTCATCAAGCCATTTTTTTCGTTTCATCAACATCTCACAGAGTTTTATTATGTGTTGAAACCCAAATTTTTTTTGAGCCACCTTAACAAAGGACCCTTCAAGTATCAAGCAATATCACCTGAATCTTTCATGAAAAAGAATCTTAAGTTTTATTATAATCTTAATTGAGCGGTTCCAGGTTCCCCGTTCAACGTTCAAGGTTGTAAAGGATTTTCAGTTATAGCTCATCGCGATCTGTTTATAGCCAACGGCAACAATCATCCATTGGGTGAACTGACAAGTGTTGCTAAACCCTGAACCTTGAACCTTGCCTGCCCAGTGAAATTCACGATAGTGAAGGGCAATGCCCATTTCACCGGGGAACCCTGAACCGCTTAACCGGAGAATAAATAAAGCTTGATGTGTTTTTGACGACATATTAATAAAGACGAACAGGTCCCTTTTTGGCTTTTCATACTTGGATATTGAACGGGTTGGAGGCTTTTATATGCAAGGCATTTAAGGGCGAAGCCATAGTGCACTTTTGCGAGCCCTTAATAACGCAGCAGGTGAAAGCCTCCGACTCGTGCAACATTCAGGTCATAAAACCCTCAACCCTTTTTATGCGGAGGTAAAGATGCTCTGTTCAGATGACAAAACAAAATCACATTTTGTCCAGACGAGATTTCCATCGAGGAATACGTGCCTGTTGTGTGGGTTATGGATCGGCATGCTTTTTTTCTTTACTCTTGTCCTTCCAATTTCGTCACAAGCAGCGGATCATTCCAAGATGATAAATTGCGATGTCCATCATGGCACCTGTACACAGAAGCTTCAGGACACGGATATCATCCTTGATATCAGCCCCAAACCGGTTAAAGCCATGACAGATCTCAAGTTCACCATTACCCTGACCGGGAAGCAAGGCGTATCCGAACCTTTTATCGATCTTGGAATGCCGGGCATGAAAATGGGCCCCAACCGGGTGTTTCTCAAATCCAACGGAAAAGGCGTTTATTCCGGAACCGGCACCATTGTGCGATGTCCCAGCGGAAAAAGAATTTGGAAAGCGACGGTCACTGTTCCGGACATGGGATCCGTGGAGTTTATTTTCGATGTCATCTATTGAGGCCTTATACCTTACGTTCTTAGCCACCGGTTTTGTCGTTGGTTTCGGGCATTGTATCGGCATGTGCGGCCCAATCGTTGTTTCTTTCTCTCTTAATTTAAAGACGAAAGGGGTTATGGCCCCGAACCTGTTGTACCACGCGGGTCGGATTTCCACCTATGCTGTTCTCGGCGGCGTCATGGGCGCTACCGGCGCTTTTACTCGAATAACCACCGGCATCGGCAGCCTGCAAAAAGGCGCCATGATCTTTGCAGGGCTCATCATCATCGTTATGGGGCTGGGCATGAGCGGATGGATTCCACTGGGACAGATTTTCGGGAATTATTGCCGCCCCGAAGGAATCATTTCACGGAGTTTTCGCAAATTGTCCGGCATACAATCCACCGCAGCCTTTCTTCCACTGGGTTTGGTGCTCGGCCTGCTGCCGTGCGGTCCGGTGTATACGGCTCTGATTGCAGCGGCCGGATTAGGCATGGAAACTCAAAACACGTTTAAAGCCGTTCTTTCAGGAATGGGGCTCATGACCGTGTTTGGCATCGGTACCGTTCCGTCGCTTTTAATGGTGGCCAGGCTTTCCGGAATGGGCTGGTTGAAGTCAAGAGACATAATTTATAAAATCGGTTCGATGCTGATGATCGGTGTGGGGATATATTTTTTAATCAAGGGTCTGCGATTTTGATGATATAAAAATGGCTAATAAACCTTAGTTAGTGTCCATCCATGAATCAAAAATGAACACAATGGGTGTCCAATTCAGAAATGAGCAGTTTTTGTTCTGATCAAGGCCGCACAAGGGTTTGCGGTCCCCGCAAAGCGGGACAGGAAGGCGTACGTCTGTACGCCGCAGCCGGAAACCCGCGGAGAACGCCGAGCAGGACAAAAAGGGCCATTTATGAATGGACAATAGTTACACGCTTGACAAATACCGTTGCGTAATGCAGTAATAAAGATATTTTGATTCCCGGTTTATCCGGGCAAGGAGGTGTCAACTTGAAACAGGGAAAATGCCCCAAATGTGGATCTGAAGAAATTTATGCGGGAGTTGAGGTATTGCCGAAAAGCGGTCCCTTCGGCAGCAACAGCATCCCCATCAGCATTGTTTCCATTGCTGCGCTTGACAATTATGTCTGCAAGGAATGCGGTTACCTCGAACGGTATATCGCTGAACCTGAAAAGCTGGAAGAAATCGGTAAAAAGTGGCCCAAAGCTATTAAGGTTGAACACGAGGAAGCCTGAGTCGATTTTTACATGGAAAAACCGAAAAAAGTAAATTCAGGTTTTGTAATCCAGAGCTTGAATGTTCATCATTTTATTTTTCAGGGGACAACAGCGTGAAAGAATTCTGGCGGCTTGGAAAAATAATTCGAATCCTGATCAAACACGGCTTTGGAAATATTGCCGAAAGGCTTTTCAAAAGAACGGAAACAAGCACTGTTGATCAAGAAGAAAAAGAATTAACGGCCCAAAACGGCTTTCCTTCTCCCCAGCGTGTTCGGCTCGTATTAGAAGAGCTAGGCCCCAGTTTTATCAAACTCGGCCAATTACTCAGCACCCGGGCCGACGTATTCCCGCCCGAATACATTGAAGAATTTACAAAACTTCAGGACCAGGTACCGCCGGTACCTTTCAACCATATCAGGGATATTATCCAGAAAGAACTCAGACGTCCTTTGGAAGATATTTTTGCTGAGTTTACACGGGAATCCATGGCCGCCGCTTCCGTGGCACAGGTCCATATGGCCAGGCTTTTCAGCGGCGAACAGGTTGCTGTCAAAGTCATTCGCCCGGACATTGACAAGGAAATCCGCAAAGATATCCGCCTGATGAACGCCATCGCAAAAAGAGCTGAAAAAGCCTTTGAAATCGCCCGTGTCATCGGTGCCGTTAATCTGGTAAAAGAATTTGAACGGATTATTTTTAAAGAACTCGACATGTTCATCGAAGCCGGGAATATAGAGAAATTTGCCAAGAACTTCGAAACGATCGATGAAATTTATATTCCTAAAGTCTATTGGGATTACACTTCAAAATCGGTCCTGACCATGGAACATATCCCCGGCATTAAAATGGACCGGGTGGATGACATCAAGGCTCATGGTATCGACCCAAAGGAAATCGCATTGATCGGACTCCGTTCCTTTTCTCGCCAATTGATGGATTTCGGTTTTTTCCATGCAGATCCCCATTCCGGAAATACCATCGTCATGTTTGACGGTCGTGTCAGTCTGGTCGATTTCGGCATTACGGGTTATCTGGACGATGACACCATGCAGCACATCGCAAATCTCTTTCTGGGCTATGCTGAACATGACTATGATATGGTGATGGAAGCATTGCTGGATACCGAACTCATCAACGAAGATACCATGGACCTCAAGGGCTTCCGCAGGGACCTTATGGATACGAGTGAGCCTTTTTATGGACGGAGTTTGCAGACGGTTTCGATCAAAGAAGTCTATGACCAGGTCATTCATCTGGTATACAAATACAGGATTCGGTTGCCGAGGAATCTTTTGCTCCTCTTTAAGACATTTATTCAGACAGAAGCCCTCGGCAAGATACTGGGAAGTGACGCCAGCCTTTTAGAAATAACGAAACCCTATGCCAAAGAACTGCTCAAACGCAGTTATCTGGCAAAAAGCGTCTTGAGAAATATTCGAAAAGACACGTTGGCCATGGGCAACCATATGAAAATGATGCCCAAGCTTGTCCATAATATTCTCGATCAAACCGCCAAAGGCAAACAGCGGATAGAACTCCGGCATACCGGTTTTCAGGAAATCAATACCCAGCTTATAAAAAGCATTAATCGGGTGATCGTCGGGTTGGTCATTTCCGCTTCGCTCATTGCCGCTGCTATGGTGTTGAATGCACCCAAACACATCTTTTTATTTACGGTCAATTTTTTCGGCTTTAAAGGGGTTTCCCTGACAGCGTTTTTAGGACTGACCGGCTATGTCATTGCCACAATTCTGGCCGTCTGGCTCATCATCATGATTTTGCGATCCAGAAAGCTATAATCATAAATAGGAATTCGCCCCCAAGGTCTTTGGTGTTAAAAGTAAGTCTTTGCTCCTGCATAACGCTTTTTATAATACCGGCTATTCAGAGACGACCTTCGCACCTTTTTTCCTTTCCCGGGTGCATGAATAAACTGACCGTTTCCATCATAGATGCCGACATGGGAAATTTTTCCGCTACCGGAAGTATGAAAAAACACCAGATTTCCTTTTTCAAGCTCGCTTTTGCTGACAGGCATGCCTGTATGCCATTGCGATCGAGATGATCTGGGAAGATTCAATCCGTTCAACCGGTATACCGTCATGGTAAAACCGCTGCAGTCGAACCCCTCTTCCACTGACTCGCCGCCCCACCTGTAAGGAACACCGATGAGGCTGTCTGCTGTTCGCAAAATTTTATCTCTCAAGTGAGCATTTGAATAATTCTTGGGAGCTACAATATAGAAATTGTTGATAATTCCTGCAGAAGAAAGCGCTTTAGCCCTGTTGACGGCGGCTGTTCTGGATAAAAAATTACCGAATCGCACCTTGTACAAACCCGAAGGATGTAAAAAATGATAGGCATTTACGTCCTGTTTGCGTAATTTTTCGGTAAATCGAACGGCGTTATCCATACTTGAGAACGCACCCACCTGAATGGTGTAATGGATTGATGGCAGCGGGATCGGCGAGGCAGGTTTGGGGGATGGCGTTACGGGGGTACGGCTGCATCCAAAGAGCAAAAAGACTGTAAAAACAAGAACAAAGGACACGATTCGTTCTGCAAAACCAACGCTTTTGTCTCTGGTGAAATAAATAAAGTCCATTCAACAAACCTTCTCAACAACAGATACATCTTTTAAGTTGAGCCTTAGGTAACTGATTCAAGTTTCGCACCCTTAATTTTCAGCAATTCGGTACAGAGCAGCTGGTCGGGAAAATTTTTTAAGGTAAAATCATATCAATGCGATGATTTCTTTACAAACTTCTTGCTGTGTAAAATCTTTACACTCGATCGTAACATCTGCGTACTTGGTATATAAAACAAAACGTTCCTCAAACAGGTCCTCAATGCTCTGATCCGGACGTTTTGCAAGACCTCTTGTAGCAAAATCGTGAATCCTTGATTCCAGTACCGGCAAGTCAACGTTCAAAAAGACAACCACACCATTTGATTTCAGGTTCGTCATGGCCGCATGGCTGTATACGGCGCTGCCCCCGGTGGCGATGACATGATTGAAGCAATCGAGTTTTAAAAGAATACGCTCTTCGATCTCACGCAAAACCATGTAACCTTCCGTATCAACGATATCCTGCAGGGTTCGACCCTGAGATGTCTGGATAAGGACGTCCGTATCGACGAAATCGCGTGATGTCAACTTCGCCAAAATAATGCCGACCGTGCTCTTCCCTGAACCGGGCATCCCAATCAAAACAATATTGGACGGATTTTTAAGCATATTATCTCGGTCAGACCCCAGAAGCACTGACCATTAACTGTTCGCCTAACTTGGCATCTTACCGCGGGAATCGTGGTACTGACCTGCCGGTGTGAGCGCCAGCGAAACACCAGTCTGCGTCAAGCACATGTTTATATGACTTATTTAATAATAATTTCTAATGCGTTAAACCATATTGAGCCATCCGTGAAACAACCAAATGATGAAATAGTCTAATAAGAATAAATCTTCGTAATGTAGTATTACCTTCGAAAACTTTCACATCTGTAAAATCAGCCTTTTTGAAATACTTTTCTAAATCTTTGAATTTGAGTATGTATTCCATTTATTCTTATAACATTAACTATTATGCGGCGGCATCTTTTCTGCAGCATTTTGAAATTTTAGACAATTATACAAAATTGCTAAACATAACACAAGAAAACATAAATCTTATTAAAATTTAATATCTTATTTTAGTTTGCCAAATCTATTAACTGTTACAAAAACGAAATAAATGGCCTTAATCAAAAGCGCGAAGGGCGTGGTTGTAAGGGCAAGTTGGCACTATTCACAAATCACGGAATAAGAAAAATTAGACGATTACATTTTTCTGAAAAGCAACATAACTACCCGCCTGATAAGAATATTCTCTTCTTTCATTTCTTATGAAATCAATTGTAGTTCTATCTGCTATATGTTATTCAAAATCTGAGAATAAACTTCCAGGAATGATCCATATCTCTTATAATACCCCTTAATTCTATGGATATAAAAATTACATATGAGCAGATAATCAATTCAACGAACAACGGCATCATTGCAACGGATGTATCGGGAACGATTGTCTATATCAACCAACAGGCTGAAAAAATGCTTGGCTGCAATGCTGAAAAGCATACCGGAATTTTTATTTCAAAGCTTCTCCCAATCACCGGCCCGCAAGTCATGGAATGTTTGAAAACCGGTATGTCAAAATGGGGGCACCATGTTATCGGGGAAAAACTCGATATGGTGCTCAATATTACGTTGATTCGCCAGGGGAAAAAACTTGGTGGGACCGTGTGCAATTTTCAGGATATGAAGCAATTAAAAATTTCACCGGACGATTTGGAGTCGAGCAATTATCTGAATCAGCAGCTAAAAACAATTTTTAAGGCGTCTCACGACGGGATCTGGGTCTGTGACGGACAAGGCAAAGTGATTGACATCAATGAAGCCTCGGAAAAATTGAATGGGATTCATGCAACGGATATCATCGGCAAGAATGTGATCGATCTTGTCGATGGCGGTCTGTTTGATCGTTCGGTGACCCTGGAAGTGCTTGAAACCAAACGTCAGGTCAGTGTTATTCAAGAAATAAAACGGACGAAAAAGATTTTGCTGGCAACCGGAACACCTGCCTTTGATGATGAAGGGAACATCTTTCTTGTGGTGGTCAATGAACGGGATATGACACAATTGAATGCCATCCAAAAACAGCTGGAACAGTCCCGTATGGTCACAGAAAAATATAAGAACAAGCTGGCTGAACTCAGCCTTTTGGAGCTGAAAGACCAGGAGATTGTTGCTGAAGATAAAAAGATGCGACAGGTAATGTACCTTGCCCTTAAACTGGCGCATCTCTCTGCATCCGATATTTTGATTTTAGGAGAATCCGGAACCGGCAAGGGACTTTTGGCAAAATTCATTCATAAGAACAGCAATCGAAACAAGAAACCTTTTATTCAGATCAACTGTGCGACCTTACCGGAAAACCTTTTAGAGGCTGAACTTTTCGGTTACGAAAAGGGAGCTTTTACCGGCGCACGACAGGAGGGAAAAGCCGGCCTTTTTGAACTGGCCCACGAAGGGACTCTTTTTCTCGATGAGATCGGCGATTTGCCGCATTCTCTCCAGGCAAAACTTTTGAAATACCTGGATGATCATGAGGTCATGCGTCTGGGAGGACTTAAGTCAAAAAAAATTGACTGCACGATTATTGCCGCCACGAATCGAGATCTGGAAGGTCTGGTTCAACAGAAACGGTTTCGAAAGGATCTGTTTTACCGGCTCAATGCTTTTACCATAAGGATTCCGCCACTTCGGGAAAGACCGGATGATATTTTCGAGCTTGTCAGCTTCTACATGAAAAAATACGGGAGAGAATATCGATTAAACCGCAGAATTTCTCCTGATACACTGAAGATGCTGCAGGAGTTCACGTTTCCCGGCAATGTGCGTGAATTGAAAAACATCCTTAAAAAGGCTGTGGTAATGAGTGAACACGAATCCGTTGATGAGATGATCCGTCAAAGTCTTTCAGCCGATGCTGGCCACTGCATCACCCCATCAATTCATGCACACCAGGGAGAGGGACTGACAGACCAGATCTTTGATGTAGAGAAGGAAATTTTACAAAATGCCATGGCGTGCTGTAAGTCAACAAGAGAAATGGCGCGTTATTTGAAGATAAGCCAGCCGACAGTTGTGCGCAAACTAAAAAAGCATCGACTTTATCTGGATTCGATCCAATTATGAATCATTAAAACTAATAACCTATTAATATCTAAGTGATTATCATACTTTCCATGTCGATTCATAATTGAATCTCCTCTTGAATCTTGTCTTTTGGGCCTTTCTTGTCTTTTTTTGATTCAAAATTGAATCAATCCCGCTAAAGTGTCCACCTTCGACATAAACTCATAACTATTCGTAACAACTATTTTTATCTCCATATTTTGAATTTTGGCACGCTTGTTGCTGAAATAGATGATTAAATCAGATTTCTCCATCATGCACTTCACACCAACCTAAGGAGTTTTCCATGAACCATTTAACAAATAATTCCCTTAAAGAATTGCGAGATAAATATATACCGCCTGGACATGGCAGTATAACTTCCAGTTACGTGGTATCAGCCAAGGGCGCTCTGATCCGGGATGTGGAGGGTCGTGAGTTCATCGATTTTTCCAGTGGAATCGGTGTAATGAATGTCGGGCATTCCCATCCCAAGGTGGTGGCAGCCATCAAAGATCAGGCAGAGAAGTTTACTCACACATGCTTTATGGTTTTACCGTATGAACCGGTTGTGACACTGGCTGAGAAGCTGTGTGCAGTAACGCCAGGCGCTTTTCCGAAAACGGCCCTTTTCATAAACAGCGGAGCCGAAGCAGTTGAAAATGCGGTCAAAATTGCCCGGTACTATACCAAAAGACCTGCGGTCATCGCTTTTGAAAACGGTTATCACGGTCGCACTCTCTTGACCATGAGCCTCACCAGCAAGGTCAAGCCTTACAAGTTCGGCTTCGGTCCTTTTGCGCCTGAAGTTTACCGGATGCCTTTTGCCTACTGTTATCGCTGCCCCTTCGGTCTCGAGTACCCAGGTTGTGATGTCGCCTGTGCGGATCATTTGAAAGAATTCTTCATCAGTCATGTGGCCGCCGAAAAAACTGCCGCGGTTATTGCAGAGCCAATTACGGGTGAAGGCGGTTTTATAACGCCGCCTCCGGAATATTTCCCCAAACTGATAAAAATATGCCGTGACAACGGGATACTGTTTATCGCTGACGAAATTCAAACCGGTATGGGACGCACCGGCAGGATGTTCGCCATGGAGCACTGGAACGTGGAGCCGGATCTGATGACCGTAGCCAAAAGCCTTGCGGCAGGGATGCCACTGAGTGCAGTGGTGGGAAGAAAAGAAATGATGGAAGTCGTCCATCCGTTTGGTTTGGGCGGCACCTATGGTGGAAATCCGGTTGCCTGTCGGGCAGGTCTTGCCGTAATGGAAATATTTGAAGAGGAAAATCTGCTTCAAACTGCAGAAACTCTGGGGAAAAAGCTAAAAAAGCGCTTTGATGCTTTTCAAAAAGAGTACGAGCTTATTGGAGAGGTTCGCGGAATGGGTCCCATGCTGGCGTTGGAGTTGGTTAAAGACCGGGAGACCAAGGAGCCTGCGACTGATGAAGCCAAAGCGTTGGTGAAATTCTGTTTTGAAAAAGGACTGATTTTACTGTCCTGCGGCAACTTTGGAAACGTTATTCGAACATTGATGCCCCTGGTTATAACAGACGAGCTGCTGGATAGAGGTCTGGCCATAATGGAGGAAGGGCTGACATCCCTCTCAACATAATATGAAAGCAGGAACCCAACATAATTCACCGGTCTTTAAAAAAATCAAGAGCGCGCTCGATCCTGCATACGGTTATCTCATCTTTGAAAGGGCTTTCTCATCTGCGGATAACGATGTGTTTAAGGACATCATCGATGGTATCACGCATTTAAATTTGAGAATCTTTGATTCAAAGATTCATCACGACAAGAACCTTGGATTGTTCCTGCTGGTAGTTAAAATCGATCCAAACAGAGCAGATCATATTATGCAGGACGTTCTCAATATCGGGATACCCAATGATATGACTTTTTATTCCTATGGCAGCCGTATTTAACGTCTATGCCGTAAAAAAATAAACAACAATGAACAAAAGGAGGAGCAATCGATGAAAGTTGAATTTAAATTTATGGGAAAGTTAACCGTCTTTTTTTCAATCCTTGCTTTAGTCGCCGCCTTACCGCTGTTACCCGCTACAGCGGTGGCAGAAAATGTGGTCAAGGTAGGAAACATTATCCCGCTGTCCGGACCTTCGGCATCGGTCGGCCAGCAGGGTAAAAATGCCCGTGAGATGGCGGTCGAAGAGATCAATGCTGCCGGTGGTATTAAGTCTTTAGGGGGGGCCAAGCTGGAAATGGTTTACGCCGACTCTGAATCCAAACCGGAAAAGGGTGTTGCCGAGGCCGAACGTTTTATTAATACTGAAAAGGTAAATGTGTTAACCGGCTGCTGGAACTCTGCAGTGAGTTATCCGACGTCTGCAGTGGCCGAACGTTACGGCATTCCGTTCATCGTTCCGGTGTCTGTCGCCGACAAAATCACCGAACAGGGTTTCAAGAATGTATTCAGAATTGCAGCCAAAGACAGCTGGTGGACCCGTGACCAGTTTTCCTTTCTCAAGGACATGGAAAAAGAATTTAAGACAACAATAAAAGAATTGGCCTTTGTCTATGAAAATGGAGATTGGGGCAAAGGATTTGCGGAACAATGGAAGGCCTTGGCCAAAAAAGGGGGGTATAAAGTCGTTCTGGATGAACCCTATCCGTCTACATCCACTGACCTGAGTCCGGTAGTTCAAAAGATTAAACGCGCCCGCCCCGATGTGTTGATGCTGGTCTCAAATGCGGCGGACGCAATTTTGCTGACCAATACCCTGGCGGAGTATAAGGTCAAGTTAAAAGCCATCATCGCCAGCGGCGGTGGACATGCTGACCCGTCTTTTTTGAAGGCAACAGGGAAAAACGGACAGTATATGTTTGATATCGTTGAATGGGAGACCGACGTCAACAAGCCTGGTGCCAAGGAGGCCAATGCCAAGTATAATGCCAAGTATGGATCCAACCTTACCGGCGAAGCTGTAGATGCTTACCTGGCCATGTATGTACTCAAAGATGCACTGGAACGGGCAGGTTCTTTAGATCCGGCTAAAATTCGCCAGGCACTGGCGACTACAAATTTGACTGGGGGGCCTGGCATGATCGTCGGCTACGATGCGGTTGAATTCGACAAGACAGGCCAGAACAAGCACGCTGCATTGGTGATGGTTCAGATCAACGATCTGGGCACGGGTTTGGAACGAATCACCGTATGGCCAAAAAACGCCCGTCGCGCCGGTTATACGCCTATATTTCCCATGCCGAAAAAGTAAACTGACAACTCGTCTTTTAAACCGGGAGCGTCGCTCACAAGACGACGCTCCCTCATAATCGTTCCTCTTTTCTTATTGAGTTTATGAGATGATCTATATTCTGGAAGATGCAATCAACGGTGTTCTCATGGGGTCGATTTACGGCCTGACTGCCTTAGGTCTGACCCTGATTTTCGGTGTCCTGAAGGTCATTAACTTTGCTCATGGGTCGCTTCTGATGGTCGGCATGTACGCAGCATACTGGACCATCATATTGACTGGGGTGCACCCATATGTTGCGCTGATTATCGTCGCTCCTGTAATGTATCTCTTCGGATATTATCTCCAGGACATCGTCATCAAACCCATTTTCAAAGCTGAAAAGGATGTTCGTGAGCCGATTACGGTTATTATCGTAACCACCGGTGTCTGGTATATTCTGGACAACCTTACCCTGCTCATATTCGGCCCGACGTACCGCAATATTCAGGACAATCCCCTTAAAGGTAAAATGCTGGAAATTGGGGAGATGTTTATATCCGTTCCCAAACTCTGGGGGTTTGTTACTGCAGTGATCACCGCTTTTGCGATTTACTGCTTTTTGCAAAAGACACGGATGGGTCGGGCCATTCGCGCCACCAGTCTTGACCGCGAAGCCGCCAGCCTGATGGGCATCAATCAGTTTAAGGTATATAACGTCGCTTTCGGGATCGGAACGGCCACCGCAGGAATTGCGGCGGTTACCCTTGTACCGTTTTATAATATTTTCCCCTCTGTCGGGGTGCTCTTCGACATTAAAGGATTCATCATCGTGGTTCTGGGGGGGTTGGGAAGCATCGGCGGAGCGATCCTGGGCGGGATTATCATCGGTTTGATCGAATCCATCGCTCCCCAGTTTATGACAGCCACATGGACGGAAGCCATTGTATACGGGCTTTTTCTGGTAGTACTTTTCGTTAAGCCTTCAGGACTCTTTGGTGTAAAATACGACTGGTAGTTGGTGAAAAATTTTCAACAGGTAAGGGTATGACGCGCAAAAATATAAACACATCGACTTTTATTTTATTAGGTATCGTTGCTTTTGGATTGCCCCTGGTACTCCGGAGTCCGACGTATCTCCATATTATCATTCTGCTCTATTTATATGCCTATCTGACGACGAGCTGGAATCTGGTGGGTGGTTTTGCCGGCGTCCTTCCATTGGGGCACTCCGCTTTTATCGGCATCGGTGCTTATGCATCGACAATTCTGTCCCTTCAGTACGGAATTAGTCCATGGATCGGCATGATCGTGGGCGGCATTCTGGCCACTATCGTCGGTATTCTAATCGGCTTTCCCACATTTAAAATGCGAGGGGCCTATTTTGCCCTGGCGACCATTGCTTTTGGTGAGGGGATTCGAGTCATGGTCGAAAATATCGATAACCTCGGACCATTAAATATTAATGGTCCGAGAGGGCTGCAGATCCCACCCACCAATATTGGATTTGGTAACTATATGTTTGCCGGCAAGGAGCCGTATTACTATATTATTTTAGTGATGCTCGTGTGCGTTCTCGCATTGACCTATTTTATTTCACGCTCCAAACTCGGCTACTATCTAAACGCAGGGGGTGAAGAACCTGAAGCCGCCATGTCACTGGGGGTCAACGTTGCCCAGGCCAAGCTCATCGCCATGGCCATGAGTTCCTTTTTGACCGCTTTGGCCGGCACCTTTTACGCCCAATTTACTCTCTATATCCATCCTAAGAGTGTAATGTCGCTGGATTTTTCATTTGAAATCGCCTTCATTGCGCTCATCGGCGGAAGAGGATCCATCGCCGGACCTGTATTGGGAGCGCTCCTTCTCCGGCCGGTGAGCGATTTTTCACGGATTTACTTCGGTTCAACACTGCCGGGACTTCACCTGATTATATTCGGCACGGTCCTGATACTTGTCATGATTTTTCAACCTCGCGGTCTACAGGAGCCGCTATCCAAATTTTACAATAAGCTTCTTGATCGAATTTCAGGACAAACGCCCCAAGGGGAAGTAAAACATGAATATTCTTGAAATCAACAATCTCGTAAAGGATTTTGGCGGTCTGAGGGCGGTGGATACCCTGAGTCTTTCCATAGAAGAAGGGGAAATTCTGGGTATGATCGGGCCCAATGGCGCCGGGAAATCCACGGCGTTCAATTGTATTGCAGGTGTTTATGCGCCGACAAAGGGTGAAGTCTATTTCACCGGCAAAAAGATTAACGGGGTTAAGCCCTGGAACCTCTGTAAAAACGGGTTGGCCCGAACTTTCCAGATTGTCAAACCCTTTCGATCCAAGAGTGTGCTTTACAATGTGATGGTAGGGAGCTTTGTCACTACGGATAAGACCGCCGTGGCCGAGGAAAAAGCGCTGAATGTTCTAAAGATTCTTTCTTTTGAAAAAAAAAAGGACGAAAGGGCCGGAAACCTGACCATTGCCGAACTCAAACGCCTGGAAATTGCCCGAGCCTTGGCCACCGAACCCAAACTGTTGCTGTTCGATGAGGTGATGGCAGGCCTCAGACCTGCTGAAGTTGACGAAATGGTTCAAATTATCAAAAATCTTCGCGATCAGGGGATTACCATTTTTGTGATTGAACACATTATGCGTGCCATAATGGCCCTTTCAGACCGGATCGTTGTGATCCATTTTGGAAAAAAAATTGCTGAAGGTTCTCCTCAAGAGGTTGCCTCAGACGAAAATGTGATCAAAGCCTATTTGGGAGATGAATATGTCGTTTCTTGAGGTGAAAAACATCGATGTTTTTTATGGAGATGTTCAGGTCATTTTTGATCTTTCTCTTGAAGTAATAGAAGGCGAAGTGGTCAGTATTATCGGTGGTAATGGTGCCGGCAAATCTACGCTGTTGAAAACGATATCCGGGCTAATTCACCCGGCCAAAGGAGAAATATTTTTCGAAGACGCTGAAATCCAAACCGCTCCTCCGGATAAAATCGTTGAGTGCGGCATTGTACAGGTACCTGAAGGGCGGCGGCTTTTTACCTTGATGTCTGTGAAAGATAACCTTATCGTGGGGGCATACAACAGCCGTGCCGATCAGTATGTGAATACCACCATTGAAGAAGTCTATACTCTGCTTCCACGACTGCAAGAAAGAGAGTCCCAGTTGGCCATGACCCTGTCCGGAGGAGAACAGCAAATGGTAGCCATTGGCCGGGGTCTTATGGCCCGTCCGAAGTTGTTGATGCTTGATGAACCTTCGTTGGGACTTGCTCCGATTCTAATAAAAGATATTTTCCAAACAGTACGCAAGATTGCAGACCAGGGTACTACAGTGCTTTTAGTAGAGCAGGATGTTAAGCATTCACTAAGTTTGAGTGATCGTGGATATGTGTTGGAGCATGGACGCATTGCCATGGAAGGTTCAGCTAAAGATCTTTTAGATAATCCCCATATCAAGACCGCTTATCTCGGGTTATAAACACCTAAACTGAGCGTTTCAAATTTTCAAAAATGTCATTTACTTCTGCAACGTAGGTGAAAACATGTATGGATTTTATGGAAAACTTCTAAAAATCGATTTGGATAAAGAAGCCTTCAGTATTGAACCGGTAGATGATCAATTACTGAGAACCTATCTGGGGGGAAAAGGACTTGCTACACATCTCTTACTCGAACACAATCCTCCACAAGTCGATCCGTTGAGCTCTGAAAACCATCTGATCTTTGCTACGGGTCCAACAACCGGAAGCAGGGTCTGGGGCTCTTGCCGTCATGGGGTATATACCAAATCCCCTCAAACCGGCTATTTCTCCGAATCTTATTCAGGTGGAACGGTCGCTGAATATATGAGCGCTACAGGATTCGATGCCGTCATGATCAGCGGTGCCGCCCCAAGACCGATCTGGATAGAGATTGGAGAAGAAGCGGTTCACTTTCATTCAGCCGAGGATCTCTGGGGAAAAGACACGTTTGAAACCGAAGACCGCGTCAAGGCATGGATCAAAAAACATCGTCCTGAAGCAAAAAAGTGTGGTGTGGTCTGCATTGGCCCGGCAGGGGAAAACAAGGTCAGCTTTGCGGTAATAGAGAACGATTACTGGCGAAGCGCCGGTCGAACCGGGGTTGGTGCTGTGACAGGTTCAAAGAAAATCAAGGCTATTGCCTTTTGGGGGAACCAAAAGAAGGAGTTTGCCGATCTCGAATTAATGAAAGATTTTGCGAAATCCATGGTTCAACGCTCAAAAGAAGATGCAGGTGTAAAGGCGTATAAAACTATGGGCACGCCAATGTTGGTCGATATTATGAACAAAGCCGGCGGATTTCCAACCCGTTACTGGCAAAAGGGAAGATACGAACATGCTGAGAATATCAATGCCGGAGCGCTTCATGATCGTTGTGAAGTTCAACCCCATGCTTGTTTGAAATGTTTTATGGCATGCGGCAGGCTCTCCACCGTAAAGGAAGGAAGACACAAAGGACTCAAAATAGAGGGGCCGGAGTACGAGACGATTTATGCCTTTGGCGGCCTCTGTGAAATCGACAGCATCGAGGAAATTGCCTATTTAAACGATATCTGCGATCGTCTTGGCATGGATACCATCAGCGGAGGCAACCTTGCCGCCCTGACCATCGAGGCCTCCCGGCAGGGTAAAATCGATTATAAAATTGACTACGGCCAGGTGGATTCGATTGCCCAGCTTTTGAAAGATATTGCCGAACGCCGCGGCATTGGAGACACATTAGCCCGCGGCATCAAATACACAGCTAAAGAATGGCATATGGAAGACCAGGCTATACATGTCAAAGGTTTGGAGCCTGCAGGTTACGATCCCCGGGTGTTGAAAGGAATGGGGTTGGCGTATGGATCATCAGCCCGTGGGGCCTGCCATCTTCGCGCTACCTTCTACAAGCCAGAATTAAGCGGAATTGTCGATCCCGACCAGATCGACGGGAAGGCAAAGACGTTTACCGAATGGGAGGACCGCCTCACCATTTTTGATACTTTAATTCTGTGCCGGTTCTATCGTGATCTCTACCAGTGGAAGGAGTTGTCGACCATACTTAAAGCAACAACAGGTATGGAACTTAATAGCGAAAAAATGCGATCCATTGCTGGTGCAATTACAGATAATACCAGACGGTTCAATTTAAGAGAAGGCCTTACTCTTAAAGAAGATCGTATCCCCCGGCGGTTTTTCCGTGAGGTTTTACCTGAAACCCAAAAAATTATTACCGAAAATCAGATGGAACAACTCATTACCGATTATTACAAAGAACGTGGATGGAATGAGAAGGGAGAACCACCAAAGGTTGAATCTTAAAACTTTCTAAGTTTAAGGGAAATTTTTTATGGCAAAGTCTGATTATAAATTTTTTTTCTCTTTTCGTGTTCGGTATTCAGAAACAGATGCTCAAGGAATAGTTTTCAATGCCCATTTTCTCACATACTTTGATACGGCAATATATGAGTATTTTAGAAATCTTCCTTATGATCTTCTTGATCATGCTAAAAATACGGGTACAGACTTCCATGTCGTCAGAGTAGTCATTGATTTTTTAGCTCCCGCTCGCTTTGATGATGAAATTGAAGCTCATGTTAGAGCACGAAGAGTTGGTCGATCCAGCATAACTTTTCTTGTCGAGATATTTTCCAAGGATAGTGAAAAGACACTTGTAAAAGGTGAGGTGGTGTGGGTAAATACCGACCAGAAGACGCAAAAATCTGCACCTGTATCTCAAAAACTGGTGGCCATTATAAAAGCTAAGGAAGGTATAGACTTTAAGCCATACTGATACTAACGATTAGCAAATCAAGAATTTTGGGAGCCCCACGTAACTTAAGTATTCGATACGGATTTCGGCGGCATAGAAAATGAAAGAATTGCGAAGAAAAGACCGTGCTATCACGGAAGAGGAAGCAATAGCTTTATTGAACAAGGCGGAATATGGCGTACTATCGACAGTCACTGAAAATGGAAAACCCTATGGTGTGCCTCTGAACTTTTGTATCATTGACCATTGCATATATTTTCATTGTGCTATTGAAGGACAGAAAATTGACAATATCAAACAGAATAAATCTGTCTCGTTTTGCACTGTTGGAAATACAGAGATATTACCTGATAAATTTGGCACAAAATATGAGAGTGTAATACTTTCAGGAGAGGTTGAAGAAGTATTTGATATAAATAAGCAGATAGCTTTGGAAGGACTATTGCAAAAGTATTCTTCAGAATTTTTTGACAAAGGGATAAAATATATCGAGGGTTTAAGAGAGAAAACCAGAGTATTCAAAATTACCATCAATAAATTAACTGGTAAGGCACGAAAATAATGATTTCGCCTAACAATGGTTGTCTCGATTCTTCTATCTATATTTAAACATCCGAAATTTGTGATATGGTCAAAAAGCGGAAAAATAGCTTGCCGTGGTCAGACCCCTATTTCAACTTACATGGAACATAACTCCCGTCTCCTGTTTCCTTTTTTTCAAAATTTATGCATCTACTGGCGGGGGGTCTTTTTCATTTTCAAGACAAAGTCAATCTTCCTTGGGGAGAAGCTGACGACATCAAGGCGGAACGTCCCGAAATCTTTGAGGACGACACTTTCTGAAAAGGCCTCCGGGCTGGTGTTGATTTTCATGTTGAGCTTGGCCACACTTCCGGCAAAGCTTTTTTGTTTTATTGAGGAAATCGTTTCGAAGTCTCTGACCAGGATCTTCTTGAGAATTGCAAGTTGAGCATAGCTGATACCACTTATAGAAGTAAGAATGGTCTCTTCCGAATATTCGAGACCCTTTTCAATGTCTTTTAGCAACTGATCAACGGCTTTTCTTGAAGCGTCTTCAATCGCTCTTTTTGATCCGGTAACGGATGAAATGTGAGGATACGAGCCCTCTGCGGCTGCTGAGGCGATGACTCGTCCCGAGTCAGCCTGGATCGCTTGAAGGGCCACATTGGCCATATAGGGCTGCATGGCTCCTGATTTCAGGGACGCCTTTTGGGAAACAGCTTTTCCCGTGATTAACATGCCGGCGCCATATTGCAAAGCTACCGCGAGGGCTGCCTTGGAGTCGCCCCTTAAAACCCCTTGCACTGCCTGGTCATGCTTGATGCTCTTACGGATTGCCGTTTCATCAACCACGTCATAGTTTCTCTTCACAAGTGCATCAACGATCACCCGGGAGCTGTACGGGAATGTATTTACGCTGCCTGATACCTCCTCCACCAGAATAACCATAACAGAAGGAAAGTCCGCTTTCCTTCTTTGGATCGTTTGGTGTGCCAGCACACCCTCTTTCTCGAGAAATCGGGACAGTTTCTTCTGGTCGATTTCTATTGCCATTCGGAGGTTGAGGAGCTTTCCGTCCCTACTCTTCGATAGCGTTTTTTTGCTTTTCACAAAAGGGTAAGGTTCTTTTAATAGCTTGGTTCTTTTGAGATTAAAGTTTATTTCATCTTTAGTACCTTTCTGGATCAAGCTTTCCATGGCATTGGATACGGCCTTTTTCAGCGCCGCTTTTTGGGCAAGCTCTTCAGCCCCGAATTCATCCCCCGCAATTACAAGCGCAGTCCCTTTTCCGGTAAAGGTAATCGATTCGGAAGAGGCTATTCGCAGATCCCACAAAAACAAGGAAATCATACAAAAACCATATATGATAATTTTCCTCATTTTGTACGTCCTTGTCATGGCTGATAGTAGATCTGCATGGACCCCACTTGCCCGGTCATCAACATCCATTCTTGTCTCCTTTTTCCGCTGACCACGCCTTGGATTTCTACGGCAGCCGCGTTGCCTGGTGCTATATTCCTTTGTTTTTGTATTATTGGATTTCCGATATTCAAGGCCTCCACCTCAAGCGTGTTATTCCCTGGTCGGAGATAAAGCATTATATTCTGTCTGGCTTTTCTGAGGGTCAAGTTTATTCTTACAGGTTGTCGATTCAAAAAAATGTTGAAAAACAAAAAAGTTCCGCTTTTGTTTGTCGACAGACCTTCTTTTTCTTCCTCTTTCCATTTTCCCCCATCAGTCCATAACTCAATAATTACAAAAGAAGGATTCTCTTGTTTTTTGGATTTGGGTTCGGTTTCTTGCGAATACGATTCAGGCGCGCATCCGCAGGGTTATCTCCTCCTCCGAATCACACTCAACCCCATTTTTTCGTAGATGTATTCATTGGCGTGCTGTACCCTGTCGTCGGCAAGGTTCGTGGCGGAGTAAATATAACGAATGTAGTTTTCAACGGCATCTTTTTCCAACCCGTTGTTTTCTGCCGTCAGTCCCCTGTCATAGTAGTTCTCGGAGTGCCTTGAGAGTTCTGACTTCAGTGCGTTGTAGGTCTCATCAATGGCTTGGAGTAACAAGTTGTTTTTGAATTCCTCTATAGTGGGCAGTACATTGGGATCGTTTGGAACGCCCTTGGCCGGATCGCCCGGAATATATCGGTCCGTTCTAACGTCCTGTTTTCTTATGAGATGGGGTTTGCCGATCATCTCCGATGTGGTGTAGTCAACGATCCTGAAAGAAATAGCCACCTCGCCCTCGAGTTTCAGGTTGTATATCATGTATGTGTAATCGGCCAACACAGGTTCTTCGACCTGTGGGGGCGTTCTGCCCAGATACGCCTGAGCATTGCGCAGCCCGTTCTGCGCCGCATTTAGTCGTTTCCTCGCAGCTCCGACGGCAAAAGAGGAGGTGCTGCGACCCAAAACGGTGGCCAGAGCACCGATCATGCCGGCCGTACCGGGTTGAGCTTGGGGTATAGGTTGGGATTGGACTTGTCTGTTCTCCAACTCAGCATTATTGAGCTGTTGCTGCGCACTAAAAACCTCCTGTTGTGCCTGCGCCACATTCATCTGCGCGGTCTGGTATTCGGGGTTGGGAATGAGCCGCGTACCGCTTTTATATCTGCTGCTCCCGGATGTGGGACGATTCCTCCCGGATTCCTTGACGCTGACTTTTCGAACTTCACCCACGACACCTGCATGAATTCCCTTGATTTTCTTGACTTGAAGGCTGGTGGATTCATCCAGAAATCCCTGGCCCAACCCCTGTTCCCGCAACATTTCATCGATTGTCTCTCGTTCCAAAATGTTCACATTTTTCAGCTCGTTGCGGTTGTTAAGGCGGGCAAGTATCTGATCTTTCACAATACCCGCAGCCCCCGGGTCTTCAGATTTGTTTTTAAAATCCAGAGCAATTCTGAGCTCAACCTCTTTTCTTAAAAGCCGTTTGGTTTCAGCGATTTTGTCTTCAAGATCAGGAAATTGGGTGTTGTTCTGTTCTCTTACCAGAAGGTAATTGGCCAGGGCAGTTCCTGTCCATGACCGATCTTCTGCGGTCAAAAGAGCATCGGCCCGGGTGTAATAATCAGTGGCAAGTGAGGATTGAAATTCCGACAGAAGCTCTTTAACGTTCAAGTAACCGGGCTTGAGCTTCGACAATTGAGTCAAGCGCTCTTTCGCAAGAACAAGTCTGCCGTCATTGTTTGCTTGAATGGCTTCATTATAAAGAATCTCCGCCCACTGGTCGACCAACCGCGTTTCATACTTTTTCAGATCCGGATGATTCGGTTCAAATTCCAGTCCTTTTTGTATTTCCTCGTAGGCCTTCGGGTATTCCTTCTTTTTCAATGCCTGATCGGATAGCAGAATGTAATGCAGTGCTTTCTTTTTGCTTTTGAGTCTTTCTTGCTGTGAATAGTCAAGGGCTTTCTCGATTTCATTGTAAGCCCCTTCATAATCCTGTCTTGCCAGGTTTTCTTCCGAGCGATTCTCGTAAAAACGTGCAGCTTCCTCTTTCAGTTTTTGAGTCTCCCGGCTGATCTCCGGGAACGAAGATTCGTAAGCTCTCATGGATGCAAGAACTTCAAGGGACCTGTCCCACTGCTTTTGAGCGCCGGCGTCTGCTACCACCTTACGTATTCTATCCGCCAATTGGTCATATTTTTCTTTTTCCTGGTCGTACCGTTTCATGTAAGTGCTGTTTTGGGGTTGATACTCTTTTGCCTTGCCGAAATTTATCAGGGCACCATTGATTTCGTTTTGTTCTGAGAGGTTCACTCCGACCTGGAAATGATGCTTAGCGGCCAATTGCCTGGCCCGTTCCAAATCAGCCGCGATATTGGGATCCTTCGGATTTTCCGATTGTGCTTGAGCGAGTTTTTCTACCGCTTGATCGTAAGCTTGGGCATCAAGATACTGCATGCCCTCATTGTAGGAGGATTTGGTCGTTGCACAACCATATAGAAATGACATAGCCAGCAGGATTGATAACCCCGTTAGAAATAATTGCACTATTCTCATTGATACACTCCGCAAAATATCGTTAGGCGACAGGTGCTATCGTTGGCAAATGGACAATACTCACGATAGGCCTGCCCAGTTTAAGCTAAGTCGAAAAACTGTCTTTTCGCGCTCAACGTTGAAAACAAGTAAGGAAGTAAGGGTTGATCTCGCCTCGTTCTTTAACGACAGAAGACGCTCACGCACGCTACTGTAACTCGAACTCCGGTGTCTTCGCCTTTTCCTCTACGGGTTTTCTGGTGGGCGCAAGCTTCTCTTTTTCAACAGATTCTTCTCTTGGAACACTTATGGTTACTCTCAGTTCACCGCCCGCAAGTGTTTCTTCGCTTTCAATCCTGACCTGTGGTTTTAACTGCTCTTCAGTAACTCCAAGCTTGCCGGCCAGTTCCTGTAAGGCCTTCCTAAAAGCGACAGATCGAGCTATGCCGTTTCTTTCAGCGTCTGTCCCTTCATAGCCATGTGGCGGAAAGGCGGACTTGGTTACATAAATACGATCTTCTTCGACCAAACCTTTTGGATAGAAACGGAAGACTTGAATCTGGTCTGTTTTGTAATCTGCAACAAAGATCTTGCCCTCGAAAGCTTCTATGGCCGAAATCTGCCGAAAATGGCCGGGTCCTTCGCCATAAGATCCAAAGGACATTACAAACTCTCCCCCGGGACTAAAAATCTGTACGCGGTGATTGCCTCGGTCAGCTACATATAAGTAGTTGTTTTCGTCTTTTGCTATATCCACCGGCTGTTCGAACCGACCTGCCGACTTTCCTTTGCCACCGATTTCTCCTGCGAACGCGCCATCCTCTTTAAAAACCTGAATCCGGTTATTACCGGAATCGAGAACATGAACCAGGTTTCCGGGATCGATTATTATTGCCTTCGGATTCTGGAAGACAACTTCTGCCGATTTCTTTCCTTCTTCGGACGTTCCATATTTTCCAAAAGCGGTCAAGAAGATGCCGTCATTACTGAAAATCTGGATACGGTTGTTTTGGGTGTCCGCCACATAAATCACGCCATTGCTATTTACAGCGACGCCTTCAGGTTTCATGAACTGACCGGATTCTTTTCCTTCGCTACCAAATTGAAAAACCGGGACCCCATCGAGAGATAGAACCTGTATTCGATTGTTGTCACTATCCGCCACGTATAGCTTGGGAGAGGAGATCCTGGTTCTTTTAATTTCCACAACTGCGGGGGTCTTCTCTCCTTTCTGTATAATTGTAAGTTTCGTGGTGTTGTCCGAAGATACCGCCTTCGCCTCTTTGACGAATTCTATCAGGCTCATCTTCGCAGTGGATTTGCCATTTATCTCAGTAACGATGTCCCCGGCCACCATCCCGGCATGCATAGCGGGTGCCCCATCAGTGATCTCTACTGCTTCGATAACATCCTCATTCTTTTTCAAAAAAATTCCCAATGGTTCATAGATTTCTTTTGTTGCACGTATTGCCATTGGCCTTTTGAATTCACCCCGCCCCTTCCCGGGTTTTCCAATTAGATAGTTCGAAGAACCTCTGAGCAAAATGTGGCTTTTTTTCTCAGACAGGGCGTAGAGTCCTTTTCCTTGTATGAAAGACAACCCAACAATGGAATCCTCACCGGCTAACATGGAATCAAATGAGACAATAGGAGGGGAAGTTGCTGCTGCGACCATCGATTGTTTCTGACTCCCGCTCACAGCCATTATCTGAACTCTACTGTTTGCCACATCGGCAATAATAACTCGTCCGGAAGCATCGGCAACAATACCGGCGGGCTTGTTAAACTGTCCTCTTCCTTTGCCCTTGGAACCGAAGGACAGCAACACAATTTCACTGCTGTCTAATTTTTTGACACTGTGATCATCGTTCTCGGTGATGTAGATATCTCCCCGTTTGTCCACCGTTATTCCTGTGGCCTTGGACACATAATTGCGTTTGTTCATTTTGCAGGCAATGCTCTTGAGTTCCTTTCCATCAGGAGAATACTTGACTATTTTCTTTAACTTAGGCATCAGGACATAGAGGTTGCGTTGAGGATCGATTCCTATATCAACAGGCTCGCCTTCTGTGGAGAAAGACCCTAAGAAAATACCCTGAGGGCCAAAATACTCTATTCTTTTGTTGTCCCTGTCAGCCACATATACGACGCCGAATTGATCAACGGTCACACTCGAGGGGAAGTTGAACTGCCCGGGATCAGCGCCGGAGTTTCCGAATAGAAACAGAAACTTCCCTGTTTGGTTGAACACCTGTATGTTATTATTCTTCGCATCGGCAATATAGATGTCACCTTTGGGAGATAGTGCCAACGATATAGGTTTACCAAGCATTACAGATTCCGGACTCGAGGTTACATTAAGACCCTTGGCAATCATCCCCCACAAAGATTTTTTGCTATCCGACGAAGGGGGCTTCGGAGCACTTTTCCCAAAATCCAGCTTCAGTCTGCCGTTAGAATCAAATACAAAGACCTTGGCGGACGCCTGGTCCAGCACATAAACGTCTCCTGATACGGAGACAGCGACATCCACAGGCTTCTCCAGACCCGCTTTCAACTCATTGACATATCTTATCTTTTCAAAGGCAAGCGCGTTCGGATTTGATGTCCAAATAAGCATGCCGATGGTAAAAAAGGCCAGCAAGATTGTCCCGGCGCATGGTCTATTTATCGTCATCATTTTCTCATCTTTCTACCCTTTATAAGGGTATTCAGTTAAAAACGAATTCCCGTTACAAATTTTAAATTATTTCATAAGTCCCTGACGAGGCGAAAACCGAGGTTGCTGATCTGATTGCCGGGCGACTCGCCGTTACGATTCGCTGACCGGCAGCTCCCGGCGCTGCCGCCATAGCTGCCTCCCCGGCTCACCTGGTACGGGCCCGAAGAAAGGCCTTTAGGGTCAGTCACATGTCCTGAGGGATAATCTCCCTTCCTGTCCCGACACCACTCCCACACATTGCCGTGAATGTCATATAAGCCCCAACGATTCGCCTTCTTCTGAGCCACACGGTGTGTTGTTTTGTCTGCATTTCCACAATACCAACCCATGGCATCCAGATTTACATCATAATTGCAATCGAGTTCACTGATACGGCCATTTGCAAGGGCTGTCTCAGTCCCGGCCCGACTCGCATACTCCCATTCCGCCTCTGTGGGCAGCCGGTATTTGTTCGTATCTTCTTTTTGATTAAGTCGCTGGATGAACTCCTGTACATCTTTCAAAGACACCTGCTCTACCGGACAATCATCACCGCAGCTCTTGAAATATGAAGGGTTGCCGCCCATAACCGCTTTCCACTGCCCCTGGGTCACCTCCGTCGTCTGCATATGGAACCCCCTGGTGAGTGTCACCCGGTGTTGCCGTTCATCATCATCCCTGCCCGGTTCACTGGAAGGACTTCCCATCATAAACGTACCCGGCTCGATATAGACAAACTTCATGGCAAAGCGATTTGTTGTCCCGCCATATTTTATTTTGAAAATAATACCTTCCGTATCTCCGACTTCCAATCCCCGCGCTGCCTCGGGATACCCGGCAATCAGGACCTTCCATGCCTTTTCCTGCCTGTCCCTGCCGTAGGGCGATGACATGATTTGTTCATATTTTTGTAAATCTTTTTCCAACGCCGCGACCAGCTTCACGTTCTTTTCTGCTTTCAACCGCTCAATTTCGGCCCGGCGCTTTGCTTCCGCTTCTTGTCGCTTGCGTTTCACGGCTTCAAGCCGTTTTTGCTCCCCTTCCTTTTCCTTGATCATGGCGAGCATGGCGTTCAGGCTGTCATCGTTTCTCTCAGCAGAGGTCCCAAGACGCTGTTTCATCTCTGCGATCCGGCTGTCCATTTCTGCAATGTTCTGTTCCCACCGGGCAACTTCCGCTTGCTCTTCGGACCGAGCTGTTTTTTTTTCTTTCTCCAGCTTAGCCAACTCGTCCAGCTCCTTTTGTTTTGCCTCGGCCTCTTTCTTTTTTTCTGCCAACCGTTTGCCCTTCAACCGATGAATCACCCAGCTTCCCGGATCATTTCCTTCCATTTTGGCCCAAGGTACCTGCTTCAGGTCAACACCCAGTACCCGTTGAACCTCATCCGGCACCTCGCGGCGAAGATATTTCACAAGTCCGCCAAGGGTCACGCTACCGTCTGAGTCGGCAGCCTCACCTTTAAGCCCTTTTTCAAGAAAATAAGAAAAAAAGCCTCTATCTTTATCCGGCCATTCGTAAGCGCGCTGGCCTTCCTCGGAGGAAAACAGCGTGGCTGCGACCTGACTTCTCACCTTGACGCCTGTGAAAGGGGTAACCGCAATCCCTCGAGCAAATGTCTCGACCAACAGATTCTCTTTGTCTCCCTTTCCGCTCTCAGGGTCATTGCGACACGCGTCCACCAGAAGCAGTTTGTGGCCCGCCTTAATACGGCCCAGGAGCTGGTTCAAATTGGTCAGGGGTAACCCCGTGAACTCAATCGCCCCCAGATCAGACCCGTAGGTGAGCAAATAACCATCTTCGCCTGACATCACCCCATGGCCTGAAAAAAGCATCACAAAAGTGTCCTCTTCTGTTGCCTTCTTGACGATGTACTTAAGCGCCTTTACGATGTTGCCCGTAGTGGGAAGTTGTGCACCGGATGCATCGGAGGTGTAGACCAGAACATTACGTTCAGGGAAATTGAGGGTGCCCTTGAGCGTTTCAGCCAAGCTTGAGGCATCGTTGGCTGCTCCTTTCAAACGGCTGATTTGCGGGCTCTGATACCGGTCAATCCCTACAAGTACGGCCCAGCGAGTCTCGGCGATACAAAATGTTGCCGTAATCATTACCATGAATGTGGTCACGATAAATACAACCGCGCGCATCATTAGAATTCCTCTATCATAGATGATAAAATTGCCATCGCATTTTAACCAACTCAAGAAGAAGATGTCAAATAAATTAATCTGGCAACAATATGCATATCAGCCGACAAACCGCCAATTGATAAAACATTCGGAATAGATAGCGCCCAGCCGTTCTAAGAAATTGTCCCTATCCTTATCATCCTTAAATATGTTTTGGGATCAATGCCTCTGGCTATAATGTGATGAAGAGCCCCTGGTGTATCTATTCTTGATTTACGTGGCATATGACTCCCACATCAAAAGTCCTTTACGCATGTCAACTTATAAACTAATGTCCCGTACTTTCCAAGCTGCAAACGGGCTAGAAAAAATATATGATCAAATTCCTTTATCATCTCAATGGAGCAAATGGTGTTAAACCTTATTGCTTTCTACCATATTATAGGTTTAAGTATATTATCTCGGTCAGACCCCAGAGGCAGATTAAACATTAACCTAAAACAAAGCAGCCCCCTGCGCCTTTAAATATAACCATTCCTCTGGCATCACCGGGCAAAAAACTGATATGGACACACAGGGCCAAGCCTCTCCGGATGATTGTTCCCGAGCTTTGAAACGTTTCATCTACACTGCAGTTCGTGATATTGACTTCTTTGGTAAAAATTACGCGGTTGTCATGGCGAAAGTGGATTGTGTCAATTCGGGCGGTTTCATTGATTTCTGCCCGAAACCGCACGAATCTTAAGGTGGCTTCTTGATTATTAATTATAGCAGGGGTTGGAATCGCAAAGTGGAACCAGTTAGTGGTGTTTTCCTTTTGATGAACCAGCGTCCCCCAGCCCGAGCGGCGGGGTTCTGCACGCTCGTCTCCTGTCATCCCCACAATATTGTCGGGATATTCGATTTGAACGTTGACACCGTGCGTCCAGAACTCATATCGCGCCATAATAGATCCTCCTTATACCTCACTTAAGCCCCACCGAGTTTGATAGGGGGAAAAATCACCTCAAAATTCTTACTGTTAAACAATAATAATTCCTTTATTGATTTCAAAATTGATAGAATACCTTAACTTTAGGCACTTTAGTTCACTTTAGGCACTTTGAACTTTTGCATACATAGAATGAATAAACCAAGTTATAAATACGTGACCGTATCTACGAATACACGTACTTAGTGTTCTCAGTACATCTCGTATTTAACCAGCCTGCCGTCAAGCCCGCCGGCCTTGATCGGTTTTTTCCATGATGCTTTCAGCCCGATTTTTTTGATATACTCCCGTTCTCCGAAATAAACAAAAGCGGCAGAGCCTTTGCATTTCTGTTTCAGAAAATCGCCGAGATTTTTATAAAACATTTCAAGGTTCTCGTCTCCCCCCATCCGAATGCCATAAGGCGGATTGGTTACAATTACATGCTCTTCAAGGGCGGGCAGCTCTCTGAAGTCCGCCCTTTCAACGCTTACGTTATTTCCGTAATGGAGCCCCATCAGGTTTGTCCGCGCCGCGCTGACAGCCTCCGCGGACACATCACTGCCCGCAATCAGCCCTTTCGGCAGTTCCCGGATGTGTCCGTCGGCCTCTTTTTTTACCTGCTTCCAGACAGCGCCGTCAAAGTCGGGCAGACATTCAAAACCGAATCGATTCCTGAAAACACCCGCAGGAATATTGCAATACCGCATGAGCGCTTCACACAAAAGGGTTCCCGAACCGCACAAAGGATCATATAAAGGAACAGAACCGTCCCATTCGCTGAATCGGATAATCGCGGCGGCGACGGTTTCCTGCATCGGCGCCGAAACGGTCTCCTCTCTGTATCCTCTCCGGTGAAGCGCGCCGCCTGAAGTGTCGAGGCTTATTACTGCCTTATCGTGCCTGATATGAAGGTTCAGCAGGATATCCGGATTCCTTACCGACACATCCGGACGCTGACCGGTTTTTTCTTTGAAATAGTCGGCAACCGCATCTTTAAGGCGGAGGGCAGCGTACTTTGAATGCGAAATCGCGCTGTCGGAAACATTCCCCGATACGGCAAAGGTATTGCCTTTTCCAAAAAAATCTTCCCACTCGATCTGTTTGGCCTTCTGATACAGCGTATCGGTATCATGACAAGCGTATGATATTAACGGCGCAAGGCACCGTGAAAGAAGCCTGGTCAGATAATTAATTCGATACAGGGTTGATTTGTCCGCCCTGAAATGAATTCCGCTGAATTCCGGCCTGACATCTTCGGCGCCGAGTTCAGATAGTTCCTCCGCGCCGGCTTCTTTTAAGCTGTCGGCTATCTGGGCAAAATAACGGCAATCCTTCTGATACTGATATACCGCCGCTTGCCGTTTTTCTCTTCTATGGCGTTTGACCCAATCGGCTGATACCATTTTTCACCGCTTTCGTTTCAATCGGACCCGGAAAGAACGGTCGAGATATTGCTTGATCATTTCAAACCTTTTCAGTATTAGCTGTTTTTTTATGCAACTGCAAGGTAAACCGGAAGGGGGAAGCCTGCAAAATGGATACGGATTATAAAAGCAGTCGTCGTTAACTATTTACAAGTGATTCAAAATAAGCAGGAACCTTTGTCTCAAAGGTCATTTTCTCTTTTGTATCGGGATGTAATATGGTTATGGAGGCCGCATGAAGTGTAAGTCTCTTAATACCCTTGTCTTTTTCCCCATACATTTTATCTCCGGCTACAGGAGAACCTTTTTCCGAAAAATGGACCCGGATTTGATTTTTCCTACCTGTAAGCAGATCTATTTCAAGCAGACTGTACTTTTTTGATTCTCTCAGAACTTTAAACCCGGTCTTAGCAAGCTTACCTTTTTCAGGATCATCAACAGAATACATTTTATGAGCACGGTTTTCTGCAAGATATGAAGTAATTACGCCCTCCTTCTCCGGTAACGTTCCATGAACTACGGCATAGTACTTTTTTTTAAATCCATGCCACTCTTCCTGAAGATAACGCTTGGCATTTTCATTTTTAGCAAAAACGATAATACCGGAAGTATCTCTATCCAAACGGTGCACGATAAATACCCGGTTTCTTAATTTCTGATTCCCTTTTCTTACGTACGTATTTAAAAGATAATAAGCTGTATTTTCTCTGACTTTCTCAGTACTCACTGTTAAAAGACCACTCATTTTATCCACAACCAGAATATCATGATCCTCATAGAGAATAGAAAGCCCCCTGGGCTGATATCTTTTGGGAGGACTTTTAAAGCTTTTCTGACTTTCCCGCATAATGTTTACTTAAGAACCTGTCCGATATGTTTTTAGTTTTCCAGTTATATTTTTAAGTTTCGAAACTCTCTATTGATAAGACAAAATCAACGCTTAACTCTTCTCTTTTACCATCAAGGGTCAAACATAGACTTGACCTTATTTTTTAATACAGATGAGTCAAGAGCAGACTTGACCCCCATTTCTTAGGAGAAGCTTAATATTTACAAGCGAAGGCCGTATAAAGGTTACGCAAAGAAAGAGCGCTCTTCTAAGTGTTTGGATGCCAATACAAACATCGTATGAGACCATAATAATGGAGAGATAGACACCTGTATGTCATTTTCAAATATCTGCTCAGGGATGTAGTTGCTATCTTCAATTTTTTCTAAAACCCAATAAAAATATTTTTTAGCGTTCTCTTTATCTCCTTTTATCGAATAATAAATTGACATCCAAAGATTCAAGAGCGGCCATGCCCCCGCGCCTTTTTTTCGATGGTGCATTTCATGCATCCAACCATCATATTCATCATGTTCGTATCTGTGTACCCCTCCATTTATGAGAAGTTTTTTTTCAATTTCATTTATTGAAGCAACCATTCTTGGATCATCTGCATCGTAGATTTTAAAAGGATAAACCAAACCAATGATAGAGGCGTCTATTCTCTTATCCGGTATCTCACCATATGATCGAATAAAATATTCCAAGAAATGTTTATCCAGACGATTTTTCATTTCAGATGCTGTATCGATCCATTTTTTGTTCGGAATTAATTCATTTGCACATCTCAGACCTTTAATGCATGCGCCTAGAGAATAAGAAAAATTTTCATTAAGATCGGGAAAACAGAACCTCTCCTCCCACAAGTCACTTGTTACCTGGGTGAAATGATCCTTTTCCCATACGTTGCATATCCCATCAGCTGCAACTTTTATTAAGTCGTGAAACTCTAATGCCTTATCTGTATTATCTTTATAGTGATGCCATAAAGCAAATAAAACGGATCCCGTCTGGTCTGGCTGGAAATTTCCTGCCGCTTTTAATCCATTGGGGTAGTATTTTTCATAAAATACTCCGTCCTTCCTGAATCCCTCTGCTCTGTTTAAACACCAGTTAAAGAATTTCTCTTGGACATGATTAATCTCCAGCAGATCTGATACAATACATGTAAATGAAGCATCTCTTGGCCATACATAAAAATAATTTTTAGCATCTGTTGGATAATAATTTTTTATCGAATTTGCAGCGATAATCCCGCCGTTTTCCAACGCACAGTCTTTGATGATATCTTTTGTCACTTCTGTTAGTTTCTTAATTTTTTTTGCCTTTTTCATTTTTCCCACTCTCTTTTACCATCAAGGGTCAAACATAGACTTGACCCCATGCCCTTCTGAGGCCCTCCCCCATTCGCATCAACTTTCAAAAAATAGCATATCCGATATTTTACGCGATTAATACCAAACCACATACGGGATTTGTTACCCATTTTGGTTGCAAAGCGTGAACTCACCTACCGTGTCAGAGTGGTCCAGGATTCATCGTCCATCCGGAAGTTTTCACAACGCTTTGCCAACGATTCCGTACCCGGATTTCATAGAACCGTTGACTTCCGTTACAATATCTGGATTAGGATAAAGTTGGATTACCTCTTCCCACATTCTCTCACTGAACCCCCTTCAAGACACTTTGCCTAATCGAGTACCGTTCGGATCACCGCCTACCGAAACATTTCTGACTATTTTTGCACTGACACCCGCAGTTTAAAAAGTATTCGAACTAAGTAACTGTCAACTTGGTGAGGCAAAATGTACCAGTACCGCGTGGGCAGAGATCTATTGGTCCCAGGTAACGGGGTGACAACTTCGTGGGGTCCTTCTAGTTCGATCCAAATTGGGACATGCCTACTGAACCCATATTGTCAGGTTGTCTAAAACCATCTTTTTGCAATTTTGCACAGTCCCGAAACATGAGGCGGACACATTTCTGACAATCCTAACCCTCCACCGCGGGTCTCGGCACTGTCGCAAGATTATGATCCACGATAATATCCCTTGTGAAAACATCTCAGCCCCACTAGATGTCCTCATTCTTGGGCATCTTGAATTAACGCTCTTAGTTTTTTGTTGTTTTCATTCCTGGTAAATAAGGATAGGGAGACTCATGATTTTTAGTTTTCAGTTATATTTTTAAGCCTCGAAATTCTCTATTATGTTAAGACAAAATCAACGTTTTACTCTTCTTTTTACCATAAGGGTCAAAAGAGACTTGACCCCATTTTCTTCTTCCATATCCTTCTGCTCTTTGTAATTCTTTAGCATTTTTATCCGCCTGGAAATCTGGGGGACGCCCCTCAAAGGAAATCTGGGGGACGCCCCTCAAAACATAAGTTCCCACTAATCTATCAGAGAATCTTATTAATATATCAATACCCGACACATATTTCACATAACCCCTTTAACTCACATCAGCTTTCCGATTTTCTCGATTTTTTCCTTGATATCCTGTTTGAAATGTTCGTTATCTGTAAGCGGCAATGCCTTTTTATACATTTCAAGAGCGGCGGGATATTGCTCTTGCTCCGTTTTCAGCTGGGCATAGTGATACCAAACCTTAAAGGAGTCGTTGTCCATGGCCAGCGCCTTGGAAAGATAAAATTCCGAGAGATTGAGTAGATTGACGTTTAAGCAAAATTCTCCCAGCCTGAAAAAAACTTCTTCCTCGCTCCCTAAAATCGAGATAAGTTTGATGATCTCTGCATTGTATTCCAACGTCCGGCCGGTCGATTTATATCCTGCCGTCGCTATGATATGCGGCATGGGGTGGTCCGGGAACGCCTCCACCGCTTTTTCGGCCAGACTCAATGCGCCTTGTACCCGCCCCTCCTTCATCAACTGTATGGCCAACCCCACTTCATTTTGCAGGGGAATCAGCCGGTAATCGATATCATCCCCGCTTACAATCACATGGAAGAAATGATTGAATGCTCCATCATTCAGGTTCCCGGCCAGCGGCGCACCGGAACCTCCGGCAATGATTTGATTCAATCCGCCAACAACCGAAAAGTTATATACATGCGCGTGGCCGACGAATACCATATCGACCTTGTATTGTTTGAAGAGACCGGCAAGCTCATCCCGTTTTTCCGGATATTTGTTCAACGAATCCTCCAGATGTTTAATTTTCGGATATAAGGGTCTGTGCAGAATGATAAAAATATGTTTCCCCTCGGCCCGCTTCAAATCCCCTTTCAGCCACTCCAGTTGTTTACCCGTGATTTGCGACGCTTCATTCTCAAGCTCACTGCACAGAACAATAAAATGACAGTTTTTTACATCAACCGAATAATAAAGTGTCCCGGTCTGTTTGTTTTTATATCGTTTGGTAAAGGCTTCCCGAGCAAATTCCGTGTACCCGGAATGATTTCCCATCGTGATGTACAAGGGAATATCCTTTTCCCGTATCTGCGCCGTGGCTTTCTCGAAGTCGTCGAATTCTTTCTTGGCCTTCTCTTGTGAATCCGCGTCATAACCCAATACAAGATCGCCGGTATTAAGTATCAGGACGGGGTCGAGCGCAACGGCCTTTTCAACCACCTTGTGATATATGTACGGCTGCTCTGGTCGAAACACATCTGCCGGCCGGTTATCCCCCATAACCACAAAATTCAAAGCCTGTTCTTCATGCGGCCCGGTAATGGAAACAGTCCCACAGCCAAGCAAAAAAACCAACAAAACGCATACACCCAGGAATTTTCTTTTCATGCCTTTCCCCTTCCGCGATTGGTCTTAAATTTTCTGATCGGATTTCTGGAAGGAAAGGGGTCAAGTCTGTTTTTACCCCTTATTAATATTGTTCTGCTCTTTACATGTATGTTTTTAGTTTTCCAGTTATATTTTTAAGCCTCGAAACTCTCTATTGATAAGACAAAATCAACGTTTAACTCTTCTCTTTTACCATCAAGGGTCAAACATCCCTACAACGTTACTTAATGTTCTTTGACAATTTATTCATTCTTTTTTTCCGATGGGAAAGGTAAGAGCGATGGTTTCTATTGTGCACCCAGATAATCTGTTCGAGCAGTGTATCTAAAGTATGTTTTTGCATTGGCAGCAGCAGTCTGATCAGAACCCTAAGCTGCGACAGCGTAATAGACGGTGCTTTTTTTCCCCATCCTGATTTTCAGGTGCCAGAGAAAGAAATGTGCAAGCATGCATGTTAGCATGTGATGGTGCCAACCCATAAATTTCCTTACTTCATAATGGTCCATGCCCAATTCTGTTTTGGCCTCCTCAAAACACTGTTCAATGGCCCAACGCATACCGCTAAGCCAAATGAGAGTTTTAAGATTAGTGGAAGTCGACGCGTTGCTGATAAAATAGCTATATGTTACAGGGCCATCGATTGTGCGGCGAATCAATAAACAGACTTCCCGTTGAGGAAGGCCTGAAGCTGATAAAATGATCCTGCGCCGGGTAAACTCATATACAATAGGCCCTTTGGTGCCCTCGGAAACCTCTCTGCGATACCAAAAATAATTGTTAATATTTTTTGCAAGATCTTCAACCGTCATCGGTTTTTGATTAGCATCCGCCATGATGGTTTTACTTTTGATTTCTCCGCCCCATTTATATTGTTTTACAACGGTCATTGGGCGTTTAAGCCAGCACAAAGTGTTTGCGGAAACTGATACAAAATAGATCTTGTCAGGCAATGCTTCAACTGCCTTTATGAAGTCGGGACTTTCGCCATAAATCGTATCTGCCAAAATGTATTTGAAAGGTAACACCTTTTCGTCGGTAATAGCGCTAAGCATTTCAACGGCGAGTTGGGGCTTGGTTCGAAAAGCAATATCCTTTGGCAGGTTGCACTTGTCACGACGGTTCTGATAATCATCTGAAAACCATTGCTCAGGGATAAAAAGCCGTTTATCGACCAATGCGTATCCGTTTTCAGAAGCGTAGGCCGCAAAGACGCCAACTTGGCAGTTATCTACCTTGCCGATGGTGCCGCAGTATTGACGACCGACGCCGACGGATTCATCGCCTTTCTTAACAAAACTGGTTTCATCGAAGATGAGAGCCCCATTTGAACTGCCGAGGTCATCATTTGCCAGACAACGATACTTGGTTATCATATTGTCATCATCCCAAGGGGCATCACTGACAAAACGTTGCATTGCCCTGACATTGCCATCTTTTACAGCCAGTGCAATAGGTTCGATTGATTTTCGTTCCAGGTCGCTGAATTGACCGGCCATATATTTAAAAAAATGTTCTCGTGATTCACTGCGTTGAAAACAATCACTAAATTGTTCATGAAACCCTCTGAGTTCGTTGGTAAAACCCTTGACATCTGATTTTTTTAGGTCAAACTTTGGAACCGAATAAAGATGTTCATCTTTTCGCAATGCTGGTAACATAGTCTGCCTCCTTTTTTAAGGTTTTTTCGTAGTATGGCAGACTTTAATTAATAAATCAATGGTTAATTTATATCTAAATAACGTTGTAGGGTTAATATTGTTCTGCTCTTTACATGTATGTTTTTAGTTTTCCAGTTATATTTTTAAGCCTCGAAACTCTCTATTGATAATGCAAAATCAATACAAATGGTGTCAAATCTTGCAAATGGTGCAAATGGTGTCAAATCTTGAATAGTGCAAATGGTGTCAAATCTTGAATAGTGAATAAATATGATCGAATCTTTCTTTTAAACTATGGTCCTGCTCCATTCTTAGCCTTATCGACCGTACGATATGGCTGACCGAGGAATACGTCATGCCGAATAAACGGCCAATCTTATCATTTGTCAACACGCCGGTTTTCCAGACAGATAACACCAATAGATCACGATCATCTCTATCCGCTTTTGTTATTCTCGGCACTCGCCTGAAATGATCGAGGTCACAATCAAGCATCCGTGCGGCTTCCTTTAACTTGGCAACAGGGTCGACGCCTTTGGCCAGATCGCGTTGTTGAGGAATCTCTTTGTGCAGTTTTTCAGGCAAATATGCGCTGCGGATCTTGTCGACAAACTTCTTTGACCCTATAATCATTCCATGACGTAAATCTTCCCACAGTTTTTTCTCCTCCTTGGCATAGCGTTGAATTTTTTCCCTGTAGGCTTTGTGTTTATCCTTTTCTTTGAATTGGGAAAATATCGGCCTTGTTATAAGCCATTCAGGGGCCTTACCACCGTAAGCATAGGCTTTATAACTGCTCCAGTCATAATCTGCCAACCGTTCAACGATTCCGGCCCTAAGTGGATTTCGATGAATGTAGCAAGAAAGCCGCATCAAATAAGCATCATTTTGAACAATGATGCTCTTGAACCTGCCTTGAAATAAATGGCCGGAGCGAGAATGCCGCAGGTTGAACCGTCGCGTATAAGTTAAGCCCAACCATTGCATGCTTTTGGAAAGATTGGCGCGATTCGTCTTTAACAGAAGATGGTAGTGATTCCCCATTAAAACATAGGCAAAAACATCTATCTCAAAACGTTCGGACATCTCGCCAGTTGCCTTTAAAAACAATAAGCGATCTTGGTCATCATAGAAAATGTCCTTCTGCTCATTGCCCCGGGACAAAATATGATACAATGCGCCTTCATATTCAATTCGCCAAGCTCTGCCCATAATGTTATTTTTACAGCAAATATTTTTACTGTCAATCTTTTATTCACTATTCAAGATGTGACACCATTTCTCTGTTTTTATTCACTATTCAAGATGTGACACCATTTCTCTGTTAAAGGGAATCCTTTAGGGGCTCCGCCCCAATTGGAATGATGGAATGATGGAATGCTGGAATAATGGAATAATGGAGCAATCGGTTCTGGGATAATGCAATGTTGGGTTAATGGTAAAATTTGTGGAGACGATAAAATTAAACCACATCAACAGCAATTGATTATCGACTTATTGTGAAAAATATATTACCTAAACTGAGTGTTTCAAATAATGACAGGGATATAAATCAGGAGCTAAACATAAACATGACCCAAAATGAAAAATTCAAAGCAAGACTCGAAGAAATCAATCGACTGGCCGATGCCATTGAACGTCAACGATCAAACCTTCAGGAAACCGCGGCACTGGATGCCGGATTCCCCGTGAAAATCACCGGTATCGAGGTGGATCTGGCCGTGGACTATTTGCGAACCATAAAAGAAGAAATCCCCTGGGTCGAAAACGGCAAACCTTACGGCACGGTGGCCACCATATTTGCATACGACGCCCCGGTAGTGGTGCTGGCCAAACTGGGCGGATCGGCCCTGCTGACGCGGCAACCGCCTTCGGTTCGGCGTCTCATCCCAGACACCTGAAAACGGCTGCGATTTTGGCTGAAATTTGCGAATCCTTTAAAACCATCGAACCCATGATCGGTCTGGACAACCGGGAATTCGGCAAACGTTGTGTTGAGGACAACGATGTCCGGGTCCTCTTTATTTCAGGAGCTTCAGCTGTTGGGGAAGTCTATCGGAAACAGCACAGAGCTTTTGACAAACTCTTTTTTGCCGGCCCCGGCGGCATGCCGGCAGCCATTGTGTTTGAAGATGCCGATGTCCAGGCAGCAGGCCATTTTATTGCCCGACGGGCATTTATCAACGCCGGCCAGTACTGCACCACCCTGAAAAAAGTTTATATTCATCGCAGCATTTATGAAACCGTTCGTAAAAAAATACTGGATACGGTTCAAGACATGAAAGTGGGAGATCCTTTTGATCCGGATATTGAAATCGGACCGATCCTGGTGGAACGCACCCGAAAAATTGTTGAAAATGCCCTTGAAAAATGCCAGCCGGCAAAACTGATCGCAGGATCCATCAACGAACATCTGATCCATCCGCTGGTCCTTGAAACCCAAAACACCTATGATTCCGGACCTCGAACTTTTCGGCCCGCTTCTGGTTTTAAAACCGTTCGATGATCCTTATGACGCAGTCTCGGAACTGGTTGAGACCCGCTATGGCTTTCTGCTGGCCTTTTTCGGCTCACCCACGGAACCGATCAAAGCGCTCTTTCATTCGACTTTCGGCATGGTGCATGACAATCCGGATTTTACGTTCACGCCGCTGAGGCTGCCCTTTGGGGGAAAAAATGAAAGCGGCTGGATTCTGGAACGAAAAGGGAATGAGTATATCGAACGGGATGGCGCGTTTCTTTATAGTAAGGAATTGGTTTCATTCGATTGATAGTGTTCATCCATAAATGGTTACTTCGCCAGACCTCTCGCTCGGATCAGAATTGGCAGATCTTCGCAGATATAATAAACAACAACTTGAGTTAAAAGTGAGCTAAAGTGCCTGAACTGAGCTAAAGCCTCACCCTGGTGCGTATCGCTCATATCTTGATCAGACCTATGAACCAATTACAAACGTAACTTTTTGAGTTGCAAAGTATTGGTGATCGGTCTAGGGCCAGGGTTGAGGAACATGCTTTCAGCGCGATCAATTATAATTAAAATTGATAGAATACCTTAACTTTAGGCACTTTAGTTCACTTTAGGCACTTTACACTTTTGCGTGAATATAATGAGCAATGACGAATTCACTTAAAACTATTAATATCAAATACCCTAAAGATTCTCACTAATTTCATGCTAAGCTTCAGTAAATATCTGGATTTAAGCTTCATAATCCGTTTCAAAGATTTCATTCCTTTGGCTTTCGCCGTTTGAGATCGTCTTTGAACATCCAGTATTTCCTTAAACGCATTTTCAATGTTGGGTCCTGCATGGCAGATCAGGGTCATGTCAATGTCCGCTGATAGAATCTGCCTAATGGCGGTTTTGAGATCATAATGCTTTGCAATGGCGCCCATGTCTAAATCGTCCGTCATGACAACGCCGTCATACCCCATTTGTTTTCGCAAAAGATCATCGGCAATGATCCTGGACAGGCTTGCCGGCCAATCCGGGTCGATCCCTGTATATCGAATATGCGACAGCATGATCCCTGCCACGTCATGGGAGATGGCGGTCTTAAAGGGAAAAAGGTCGAACCCTTGCATGGCATCCACATCGATATCCAGATCCGGCAATTCAAAATGGGAATCAAGCACGGTTCGGCCGATGCCCGGAAAATGCTTGGCCACAGCCATAATATTTTCAGCCTGAAGATGTTCGATCACCACCTTTCCCTGCTCAGACACCCAGCCCGGATCAGGGCCGAATGCCCTGTCCGCCATGACACTGTTAATGCCTTCCGGCGCGACATCCAGCACCGGCGCCATATTCATGTTGATCCCCACTTCTGAAAGTTCCTTTGCCGTTGTTTTGGCAAAAAAGACGGCATCTTCAGGCCCTTTCATCTTTGGATTGCCCGGGAACTGTGTAAACGGTTCTTTGAGCCGGGCCACCTGGCCCCCCTCCTGGTCGATGGCAATCAAAAGCGGCGGCTGTTCACAGGACCGGGCATACGATTGCATGGAAAAGCATAAGTTTTTGATCTGGCCCGGATCTATAAGGTTTCTGGAAAAGAGGATGATGCCGCCCACCTTCAGCGTGTTGATCAGAAATTCGAGTTCAGCATTCAGCTCGGTGCCGTCAAATCCCACCATCAAACGCTGCCCGGCCATTTGTTCAGGTGTAAATGTGGTGATATCCATATTTATCCTCTTTACTCCTCATAGACTTTTGAAAAATTCACAAAACTTCCTGATTCAATACCTGGATTTTGCACGAGTTGGAGGCTTTCATATGCAAGGCACTTAAGGGCGAAGCCATAGTCTGCTATTGCGAGCCCTTAATAACGCTGCAGATGAAAGCCTCCGGCTCGCCCTTTGGGTGAAAATTGATGAGAAAAAGTTCATCATCCGATATACTATTTCTGTAAAATCCTGTAAAATGAGCGATAATATGATTTTGCTTAAACCCTCTTCAATCGTGCAACTTAAAGATTCTCATTAATTTTCATGCAAGATTCAGGTAAAGACCATTCCCGCCCATCCCTTTTCAACAGCCTTCCATGTGCACTGAAAGCCGTTTTGCGCAAAATTGTCCAAGAGATCCTCAACTTCATCGCTTTTAATTCCCGACACCACCACCGCACCTTTTTTTTGCGTGATCCCGGCCATGTGAGAACAAAGCCGCTTTAGAGTGGGATACCGAAGGTTGGCCGTGATCAAAGAATAGGTTTCTTTGATGTCTTCGACCCGGGTATCCAGGATGTTGATTCGATGTTCAAGGCCGTTTAATTTGATGTTTTTTTGTGCTTCAGCTCTTGCACAGGGATCGATATCGATACCGACGGCACCCTTTATCCCCAACAACACGGCTGCAATGGCCAGAACACCGGACCCGGTGCCGATATCCAGGGCCCGGGAATTGTCGGCCTTTAGAATACCATGATTCTCTGATAATGCCGCTTCTATCCCCTGAATTGCCAATCGCGTTGTGGGGTGATCCCCGAATCCGAATGAAACGCCTTTTAAAATATCAATAACGATGTCACAAGACGCAGGTTCGTAAACCATGTCCGGCGGTTTCAGAACTACCCGCCTTGAAACGCGGGTTGGCTTCTCATAGGATTTTTCGAGAAAAGAACAGCCGAATTGGTAGGTGTATATGAGCTCTTGGCTTAAAATTAGATCGCTGATGGCGGTTTTCAAGGCTTTTTCATCCACAAAATTTTTTCCCAAAAGCCGCTTTTTGAGTTCACCGGGTGTTAGCTTGCAACTCGATTCCTCGACCATGGCCAGCACTTTTCGACGGAGGGTCTCATTGTCTTTGTTTGGCTTTTCGGTGGTTTTGACGGGTACGGTCATCGGCCTCTGCCCAGTTGGTACTTTCGAACGGCCCGGTTATGGTCTCTGAAGTTGGTTGAAAAATAGTGGGTTTGGTTATTTCTGGACACAAAGTAGAGAAATTTTGTGTCTGCCGGAAAAAGAGCAGCTTCAATGGCTTTGGCGCCGGTGTTTGAAATCGGCCCGGGCGGGAGCCCTTTCATGGTGTACGTGTTATACCGTGTCGGACTCTCCAGATCTTTTCGGGTGATATTGCCGTTATAGTCCCCCATGCCGTAAATAACCGTTGGATCGCTCTCTAAGCGCATGTTTCGTTTTAACCGATTATGGAAAACAGAGGAAATAATGGGACGCTCATCGGCAACGGCAGTCTCCTTTTCGATGATCGATGCCAGCGTGATCACCTGGTGTATCGTCATTCCCAGGGTTTTGGTTTGTTTTTCCCACTCCGGATTGAAGACCGTCCGGAATCGCTTGACCATAGTGGATATAATGTTTTCAGGTGTAACGCCCCTTGGGAAATAATAAGTGTCCGGAAAAAGATATCCTTCAAAGGTTTGGGCATCAATCCCTTTGACATGCACAAGATCAGGATCGGTTGCGGCCTTTAAAAAATCGGCTTCAGATGTGAATCCTTCGGTTTCAACAGCCTTGGCAATCTGTCTCAGGTTATACCCTTCAGGGATGGTCAGCCGGTGAAGGTAAACCTTTCCATCCACCATGGTCTCGAGTATTTTTTCCGGCGTCATGGCAGAGGAAAGCAGATATTCCCCGGCCTTGATGCGTTTGTCATACCCTTTAATGCGGGCAAACAACCTGAATTTAACCGGATGAAGGATCATTCCTTTTTGATAAAGCAACGTGGAAAGCGCCTTGAATCCCTGGCCGGATTGAACGACAACCGCCTGCTCGACGGGTGGCGTATTGGGTGGTTTTTTGACGTAGGCAACAATATTCAGATAAACGCCGGCCACACCAATGAAAAGAAAAATCAGTATGAGTAAAATGGCAATGCCCAGTTTCTTCAAATTAAACATGTTCCTTAAATGAAAATATATTGATATCTCAATTGAGATAATTTTATTCCAAATTAACATGATTTGTCAAAGAAGTAATGGTGACGGCTTCGTAAAAAATCCAATTTCTGCGTTGCGCTTCATTTCGTGTTCACTGCGGCGTACATAAGTACGCCTCATTCCACGAAATTCGCGACGCCTTTTTATCCCGCCGGTTTTAAGCGGGGGGACTTGAACTTTTTACTTTGCCGTCTCAATTTTGACTTTTTATGAGTTCATCAATGGTTGTTGTTGATTGAATATCGAATATTTTCTATTGGATTCTTGTAAATTGCTTGATTTTATAACCCAGATGTTTATGATTTAATGATTGATACTGGTTGAATGAAAGGTTTCTGACTAAACATGAAAATAGAACGCAAAACAACCGAAGAATATCAGGGATTTGAGCAGGGACCCATCCGGCCGCCCAGTGAAGCCTACAGCCTCCTTGTCCGTGTGACCCGAAACTGTCCCTGGAATCACTGTACGTTCTGCCCGGTCTACAAGGATTCCCGATTTTCCATCCGTCCGAAGGATCATGTGATAAAAGATATCGATTCGGTGTATCGAAGTGTTGAGATCATTCAAAAGACCGCCGATGGCGGAGGAAAAGTCCCTCCGGCTGAAATTCGAAAAACTGCCGGGAACGGTGATAATGTGGACCCCCGGGCCTTTAACGCTGCCTTGAACTGGGTGTCCGGCGGAATGCGCTCGGTGTTTATCCAGGATGCAAACAGCCTGATTATCAAGCCTTCAGACCTGGTGGAGATTCTGACACATCTTAAAACGCGCTTTCCATGGGTCAAGCGAATCACATCCTATGCCCGATCCCATACCATTGCCCGGATCAGCGATGACAACCTGAAAGCCATCAGAGACGCCGGTTTAAACCGAATTCACATCGGCCTTGAATCCGGTTCGGACAAGGTGTTAAAGATGACCCAAAAAGGGGTCACCAAAGAGACCCAGATCAAGGCCGGACTCAAGGTTAAAAAGGCTGGAATGGAACTGTCGGAGTATGTTATGCCTGGCCTCGGAGGCAAAGCCTATTCAAAAGAACATGCTTTAGAGACCGCCGATGCATTAAACCAAATCAATCCGAATTTCATCAGACTCAGGACCCTGGCGATTCCTAACAGCGTGGCGCTGTACGATGACTATGAAACCGGTCGTTTTGAAAAGTGCACGGATCTCATGATGGCCGAGGAAGTGCTGCTTTTCATCGAGTCGCTAAGCGGAATTACCAGCGTACTGAAAAGCGACCACATCCTGAATCTTTTCCAAAACCTGGAAGGAAAATTGCCGGAGGACAAAGAAATCATGCTGGACATTGTCCGCCGGTTTTTGGCCATGACACCGGATCGGCAATGTGTCTATCAGGTAGGAAGAAGGCTCGGGTTTTTTTCCCGTCTGAGAGATATGGAAAATCCCCGACGCCTGGAAAGGGCGGAAAAGGCCTGCAGACAATTTGGCATTACACCGGAAAATGTGGATGAGGTGATAGATGAGCTGATGAAGAGATTCATATAGTTTCCAGTTCGGAAATGGCCTTTTTCGCAATCTCGGCGTCAATCTTCAAAATCGCTTGTGCGACATATAACGAAAAATCTCATAATTTTCGTGCACTATGATAGCGGAATAAATTTATATAAACGCAAAGGAGTTTACATGACTGAACAGAGCGGAGTGATTGTTTACTCGGAAGATGGAAACCTTGTTGTACCGGATTTTCCGGTGATTCCCTTTATCGAAGGTGACGGTATCGGGCCGGATATCTGGCGGGCTGCCCGGCGTGTGCTGGATGCAGCCGTATCGAGTGTTTTCGGAGACAAACGAAAGATTCAATGGCTGGAAATTCTGGCCGGAGAAAAAGCCTTTAACCGAACCCAATCCTGGCTGCCGAACGATACCCTGGAAGCCATCAGGACCTATCGCGTGGCCATTAAAGGTCCGCTGACCACACCTGTGGGTGAAGGCATCCGGAGTATTAATGTCGGCCTTCGACAGGAACTCGATCTTTATGCCTGTGTCCGGCCGGTAAAATATATTGACGGCATTCCCAGCCCCATGGTCAGGCCTTCGGACGTGGACATGATTATTTTCAGGGAAAATACCGAGGATGTCTACATGGGTCTTGAATGGAAAGCAGGCTCTCCAACAGCCCAAAAAATCATCGATCTGGTCAAATCCGAAGACGGCCGAATCATCCGGCCCGACTCGGGTATTGGAATAAAACCCATCAGCCGTTTTGGAACCCGCCGTCTGGTTCGAATGGCCATTGAATATGCCCTCGAGCATAAAAAGGAAAGCGTTACCATTGTTCACAAAGGAAACATCATGAAGTTCACCGAAGGGGCGTTTCGAAGCTGGGGATATGAGGTCGCGCAAGAAGAATTCGGTGAAAAGACCATTACCGAAGCGGAACTGTGGGAGAAATACAACGGCAAAATTCCTTCGGACAAGGTCGTGATCAAGGACCGGATCGCGGATGCCATGTTCCAACAGATTCTTTTGCGTCCCGCAGAGTATGATGTACTGGCCATGCCCAATCTGAACGGGGACTACATGTCCGATGCCCTGTCTGCCATGGTGGGCGGACTCGGACTGGCGCCGGGCGCCAATATCGGCGACGGCATGGCCCTTTTTGAGGCAACCCATGGCACGGCACCGAAATATGCAGGACAGGATAAGGTGAATCCCGGCTCACTGATCCTTTCCGGGGCCATGATGCTCGACTACCTTGGCTGGAAAGAGGCTGCTGACCGGATTCGGAAAGGACTGGCAAAAGCGGTTGCGAAAAAGCGGGTCACCTATGATCTGGCACGGCAAATGGAAGGTGCCGTTGAAGTTAAATGTTCGGAGTTTGCGGAAGAAATTGTTCTGCAAATGTAGTCTCTTTGTATGCAAAAGTGTAAAGTGCCTAAAGTGATCTAAAGTGCCTAAAGTTATGGTGTCGCTCGCGCAGCGCAGGCGCTTGCGCAGCTGTCGCTCCAATGTTTTTATAAAATTGACAGAATTCCTTAACTTTAGCTCACTTTAAACTTTAGTTCACTTCAAACTCTTGCAGCGATTCTTGGCAGAGCCAAAGAAGTCTGACCACGCCCATCTTAAATCCCGAATTGCGGGGGAGGACGTGTTTTTCTAAGCCGAAATAAACAAAGAAAACTCACATGAACCTATATTATGGGCCAGAACATTGAGTTAAAATATGGAAGGCGAAAAATCTCTCTTCCCCTTTCGGACCGGACGGATATTTTTCAAATCCATGAACCGGATAAAAAAATAACGCCGTCTTTGTTCGCCACCAGGCTCCGTGAAGAACTCGAACGCTTGAATCCGGATCTTTCAGACATTGCCATCGTTGTCGGCGATAAAACCCGGCTGTGCGGTTATCCTGAATATTTGCCGGTTCTACTCAACACCCTGGAAAACTTTGGTGCTGATTCAGAGCGAATGACCGTGTTTATCGCCTACGGCACACACGCTCCGCAGACGGACAAAGAATGTCTCGAAGCATATGGGGATGTCTATCAAAATGTTCGGTTCGTCCATCACGACTGTGCGGATGACAAATGCTTTGTAAATTCCGGAAAAACCTCTTGCGGGACATCGGCGCTGATTCGACGCGATATTGTTGAAACCGGTTTTTTAATCACCTTCGGCGCCATTTCTCATCATTATTTCGCCGGTTACGGCGGCGGCCGAAAGCTGATCTTTCCCGGACTGGGTCACAAAGCGTCGATCTATCACAACCACGGACTGTTTCTGGATCGAAAGGGTCAAACCCTTTCGCGGTTTTGTCAATCGGGTGTTCTGGATAAAAATCCCCTGGCAGAGGATTTGGCGGAATTCGAAGCATTTCGCCCTGCCGATCTGGCCATCCACGGCATCCTCGACAGCAAGGGACAGGTTTGTGATCTGTTGCCGGGTGCGGGAACCGATCATTTTCGAAACGCCTGTGCCGAGCATGGAAAACATTGTGAGGTTGCCGCCGCCGGAGACTATGATCTGGTCATTGCGTCCTGCGGCGGGTATCCAAAGGATATCAACTTTATTCAAAGCCACAAAGCCATCGAGCATGCGTCCAAATTTGTCCGTAACGACGGCATGTTGATTATCCTGGCAGAATGCCGGGACGGTGTGGGATCGAAAACCTTTTTGCCCTGGTTTGAAATGGGCAACTGGAAAAAAGCGTTTGACAGACTGGCCCAAAATTATGAAGGAAACGGCGGAACGGCGCTTTCCATGATGTCCAAATTAAACCGAATCAGAATTTTAATGGTAACCAAATTGAGCGATTCCATTTGTAAAACCATTGGGATTGAAAAAATCTCCATGGATCAGGCAAATATGCATATAAAACAATCCGGCGGATCCATCGCAGCGATACCCAATGCTGCCCTGTTGGTTAAAAGCGGAGCCGGAGGCTAATACCCAAGGATTTAGAAGAAAAACACCCCGAGGGTTCAGTTAATTAGGGTAAAATAAGTGGGCCATCTCCAACTGAGTAGGTGTTATCGCAAAGGGTTGACCCGCAGCTTTCTTTTCAGCACCTCGGGAGGCACCACTTCCCGGTCCACCAGATAGCCCAGAAAGGCGTAGAGGAGCCGCAACCGGGTGGACACGGTGGTGGGCTGCCTGCCCCGGTCCTGCTGGTATTCGACAAAGCTGCTCAGATCTTCGCGGCTGATGGCGTCCAGGGAGGTCCGGCCTCTCTCCTTCAGAAAGGACAAGAAGACCGTGAGCGTGGTGAAATAACCGCGGAGGGTGCTGGGTCGGCAATTACGCCGCTTGCGGTCGTCTAAATACTCCTTGAGGTATGGACCCCCGAAGAGGCCCTTTTCGCCCCACTGCTTTAACCATTTTTCAATCTGGCCATCCCGCAGTCTCAGGTTGCTGGCGACCAGAGGCGGACTCTCGGGTGGGTGGAAGCGATCTGAAGATTCTTCTTGAGGAACCTGTGCAACGGTCATCACTACCTCCTTTTCCTCAGAAAAAACAGGTAGATGATCACCTGGTAATCTATTCGACGTCAATCATCTTTTTATTACGTACAGTGGCAAGTACCTTGCTATTTTTGAATGCCGTTCCTTACCCCTTGATCCTCTATCAGATAGCTCCTTAACATGCCGGGTAGTGTTATGTTCACTTGGCCTCCCCACGTCTCCCCTGGCGTCCCTCTCCCCATCACCTGGTCATTATCCCGCCCTTTTGCCATCTCCCGGTTCTCCTTGGTCACGTATTATCCCCCAATCCCGTGTCCAAGAAAACCGGATCCACCTCATGATTAATAATTCGGAAAATTTTTGGTTAGGCAGAAACAAGAAGGGCGACACAGAAATTTTTCAGGGGAAAGTCTCTTCTTGCCGAATCGTATAGTTTTTGATATCCACGGTCTTGGGAGTGGCTTAAAAAATTACGGAGATTGCCCATGACCAAAATCAGTAGAAATGATCCTTGTCCTTGTGGGAGCGGAAAAAAAATCAAAAAGTGTTGCCTGGGCAAGGAGCTGGAAAATCGCCGACAACCCAAAACCTATCATGATTACTGTTTAGAACTGGTCGACTCACTACGCCCTAAAATTCTTCAGTTTATGAAGAAAGCCGGGCATGACAAATTCATAGAACAAGCCTTCGGGGAATACTGGCGTACTTTAGAACCCGGCCTTGACCCGCCGGAATTTGGCAAGATTGCATATCTGGAATTTCTCGAATGGTTTATCCACGATTATCCAATTCCTGGACATGATCAGCCAGTAATACGTCTCTTTTTAAAGAGTTCACCCAAACTATCACTTGAAGAGATGCAGATTCTTCAAGATTGGCAAAATGCTTACATTTCAGTATTTCAGGTCAAAGAAGTCGAGCCCGGGAAAGGAGTTTTGGCGGAGGATATTTTTTCCTTTGAAGAGTTCTTTCTGTCTGATGTCAGCTTATCTAAACAAATCAAAAAGTGGGAATTAATAACTTTTAGAAAAATCAGAGTTCTCGAGGAGTGGCAACTTTCAGCTGCGGGTGGTAGAGAACCTCCTAAATATAAAGAGGATATCCGCCACTTTATCATGGACAACTTCAAGCACTACAAAAAACAAAATCGTACTGCAGATTTACCAGTATTTCTTCGGGAGAAGGGATATCTACTTGCCCAACGTTTTTTGACTCTGAAGGCTAAGCCATCCGAAATGCCACAATTATTTACCTCAAGCGGAGAAAAACTTGAATTTTGGGAAGCCCGATATGACTTGGCCAATTTTTATAAAGCATTGGATTTCTTAAATCAGGAGGAAGATTTTCAGCAGACTGATTTGGATGAAGATGATAAAGGGAACCCACTGAAGGTCTTTTATGATTGGTTCGAGCGGGGTAAATCATCCGGACAGATTAAACAAATCAAACCTCCGGGTGGGTTTCAATTGAAATCCTTTTTTACGAGTGGACCCGGGATGGAGAGTTACAGGATTCTGGGATCAGTTACACTTGAACCTGGGCGACTGGTACTGACAGCTCAAGGCAAAGAGCGCCTTGCTATCGGAAAACAGCTTCTCGAGGATACCCTCCAAAGCTTGATTAAACATCGGATGGATGCTGTCCAGTCACTTGAGTCTATGATGGAGGAACAGGAAAAAGCAAAATCGAAGAAAGTGGCTGATGAAATCCCCCCGGAAATCAAAAATGCCCTCTTAAAGGACATGTATGATAACCACTATCGAGAATGGTTGGATTGTCCTATACCGGCCTTGGGTGGAAAATCTCCAAGAAAAGCCATCAGATCCAAGGAAGGTCGAAGGCGGGTAGAGGATCTGTTGCGAGAAATGGAATATTTGCATAACGAAGGTGACGCCGAATACGACATCTCCTGGGTACGGAGGGAATTGAAGCTGCAGGATTAGGTGGCTCCCTCTCAATTTTCCGCAAGCCGATATTTTAGATGGGTATAGCGCTTCTTTGTCTTGTCATTTTTGATCCCCATGGCCAAGGCCTTTCTGGTGCCCACCAAGACCACCAGTTTTCTGCCTCGGGTGACGGCGGTGTAGATCAGGTTTCGCTGCAGCAGGACATAATGCTGGGTCAGGATAGGAATAACCACGGCCGGATATTCGGACCCCTGGGATTTGTGGATGGAGATGGCATAGGCTAAGACCACCTCATCCAGGTCGGAATAATCATAGGGCACCTTCCGGCCGTCGAAGTCAATGATCACCTCCTGGGACTCTGGATCGATCCTGACAATCCTGCCGAGGTCACCGTTAAAGACCTCCTTCTCATAATTGTTCTGGATTTGCATGACCTTGTCCTGCAGCCGGAAATTCCGGCCACCCCGGGTCAGGCTGTCAGGCCCAGGGTTGAGGGCTTGCTGCAGCTCCTGTATTGAGGTTCCCTGCCCCCACCACCCCTTTGTGCATGGGAGTGAGCACCTGGATGTCGTCGATGGGGTCAAACCCAAAACGGCTGGGGATGCGTTCCTTGACCAGCTCCAGGATAATGCCGAGGACCTTCTCCGGGTCTTCCTGTTCGATGAAATAGAAGTCTTCCAGTTTATGGCCGGAAGGCTTCAGGGTAGGCATCAAGCCTTGATTAATCTTGTGGGCATTGACGATGATCAGGCTCTCCCTGGCCTGGCGGAAGATCTCGTTGAGTTCCATCACCGGCACTGCCCGGGAGGCGATGATGTCCTGAAGCACGGCGCCGGCTCCCACCGAAGGAAGTTGATTGACGTCCCCCACCAGGATGAGGGTGGCCCTGGGGGGAACGGCTTTGAGGAGGTGGTGCATCAGGATGGTGTCGATCATGGAAGCTTCGTCCACGACCAGGAGATCGCATTTCAGGGGGGTCTTGTCGTCTTTCTGGAAGCCCCCCTTCTGAATACTGTACTCCAGCAAGCGGTGAATGGTCTTGGCCTCGTGACCGGTGGCCTCGCTCATCCGTTTGGCGGCCCGGCCCGTGGGAGCAGCCAACAGAAATTTGACCCCGGCCTTGGCAAAGATTTTGAGGATGGCATTGATGATGGTGGTCTTGCCGGTCCCGGGCCCCCCGGTAATCACCACCACCTTGTTGGTGAGGGCGCACTTCACCGCTTCCACCTGCCTGGCGGCCAGGGTGATGTCGAGCTGCTTTTGCACCCAGGCAAGGGCCTTGTCGGGGTCGATGGGCCGGATGGCTTTGGGGGCGTTTATCAGGGCCTTCAGACGGGCGGCAATATTGGTTTCGCTCAGATGGAACTTGGCCAGGTAGACTGCCCGGTGGCCACCCGTGGGTTCCCCGTTCTCCTCAAGGTCCTCCAGGACAATCTTTTGCTCAGCCCTCAGGGTCTCCAGGGCCCGGAGGAGGATCTCCTGGTCCACCTCCAGGATTTCCTGGCACTTTGTCAGGAGCGGGTTCAGGGGGTAGTAGACATGACCTTCATCGGCGAGTTGGTGGAGGACATAAAGGATGCCGGCCTCGGCCCGGAGTTCTGAATCCCTGGCAAACCCCAACTTTTCGGCAATTCGGTCGGCGGTGAGAAAGCCGATGCCGAAGATGTCCGTGGCCAGGCGATAGGGATTCTCTTGAACCACCTCGATGGCCTCGTTGCCGTAGGTCTTGAAAATCTTGGTGGCGTAGCCCGAACTGACCCCATGGGATTGCAGAAAGAGCATGACCTGGCGGATTTCTTTCTGGTCGGCCCAGGCCTTCCGGATCATCTCGACCCGCTTTTTGCCGATGCCCTCAACTTCCGTGAGCTTTTCGATCTCCTGTTCGATGACGTCCAGGGTCTCTTTCCCGAAGGCTTTGACGATCCGCTTGGCCATGACGGGGCCGATGCCCTTGATAAGACCGGACCCCAGATATTTCTCGATGCCATACACTGAGGCCGGCACCAGGGATTTGTAATGCACTACCCGGAACTGCTCGCCGTATTTGGGATGGTTGCCCCATTCCCCCTGCATCTTTAAAATTTCTCCGGGCGTCGGAGCCAAGAGGTTCCCCACCACGGTCACGAGATCCCGGCGGCCATACACCTTGACCTTGGCGATGGTGTAGCCGTTCTCGTCATTGGTATAAGTGATTCTCTCGATCTGGCCCTGGAGGTCGGCGAGCATTTGTAGCCCTGCGTTAATGCTTGTTTTGGAGATATTTATACCATAAAATCGGAACAAGGCAGGTGTCTGAAAAGCGTTTAGGGAAGATGATTTGTCGGCAATGGCTCAAACTCTACAAATTGATTTTTTATTATGATGACTAATATAAAATCAGAGTTAATTTCATCAAAGATCAGATATGTCAAGAAAATAAGCTCAGTGCATCCAGTAGTTGAAAATATTGTACGTAACTTAGCTAAAATAGATATCATACAAAATATTACGATATCAGAAAGTTATATAAAAGCCTCAAGCGAGATAACCACAGGACGAACTAAAATACCAATTACTAAAATTGATCATCCAACAGCAGTCGGAGTTTCCCTGCTTATAGAATTGGATCATAAAATTATTCAGTTTTATGAGATGAATTCTCCTGTCAAAGGATATGGATCAAAAATGGTTGATGCAGTAATACGAGCTTTACCAGAGGATTGGTCAGCCGTAGTTGTTATGGATTGGAGTGGTGGTTTCTGGGAAAAAATGCGAGAGAAACACAGAAAATTGGTCATTTTATGAGATAGCATTTTGAAAAGATAAGAAATATCACTTGACCTTGTCTAATTCTTGTTTTTGAAGAGGTGGAACATGGCCCTCACCAAAGAGAAGTTGACCATCCTTCTACAAACTCAAATTGGAATGAGCAGGAATGAGTCTCGCCATACGATTGACGCGGCTTTTCAGGATAATGAAAAACACCCTTGCTCAGGGGGATGATCTGCTCATCAGCGGGTTCGGGAAATTTTCGGTTCGGGAAAAAAAGGCGCGCCGGGGGAGGAACCCTCAAACCAAAAAGAGTCTGATCATAGCTCCTCGAAAGGTTTTGGTGTTTAGGACCTCCAAGGTATTGCGCCTGCGCATCAACGAGGGTTCTGAGAAGCCTGATTAAAGAGCTGGGGCGCCAGAGCCTCTTGCCTCCCGGGGTGGTGGTTGTAATCCCATGTCTTGGATATTGAAATTTCTCTGGACGATTGGTGATGGTTATCCCTTGACCAAACCAAAAGAATTTAACTTTCATGGATCAGCATCAATGGAGGGAAAAATGAAAACTTCAAGGTCTGAAAGAGCGAGCTGGACTTTTTAGCTGGCATTTCGCCAAGATGAGGGATAAAATAACAACCGCTGGCTATAGTTGGACAGCAGTTGTCCCTTTATTCTCGCCGGACTCCAAATTTAGCTTTTTTTAAGCTCTTCTAATCTCTTTTGCAATTTTTCTATTTTTAACGGTAACTCCTGAATTTCTAATTTTTTTTGTATTCCCTAACTTTCTTTCTAAATGATTTCTCCCATTTTTTTTGCTCTTCATATCTTTCACCAAACAATCTCCGTTCATGAGTCTCTTTAATTAAATTTTATGCTTTGAAATAACTAATCTCTTTTTTTTCCAAAAGTTATTTTGCTAAGGCTTCGATTACAGGCCACCATATCTTCACTAAATCGTGTGTTAAATGAAACATAAAATTTGTATAAGCATCGAGGGTTTCGCCTGGGCCATAAACACCAAAACCATAATCTATGGAACGCACAATACAGCCAGAAAAATCAATTGCTTCTTCACTATATATACTTTCAGCTATTCTACCAGCCATCATTATGATTGTCTCTCGATGATGATTATAACTTGGTACATATGGGTCAATGGGAGCCTCCTTTACAATGCCTAAATATTTTTTCCCACGAGAACCACCTGGTATTATTGACACCTTCTCAAATTTCTTTTTTGTTGCATAAAACATAACCGCATGGCCCGCCTCATGATAAGCTGTACTCGTCAGGTCTTTTTTCTTCATCTCCTTAATCTCCCTAATACCGCATATCAAAATACTTTTTGCTTTGTGAAGATAATGGGGTACCCAAAGGCAGGGACCTCCTGGTTTAAAGGACAATGCCGGGCGTCTCAAGAGGCCCGAGATACTCTTCAGATAAATCAAGATTATGCGGCTGCCTTTGCCCCGCAGTCGAAAAAAGTTTTTGGGGACCCCTTTGCCTTGGTGAGAATCTCCCAAAGGTGCCATCCCTTTCGTGGCCCCCTCTCAGTGCGGAAAAAGTACCATGAATTTGGCAAGTAAAGTTGAACTCTTCTGTCAAGGCATGGAATCCTCACAGATTTGCATTCTTTCCTCCGCCACATCACTACCGGGCGGTGCTGGCCTGGGGTTCTTAAAATTCATCGCCTTGGGCTATCTGGGTTCTGAGGGGTTAGGTATACCCAAAATTCAGGGAAACAGCACTTTAAAGGGAATCTGTGTTACCATGCAACCTGAAATTATTCGGCTTCCAAAACCGAAACTCTGGGGGTCTGGCCATGAAAAACTAGCTGCCGTGTCGGTGATAATCTTCATAATAATGGCGGTTCTCAGTTCCATGGCCTCGGGGCAGGAAGTGCTGCCTCGTCCGGAGCGTCCCCTCAAGGCCGAGGTGGGACGTACCTTCAAGGATTCCAAGCAAGGCAAGATTGAGCAGATCAAGGCTCCTAAGGGCGCGCCCAACATCGTCATCGTGTTGCTGGACGATGTGGGCTTTGGCGCGGCGGGCACCTTCGGCGGCCCCGTGGCGACGCCCGCTGCTGGACTCCCTCGCCAAACAGGGACTGCGCTACAATGCCTTCCACACCACGGCCCTTTGCTCGCCCACCCGGGCCGCGCTGCTCACCGGCCGCAACCACCACTCGGTGGGGACCGGGGTGGTCACCGAAGGAGCCACCGGCTTTGACGGCTACACCAGCATCATCCCCAAGAGCGCCGCCACGGTGGCAGAGATTCTCCGGCAAAATGGCTACAACACCTCCGCCTGGGGCAAATGGCACAACACCCCGGGCTGGGAGATCAGCATGGTGGGGCCCTTCGACCGCTGGCCCACGGGACTGGGCTTCGAGGAGTTCTACGGGTTCATGGGCGGTGAATCACACCAATATGAGCCACCCCTTTACCAGGGCACTGCGTCCATCGAGCGGCCCCCAAAACCCAATTACACTCTGAATGACGACCTGGCGGAGCAAGCCATTGCCTGGATGCGGCTGCAGAAGTCGGTGGCTCCGGACAAGCCCTTCTTTGTCTATTGGGCGCCGGGGGCCACCCACGCCCCCCACCACGTGCCCAAAGAATGGTCCGACAGATACAAAGGCCAGTTCGACCAAGGCTGGGACAAACTCCGGGAGGAGATCTTCGCCGCGCCAGCAAAAACTTGGGGTGATCCCTCCCAATGCCAAGCTGACGCCCCGTCCCCCACAGATCCCGGCCTGGGAATCCCTCCCACCGGAGCGTAAGAAGATCGCCTCCCGCCTCATGGAGATCTATGCCGGCTTCCTGGCGCAGACGGACTATGAGGTGGGCCGGCTGGTGGACGCCATCAAGGAAATGGGCCAGTGGGACAACACCCTCTTCATTTACATCGTGGGCGATAACGGCGCCAGCGCTGAAGGCACACCCTTCGGAGTCTTCAATGAGTGGAGCGTGCTGAACGGCGTACCCGAGGACCCCGGCGTGGTGCTCAAGCACTTGGACGAACTGGGCGGGCCTACGGCCTATAACCACTATCCCGTCGGCTTCGCCTGGGCCTTGGACGCGCCCTTCCAGTGGACCAAGCAGGTGGCCTCCCACTTCGGCGGCACGCGCAATCCCATGGTCATTACCTGGCCCAAGCGCATCAAGGATGCCGGGGGCCTGCGCAGCCAGTTCCATCACTGCATCGACATCGTGCCCACCATCCTGGAAGTCCTGGGCCTCCCCGAACCTTCCATGGTCAACGGCGTGCCCCAGAAACCCTTGGAGGGCGTGAGCATGGCGTACACCTTTGATGACGCCAAGACCCCAACCCGCCGGCGGATCCAGTATTTCGAGATATTGGGGAATCGGGCGCTTTATCATGAGGGATGGATCGCCTCCGTGTTTCACGGGCGGGCTCCGTGGGAACTCGGCAAGAGTTTGAGTTTCGACCAGGAGAAGTGGGAACTTTATAACCTGGCGGAAGACTTCAGCCAGGCCGACGACCTGGCCGCCAAGTATCCGGAGAAGCTGCGCGCCTTCCAGGACCTGTTTTGGGCCGAGGCCGCCAAATTCAACGTCCTGCCACTGGATGACCGCGGTTTTGAACGCGTGGACCGCAGTCTGCGGCCGGAACCGGGCGGAGACCGCACCAAGTTCACCTATTACGCGGGCGCCGTCCGCATCCCGGAGGCCATTGCTCCGAATACCAAGAACAAGTCATTTAGCATTGCCGCGGAGGTGGAAATCCCCCAGGGCGGCTCCCAAGGCGCCATTGCGGCCATGGGCGGCGTGGCGGGCGGCTGGTCCCTCTATGTCACAGACAACAAGCCTGCCTTCACGTACAACTACCTGACAGCCGAAAGGCCCACCGTCACGGCCAAGGATAAGCTGCCCGCCGGTCCGGCAACGATTCGCTATGAATTCGCCTACGACGGCGGGGGCCCGGCCAGAGGAGGAGTGAGCAGGTTATTCGTCAACGGCAAGCTGGTTGGAGAAGGTCGCATCGACAGGACCGTACCCTTGATCTTCTCGGCGGATGAGACCTTTGATGTGGGCACCGACACCGGCACGGCAGTGGGGCTTTACCCGAATAATTTCAAGTTTACCGGCAGGATCAATAAGCTGACCATAGACTTAAAGCCAAAACTCAAATAGCACGGTCCGGACTCAGAGTCATTTAGGGGGTCAAAAATTTTTCAATCAGCGGGTTAGAGGCGGGGGACAGCTTAACGATCAATAATTACCCGCTCTCAAGTCTCACCCTCAAGAAATGGTGGCCAAGTGCATCCTCAAATCGAAGCCAGCAATATTTTCTTGATTCTCTTTCCAAAAAGATGAAATTATATCTCGCAATTCTGTCATCAAGTCTCCCAAACCTAGAAGGTAAACTATGCGAAAAAGAGCCTTGCAAGTTGCGATGCTAACCGTGGCCTTGGTTCTGCTGACCACCGGCGGCCAGGCCGCTGACAAACCCGACCGGACGGTTTTACCGGTTCCCGAACCGCCTTTCAATGGCAAAATCGGCACCACTCTGAAGGATTCCAAGCCTGATTTTCCCAAGCAGATCCAGGCCCCGGCGGGCGCCCCCAATGTCCTGATCATCATCTTGGATGATGTCGGCTTCGGTCATGCCGGCGCCTTTGGCGGGGCTGTGCCCACCCCCACCATGGACCGACTTGCCAGCAATGGTCTGCGTTTCAATGCCTTCCACACCACTGCCCTGTGTTCGCCCACCCGTGCCGCCTTGCTCACCGGCCGCAACCACCACAGCGTCGGCACCGGCGTCGTCGTTGAAATGGGCACCGGGTTCCCCGGCTACACCGGCATTGTCCCCAACAACACCGCCGGCCTGCCGGAAATCCTTCGGCAGAATGGCTACGCCACCGCCGCCTTCGGCAAGTGGCACAACACGCCGGACAACGAAATCAGTCCCGCCGGGCCCTTTGACCGTTGGCCCACCGGCAAGACCTGGGGATTTGAATACTTTTATGGATTTATGAACGGCGAGACCCATCAGTTTTACCCGGTGCTTTACCGCAACACCACACCGGTGGCCCAACCCAAATCGCCGGAGGAGGGCTACCACGTCACCAATGACCTGGTGGACGAGGCCATCGGCTGGCTGAATCAGGTGAATGCCACCAACCCCGAGAAGCCGTGGTTCGTCTATTTTTCCACCGGCGCCCTTCATGCTCCGCACCACACTCCCAAGCCCTATATCGAAAAGTATAAAGGGAAATTCGACGCCGGCTGGGATAAGTACCGGGAAGAGACGTTTGCCCGTCAGAAAAAGATGGGCATCATCCCGGAGAACGCCAAGCTAAACCCGCGGCCCAAAGAAATCCCGGCCTGGGATGAGCAGTCCGATGCGGCCAAAAGGGTTTACCGCCGCCTGATGGAAAACTACTCCGGCTTTCTGGATCACACTGACGAGCAGGTCGGGCGGCTCATCGCCGCCCTCGAAAAATCCGGGGAAATGGACAATACCCTCATCCTCTACCTGGTCGGCGACAATGGCGCCTCGGCCGAAGGAGGCCTGGAAGGGACCGTTAACGAGACAGCCAGTATCAATGGCATTCAGTTGGGGCTGGCAGGGCTTGAAGCCAAGTTCGATGAGATCGGCGGCCCCACAACTGATCCGCATGTTCCCGTGGGCTGGGCCTGGGCGGTGGATACCCCCTTTCAGTGGACCAAGCAAATAGCCTCCCACTTCGGCGGTACCCGCAACGGGCTGATCGTTCATTGGCCCAAAGGCATCCGTGTCCGGAACGGGATGAGAACGCAGTTCCATCATGTCATCGACATCGCCCCCACGGTGCTTGAGGCAGCCGGGATTCCCGAGCCCAAAGTAGTCAATGGTGTCAAGCAGAAGCCCATCCAAGGCGTCAGCATGCTCTATTCTTTTGACAATGAGAAAGCCAAGTCCCGTCGGACCGTGCAGTATTTCGAAATGTTCGGCAACCGCGGCATCTATAAAGACGGGTGGATGGCCACAACCCGGCACGGCCGACTGCCTTGGGAAACTGCTGCTTCCACGGGCAATTTCGATAAGGACGCCTGGGAACTGTATCACATCGACAATGACTTCAGTCAGGCGGATGATCTTGCCGCCAAGAATCCTCGGAAGCTTAAAGAGTTGCAGGCCGCCTTCCTCGTGGAGGCCAAAAAATACAACGTCTTGCCCCTGGATGACCGTTTGGCCGAGCGGTTTGACACTTCCCTGCGGCCCAATCCGCTGGCCGGTTTGAAAAAATTCACCTATGGCCCGGGCGTCACCGGCATCAGTGAGGCCGCGGTTCTGAACACCCACGGTGTCCCCTTCAGCGTCACGGCCGAAGTGGAGGTCGGACAGACGGGAGCCGACGGTGTGCTGGCCGCCATCGGCGGCATCATCTCGGGCTGGTCTCTTTATGTCAAAGGGGGCAAGCCGACCTTTTACTACAACTTCTTCGGGGTGGAGCATGCCAGGGTCCAGTCCTCTGAGGCCCTGTCTCCGGGGAAAGCCACTATACGGGCGGAGTTCACGCTGGTGGAACCAGGTCCCGGCAAACCTGCGGAGGTGAAACTATTGGTCAACGACAAGGAAGTGGGGAAAGGCCATGTCGCCAGGACGGTGCCGTTCCGCTATGGCGTGGAACCCTTTGATGTCGGCATGGATACCGTGTCTGCCGTGTCCGAGGAGTATAAAGCCCCCTTCCCGTTCCAGGGTCGCATTAACCAGGTAACCATTGAAGTGAAATAAGAATTAGGGTAATTCGAAGTCGAGGCCTTAAGGGCGGGAAAGCAAAAAGCTTCTCGCCCTCTCTATTCTGATGGTAAGGGTGGGACAGTAGGGGCCATATAGAAGATTACTGCTCTTCTTCGACACTTATCGCAGATTCAAGAACCTTCCATATCCGGATCATATCAATAATTTTATAAAGTAAACCAATAAGTTGTCTTTTTGGCAAGCTGTACGTAATAGATCCTGTTTTTTCTATTGATTGCGGTTGGTTAGGTGCTCCTTTTCTCTCCCATTATTTCCTTGCTGTCAAGTGGTTTTTCCTGTAGCCCTCCTTTCCGGGGTAATGGGGCAGGAGGCGCCTGCGAGAATGGGCCTTAACGAGCTCGTCGGAGCAGGCGCCCCCTGTTGTTAAGATTGCGATCATCCTGTCCGCTGCAGCACCACCGCCATGGCTTGATGGTAGTCCCGCTGCACCTTGAGATTGGATACCCGGCAGTAGCGCTGGGTGGTTTTGATGCGGGTGTGACCCAGGAGGTCCTGGATGGTCACCAGGGCGGCATCGGCATTGAGGAGTTGGGTGGCCATGGTGTGCCGCAGCTGATGTGACCTGCCCCCCAAAAACTGATCCACAGGTTAAGTTAGAGCGGGTGATCTAAGGGAGGCAGGGAAATGAGCAGGAAGAGGTATACTCCGGAGCAGATCATTGGGAAGCTGCGGGAAGCCGAGGTAGCCCTGGCCCAAGGGCAGACGGCGGCCCAGGTTTGCCGTACTTTGGGTATTGCCGAACAGACCTTCTATCGCTGGCGTCGGGAGTATGGTGGTTTAAAGGTGGAGCAGGCCAAGCGGCTCAAGGTCTTGGAACAAGAGAATGCCAGACTGAGGAGGGCGGTGGCTGATCTGACCTTGGACAAGCTGATCCTCCAGGAGGCGGTAAGGGGAAACTTCTAAGCCCGACCCGTCGCCGGCAATGCCTAGAGCATATCCGGAAGGCTCTGCCGGTGTCGGAACGCCGGGTCTGCGGGGTGATTGGGCAACCCCGTGCGACCCAGCGTTACCAAGCCAACGAGCCTGATGACGAGGTGGGGCTGACTGCTGCCATCATTGGCTATGCCACCAAGTACGGGCGCTACGGCTATCGCCGCATCACTGCCTTGCTCCAACGAGAGGGCTGGAGAGTAAATCACAAGCGAGTGGAGCGCATCTGGCGACAGGAAGGGCTGAAGGTTCCTCAGAAGCAGCCCAAGCGGGGCAGATTGTGGTTAACCGATGGATCTTGTGTTCGTCTGCGGCCGTGCTGGGCGGACCATGTTTGGTCCTATGACTTCGTCATGGCGAGGACACACGATGGCAAGGCTTTCCGTATGCTCACCATCATTGATGAGTACACGCGGGAATGCCTGGCCATCGAGGTGTCCCGGCGTTTTGATGCAGATGCGGTGTTGTATCGTTTGACGGATCTGTTTGTGTCAAGGCGCCCACCAGACTATATCCGGTCGGACAACGGCTCGGAGTTCACGGCCAAGGTGGTTCGGGAGTGGTTAAGCCGAGTAGGAGTCAACACGCTCTACATTGAACCTGGCAGTCCTTGGGAGAATGGTTACAACGAGAGCTTCAATGGGAAGCTGCGGGATGAGTTGCTCAACGGGGAGATTTTCTACACCTTGAAGGAGGCCCAGATCCTGATAGAGCGCTGGCGGCGGGAATACAATACGGTGAGGCCTCACAGTGCCTTGGGTTATCGGCCACCAGCACCAGAGGCCATACAGGTGATGCCCAGAGATCCTGGCTACGCTATGCTCCGCCCAGGATCTCTGGCTTGACTTGACCCCCATCCTAACTTAAAACTTGGTACAACTACTGGGGGCAGGTCA
>CAVPLW010000021.1:0-48133 GCA_963706295.1 uncultured delta proteobacterium | reverse complement strand
AAGAGCGTTCACAAATTCAATCGGATCAAATTCCTGGAGATCTTCGATTTTTTCGCCGACCCCAATATACTTTAACGGAATTTCAAGAGTATTGCAGATGCTGACGACAATCCCGCCTTTGGCTGTTCCATCAAGTTTAGTCAGGGCGATTCCTGTGACATCGAGGGCATCATTGAATAATTGGGCTTGGGACAAAGCGTTTTGACCGGTTGTTGCATCGAGAATCAGAAGTATCTCGTGGGGCGCTCCGGGAAGCTTTTTCGAAATGGTCCGTTTTATTTTTTTGAGTTCCTCCATCAGATTTTTCCGGGTATGAAGTCTTCCTGCGGTATCCACAAGAACAATATCCGCATTCCTGGCAACAGCAGCTTGAATGCCGTCATATGCAACAGCCGCGGGATCTGACATTTCCTTGTGCTTTATGATGTCTACACCGGCCCTGTCAGCCCATATCGTCAGCTGTTCTATTGCTGCCGCCCTGAACGTGTCGGCGGCGACGATGATCACCTTTTTTCCCGAAGAAGAAAATCTCGCGGCCAGTTTTCCGATGGTGGTTGTCTTCCCGACACCGTTGACGCCGATGACCATGATGACATGGGGTTTATCCACAATTTCTTGAGACGGCTTCACGGTTTCGTTCAGCAACTCCAGAATTTTCTCTCGAAGAACATTTTTGAGTTGATCGGGTCCCGATATTTCTGAAGATTTTATGGAGATACCCTGGATAAGGTCCATGGTCGTCTGAACCCCGATGTCAGAAGTGATTAAAAGTTCTTCAAGTTCCTCCAGTAATTCATCATCAATTTTTCTCTTGCCGGCAAAGAGATCATTGATGTCGGTTGTAAGAATTTCGCGGGTTTTGGAGAGACCGATTTTTAAACGTTTAAAAAATCCTGATGGTTTTTTAGGAGCAGTCTGATCGGTCTCCTGGTCATTGGCGTGAGGAGGAGGGGATATTTCGTTTTCTAATTTTTGGTGTTCGCGTTCATCATTGTTTCCGGAAGGCTGGGTATCAGCCACATCTTCGGTTTCAAATGCTTCCGAAGCTTCGTCGACTTTCTGGTCGGAAGATGTTTTTTCGTCCTGATCGTGCTTCTTTTTTTTGAACCAGTTGAATGCCATAACATTCGGAATTTCTATAACTTAATGAAATATAGGTCATTTGTTGAGGCTTGAATATTTTCTTCGATATTGAATTATGGAATAGTGGAGCTGAAGGTTGATGTGAAAAGGAATTGCCATTTTTAGTTTTATCGTAGCACAAATTTTATCTTTTGCCAAGATTGCCTTATCTCTTGATCCATTATGCCTTTTCCGGCTTCCATCTTCCAACGAGCCTACGGCTCGAATGAGGGCGGGAGAGTGCGAATCCGTTTCATATCATTTTCTTTGGGATTTAAGTTTACCGATACGATTTTGGAAACCCCCTTTTTTTCCATGGTTATACCGAAAAGGGTATCTGCAAATTCCATTGATTTTTTATTGTGGGTTATCATGATGATCTGGGATTTTTCCCCGATGATTTGCAACAAATCATTAAAACGAAAGACATTGATCTCATCGAGGGACGCATCGATTTCATCCATGAGACAAAAAGTTGTCGGCTTAATTAAAAAAATCGAGAAGATCAAAGCGATGGCGGAGAGTGCTTTTTCTCCGCCGGAAAGAAGGCTCATTCTTGTCAGCTTTTTCCCGGGCGGGTGTATCATAAACTCTATACCGGTTTCAAGGGGGTCGTCAGGTTCTGTAAGGACAAGTCTGGCGGAACCGCCTTCGAAAAGACGGGGAAACACTTCTTTCAATTTACTGTTGACCTCGTCGAAAGTCTTAAGAAATCGCTCCTGGCTGATTCTGTTTATCTTGTTAATCACCTTGTGAAGATCACCAACCGCTTTTACAAGATCCTCACGCTGTTCAGTGAGAAAATCAAATCGCTCTTTGAGCTGTTCATACTCCTTTATGGCACCCAGATTAACATCATCAAATTGTGCTATTTTATTTTTGGTTCGTGTGAGTTCATCTTCTATTTCATCTACATGTAAATCATTGCCGATTGCAGGGTCTTCAAATTCTAACTTGAGAGCCGGAATCGGTTGATGATAGCTTTCTTCCAGTCGGTTGGTAATATTTTCACGTTTAATCAGCCGTTGCGACTGCTCAAGCTCAAGCATTCGTATTTTTTGAAGAATTTTTTCTCGCTCGTTTTGGATCTCTGATAGGGTACCGTCGCTTTCTTTCAGCTTTGCATCAATTGCATTGTAATCTGCCTCATTATTTTCAAGTGCTTTCTCAAGAAGCTTCATGTCATCATACATGCCGGAAAGCGTCTGTTCATATTCTTGTGTTTTTTCTTCTAAATGGTGCTTTCTTTGTTTTTTTTGAATAAGCTCTTTTGAAATTTGTTCGATCCTTTGAATCCCATCGTTTTGGAATTCTTTCAGACGCTTTAACGTGTTATTGCTGTTTTCCAGTTTGGCATTTAAAGCGGTGAGTTCAAGCCTGAGATCGATGATTTTCTGATTGAACGCTTCCATATCAGACGAGACAATGCTGATTTGTTCCAGCCTTTCGGAAACGAGATCTCGAGCATTTTTGACCTGATTTTCAATTTCAGAGACGGCCTTGTTGTATTTGGCGACTTCTTCGTCAACATCAGATTCTTCACCCAAAAGCTGTTCCTGTTCCAGTCGAACAATTTCAAGATGCCTAAGGGCGTTTTTAAGATCTTCGGATGCTTTATAAAGCGCCTTTTCAGCCTCGACTTCGTTATGTTTGGCCTTGTTTTCCGATTCCAGGAGCTTTTGCAGGTTGCTTTCAATATTTCTAACTTCAGATTCCAGTCCTTTTTGATGATCTCGATCCGAATGAAGTTTTTGATCTAATTTAATGAGATTACCCTCAATGTCCTTGATTTCCTGTTTTTTTGCAAGGATGCCTGATAAATTGTCTTTACTGCCGCCCACCATAATACCTTGATGAGAAATTAAGTCCCCGTTTTGGGAAACAACGGTTTGTAATTTGCCGTTGCTGTTGAAAACATCTATGGCTTCTTTAATATCTGTGGTAACGACAACATGTCCTAAGAGCGCTTCTGCGATCTGTTCAAATCCTGGTTTTACGGCAACATGGTTTAAAAGATATTTTGGGTGATCCGGTTGATGATTTGGGATAGATTTTATATTTTTGACAGATGTAACCGGAATAAATCCGCTACGTCCCGCTCCGGTTTTCTGAAGATAATCGATGGAGCCCACAGCAGTCTCTTGATTTTCAACAAGGATATATTGCAAGGATTCTCCAAGGACGGCCTCCACCGCAGTCCCATAGGCGGGTTCCGGTTCAAGGATATCCGCCATAAGCCCCAAAATACCGTCACCAACCTCTTTTTGTGGACTGTCGGGTGACACGTCTTTTTTGACAGCCTGACTTTTTTTCATTAGCGCCCGGACGCCATCTTTGTACCACTCGAAGTTGCCTTCCATTTTCTTTAGTTGGGTATAAGATGATCTATCTTTGTTTCGTTCAAGCTCGAGGGTTTGAACCTGCCTGATCTGTTCTCCCAGGGCTGTATTTTTTTCGTGGAGTTGTTTTTGGATGATGTCGATGCGATTTCTCAGATCATCAATTTCTGTTTTGTATGAACTCAGATGTTCTTTGGCGCTGTTGTTTCTGTCATTTAGTTCGGAAACCTTTCGGCGTGTTGTAAGTTCTTCCTCATCTATCCTTTTGAGTCGTCTTTTCAGGCTTTCCTTGCTGTTCGTGGCGTTTTGATAGATGTTTTTATATTGAGCTTCCCGGGCGACAAGGTCCATCAAATTTGCTTTGCAGGTTTCAAGCTCTTGATTTAGCGAAGAGAGTTCATCTTTTATATGTTGTGAAGCTGATTGCTCTTTGTCGAGGGTCGATCTTACGGATGTTATCTCAGCTTGAATACTTATATTCTGGTTTTCACCCCCTTGAACCTCGGCCGTTAAATCCCTGTTTTTTTCTTCAAGGTTTTTACGGGCGGATTCGAGTTCAACAAATTCGTATGTAAGCCTTTCAACATCTTTGAAAAGATGGGCCTTGTCATTTTCCATCCGGTCTGTATTTCGCTGTGTTTCAAATATGAAAGATTTTTGATCTGAAATTTCCTGATTTTTTGCAGCGCGATCGAACTTGATTTTTTCAAGCGCTGCATCCAGCTTTTTCAACCGGGTTGAATGTTCAATGTCTGTATTATTTAGATCTTTTAGCAGCGCATCGGCTTCATCAATTTGACATGTGTATTCATCATAATGATGAAGTGCAAGGCATATATCGAGTTTCCTAATGCGTTTTTGATATTTTTTATAACGTTCAGCCTTTCTTGCCTGGCGTTTAAGACCCGCCATCTGTCGTTTTATTTCCGAGATAATGTCACTGATGCGCATAATATTCTCGTTCGTGGCTTTGACTTTACCCAGCGCTTCTTTTTTACGTGACTTATATCTCGTAACTCCTGCAGCCTCCTCAATGAGAATCCTTCTTTCATCCGGTCCGGCATCCGTAATTGCGCCGATGCTTCCTTGCTGAATGACGGCATAGGATTTCGTTCCCATACCGCAACCCAGAAAAATATTATGTACGTCCTTTAGCCGACAGGGTTGCTTGTTAATGAAATAGCCGCTTTCTCCGGAACGGTAAAGCCGGCGGGTCAACATGATTTCGGTAAAGTCTTTAAGTTCTTCGGGCGCCGTGCCGTTGTCGTTGGCAAGGGTGAGTGAAACCTCGGCCATATTCAATGCCTGTTTCCCGTTCGAGCCCGAAAAAATAACGTCTTCCATGGATTTACCGCGGAGCTGTTTGACACTTTGCTCCCCCATAACCCATTTTATTGCATCGATAATATTGCTTTTGCCACAGCCATTGGGACCCACAACCGCAGAAATACCCGGAGGAAATTGAATGCTGGCTTTTTCAACAAAGGATTTAAATCCGTTTATTTCCAGTTTTTTTAGTTTCATGCAATTAACTCTCCTGTTATTTCTTTCTGCTCATTCTCTAAACTTGTATGACACATAATCCTAAAATAAATATCAGGGATCCTTTTGTTTGTAAAGGGAAAAACACAATGGAGGGGGTAATTTTAATTATCTGAATACAATATGTGGTGGAATTGAGGCTTCTCTATGTTTTTCTTTGATTTGTCGGTTCTTTTTATCTCATTAGAACGTTTTCCTAAATGAGTGTGAAAAAATGAAAATACCTATAACAGTTTAAATTTATTGAGAATTTATTATTCAAACAGCAACTTGATATTGTAACGGTTTGAAAAAAAACATTATTCATGGAAAAGTTTAATAAGGATAATTTTCGATAATTTTCCGATTCCTGATGGAATTAATAGGCTCAAACTGTTATGTTTGCAAGAAAAATTTAAATTCGCTCAATAAATTCTGTATCCGAATCGCAAATTCAAGTTAGTTCGCTTCGCTCATCCCGCTAATTAGCGGGAGAATAATGGATAAATGGAATATTGGTCCCGGTGAAATAGAAGAAAGTTTCATTGGATAAAAATGATGGGTTTAAAGGATAGGGGCTTTTTATATAAATATTTAAATCTAATAATGATAGCAGCCATGCCTACAAAAATTGTAAGTGATTCTACATTTTTTGTAACCCAATATTCCATTATTCCACCATTCCATCATTCCAAGGCGTCGTCGATCGGATAAAGCAAATAAATATTTATTATTTTCAATAAGTTGCAAAATTTCCGAAACGTTAAATTGTTACCGGGGCGTGTTATTTTGTCTGATTTAATCAAAAAATACTGGTTTCTCATCGGTCTTCTTCTTGTTTTTGTTGTGACGGTGGCAGATACCAGCGAGACGGTTTCGAGCATTGGGAGATGGTTAAAAATGCATCGGGGACCGGATGCCGTGATTGTCCTGATATTCTTTTTTTCCGGTTTGATATTGAATGCCCGGCAGATAAGATCGGGTGTGATGGATATAAAGGGCATCATTGCCGCCCTGATCATCATTTTTCTGGTTGCACCGGTTATCGGTGCGCTGTTTGGCGCTATTCCGATAGATACAGGGGTTGTCATAGGAATTTTTCTTGTTGCCGTTATGCCCACAACATTGAGCAGCGGCGTTGTAATGACCGGCGCGGCCGGCGGTAATATGGCACAGGCGTTGGTCATCACCATACTGGCCAATGGACTTGCCGTTTTTACCATACCGGTGGTGCTTTCTTTATTGTTAAATCTGGTGGGAGGATCAACGGTTGTCGTCATTAACAAGCTTGCCATCATGATCAAGCTCGGGTTTTATGTTCTTTTACCCCTTTGTATAGGTTTGGGCATAAAAATTTTTGCTGAATCGTTTGTGGATCGATTTGTCCATGGGTTGCAAATACTGAACCAGTTTTTGGTGCTGGCCATCGTCTGGATGGCCATGTCCCAGGCAAGGGATGCGATCCTTAGCGGTGGCGCATCGGTGGGAATTATTTTTTTGTTGGTTTTTGGATTCCACGGAATGCTTTTGGCTGTGGCCGGCATTGTTGCCGGATGTTTAAAGCTCGGCAAAGGCCGGCGGGAAAGCGTTATTTTCATGGGCGGGCAAAAAACCCTGCCCCTTTCAATAATTTTGCAGGTTTCTCTTTTTCCGCAATACGGACTGGCCCTTGTTGTCTGCGTACTGCATCATTTAATCCATCTTTTGATGGACGGGTATCTGGTGGGAAGGCTAAAAGCCTGACTTTTGAACCCATACAGCCAAAGAATGATAGGATTATTCATGACGCAACGCTTCTATGGGGTCCAGCTGCCCCGCCTGTCTGGCCGGGAAGTAGCCGAAGATGACGCCCACAGCTGCGGAAAACAGGAAGGCGATAGCGACAATCCCCGGATCAAAAACAAAGGGAACAGCGAGGATGCGCGCGCCTATCGCGGCCGCCACAACCCCGAGGATGATGCCGATCAGCCCCCCAAAGGAAGACAGCACTACGGCTTCGACCAGAAACTGCATTAACACATCCCGCTCCAGGGCGCCGATGGCAAGCCGGATGCCGATCTCCCGTGTTCTTTCCGTAACCGATACCAGCATGATATTCATGATTCCGATTCCCCCGACCAAGAGGCTTACCGCCGCCACTGCACCCAGCAGTCCGGTAAGTACACGGGTCGTTCCGGTCATCGTGCTGACGAGTTCTTGCATATCTCTGACATAAAAATCGTCCTCTTTGCCCATGGCAATGCGGCGACGCTCACGCATCAGCCTTTCGATATCCTGTTCGACTTTGCTGGTGGAAACGCCATCTTCTGCTGAAACATAAATTCTGCTCACATCTGTATTCCCGGCGATGCGCCGCTGGATCGTGCGCAATGGGATAAGAACGAAGTCGTCCTGATCTGTTCCAAAGCTGGACTGCCCCTTGGATTTAAGGACGCCGATCACCTGGCATGAAAGCTTTTGAAGGCGAATCGTGTTGCCCAGAGGGTTCTGGCCGCCAAAGAGCTCTTTTCGCACGGTTGTACCCAGGATGCACACGCCTTTTCCTCCCCGAAGTTCACTGTCTGTGAATTGGCGCCCGCTCTCAATCTGCCAGTTGCAGGCCTGCAAATAGGCACGAGTGCTGCCGATAACCGAGGTCACCCAGTTTTCGTTTCCGTAGATTGCTTGTGTGGTTTGGGAGGCCATTGGTGCCACCGCAGCAAGTCCGGAGATTTCTCGGGCAATGGCGTCTGCATCGTCCGCCTTAAACATTTTACCGGTTGACTGGGTGCCGCCGGGACCGTGGCGATGCTGCCCAGGTCTAATTTGCAAAAGATTGGTGCCCAGTTTCGTGATATCGGAGGTCACCTGCGCCGTCGCCCCTCTGCCGAGGGTCACCATGGTGATCACGGCAGCAACTCCGATAACGATACCCAGGATGGTCAGCGATGAACGCAAGATGTTGCGCCGGATTTCCCGCAAGGCCAGTAAAATCGTTTCCCTTAACATTATAGCATCTTCCCGTTTTCCTCATCGGTATCGATGATCCCGTCGAGGAAGCGAATGATTCGTTTTGCATAGGCCGCCATATCGGCATCATGGGTCACCAGGACGATGGTGATGCCGTATTCACGATTGAATGCATCAAGCATCTCCATAACTTCACGACTGCGGGCGGAATCCAGGTTGCCTGTGGGTTCGTCGGCCAGCAGCACCTTGGGGTCGGTAACGATGGCACGAGCGATGGCGACCCGTTGCTGCTGTCCACCTGAGAGTTCGCCGGGCGTGTGTGTTTCCCACCCTTTGAGCCCGACCGCTTCAAGGGCTCGCAAGGCGCTTTCCCGCCGCTCATGGGCAGGGATGCCGCGATAGACCAAGGGTAGTTCCACGTTCTCCAGCGCCGATGTGCGATTGAGGAGGTTGAATCCCTGAAACACAAATCCCAGATAATGCCGGCGTAACAGCGCGCGCTGGTCGCGGGACAGCTTTCCCACATCGACACCTTCAAAAAGGTGGGCCCCATTGCTGGGAGTATCTAAACAGCCCAGAATATTCATGCAAGTCGACTTCCCCGACCCGCTTGGCCCCATCACGGCCACGAACTCACCCCGGCCGATGTGCAAATCTATTCCCCGAAGGGCTTTCATGGCCGCGGAACCCGTGCCGTATACCTTGGTTACGCCTTGGAGCTCTATAAGGGAATGTTTGCTGATTTGCGTGGAAAAGGTTGTCTTCATCGTTCAGATCTCACCATATCGACCGCGAGTGGCATCCCCGGATCAATATCACCGCTCGTCACCTCGGTCATTCTGCCATCAGTGGCGCCTATGCCGACTGCAATGGCGAGAAGTTTTCCATCGCGCAGCGTCCAGACGTGCTGTAGTTTTTTGTTGGCGGTCGAGTCTTTAAGCTGTTTTGAAGGCGATCTGTGCCGACGCGGCAGGAGCATATTAATTAAGCTGCCGTTGGATGGGGCCTCTTTTTCTTTAACCGGTGGCATAAAACGCAACGCAGCATTGGGCACCAGGATCGCGTTTTTTACTTTGTTGACGGTAATGTCCGCCGTTGCCGTCATCCCCGGTCGTAAGGACAGATCCGAGTTGTCCACGTTCAGGACCGTTTTGTATGTGACAACCCCGTTCACGGTCTGAGAACCGTACCGGACCTGGGTGATCCGCGCCGGGAACGTCCGGCCCGGATGGGCATCGACATTGAAAGTGGCCTCTTGTCCGTTTGTTACCTGACCCACATCAGCCTCGTCCACGTCCACATGAAGTTCCATCTGTGTCAGATCCTCGGCCAAGGTGAACAATACCGGGGCCTGAAACGAGGCGGCCACGGTCTGGCCGGGTTCCACGTTTCGCGTAAGGACGATGCCGTTAATGGGGGAATGGATGACCGTTTTTGCCAAATCCGTCTCGTCGGCTTCGAGAGTGGCCTGGGCCTGGGACACCTGGGCTCTTGCGGTGGCCTCGATGGCCTTTGCCCGATGCAGCAACGCCTGAGCCGCATCCAGATCCTGCTGCGACGGCACCATGTTATTGCTCAATTCCCACACCTGCTTTAACCGCGCCAGTTGATCTTCCGCCTCTTTGACAGTGGCCTGTGCCTCCAAAACCTTTGCCCGGGCCGATTCCAGGGCAGCTTTTGATTGCAGAACCTTGGCTTTCAGCTTGTCGGTGTCCAGCCTCGCCAGAATCTGGCCGACTTTCACCCGGTCATTGTAATCCACTTCGACGGTCTTGATGATACCGGACAACTCGCTGCCCACATCCACCTGGTTTGTCGGTTCCAGGGCACCTGTCGCTGTTACGGTCACGGTTAGGTCTCCCCGCTGAACTTTCTGGGTCTGGTACTGCATGGAATTTGATTTTTTTGTCCCCTTCCAAACAACAGTGCTTGTCACGGCCGCGATGGCCAGGAGGGCTACGATGAGCCACCGTTTCAAATGCTTTTTGCGGCCCGAGGACTGATCAATACCAAGGGTTTGATCGATATCGAATTCCGGATTTGTATTCGATTTCATTGCTTTTTTCCAATTCAGAACTTAGTGCTCAAATGCATTTATGGATGGGCACTAATTAGTGTTATCTGGCATCAGGGATTTCCACCCACCTCCCAGGGATTTGTACAAAGCGATTAAATTCGACGTCACTCCGCCCTCACTGACGGCCAACTGATCTTGGAGTGATAACAACGACCGCTGGGCAATCAGGACATTGCCAAACTCGATGAGTCCGGACGAATACTGTTTTTGGGCAAGGTCAACAGCACGCCGGGCAGCCTCGGTCGCTTCGGTCAGCGATTGTCTGCGACTTTGTTCCTTAGCGTAGGCGACCAAGGCGTTTTCAACATCCTCCAGTGCTGTGAGAACAGCGGCCTCGTATCGGATCAGGGCCTGCTCCTGCAAAGCGGATTGTACTTCAATGTTCCTCCGGATGGCCCCGGCGTCAAACAGAGGCCAGTCAACCGTGGTACCAATACTATGAGTGCGGCTGCTGAATGAAAACAGGTTTCCCAGCGACAGGGCTTCAAGACCGATGGAGCCGAGGAGGGAAAACCTGGGATACAGATCCGCCGTGGCAACACCAATCTGCGCTGTCTGTGCGGCCAGCCGGCGTTCCGCTCTTCGGACATCCGGCCGGCGTCGCAAGATATCGGCCGGCACGCCGACAGCCACTTCGAGAGGGGTGACCGGAATGGCCTTGCGTTTCGCCAAGGCATCCCTCAGTGAACCCGGATGCTGTCCGATCAATACGGCCAGGCGGTTCTTGGCCTGTTCAAGGCCGGTCTGCAAACTCGGTATCTGGGCCCGCGTCTGCTCGAGACTGTACTTGGCCTGTTCTACATCCAGCTGTGTCGTCAGGCCGGCTTGACGGCGCCATCGGGTGATGTTGTATGTTTCTTTTTGTGCATCAAGATTGGCTTCAGCAACCGACAGTCGGGTCTGAAATGAACGCAACTCGACATAATTCAGGGCAACTTCAGCAAGCAGGCTGACAAGCACATCCCGCAAATCCTCTTCACTCGCCTGTAGCTCGGCTCCAGCCGCTTCAACGGCACGTTTTTTCCCGCCAAACACGTCCAGTTCCCAAGCGGCATCGAATCCTGCGGCGTAGAGTTCTCTCTCGCTGCCGCTTCCGGTTTCTTCGCTGCTGCGGCTCGACCTGGCCGAGCCGCTGGCGTCGATGCTCGGGAAACGGCCGGCCTCGCTGATGCCGCGGCGAGCACGGGCTTCACGAACACGTGCGCGCGCCTCCTTAAGACCAAGATTTCCTGCAACCGCTGACTCAACCAGGTTCGTTAGTACAGGGTCATCGAGAATCGACCACCAATCGGCCAGTTCTTTTTTGTTTAGATGTTCCCCGACCAGGCCACTTTTCGCCGGGGAATGCCATGCTTCGGGCATGGGTGTGTCTGGTTGCACATAATCTGGTCCAACAACCGCGCATCCGGCAAAAATGAACAGCATCAGCGTGGCAGATAAAAGTGCCCCAAATCGGATCGGGGCTATTTTGTTCAGTAAGTTCATGGCTTGTTTACATTTCAAGTGACTGTTTCCCAAATCGTAAGCGTTTAGATTCTTGAAACAGGATGATGTTACCGTCCCGGTCAGGAATTTTCATGACGAGGTTTTTGCATCGGACGGCGGACTGCTGTCCCGTGAGTGTCGTGGAAAATGCCTCAGATGTTGAGCCAACGCTTTTCTCTCTTCCTGATTGAATTGCCTCGCCAATTCAATGGTTGTATCTGCCAAACGCCGCTTCATGAGACTGCGCAGTTCGTGTATTTTTTCAACTTGAAGTCTGTAGGCAGCTTCATCAAATTGAGGTGCGGATAAAAGCTTCATCGCTTCTTTTCTTGCGTCTCGGATCTGATGGTATGCATCCCGATTGTTCAGATGAACCCTTTCCACCGTTTCAAGAAACAGGGCTGCCTTATCCCCGGGTAATTTCGATGCAAATTCTTGCACGGACTTTCGAACAAAGTATTCTTTATGGAAGAGATGCGACACATCGCCAATGATAACGCCGGCAAGCAAAACGTTGAGAAGAAGTGAACTGAAAATCAGGATTTTCATCTTTTTACTCATAGGACATCTCCTTCATAATTTAGAAAATCTTCCAAGTTGGTTGTGTATTGTTCGGCGGAAGCGTACCCTGATGGATTTGAATAACCTATTGTAAATCCGATGATCAAAGTAAAAATGAGCGAAACAGAAACCGCCGCAAGTGCACGCCTGGACAAACTGAATTCGGAAAGTACCTCCGAGAAGAACACGCCAAGATTGCGTTGCGCTTTTTTCTTTTTGGGCAAAGCGGCTGCGACAATTCGTCCTGCCAGGTCTCTGCTCGGTTCTTCATATTTCCGTGTTTTGAGAACCTCTTCAAAACGTTTTTCGTCTTCCACTAATTTCTGAAGTTCAGGAGAACTATCCAGTGCCTTCAGCCCTGACGATCTTATGTCTTTTGGCCAACACCGAACATCAGCGCCATACATAAGCAGTTTTTCCTTGAACTGTTCAAAGTTCATTGTCATCGTGAACCTCCGCCAAGATATCGTTTGACGTTGTACTTCAATGTCGTTTTGGCACGCATGACGAGAGATTGCAGCGCTTTCACCTTCACGCCAATGATTTGGGCCGCCTCATTATTGCTTAATTCTTCATAAAAGCACAGGTTAACCGCCAGCTGCTGTCTTTCCGGCAATTCGTGTATAAATCGCTCCAATACAGCCTGTTTTTGATGCATATCGAATAAGACGTCCGGGCCGGGATTTTCGTCTGCGAACTCTATGTCTTCGGGTAAGTTTATCAACTTTTTCTTCTTGCGGTGATCAAAACACAGGTTTATGACGACCCGATAAAACCAGGTGGTGAATTTGGCTCGTTTACCGGGATCCCAAAGATTCGGCCTGTCCCATAGTTTTAGAAACGCTTCCTGCACAATGTCCTCTGCATCGTCCTTGTTGGAAACAAGGCGATAGGCAATTCGATAGAATCGATTTGAGTGACGATCTACAAGTGAAGCAAAGGCTTCATGACTTCCCTCCTGTATCCGGCAGATCAGGGACTCGTCATCCGGATGCAAGAGCTTTATATCCATATTCACTGATATTTGCCTTTATGTACTAATACGAACGAAAATTGAAAAGTCTTCGCTCTTTTTTTCTTTAATTATACCAAACCATCGGCCATCGTGTCGACTTAACCTTAAATCTTTAGATATTACAGTCAGTTAGGGAAAGCAGCTACCGATTGCCGGTGTCCTATGCACTGGATTTAGTGTAAGGATAGATGAAAAAAGCAATGGATATAAATAATCAGGTCACTTGGGTTCTTCTTTCCAGATACTGCACAAACATGGAAAGCGAAAAGGTTAAGACAAGATATAAAATAGCACATACAAACCAGAGTTCAAAGGGTTGAAGGCTGGTTGTGATCACTTCGCGAGTTGCCTTGGTCAATTCCCGGATCGCGATAAGGCCAAGCAATGATGAGTCTTTTATGAGGCTGATGAACTGGCCGGCAAGGGGTGGTAGGATTCGCCTCAGGGCCTGGGGAAGAATGATATATCGCATAGACTGAACATACGTCATACCCAGAGACTTAGCGGCCTCAATTTGACCGAAATGGATGGACTGGATGCCCGCTCTTACCATTTCGGCCACGTACGCTCCGGCAAAACAGGCCAGGGCTGCGACACCAAACCACAGTGGTGGGATCTGGCCGATCCCTTTCCTGACAAGGATGTTATTGATCAGTGTGCCCAGAACAAAATACCAGATAAAAATTTGTACCAGCAGAGGCGACCCGCGGATAAACTCGATATAGGTTATTGCAGACCATTTTAATGCGGGGTTGGATGATATTCGTGCAATGCCGACGAAGAGACCGATGAGTATTCCAAAAACAATGGCGATGACACTGACCTTTAACGTCAGCCAGAGACCTTCCATTAAAATACCGATTTGCCATTTTTTATACGTGGCCAATATATCTCCGGGAGAAATCAGATCCCCCTCATCGACCCTGATATCAGCACGTTCGGGACGGTGTAAGACTCGGTTTCCTTGTCATTTTTTATCCGAATGGTGGCTTTTTTGTCTTTTAATAGTATGGATTCTACCTCACCCTCTATTTGGGCTCTGATTTCAACTTGATCTTGATATACAAAATACTGGGGAATTCTAAACCATCTCCATACATAGTCGATTTTCAGACGCAGAATAATAAAGGGATGAAGCAATTCCAATGACGAGCACAATAAATATGCCTATGGAAATATAATAGGAGCTCGCTTGTCTTTTAACCGTCTCAGAATTAACGAAAAATCCATCTCTTCACCCCGCTAATTTTGGATGTTGTTAAGGTTGGCGAGTTTGCTCGGACACTCAACCGGCGTTCGATGAGAATATATTTTTAAGAATCACTCTAAAGGAGTAGATCTTGGGGGGAGATTAACACATATCAGAGGAGTGTGTAAACTCTATACGAGAATTTTAGATTACAGATAACTTATTTATAGAATCTGACTTAAAAAGAGCTTGGTCCTGTCATGGGTGGGATTTTTAAAGAAATGCTCCGGTGTGCCGACTTCAACGATGGCGCCTTCATCCATGAAAATAACTCTGTCTGCAACTTCTCTTGCAAATCCCATTTCATGGGTGACCACCACCATCGTCATTCCTTCTCTGGCCAGTTTTTTCATCACATCAAGAACTTCACCGACCATTTCGGGGTCCAACGCAGATGTCGGCTCGTCAAAAAGCATAATTTTGGGTTCCATGGCCAGAGCACGGGCTATGGCCACCCGCTGCTGCTGTCCACCGGACAATTGGTCCGGATATACATTGGCCTTTTCCTGTATACCCACTTTTTCAAGAAGCGCCATTCCTTTCTTTAAGGCCTCTTCTTTGGGATTTTTTCGAACCACAATGGGTGCCAGCGTTACATTTTCAAGGACGGTTTTATGGGGAAACAGATTGAAAGATTGAAACACCATGCCGACCTCAGCACGCACTTTGTTAATGTCGGTCTTGGGATCAAGAATATCGATGCCGTCAATAATAATGCTTCCCTCATCAGCAACATTCAAATAATTAAGACATCTGATGAACGTACTTTTGCCGGACCCTGACGGCCCCAGAACAACAACGACTTCTCCTGGATCGATTTGAGCCGTTACATTAACCAGGGCTTTAACCTCGGTTGAATGGCTTATAAAGGTTTTGGAAATATTTTTAACATCAATCATATCGCCAGTTGCCTCCTTTCAAGATACTGTAACACCATTGAAAGTGAAAACGTCAAAACGAGATATAAAAGTGCACACACAAACCAGAGTTCAAATGGTTGCAGGCTGGTTGTAACGACTTCACGTGTTGCTTTTGTCAACTCACGAATTGCGATGATACCCAGCAGTGAGGAATCTTTTATGAGGCTGATGAACTGTCCCGAAAGTGGTGGAAGAATTCGACGCAGGGCCTGAGGAAGGATCACATAACGCATGGACTTAACGTACGTCATTCCCAAAGATCGGGCGGCTTCGGTTTGACCACGATGGATGGACTGTATGCCGGCCCGTACCATTTCAGCCACATACGCTCCTGTAAAACAGGCCAGGGCTGCAACCCCGAACCAAAGGGGAGGAATCTGGACAATCCCATGCTTGGCAAGAATATTGTTGAACAGTGTCCCTAAAACAAAATACCAGATAAAAATTTGTACCAGCAATGGTGAACCCCGGATAATCTCGATATAGGTAATTGCAGACCACTTTAGGGCCGGATTGGAAGAAATTCGTGCAAGACCGGTGAACAGACCGATGAGTATGCCAAAAACAATAGCGATGATACTCACCTTTAAGGTCAGCCAAAGTCCTTCTAATAGAATGCCCACACGCCACTTTTTATAAGTGGCCAGTACGTCACCATAGTAGATCGTATCGCCTTCTTCTATTTTTAACGCACTCTCAGGAAAGGTATACGATTCTGTTCCTTCGAGTCCTTTAACCTGAACAACCGCTATCTTGCTTTTTTTTAAAATACTTACAGCTTCGCCGTCTATCTCCGCTTTAATTTCAACCTGTTCCTGATAGGCAAAGTACTTTGGGAGACGATACCATCGCCATGTATAATCAATCTGACGCGCAGAAAAGTAAAGGGATAGGACAACACTGATTACAATAAAGAAAAAAACACCCACCCAGAAGTAATAGTGATTCCCCTGTTTCGAACGCTTCAAAGCTTGCGGTGAACCCATCTGGTTACCTCATGTATTGGTTTGATTATCTTTGGCATCTTAATAAATTGAACGTTTTATTTTCCGTGAAAAACCCAGGTCGTACGGATGTGTTGGAGTACTGGAGTAATGAAAAAGACCCAAAACTCCAGCACTCCATCGCTCCAGATTCGTAAAATTTTTTTTACTATCTTAACTTGCCAAGAGACTCAAAGCTTGACCATTCGATGTTTCATTAACCTTACTGAACATCTTTAATCCAGCCGGTACTCCTGATCCACTTATTATAGATTCTGTCGTAGCGTCCATCATTTTTTACCTGATTTAAAAAGTTGTCCAGCCAGTTCATAAAATCAGGATCCCCTTTTCTAACCGCCCAGGCCAGAGGCTCAAACGTGAACGGCTTATCGAGAAAGACAAGCTTGCCGGCACCCTGCTGGGCCATAAATACAACACAGTAGGGGAGATCGTACACAAAAGCATCCGCTTTTCCGTTAACCACCTCTAAGGCCGCTTCAGGTTCGGTTTCAAAGGATTTATAGGTGCATTTTGGAATCAGTCTTTTTACAGCCTGCTCGCCTGTAGTTCCAAGTTTAGATGTTACGATGTACTTGGAATTGTTCAGGTCCTTATAAGAATTTATTTTTCCCTTATGTTTTTTATTTAACAGGATGGTCTGCCCGATAACAATATAGGGATCGGCAAAATTGATTTTGAGATTTCTTTCCTGGGTTACGGTCATACCGCTCATGATGATATCAAACTTGTCGGTGATGAGCGACGGAATGATGCCGTCCCATGCCGTATTCACCGGAACAAATTTAACACCCATGGCCTTGGCCATCTCCTTTGCCATATCGATGTCAAAACCGACAAAGTTTCCCTTTTTATCTGTCATTTCAAAGGGCATGTAACCGGCTTCAAAACCGACCCGAAGCTCCCCTTTCTTCAAGATCGATTCCAGCGTCGATTTTTTTGCAAGTTCGATGTCGGCCCCCAATGCAGATGTAGAGACCATAAAAAATGCAACTAGGACTGCCACCATAACGAAAATGAAACTTTTCTTCATAACTTGATCCTCCTTTTGTGTGTTTGCCTCCAATTTGGTAGACACGATTGATGATGTGTTATCTGAATCTTGTAAAATTCGGGCGTTAAGCCATTGTTAGTAAGATTTCCCCTCTCTTAAGACTTCGTTTATTGTCATTCGGACATTACAGTCCGGGCATTTGGGGACTTCTTCATCAGGCACGTAAAGAATTTCAGTGCGCCTGCACTTGAGGCATATCAGTTCAACTGCACTACCCTCACGTGGTTTCTTTTTTGGTTTATTTTTATCTTTCATGATGGTTTCCTTTTTGATTTCAAATGAAGATATTAATCCAGTCTTTGAACGTTCTTGATCCAGTCTGTACTTTTTATCCACTTATTGTAGATTCTGTCATACCGCCCGTCGTTTTTGATTTGTCTTAAAAAATTGTTCAGCCAGTTCAAAAAATCGGGATCACCTTTTCTAATTGCCCAGGCAAGGGGTTCATACGTAAACGGTTTATCAAGAAAAGAAAGTTTGTCTTTTCCCTGCATGACCATCACAACAACACAAAAAGGCAGATCATAGACAAATGCATCAGCATTGCCGTTTATCACTTCAAGAACGGCTTCGTTTTCCGTTTTAAAGGATTTATAAGTACATCTTGGAATCAGATTTTTTGCAGCCTGTTCACCGGTGGTTGAGGACTGGGAGGTTACAATGTACTTTGGATAATTCAGGTCTTTATATGATTTTATTTTTCTTTCATGTTTCTTGTTGATTAAAATGGTCTGGCCCACAATGATATACGGGTCGGCAAAGCTTATCTTGAGGTTTCGTTCCTGGGTAACAGTCATACCGCTGATGATGATATCGAATTTGCCGGTGGTCAGGGAAGGAATAATATCGTCCCATGCGGTATTGACCGGAACAAATTTAACGCCCACGGCTTTGGCCATTTCTTTGGCGATATCAATGTCAAAGCCGACATATCTTCCTTTTTGGTTCGTCATTTCAAAAGGCATGTAGCCGGAATCGAAACCGACCCAAAGCTCACCTTTTTTAAGGATGGCTTCCAGCGTCGACTTTTTGGCAAGTTCGATGTCGCTACAAACAGCGGATGAACAGAACATGAAAAAAATTACACCCATTAAAACAAATAGTTGTAATAATGGTTTTTTCTTTTTCATTATAGGTTTAGCCTATTGGAAAAATCTGAATCAGACAGGATCTCCGCCACACGGCACAGGCGAACAAGTCCGTTTACTGCGACCGGCCTGTCCCGTTTACGGGGCCTGTCCGGGTTTGGTTATGGATTCCGCCTCTTTGAGACGCTAAGGTCGGAATGATCTTTTAATCGCCGGGTTAATGATCATTTAGTAACAAGCAGGTGTAGAGAAATCAAGACAATTTTAACGCATTGTCGGACATTCGCGGGTTTGATATCATCTGAATAATCTTGACACAAACCTTGGAGAACAGATAGTATTAGTAAATTATGGAAAGCTACACTGCCGTTTAGATGGCATTGGGAGCATAAATCAAGGCCTTGAATGGAGCGGTAAGATGAAAGATAAAGATCTGAACGCTATTGAAGTTTTGCTAAAAAAACCTGAGGTTCAGGTGGTGACCAACAATATTAACCAGGAGTTGATTGAGAGAAGGAAATATGTCCCCCCCGAATGCAAAGTATTTAAAAGCCGTTACACTCTGTTGAAGGATGATGATCGTTTTAACTTCAATATTGACAAGGAAGCAAGGAAGCTTTTGCCGCACATCATACACAATAAAGTTCAGACCCTTGTGGGCCTTGATTCACCTGAAGAATCCTTTAAAGAAAGATACGGCAAAAAACGATATATCGGCATTGTATTTTCAGGGGGCCCGGCTCCTGGTGGACATAATGTGATCGCAGGATTATACGCTGCTGCGAAAAAGGCAAATCCGAAAACCAAGATTTATGGTTTTTTGCTTGGCCCGGATGGAATTGTCGAAAATGAAGCCATTGAAATAACCGGCAGCCTTGTTGATGCATACAGAAACCTTGGCGGCTTTACCATGATAAAAACCGGCCGAACGAAAATAGACACCAAAGAGAAGATGGCCCTGTCCAAGGAAACCTGCAAAAGGCTTGGATTGGATGCCCTCGTCATCGTAGGGGGGGATGATTCAAATACCAATGCAGCATTTCTGGCCCAGGAAATGATCGAAGACGGTGTCCAGGTCATCGGCGTTCCTAAAACCATTGATGGCGATATACAGGTCAGAGACGCGGATGGTCATATTTTATGCGCCATGTCGTTTGGTTTTCACACCGCCGCAAGGGCATTTTCAAACTCTATCAGCAATCTGTGCACGGACAGCAGTTCAGATGTTAAATACTGGCACATCTGCAAGGTGATGGGAAGAGTCGCCAGCCATCTGGCACTTGAAGTTGCGCTGCAGACCCATGCCAATATGACCCTTATTGGTGAAGATCTTTGTGATTACATCGATGAAAAAAGAATTAAAGAAGCGTCAAACAAGAATGATATCGATTATAATGCCTATGGAATGACCTTGAGGCATCTGTCTCGTGTGATTTGTGACGGCATTGTCAGAAGGGCTGAGGTTGGGAAAAACTACGGTGTGATTGTTATTCCCGAGGGGATACTGGAGTTTATCAATGAAATACAGATTTTTATCATAAAGCTAAACACCATTATTGCTGAATATAACGACACCCATGATACGGATTTCCATGCGGAATTCCCGGCACTTGAGGATAAGTTGGAATATTTGCGGAGACTGGCCAGACGTTCAAGGGAAGATCAACGTTTTTCTGTCTGGAACACACGGGATGAGGATTTGTTTAATGATATTCCGGATTTCTTCCAGGAAGGTCTTCTCATGGAAAGAGACAGTCACGGCAATTTTCAGTTTTCCCAGGTTAAGACTGAACAGGTGCTCATGGGCTTGGTGAATGACTACCTGAATATTTTAAAAGAGAACGGGTCGTATAAAATTGGAATAGAAAAATCCTATTACCGGAAGGTTCTCGAAAAAGGAGGGCTCGACCCGGATTTCTTTGGCCCCATTATTTTCAAAAATTATGATGATGCCGAGTTTTTACTGATTAAACCTTCAATAATATCGGTAAAAACCCTTAAGCAGTCCCTTGAAAAGGAACAGGCAATTGCAGAAGCTGAAGAGATTCCTGAGCCTGTTGGAAAAATTTATCATAAATCCGTACCAAAATTCAAAACGCAGATTCATTTTTATGGGTATGACGGCAGAGGCAACAATCCAACTCGATTTGACTGTAACTATACCTATAACCTGGGATTAACGGTTTTCAGCCTGATCGCCAATGGTTCTACGGGTCAGATGGCGGCCATAAGGAATTTGGAGAAGGATTTTACCAAATGGGAACCCATTGGAATTCCCATTGCGCCGTTAATGCATCTTGAAGAAAGAAAAGGGAAGCTTACGCTTGTTTTGGAAAAAAGTCTGGTTGATGTCAATTCAGCTTCTTTTAGAATAGTAAAGGCGTTTAGAGAAAAATGGCTTGCGGTAGTTCCGGGTGACGACAACTACCGGCACCCGGGTCCCATAAGGTTTACCGGGGAAAGTGAAGAAGACCGGCCGATCACACTGGTTTTGAATGCACTGGGGTAACTTTTACTAAGTACATGTATTCGTAAATACGGTTACGTATTTATAACTTGGTTTTTTCATTCTATGTATGCAAAAGTTTAAAGTGCCTAAAGTGAACTAAAGTGCCTAAAGTTAAGGTATTCCATCAATTTTAATTATAATTGATTGCGCTGAAAGCGTGTTCCTCAACTTTAGGCACTTTAGATCACTTCAAACTTTAGGCACTTGTGAGAAGGCTTCGGTAACATTTCCATTAGTAAGGGTTATGTCGAGCATCTAATTTGCTTATTAGTAATTTCGAACAAAGGAAGACATCATGAAAATAAGAACATTAATGGTTTCCGACCCGATTACCATAACGGAAAGCGCCTCGATACAGGAAGCCATCGAGTTGATGAAGATTAACTCCATCCGGCATCTTCCTGTTGTTTCGAAAGATAATCAACTGAAAGGTTTTATTACCCTTGCGGATTTAAAGCAGGGACTTATTCCTTCCATGCTGGGTGATGTTTCGCTCGGGGATTTGATCATAAAAAATCCCATTGTCGTGGGGCCGGATGACGACATCGAAGATGCGGCTCAGCTGATATACAAGCATAAAATCGGCGGGATGCCGGTGGTGGAAAAACATAAACTGGTTGGCATCATTACGGCAACGGATATCCTGCGGACGTTTATCGATATGATGGGGTTTCTCACCGCGAGTTCACGCATTGATTTGGTAGTAGGAGATAAACCGGGTTCCTTTAGAAATGTCTTGCAGATTATCAACGATAATGGCGGAGACATTGTCAATGTGGGGATGACGGCTCAGAAAGCCAGCAAAAGAGAGTATTACTTCCGGCTTCTGCCTTGCAATACAGAGGTTATCAGACAAGCCCTGGAAAAAGACGGATATCAGGTACTACATGTTATGAATTGAGTTTGTTTTTTAGAACCGGCTGGTAACTGCACAGGGGTTCTTCGGCCAGAAAATCGCCGGTTGCTTCATAGGCCCTCGCTCTGCAGCCGCCACACACCTTTTTGAATTCACAAGCGCCACATTTCCCCTTTAGATCATCAAAATTGCGCAAAGACAAAAAGATGTCTGAACGGTTCCAGATGTCTGCAAAAGATGCTTGGGTAATATCCCCGCAATTCACATCAAGGAATCCGCATGGCTGGACAATCCCCCGGTGCGAGATGAAACAAAATCCCGTGCCCCCCAGACATCCGCGGGTCATGGCATCCATCCCGTGGGTTTTAAAGGTTACCGATTTTCCTTCCTGCTTTGCTCTTTGTCGAAGGATTCGGTAATAATGGGGAGCACATGTGGCTTTGAGCTGCAAAGGGGTTTTCTCTTTCTGGTCATAGAACCAGTTCAATGTGCGTTCATATTCTATTGCGGTTATTTCCTGATCCACAATATACTTGCCCCGGCCTGTTGGAACAAGGAGAAAGATGTGGTGGGCGACTGCACCCAGTTTTACGGCGAGATCCTGAATTTTTGGGATTTCATGAAGATTTGTCTTGGTGATGGTTGTGTTTATCTGGAATTCTATACCGGCGTCTTTTGCCAACCGTATCCCTCGAAGCGCACCTTCAAAGGCACCATCCACACCCCTGAATCTGTCATGGCTCTCATGGGTGGCGCCGTCAAGGCTGATACTTATTCTTTGAATTCCGGAATCTGCCATTTGTTTGGCGATGTTTTCGGTAATCAGGGTGCCGTTGGGCGCCATGACCATCCTGAGCCCTTTGTTTGTGCCGTATTTTGCAATATCAAAGATATCGGTTCGTAAAAGCGGTTCCCCGCCTGTCAGGATGATGATGGGCTTTCCGACTTGTGCGATTTGATCCAACAGGCGAAAAGATGCATCCGTGTCGAGTTCTCCGCTGAAAGGACCCTGTGTCGCCGATGCGCGGCAGTGCATGCAGGCAAGGTTGCAATTGCGCGTGGTTTCCCAAGCCACCAGTCGTAAAGATTGGCCCTTATTTTCACCATGGGGATGAGGTTTTGGGGATGATGTACTATTCGTGTTTTTCATGATGTATGATGTTATCTTAAAAAAATCCCGGCCTGGATAGTTTAGGCTAATCCCTTAATGCTTCTGCTGCTTCAAGGGCAAAATACGTCAAGATCATGTCGGCTCCGGCCCGCTTAATGGCGATGAGGGTTTCCATCATGACTTTTTTGCCGTCTATCCATCCCATTTTGTCGGCCGCCTTTATCATGGCATACTCACCGCTGACATTGTATGCGGCTATGGGAAGATCGATTTCTTCACGGATACGGCAGATAATGTCGAGATAGGGAAGGGCGGGCTTTACCATGATAATATCTGCACCTTCTTCGATGTCCATGGTCACTTCCCGGATAGCCTCCAATGCATTGGCAGGATCCATCTGATACGTTCGACGATCTCCAAACTTCGGAGCAGAATGTGCGGCATCGCGGAAGGGTCCGTAAAATGCACTGCAATACTTGGCGGCATATGAAAGTATTGGAACGTTGCTGAAATCGTTTTCATCCAGAATATTACGAATTTCAGCCACACGGCCGTCCATCATGTCAGAAGGTGCGACCATGTCTGCGCCGGCCCGGACATGTGAAAGGGCGGTTCTGGCCAGAAGGTCCAAAGAAGCGTCGTTATCAATGATATGGCCGTCCACAACACCGCAATGGCCATGGTCGGTATACTGGCACAGACAGACATCGGTGATGACGGCGAGATCCGGTATCTTGTCTTTTAAAGCGCGTGTCGCTTTTTGAACGATACCGTCTTTGTCATAAGCGCCGGTTGCAAGGGGATCTTTCTTGTCCGGTATTCCAAACAGCATTATTGCAGGGATACCAAACTCATAGGCTTTCTTAGACGTTTTAACGAGATTATCAATGGACAACTGATACTGTCCTGGCATTGAGTCGATGGGGTTTTTTACCTCTTTACCTTTGATGGCAAACAGCGGAAGAATGAAGTCATCAACTGAAAGTTTGGTTTCACGCATCATGCGGCGAAACGCATCATTTTGTCGCAACCGTCTCGGCCTGTAATCGGGAAATAGCATAGCAACTCCTATATTTTAGTTGTTTCAGGGAGCGGAGAGTTATTATTTGTTGAGTCGCTCCATGGATAATGCTTTTTTTCGAACCGTGTAAACTCGTGGCTAAAGGATCGTAAAGAAAGAACAGAAATCAATATAAAAACAATGGATTTGTCTTAAATCAAACACTTTCTTGCTTTTGAAATGTTTCAGTATGCGTCTGTTCTTTCTAACGATCTCTAAGCGATTTCTTCGTCTGTCAGATAGCACGCCGGGTCCGGTGCCCAGACATCACCTGTGACAGCCTCGGATCTTACCCTGAAATTACCGGCACAAATGTCCAGCCATCGGCATGTTGCACATCTTCCCTTGGCGTGTCTTTTTTTCTCTTTAAGTTTTTTCATCAGAGGGTCCGAGGTGTCGGCCCAAATTTTAGAAAACGGTCGATTTCTAACATTCCCAAAGCTGTAATGTCGCCAGAACTGGTCGGCATATACCTCACCATCCCAGCTTATGGAGCCGATGCCTATCCCGGAACTGTTGCCCTCGTTCATTTCGAGAAGTTCAAGCACTTCCCGGGCACGCTCAGGATTCTCTTTAAGCAGCCTCAAATAAAGATAGGGGCCATCGGCATGATTGTCGACAGTTAACACCTCTTTGGGATTATTCCTATCATGGAGTTGTTTGGTAAGATCCATGATAAGATCAACGGCTTTTCGAGATTCCTCATGGGAAAGGTCTTCTTTTACAAGCTCTGATCCGCGACCGGAATATACAAGATGGTAAAAGCATACCCTTGGAATATCCATCTCTTCAAGGAGTTTGAATATTTCTGAAATTTGACCGGCATTGGATTTGTTGATGGTAAAGCGAAGACCGACTTTTATGCCGGCCTTTTTACAGTTTTCAATCCCTTTAAGCGCCAACCTGAAAGCCCCTTTAACCCCTCTAAACCGGTCATTAATCTCTTCCATTCCGTCGAGACTGATGCCAACGTAGGAGAGGCCGATATCTTTTAGGGTTTGAGCAATTTGAGGTGTTATCAGGGTTCCGTTTGTCGATATAACGGCTCTCATCCCTTTTTTGACAGCGTAAGCTGCAAGTTCCGGGAGGTCTTTTCGGACCAAAGGCTCACCCCCGGAAAACAGCATTACCGGCACACCAAATTCTACGAGATCGTCGATTAAAATTTTTCCTTCACTGGTGGAAAGTTCATTGTCAAAAGCGATGTTTTTGGCGTGGGCATAACAATGGACACACTTGAGGTTGCACCGTCGGGTAACGTTCCAGACAACCACAGGTCGCTTATCACTGGAAAATTGAAGAAGATGCGAAGGCAGTTTGGACGACATTCGTCCATAACGAAGGGCATCGGATGGTTCTACAGTTCCACAGTACAGCTTTGATATTCCGATCATAATTATACCGTTTTTGAGTGTATTTTCAGATCATCTTTAATGAGATTGCTTATAAAAGATTCGGGGTTCATAAGAGCGTTTTTGGTAATAAAAAATCGGTTTTTACCTGTTTTTTCTTGAACCAGCTTTAGCCCGTATTCGAAATCGGTCGAAATATGATCGTAAAACGCTTCAAGATCATACGTGGAATTTTCAAGCTGATCGATGATAAAATCGATGGCGTCATCTTCCAAGACAATGTTGATGTCATGATTTTTAAAAAAATATAATTCTATCTTCTTTATATCATCATAGAAAGATTTTATCTTTTTAATGACCTTTTCTATATCCATTATATGATTGGCGTAGTAAGAAGCCACAACATCGATCCGTGATTGTGTGAGTGTCAAGCCGTATTTCTTCGCAAAAATTTTCTTGTTTGAGTCTAAATATCTTTTGATGTATTCTTTTTCAGCAAGAAACAGCTTTTCATATGTTTCATTGAGTTCATCAAGGTTTGATAATGCCAATATTTTTTTAATGGACTTTTCGGGATTTTCCACGTCAGTGGCGGTTACTGGGAATTTTTTAATGTTCGTTGACGGAAATTTTTTTTCAAAGACAAGAAGTGCTTCTTCAACAGCACTCACAAGACCCCTTGCCCCGGTATTCTCTCGGAAGGCGTTTTTCGCTAAAATTTCAAGGGCTCTATCTTCAAATACAATATCAATACCATACGCTGCAAAATCGAGTTTTTTGCCAAGTATTATCGGGTTGCTTGGATTTTTCAGGATTTCGAAGAGGTCGTCTTCCGTCAATTTTTCAAAGACGGCCCTGACCGGAAGCCGTCCGACAAATTCAGATTCAAATCCATATTCTATGAGGTCTTCTGCCATTGCCTGTTTGAGAATGTCACTATCATCCCGAATATTTTTAATGTTTGCTCCAAATCCGATTTCTTGATTCGCAACTCGTTTTTTAACAATCCGGGCCAGATCGCCAAAGGCACCGCTCATAATAAACAGTATGTTACCGGTATTGACCGATCGGTTATCCCTTTTCCCGGTTTTACGAAAGCGTTCGATCTCCTGAATCATCGAAATGGGATCATGAGGTACTTTTAGATCGACTTCAGTTTCTTCCATGGGTTTGAGCAACGCCCGCTGGACACCTGATCGAGAGACATCAACGCCAATGACATTCCGGCTTGATGCAATTTTATCGATTTCATCAATGTAGATGATACCATATTGAGCGAGTTTAATATCACCGTCGGCTTCTCTGACAAGATCTCTGACAAGATCTTCTACATCACCACCCACATAACCTGTTTCACTAAATTTTGTAGCATCGCCCTTTACAAAAGGAACATTGATTTTTTTGGCGATGAGTTTGATGATGTATGTTTTGCCAACACCGGTTGGACCGAACATGAGGATGTTGTTTTTAATGCGTCCGACCATGTCGTCGGTCTGATCGGAAGAGTTTTCAGCGCGTTTTATACGGTTAAAATGTGTACATATTTTTGTGGATAGTATTGCCTTGGCTTTATCCTGCTTTACAATATATTGGTCAAGAAAGGAGATCAATTCTTCAGGTTTTAAATCAAAATTGATCCTTTTTTCTTTTTTGACAGATTTTTCACCTTTTTCGGTGGCGACTTTCTGGGGCAAAACCAGTGGTGTTACCATTTTAACACTGCCTCCAAACTTTTTCGATAGAAAATCGCCGATTTCCTTTTCGATTTCTTTTGGATCCGGTATTTTTTCATTATGTTCTTTCATGTTTCGATATTGCACCTGTACCTGTTTCTTTTGGTGTATTATTTTTAGATCCTTTAACTTCGCCAGTTCAATAAAACTATAATCACACCTTATGGAAAATGCAAGGTGGAAATGGTTTGCTATTGGGGCGAAGTACTCTGGTTCGTAAATCAGTTGATGTATTTTAAGGGCTTCACCCCCAATCAACCCCCCCACTTTTAGCAGAGGGCAGGGAAGGGATGGATCGTAATCTGCAACAGTATTTATGAAATGTTCTACCAAGATGCTCAAGATAAAAAGGCAGAGCCCATAAAAAACCCTGCCTTTATTGCCCTGAATAGCTTTTTAGTTTAATTCAGGACAGTTAAGTTCGGTTGAGCCGTCACCTAAAACAAGTGTGGAGTCTTCCGAACTTTAAAAAATTTTTATAAGTTCAGTTTTTTTTCGATTTGCTGTTAAATGAACCCATTAAATGCCACCTTAAACTCCCGTTTAAAGTATAATCTCTGGAGTTTTTATTCATCAGGGGCGTGATTCGGTATTTTGAATTGTCTCATCAGAAACGAAAGATGCGACAGTTCATCTTGAAGTTCTTTTAGTTTGGCTTCAATCATTATTCCTAATACTGCCATTCGGTTTTCAGAACTTCCAGCATTGTCAAGACATCTGTCGATCTTTTTTTGGAATTCTTTGAGATCCGGGTATTCATTCAGCAGGCGATCCCGTTCTTGACGGGCTGTTTTACCCATCTCGATCAGTTCTTGCCTGCTGAGAGTGCTGCGCTTTTTTTTTAAACTTAAAAGATTTCCCATAGTATTAATTCTTAGCAGAAATCATGCCAATATCCTTATATGATATTATTGACAAAAATATTAAATGGTTAAACTTTTTCAGCGCGAACAAAATACTAAAATATTTTATTGAATTCTATGAATTTTATTTCATATTGTGAACTTGTTTTCATAATTTAAAACCGCGTTTCAATATTGATGAACTCGTAAAAAGTCAAAATTTGACGGCAAAGTAAAAAGTTTCAAATTCAAGGCGCGCAAATTCCGAGGAGTGAGGCGTACTTATCGTACGCCGCAGCGACGAGGAATGCAGCGCAACGCAGAAGTTGAACTTTTTACGAAGCCGTCAATATTCCTTTTTTGATCTTTCCAAGTCCCGTTGTTCGTCACGCCGTCGGATAGACTCACGTTTATCATACTTACGTTTACCCCTGGCAAGGGCCAATGTCAGCTTGGCCTTTCCGTTCTGGAAATAGATCTTTAAGGGGATAAGAGAAAACCCCTTTTCATTGACTTTGCCGTATAATTTGTTGATTTCATATCTGTGTAAAAGGAGTTTTCTTTTTCTTAAAGGATCATGATTTCCGTAATAGGCAAAGGGATAAGCACCGATATGAATCTGATGAACAAACACTTCGCCTTTGTTAATTCTGGCATAAGAATCTTTTAAATTAACGCGGCCGAGTCGGAGGGATTTAACTTCTGTTCCCAAAAGAACCATACCTGCTTCATAAGTCTCTTCGATAAAGAAGTTGTGTCTGGCCTTTCTATTTTCAGTAATTATTTTGATATGGTTTGTGCTCAAATGCTTTTTTTCTCCTTCCAACAACCCATTTGTTCATCATTCCATCACTCGTAATAGGTTAGTCCTATGAAACAAATCGATTTCAAAGGAGCTTTAACTATACCTGAAGCGGTAATATTTTCAAAAGGCTAAAGTGTTGCCATCATTTCAATTAAGAGCCAAGCGAACTAAGTTCCTGAATGGGCAGGGGAGATTATGGCTCGGTGTATCCCGATTCAAACAGAATGCTGTTGTAAGTACCGAGCAGCAGTTCCATAATGCCTGTTTCGGATGTCTCTTTAAGAACATCCTTAACGAACAAGGTAGCATCTTTAACATTGAGGGATCTAATAATTTTTTTAATTGCCGGTATTGATTGAGGATTCATACTTAAGTTACTTACTCCCAACCCCAAAAGGATCGGTATATTCACAGGGTCGCCCGCCATTTCTCCGCACATGCAGACTTCCACATCGTTGTTTTTTGCAGTATCTGCGACATATTTGATCATTCGTATAATCGCAGGGTTAAGCGGTTGATAGAGATGTGCAACCTGTCTGTTGACTCTGTCAACCGCCAGCGAATACTGGATAAGGTCATTGGTTCCAATACTAAAAAAGTCAACATCCCTTGCCATCACATCTGCCATAATTGCGGCTGAAGGTACTTCTATCATTATTCCGACTTCTATATTGTCATCAAAAAGTATACCTTCTTTATCCAGAGAATCGGCTGCTTTTTTTAATATCTTTTTCGCTGCAAGGACTTCATCATGGCATGATATCATGGGGAGAAGAATTCTGACAGGACCGAATGCAGAGGCCCTTAATACGGCTCGGAGTTGTGTCTTGAAAACATCCGGGTTTTTTAAACAGTACCGTATACCTCGAAGGCCCAAAACAGGATTTTTTTCATCCGAATTTGAGGCATAAGAAATCGCTTTATCACCACTGACATCTAATGTTCGAATAGTAACGGGATTAGGCGCCATCACTTCGACGACATCCTTATAATTCTCGAACAGATCATGTTCATTCGGGAAATCGCGCTGGCTAAGATATTGAAATTCCGTTCGATAAAGCCCGATTCCATCCCCGCCATAGTTTATTACTGATACAACTTCTTCAGGGAGCTCGATATTACCCATAACTTCCAGCTTAATACCATCGGTTGTTTTGGCTGGGAGATGGCTGCTTCGGGTAATTACAGCCTTATATCTTTCGTAATTGGATTGGCGTTCTTCGAACTGAATAAGGGTTTTATCGGTGGGATGGACAATAACAATTCCCGCAGTTCCATCCACAATGATAATGTCGTCGCTTTTTATTAAATGTGTCGCTTTTTCAAGACCCAAAACAGCCGGAATTTCAAGCGTTCGGGCGATGATTCCAGTGTGTGAAGTCTTTCCCCCGTGATCAGTTATAAGTCCTTTTATCTTTTCCAGCTGTATCTGACTCGTTTCTGCAGGAGAAAGGTCGACGGCCACAAGAATAACCCGTTTTCCAATAGCACCAATATCCAGAGTTTTTGCACCAACCAGGTTTTGCATGATGCTTTCAGATATGTGGGATATATCTGCCACTCTACCCCGCAAATAAAGGTCCGGCATATTTCTGAACATATTTTTAACATTCGATACGACTTTTTTGAGGGCCCATTCAGCATTTACCAGTTCTTTTTCTATGGTTTCAATGATTTTGCCATAAAGCATCTTGTCTTTATACAAGACCTTGTGAGTTTCAAGTATATGGATGTGCTGTCGTAATTCTTCAGGGGTTGTTTCAATGATTTCTTGAAGTTTATCTTTGGCATGCTTTACGGCAGATTTAAACCGCTTGATTTCATTTTGTAAGTTGTCTTTACTAATGAAGTATTTATCAACAACATCTACACCTTCTTTTCCGACCAGATATGCTTTGCCAATGCAGATACCCGGCGAGACATTGATACCGTGCAGGCGTATTTCACTTTCGTTGGTATTAAACATGCCTGATTATTCTCCAAAACCACTTTCAATCAACTGAACCAGGTCGTTTAAAATCCCAAGATCAGATTGATCATCAATTGTTAATGTAATTATTGATCCTTTTGGGCAGATCAGTGTAAGGATATCGATAATGCTTGAAGCATCCGCCTTTTTTCCGTCTTTGACAATCCACACATTTGATTTTACGTTTTGAACCAGTTTTGCTATTTTTGCTGCGGATCTGGCATGAAGCCCGAGATCATTTGTTATGGTAACACGCCTTGAAAATTCATTCGCTGAATTATTCATCGTCCTCTGGATGAGCCGAAAAAGCGATTAAAGTGAGCTAAAGCCCCTCCCGGCGCAAATGGACGCGTATTTTCACCAAAGATGTGCTGTTTGATATACGTGTAATACGATGCAGCGCAATAAGAAGCAAGGTCCGGGATAGGGCTTGGGAGTTGCTTTCAGCCGTCATAATCTTAAGCGACTTGGGCGAAGTCGGCTTGTAATCTGTCCATATAAGTATTAACAGAATCCCAAAACGTTAGTTACTTTAGCAACTTCACACTTCTAATTTTACAACATGCAACAACCGGTTTCACAAGTGCCCCGGGCGTAAGTCCGTTGTTTCTACTATTTAATGGTTTTTGCCACAAAATGCAAAATATATGTTACCAAGGAATCCAAAATTTAAAAGAGATAATCACCATAAGATAAAAAAAATTTTTATCAATCCCCATGATGTTTGTCAATCTGTAATCATTGACAAAGCTTTTAATTACTGTTAGGACTTATTTTGAAGCTATTCTACAATAGCTTGAATTTTTAAGAAATATCTATTGTTTTCTTTATGCATTAATTTTCTTGGGGAGATGGCCCATGGCGGGAAAAATATTGATTTTTGGAAAGGATACCTGACCCTATACAAATCAGGCTCGTGAAGCTTTTGCCAAGCAAGGCCAGGAAGTTAAATACGTTAATGTTAAGGCTGATGCTGAGAAGATGAAGACCATGCTGGAATATTCCGATGGCATACGAAAGGTTCCGGTTATTGTGGAGCAAGGCAATGTTACCATCGGGTTTAACGGCGGAACGTGAGGCGTTTAAGTATATTGGCTGTATGTCGATAAATTGAGACCTTTGCAAGACACCTTTTTTGCCCGATTTCTGTGCCCGCCCTGCCTGCCCAATGAAATGCAACGCATATTTCATCGGGGCGTAGCCTATTTCTCTGGGGTCAGGTGGTACATCCCGTTAAAAGCGGGGCTTAAATTTTAACCCGCCTCAAGCGGATAAGATCCTAACACAGTTTTATTGTATTGAATAAAATGGAAAAACAGTTCATTGTTGATGATTTAAATATCGGTGAAGCATGGCGGCTTTTCAAGATCATGGGAGAGTTTGTTGAAGGCTTTGATACGCTTAATGAAATAGGACCTGCGGTGAGTTTCTTCGGATCTGCAAGAATTAAACCTTCTGATTCAATTTATAAAAAAACTGAAAAACTGGCCAAGCTTTTTGTAGAAAACAACTTTGCCGTGATTACAGGTGGGGGGGGAGGCGTGATGGAAGCGGCCAACAAAGGTGCGGCAGAAGCAGGGGGCACCTCCGTCGGGCTGAATATTATTCTTCCCTTTGAGCAGAAGCCGAATTCTTTTGCCAATGTTAAAATAGACTTTAAATACTTTTTTATTCGCAAAGTCATGTTCGTTAAATATGCTGCGGCATATATTATCCTACCTGGTGGTTTCGGTACCTTGGATGAATTGTTTGAAGCCGTCACACTGGTTCAGACCCACCGCATAAAGCCTTTTCCGTTAATTCTGGTCGGCTCGGACTATTGGGCAGGGCTCATTGATTGGATAAAAACAAAACTGCTTTCTGAAAAGCGAATATCTCCAGAGGATATTGAAATCTTACAGGTCATGGATGAGCCTGAAGAAATCGTCAAAGCCGTACAGAAAGTGATTATATTATAGTGAGTATTTTTAAACGGTCTCGGTTCAAGTTTGGAGCTGTTTCAGCCAGCCCTGCTTTTTTCTGAATACGGATAAACAACAAATGGGTATATTTATACTTGATTAATAAAAAAAAAATGATGTATGATTTGTCAAAAATAAATGAAGGATATTCAGAAAAGAGGTTTTCAAGCCTCTTTTTTTAAGTTAAAGTCACTTGTCGTTCACCTATCTGAAAACCTGAAAAGAAAGAACGGATATATTTAAAGGTAAAGAATATTGACAGAATCTAATAAACCCAAAGAACAGGACATTCTGATAGAATTAGAGGATGTCCATATGTCTTTCGGCAAGGTATGCGCTTTGGCCGGCGTTAGCCTGAAAGTAAGAAAAGGCGAGATTCATTCTGTCATCGGCCCCAACGGTGCCGGCAAGACAGTGATGATGAATATAATTAACGGCCTTTATTCTCCCCAAAAGGGGAATATCTTCTATAAAAAAAGAAAGATCAACACACTCAAGCCGTCTGAACGGGCTCAACTCGGTATTTCCAGAACATTTCAGAAAGTCGAAGTTTTCGGTGGCATGACGGTATTGGATAACATCCGTCTGGGCCGGCATATCCATATGAAATCGGGTATTACCACCGGATCGATTTATCTTGGCAAAACCGCCCGTGAAGAGATTGAACACAGAATTTTTATTGAAGAACAAATCATTGATCTTCTGGAAATTGAACATATCCGGCATAAACCTGTGGGCATGTTGCCGTATGGACTGCAAAAGCGAGTGGAACTCGGCAGAGCGCTGGCACTTGAACCGGAGCTTTTAATCCTGGATGAGCCGCTAGCCGGACTAAATCTTGAAGAAGTCGAAGACATGGCACGGTTTGTTCTGGATATTAATGAAGAAGAGCGGTGGAAAGTCACCTGTATTCTGGTGGAGCATGATATGGGTGTGGTCATGGATTTATCCGACCGTGTTTTTGTTCTCAATTTCGGCAACATGATCATCGACGGAACTCCTGATGAAGTCCAAAATCATCCTGAAGTGATTAAGGCATACCTGGGTGAAGAGGATCTGTATGCAACCAGGAGATAAAACGGTCCGGAAAAAGTAAAGAATCCCCCGCAATGCGGGGCAGGCTTGGCCCATTGAAAATCCCGCCACGCGGGAAAGAACCTGGCTTTGGTTTGCCCCTGAAAGGAGCTGTTTTAGTTAAAGCCTTACAAGTTGAAAGTGCCTAAAGTGATCTAAAGTGCCTAAAGTTATGGTGTCGCTTCGCTCCGATGTTTTTATGTAATTGACAGAATTCCTTAACTTTAGCTCACTTTAAACTTTTGTTCACTTCAAACTCTTGCAGCGATTCTTCAGGCAGAGCCGGAGAACTCTGACTCCCGCAATGCGGGACAGGCAAGGCCCAAAGGACCTGATTTTTCAAGACTAAATAAAACATGAAAATTACAAAAGATCTCACAATCCCAAAGCTTTTTTATGAAAAAGCCGGCAAATACGGCAAGGGCAGAGTGGCCATGCGGGAGAAGGAATTTGGCATCTGGCGCCCCATCACCTGGCATGATTATTTTAAAAATGTCAAGTACTTGACACTGGGACTTATTCGTTTAGGCCTTGAAGAAGGGGATAAGGTTGCCATGATCGGCGACAATCGTCCCGAGGGTCTGTGGGCTGAAATGGCGACGTTATGCGCAAGGGGCGTGGGGGTTTGGCTGTTCCGGGACTGCCTGATTGATGAAGTCAAGTACATCATCGACCATTCGGACACAAAATTTTTATTCGGAGAAGGCCAGGAGGAAGTCGACAAGGCCATCTCTGTTTTTAATGAATGTCCCAAATTGGAAAAAATTATCTGGGATGATCCCAAGGGAATGCGGGATTACAACCAGGACTATCTGATCAGTTTAAAGGACGTTCAGAGTCTGGGCCGGGAACTCGATCAACAACAGCCCGAGCTTTTTGAAAAGATGATCAAAAAAGGCCACGGGGATGAAGTGGCGTTACTTTTTTATACTTCCGGAACCACATCGTTGCCAAAGGGGGTACTCTTGTCCCACAATAATATGCTGACCATGGGGCAGCATCTTATGGCTGTGGATCCGTGTATGGAAACGGATGATTATGCCTCTTATCTGCCTTTTGCGTGGATCGGGGAACAGATGATGTCCATTTCCTGCGGCCTGCAGGTGGGATATACCATCAATTTTCCGGAGGAACCGGAAACCGCCCAGGAGAACATCAGAGAGATCGGTCCCCATGTGATGTTTGCTCCCCCGCGCATGTACGAGCAGATGACCCGAACGATACAGGTTAAATATCTGGATGCCACGTGGATCAAACGGAAAGTTTATGCGCTTTCCACGAAAATCGGTTATCATGTGGCGGATCTTAAGTTTCAGAAAAAACGAATTCCATGGCACTGGGTGTTTTTAAAATGGCTGGCGTATATTACCGTACAAGAGAAAATAAAGGACCATCTCGGCCTGTCTCGTGTTCGAAATGCCTATACGGGCGGGGGGGCCATGGGCCCGGACCACTTTCGTTTTTTTCATGCACTGGGAGTAAACCTAAAGCAGATCTATGGCCAGACCGAAGTCGCCGGTATTTCTGTGGTTCATCGCAGCGGAGATATAAAATTCGATACGGTGGGTCATCCGATTCCTGAAACAGAAATAAAAATTACTGAAGACGGTGAAATCCTAACCAGAAGTCCTTCCGTTTTTTTGGGTTACTATAAAAATTCGGAAGCAACCAAAGAGACCTTGAAAGACGGTTGGCTCTATTCAGGTGATAAGGGGTTTATAGATGATGAGGGTCACCTGGTGGTTTTTGACCGTACCAAGGATGTCTTTATACTCAGGGACGGAAGACCTTTTTCACCCCAGTACCTTGAAACCCGCCTGAAATTCAGTCCCTATGTGAGAGATTCATGGGTCATCGGAGACAAGCGGGAATGTATTACCGCCGTCATTTGTATCGATTATTCTGTGGTGGGCAGATGGGCCGATGAAAAAAAGATCAATTACACGAGTTATCAGGAACTTTCTCAGATGCCCGAAGTCTACAACTTGGTGGAGGTGCAGATTCGGCAGGCAAACAGGGACCTCCCGGAAGCCGCCAGAGTCGTAAAGTTCATCAACTTGTACAAGGAATTCGATGCAGATGATGATGAACTGACAAGAACGAGAAAATTGCGGCGGGGCTTTGTGGAAAAAAGGTATCAGGACATCGTTGAGGCCCTCTATTTAGATGATGATAGTGTGCATATCGATACAACGATAAAGTATGAAGATGGACGGGAGGCACATATTGTTATTGATCTGCATATTCGGAAGGTCGAGGAATAGGGAATAGGAAAGAGGAAAAAGGGGATAGGAAAGAGGAAATAGGAAAGAGGTAAGTAGGTAATGGGTGAAGGATTGAAAATTTACAACCTTCAATTTTCAATGGAGTAACGGATGGAACTTTTTTTAATGACCGTTACAACGGGCATTATGGTGGGCGGCATCTATGCCCTTGTGGCCCTTGGATGGGTGTTGATATATAAATGTTCAGGCGTACTGAATCTGGCCATGGGTGAAATGACGCTGATTGGCGCTTATGTTTCCTTGAGCTTTTATTCCATGGGCGTTCCTTTTTTACTGGCGATTTTTTTCTCCCTTATTGTAGGACTGGTTTTGGGAATACTGACGGAAAGAATTTTCCTGGACAAACTCATCGGTCAGCCTGTGCTGACGGTGATTATGGTCACCGTTGGGCTTTCATTTTTCTTTAAGGGAACGGTGGAGTTCATATGGGGTACCGATACGCGTGTGTTCACCCCGCCGGTTTTTTCAATGGAGCCTATTCACATAGGACCCGTCATTGTTGGTCAGGCATATCTCTGGAGCTTTGTGGCCGCCATCATTCTTTTAATCGTTTTTGTCTGTTTTTTTAAATATACCCGGTGGGGCCTTGCCATGCAGGCCACAGCCGATGACGAGATGGCCGCCCTCTCCCTGGGTGTGAGCGCCAGATTCGTTTATGCAGCGGCCTGGGCCATCGCTTTTATGGCGGCCGGTGTCGGCGGTACCCTTTTGGGCAACATCAACGGATTGAATATATCCGTGGGGTATCTCGGCCTTCTGGTTCTGCCGGCTGTGGTATTGGGGGGACTCAATTCCGTACCCGGCGCCATTGTAGGTGGAATTGTCATCGGCATATTACAGAACCTCTGCGGGGCGTATTTGGATAGATACTTTCCCGGCGGTGTTAAGGAGGTCGCCCCTTTTGCTTTCATGGCGATCTTTTTGCTTTTTAAGCCCCATGGATTGTGGGGATGGGAGCGGATTGAACGCGTGTAATCCAATCGTAAATCTTCAATCAAAAACGGAGTGTTATTAAATGTCAACAACCTGGCTTCCCTGTGGTGTTTATCATCAGAATTATCATCAGGATCATGGGTGGTGGCAGACCAAGTTTATCAAGGGCAAGATGATTCTTCTTTTTATCATCCTGTTTGTTGTTATTCCATTGTTTGCAGATTCTTATTGGCTCAGTGTTTGTAACCAGATCGGCTATACGGTGCTTGGGGCCTTAGGCGTGCAACTTTTAATCGGTTTTTGCGGCCAGATAACCCTGGGCCATGCCGCATTTATTGCCGTGGGCGCATATACAAGCACCCTGCTCATCCTTGAATTCCCCTGGCCCAAATTCATGATGGATTTCGGTATCGCTTATCCTTTAAGCATCCTAATTGCCGCATTTGCAGCCGGTATGTGGAGTGTTTTGTTCGGACTCCCTTGTGCCAGGGTCAAAGGATTTTATCTGATTTTAACCTCCATGGCCGCTCAGTTCATTACCGTAGATTTTATTATTACGGGATATGTGAGCCAGATCGGAGGGCGAGGACAGGCGTTTTCTTTGCCTCCGGGAACCATCAAGGTCGGGCCGTGGATTATCAACAGTGATCTTAAGGTCTATTTTATGATGCTTGTCTTGGTGGTTATTTGTGTTGTTGCGGTGGCTAATTTGCTCAGGACCCGTGTGGGCAGGGCCTGGGTGGCCATACGTGACAATGACATTTCCGCAGGGGTAATGGGGATTAATGTTTTCAGATACAAGCTTTTTGCGTTTTTTGTCGCCGGCTTTATCGGCGGAATTGCCGGGGCGTTCTGGATCAGCAATCTCGCGGCGATCAGCCCCGAACATTTTCCCTGGTTCTGGTCTTTGTGGCTGGTGGGTGTCATTCTTATCGGCGGGGTCGGCTCAATCCACGGCACTATTTTCGGGTCCATATTCATGGTTGTTGTTATGGAGCTATTGCAACTCGCGATAATGCCTCTTGCAGACATCTATCCTAAGCTTTTAATGGATTTTTTGTTTATTAAAGAGGCCGCCTTCGGGCTTGCCATATGTGTATTTATGATATTTGAACCCAATGGTCTGGCCTATCGATGGTGGCAGACGAAGAACTATTTTAATTTGTGGCCGTTTTCGTATTAGATGTGTGGTCAATTGGTAAATGGTTAAATCGTCTAAAAGATATTTCTGAATACTGATTGGCAGTATTTATCACAACTACTTAACCCATAAACTATTCAACGAATTCTCAGCAAAAGAAGGAGGTGGTGTTTAAATAAAATTTTAATCGGAACGGAACTCGATGGAACTTTTACTCTCTTAAAAAGGGGAAAGAAATTATGTTTGCGAAAAATACGTGGTCAAAGACTTTCGTGCACCTATTTATTGTGGCATTGATTGTTGGATTTTCTTCCATGGTCGGCGCCGCAACAATTAATGTGGGAGCGCTCAATGATATGACGGGAGCGACTTCAGATGTCGGAAAGGACTATGCTCTGGGCATTGCAGAAGCCATTCATTATGTCAATGATAATGGCGGGATCAACGGCAAGCAGATCAAGCTGTATCAGTTTGATTACGGCTATCGTGTGCCCGAAGCGCTTACCAAGTACAAGCTCTTCAAAAGGCTCAAATGCGTGGCGGTTTTGGGCTGGGGAACCGGTGATACCGAGGCACTGTCACCCACAATCACTAAGGATAAAATGCCTTATGTGTCCGCTTCCTACTCAGCTCACCTGACGGATCCCAAAAAAACGCCTTACAATCTTTTCTTTGCAACAGATTATTCAACCAACGCCAGAGCTGCCATCACCGCCTGGTTTGACAAAAAATGGCCCAAACACAAGGATTACGGGAAAAGAAAACCGCGTTTGGTCTGCTCTTATATGTTTGCTTCTCCATACTGCAGTGCGCCTATCAAGGCCATCAAGGATCAGGCTGAGCTTCTCGGCTTTGACATCGGTCCGGATCAATCTGTGTCTTTGTTTGCCATTGATACCAAAAGCCAGGTTCTGGCCATGAAAGATTTCGGTCCGGATCTCGTCTGGCACGGCAACACCGTGATGTCGGTGGCAGCTACGGTGCGTGATGCTTACGCTTTAGATCTTGGAGCGGATCACATTGTCAATAACTGGGGATTTGATGAGAATCTGCCGAAATTGGCAGGCAAGGCATCCGAAGGGGTTATGGGGGCGGCAGTTTGTGCATTTTTCGGTGAAAATGTTCCAGGGATGGATAAAGTGGTCGAATATGCCAAAAAATACAACCCGGGCATTCCTCTGGAGAAGCGTTCCGTCCATACGGTTCAGGGATGGGGTGATGTGCTCATCTTGTGGGAAGCATTGAACCGGGCGGATAAAGCCGGAGGCTTGAGTGGTGAAAACATTCTGAAAAGCGGTTTTGAAACCATGAAAGATTTTGACATCGGTCTGGGTGCGGCACCGGTTAACTTCACGGCAACGGATCATCGTGTGGCCGGAATTGTGCCCATCTATGAAGTCAAAGACGGCAAATTTCAAATCGTTGAAAGAGTCGATCTGAAAAGCCGCTGGCCGAAGAAATGGGCCGACGAGTGGCTCGGATGGTAGGGAGGTTTCAAGGTTTTGTCTAATGAGGAAATGATCTTAAAGATCAACAATATCGAGGTCAAATATCACGAGGTCATTCTGGTGATAAAAGGTGTCTCCATTGAGGTTCCAAAAGGTGCCATTGTGGCCCTTTTGGGTGCCAATGGGGCCGGTAAGAGTACGACCTTAAAGGCGATCTCGGGTTTGCTGAAACACGAGGATGGTGAGGTCACCGACGGGTCCATTGAATTCATGGATCAGCGCATCGATAAAATGGGTGCTGAAAAGATTGCCAAAATGGGCGTCGTTCAAGTCATTGAGGGCCGGCGGGTTTTTGAACACCTCACCGTGGAGGAAAACCTGAAGGTGGGTGCTCATATGAGAAAGTTCGGCAGATCCATAAAGGACGGTCTGGAGATGGTATACCACTACTTTCCGCGCCTTAAGGAAAAGCGCAATGAAACCGCCGGATTTATCAGCGGCGGGGAACAGCAGATGACGGTGGTGGGACGTGCTCTGATGACCAGCCCCAAACTGATCCTTCTGGATGAGCCTTCCATGGGCCTGGCACCGCTTCTTATCCATGAAATCTTCAATATTATTACGAAGCTTAACCAGGAGGAGAAGATATCGATCCTGCTTGTGGAACAGAATGCCAAACTTGCCCTTAATGTTGCACCCCATGCCTATGTGATGGAGAACGGTCGCATTGTCATGGACGACACAGCCGAAAAGCTCCGGGAGAATCCGGATATCAAGGATTTCTACCTTGGCCTTACCGATGTTGGGGGCCGTAAGAGTTTTCGGGATGTAAAACACTATAAACGAAGAAAACGATGGCTTACCTAACCCTTTATATTGAATAAGGGAGGAAAAAAATGCATAAAAGATCAATTATACTTACATGTTTAAGTATTTTCGTTGCCGCTGCCATGCTGGCGGGGTGTGCCGGAATGGAGGTAACGCCAACTGAGAAAAATTTTAATAATCCTATGATTACTTTGAGTCATGTAGAAATTCCCTACTATACAGGATATTATTACTTTGCCAAGACGGTAGAGCCTACCAAGGGAACCGCCGGTGATTACGGTGCCCCCATGAGTATGGCTTTCATATTTAACATTGAAAATCCTAATAAGTATCCGATTCAGCTTGACGGTTTTTCATTTTCGATTAATTTCGAAGAATTTGAGGTTAATACCGTTAACTCTCCGGAAACCATGTGGATTCCGGCTGGTAAGACCAACCAGATACGAGTGTCGGCTATGTTTGACACCCGTCAAACCCTGCTGACCCTGCTGCTTCCGGGGGCTATGAAGTTAAGTGAAAAGAAAATTTCGCCATGGGATGCTCTCGAGAAATGGTGGACTGGAGCACCGGATTTTTCCTTTCCGGTCTATGTTAAAGAAGGGGCGGCTATTTTTAAAGCAGATGGCCTGACAAAAGTAATTTCTTTTAAAGCGTCATTTCCTGAATAAATCAAAAGACAGGTTATAGGTAACAGGGATCAGGGATCAGTGTTAAGTGACAGGTTTCAAGAACTCGTCGGCTGATCCCTGACACCTGCTTGCCCCGTTAAATTTTTACCCTGTTAAACCACTCTATTGCTTCTGTTTAACCGGGGTTTCGAAGAAAAGGAGCGAAGCGGATTTAACTGGGGACCCCTGTTTGGGTCGAAATAGCTGCTCGGGGAGGCGAGGTTTTTATGGGACTGTACGATTTTACGTTCTATGATCTTATTGCTCGAAACGCCGTATGTTTTGGTGGCCAATCCGCATGGTTCGAGGTCGACGCCGACAAATCGCTGACATTTTTTCAAATTAAAGAGATGATCGATCGCCTTGCTTTTGGTTTACAAACAATTGGTATTAAAAAAGGCGATCGGATCGGCATTTTGGGGAAAAACAGCCTTGAATACTTTCTCCTTTACGGCGCTGCCGCGGCCCTAGGCGCAATCCTATTGCCCATCAACTGGCGACTTTCGGCCGAAGAGATCAAATATAACCTGAAGGATTGTGTTCCTGAGGCCCTCTTTGTAGATGCGGAGTTTCAAGACCTCGTCAAGGGGTTGAAGACCGATATTCCTTCAGTGAAATCATATTACACGTTCAAAGATGAAGGCGGCAGCTTTCTTGGGTTCGATGATTTGATGAACAACACGGGACAATTTGAAGCTGAGGATGTCTCCAATAATGATGGTTTTGTGATCATTCATACGGCCGCTGTAGAAGGGAGACCCAGAGGCGCCCTGTTAAGCCACGGCAATCTTTTATGCGCCGGCCTGCACTTGAATTATTGTTTTCATTTAACTGAAAAAGATGTTCATTTGAATTTTCTGCCCCTGTTCCATGTGGGCGGACTGTTTATGGCCATCAGCAGTTTTTTAGCCGGTGCACTGAACGTGAACATGAGCAAATTTGATGCAGAAAAAGCCGTTGAACTCATTGAAACGAAAAAAGTGACCCTCTTTTTTGATTTTTCACCGATTCTTGCATCCATTCTTGAGCAACATGAAAAAACAGGTCAAGATATCAAAAGCCTCAGGGCCGTCATGGGATTGGATACGCCGGAAACCATCGAGAAGTATCAACACGTCACCGGCGGTACGTTTTATTCCATTTACGGGCAAACGGAAACCACGGGTCTGGCAACCATGGGACAATACAATGACCGGCCGGGTTCTGCCGGAAAAATGGTTTCTCTTGGGGAAGTCCGTCTGGTGGATGATTATGATCATCCGGTTTCAACCGGAAAGGTTGGCGAAATTACTATGAAAGGCCCTTTGGTGTTTAAAGGCTACTGGAATCTTGCGGAGGAAACCGCCCGTACATTTCGTGAAGGAAGGCATCACACCGGAGATCTGGGCCGTTTTGACGAAGATGGGTTTCTCTGGTACGCCGGCCGAAAGGCCGAGAAGGAGCTGATCAAACCCGGCGGCGAGAATGTCTATCCTGCTGAAGTGGAAAAGGTCATTCTTCAGCATCCGGCTGTGGAAAAGGTCGTTGTTTTCGGCGTTCCGGATCCCAAATGGAAAGAAGGAATAAAAGCCGTTTGCCGATTGAAATCCAATGAAAAATTAGAAGCTCAGGAATTGATTCAGTTTGTGGGCGAGCATATCGCCAGATATAAAAAACCTCAATATGTTGAATTCATATCCGATTTTCCCTCCCTTGAAGACGGATCTCCGGACAGGGTCAAAATCAAGGATCTGTATGGCGGTACACAAGAAATTTGAAATTGAGGATTGATTCGTCAATCGACTGCACCTCCACCTCATTTCAATCGTTCGTAACTCCATATGTGAATTGTATATAGATGGTTCGATGTTTAGATCATGATAAATCCATTCGAATTTGATATCTATCAATTTATTAGACTTCATGTCATTAGGAAATACTTCATTGTGTTTCTTCTTCCCTTACTGTCAGGATGTACAGCTATTGCCCTCACGGGTGCGGGAGCCGGGATAAGCTACACCCTTAGCAATGTAGCTTACAGGTCTTTCAGTTCTCCTTTGGATCGGGTTCACCACGCTGCAATTGCTGCTTTGAAAAAAATGGACATTAAGATTATTGATGACAGCAAGTCAGAAGATGGCAGAACCATAACTGCAGCTACAAAGGAACTTGACATAGTAATCAATTTGGAGGAAGTAACGTCAAAAACTACGCAGGTCAAAGTTGATGCCAGGAAAAGAGTCGTTTTGAAGGACAAGGCAACAGCTGCAGAGATCATCAATCAGGTGGGAAAAATCCTGGGAGAGCAAAACCTCCGTTCAACATATCTGCAATCAATAAAAAAGCCAAGCCACATACACAAAAATTTAACTGTCGCGAATCGGGATATCATAGGTTTTGCCGCTTAACTCGATGCAATATCGATGTTGATCGAATTTCAATCGATGGGCCAGTTTTAACATCGCCCGGTCCATAAATTTGATCCGATCGCCGGCGTGCTCAAGATACAGATTATCGTTTTGAACGAACAGGTTCTTGGGGGCCAGAGCAATTTCGTCTTTCGTATTCAGGATCAGACGTATCTTGTCGGAATCATCTTGTGTTTTGACGTCAAACACAAATAGTGCGGTATCTTCGTATTTAAAATAAACCTTTTCTATGGTGTGGTCGTTGTGTTTTTGCAAGAGATGATACCCTTGGGCATCCTTTCGAATCGAGGAATGAAAGTAGTCGATGATTTTTTTATGCTCGAATACGCCATGTTTGTTGTGCCATCGCCCGTAAGCGTCCAGCCAAAATACGGCCTCCTCTTTGGACACCACAAATTCTTTTTTTTCTTTTTTGTTCACACCGTTCCTTCCTTTATCCCCATTATTTGGGAATCAATTCCCGATAGGCTTCCTCTATTTCTTTAAAGTGCTTTTCTGCCAGTTCTCTGAACTCATCACCCAGATGATGCACCTTGTCCGGGTGATATTTATTGGCCAGCTCCCTGTAAGCTTTCTTTATTTCTTCCTGTGATGCATCTTTTGGAACATTCAACACCGCGTAAGGATCCCGTGACGCATTCCCTTCCTGGAAACGATTCGTTCCATGGGTGTCCTTTTGAGATGATCCTTTGTTGTATTGGGACGAACCGCGGCTTTGACGATAAAAGTTTTGGAAATTGGGTGGTTTCTGGCCGAGATTTTTAAAAACCCGCCACAGAATGTATAAAATGATGATGTCGTCGAGCCAGCCCCAGCCCACAAGAAAATCAGGAAGAATGTCATATGGGCTCAAGGTATAAATCAATCCGATAATGATCAGCAGGATTTTCATTCTTAATTTTATTTACATTTTAGGGAGTTGTTTCGTGACGTTATAAAATGCTCACGGAGCGAATAAAATGAATATATTGTCAAACAGTCAAACTTAATAGTATCGAAATTTTCTTTTTGGGACAGATGAACACGGATTATCAAGATTCTTAGATTGAGAATAATAATATTATCTGTTTATATCTGTGAAAATCTGCCTGCCCCGTAGGTCCGGAAGATCGTAATGGGGCGTCCCATTTAACTTGAGATATTTATCTAAGACATACCACAAAAAGGAAGGATTGTCAGGTCATCCTTTAAAGCGTAAGGTTATTTCACTCTGATTCGCTGCACCGCAATCAGGGAAATCATACTCAAAAATGCGCCGAAGATAAATGGAATACGGTAATCGATGACCCACAGCAATCCCCCGACAGCAGGAAGGACCACGGCGGCAATGTGATTGATGGTGAATCCCACCGCCATGCTTGGAGCGATATCCCTCGGGTCCCCCACCTTTTGAAAATAGGTGCGAATGGCAATGGCAAAATTGAAAAAAATATGGTCCAGTATATAAAGCACCGCCACAATCCATTTTGACTGTACGAAGGCATAAGCAAGAAAAATAAATATCAGGCTGAAGTATTCACAAGAAAGCACGGCCCTTTCACCGAACCGAATGATCGACCTGCCGATGAGCGGACTGATAAAATAGTTGACCAGATTGTTGATGACAAAAAGGATGGTAACTTCCTGAACCGTAAAATGAAACTTTTTTACCAGTAAAAAAACGGCAAATGCGATGAAAATCTGGCGTCTGGCTCCGGCCATAAAGGTGAGAAAATAAAACAGCCAGTATTTTTTGCGAAAAATCATTTTTTTGTGTTGCGGAACAATGTTTTGATCCACAGGGTTTTGAAAAAATCCCCATATCCCTGAAGCTGCAATCAATCCTCCGATGAGCAGATACAATTGAGTGAAATTTAGATAAGAGGCGACCAAATAGATAAAGATGCCGATTCCGATGTTCGAAGCTGCAGAAAGTGCGCGAAGTTTGCCGAATACCCATGGAGACGTGTTTTTGTCAAAATATTGAAGGGTCAACGATTGATTGGTGGTTTCAAAATAATGAAAGCCGAAACTCATGATCAGGGTGGTTACCAGAAGACCGCCGAATGAAGGAAAAAGCCCGGTGGCCGCCACGCCGATTCCCAAAATCAGAATGGACAGCGCCGACAGGCGATGCTCTTTAATGAGCATGATGACAAACACCGCAAGCAAAGCCAGAAAACCCGGAATTTCTCTGACCGACTGAATGATCCCCACATGATCGCCATTCAGACCGACGACCTTTAACGGCAAAATTATCGAACAACGTTCGCCATGCCTGTAGTCCTATTGTTGAACTGATGGTCAACACCATCAGATAGCGGTACATGGGGTTTTGTTTGATTTTTTTTATTTTTAAAATTTCCATGACAAGCTCGTTTCTTTCCGGCCATTTAATCCGGATACATTCGGAAAAACAGATCGCACAACATAGGATTATTATGCTTAAGCGTCAATTCCTTTTGAAACAAAGAGTGATGAATGCCAGAAAGTAGGCTGAAATTGCAAAAATCATGATTGCGGGAATACCCAAACTCAGCGCGATTTGTGCAGATGCGATGGATGCCAGGACCGACGCGCATCCATTTGTCGTCCAGGCGTATGCCCGCTGAGAAGGAAGATTCAAAATATATCGCATGCCGAGAGGGAAGGGGAGTCCCATTAAGAATCCCGCCGGCAGGAGAAGTAACAGTGATAGGGTGTAACGCAAAAATTGGTTGAGCTGTATGATGCTATGCATAATGGGATTAAAAATGGAAAACATACACATGAGAATCACGATAAGTGCAGCGATTGCGATACGAAAGTTTTTGGCACTGATTCGCTGTGACCAATAGCCGCCGAATGCGGAAAACACAAGGAGTCCTGTAATGACGACGGTTAAACTGATCACCGGATCGCCGAAAATAAAAATGTATTCATTTATAAAAAAGAGTTCAATGAACATAAAACCTGAACCCACGGCAAGAAAGTATAGCATGTGAGAGAAGTAGAATTTTCGAGTTTCTTTTAAGGTGGCAAAAAAGGGAATAATCAAAAGAAGAATGGATATCCCCAATGCTTCTATTAAAACAACGGAAACGACAATTTCGCCGGACATGAATAAAGAATAAAACCTGCTTCCTGTCATTTTGTAAAGCGCTTTCAGTCGGGACCACTTTAAAAACCGGTAAGGGAAGGGACGGTTATCCGTCTGAGGAAAGACATCCATGGGGTAGTTTTCAAAATAAGTTTTTTCTGTTCCCAACCGGTACGCTTCTGCATAGACGTTTGATTTCGATATAGTGATACGGGGCATCGAAAATATTAAAACGGTTGACATTTTTCTTTAATATTCCGGGAAGGTAAACAATATCAAAATTCAGTTTTGTGAAACGTCTTGTAGCACGGTGGTATCGTTAAAAGGTTGTACAGATACGATCATGGTAAAGGTGTTCCAGTTGCGCAAAACGGCGATGTGTTTTTCAGGGTTTTTGATTTCGAGGGTTCTCAAGCTTTCATATGCAGCGGCCCAGAGGCGAATTGCATCTGACGGCGGCAGTAAAAGTAGACGTGAGACAATGAGAATACCGTTATTAGAAAGATGTTTAAAATATTGTGTAAAAGATTCAATGGTAAAAAAATAATCCTGGGTCAGCGCCGCTGATCCGGGAGAGAGGTTCCCCAGTTTTCTATGTGTATGATGTCGTATCTCCGGTCGGATCGGGCTAAAAATGTTCTTGGATTTTGGTTGATAACCGGAAGTTTATAGTGTTGCCGGACACGGTTTGCGATCCGGGGTTGTTCCTCGACAATGGTGATGTTGTCTGCACCCGATGCTAATGCGCATGGAATGGCTGATCCGCCGCCATGCTGAATCACAAGAATGTGCTTTGGATGCAGCGCAAGAAGGTATCCGATGTATGGGAGCGTGAATTTGGAGAATTGCGCGTCGTTTTTCGATTTTAATTGATAAAGGAATAAAGGATTGTCTCCATCTTTGAACGTGGCCGTCTGGTCGGGGAGCATGCCTTTGTATTTTAGGCTTAATCCCGGTGCAAATCGGAGGTGAGGGCTTTCAATACTCTCGAATCTGCCGCGTATACTGTTCGTGGTTTCGGTGATTCGGGTGTGGGGAAACAAAAGCGTCTGGCTGAGCTTCTTGTATGGGGAGGGTTTCACCTGGACAATGGTGTTGCCGCCTTTAACAATTAGTATGCCTGCAATGACAAAGATACAAAGACAGATTAAGCGAAAGTATCTTCTTCTTGTCAGAATAAGACCTTGGTTATGGTTCGGGTGCTTTAAAAAAATCACTGCCAAAGGAATGAGTGCTAAAAGAATGATAAGCTTTCCTTCACAGATAAAAGGAAAAAACATCACCGGAATGATTGCTCCGAATGCTGAACCTGCCATATTCGCGAGATACACGAAACCGGTTTTTTCGGGCATAAACGCATAGGCAATGGCACAACAACTCCGGTGAAAAAAGGGTATCGCCGAAAGAAGAGACGCGTCAAAAGATAAAGCGCTTGGACAGGTTCAAGGGCAGCCTAAAATAATCCAATGGAATTCGATTCAAAACGATAAATGAAATGATGGTGGAAAGGGTAAAAAGGATGGCGACAATATGGATATTTTCAAAAGAGGAAAGATGTTTTTCCCAGCCTTTTTTGCGGGTATCGATGATATTTAAAAATGTGCCGGCGGCGGCAAATCCAAAAAGGGTGACGCTGATGACCATGAAAGACAAATGGTTCCACTGACTGATGGAGAAAACCCTGACAAGAAGTATTTCAAAAGACAGGGCT
>CAVPLW010000020.1:0-31746 GCA_963706295.1 uncultured delta proteobacterium | reverse complement strand
CAACTATTTTAGAATCTTATGTCTTTTCAAATATTTAACCTAAAATGTCAAGAATATTACCAAAGATGATACATTGTAGCAGATAAACCTTTGCAATTGACATCTCCCCTTATAATTGAGATAAATCACTTATAATTCCAACCTATTATTAAATAAGGAGCCTCTCACCCATGACACTCACTAAAGCGCAGGTCGTAGAATCAATCCAGAATCAGACAGGTTTTCCCAAGAACAGGTCGTCAGAAATTGTAGAAACCCTTTTAGAGATTATCAAAAGAACTCTGGCCACAGGTGAAGATGTGCTGGTATCAGGCGGAAAATTTTGTCTAAAGGAAAAGAAGAAACGTAAAGGCAGAAATCCAGCTACCGGTGAAGATATGATGTTGGAACCGAGAAAGGTTGCTACATTCAAATGTTCTGGTAAACTGAGGAAAAGAATTAATGGGTAAAAAAACAGGGCGACCCTTTTGGATCGCCCCATGCAAAGGTTGTGAAGATAGGTTAACCACCTACAAAGCCCTTGCCAATTTTGATGACTTCCCTCAATGCCGTTATTAACTTCGGTGCATGTTAAAATTATGTATAAATATGGTAGACCGAAGATTAAGATGCACGTACATCAGAGAAGCCATTATTTAAGCGCCACCTCAAACTCCCTTTTTAAGTATAACCTTTGGAGGCTCTTGGCCATCACGTGGTTTTTATTTTAGGTGTTGAAGTTGGGCGGCACTTACTTGCGTCAATTCTGATTTCAACGCATGTTTTGATTTTAATTTATTATTAAGCAGAAACCATGCCAAATTCTTTAGATAAACATATCTGATATAATTCTAATTTGTTATCTTGTCCGATAGTATTATCATTGCCAGATCTTATGAATATTATTCACCAATTCTGTGAAATTCATTTCATAATCCTGAAAATTTTTGCTCTTGGTTTACAAAATAATAATGTTGATCTCTGAATTTATTATGATATAGTTTAGTTCACAAATAGTCATGCAGAGTGGTGTGAGGAAACTGGTTCTGTGATAACCTAGCATCCTTATCCAAAAAGTGCTAATGCAGCCAAGATGGAATCCATGAAGTCAAGTATGACAACAGAAAAAATGAGACCTCCTATTTTGGGAGGTTTTTTTGTTGGTAAATGAAGTTCTACTTTTTTAATAAATAAGGAAATACCTAATGTGAAGATGGGTATAGGAGATAGGTGCATTGGCTATCTGGAGATGTAAGTGTGGATATGAAATAAAAGCAGATGAATCCCCTGAAACATGCCCGGAATGTGGGGGGACAGGAGAAACTCCAAGGTCATACGAACAGTACAAAGACGATGCTTACAACTTTTTTGTTGAACTTCAAGAATGTTTACAAACACTTGAAGCCAAGTACAAGGTTCAATTCTTATATAAAGATCCTAACAGAGCAGAAAATGAGTTTTGTTGTGATAGGAAATTCCAATATAACGATATTTATCGATCAGATGTCATAAAAAACCCTAAGGATTATAAAGAAGCCCTCCGTCTCGGAATGATGAAACGAACTCGGATAAAAAATCCAGTGAGACAATCTATGCCATCTGGACAAATATCAGATCTCCCCTTAAAGGTATTGGAAATTATTGGATCAGAAAATCTGAAAAACTTAAGTCCGTTTCCATTGAGTAAAGCAGTGCAAAGACTGGACAGTCTGTATAGGAAAATGGGAATAGACTGGATGAAGGAAAACAGAGAGATACTGGTAAATGCTCTGAAGGCTTTAAAGGAAATGTAACTTTAAGTGGTTTAAAGGTTATAAAAGAAAGGCGTTGAAACATTGGGCTTAAGGTAGGAATTTGGGATTAACATTCTACCATCAGATGCTGGTGCTTATTTGTTCATTGATCCTAATAGCGAAGCTTATCCACATAATGTGAAACAGAGAGTTGACTGGTTAAAGGGTAGATATGTAAACGGATATGTTTATGTTTGGTGAACTGATGATGATCAGGGCCAAACTGGTTTTGGTGAAGGCTAAAGGGAAGAGGGGGAATAGTTTTCTCTTGACATTCTGCCTTCTATGGATGCTTTTTTATTATCCAACTTCTGACATCTTCTATTGATTGTAGGTTTTTTGAAGCTTCGAAATTGTTAGATATCTCCAACATATAATTCATATCAACAAGTCAGATAATACAAAAAAATATTGCCCCTCCCCATCCGAGAGAGGGGCATTTCATTTACCACTCATCCATCATTCTTGATAACCTTCCCATCCGACATCGTCCATGCCAGTTCAGCGTAATGAGCAATTTTCTCAATATCATGGGGTTTTTGTTTGCCGTTATAAATTCTCAACGAATATTTCAAAATGTTCCAGACACATATCAAAGGATTCCGGGTGATAGAATCAGATGATAGCGACGAAGCCCTATCTTTTTTGCAACGACAGCTCCCAGATTTCAGGATCCCCCGTGCTTGTGGTTATGACCGGCCGTTTGGCCACTCCGATGACTTTCTGAGTCTCATCAGGCATTACACTGTTCATATACGTCCGCAGCTCTCCCATTGTTACAATTCCATCTTTGGCTCCTGAACTCATATAGCCATCAGCTTTTCCAGAAAGGGCGTTTAACAAACAGTGAGTGAAGGCTCCATTCGTCCAAGAGGTATGCTCAATCGCTTTTCGGTCAGTATCAGCCCCAACCATAAAGATCCAACCTTTCGGAATTCTGTTCTCCCGACGCATTTGATCTATTTTTGGCATAATTGATATGCCCCTCCCCCCACGGGTAATGAGTTTACCCGCATGACAGGTATCGGCAAAAACAACCACATTTCGAGTCCTTCTTTCCTCAACAGCAGCCCTGACTCTGTCCATTCTATAGCCGGTAGCAGGAATTAAAATATCAGTATCATAGCAGGCAAAATAGACTTTTTCGGGATTCTCCGGGTCAGGAAAACCATGACCGGCCCAAAACAGCACCACTTGATCATCAGGGCCAGCCTTCGTGAGCCATGATTCCAGAGCTATAATTATGTTTCTCTGAGTTGCCTCCTCATTGACCAACAGCCTCATATGACTTTCGCTCCATCCCAAATTTCGAAGCACGCGCGCAAATGCCTTCGCATCATCATCTGCAAAGATCAGATTGGTCAAATCATTCCGGCCTGCAAACTTGTACTCCGAAATTCCGATGATAACCGCCCACTGCTGAGACTGTAAATGCGTGAGTCGTAAGTCTCTCTCTCTTCTCGAAATCCTTGCCTCTACTGTGGATTGTCTTTGAGCGGGAGGCGCGAGCGTAACCGCCCCATTGCTGGGATGAACCTCTTCTGTTTGCCTTGCACTCTTCGGCGCTATTATGAAATGATACCGGAAGTCCCCTGGCCCCCCTGGACAGTATTGTAGCTCTGAATCATGATAGCCGTCTTTTCGAACCTGAAAAAATCCTTCGGCTAAAAACCCGAAATCGCTATGATTATACGGCGTCAGTCCCCAATCCATTCTTTTCAATTTGTCTTCTGACCGGCCAAAATAAATGCTTGCGCCGGGTGGGTCGGATGTAATTTGTCGGTATGTAGGGCCACAGCTGAGAGGCACCAAACACAGCACGATTAGAACGAAATATTTCATCTTTGACCGTTCCTTTCGTGTCAACCAAAGGAATGATAAGAAAAGGATAAGAATTCCGTTTTTAAAGCAAAAAACTGAGGTTGTTAATGTTGTGTGACGGCTGGGATGAGTAAGAACATATTGTGGTGCCACTGATTCGAAAACAAATCCCAACCGGCTTCGGAAAATAGAGATTCCAATACCAAATGAAGATCGTATTGTCAAGATGGCATTTAGCTCTAAATCGTCTGAAAATAGAGGATGTTGGATATAAGAGGCCTGACTGCCCAAGTGTGGTTTTTAAATTTTAAAATAATATTCTTCCATTAAAAAAAGGGACCGACCACATAAAATCGGCCCCTTTCAATCGATTATCATACCAATAAAATTCCTTCTGGGAGCGATCCAGTTCAAGGGATCTCAGATTTAAAAACCTGAATCTGGATACCGTGTTCAGAAATAAAATTTAAATTCGATTTTTGAATGGGGAGGGTGATCTGAAAAAATTTTGAACCCAAAAATTTAGATTAGAGTTGCGTTTCGTTTCCTGGACTTTAATGGAAAGCGCACCGTGGTAAAAGGTTATTCGGTTTTGTTGTAAGTTATTTTAGGTTGACTTTTTACCCTGATTTACTCTGAAATCTATCTTGAAGGTTGGAAATACGGTCGGAAAACTGGTTTTCGAAATAATAAAGGATTAGGCGTATTAACCTAACCCTTTGATATTATTTGGTGATCCCAGCGGGGATCGAACCCGCGTTACCGGCGTGAGAGGCCGACGTCCTAACCGCTAGACGATGGGACCCTAAAGAAATATATGATTATAGAAAACGGTTCGCCTTGTCAAATAATATTTACTCGCTGAATTTTGCACGAGTCGGAGGCTTTTATATGCCCCGCAAGCGGGATTTCCGCTTCGCTCCAACAAGGCACTCAAAGATTCTCATTAATTTTCATGCAAGATTCAGTTATTCACTGATCCCCTTGCACCGGCTTCTTACCTTTCCTGAACCCAAATATCAAATAAATCAGCCATCCGACAAACGGAATCATGGCAATGATTCCCCAGAGTGCTTTCTTTCCGATGGTTCCGAAATCCTTGCGCACAATGTCAACAATTGCCAATATCGTCAACAGGTAAAACACAACACTGATTTTTATCCATACAATTACCGTTGCAATATCCAATTTGATCCTTTCATCTAAATTCAGGTTTTAGATTTCAAAAGCTCCGAAACTTTCAATATCGTATCCACATACTGTCGGCTGTGGTTATAATGATAAATGACTTTGTAGGCCTTTTTGCCGTCGATTCCAGGATACCATCCGTAATGTTTTAGAAAATTTGCGATACTGGCGATGGCATCCGAGTGATTAAAAATATTTATACTTTTGTTATTGTCACCATCTTTTGCAAAAGCAAGAATGTTGGTCGGCATGAACTGAGCAATTCCCATGGCGCCTGAATAAGATCCGGAAACAGCGGCAGGATCCATATTTTCTTTAGCGGTATAGTTCAGAAAGGCTTTGAGTTCTTTATAAGCCCATGACGACTTTCTTTTCACCCATTTTTCGAACTGTTCACGGGTGAGTTGGGTTGACTTTGAAACCTTGCCCCAAAACATATCCCGGACATCAGGGTCTGCCAGTGCAGCCATTGTGGAAAGCGTATTCAATACAGACTGCCCTCCGATCAACATCCCCAAGCGGGTTTCCACCAGGATGATGGCCGTAACAATCTCTTTATCGACACCGTAAGTCTTTTCTGTACTTTCAAGAATTTTTTGATGCTGTTCCATATATTTTAATGCATTTCGAATCGATTTTTTGCTTGTAAACTGATTGTAATTCAACGAAGCCTCACGATGGACCAAAAATCGGGAAACCCCTTTTGTTTCGAAATATACTTCGGACCTTTTGTAAAGATTGGAGATACGATCTTTATCTAGACCATCTTCTATCAGCCGCTTTTGAAGAGATTCAAAATAGTTATTGCTGTTTTTTGATCCGGCTGCATTTTGTGAAAAGAAAATGAAGTTGAGTATTAAAATGCCCATAAAAAAAATGGTATATTGTTTAGCTGTTATTCTAATAAGAGACATTTGAACCTTTCGTTTCGCTTTATGGATTATAGATTTATCAAATTTGTTTGCGCCAACTTGGGGTTATTGGGACCTCACCACACTTGCGTCTTGTAAAGGTAGCCAGTTTTCTGTATCCGACAGATAGGAGGGTCGGCACTACCCGTTCAAAGTGGTTGCCCACATTGGCCGGATGATGCGCATCTGAACCCAGAGTGATACGAATCCCCTGTTCATGACATTTTTTAAGTATCTCCAAAGAAGGGTAAATGTCTCCAACCGGATGGTTATAACCACTGGTGTTGACCTCTATGGTTACATCTTTGTCTTTTATGATCGACAGTATTTCATCAAATTCTTTTTCAAAAGACCTCGAAGGTTTTTGACCGAATTTTTTTATGAGATCGATATGGCATATCACATCAAAATAGCGATAATCCAGCATCTTTTTGAGATGATCGAAATAAAGTTCATAGACATCATCAACATCTTTTTCCCCATGACGCCATGCTGAACGGTGACTGACAACATCCAAGCCGCCTGGAAAATGTAACGAGGCGGCAATAACATCAAACGCAAAGGTCCCGATAATATCCTGAATAAAATCGATATATGCCGGATTAAAATCCAATTCGAGACCGGCCTTGACGCTAATCTGGTTTCTATATTTTTGTTTCAAAACCTGAACAGCTTGAAAATAGCAAGGAACCTCTAACGGTGTCATGGAAAGTTCGGGTTCCGCTTGCTGGATGGTCAGATGATCCAGAAAACAGATCTCTCGTAGCCCCAAATCGATAGCACTTTGGATATAACGTTCCATACCGCCGGTAGCATGGTTGCAAAACAGTGTGTGCAGGTGGTAATCAATCATATTTTCAAAAGCTATCGTGAAAACAAAATTATAGTCATTTATTGATTTAACTTTGATGTTATTCTGGTAGTGATAAGACACTAGTTGATCAGATTTAAATGACATGTTATGAATGATTTTGTCAAACCCTTATCGCATCAAAACTTGACGGAGTGTTCCCTAATTGAAATCTCTTTAAGCGATCATTTTGCATGATGAAAAAAACCTCAAAAACAATATTTTCCTGTCAGACCTGCGGCTACCAGACACCCAAATGGATGGGTAAATGTCCTGACTGCGGACAGTGGCAAAGCTTTTTGGAGGAAATACAAACAGTCAAACCCGCCCAAGGGGCTCGCCGGATTTTATCTTCTTCGCAGACAAAACCGGTCCCCCTGGACGCCATTGCCCTTGATCCGGAAGAACGTCTTTTAACCGGAATCAGAGAATTTGACCGTGTTTTGGGCGGCGGGCTCGTCCCCGGCACCCTTGTCCTGATTGGTGGAGATCCGGGAATCGGAAAATCAACCCTTATGCTTCAGGTACTGCACGGTATTGCTGAAAAAGGCTCAAAAGTATTGTACGTTTCCGGAGAGGAATCGGAGCGTCAGATGAGAATACGCAGCCAAAGGCTGCTTTCCGCAGTATCGCCGAACTTGATGGTGGTTTCAGAAAATGATTTGGAATCCATCCTGTTGATGGCTGGATCTGTTCAGCCAAAGGTAATGGTGATTGATTCAATCCAGACCATGTTCTGCTCGGATTTAACCTCCGCTCCCGGTAGTGTTACTCAGGTACGGGAATCTACCATGCAACTCATGCTCATGGCCAAGAAGACCGGAACACCCGTATTCCTGGTGGGACACGTAACCAAAGACGGCGCCATTGCCGGGCCGAGGCTTTTAGAGCATATGGTCGATACGGTACTTTACTTTGAAGGTGATCGCAACCACGTGTTCCGGATTCTCAGGGCGGTAAAGAACAGGTTCGGATCAACCAATGAAATCGGTGTATTTGAAATGAATGAAAGCGGCCTCAATGAAGTGGCCAACCCTTCAGCGGTATTCCTTTCCGAACGACCTGAAAACGTCCCGGGCTCCGTCGTTACGGCCAGCATGGAAGGAACAAGACCGATCCTCGTTGAACTTCAGGCCCTTGCAAGCAGCACAAGCTTCGGGAATCCTCGAAGAACAATTTTGGGAATTGATCACAACCGGGTTGTCCTGCTGGTTGCAGTAATGGAAAAAAAGTTGGGCATGCATTTGATGGGGCACGACATCTTTATCAACGTCGCCGGGGGGGTTAAGATAGACGAACCTGCCGTCGACATGGCGATCGTAGCTGCTGTTGCTTCGAGCTTTTTAGACCGGCCCATTCAAAAAGGAACCGTTATTTTGGGTGAAATCGGTTTAACCGGTGAAGTCAGGGCCATTGGCCGGGTTGAAACCAGGGTTGCTGAAGCAAAAAAAATGGGCTTTAACCGATGTCTTGTGCCGCAAAGCAACCTGAAACGGACCACCGGGATGAAAGGCATAAAACTCATTGGCGTAAAAACTGTATCAGAAGCTATGGAAAATCTGTTTTAGTATCTTAATTGTAAATTTTGTGCTTTTTATGCCAAAAAAATGCTTAACCAATTAAGTGTGAAATGCCTAAAGTGATCTAAAGTGCCTAAAGTTAAGGAATACTCCCAACTTGTATAAAAGCCGGAGCGGAGCGACTCCTTAACTTTAGCTCACTTCAAACTTTAGCTCACTTGTAATTTTTCTGGTCTATCCAGGTTAGGTACCATGAAACGATCTGTAAAAAAACACAACCAGTGGCAGGATCATTATACTCAGCGGGCAAAAAAGGAGCGATTCCCAGCCCGATCGGTCTATAAGCTTCAGGAAATACAAAAAAAATACAATATTATAAAAAAGGGAAACAACATTCTGGATCTGGGATGTGCCCCCGGGTCATGGCTTCTTTATTCGGCCGATCTGACCGGAAACACAGGGCGGGTGATCGGCATCGACCTCGTACCGGTCACCGTAAATGTTCCTCCCCATGTCAGGGTCTACACCAATGACATTCTCTTAATGGATGATGATTTTTTCAAGTCCCTTGGAACAGACTTTAATGTCGTCATCAGCGACATGGCCCCGTCCACAACCGGGAATAAATTTGTGGACAGCACCCGATCTTTTGATCTCTGCAGGACGGCACTGTCCATTGCACAGATGACATTGACCACCGGTGGATCGTTTGTCTGCAAGATTTTTCAAGGAGAAGATTTCAAGACATTTATAGACTCGGTCCGGTCTGTTTTTAAAAACCATAAAATTTTTAAACCGAAAAGCAGTCGAAAAGCCAGTAAGGAAATTTATGTTATCGGATTTGGGAAAAAATGATATATTGCTTTTTATAGCAATTTCCATAAATATGTTTCGATTGAATGGCGCACGATCACAATTTCAGTAAGCCGCAGGATGATTCCGTTTTCACCGGGAAGCTGTCTGAGCAAATTAGAGCGCGTTAAAGCGAACAGCATATAGATGATCAAAAAATATGAGTAATTATCATATTCCCGAAGTGTAATCTTAACATCTTAGGACCTGTTCGCTTTTACGCGGTTTTATTTGCGAGTTCTTGCCGATGAAAAAGGAATTATCCTGCGGCTTACACGGGATGTTATTTCGAAAAAGGCTATAAAACCTAACTTGGGCCATTTTGAATTTTAAAAATTTGAAACGCTCAGTATAGGTAAAAGATAATTACCTCAGGTATCTTTATTTTTTTCTGGGAACAACAGGAGGATAAAATGTCAGGTCACAGCAAGTGGTCTTCCATTAAACACAAAAAAGGCGCTACAGATGCCAGGCGGGGAAAAATTTTCACAAAAATCATTAAGGAAATTACAGTGGCAGCACGTATGGGCGGCGGCGATGCCAACTCAAACCCAAGACTTCGAACAGCCATCCTAGGCTGCAAAAAGCGAAAACATGCCCAAAGACAATATTGAACGGGCCATAAAAAAGGGGACCGGTGAACTGGAAGGAGTCAGTTATGAAGAAAGCACTTACGAAGGGTATGGTCCCGGCGGCGCGGCGATATATATTGAATCGCTCACCGACAACAAAAACAGGGCGGTAGCAGATATCCGCCACATTTTAAATAAGGCCGGAGGCAATCTCGGGTCCAATGGGTGCGTTGCCTGGATGTTCGCAAAAAAGGGGTATATTGTTGTTGAACATCGTGCCGTTGATGAGGATGTTTTAATGGAAACCGCCATTGATGCCGGGGCCGAAGATGTCAGGGAAGATGACAGCAATTATGAAATCCTCACCGCCCCCCAGGATTTTGAAGCGGTAAAAACAGCCATTGAAAAGAAATCGATCCCTTACATTGCCGCAGAAATCACCATGTTTCCTCAGTCCGCCGTAAACCTTCAGGGCAAGGAAGCCGAGCAGATGGTCAAATTGATGGAAACTCTTGAAGACTGTGAGGATGTTCAGAAGGTTTACACCAATGCAGACATTCCGGAAGAACTGGTCAGCTGAATTTATTTTGAAAGAGATAAATCGATCATCCGCTGAACCGCCTTAAACGCAGGCTGCCGGATATTTTCAGGCACCTTGATCTCTCCTTCCATAAATTCGAGACTCCTGGCAACATCTTCAAGCGTCGATCTTTTTCATGTCCGGACACAACATCTGCTCCGATGCCGGATAAAACTTTTTATCAGGATTTGCTTTTTTCAAAGGATACAGCAGCCCGACCTCGGTTCCGACGATTAAATCGCGGTTTTTTACTTCTCCGGCATACCGGATCATTCCCGAAGTACTGAAAACTTTATCAGCCAGTTCGAGAACCTCCGGACGGCATTCTGGATGAGCGACAAACACGGCATCCGGATACTTCTTTTTTGCCTTTATCACATCGTTTGCGGTCAAACCGTCATGAATTGGGCAGTATCCATTCCATGTATGGATCTTTTTTGAGGTATGTTTGGCAGTATACCTGGCGAGATTCCGGTCAGGCGTCATGAGCACCTCATCGGCATCCAGGCTGTTAACAACATCGATGGCATTGGCCGATGTACAGCAAATGGTGGAAAGCGCCTTGACTGCTGCGGTTGAATTGACATAGGTGACAACCGGCATTGCCGGAAGCTTATCTATCATGACCTGCAACCCCACGGGTTCTATCATATCCGCCATAGGACATCCGGCATCTTTTCTGGGAAGGAGTACGGTCTTGTCCGGTGAAAGAATTGAAGCGGTTTCCGCCATAAAATGAACCCCGCAAAAGACGATGACTTCGGCATCGGTATGGGCGGCCTTGATACTCAGCTCCAAAGAATCACCGCAAAGGTCTGCCATATCCTGAATTTCCGGGGGCTGATAATTATGCGAAAGCATGATGGCGTTTCTTTTTTTCAGCAAACCTCTTATCTTTTCCTTCATTCTACAGTTCCTATTCTATTTAGAAAATTGAAATTAGAAAACAGATAGCCGCAAATGGACGCAAATGAACATATTATTATTTTAATTCGTGTTCATCCGTGGTTTCCCTTATCCCTGGTCGCCTCTGGCGCCGCCGATCCGAAGGATTCCGGATTCCTGCGGAAAGGCGGGTAAACCTCTTTCCTCTTTTCTCTTTCCTATTTAATAATATTTCTCATAGGTCTCACTGCTCATCGAGATGCAGCACCTCTATACCCTCAGAGATTTCAAAACTAAACAAGGAATCATCGAGCTTCTGTTTAATCTGAATATTGTTAAAGACGATCCGTGTTTCATCACCGTAAGAATTATAGGTTATAATCCTGACAACATCAAAAGTACTTCCTGAAATCCACAGGTAGATTCCCACAATATCGTAGGTTTTTTCTCTGGGTAAGAGCTTGAGGACAAAAAAACCCTCTTGAGTCTCTTTTTCAAGAACCATATTGAATTTTTGTCTTATCACCTTCATATCAGAAAGGAAACTGAATCCTTTACCACCTTCAAAAAAAGAAGGGGCCTTTCCAATCATTACCTGGTTGTCTTCAGGTCTAAATACCCACAGCGTTTTACCGTCCGTAATAATCATTTGTCGGTCAGGTGTTTCATATTCCCATCTCATTTTGCCGGAACGTTTGAAAAAGGCTCTCCCCGATGCACTATCTGTTATTTCCATGGCCTTTATTGATGAAGTTTGGGAGAAATCTGCGGAAAAGCCCGACACAGCATAATGCTTTTCAACCTTGTTTATAATCTCGTCCAGCGACAGACGCGAATCATTTGAGGTCGATGCTGTTTCAGAAGGCAAATTATCGCCCAATACCGTCTGTCCACAGAAAAAGAAAAGCATAAAAAAAAGAAACCACGTTATTTTAAATTTCATCAACAAATCTCCTCATTCGAAAAAGCCCCTACAACGGGCCAGACCGGTTAATCCATCACGCCATATTTTTTAAGCTTTTTGTGAAGGGTTTTTCTGGTAATACCCAGACGTCGTGCCGCCTCGCTTTTATTGCCGGCCACAGATTCCAGCATGCGCAATATGGCAGCCTTTTCCACCTCCTCAAGGGGTCTGTTGTCTTTATTGTCAAAATCAGATGGGGCTGGAACTGATTGCTGTAACAAAGGCTGTAAGATGGAAAAATCCTGACCATCAAGATAATCTGTGCGGGACAGTACAACCGCTCTTTCAACCGCATTCATCAGTTCACGGACATTGCCGGGCCAATCATACCGAATAAGCTGGTCCATTGCTTTGGGTGTAAACCCCTTTATCTCCTTTTTGTTTTTATCGACAAATATTTCCAAAAAATGCCGGGCAAGCAATGGGATGTCGTCTCTTCTCTCCGTAAGCGGCGGTATTTCAAGACTCACAACGTTCAATCGATAATAGAGATCCTCGCGAAACAGCCCTCTGTTTTTCAGATCAACAAGATCTTTGTTTGTGGCAGCGATGACCCGGACATCCACAGGTATGACTTTTTCACCGCCCACACGGGTTAACTCTCTTTCCTGTAATACACGCAAAAGCTTAACCTGCATGGTTAACGGCATTTCACTCACTTCGTCAAGGAAAATACTTCCCTGGTTCGCCTGATAAAAACGCCCTTCTTTTCTGCGGTCGGCGCCTGTAAAAGCCCCTTTTTCATGCCCAAAAAGCTCTGATTCAAGAAGTGTTTCAGTAATGGCGGCACAATTAATTTTTACAAAGGGACCGTCTTTTCTCGGGCTGTTATGATGAATCACCCCGGCAATCAATTCCTTACCTGTTCCGGACTCGCCGGTAATCATTACAGTGGCTTCGGACGGGGCTACATGGGCCACCGTTTCCAAAAGGCTTATCATGGCAGAACTTCGACCGATGATATTTTGCATATCAAAATGTTTGCCGAGGCTTTCTTTCAAAAGACGATTCTCCTCTTTAAGCCGTGTGTGCTCCATCGCCCTTTGAATGGTCAGCCGCAACTTATCGAAATCGAGAGGTTTTGTAAGATAATCATAAGCGCCCTTTTTCAGAGCCTCGACAGCCGTTTCAACTGAAGAATACGCCGTCATGATCGTTACCGGAATGGCAGGATTAAACGCTTTTATCCGCTCCAGTGCTTCGAGACCTGAAACCTTCAGCATTCTGACATCCATCAAGATCAGATCAAAGGGCTGTTCTTGAACCTTCTCAATGGCGGTTGAACCGTCATCCGCCTCAACAATATCATATCCCCACCCCCCAACAAGGGTTCTCAGCATGGTGCGATGGGTGTCATCATCATCAACGACCAAAATTGTCTTTCTATTTTTCATTGTTCATCTCTTGTTCCTGCATAAGATAAAAATATTGTAACGCCTGTTCCCTGTCCTAAGCGACTCTCAATGGTTATTTCCCCGCCATGGGATTCCATAATATTATGAGCGATGGCCAACCCAAGACCGGTGCCGGATGCTTTGGTGGTAAAATAGGGATCAAAGATGTGGGAGAGATCGTTTTCCGTGATACCTGTTCCGGTATCCGACACCTTGATCTCTATCCCATTTTTTTTCGAATTTTTGGCAAGTGTAACGGTCAGACTCCCGCCATTATCCATGGATTCAATGGCATTTAAGTAAAGGTTCAGAAGCACCTGGTTGATTCTGTCCGAATCAAATAAAATCTCGTCTTTTTCAAGATCAAAGTCGGTTCTAATGCTTATGTTTGCTTCCGATGCTTGCCTTTCAACCAGCTTGAGAGAGTCCTTTAAAAACGCTTTAATTTGAATCGATTTTTTCGAAACGGTTATGGGTCTGGCAAACTCATGGAGCTGACTCACAACTCTGTTCAACCGGTCAACCTCTTGAATCATGAGGTTTGAGATCTGTTGATTTTCAGGTACATCATAATATCTTTCTTTGAAATACGTCGCAAAACCTTTAATTGAACTTAAAGGATTACGGATCTCATGAGAAACACCTGCTGCCAGCCTACCCACTGATGCAAGGCGTTGACTCCGTGCAATCTCTTTTCTTAAAGAGCGAACTTCACTGAGATCTTTAAACAGAACCACATATCCAAGAAACGTTCCGTCTTCATCATTGAGTAACGTGGCGCTGACTTCCAGAGGAATTACCTCTCCTTTCTGCACGGTACAATCGATCTCTTTTTCCACAACACCTTTTTCCACATTTAGATTTTTCAGCAAGTGCCATAGCTCAGCCGGAAGTACCTTTTCAGCATTTTCTCCAATCACTTCATCGGGCAAAAGCTTTAAAACAGATCCAGCCACATTGTTCAAGGAGGTTATCCTCTGATTGTCATCCAGCGCAACGAGGCCGATGGGCATATTTGCCACCAGATTGTCTGAAAAAGCCTTTATTCTGGAAAGAGACATCTTTGTAACCCGATAACTTTGCGCTAAAAAGAGCAGAGCGATACCGGCAAATCCGACCAAAAGAAGGATAATGCCCATTATAACGGCATGTCGGGTATCCGTCCGAATGGCATCGTCAATTGACGTCATGTCAAGTCCCACGAAGATAATCGGGCTGGAAGGAGGAATGTCTATTCTTTCATTCATTCCCCGTTGAAACCACATGTGCATCATCATACGGCCGGGCACCATGTCCGGTCCTCCTTCCACAGGTGAAAATTTACTAAAAACCTCAAATAGTTTTTTACCGTCAGGATTACGGACAATTCGCCACTGAACCGTTTTAAGGTGTGAGATTTTGTTGAGGTTTAATCCTCTTCCATGGTTTTGACCAATATATCTGGGGTTATCATGGGCGAGAACGGTTCCGTTTACATCGGTGACCAAAAGGTATCGAATATCGGACTGCTGGGCAGTCTCGGTAAGAAGTTTCTGAAGCTGGAATTCATTCCAGCTCATCCCCAATCCTGTTCGTGTTCCTGCCTCAAAAGACCGGATCAGGGCCGCACCTTTTTCCAGCAAAAGTCGTGTGCTGTTTCGATTCTGGCGGTTTATGTTCTGTATGGTCATAAACGCAAAAATCGGAAATAAAACCACCACCGCGCCGATAAATAACCAAGGAGGCACACCGGTCCAAAATCGATTATGTGTATTTCTAACCTTCATGATGGTATTTATTAAGCAAATCCAATGCCACTACTTAGTGCTCTAATTCATAAATACGATGACATATTGATATCTGTACACTATCCGGTATAAACTGAGGTCAATAAATTTGAAGTTTGAAATGCCTAAAGTGAGCTAAAGTTTGAAGTGAGCTAAAATTGAAGAACGCGCTTTCAGCACGATTAATTATAATTAAAATTGATAGAATTCCTTAACTTTAGGCACTTTCGTTCACTTTAGGCACTTTTAACTTTCGATGGATAATTTGTATCCACCGGGTTGATTCTACTCAATCCAGTGGATAAATAATATCCACTATATGCCTTAATAGCAAGGCAAAATTGTTGTTAAGCGCCCCGAATATGGAAGAATGGAATGGTGAAATATTGTAATATTAGGAGTTAGGTGGAAATAAACCATTTTAATTGTAAAAAACTCCTTCAACCCCATCATTTTTATCCAGTGAAACTTTCTTCTATTTCACCGGGACCATTACTCCATTATTCCATTATTCCAATTGTGAGCGAAGCGAACTAACTTGTAGGGATGGATTACGTGCACCGAAAATTTTCGATCTCCGGGATAAAAGGCTGAATCACTTGGAGTTCATTGGGTCTTATGGGCCGCCAATCAACGGCATAAAATATTTCATTACCAAAATAAGACTTTGGCTTAAATATTGCGACATACAACGCCGGTTCATCCGGATAATGCTCGATCCAGAAAATTTCGTCGATTTCCAGATCAAAGTCCCTGCATATCCGTTTGCCCAGGCTTTCGGCGCAAGTGGTTTTAAAAATACCTTCTCCGGTTTGGGTGGCCACAACGGCATAAGGTCTGAGATGCTTCACATCCGGGTGGCTTATGGAAAAATCGAACAGTCTCAATCGCCATGAGCAGGACCTGTTACAGTCAGCCTTTGAAGATTTATCTTCTCGCCGCTCCAAGCGATATGTCCCATCGAAAATAATCAAATTTTTGAACCCCTAATAGCTTGAAGACTTTTCATTGCCGGTATTTGAGTTATATAGTGTCCATATAGAAATGAGGATTTTTGTTCAATGTCAAGGCATGCGAAAAAAAATAACCGCAGGCATATGTTTAATATTCCGAGGATTATTTTTTGAGCATAACCCCAGAGAAATAGGCTCCGCATTTCACAGGGCAAGCGCAGAGATTGGGCAAAAAGACCATTTATGGGTGGACACTACCTAAAAAAGCGACATCTGAGCGTCTTCCTTTTTTTTCCAGCCTTTGATCGGTCCTTTTCGAATCTTTGCAAAAATACCCGGAGCAAGATTGGTATGGCGAGCCCAATCCAGCATAATCTTAGCAATGGTTTCCGAAGTGCTTTCCTTCCAGTTTTCCCCTATCTTCTCCTGTAGTTCATGGCCAAGTTCTAAAAGAGTGCCTCCTTTAATCTGTTTTGATTTAAGGATTTCTATGAACACAGAAAACGAAGCCAGCTGCAAAGCGCCTTCTGCAAACAAAAATGGGCGGTTATTCGGATTTTCCACAAAGGCTTTTGCTCTTGGCAACACTTTTATCAATGGCGACTTTCTAAGAATGAACCCCAGATCCTCCAATGTTGCCAGAGCTCTAAAAATCGTACTTTTATGAAGTCCTGTCCAATTCACCCTGCCATCCTCTTGAAGGGCATGAACAAGGCGTATGGCAATGATTTCAACAGGCGCATATTGAATTCTCGGTGTTTTGCCTCCCCGTCTTGTAGGGAGAAAAAGGTCGCGTTCGCGAATGTCTGTTGCCGGATCAAAGTAAATGAGGGTTTTGTCTTTTTTGTTCAAAAGCGCCAGGTCGGCAGCATCCAGCCACTCAGCCAAAATGCTAGCGTGTTTTAACCAGGCACGTCTCGTCATCTTAATAAAGGGGGACAAGGACTCAAGACGGCTGGAAATATCGACCATTTTCAGCCCCTGATTGTCTTTGAGGGCTTTTAAGATCTCTGAAACCAAACGATTTTTATGTAACCGGTTCCGCAGGTGATTTCTCAACAAAGCCTCCATCTCCTGGTTGGTATCAGACATGTTAAGTTGCAGGAGAACCGTGCCTTGACCAAATCTCACGAGTCCGAGCAGATCCATATCCTTTGCGAGGCCATAAAACGCGAGTTCAGATAAGCTGATTTGATTTTTAAATCCGGAAACATCAAGAATGCCTTCGGCGGCATGGAGAATCTTTAACGCATGGAAGACCTGTCCTACGGCCGTGTTAAGAAGATAACGGTCATGAAAGGGTAAATCGCCGGTATTCAAATAGCCGCGAAAAATACTCCATGAAATGTCCACGATATTGCCGATTCTATTGATCAGTCCCTGATGGATCAATTTTTGAACGGCCTTGGGATCAAATATTTCCAAAGGCGCCGACGGCTGCCCTGGGATTGATTTGGCAATTTGATGTAATGTGGCTTGTTCCGTGTCTGATAGGTATTGCAATTCCTGCTGGAACAGTTCTTCAATGCCTATCAAAATCCCTGGAATATCAGACTGTGGAATACCGGATTGACGCGCAACCATTACATGAAAGCAAAGTATTTTCAGAAGCCAGGGATAACCTTTTGAAAATTTTACAAGAAAAGATTGAAGGCCTTTTGTTAAGGTCTCATCCAATTCTTTACCAAGCTTTTTTAAAAGCATACCTATTTCAGCCTTGGAAAAAGTGGTCAGAATCATTTTTCGGCATTCATCGGCAACAGCATCAAGTTGTTTATTAGAAAATGCTTGGCTCGACGTGAAGCCCAGAATAACATTTGTTTGTTTTTCGACGATTTTCAGAAAAAGGTTTTTAATCTGATTCAGTACATCTGGTAGAAAGAGAATATTTTCAAACTGGTCGAAAAAGATGAAGAGCAGTTTGTTTTGGGATTCAAGAATTTGACCGGTGTCGAGAATTATGCTTACAGCACTGTCAAATCCTGATATTTTCTTCTTTTGATTTGTTTCGACGATCCGTCCATCAAGATCCCCGAATTTCCCCACGGTATATTCTATGACACGCGGAATGAACGTTGATGATGACGCTGTTCGGCAATCTACGGCAACTGCAAAGTGCCCCATCTTTTGCAAATGTGCCACGCTCGCCAGCACCATTGAACTTTTTCCCCAGCCAGTGGGCCCCTCGAATACAATACCGCGATGTGTGGTCTGGTTATGGATGACTTGACCGGAAAACGAATCAAGCGTGCTGAAAAGGGATTTTCTGCCCACAAAGTATCGGGGGGATGCGGGGAATTGGTACTCAAAACAGGATGAACTTCCATTCACTTCGACAATTGGATCTGCATCCTGGAACAGGCCCGGCTGAAGCGGACCTGTCTTGCCTGCAGAAATGTTGTCAAAATTTGCTATTGCGGGATCCAGTTTTGCCAGATAGCCGATGATGGATCGATCAGATATCAATTCACCTTTGCCGTCAAAGAGTGCGATTTTATCCGGTGTTTTCTCCCCGTGTGAAATAATGGGGTAGGCCCAAAACACGCCTTTTTCTGTATAAAGCAGAATGCCCTCACCGGGTTTCCCTATATCCGGAGGTATTCGACCGGCAATCCGGTCCGGACTCACATGCCCCGGCATTTCTGAAATCGCTTTCCGAGCATCGTCTTCATCGTATAAAAAGGTTGTAACATGGGTATTATTTTTTATGTGCTCTCGATAAAATTTTATGGCCGCACCGTCAAGACCGGGCAAGACGATGAAAAGGCCGTGACACCGTCTATCCGTGTGCCATTTTATCATATATCTGCCGAAAAAAGCCTGAAGATCACGTTCCGGCATGGGTGTTTCAGAAAACCTGCAGGCTGCATAAAACGGAAAACCTGTTTCCCTGTGTTTCCCTTGGACGTCAATTTCCATTTGAGCGGGATCTGAGTGCAGGATGTGGTCGACACGGTATCCATCGTGATTCAGAACCCGGGTCATCATTTCCGCAAACAACTTGCCTCGAGCCTGGGTCCGGGTGTGCTGTGATCGACCTGACGCGAATATTCTCAACTTTCCCATATCGATATTGTCTCTTTCAAGTACGTTTCATCATTCCCGATAAAATAAAGAGGAAATTCCTTAAACAATTTTAGGCATTTTAGAGCACTTTCCCGGCATGCCCGGGTTTTCTGCTCACACCGCCAGTCCAAGCTTTTTCCGCTTCTAAAACTGTAGCTTTTCATAAATTTATTTTTTAACGGGAAAAAGTCCGGCAAGTATCGAGGTGAGCACCAATTAAAGGGTATCACTTTATGCGGTCCTCCAAATGTGCATTTAAGAGGGATGAATTTAAATTTTAAGGAATGAAGTATTAGTATAATGGGAATGGGTTTGTGTCAAGAACTGACAAAGACACCCGCAATGTTAATGAATGAAACGAACTATAAAACAGATTATGGATGGACAGTATCTATTGGAGGACGTTAAGGCTATCCGCCCAACTCAAAGATTCCATATATTGGCGAGGAAGGTCGTCTTGTTTTATACCGATAATGTTTGTAGCTTCCTCGATCTCCCCCCAGTCGCCCTTTTCATAGGATTCTACCAGGCTCAGATAGCCGCTTAAGTCGCCGGTTCTGGATATGAGAACTTCTTTTATATTGCCGGATAATGGAATCTGTGACATAAGATTTTCCATGGAATCATCCATGATCGCATCTATCAGAGAAAATAGGCCCAATGTGAACAATTCAGACGATTCAGCACTGCTGCCGGGATGATTTCCAAGAAATTCACAGAATTTAGCCCTGACAAGAGAAACCCTTATCAATTCATCCGGTTTATTGCCGGCCAAACCCGCCATGGAAATCAGGGATAAAAAGCGTCTGATTCCAGCCTCGCCGATCATGACAATAGCTTGCCGAATGGAAGAGATTTCTTTCGCTCTCTTATAGTATGCTGAATTGATCAAACGCATAAGTTTATAGGATATGGACGCATCACGGACGATCATCTTTTCCAGCCTGTTAAATTCAAAATCCTCTTTGTTGACCTCAGCCATAATTTCCAAAAGCTGCATCTGGGGCGTAGAAATTTCCTTGCCTCTCAAAACTTCCGGTTTGCTGAAAAAGAAACCCTGAAAATAACGAAATCCCATTTCAAGGGCTTTGTTGAATTCGTCGTAGGTTTCCACTTTTTCAGCCAAAAGATCGACACCTCTTTCCGTCATTTTTTTGACAAGGCCTCCGACCTCCTCCAAAGGCGTTGCTTTGACATCAATTTTTATAATATCGGCAACTTCAATTAACGGCTCCAAACTCGGTTTGTAAAAGAAATCATCCAGCACAATGATATATCCGTTAAGGGCAATCTCCTGGCAGGCCTCAATAACGTCTCTTTCTGGTTGTACATTTTCCAAAATTTCCACCACAAGCCTGTCCTGGGAAAACATTAGGGGAAGCTGTCTGAGTAAGAGTTCCTGGGTGAAATTGATGAAGGCCAGATTGGACCCGGCAATTTTTTCAATGCCAATGTTAAAAAAACTGTTGGAAAGCAGCTTGGAAGTCGCAGAATCTCCTTCGATTTCAGGAAAAAAGTTGGCCATGTCGGCCCTGAAAAGAAGTTCGTAGCCAAATATGCATTTCTTTATGTCGAATATGGGCTGTCTGGCAACATAGATATCCATTTAATGACCTTTCAACAAAAAAGATTTCGTAACGGTAACAGATACATGCAACAATCATGCCTTATTGGAACGCATGCTGCTTTTTTCTCTTTAACCATTGCATCTGTATGATATTACATTTATTAATTTCCCCAGCCTGCTGCGTTTCATCAACGTTGCTGAAAACAATGGGGGGCAACATTTGAGTTTATAGTAAAAAAATGTCACCCCTGATGCCATATTCCTTGAATATTCCAGAGGATTATTTTTTCGCAAGCGACATATAACGAAGATGTTGGGGCCAAAAGATTTTTTTGAGATGGCTTCTAGGATCTTGACCAACCAATACAGGTTTGATATCCACTCGGAGAAAAATTGAAAGGAATATATATGCTGATTACAGAGATACTGGCCCGAAATGCTCGTATGTATGGGTCTGAAACAGCGCTTATCGAAAGAGAACCGGAAAAAAACCGGCGTCAGGAAATAACTTGGAAAGCATTCGACGACCAGGCCAATCAGATGGCCCAGAGTCTTATTGCCCGGGGAATTAGAAAAGGTGACCGGGTCGTCCATTTGATGACCAATTGTATCGAGTGGTTGCCCATCTATTTCGGAATCCTTCGCACCGGCGCCTGGGCCGTTCCTCTCAACTTTCGTTTTGTGGCAAAGACCATCCGACATTGTGCTCAAATCGCCGAAGCCAAGGCCTTCATCTTTGGTGAAGAATTTATTGAGCGCATTAACGCAGTTAAAGAAGATCTGGACGATTTTGTAGAGACGTATATCTTTGTCGGCCCGAAGGAACTAACCCCCTCTTATGCACTACCCTATCAGGACATGCTTGAAGCCGCCCCCCCCATCGATCCTAAAGTTGAAATTAAGATCACAGATGAAGCAGCGCTGTATTTTACTTCCGGTACCACAGGTACGCCCAAGGCAACCCTTTTGACCCATAGAAATCTAGAATTTTCCTGTTTCTTGGAAAATCTGCATCATAACCAGACCCATGAAGATAACTTCCTATGTATCCCACCGTTGTATCACACCGGCGCAAAAATGCACTGGTTCGGAAATTTCATAGTCGGGGCCCGGAGTGTCATCCTCAAGGGAATCAAACCCAAATGGATCATGGAAGCCATTTCCGAGGAAAAAGTGACAGTGGTGTGGCTGCTGGTCCCCTGGGCGCTTGATATCCTATTTGCGATCCAGAGCGGAGAAATGAAGCTCAAAGACTACACCCTGGATCAGTGGCGACTGATGCATATCGGAGCCCAGCCCGTACCCCCCACTCTAATTAAGGAATGGAAAAGAATCTTTCCCCATCATCAGTACGATACCAACTATGGTCTGACCGAATGCACCGGCCCGGGATGCGTCCATCTGGGAATGGAAAACATGCACAAGGTCGGCGCCATAGGTCTGCCCGGCTTTGACTGGGAAATCCAGATTGTAGACGACCGGCTGAATCCTGTTGTCAAGGGACAACCCGGTGAGTTGATGGTCAAAGGACCCGGTGTCATGAAAGAATATTATAAAAACCCTGAAGCCACACGAGAAACGCTGGTCGATGGATGGCTGTTAACAGGAGATGTCGCCCGGCAGGATGAAGATGGATTTATCTGGCTGGTGGACCGGAAAAAAGACGTTATCATCACCGGCGGGGAAAACATATATCCCGTTGAAATTGAGGATTTTCTACAGGCACATCCTAAAATTCACGATGTTGCGGTGATTGGCCTTCCCAGTCTGCGGTTGGGGGAAATCGCCACCGCCGTTATCCAGGTAAAGGCCGGTGAGGAACTCACCGAAGAAGAAATCGAAGCGTTTTGCCAGACGCTTCCCAGATACAAAAGACCCCGAAGGATCATTTTCGGCGATGTTCCGCGCAACCCCACCGGAAAGATAGAAAAACCGAAGCTGCGCAAAAAGTATGCAGGAATATCCGAAAGCTTTAAAATATAACTCTGGGTAATACGATTAGGTACACTTTGAATCCGAAAATTCGTGAATGCTAGTGCATAGGAATTCCATAAAATGACAGTTAGGGCTAATTTGGATTTGATCAAATTTTTATTCGGAACATTCAATCCTAAACTTTGAACTTTGAAAACCGGAATAATCAGTTAGATAAATTACGCCATAAAGGCCGCAAACCGATCATTGGAAAAAATGTCTTTATCGCGCCGACAGCCATGGTCATTGGAGATGTTAACATAAAAGACAATTCCAGCATCTGGTATGGCACGGTGTTAAGAGGAGATTTGGCCCCGATAACCATCGGCGAAAGCACCAATATCCAGGACAACTGCACCATACATACAGATCATGATAAACCCGCAGTTATCGGAAACCGTGTCACGGTGGGACATAATGCGGTTGTTCACGGTTGTATTGTGGAAGACAACTGTCTTATCGGCATTAATGCAGTTGTTCTCAGCGGCGCATGGATCAAAACCGGCGCTGTTGTGGCTGCCGGCTCGGTGGTGAAACACGGACAGGTGGTTGGACCGTATCATCTTGTGGCCGGTATTCCTGCTGAATTAAAAAAGGAGCTTTCGAAAACAACCGTCGAAAAACGCAAACAAACCGCCGAACACTATATTGAGCTTGCACAGGAGCACATGGCCATAAAAAAAGCCGGAGATTAGTCCGGCTTCTTTATTGACTTTCAAAATTGACAACGGTCTCTGTTTCAATCAGAGTTCATACTTTCCTTCCATGTCGAGAACGAACTCACCGGGTTGATCCCCTGAGGTCACTTTAAACGTGCCCTTGCCTTTGATGTCGTCCAGCTTGCCCGTTCCCTTATAGGTCTCCCACGTACCTTTGGTGAGCTTGCTTTTCCCGTCACGATGACCTTCAAACTTGCTGTAGACCGAGCCATACTGGAAATTGGTGACGGCATACCCCTGCATATTGCCGCTGCCGGCAGTGCGGTCATGGAAGTTGACACTGCGGCGGGAAACAAATTCACCGGCAACACCAACTTCATAGTGAAGCGGAGTGCCTTCCAATTCAACAAGCATGAGCTGGTGGTCGAACTCATCATGAACATGAAGGGATTCCCTCCGGGTAACGCGCAGTTTATATGTCGCTTTTCGTAACATGCCTATCTCCTTTCGTCGATGATTAATGAAAAAAGTCAACTTTCAAAAAATTAAAAGAAATCTTAACTACCAGTCATTAAATTGTCAACATCGGATTTAAAAATTATATTCCCCGTTCTGTTTGCGATCAATCAGGGTTTTAATAACTCCCCAGAATCTTAAGATAGTCGGTTTTTTCGTTCAACAGATCGAGCACCGGTTTAAAGGTTTCCGACTTGGAATCCGTCTCGATATCGACATAAAACATGTACTCCCAGGGTTTTCCATGAATGGGCCGCGACTCCAGTTTCACCATGTTGATGCTGTTTTCGGCAAATATTTTCAAAACCTCGTAAAGCGCACCCGGCTGATTCCCGGTAGAAAAGATGAGAGACGTTTTACGACGCGGTCCTTTATCCAATGGTTGGGCCCCGATAATGACAAACCGTGTGTAATTTCGAGGGTTGGTCTCGACACCTTCCTCAATGACCGCCATCCCGTGAATATCCGCAGCCTCTTTGCTTGCAATAGCGACATCGCCCGGATTCTTGGTTGTACTGATTTCTTTTACCGCACCGGCGGTGTCTTTCACCGGCACCAGTTCCCAGTCAGGATGCTGCTCGAGAAACTGGCGGCACTGTTGAAAAATCAGGGGGGGAGAAAGGACCCGTTTGATGCCGTCGAGCTTGGTACCGGGATGACCAATCAGATGGTGGATGATGCGAAGCTTAATTTCGCCGATAATTTTCAAATCGTATTCCAGCAAAAAATCGTAGTTCTCATGAATGCTCCCTGAGAGAGAATTCTCCACCGGTACCACACCAAAATCGACCTCCCCGGTCTTTACCGCCTCAAAAATCGCCTTAAATGACGGTGCAGGCACACCGGCCACCTGACTCCCAAAATACTGCGTACAGGCCTTATGACTGAATGTCCCCATTTCTCCTAAAAAGGCAGCCCTTTGAATTCCCGAACCGTTGGTTCGACTTAAAAAGTCGACGGCTTTGGCTTTATCCAGATAGTCAAAATCGATCTGTTTTCCAACAACCGGTGCGATCACATAAAGGTCGCGCATCAGTTGGCCGAACTGTTTTGGATAAAGGCTCTGGGCCCCGTCGGAAAGGGCATGGTCCGGATCGTGATGCACCTCTATCATCAATCCGTCTGCACCGGCAGCGATGGCAGCCCGTGCCATGGGGCTGACTTTCTCCCGTATGCCGGTGGCATGACTGGGATCGATGATCACAGGCAGATGGGTGAGTGTCTTGAGCACGGGAATGGCCGAGAGATCGAGGGTGTTACGTGTATAAGGTTCAAAGGTTCGTATTCCCCGTTCACACAGGATGACGTTGTCGTTGCCTTCTGAAAGGATATACTCCGCCGACATCAGCCATTCCTCAATGGTAGAAGACAGTCCCCTTTTAAGAACCACCGGTTTTCCAATGCGGCCGACACATTTTAACAGTTCGAAGTTTTGCATGTTCCGTGCCCCGACCTGGACGACATCGACATACTTCATCATCATGTCCGCCTGGGCCGGCGAGGTAATTTCCGTCACAACACCAAGGCCTGTAACCTCCCGAACTTCGGCTAGAATTTTTAGCCCCTCTTCCTGAAGGCCCTGAAACGAATATGGAGAAGTTCTGGGTTTAAAAGCCCCGCCGCGAAACAGAACGGCGCCGTATCTTTTGACCTCCCTGGCAATGGTCATGGCCTGATCCCTGCTCTCGATAGCACACGGACCGGCGATAACGGTGATACGCTCTCCCCCCACAACCACATCACCCACCTGGACCCGGGTGTTTTCGGTATGCAGTTGCCGGCTGACCAGTTTGAAAGATGTCGAAATCGATACCACCTTGGCGACACCGGGAAGCGCTTCAAAAAAACCGGCCTTTTTATCTCCTTTGCCGACAGCCCCGATGATGTTCTGTCCGGCCTCAGACATTTCACGAACAATATACCCTTCACTGAACAGTATACTTCGGATATTGTTCTTCTGGTCTTGGGTGATCTCCTTTTCCAACACGAGAATCATGGTATTCCTCCTTTTAACGAATTCATAAAAAAAGCCCCGAGAATCAATTCCCGGGGCTTTACTAAAAAAATAAACCCCGGACAGACCGATGCTGGTCCATCCGGGGTGTTTAACCTGAAGCGTTAACGATCCGGATGGACGCTTCTAAAGATAAAAAAGAAGCGCCCAAAGGCATTATTTAATCTAAAAACACAACGGTTGTTCATCAATCGACTTCCTCATCAAATAATTTTAAAATTTTCTACTGTATTGTTTTGGTTATGTCAAGAACTGTTTTTCAATTGGAATTAAATACAATGTCATAGGGTCCCTGGAGTGATGGAGTAGTGGATAAAGCAAGATTTCCAATACTCCAACAATATCGAATCTTCGTATTCAGCAATTTCTTATCAAACGACCTGTTTAGTAGATATAAAATTATTTTGGATGCCAATGACACAATTGAGTGGATTCGATTTGTTATTGCCCTTTTCATTCATTTTGATAATAAAGAAGGGTAATACTATCGACAAAACAGGAGCCTTAAATGAAAACCCTTGAAATTCACGGCAGCACCGGTGATTCCTTAATACACGTGGGTGAGATCCTCCGGAATTTAGGGAATTACATTCCATCAGAAAATGTAGTGTTCATCACCGACAAAAATGTAACGCAATTTTATGAGAATGACTTCCCGCCGCATCCCGTCATTACCATTGAAACCGGCGAGAAAATAAAAAACCTCGATACGGTCCGGGATATCTACGAAAAACTGGTGGCCGTCGGGGCTGACCGCTCAACATTCATTGTCGGCATCGGCGGCGGCATTGTTTGCGATATTGCAGGTTTTGTTGCTTCAACCTATTTGCGGGGCGTAAGGTTCGGTTTTGTCTCTTCAACCCTCCTTTCACAGGTCGATGCCAGTGTTGGCGGCAAAAACGGCGTCAACTTCAAAAACTATAAAAATATGATCGGGGTTTTCAACCAGCCCGAATTTGTGATCTGTGATCTTAATCTTCTGAACACCCTTCCTGAAAAAGAAGTTTTGTGCGGCCTGGCAGAGATCGTAAAACATGCCGTCATTGGAGATAGACACCTCTTTGCTTATCTTGAAGCACACTATCAAGAAGCTTTAGCACTTGATAAGGACGTCATCGGAAAACTGGTTTATGATTCCATCATCATTAAATCCGCCATTGTAAACCAGGATGAATTGGAAAAAGGAGAACGCCGCAAACTGAATTTTGGACATACCTTCGGGCATGCTTTTGAAAAAACAACCGGTGTTCCTCACGGTGAAGCCGTCAGCGCCGGTATGGTCGTAGCATCACAGCTTTCCGTAAAAAGAGGCCGTCTTTCGGCCAAAGACGCCGAAAGGATTGAAACACTGCTTCAGAAGATCGGGCTTCCTGTCAGAATCCAAGCTGAAGGAAAATCAATACTCGATGCCCTTAAAAAGGATAAAAAACGAAAAGGAGACCGCATATATTTTGTATTGCTCAATGAGATCGGAAATGCCTTTGTGGACCAAATTCCGATAAAAGAGCTTGAGGCCGTAATACATCATTTTTGTTAAGCCCTAATTTATCGAAAATAAAATGGGAAAAATATATTATGTGTTTGATTTATTATGCATTTTCATAATTTTTATACAAATTGAGATATAAATTTATTACTGAAATCAAAAAGGTCTTTGATCCAAATATGATTCTCAACCCGGGCAAAATTTTTCCGAAAGAAGATTTCAACAACCGTCTACTCTGAAAATCCGTAGTGAAACATTTCGTATTCGGTTTTTCCTCCAAGCAAAGCATCGATCTTGTCTTGAATTTTTTGTCGATCCTTACTGGCCAACCATTCTTTCCAGTCTTCGGAAGAATGCCACGTACTGATCACCAGAAACAGATCGGGCCGGTCCATGCTTCTTAAAGTTTCACCGGAAATATAACCGGAATGATTTGTGGCCAGGGATCTGATTTCCCTGAAAAAGGGTATGACCTCTTTGGCTTTTTCTTCCGGCACGATTCGCTTAATGAAAATTTTAACAGCCATTTTGTCCTCCTTTTAGGTGAGTTTTAATTTATGGGTTGAATGAAATTGTTGTCTTATAAAATTTATTAATAAATACCAGAAAAATAAAATATCGTCAAATTTGGCAGACCATTGGAAAAAAATAATACCGGGTTAACAGCGTATTGTTTTTTTCCTCTAACTGTTGTAGGAAAAGCTGACATTTAACAACAATCGACGCTAACCGAAAATCAAAAACATCAAAACCAAAGATAATGCCAACAGGAAGGAGTGCAAGATCAAATGTTTAACGAAAAGGGTTGCCTGGAAAATATGAAACACATTGTATCTGAATATGCCGATGATGAGAACATAAAAAATCTGTCTTTGGATGAACTCCGATCAAGCTACACGAAAATCGCTGATAATATTTATTGTATATCTGTTTCTAACCGCCTTAAATACAAAAACATGCTTTGGAATATTGACAATTTAAAACCTGAAATCCGGTCAAAATTTCAGACAGAACTTTTCAATACATGGCATTCCATCTACATAAAATCAGCAAAGGCCGATTCGACAGAAGATCGCCCGGAAATTAAAAAACAGGAATCGATTCACTTGATGGAAGCTGAAAAAAGCCCTGAAGTCGATGCAAAGGAACAGACATCCGTCATTAAGGAGCAACAACCCATTGATAGCGAAAAACAAAAAAGAGTGGCATCTATTGAAGATACGGATCTACGCCTTAAAAAGGGACCGGCGATAGAACGATCCCCTATAACATCAGCTCATAAATATGAAAACGACTGGTTCGATAAACTTCTCGATTTTTTTGCCTCCATCGTCGGTTATGTGTCGGGAATAGTTGGTCATTAGTTTTTCATTATTGGCTTGTTTGACGTAACATATAAATGTATTACCCTAATTGAGCGAAAGTCCTCCCAAGGCGGACAAATCGAGGATGCTTCAGATTTGAGGCATCAAAGGCGAAGCCGTAGTCTTCTACTGCAAGGCTTTGATAACGAAGAAGATGGAGTCAGTGGTCTAGTTATAAAACCAAAGACAAAGTAACCATTCTGCCCGGTCTTTAGCTTTTATTTTTGAGCAGATGCTTTAAAAATTAACCCTCAGCCCAAAAAGAAAATTGTTGCTAGCAAATTCTGCTTCTGTAGTATCGTATTCGGAATCTTCTGTGCCAAAGTAACGATATTTTACATCGATAGTAATTTTTTCGGTTACAGCATATCCTACTCCTATTCCTATCTGATATGCAAATACTGTATCCTCGTCACTTGAACCAGGAAAGCCTGATCTTGAGATATCGAGATCATTAAACTCGACTTGAGCAAATCCTAAACCAGCACCTATATATGGGGTAAATGCACTACTGTTGACAAAATCATAATACCCATTAATTAAGAATGAAAGAGCTACTGCATCTCCAGTTGGATCAAAAAGAGTTCCCTGCGCACCTATTTTGTCAATGTCATTTTTTTGATAAGATATTTCCCCTTCCACTCTAAATCTGTTAAAATCATATCCTAGGGCTGCACCAAGTGCTAATCCAGTATCAAATTCAGTATTGACCGTAATGCCTGGGACAGTCGAATCGGTTAAATCGGAATCACTTGCCATGGCAAAGCCAATATTACCACTCACATAAAGCCCTTCAGCACTATAAACGCGAGCAGAAAAAAAGAACGCCAGACACACAAACGAAAATGATTAACAGATTTTTTTTCATATTACACCACCCGATATTTAAGGTTAATTTTTTGATTTGTGCGTTGACAACTGAAAAGGGCAAACCCTGATTAATGGATTTGCCCCTATTCAACAAATGATATGGCATGGTTTTTTGGGACATTATACATTTGTTTTAAAGCAGTGATCGCAGGTTTTGGATTTTGAAGATTTCAAAGCGAAATCGTAATAAATTTTGGGCTTCAATTTTTCAATGTTAAAGGCAGGAATCTGCTATCTTACAAAAATGAAAATGACGCCTTTGTAGTTTATAGCTATCGTGTATTATTGGGTTAACCTTGTAACAATCATGACACTTCAGTAAATTATAAGAGAATTGTCGCCTATCTAAACCTAATCGCCTCCCTCCGTTATCGAGCAATGTAGGTTTCATGGCAAACCACTTTTTTTAAATTAAATGCTAAAAGAATGGTGACTTAATAATCGTATAAAATTATATATTTTGTATGTCAAGAACTAAATAACACAATATATGGTAGCAAAAAGCGATGTTATTACTGGGGAGCTTTTAGAAGTCAATTGAGAGCAGAAAATGAATTTTCGCTAAATTTATGCGATTGACCTTAAAACCGTCTTTTTAGTATGAAAATCGTCACTCTAAGCCCTTAATTTCCCCCCTCAATATTATAATTTTATGTGTATTTTAAGTATATTATCTCGGTCCGACCCCGGAAGACAGAGGCTTAACTCCCACCGGACTGGGCTTGGGGCTTAATAATGACATCGATCCGCCGGTTGACGGCACGGCCTTCTTCTGTTGCATTGGAAGCCAAAGGTTTTGAAGAACCGTAGCCCACCGCAACGATTCGGTCATATGACAATGTCTTGTTTGCCAATAGATACTGGCGGACACTCTCGGCCCTTTGCTGGGATAAAAGCTCGTTAAGTTCATTTGAGCCTGTACTGTCCGTATGACCCTCAATGATCACATCCGGTTCACCGAATGTCCGGATCGACTGCTGGATTTTACTGATTAAGGGATAATTGTCCGGCATGATAACGCTTTTACCCACAGGGAATTGAATCGCTCTCAAACGAATGACCAGTGAATCCCCTTTTTTGTAGACTTCCGCTTCATCCGAACTAAAAAGATTTTGGACTTCTATAAACAATTCATTGAATCGCTTTTCAGCTGCCAGACGTTCCTGAACAATTTGCTGTTCCCGGGACTTACCCTGAAGATCTGCAAGTTGTGAATTTTTAGTGTCTATTTCCGACTGGAGCGTTTTGACTTTGTCAGACATGAATTGACGGTCCTTCTGAAGTGCATCAATTGAACCGACGATATTCTTTGCCTGTATTTCATAAGTCTGGTTACGCATGTCCGTTGCAGCAAGCTTGGCCGTTATTTCGTACAAGATTTTTTCCATCCAAAGCGTCGTCTCTTCCGGTTTCATGTCTTTAAATTTTTCACCCTGATCGGCGACCTGAAACATCCGCTGCGACATGAACAAAGCCTCGTTGGCCTTTTGATGCATCATTTCTTTCTCGTAAGGATGTTGGGTAATAAACGCATCAGCTTCAGACAGTTTATTCTGGGCAATATTAAAAGACCGGGGCGCTATTTTATCAACTCTATTGTTTTTGGCCCGTTCGATAAGTGTTCGTACCTCTCCAAGAGTTTCGTCTTTAATGGCACGCATTTCAAGTCTGCGAAAGGTTTCAGCAAGCCCGGCCTTACGTTTTTCAGCATATGCCAGGTCACCTTTTTCAATGGCTTCTGTAAGACTCAGAAATGTTTGCTCAGCACTGGTATAATCATATCCTAATTTTGCAGCACCTGCTTGTCGTGCAAGATCGCGACTTTTAATCACGTCGGCCAGCGAGGTTCGCGTGACCTGGGATATTTCTTCAGCTTTTTTAAGCTGGGCCTGTCCCTCGGCTATGTTGTTTAGGATTTCGGACAGCTCTTCTCCTTTCTCAAGGCCCTTTTTGGCCTGGCTAAGTGATGACTCGGCCTTTGCGAACCAGGTGGGGGCCAGAACATTGAGTTGGTTCTTATATGCGGCGGCCAGGTCATTTTCCAAACGGTTAATTTGATCGGTAGGATTCTCCGACTTGGCAATGGGTTTGACATTGAGACTGGTGCTTGTACAGGCACCGACAAATATTAAAACCCCTATAATTACGATAAGATAAAAAATGTTTTTGCCCTTCATCATAACAGTCTCCTTTCATGTTTTG
>CAVPLW010000019.1:0-49608 GCA_963706295.1 uncultured delta proteobacterium | reverse complement strand
TAAAGGCCATTATTGAGGCCCACGGCCCGGACAGCGTCGGCGTACTTGCTTCCGCTAAAATTACCAATGAAGAAAATTACCTGGTTCAAAAATTTGCCAGGGCAGTGATCGGAACCAATAATGTGGATCACTGTGCCCGGCTCTGACATTCTTCCACTGTGGTCGGTCTGGCCGCAGCATTTGGAAGTGGCGCCATGACCAATTCCATCGCCGAAATTGAGGATTCGGCCTGTATCTTTATCACGGGTTCGAACACAACGGCGTGTCATCCGCTTATTGCCCGGCGTGTCTTTAGGGCTAAGGAAAAAGGGGCCAAGTTGATTGTGGCCGATCCCAGAAACATTCAGCTGTCACGTTTCGCCGATGTCGCCGTGACTCAGCGCCTTGGCAGCGATGTGGCCATGCTCAATGGTATGATGCATATCATTCTTAAAAATGACTGGCATGCAAAACGCTATATCGAGGAAAGGTGCGAAGAATTCGACGCTTTCAGAGCGGTTGTCGAAACCTATACGCCGGATAAGGCCGAAGCTATCACCGGTATTGCTCAGGCGGACCTGGAAAAAATGGCCGAACTGTATGCCACCAACTCACCGGCTTCAATTCTCTATGCCATGGGAATTACACAGCATACCACAGGCGTTGACAATGTAAAATCCTGCTGCAATCTGGCCATGCTTTGCGGGAATGTTGGTGTAAAAAGCGGTGGTGTGAATCCTCTAAGAGGTCAAAACAACGTTCAGGGTGCCTGTGACATGGGGGGCTTACCCAATGTTTTTCCAGCCTATCAGCCGGTAGCGGTTGAGGCCAACAATGAAAAATTTGCCAAAGCCTGGGGCAAAGCGTTGCCCGGCAAGATTGGCTACACTATCACCGATATGGTGCGGGTCATGATCGAAGGCAAACTCAAAGCGCTGTATGTGGTCGGCGAGAATCCGATGCTGAGCGATCCCGATCAACACCATCTTGTTAAGGCTCTGGAAAAACTTGACCTGCTGATTTGTCAGGACATTTTTCTCACCGAAACCGCAGAAAAAGCGGATGTGGTTTTTGCTGCGGTTTCGGTGGCCGAAAAGGACGGCACGTATACCAATACCGAACGCCGTTGCATGCGAGTCCATAAAGCCATTGAACCCATCGGAAATGCACTGGACGACTGGCAAATCATCTCTAAACTGTCCACCGCCATGGGTTACGAGATGAATTATGCAGATCCGGAAGCCATCTTCAAGGAAATAACTGCCGTAACCCCGAGTTACGCCGGCATGACGTATGGCAGGCTGGGACTGAATGGATTGCAGTGGCCCTGTCCGAACCCAGACCATCCGGGAACCCAGTTTTTACATGCCGCTCAATTTACCAGAGGCAAAGGCCTGTTTCATGCCATCGAGTATCTCGATCCGGCCGAGATGCCCGACAATGAGTATCCCTACTTTCTTACCACCGGCCGTATGTTCGCCCATTATCATACCGGTACGATGACCCGAGCTTCTGAGCATCTTGATACCGAGCAAAAAACCGGATATGTAGAAATTCATCCTGAAGATGCCGCGAACCTGTCGGTGATCAACGGGGACACCGTCAAGCTGGCCACCCGCAGGGGCGAAATTGAGGTGCCGGCCAGGATAAGCAACAAGGTAAAGCCAGGTCTGTTGTTTGTACCGTTTCATTTTGCCGAAAATTCGGCCAATATTTTAACGAATTCGGCTTTTGATCCTGTTGCCAAAATCCCCGAATTTAAGGTCTGTGCGGCAAAAATCGAAAAAGCCGCCTGATTATAAAATCGCTTTGCGATTTTATATAACATCCCGCTTTAAGCGGGACTCTATAAAGGAAATACATATTAAAATGCGAGACCTTTGAAAATGCCTGTTGCAGGTATTTTCAAAGGTCTTTTTTTTTGCAAATATTTTGTCTGGATTGCCGGAAAGACTCGATATTTACATTCCCATTTTACATGTGCTATATATTTATAATCTCTTATAACCTAAATGAGAATAAACACACCTCACTTCCGAAAACAGAAAATCATTCTGTTTCAAACTGGAGAAACACCATGAATATTGCCGTCGTGGGCGGTGGTTTCCGCTGCCGCATTTTACTGGAGCTGATGGAAAAACATGCCTTTGCTGAATTAAAACCGAATATCGTAGCCGTGGCCGACATCAATGACGATGCTCCGGGTTTTCTAAAAGCCAAAGAAAAAGGTCTGTTTATAACCCATGATTATAATGAATTCTTTGACAGGGATGATATCGACCTTATTATCGAGCTGACCGGCGATAATACGGTGTTCTTTGACATTATATCCAAAAAGAAAAAAAGCGTCCGGGCCATTAACCATCACACTGCCCGGCTTTTCTGGGAGGTTGGCGTTTCCAGTGTTCAGGAGGAGACCAACGAAGAACTTGAAAAAACAAAAACCATGTATCGGCTAGTCCTAAATGACCTGATCCAGGACGAAGTCATGATCATTGACCTCAATTATCGAATTCTGGACATTAATGATATTCTGCTGGCCAAACTAGGTTTTGAAAGGGAAAAGGTTGTTGGTCGTTACTGTTACGCAATTTCGCATCATCAAGACGTACCCTGCTCAGGGAAACAACACCCCTGCCCACTGGTCGAGGTTAAAGAAACCCTCGAACATGCCCGCGCGACACATATTCATCTGGATAAGGATAATCAAAAAATTTACTACTCAATATCCTGTTACCCTCTCTTTAAAAATAATGAACTCGTCAGTGTAGTGGAAGTGGCAAAGGATATTACCAAAGATATCAAATGGAAAAAGGCTCTGATGCAACAAGATAAGCTGGCCTCCCTGGGCAAATTAGCCGCTACCATCGCCCATGAAATAAACAATCCTCTTGCCGCGGTTCTGACCTATATCCGGTTAATGATCAAGCTTATATCCCGGAATCGCTTCTCCCCTGAAAGACTTGAGGACATTTCCCGATATTTGACTACCATGGAATCAGAGACAGCCCGGTGTGGGGACATCGTAAAAAACCTTCTGGCTTTTTCCCGTCAATCAAAAATCACTATTTCAAGCCACAGCATTGCAGACATTATCGAAAGGTCCCTGACTCTTATTGCCCATGATCTGAAAATAAAAGAAATTCAACTGAAAAAAAGCATTGAGTCGAATTTACCAAAAGTCCAAGGCGATTTTAGGCAGATTCAGCAGGCCCTATTAAGCCTCATGTACAATGCTTCAGAAGCCATGCAAAAGGGAGACACCCTGACGGTAACAGCCAATAGGAGCGTCGCGGTCAATGGGTTATTAGAGGTCGTTATTTCCGATACGGGCTGCGGCATTGCTGAGGAAGACATGGAAAATATTTTTGAGCCCTTTTTTACCACCAAAGAAGAGGGCAAAGGTGTGGGTCTCGGCCTTGCGGTGGCCTACGGTATCATCACCCAGCACAACGGTACAATAACGGTGGAAAGCGAACTTGACAAGGGGAGTACGTTCAAGGTTCGCCTGCCGTACGAATGATTGTAATACATTATTTTGAATTTAGTTCACTTCGTTCACCATTGAAAATGGAAGGAACCGACAATGACCAAAAAGGCCCGTATTCTTGTTGTTGATGATGAAGCCCCGATGCGAGAATCTCTTAAGGACTGGCTGATGGAGGAAGGCTATGAGGTCGGCCTGGCTGCAAGCGGCAAAGAAGCCATTGCCATGACCCGGAAGAAGAACTGGGACGTGATTTTGCTGGATCTGAAAATGCCGGGCATGGATGGGGTTGAGACCCTGCAACGACTTAAAGGAAAAGACGTGGATACGGAGGCGGAGATACTCATGATGACAGCCTATGCCACGGTAGATACCGCGGTTCAGGCCATGAAGGAAGGGGCCTTTGATTATCTGGTCAAGCCCTTCGCCCCTGACGAGATCGAAATGCAGATCAAGAAAATTGTCACCCACCGGGAACTGGTCCTGGAGAATATTTTACTGCGCCAAAAACTGGAAGAAAGATCAGAATATGATGAGATCATTGGCCAAAGCGATGTCATGCAAAAGATTTATGATTTGATTTCCCAGGTGGCGCCAACCGACTCCACCGTACTCATCACCGGTGAAAGCGGCACCGGTAAAGAACTGATCGCCCAGGCGATTCACGGGAACAGTCAGCGCTGTTACATGCCTTTTATCGCGGTGAGTTGCGGGGCATTGCCCGATTCTCTGTTGGAGAGTGAACTGTTCGGATATGAAAAGGGCGCCTTTACAGGTGCCGATTATACCAAAAAAGGTCGCTTTGAAATGGCCGATAAGGGAACACTTTTTCTGGATGAAATCGGTGATATCAGCCTAAAGACACAGGTGGATCTTTTAAGGGTTTTGCAGCAAAAAGAGTTCAGACGTCTGGGCGGTCAGGAAGAGATAAAAGTAGACGTGCGTATTCTGGCGGCCACGAATCGAGGACCTAAAGAAGGCGATTTCCGAAAACCGATTTCGTGAAGATCTTTTTTATCGATTGAACGTCATATCAATCCACGTACCGCCGCTAAGGGAACGCAAGGAAGATATCCCACTGCTGGTAAAGGCATTTATCCGCAGATATTGTCTGGAAATGAATAAAGAACCGGTTAAAATCGCGTCCTCCGCCATAAAATTGTTAATGGATTACGACTGGCCCGGCAATGTGAGAGAATTGGAAAATGTTATCGAAAGGGCGCTGGTTATCGGGCGTGGCACAGAAATCGTAACAGAGGATCTCCCCTTTTCACGCAAGGAGCTGGGAACTGAAGCATTGCCCAAATCATTAAAATTGATGGAAAAAATGCATATTAAAAAAATTTTGGAAGAAACGGATTGGAACATCAGTAAAGCAGCCCGTGTGCTGGAAATTGACCGGCAGACCCTCTACAATAAGATTGAAAAATATCATATCGAAAAGGAATCTTAAATCACCTTGCCAAGATGTGTTACCATTTGCGCTATCGGTTCGGTGGACCAAAGTTTACTCGAGCACCTTGCGGAATTTATCTCGGCCCGATGTGGTCTGGCCTGCGAGATTTATTCGAGAATGGAAAGTCCTGAGTATGCGTATAATGAGACCCGGTGTCAGTATAATTCAAAACTGATATTAAAGCACCTCCTTCGACAATGTCCAAGTGACACCCTGAGGTTTATTGGCGTTACTCCCGTGGACCTGTATGTACCCATCCTTAAGTTTGTTTTTGGATTGGCACAAATTGAAGGTCGATGCTCCATTATCTCTCTTCACCGGCTTTACCCCAAATTTTATGACCAGCCACCAAATCCAGATCTTGTCTTGGTCAGACTGAAATAAGACCGCCCTTCATGAACTGGGCCACACATTCGGCTTAACCCATTGCAGAGATCGGCGCTGCGTTATGTATTCCTCAACTCGGATTGAGCATACGGATTTTAAACACCCCGATTTTTGTCTCACCTGTTTTGAACTCCTCAGATGGCATCTTTCAATAGCCCTCGCCCAGAACTCTGCATGAGTGTCAATATTTTCGGCATCCTGCCTTATTTTTCGGCATCCTCTTAATTTGCTTAATAACCAGATGGTTATCCCATTTTCTAATTTTATGGTAAATATTATCTGCCGAATCTTTAGACAGCCCGGCATGCGATTGTGGAGCCTGTTACAACCTTTTAAAAAATTAATATTAGAAATATCAGGTGATTATAATCTTTTTTTTCATTCTGTTACATGGTGGCATAGCCCTTGCTATTAATCAGGTCAACAAATAAAAAGGATAAAAAAATAGAAAATAATTAGGAGGAAATAAAATGCAAGCTACAAAAAAGAGAACATCGATGAGAATTGTTCCAACGGGAAAAAAGAAATGCGTATGGATGGAGGCAGGGGTTGTGTCCTACAAACTGTGTGATTACAACTTTGATTGCTCCACATGCTCATACGACCACGGAATGCAGGATAAGGTGGCCCGGCATAAGGCGGCCGCTGTAATGCAGCCGGTTCCGGCAGCGCCTGAGAAGTTCAATGAAACCTGGGTGGAAAAGATGTTGCAGTTTCCGGCTAATCGGCGGCAATGCCGGTATATGATTACCGGGGAAGTTGGTCGCAAGATATGCCCCAGTGCTTATGAGTGCGGCACGTGCTCATTTGATCAGATGATGCAGGAGCGTCTGCAAGCCGAGATCCTGCCGGTACATGCCCAAACCCACGAGAGCGGATTCGAACTGGCGGAAGACTTTTACTATCATGAGGGCCATACATGGGCCAAACCCGAATATGGCGGACGTGTTCGGGTAGGTCTGGACGACTTTGCTCAGAAGCTGATCGGTAAGCTTGGAAGGATTGAATTGCCGAATATCGGCCAGGAAGTAAAGCAAGGTGAAGTGGGATTTCAAGTCAGACACAATGGAAAAACTGCAAAAGTTCTCTCCCCAATAGATGGCATAGTGTCCCTAGTTAACTATAAACTTGAGGATCAACCCGATCTGGTCAATGAATCTCCCTATGAAAAGGGGTGGTTATTTACTATTGAGCCAACCCAGCTGCGAAAAAACTTAAAGGGGCTTTACTATGGCCAGGAGGCCCGCAATTTTATTAATGAGGAAAGGGAACAGCTCTTTGCCATGACCCATGAGGACTTTAAGGTGGCCGCAGATGGCGGTGTTTCTGTTGAAGATATTTCCCAAGAACTGGAAGGGGAAAATTGGGCCAAGTTTATAAAAACCTTTCTTAAAACTTAGAGGAAATACAAATTAAAATACAAGACCTTTGGAAATGTCCGTTGCAGGCATTTTCAAAGGTCTTTTTTTTCAAAAAGTAACGCTCCCCACCCTACATGGCGGGGCTTTCCGGTAAGGATTTAGGCTTTTTAATAAAGCTACCCTCGACTCTATCCTAAAAGAGGGAGTTCCGACGTTCGTCAGTACTTCTCGGGGGGAAGCATTCCGGTCAGGAGCAACCCGGATATTGCACGTTACGGAGGCGTCCATTTGCAAGCCCTTGAATGCCTTGCAAATGGACGCCTCAGGCTCGCCCGCAGGGTGAAAATTATCGAGGAATTTTCTTAAAAATCTTCTGGTACAAACTGTCACCTCACAACTTAAGGCGATATTCGAAATAACGATCTGTTTTAAGCAATTAATATCTTTCCCAAATTTTTCATGCAATATTCGGATTAGGTTAACACATCTCCCACATTCAGTCCTTGTTCATTTGCGAATTCGGCAGCAGCCACTTTGCCGCCTTTAACCGTCCTGACTTTGCCTACGGCAAGCCGTCCTCCCGCAATCGCCACCTGAATTCCTTTATCATCAATGGCCAAAATCGTTCCCGGAGCTTTAGCAGTCACTTCCTCGGTCAATTTTGCTCCATAAAAGCGAACCTTTTCGCCTTTGAATAATGCAAAGGCACCGGGCTGAGGATCACAGCCGCGCACCAAATTGTAAAGCTCATCTGCCGATGAGCTCCAATCGATACCTGCAACCTTGTCATCGCAAGGAGGTTCATAGGTGGCGCCGGCTTCGTCCTGTGGTATTTTGGGTGCATTGCCAGCTTTTATAAGATCGATGGATTCTAAAATGGCATCAACGCCCATGGGGAAAAGATAGTTGAAGTAGAGCGAACCGGTGGTATCATCCGGACCGATGGCAATTTCCTTTTGAAGCAGAATGAGACCTGTATCGATGCCGCCATCCGGCCAGAAGATGCTCAACCCGGTTTTAGTATCGCCCATGATAACGGCCCAGTTGATGGCACTGGCACCGCGATGGCGCGGCAAAAGGGATGGATGATAATTGATGGCCCCAAGGGTGGGGACATCAAAAAATCGCGCCGGAATAATATCCGTGACAAATGCCATAACGGTAAGGTCGGGGTTCAGGTCCTTATACTCGGCGAAAACCGCGTCATCTTTATACGTTTGGGGCTGAAAAACGTCGATGTTCTTTGACATAGCCGTGTCTTTAAGCGGATCGGTCCGGCCGCCCGGCCCGCCCGGCGGCGCATAAACCGCCACGACGTTTTCGTTCCGCTCCAGCAGATTTTCCAATACCTTTGCTCCAAATGCCGCCTGACCAATAAGTATGATACGCATGCTTCACCTCCTGGAATTGTTGGATTTCGCTTAAGTTTCGCGCTCCAATATTGCTAATATGATTTTACCTTTTTTGAAAGCATTATGCGCGGAGTATTGCAATAAAAGCTCTCCGACCCCTTATTTATTTAAGCGCAGCAATAACGGCCTTCATGAAATCCGGGAGATCGTCCGGCGTTCGGCTGGTGATGAGATTGCCGTCCACCACAACGGATTCATCCATCCACAAGGCTCCGGCGTGAACCATATCGTCCTTTATGGCGAAAAATGACGTTGCCTTGCGGCCATCCAGTATATTGGCCGAGGCCAGCATCCAACCGGCGTGGCAAATGGCGGCGACGACTTTTCCGGCATTGAACAGATCTTTAACGATTTGAACCATGGCCGGATAGCGGCGCATCATATCCGGGGCATATCCTCCGGGAATAATGACCCCGTCATAGTCTCCGGCAGACACCTGATCCGCATTGATGTCCGGTCGAACTTGGGTGCCGGGTTTACCGGTAAATTCTTCGGTTCTCCCGGAGCCGACCACAGTTACCTGGGCTCCGGCTTCTTTCAGTCGATAAAAGGGATACCAGAATTCAAAAACATTAAACAAGTCTTCCACCAAGATAATGACCTTTTTCTCTTCAAGTTCCATGGCATCCTCCTTAGGGTATTTGCTCAACTTTGAGCGTATTGGTGCGACCGCTTTGTCCATGAGGCGGTGTGCCGGCAATAATGACAATCGTGTCTCCGGATGCGGCAAGACCGAAACGCTGAACCTCGCTGACGGCAACTTTAACCATATTGTCTGTTTCTTTTATAGCTTCAATTAAAGCGCTCTCCACACCCCAGGTTAAAGCCATCCGACGCTGAACCTGAGGCGTTGCCGACAATGACAGTACGGGCCGATGGGGTCGATGACAGGCCACCCGACAGGCGGTCAAACCGGAGGCGGTGTAAGCCACAATCGCTGTGGCTGATAAAGATTCAGCCACTAAATTGCCGGCATATGCAACCGTTGGTTCAATTTCTTGGGGTGGGGTAAACGAAAGAGGGCCGGACAACTTTCCCTGAAACCAGGCGTTCTCTGTGGAAACGGCAATCTTTGACATGATGGTAACGGTTTCAATGGGATGTCGGCCGATGGCTGTTTCGGCAGACAACATCAGTGCATCTGTGCCGTCTAAGATCGCATTGGCCACATCGGTAACCTCAGCGCGGGTGGGCTTACGCATATCAATCATGGATTCGAGCATTTGGGTGGCGGTTATCACCGGAATCGCTGCTCTACGGCAAACGTCAATAATGCGCTTTTGTGCAATGGGAACTTTCTGCAAACTCATTTCCAGAGCCAGATCGCCTCGGGCCACCATAACGCCCTGGGCTTCGAGTAAAATGGACTCAATATCATCCAAAGCGTTTTGTCGCTCAATTTTGGCAATGACAGAGATATTTGATTTTTTTTGGTTCAGATAATCCTTTAACTGACGGACATCCTCAGCAGATTGAACAAAAGAAAGCGCTAGAAAATCAAAATCCTGGGAAATGGCGAAATCGATATCTGCATAGTCTTTTTGAGTAATTGACGGGAGGTTGACCCGTAATCCCGGCAGGTTTATGCCTCGACGGCCTGATAGCACACCACCTTCTAGTATTCGGCACCATACATCTCCACTGGCGTCAATTTTAATCACTTCAAGTTCAATGTTGCCGTCATCAACCAGAATCAGACTGCCCATATGTACGTCATCGGCCATGCCGGGATAACTTATTGATACAATTTCCTTGTTTCCGGTTAGCTGTCTGGGGGTTAGACAAATATCTCGGCCTGTTTTCAAGGTAGCGGTATCTTCCGCAATTTCTCCAATACGAATTCGGGGTCCTTGCAAATCGCCGATAATAGCAATGGGAACGCCCATCTTATCGCCCAACGCCCGAATCCGTTTGATCAAAGGAATGATATAATCATGGGTGCTGTGAGAGAAGTTAACACGCACCGCATCCAATCCGGCCAGAATCATCCTGCGCAGCGTTTCTTCTTTATCGCTGGCCGGCCCCAGAGTGGCAACAATTTTTGTCCTTTTTAAAGGACGTATGGCACTAAGTTTATTTGGCATGAGTGAACCTGTTAAATTCACGCCAGAAAATTGACAGGACGGCATCCGTTTCTTTAAAGATTTCGTGACGGGCACCTGATATTTCTTTTAATCTGCAGTTTGGCAGCATTGTGCAGATCTTTTTTTGGGCGTTGATAGAAACAATTTTGTCATTGCCGGCGATGACCATTAGAATCGGTGTCGTAATTTTTGCTGCAAACCCGGGTTGAGTGAGAATATCTGTTGATTTTAACGTTGCGGATAACCATCCATATGTCGCACCGCCCAGGGCAAGGTCAGGATTTTTTGTTATTGCTTTTTTTGCATCCGTAAATCTCACAGGATCTGAAGTCAGCTCATTGCCCTTAAAATTTTCATCCGCGTCGTCTCTGGAACCTATGGTATAAGAATGACTGAAACCTGTTTTGATTGCAATTCGGGTAATGAATTTGACGAACCCCCTGGACAGGCTGGATCCAAAAATGTCGATCATCGGCGATGTCAGGACCGCCATGTCTGCCACGTCGGGGTGATCGTGCATAAAACGGAGCGCAATGTGGCCGCCCATGGAGTGAGCGATGATGATCAACGGATGAACGGATTCAGGCGTTACGATGTTTGTGACAAACATATCCAAATCACTTAAATACACATCGTAATCATCGATAAATCCTTTATGCCTGTTTGCCAGCATCCGACTTGAAAGGCCTTGGCCGCGCCAGTCAAAACTGTACACATTAAAACCTTCGTGATTCAGTTCTTCAATGGTTTCTGAATATTTCTCCATAAATTCTCTTCTGCCGTTCAGCAAAAGGATCGATCCTTTTTGTTTTTCTTTTGGACTGTACCATATACCATAGCGAAGAGATTGCTGATCGGGTGTGGTCATAAAATCATATGGCGAAAACGTGTATTCTTTGGCCATACAGTTGGTTTGAATCATAACTAAAATACCTGAAAAGAAAAAAATGCATACATTCGTCAATATTTTTGAGATTCTTTTGTTATCATATAATAACTTCATTCACCATGTCTTTCAAGTTTTAATACTCAAATATATAATTCAAAGACATATTGACCTATTTCCATATTTTGGTTATCCTTACCGTTGGCCAAATCATCCAGAACAATTAAGAAAACGTCTAAATTAAAGGGAGTCGTCATGGACAACACCATCGACAAATTACCCGGATTTGTCGATACGATTAAATCCATCCAAGAGACGATCATTACGAACATCGTGTTGATGGGCCAGATACCCGCTCCCACATTCAAAGAAAAAAGACGCACAAGCGTCTTCATGGAAAGGCTGGTCGAATTTCAGGTTGATGAATGCACCACTGATGGCTACCGAAATCCCATCGGCATCATCAAAGGGACCTCAGAATCAAAACCGCCTATTTTTGTGGTCGCCCATCTGGATACCGTTTTCAGTAAAGACGTCGACCATTATTATTCCATCCAGGAAAATTCAATCACCGGGACGGGTATCATAGACAATTCCCTAGGAGTTGGTGTTTTGGTCTCATTGCCGGAAATCTTTCGAAAGTTAGGTCTACGTTTTGAATCCGACATTGTTTTGGCTGGTGTTATACAGTCTCTGGGAAAGGGGAACCTGAGAGGCATCCGGCATCTTTTGAAAACATGGGCAACGCCCATCAGAGGTGCTGTTTGTATTGAGGCCGCCGAACTCGGCAGGCTGAATTATTATGCCGACGGCATGATTCGATGCGAAGTGGATTGCAACATTTCGCCCGTCGATGGATGGGAGCACAAATTCAAACCCAATGCAATCCTGGTATTAAACGAAGTTATCAATCAGATACTGAAACTCCGTTTGCCTCAAAAGCCTCGATCGATGGTTATTATCGGTAAAATCTCAGGGGGTTTCAAACATGGAGTGATTGCATATGATGCCACTTTGGGGTTTGAAATTCAAAGTAATTCCGACAAAATGGTAAAGTCGATTTATAATTCTATCAAAGATATTATTGAAGGCACGAGTCATGAATATGAAGTCGACTTGAAGTTAAAAACGTTGAGCAATATCCATGCTGCAAGATTAAAATTCGATCATCCCCTGGTAAAGAGTTCTGTCGCTGTGATGAAGAAACTCGATTTAACCCCGGTAAGCGGACCCAGTGAGTCCGAGCTTTCAATTTTCCTTTCACGCAAGATACCGGCGGTCACTCTTGGAATAACACGGGGAGAAAACTATCACCAGCAAAATGCCAGCGTTGAAATTGAGCCCATCTCTAAGGGGATCGCTCAGGTCATTGGTGTGATCATGGCCATTGACAGCGGAGTGTGTGATGAACATCAGCTGGATTAAAAAAAATACATTTCATTATTCAGAATTCAGTGACCTCACTCGACTTGTAGATGAGAAACAACGAAAAAATTTGAAAATTTCGTTGTGTCTACCGACGTTGAATGAAGAAAAGACCATCGCAAAAGAGATTCTGATCATGAAATCAGAGTTGATGATCCGCTATCCCATACTCGATGAGATCGTTGTCGTCGACTCCGGTTCAACAGATAACACCAGAAAAATCGCAAGAGGATACGGCGCAGATGTGTATAAAGCCGCAGAAATTTTACCTGACCTGGCAAAATTTAAAGGCAAAGGCGAAAATCTCTGGAAAGCCCTGTATGTGACTCAAGGGGATATTATTGTTTACCTGGACGCAGATATTAAAAACATTCACCACAGGTTTGCCTATGGACTCTTGGGCCCGCTCATTCTTTTCGACAATATAAAATATGTCAAAGCCTTTTATGACCGGCCCATTGCCATCGGAAAAAGCAAAATCAGACCCACCGGCGGCGGCAGAGTTACCGAACTTTTGATCAGACCTCTTTTTTCCCTATTTTTTCCGGAACTCACCCAGATATTACAGCCGTTATCCGGTGAATATGCCGGTCACAGGGAAATATTTGAAAAATTACCTTTCCCTATAGGCTATGGGGTTGAAACCAGCATGATTCTCGATATTTATGAAAAATGGGGGCTTGACGTATTTGCTCAAGTTGATCTAGACAGGCGTATTCACAGAAACCAGGATACCCGGGCACTCGGCAGAATGTCTTTTGCAATTCTGCAGACCTTTATTAAACGTAAAATAGAATTAGGTTTGGTGGATTATAAAGAGAAACTTTATAATGAGATGATTCAATATAATCTTATAAAAAATGAATTCAAGCCGGATATTTATAAAATTGAAGGGCATGAAAGACCGCCCATTATAGAAATTCCGGAGTATCGTGAAAAATTCAAAAGGATATCCTAACGTTGTCGAACTTAACACTCATTGACCGATACGATCGCAATTTGAACTATCTTCGTGTTTCCATTACCGACCGCTGCAATCTAAATTGCCTGTACTGTATGCCCAGAGAACTCATTCCAAAGCTCTCGCATAGAGATATATTAAGCTATGAAGAGTTACTCCGTGTTGTCAGGGTTGGTAAGGCCCTCGGAATTTCTAAAATCAGGATAACCGGGGGAGAACCGCTGGTTAGAAAAGGTGTTTATCATTTCCTGTCACAGTTGACAAAAATAGAAGGACTCCAAGATATATCTCTGACGACCAACGGTGTTTTGCTTAAAGACAACATCAGTAAAATCAGATCCGCCAATATCAAAAGAATCAATATCAGTCTCGACACGTTAAATAAAACTAAATTTAAACACATCACAGGATATGATTTTTTCGATCAAATATGGGAAGGCATTCATCTTGCTCGAAAAATGGGGTTTAATCCCATTAAAATCAATGTGGTGCCCCTGAAGGGAATTAATGATGATGAGCTGGTGGATATTGCCGGATTGTCCATTAAATATCCATTTCACATCCGTTTCATTGAATATATGCCCATGGGATCCAATCAGATCAGCAGTGACCGCCATTTACTATCGCCTGAAATAAAAGAGCGCATCCATGGGTTGGGAAAACTGATTCCGGTTGACAGAAGCTTAAACGATGGCCCTGCGGAACGATTTAAATTGGAATCGGCCCAAGGAGAAATTGGTTTCATTCGCCCCATAAGCCGCCATTTCTGTAGTACCTGCAATCGGCTGAGATTAACAGCCAGCGGTCAGCTAAGGCCATGTTTGATGAGCGACGATCAGGAAGATCTGAAATCATTGCTTCGGCAAGGGTGTTCTGATGATGAACTCGCAAAGGGTTTTCTTAATGCTGTTCGTCGCAAGCCGTCGGAGCACAAGCTCATCGATGATGATCATGCCAGAATATCGGCACAGATGTGTGCCATCGGCGGATAAAAGAAGGGATGTGTTATAAGTTTACAAAAAAAAGGCCTGGGCCGTATCAGTGGGAGGCTACATTTTCTCGCACAATTCATCGGTTTACGACCCAGGCAATTGAGATGACTTCATGCTGAAGTTTTTGTTGCATTTGGTGGTTTGCTAACAGAATTAAAAAAACGAATCAAGGTTTTTTTTTAATTTCGAAGGATTTTTTATGAAATATTTAGGTGTTCACCTTTTTTTATAAGCTTTCGGGCTTTTCTTCTTAAGAATAAATTGTAAAATCCCACCAAAATTCCTTCCGGAAGAAATACAAGTACCAGGCATAAAAAAATACCGTATGCAATAACGTGATATTGTTTGGCGACATGGAGTGCTTCGGAAATAAAGGTGAGAACTCCGGCTCCGAAGAGAGAACCCCAGAGACTTCCCATCCCGCCGACGATGACCATGGTCACCACCTGGATAGAATAATAGAAGTCGTAAGAGCTGGGACTGATAAAGGTAATGTAATGGGCATAAAGACTGCCGGATATGGATGCGAACATGGCACTTAAAACAAAAACCTTTACTTTATAATCAGCAGTGTTGATGCCCAGGGAGTTTGCGGCTGTTTCACTACCGTGGACAGCGCGTAGTGCTCTGCCTACTCTGGAATTGAGGAGATTTCTGGCAGCCAGCATGGAGAGAAAAACAAAACTCCAAATCAGATAAAAGTTTTTAAGGTCGTTATCAAATGTCAGTCCCCCGATAGCCAGCTGAGGAATGCCCATTAGACCGTCATGGCCGCCGGTGAAATGTTCCAGCTCACCCATAAGGATATTGACAATGATGCCAAACCCCAATGTGGCCATGACCAGATAGTGTCCCCGAAGCCTTAAAGACGGGTATCCGATCAAATATGCAATCATCCCCGTTGCCAGCATGCCAACAAGCATCGCAGGCCATAAAGGGAATCCGTAATTAACGGTCAGAATTCCTGAAAAATATGAACCAAGGCCATAAAAGGCGGCGTGTCCCAATGAAATCTGCCCGGCAAACCCAATGAGCAGATTCAACCCCACCACCACAATGGTATTGAGACCAATCACATTCAGGACGATAAAATAGTATTTGCTCTCCACAAACACCGGCAAGATAGCGATGATAATGGCCAATGCGGCGAAGGCGTAGATGTCTTTATGTTTAAAAAATATGTCCATCGTTTTTATATTTTATTATACTTTTTCCGACTCCCCGTATCCCATAATCCCTGTGGGTTTTAAAAATAAAACCAAAAGAAGAACGAAAAAGGCAATGGCATCCTTATACTGAGACGATATCAGACCTGCTCCTAAAGATTCCAAAATACCCAAAAGAATTCCGCCCAATATCGCACCGACAAAGTTACCGTATCCGCCCAGAATCGCTGCAGCAAACCCTTTCAATCCCAGCATGATTCCCGTATCATAGGATGTCGTGGAAATGGGTGCGATGATCATTCCGGCCACAGCTCCCAATGCGCCACTGAAGGCAAAGGATAAAAGGATCATGCGATTCACACAAATGCCTGCCAGAGCCGCTGCCCTTCGATCAACGGCTGTCGCCCGCATGGCTTTGCCCATCAATGTGTTTTTGAAAAAATAACGCAGCATCAGCATGACCAGTACAGTGATCCCAACGACCCAGATGTGCTGGGGAACGATGGTCGCTCCGCCCAGAAGATGAATCGGGTTTTCACCGGAAAATGAAGGAACACCGACATTATCGGTGCCCCAGACCTCTTGAGCGGCTCCCCTGATAATTTCCGAAAGGCCAATGGTCAAAAAAATAAGAATAATAATTTCTTTTGACCGGGCATGCCGTATGGGGCCGATTTCTATCAAGGCTCCGATGAGAGCGACACCGACCATGGATATGAAAAAAGAAATGACCAGGTTGACCTTTAAAAGAACCACCAGAGAGTACATAAACATCCCGCCAAGGGATATAAATTCACACTGGGCAAAATTAACGATTCCGGTGGCATTATGGATGATGTTAAACCCCATGGCCACAATGGCGTAAATGGCCCCAATGGTCAAACCGGTGATAATATACTGAGCAATTTGCTGGGTAAAATCCATGACCGTAGTAAAAATCCTGACCCAGAGCACTAGGCTTTGATTTGCCCCTGAAAGGGGCTGTTTTATTTAAAGCCGTACAAGTTGAAAATGCCTAAAGTGATCTAAAGTGCCTAAAGTTATGGTGTCGCTTCGCTCCGCTAATTTTATATAATTGACAGAATTCCTTACCCTGGCCCAGACCGATCACCAATACTTTATACTAATAAAGTTATGTTTGTATTGATATATGAGTCAGATCAATACATTAACGATTCGCACCAGGGCGGGCTTTAGCTCACTTCAAACTCTTTTAGCAATTCTTCAGGTAGAGCCGGAGAACTCTGACCTATCCAAAAAACTAAGTTTTTCAGGGCAAAACAAACTTTATACTCCCCCTCCATTGATCTTTATCACCAGAGAAGGGGAGTTTTGAGTCCTGACAATGATCTTCTATTCGAGCAGTTTCCATCCCCCTTTGGTCGCCTTGATCATAACAATATCTTCCATGGAAAGACCGTTATGATCCTCTGGACTGATATTATAGATGCCGCTAAGTCCCACATAACCTTTCGTATTTTCAATGGCATCCCGGATCTTTGCTCTGTCGGGACCCACTTGTTTAATGGCATTTATAACGATAAATGCCGCATCGGCCCCATAGGCAACCATGGTGCCGGGTTCACTATTGAATTTTTCTTTATATGCTTTTACATAATCTATTATTTTCTTTTTCTGAATGTCGCTATCCGGCAGCTGATCTCCCACAACGATTTTGGTAGACGGCATCATGACACCCTCTCCGGCCTCTCCGGCAACCTTCCAGAAAATGGGATCTCCGGAACCGTGACATTCAAACAGTTGCGCCTTAATGCCCAGCTGCTTTACATTTTTGGCAATGATTCCCATGGCAGGCCCCACTGTCCAGGCGATAATTCCGTCAACGCCCTTTGCATTGATTCGGGTCAACTGTGCCGTCATATCCACATCTTTAGGCTGAAAGGCTTCTTCGGCAACAATCTCAACCCCGTACTTGGGCGCCTGAACCATTACGTTTCTGAGCCCGTCTTTACCGAACCCTTCGTTTGAATATATAAATCCGATTTTTTTAATGCCGTGCTTGCTCATATACTGGCAGATCTTACCCATGGCATCTGCGGCCTTATATGGAGATTTAAACGTCCATTTGGGCAACGATTTCGGGTCGTTTTTATCGAGCGGTGCTAAAAGAATGACATCCCCGCCTGAATGCATAAAAGCGGGAATCTTTTCCTTTTCAATAAATCCTCTCATGGCCATGGCCGCTCCAGTGGATGTTGGTCCAATAATGGCCACCACGTCTTGGGCCTCTAATACCTTTTTTAGAGCCATAACAGCCTGGGTAGGATTGCTTTCCGTATCTGCCATCACCATTTCCAGCATGCGTCCGTTAATGCCGCCGTGCTGGTTCACTTCGTCTATGGCAAGCATAACGGCGTCTCTCTGCGAGGTCCCAATATGTGCATGAGTGCCGGATAAAGCAAATATCCCCGCAATTTTAATGGGTCCTTCACTATAGCAAAGTGATGATCCCAACATAAAACTCATGGTCAGCGCCATAGCAACGATTATCAGAGATCTTTTTTTCATTTTTTCCTCCTAATTCATTTGCATATACATTGTTCGGCCATGACAAAAAGTGTTTTCAACCCCTTTCTTTTTCATGACGTTGATTCGACCCCCTATCCCAAATAGGCCTTTTTAACGGCCTCGTTCTCCATAAGCTCAGACGATTTTCCCTGAACCCGTACCTTGCCGGTTTCCAGTACATACGCTCGATCGGAAATCTTAAGGGCAGCTCTTGCATTTTGTTCCACCAACAAAATAGTGGTTCCTTCATTTCTGAGCTTTTCAATGATAAAAATGATTTCTTTCACCACAAGCGGTGCAAGCCCCAGAGAAGGTTCATCTAAAAGCAAAAGAATGGGCCGCCCCATCAAAGCCCTGCCGATGGCGAGCATCTGCTGCTCTCCTCCGCTGAGGGTTTCTGCTCGTTGTTTAAGCCTCTTTTCAAGAACAGGAAAAAGCGCCAGAATATACTCAAAATCGTCCAGTATTTTTTTCTTGTTCTGTTTGCCCCGCCTTCTATAGGCACCCAGTTCAAGATTTTCTTTCACCGTTAAAGGGCCGAAAACATGTCGGCCTTCCGGAACCTGGATGATACCCAGTTCAACGATCTTTTCGGGAGATAAAGATAAAATACTTTTTCCTTTAAAAATGATGTTCCCCCGAGACGGCTTGATAATACGTGAAATCAGGTTGAGCAGTGTCGTTTTGCCGGCGCCATTACCGCCGATGAGCGCCAAAATCTCTTTGTCATCCAGTTTAAAGGAAACATCGTCAAGTGCTCGAACACCGCCATAATGGGCACTTATGCCATGGATTTCAAGCACGACCGGTTATAACTCCTTCCCCAGATAGGCCTCTATGACTTTTGGATTGTTCCGAACCGCTTCAGAATCCCCTTCAGCGATTTTTTCTCCATAATTCAAAACAGTAATCGTGTCGGAAATACCCATAATAAAATTCATGTCATGTTCCACCAAAATCATCGTGACTCCCATTTTCCTGATCTTGAGAATCGATTGCGCTATTTCTTCGGTTTCCTGCAAATTAAGGCCGGCCACCGGTTCATCAAGAAGAAGAAGTTTGGGTTCCATGGCCAAAGATCGGGCAATCTCTACACGTTTTTGATCTCCATAGGGAAGCTCGTCAACACGAACGTCGGCCTTTGGTTCAAGGTCCAAGAACTTTAAAACAGCATCTGTTTTTTCACGAATGCGCTTTTCTTCCTCCCACACCATGGGGGTATGGAAGAGACATTTCAAAAATCCGCAGCGACTTTTGGTATGAAGCCCCACCATGACATTTTCTCGAACCGTCATATGATGAAAAACCTGGATGTTCTGGAACGTCCGGCCGATTCCCATATACGCCAATTGATACGGACGTTTTTTAGAAAGATTCCGGCCTTGGAAAAAGATTTCGCCGGATGTGGGAGGGTATATGCCGGTAATCAGATTAATCGCTGTTGTTTTTCCTGCTCCGTTGGGACCAATAATAGAAAAAATCAACCCGTTTTCCACTTTAAAGGATAACCGGTTGATGGCCTGCAATCCTCCAAAATTTTTTGAGGCATTTGTCACTTTGAGGATGTACTTGGAATTGTTCACAGTAAACGATGCTCTTTTTTCATCTGATTATTTGTAACACGTTAGCTTTTTAAAAATCTTACCGCTTCAGGTATAATTAGATTTTTGCTGAAAGAACTCGTGGATAAGGGTTCGTAATGAAAGAATCTGCCCGGTCTATTAATAAAGATCTCTGCATTAACAAGAAATTTCATCCATAAAGTTAAATCGCCGATGATTCTTTCAAAACGATCCCTAATCCACTCAGACAGCTTCCAGCCAAAAATTTAATCATACCTGAAGCTCCTTTGAAATCGACTTTTTACGAGTTTATCAAATTTGGCATGAAAAACTCAGGAATTATTTCTATGGTCAAACACCCGTTTGCTTTTTCTTTCGGTACGCGGCAGGGAGCCATAATCTATAATTTCCACCTGGCTCCTCACCAGTATCTTACGCCGGATTTCCGTTGCCACCTGTTCGGAAAGATGCTCATCATCCGTCTTATTGGAATCCGAAGCACGTTCCACCTTGATCAGCATCATGTCACGGCCGCTTTCACGCTGTTTGAGATGGATCTGAAATTCACTGCCGATGCCTTTCACACGGCTTAAAACATGATCAATCTGGCTGGGATAGATATTAACAGCCCTGTAGATAAACATATCGTCCGTGCGACCGAGGATTCGGTCATGCATGGGAAACGGCGCACCGCAGGGGCACATGGAACCCATTAACCGTGTAACGTCATGGGTTCGATAGCGAACCAGCGGGCTGCCTTCTTTGCACAGCGTCGTAACCACGAGCTCGCCCGGCTCCCCTGGAGGAACCGGCTTTAATGACACCGGGTTGAGAACTTCAAAAATAAAATGGTCGGCCCAATAATGGATTCCATTGTGAAGACTACAGTCGAGTCCTGTACCCGGACCGTAAAGTTCGGTTAATCCGTAAATATCAAAAACATGCTCAACGCCAATGAGTTCAATGATTCGATCTCTCATGGCGTCACTGTGACGTTCCGCACCCAGGATAATCTTTTTGACCTTTATCTTGGACAATAAATTTCGTTTATGAATTTCTTCCGCCATGAGCAATGCCATGGATGCCGTGGAACAAAAAACAGTGGTTTCCATGTCCACCAGCATTTCACAGTGCATATCCGCATTGGCAGGGCCAAGGGGAATGGCCATGGCGCCGAATCTTTCACAGCCGGCCTGAAATCCCACACCTGCGGTCCAAAGACCGTAGCCGACAGCGATCTGTACGCGATCATGACGGGTGAGGCCGGCCAATTGATAACATCGGGCAAAAAAGTTTGCCCACACGTCAAGATCTTTTTGTGTGTAGCAAAGCACCTTGCGCTTTCCCGTGGTTCCCGAAGACGCATGAATCCGAACAATATCCTCATATGGCACCGAACGTAAGGGGAAAGGGTATTCCTGTTGTAAATCATTTTTATCGGTAAACGGCAGAAGTTCGATGTCATCTAAGGATTGGATGTCTTCAGGCTTAATGCCTGCGGCGTCGAACTTATTGCGATAGAACGATGAATGATCATAGACATGATTCATGGTCCATTGAAGGCCTTTTAGCTGGATCTGTTTTAATTCTTCTTCGTCCAGATCGTAGGGGATAAATGGCATGATAAACTCCTCTCTCGGATAAACCGAAAAAGTGACTAAAGTTTGAAGTGAGCTAAAGTGAGCTAAAGCCCGCCCTGGTGCGTATCGCTCATATATTGATCTGGCCTATGAACCATTACAAATGTAACTTTTTGAGTACAAAGTATTGGTGATCGGTCTGGGCCAGGGTTGAGGAACGCGCTTTCAGCGCTATCAATTATATATAATCAAAATTGATAGAATACCTTAACTTTAGTCACTTTAGATCACTTTAGATCACTTTACACTTTTAAAACCTGTTTCAACTGCCTTTAGGGCATCATCCAGCATTTGTTTCTTTTTTGCCAGATGCTGTTGTAAAACCGTTTTTATATCTTCTAAATTACAAAAAAGACTGTTTTCAGTCGGTTCTGATATTGCTGCAAGGGCAAAACCGAGAAGGATCAGGTTGACCGACTTGGGATTATGAATGCGTTGTGCCAGGATCTCGGCATCGATGGTATATGCCGAGAATTCGGATCCGACCATCACATCTTCATGGCTGTTCACCGCAGCCCATGCACCCGGTTTCAGAAAGTACCCGTGCCGGGCGAAACTGTCTGCTTTTAGCGCCAGCAAACCGTTTGCATTGCCGGGCCGTATCAAAGGACTTGAAAAATTTCCCACCTTAAGGTGGGATAAAACCGTTCCTCCCCGCTGGGCCATGCCGTGGGTTTCCGATGTAAAGACGGAAATCCCTTTCATCATTGCCGCTTCCGCCAGAAGCCGCGTGACAAAAAGGACGCCCTGGCCGCCTACGCCGCTGATGACAATCTGCTGCTTTATGGAACTGTTCATCCATACTCCTTGTTCAGAATATTAGATACAGGATACAATATCTTGGATTCATATAACCTTAAGAATCACTGCAAAAGTTTGAAGTGAACTAAAGTTTAAAATGAGCTAAAGCCCGCCCTGGTGCGAATCGTTAATATATTGATCTGACTCATATATCAATACAAACATAACTTTATTAGTATAAAGTATTGGTGATCGGTCTGGGCCAGGGTTAAGGAATTCTGCCAATTATATTTTAATGACAGCGCGTTAGCGCTACCTCAACTTTAGGCACTTTAGATCACTTCAAACTTTAGGCACTTTCAAAATCCTGGCCCTTTGAACCAGGATGTTTTACTTCCTTTATCGACTTTTTGGGACAAACACTAATACATACGCCGCATCCATTGCACAGGATGGGGTCGATACTGACACGTTCTTCGGTTTTGTTCAGGATCAGGGCCGGACATTCGAAATGGGTGATGCAAAACGCGCAGCCATCGCATGTATCTGCGACTTCAACCTTAATCGGCTGCCATCCCGGTTTTTCTTTCCTGAACCGGTCAATCAGGCAGGGATGCCTTGAAATAACAACAGCCGGTCCGTTTTCCCGGCTGTACTTGACGGCTTTCTTTAACAGGGCGGTAAATTCTTTGAGTTGGTAAGGATCTCCCACACGACAAAATTTAACCCCGCATCCCTCAACCACCCCCTCGATATCCACAGAATTCAGCGACTCTCCGCAGGCGCCCAACCCCATGGCAGGTGTGGGTTGATTCCCGGTCATGGCTGTGGTTCGGTTGTCCAGAATGACAAGTACAAACCGCACGTTCTGAACCACCGCATCGATGAGTGCCGGAACACCGGCATGAAAAAACGTTGAATCCCCGATGGTGGCCACAATGTCCGGCGGTTTTTTTTCATGTTTATAGGCATGATAAAAGCCTGCCGCCTGGCTGACGGCAGCTCCCATACAGAGCACCGTGTCCACCGCACCTAAGTTTAATCCAAGGGTATAACATCCGATATCACTGGGATATATCCCTTTTGGGGCTGCCTTTTTAACGGCAAAAAAAGCCGCTCGATGGGGACAGCCAGCGCAGAGTGTCGGGCGTATGCCGGGTTCGGACGGCAGATCGATGTGTTCTGTGCCGATTCCGGCAAACTCGCCGATGATCTGTTGAATGGTTTCAGGGAGAAGCTCTCCGACCACAGGCACCGAACCGGTCAACTTTCCTTTGATGCGGTGTCGATCCGCAAGCTGCATTTCAATGACGCCGGTGGTTTCTTCGATAATCAGAATTTCAGAATACGTCTCGATCATGTGAGATACGAAATCCTGATGCAAAGGAAACGGCTGAAGCACCTGGTACATGGGAATGACATCCCAAAGATTTAAATCTTTCAGAATTTCTTTGGCATGGGCTGCTGCAACACCGGAGACGATCAACGCTTTTGAAGCCGCTGCCTCGGCATTGAGTCTGATCGGCGCTGTTTTTTTATACCCGGAAATGGCGTCGAGTTTTTTCTCCAGTTCCTGATGCAAGTGAAGTCGAAATTTGGGCGTGGCCGCCCAGCGTGCCGGATCCTTTTGAAAGTCAACTTCCCGTTTGAGCGGCAGAGCCTCTCCCGGGTAAACATCTTGTCTTGCATGACACACCCGTGTGGTGGGACGCAGCATGACGGGGATTTCAAAGGCCTCTGACAGTTCAAAAGCCGTGGCAATCATTTCTTTGGCCTGTCGGGGAGAATCCGGGTCGAGCACCGGGATCTTTGCCATCATGGCCATGAGCCTGCTGTCCTGTTCGGTTTGTGAAGAATGGGGACCCGGATCATCCGCACTGATCACAACAAATCCCCCCTTTACGCCAAGGTATGCGGCACTCATCAGCGGATCGGATGCCACATTCAATCCCACCTGTTTCATGCTCACCGCCGTGCGTAATCCCGTCATACTTCCCGTATAGGCGATTTCAAATGCAATTTTCTCATTCACCGCCCACTGGATATGGCGTTTTTCTGATCCTTTTTTTTGAAGAGCGGCAAAAGAAGCGAGAATCTCGGAAGCCGGCGTTCCCGGATATGATGTTGCCATGACGCAACCGCTTTCCATCAACCCTTGTGCAATTGCCTCATTTCCCAGCATTAATTTAGGTTTGCTCAATGACCTTCTCCAAAATGAAGACAAAAAGCCGGTGCTATTGAAGAAGCGCCGGCTTTTATAAAAGAGCCATGAGCCTCTTCAACGTCAATTGCCGAAGCCTCTCACGGCTCTGAAATCAATTTTTCCCTTGTTTCAAAGGTGGTGAGCAAGCCTCATGGTTTCCGCCACCACCAGCACCAAAGTCTTATTTCCATGATTGTCTCTATCTGTAAGAATTTTATCTTGTTATCAGGCAAAAAGATATTTCCAATTACCCAAGTAAAATAAGTTTGTCAAGTGCTTTCGCTATTTTCTTCGTCAATAAGTAGCCTAAAGATTTTCATTAATTAATCCATTAAACCTTCAGCTAAGCAGAAAGTCCCGACTTTGCTATGCAGATAAATGAGTGTATGTTTTTCACCGCCCATTCGCTTCGCTCATTCGAGCCGCAGAGAGCGCAGAGTTTTTGGTATTTTTTTGCTTTTCGCTGAGACGCCGAAAAGCAAAACGACTCAACCCTTCGGGTAATAAAATGCCCGTATTGGTACCTTGCAACCAAAGAATTGATGCCTTTTGTCGTTTCCGCAGCGTAAGCTGCTTAGTGCTTTTCCATTGCCGTTTTTAATCCCGTTTTAACGGGGCCTCTCAACGGCAATGGAAAAATTATTATTCTCTGAGATCTTTGCGGCTCTGCGGTGAATAATTTTTTATAAAGATCCTTTTAAGGGTGGTAATTGACTCTCATGCAAGATTTAAGTCCGATAATGCGAAAGCCGTCCATCTCATTCCGGCTTATGTAAGCATGATGACGTGACGATCCTGATCCATCGGTCTCATGGTTCTGTCCCTTCAAAGCAATTAATTAGCTTAAAATATTGACAATTAATTGATAATATGCAAATCGCAACTATAGCTTTTCATCAATCAACTTCTTTTTGTGGCTAACTGAAATGCGCCCCTTCTTTTCACATTTGGACGCATTTCCAAGGTCAACAAAACAACGGCATAAAATAACGGGGTCATCAAAACAACGGGGTCAGGTCTTCATTATTGATTTCAAAACAACGGGTCAGGTCTTCATTATTGACAAATAGCTTGGTAAAGGACTATAAGATTCTTTATCAGCTTAGCCGAATATAGAAAGGATCGATAATGGCTCGTCCCTTGCGAATAACCTATCCCGACGCCTTCTATCATGTGACCTCCAGGGGTAATGAACGGAAAGATATATTTAAAAGCAAGCGTGACAGGGAAAAGTTTTATGAATATTTTGAATCGGCTACAAAAAGATATGATGCAGTTATTCATGTATTCTGTTTGATGGACAACCATTATCATCTGTTGCTTGAAACGCCTTCGGGAAATTTGCCTCAGATCATGCAGCATATTAACGGTGCATACACAACTTATTTTAATGTGAAACGGGGACGATCCGGGCATTTGTTTCAGGGGCGTTACAAAGCAATACTCGTTGATATTGACGAATACGCAAAAGAGCTTTCCCGATATATTCACTTAAACCCGGTCAGGGCGAAAATGGTTAAGACTCCGGAGGAATATGAATGGTCGAGCTATCAATTTTACATCGGCGAGAAAAAACCTCCACAATGGCTGCATAGAGATTTTATTCTTCAATATTTCGGCAATAAAGTTTCAATTGCACAAAAAGGGTATCGCAGTTTTGTAACCGCAATACTTAACAAGGAATATAATAACCCATTGGATGAGGTTGTGAGTTCGACACTATTGGGCAGCCCTGATTTTATAGCCTTTATTAAGGATAAATTTTTATCGGGCAAAAAACCTGATAAAGATTTGCCGGCTTTAAAAAAATTGATTAATAAATCATCCCCGAAAGATATATTCGATGAAGTGGAATCCGTTTTCGGAAAACAAGGGGCTTTGGGCCGGAATGTAAAAATGTTTTTATGTCAGAGACATACCGGCGAAAAACTGAAAGATATCAGCACATATTTCGGGATTGGAGAATCCGGCGTGTCCCAGGCATGCAGGCGTGTTAAGGATAAAATAAGAAATGACAAAAAGCTCGAAAGAAAAATCGTAAAGATTGAGAAAAAATTAAATTCGTCAAGAATGAAGACCTGATCCTGTTGCTGTTGTTTTTGTAAAAACGGATTTTAACGCCATTGAATTCGATGGGTTTAAAAATCGTGGAAGGGATAATTATGGGTAAAAAGGAAATCATCGAAATCCTGCGAGGCTACAAGAAAGATTACGCCGAACAATACGGTATCCTGGACATTGGCGTTTTCGGCTCTGTGGCGCGCGACGAGATCGGAGAAGACAGTGATGTGGATATCGTCGTTCGTATTTCAAAGCCGGACCTTTTCATGATAGTCGGCATTAAGAATGAGCTGGAGGAAAGACTTCACCGGTCGGTGGACATTGTTACGTACAGGGACAATATGAATCAATTCTTAAAAAAAAGGATAGACGGGGAGGCTGTATATGTGTGACAAGGAACTTGTCATAGAGGTTTTACGCCAGATAGAAGAGGCTTCCGCGAAAATCATTGTTCGCTTTCAGACCATTCGCCAAGTAGCCGACTTTACCGATAGCCCGGCCGGGGTTGATAAAATGGATGCCATTCTGAACCTCGATGTCCGCTCGTTCCCGACTGATGAAAAGAATGGTGGCGAAGCTTGAATTTTGTATAATGGATATTTTATGTATAAATTCAAAATTTTGGTATAATGAGAAAGATAATGGGTGACCCCTTAATAAATTAAAAAATCGTTCCGACAGGGCCATCGGGAACTTTTGTGCTTATTTTCTAAATCAAACCGAAAACTCGGTTCGAACAAACAGGTTGCACAGAGGGAAAATCAAACATTATACTGATGCTAAAAGCTATTCAATTTTCAAAAAACAAAAAATGCAAGAACCATCTGGAAAACGATGGAATTGAATCCCCATGACAGTGGGTGAAGCGGCTTAGTTCAACATGATTGTATCTGGAATTTTGCTGTGCAAAACTCAAGATACAATCTTTAACGTTATGCATGAAGTAACTAAAGCAATTAGTCAGCACATCCGTTCCATGTTAACGGTAATTTGCCCAATATCAAATAACTAACCAAAGGAGAATTATTTATGGCATATAAAGAAATTTTAAGAAACTCTATAAAGTCATTCGAAGATTTGGAGAAATGGCTTGCTGGGCAGAAGGCAAGAGTTGATCCCAGACTCAAGGATGTAATCGCCAAATATCCTATGAGGGTAAATACTTATTACCTCGGCCTGATTGAAAAAATAAATGACAGTATCTGGAAACAGGCAATTCCTGATGTCGAGGAACTTGAGCATTATATGGACCTGTCAGAAGATCCATTGGATGAGGAAGGGGATATTCCGCTTGGCGGTCCAAGGACAATAGTCCACAGGTATTCTGACAGGGTTTTATTGTTTGTATCAAACGAGTGCGCAATGTATTGCAGATTCTGTACCAGAAAACGAAAAGTCGGTGACGACCGAAAAAACCCATCTCTTGAGGATATTAGAAAGGGAATTCAATACGTTGCATCTCACGAAGATATTAGAGACGTATTAATCTCTGGTGGAGACCCACTATTGATTCCCAACAACAGACTTGATGACATCTTGGGAAAACTAACAGAAATTCAACACCTCGAATTAATAAGAATCGGTACAAGAGTCCCATGCGTCTGGCCGCAAAAGATTATTGAAGATAAAGAATTAATTGAGGTGCTAAGAAAACATACACCCCGATCCCCTAAAAATCCGCAGCTTTACATAAACACGCACTTTAATCATCCAAAAGAAATAAATGCTGAAAGCTATCAGGCCATCAAAATCTTAAGGGAACTGGGGATTCCAATCGGGAATCAAACGGTTTTGCTAAAGGGTGTTAACGATGACAAAGATGTCATGCGAGACCTGGTACACAGCCTCGGTACAATGGGAGTAAAGCCATATTATCTATACTACGCTGATCTTGTTGAGGGAACAGGTCATTTTAGAACAGCAGTATCCAAAGGAAAAGAAATCTGTAGAGACCTTTGCGGTACCACTACAGGTTTTCTTCGCCCTGTTTATGTAGTAGATGCACAAGGTGGAAGAGGTAAAGTTCCTGTAGATCTCGGGTATTCAGAAGGAATTAGTGAAGATAAAAAAGGTGGAACGATTACTTCAGCGATTGGACTTGGAAAAGTCTATGTAAATGATCCAATAGAAAGAATAGAAGGAAAAAAAAGGAGAGAACGGGGTCACAAAAGGCTAACATATTGAAGGGACAGAACAAACAATAAAAAGATAGCCTCATTGGGGTGTGAATTCAAAATGTTGATTTAATCAGAAAGTGGATCAGACGACACCGCTCCTCCGCGATGCGGGATCACGGCTGCGCTTCGCTTGGCTGATGATTAGATCCAATTAATTGATGACAAAATATCAAAGAATCAAATGTCGACGGTCATGGATCTTAAAAAAATAGCCGGAAACGTGGAGAATAGGAAAGTTTTTCAGGACGGAGATGAAGCAATTAAATGGCTGGAGACCCCTTAACTGATAAATCCGGACATTGTCGTCAAATAACTCAACAAGCTTATAACTTAGGTACCCCCAAAATCGCCGAATCAGGTGCTGCAAGAGATCGCGAGAAGCGCTGTTCAATTTTCTGCAAGTTTATTGGCGCGGCTGGTCAGCCGCACCGCCATACGTGTGGAGGGTGTGAAATGCTAATGAAATACAGAAATATTTTCGCAATAATAGGAAGCCTTGTTATCGTTTTGGTATCTATGTCTTTTTTGTATGCTCAGGAACAGGCTGAGGTTCAAGTCGGTGCTGAGAAGCTTGCTGAGAAGCTTTATATGATTTGGGATTCCGGTGGCAAGGGCAATACCGTTGTTTTAACGGGTGATGACGGCGTGTTGATGATCGACACGAAAGTCGAAGACTCTGTTGATAAGCTTCTTGCCAAAATCGCAGAATTGAGCGAGAAACCGATCCGTTTTGCGATTATTACCCACGCGCATTTTGATCATGTAGGGGGGAATGAAAAAGTCGCTGAGACCGGAGCCACAATTATTGCCCATGAGAATGTACGGAAACATATGAGCATAGAGCATGATATGAAAATGTTAAATATAAAAGTTTCCCCTGCACCAGAGATAGCGCGACCGCTGGTTACGTTTAAGAAAGAAATAACATTTCATATGAATGGAGAAGATGTCAGGGTGTTTCATGTGGAACCCGGACATACTGATGGTGACGCTGTAATTTACTTTCAAAATGCCAACGTGATTCATATGGGCGACCTCTATTTTGAAGGGCTCTATCCCTACATCGGAATTTATTCCGGCGGATCAATCAACGGTATGATCAAGGTCATTAATCAAATCCTTCCGATGATTGACAAGAAGACCAAAGTCGTGCCGGGGCATGGCCCATTATCAAATAAAGCCCAACTTCAAAAATACGTTTCCATGTTAACCACAATTCGAGATAATGTCAGCCGGCTCATGCAGGAAGGCCATACAATGGAAGAAGTGGTTGCCGCGAAACCGACTCGGGCATTTGACGAAAAATGGGGAAAAGGATTCCTTCCACCGGACCAATTTGCCAAGTTAGTGTATATGGATCTGTCACCGAATTTGCCATAAGAGCTATATTTGTAAAAGATCGGTGTCAAACCCTGAATTGTGAAGTAATAATTGGCAATTAAACCGGAGGTCGATCTTGATAAACCTACAGTTTCAAATCCGGATCTTCGACCGCTTCTATTTTATCCGGCTGCCAGCGGGGATTGTCGTCTTTGTCCACCAAGCGCGCCCTTACACCCTCAACATAATCGGGATGATTCAGAATAAAACGCGCTGCCAAGAGTTCCGTCTGAAAGACGTCTTCAAGAGGGAGATTCTCGTTGTGCCGTAAAAGCTTCAGGGTCACCACCAGTGCCGTGGGAGATCTTTCCGTCAGCCGATCAAAGACCTGGTCGCAAAGGCGGGTTTGTATATTGCATTGTTTCAGCGATTCTATGAGTTCTACAAGAGAGCTTTTTCCTTGGAAATAGGTTGCCACCCATTCGTCCATATCGGTGTTGGCGCTAATGTCCTTTTCAAAAAATGGATCAAGTGCCGAGGCCAGCTGCTTTGCAGCCTGGTTTCTCGAACCCGGCAGGTTTGTCTCATATCCTTCCAGCATATTTATCAGTTCCGGCAGCCGGTCCGATGGTGATAAATGGGTGGCAAACCCCACACGCACGGTTTCGGCACCATTCATTTCATAGCCTGTCAGTCCCAGATACTCGGGATAACCCGACGGGCATTTATCGAACATCCAACCCGTTGAGCCCACATCCGGGAAAAAACCGATTCTGGTCTCCGGCATAGCCATACGGGTGCGCTCTGTGGCCACTGCCATGTCGGCCGAAGCGGCCAGCCCCAGTCCCGCCCCCATGGTGATGCCGTCGGCAAGGACGATCACCGGTTTGGGAAACCGATGGAGCCGCAAGAGCATATCGTACTCTTGTTCCAGAATCATATCTGCGCCCATGGCGTTTTTCTGCTGTATGGCTCGGGCCAGTGCCTTAACATCTCCACCGGCGCAGAATCCTTTCTCACCGGCACCGTAGAACAAAACGAACCGGCAGCGTTCGTTGGCCTCTATTTCGTCCAGGGCTTTCCGGATCAAGCGAATCATTTCAAGGTTAAGGCTGTTCAACGCGCGAGGACGGTTGAGTAAGATGCTCATCATCCGATGCTGCCGTCGAATCAGGATTTCCGGTTCCGGCTGAACGTTTATTTCACTCATTTCTTTTTAACTCCATTAATCAGACAGATAGTACTCCACAGTTGAAACAACTCTGATTTTTTTAATGTGGGGATTATTTTTGTCCCGATTATTAATTGAAAATTGCCCTTGTCCTGCCCTTTTAATTTTTCCTAACTTACTGTTAGAGTCTTTTGCGAATTTCTCGGCAACTTCTCTGGCTTTAGTTGTGGCTTCCTCCACCATGATGGGTTTAATGTCATTCAGTCTCGTGAATAAGTATTCAGTGGAATTTTCGTAGCTGTTACCTGTAAAGGCAATTCCTTTTTTTCCAAGCACTGCCAATTGATTCATTGTAGCCCTGACATCTTTAATCTTCTTTGAGTAAACCGTAATGGTTTGTGTGGCGGTATATCTAAATTCAATCTTTGATTTTTCATAGCCTTGGGAAAGTTTGTCGATAATACCCGGAGGAGATACGGTTATTTCTTGTTTTTCAAATCCATTGTCTTTTAAAAAACCAATGATTTCATTGGTATCTTTTTCAATGGATGCGTACAACGCTGCTAAATCATTGTTTGCGGATGAAAAATGGATAGGCCATAAAGCAACATCAGCAGGATATTCTTTTTCTGAAAGCCCTTTTACGGTGACTGTACGTTCATACTCTTTAAACTTAATAAGACTAGACCCTAAAAAATAGCCCAAAAAAGCCAAGCCCAAAAAAATACAGACACCTAGTATTAATGCACTTTTATAATTTCCTTCCTGCATATATTTCTCCTTTTTGCGTGCCAACGTGCTGCTGAAAGGTTAGCCGATTACGAAGAGCGCTTCAGGGTTGCCGTGACCAGTCCGGCACAAATAAGTGCGCTTCCACCGCCGCGATTTAACCAGCGACGCACTTTTGAGTTTTGCAGCTTATCACGGAGCTGACCGGCAAAGACGGCATATAATGTCGCGTTTAAAGCCGCGAGAAAGAGAAACGTTGCCCCTAAAAGCAAAAACTGGGGGAATGTTTCACTTTGGCTGGTGATAAACTGCGGCAGAAATGCGACAAAGAAAGCAATGCTTTTGGGATTCAATGCGGTCACGAAGAAGGCACTTTTAAATAAAGACCGGTTTGATGTTCTTGTATCCGAAAAACTGATGTCGTGCTTGTCCGGGTTTGATCGCCAAAGTTTGATGCCAAGATATATGAGATAAACAGCACCGATCCACTTCAGTGCGGAAAAAAGCGCCGAAGAGGCTGCCAGGACCGCACCAAGCCCCAAAAGGGAAAGTGTCATTGCCGTAAAATCGCCAAGTGTTACACCGGCAACAATTGGTATTACTGCCTTGCGTCCATGTGATATTGCCTGGCTTATTACCAGGAGTATTGTCGGGCCCGGTATTACCAGAACGATGGTTGCAGCGAGAACAAAAGCTGCTCAAATTTCTAAGTTCACAACATCCTCCAACCTTAAGAACATCGGGTAAAAACATTACCGTGTTATGAGTTTACGATAAAAACTCCCCGACCCCTCAATTATTTAAGATAAGAAATCATTGTTTCGCTTCGTAAGTTGGTGCATTTGGAGGCGATTTTCCCCTGAGTACCTGATGATAATACTGATATGTAAGGGGTGCGCCTTTCTTCAGGATTTCGCTGCTAACCACGTTACCGACAAAGATCGTGTGGGTTCCCAGATCGATCTGATTAATCACTTCAGCTTCCAATACGGACAGAGCATGTTCGGTGATCAGTGGACAACCGGTAATACCCTCTTTGAAAGCCACTTTGGATAATTTGTCGATATCTCTTCCCGACCTAAAGCCGAAGGGACCCAAAAAAGTCATGGGAGTAGATTCTTCTAACACCGTAGCGGAAAATACCTTGCTTTTCAAAATAAATTCGTGGGTGAGATTCTTTTTGTTTATAATGACCGCAACCCGTGGCGGATCGGAGGTGACTTGTATGACCGTGTTTACCACTTGACCATTCAACCGACCTTCACTGCCGGATGTCACGATATACAAGCCGTAACTCAAGTCACGAAAAACGGCTCGCTCTATTTTGGGTTCCATAACGAAATGCCTCCTCATATTTAGGTGTTTTCTAAAAAGATTTTCCCGGCCTGCACCGTCAAAGGCTTTTTAGCAATATTCGGGTGCGAAACTTGAATTATAAAATTAAAATACGTTATTCTGCCCTAAAAATAAATTAAAAACTTTCCAATTAAAGAAAAATTGATAAAAAGATATATTCAGTGGTATGAAAATATATTCGAACTTTAAAAATGGGTGTTAAATTAAACACAGACGATACGTTCCAATTTTGTTCACCATCATAGTGTAGGGGTATTTTAAACATGTCCAGTACTTTCGGAACCCTTTTAAAAGTGACGACGTTTGGCGAATCCCACGGCAAAGGAGTGGGGGCGGTTCTTGACGGTTGCCCTGCCAAAATAAATCTTTCCGAAAAAGATATCCAGAAACAACTTGACCGTCGACGTCCCGGACAGAGCAAGTTGACGACAAAGCGGGAAGAAGCCGATCGCGTGACGATTTTATCCGGTGTTGAAAGCAATAAAACCCTGGGCGTGCCCATAGGTCTGTATGTCGCCAACAAAGATCAGCGACCGGACGACTATAAAACCATGCAATCAATTCCGCGTCCGTCCCATGCGGATTACACCTATCAGATGAAATACGGCATCCGGTCGGCCAGCGGCGGCGGCAGATCCAGTGCCCGTGAGACTGTCGGCCGTGTTGCGGCAGGTGCCATTGCCGATAAATTTTTGTATGATATATTCGGGATAGAAATCGTTGCATGGGTGCATGCTGTCGGAGAAGTTGAGGCGTCCCATGTTGATGAGGACGCAGTTTCAAGAGAAGATGTTGATCAAACCATCGTTCGCTGTCCTGACGGGCTTGCGGCAGATAAAATGGTTCAGCTCATTGATAACGTACGGGAAAGAGACGATTCCATTGGTGGAATAATTACATGTGTATGCCGGAATGTGCCGCCGGGTTGGGGTGAGCCGGTATTTGATAAAGTGGAAGCCAAACTCGCCCAGGCGATGCTTTCCATACCCTCAACCAAGGGTTTCGAAATCGGTTCCGGTTTTGCCGGTACTCGCATGTTCGGATCACAGCATAATGATCCCTTTGTTTTAAAAGAGGGCAGGCTGGGCACAACGACAAATTTCAGCGGCGGTGTTCAAGGGGGCATTACCAACGGCGAACCGATTGTCTTCCGGACAGCATTTAAACCCCCGGCTACAATCAGTCTGCCGCAGACAACAGTGGATTTTGAAGGCAGGAAAACGGTGTTAGAAGCCAAAGGGCGCCACGATCCCTGTGTGGTTCCGCGGGCTGTTCCCATCGTCGAATGTATGGCGGCACTTGTCATCGGAGATCTTGCACTCCGGCAACAATTCCGCCAACCGTAGCTTCGGCCAGGTTTATCGCGGCCTTGAAAGCCCGGCCCTTCCCCGCAATGCGGGATCCTCGATGGGTCTGGAAGATAGCCTGAAACGGTGAACTCAGGACCTCTTCAAGCTATTTTTTATTTTTCTGCATCCTTAACCTTTTGAAGGTTCGCCTTTAATTCATCAAGGGAATAATATGTGCCCCGCCAAATAATTCCTCTGTTTATTGTAGTGGTTATGGCAGCTTTTAATGCGATGTATATGTAGACGTAAGAAGTGACAAGCGCCCAGACCGAATACCAGGGGTTGATACCTATATTTGAAAATCCACCGGCAAAAGATAAAATGCGAACCATAACCGCAGCCCCGAAAAGGCCACGGGTCATTCCGGAAGTAAAAAAGAACGCCAAGAGCGGCAGGATATTTATGATCACAACAACAAGGACGCCAAACAACACATTGGTCATCTTGTAATTACAAAATGCAAAAGTATTCTTCATTAAGCCGTTAATAAACTCACGCACAGTAACATACCATTCAGTCTGTATGAAGTTGTGGCCAAGAATGCAATCCTGTGAAAAACCGCTGTGTTTAATCATTTTCCCAAGCATCACATCATCGATTGGATGCATGGCAATGGTTTTGTGGCCGTCTATTGCTTTGTAGACAGTAGACTTGACGAGATTGAACGCACCGACCCCCATATATCGCTTACTGTTTGGATCTTTTGCCTTCCAAGGTTTGAGCAACAGCACAAGTACGCCGCCGGCGTCCAGAATAAGCGCATTCAAAAGTCCGCCAGGGGCGATGTTTTTGAAAAACATGCTCATGTGGTCCAGTTTGTTTTCAAGCATATGGTGCATGGCTCTGGCAAGGGAAGACTTTTCCATGATGATATCTGCATCGGTAAAAAGAAGATATTCTCCTCGGGCCCGTTCGGCACCATACTGAAGCGCATGATTCTTTCCCAGCCAGCCTTCAGGAAGCTCGGAGATGTCATAGATCTGTAAGCCGGTATATTGTTTTTGCATCTTTTCGAGTACGGCGCCGGTCCGGTCTACAGAACGATCGTTGACTGCAATGACTTCCAGATCGGCATAATCCATTGCCAGCATGGACCTTAAAGCCGGTTCAATGGTTGCCGCCTCATTGCATGCCGGGATGATGACGGAGACTTTCGGAACATTTTCCTGATGCATGGGCGGAACATCATCGAGGGCGATCATTCGCCGCATTCCCAAGGCAGCTTCCAGTGTACAAACAACCATCAAAAAAAGAGAAATTATCGCAAGCCAGAAAAAAACATGCATCTTCGAATCCTCGATTAACTCGGGAATGGGGGTCGGGCCAGTCTATATCAAAAAATCATATGGATATCTGTACGTTAAATCTTCTTTGTGCCTAATTCAAGGTCCTGCTGCTTTTTCCTGTTTAACTATCGCATTTATATAATTTTACCTTAAAAAATTTTTCCGGCCTGCTCTGCTGTATTGGCATTGCTTAAAATTAAGGGTGCGAAACTTGAATACATACCATAACGGATAGGATGATTGCCAGGGCTTTAGAGGTTGGAGTAGATGCAATCATCAATGTTCGCTATATGACCACGAGTGTTGTGGGGAGTACGGCAGAACTGCTGGTTTACGGTACGGCTGTTAAGCTCAGCGACGGGTCTGAAACTTGATCTTACCGGCTGTTGTTAAAAATATTCCTGTAAATATTAAGATGGTTCCTTTTATATGATATTCTCTTAACTCCTCATTTAGAAAAATAATCGCCAAAATGATACTAAACACCGGCATTAGATGAATAAAAATACCGGTCTTGTTCGCTCCGATAATTTGTATCGCCTTATTCCAAAATATGTATGCTAAAATTGAGGAAAATAGAGCGACATAAACAATACTTCCTATAGAGGCTTGTGTGAAATTCATCATCTTTCCAGTGCTTATTTCCCAGATATAAAAGGGGAAGATAAAAAATATGCCTATTATGATTAAAGTTGTAAGAAAGCTCAATGGATTGAGTTCCATCGGACATTTTCTAAGCAATACGGAGTATAAAGCCCAACTCAATCCGGCAGAAATGGTCCACATGTCTCCCTTGCCAAACCGGACGGAAATGAGAGTTGACAGGTTTCCGTTAACAATAATAAACATCAACCCGGTCAAAGAAATAACGATGCCAATAGCTTGCCTTAACGTAATCCGTTCTTTGAAACCCATCCAGGAAACCAAGACGATAAATATTGGTATCATTGAGTTTATCAAAACAGTGTTTGTTACTGTAGATGATTTTAGCGCCATGTATATAAACATGCTGAAATTGGTGACGGATAGGATCGCCAACAATGTAAGAATTTTCCAATTCCGCCGAATTAAATCCCTTTGATGTACGATATGCCTCAGTGAAAAGGGCAGGATAATCAACAAAGCAACCGCCCAGCGCCAAAATGCCAGAGTTATGGGCGGTATATCGTTGTGAATTCCTCTTCCTACAATGAAATTTCCGGACCAAAACAAAACCGTAAAAATAAGCAATAAATAATGCATGAAATGGGCTGTATTGAATAATTAATGCAGGGTTGAATTGACCTTATATTTAATGGGTTTGGGTGATGAATGCAATCAATAAAATTCTGATACCTGAATCTTGCATGAAAATTGATGAGAATCTTTATAATCCTTGCATATAAAAGCCTCAGCCTCGTGAAAGATTCAGGTGATAAGTTATTTTTACTCATTTTTCAAATGAAAAGATAAAAGGCAGAGCCACAGCCTGCCCTGCCTTTTATCGCCATTTCGTTCATTCGTATAAAAGATACGAATCGATGAGCACCATAAAAAATCAGCTATCGGAGTTAATAGAAATAATTACATTTTCCTTTCTGTGTATTCTGTTTCCCGGAGTTGAAATATCTTCATTTTTTTCCAGATAAATACGCCTTATATTATATCCTTTTTCTATATGCTTGGACAGGGATCTTGCCATATTTTTTTGAACATTTTCATCATTGTAAAATGCAAGTTTTTTGCGAACAGTCACTGTTTCCTGGATCTCGCATTGTTTTTCGGCCTGAAGCAAGTTCTCATTTGCGTTCTCTTTGGTTGACAAAAAAATGTTTGAGATTTCTTCTAGACCCCTTCCCAAGTTCTTTTTTTCCATTTAGAATGCGCCCCTTTACCTTCACCTTTTCATTTAAGCAGCGATTGGTTAACTTTAAATCCCATCCTCATCGTTAAAAAAAGAATCAGTAGATCTAGTGGCAATGGCCTCGATCATCTGTGAATAATTGGATTGAGAAGAATACGAAGAAAATTCCTCTATCTCAGAAGCCGGCGATTCATCCTCATAAAATTCCTCCATTTCGGAAGCTGGCGGTTCATCCTCGGGCAATTCCACGGCAGTGTCAATATATTCTTCTGTCTTCTGTAACATATCTTGCGCCGCGTTGGAGGTGTTGAGATTCTGGTACGTTCTGGTTTCCTCTGAGCGAATAACCTCCTCCGCCAGGTTTTCGTAATCCATGTGACCAATGGCATTTTTATCATAATCTCCAACAGGCAGGCCAAGATCTGCTGTTTCTCTGAGACGAATATTGTAACGAATTACCGTGTCAAAGACATTGTTTCCAAATTCTGCTTGAACTTTTTCTAGAACAGTTCTGGAGTACCGTGTTCTGCGATCATACATCGTGATAAGCGCACGAGATTTAATATCATGGCCGATTTTGTCTTTAAGCAGGATAATGATTTCTATTAGTTTGGCAACACCGCGAAGAGAAAAAAGGCTCATATCGATGGGGATAATTACTTCATCGCAGGCACGAAGTGCATTAAAGCAAAGATGCCCAATGCTTGGGGGACAATCAATTACAATAAAGTCATATTGTTTTTTGAGCGACTGAATGGCCTGAAAGAGTCTGTGTTCCCTCCTCTCCAGTCCTGAAAGCTCTTGTTCGAATGCACTAAGGATCAGGCTTGAAGGAGCAAGATCAAAGTTGTCTTTAACAGGCAGCAAGACATCCTCAATCCCCCAAAGCCAATTTTTCTTTGGTGTTATCACGTCATAAATGGTTTTCTCGAGATCGGAAGGCTTTACGTTTAGCCCCATGGTTGCGTGGGCCTGAGGATCAAAATCGATGAGCAATACCTTTTGTCCTTTTTGAGATAATGAAGATGAAAGATTAATGGCTGTTGTTGTCTTGCCGCATCCTCCTTTTTGATTCGCACTCGCAATAACTCTCATAAATTTCCTCCTTTCTTTTATTTACAAATAAGAATCGCATATATTAAATAAAAAGATTTTTCAAGGAAAAATACGATATGTTGTGTAATAAAAAATAAAACATACAACATAAAGTTGACAGCAGGTTCATAATAAGGTAGGAAGTCATATCTAGATATTGATTTTATCTTTTGTCAATCGATTTGGGAAAATACATCATGCATAATATTTTGGTAATTGACGATGAAAAATCCATTGCGTTCTTGACCACAATCGCATTATCAAAATCCGGCTTCAATGTCGAAAAAGCCACAGATGGTTTAGAAGGAATTAAAAAATTCGATGAAGGCCATTTTGATTTGGTTATTACGGATATTTTGATGCCGGGTCTTGATGGCAACGGTGTTGTCCGGCATATACGTAATTCCATAAGGCAATCTACACCTGTTATCGGTGTCTCTGGAACTCCCTGGCTTCTTGAAGACAGCGATTTTGATGCTGTCCTTTCAAAACCCTCCTCGATCAAAACACTGGTTGATACGGTTAAGAATCTGACATCATCCATTCACAAGTAATGATATGAGAAGAAGTGATAAAGAAATTACCGATAAAAAAGCTATTGAAGACATCATTTTGAGATCAAAAGTGTGCAAACTTGCGATGTGTGAAAAGAACATGCCTTACATCGTTCCCCTGTGTTTTGGTTTCAAAAATAATACCCTTTATTTTCATAGCGCCCCGAAAGGGAAAAAAATTGAAATTCTTAAAAAAAATCCTAATGTTTGTTTTGAATTTGAAATATTTACACAAGTTATCAAATCAGCCGAGGCATGTAAGTGGGGAATGAAATATAGAAGTGTTATTGGGTTTGGCAAAGCCGGCTTTATTGCTGATGATGATTTGAAACGACAGGCTTTTGATATTATTATGAATCAATACGCCGATGGATCATTTATATATGAAGAAGCATTGTTGAAATCTGCTGTAATAATAAAAGTCGAAATTCACAGCATGACTGGAAAACAATCTGAAATTTAAAGATGTTGGGGAACCTTAGACGGTCTTTTGCTGATTCTCACTCAATTAGGCTTATATTTTAGGGATGAACTGAAATCTCCGGTTATCTTTGGGTTGGATCGGACAACTGATTTTCGTTCACCGAGACTTCAAGAACCATTTTGTCTTCCGAGCCGAAGTGTCTGCAAAGCGTTTCGAAAATCTCAGCGCCATGCTTGATGAAATAGCAATTCTTAAAGACGCTGGGATCAACCATACCCTCGGATGTCAGATGAGTGAGCAAGTCTTGAAGCGGTTTGTAAAATTCTCCCATAAAAATTTGGGGTTTGTAGTAACCAATACCGAGTTTCTTCTTTACAAAGGTAATGGCATTTTCAAGGTTGGTGCCGACCCCGCCCTTGAAATAAATGTCTGCCTCGGTGGTTTCAGATAAAATTTCCTGTCTTTCCAGCAAATCATTTCGCCCCAGATGCGCTGCAAAATCCACATGGGTAAAAATGTCTACCCCTGGTATCTTCCAATATACGGCGCCACAGAGCAATCCAAGAGAAGATGCCGTTTTGGACACAAACGACATGATACTTCCGGCGCTGCCCCCGGTGAGGATACCGCAAATGCCGCCGTGGAAATCCTTGAATGACCTGATGCTGTCTATGATTTCTTTTCGGGTGTCGGCATCTACGGCTCCCGCAGTACCGTAAATTGCGGCCAGTTTCCTTGAACTGAAGGCCTCATGAAATGAAGGTATTATCGAAGACCTCATAAAGAACCGTTTGTATAAGACCAAATCACCTTGCAGAGGGCTCTTCCAATAAATCTTTACCCCCATATCCTGAAGCGTATTCATAAATACGAGGTGCTCTGACCGGAAAAAGTATTCCTCTTCAGGGGCCTTTCTGAATGTCAGATCGCTGAGAAGGCCAAGGTCGGCGGCGACAATGAGATAAGATGCAAGGCGACGATTAGGGAAATCCTGCAGGATCAATGCGGTATCAGGTTTCAGTTCATGCAGCAGTTGATCGTACCTTTCATTTAGCTTGATGAATCTTTGCCCTTCGGATTCACTCACGGCTGCGATGGTTTTTTCGTTAACGGCCTGCTCCGTGTAAAGTTTTTCTAATAGGGCGGAGTTTCGGTCAATATAGAACTTTCGCGTAACATTTTGCAGGGAGGAGGCTGGTTTGTAGACTTCGAAATGCGCCATCTCTTTGACAAAATCTTTTTCTCCCCCGACAAGCTCAAGATAGATGATTCCGTTGGTGTGTGTGCTTCCCACCCTGGCATCCGAGTGCTCCGGATCTATAATATACATTTCGTTTTGCTGTGTAAAAAGGGACGTATGGGTTATGACGCCGCTTCCGGCAGGCACGATGACCTGGTCTACCTTTTGCTCCGGCTGGACAAAATATAGATCTTCACGAGGGATATGTTTTTGAACGGCAGCCTTCAAATATTCGGGAGTCAGGACCTTGGGGTTGGGAAGATGCACAAAAGGCATCACCGGTACAGCCAGAATGCCTTCCTCAAGCACCTTGGTTCCCTTTGGAACAATGATGATGCGATTTGAAATCAGGTTGATGAGTTCCTGTGCAGTGTATTTGAGTTTAGAATTTCTCAAGTATATCTTGCCGACGTCAAGGCCGGGTATCATCAACTTGTTAATGGTGAGGTTTGCAGCGTATTCGGGAATATAGAACCAGAATCTCGCTTCATAAGAGATCTTGTTCCCTTTGAGTTCAAAGGCACCCCGCTTTTCCTGGTTAATTCCAAGCCGGCCTTTGTGCTGTGCAGGTCTGTTGTCAGGCAGTCATGATTGCGCGAGAAATACTGCATTTGTTCATCTTTAAGGGTTGTGGCGACTTGGGCAATGACCTCGATTTCGTCAGCATGAATGATATGTTCGATTTGACAATCGGGACTTTCATTAAGGGACATAATAGAACTCCAAAAAAAAATTCACCGGGCAGATTGCCCGGTTCAGTTTGTTGCGATCCGATTTTAAAACATGTTAATAATATCACGAAATTCGAACTTTATCAATTCATTATTTCGGCTTCCTCAGGGAAACTCATTTAATTTCAGTGCAGCGAAGCGACGGCGTGTTTCTCTTGAAAACCGAATGACTGTTTGAAGTGCTTTAGCACGAGTTATCCCGAACCGAATAAAATTATAACTCAAATAATCAATGGGTTAATTTAGCGATAAATCATTCTAAATAACTCAGGCACGGTTCGGGCTTACGGGTGCTTAAGCACAAGTTTCATTCGGTTGGAAAGAGATATACGCTGTCGTGGAGCGTTCTCCCTATCAGGATTCAAATTCGTTTGCCCTGTCGGCTTCCTCAGTCGTTGGCTCCCCATCCTTGGCCGTAATCTCCGGCCCAAGAAGTATGGCCAGCCAACGCGTTTCTTCTCTACTGTCTAAAGCTATCTTGGCAGTCATGGTCAACGGAACGGACAGCAGCATCCCCACCGGTCCCAGGACCCATCCCCAGAAAAGAAGCGATAAAAAAACCACCAGTGTGGAAAGCCCAAGACCTCGGCCCATAAATCGCGGTTCAATGACACTGCCCACCAGCAGATTTATAACAACGAAACCGGCTGCCACAATAACGGATTTGACAAATCCGAGTTGGATAAGGGCGAGCAATACGGCCGGTATGGCCGCGATAATCGAACCGATATTGGGTACATAGTTCAAAAAGAACGCCAGAAGGCCCCAAAGCACGGCATAATTAACCCCGACAATGGCAAGACAGATAAAAACCGCAATGCCGGTAGCAAGGCTTACCCAGGTTTTAATGGCCATATATTGTTTAACGGTGTTGATGAACTTGTCGAAATTTTCTAGAGAGTTTTTTTCATCTCCAAATATTGTATGTAACTTGACCGGAAAACTTGAGGCTTCGATTAACATAAAAATCACGATCATCAAGATTAAAAGCCCATTGGTGAGGACCTGCCCCAGGCTGTTCAATCCCCCGGCAACAAGCTTCATGGCGGCTCCCGTATCAAACAGTTTCGTCACTGCCAGGCCTGCCGTGTCTATTTTGTGTGATTCTAACCAGGTTACCACTCCGGCGATAAGCGCACGAAGCTTGGCTTCATATACCGGAAGATCACCTGAAAAATCTTTGATTGATGAACCGACCAGTCCTGAGATTAAAAAGCCGATTAATAAAACGCCAAAAATTACGATAATCAGGGCCAGCCATATGGGAAGGCCTTTTCGGTGCAACCAGAATAACGGTGAGGCGCTGATGATGGCGATAAATGCTGCCAACAGAAAAGGCACCACGATGGTCACGGATGCACGCATACCCGCGATAACCACCACAAAGGCCGCAACGGTTAACAAAATTTGGGACGCCGATGCTCTATGAGAAATTTCTTTCATGGGCTTTGACTTGAATGTTTTCAATAAAATCGTGTAACGATTTTATGAAACGCGGCTACGCCGCTCAGTTTGGCGAAAGGCTAAAATTCCTATCCCCGCAACCCCGTGAGCGGGATTTCCGCTTCGCTTTAACAAGCTACGGGGTATTTCGGAATTTTTACCATAGCCCTCTGGGTTGTGGCATCGCACTTTCGCTTTAAAAAGGATCTTATACTTTATTTGAATTCATCCCGCGCTGCAAGCAGCGGGGAATTCAAATTTAAAGTTGCTGATTAAAAACTTTATTTGCAACCATCTATTTTTAATGTGGATTTATCGAGCATTAATCCTGTTCTATGATTTAAAAAACGAACTGTCAATCTTGATAAATTCCTGGTTATCTTTTTGACAGGTTGATTTTTTATAAATATCTGATATGATGCTATATAATCTCCGGGATAAATTCTTAAAAAGAATTTTGTGTAACGCTTCTTCACATGCCTGATTTCCAGAATTAGAAAGGAAAGAGATCGTGAAACGTTTTTTAATTTCGAAGCTTCTACTTCTAGCACTTATCTTGGTAGCCTGTTCGACGGTTGGAGTAAAAAAACCGTTGGAAAGAGATGCGGTATTCTCTTTTATTGTTACCGCAGACATGAGCCGGTTTGCCGGGCCTAAATATCTTTTTCAAAAATAAACGGTTTGTGGCAAATCGATGCAGGACATTCCAGGGGAATCGGAGACACCGGCGCACCAAGTACTTTTCTTAAGATCTTGGTCGGAAAAAACGCTTGCTGGGTCGAAGTTTATCGTGATGACAGCAATGGTGGCCCTTATGCTATGACCCATACCATTGTGCTGGATTGATTTCATATTCTCAATACGTTCTTGGCAAAGAATAGCTTTAATGGACATTTATTTAAACGATACAAAGATTCCAGTTTAAACCTTTTAAAGTGTAATACTTTCAAGATGATGAACATTCGAACAAAATCCATATTCGTTTTAATCCTGCTTGGAATGGTTGATGTTGTGATTCCTATACCCATTATCGGCCTGATGTTAATTTATGTTATCGTCCAAAAGCCTTCTTGGTTTCTGGATCTCGCGCAAGAAATCTACCGCTTGGGATAGGGGATGCTTTTTCAATTTATTTGCGGCACGTTATTCATTATTCTTTTCGGCAAGGCAATTCGCAGATACAATCGCCACAATTGCCTTGATCACGTCACTATTGTTTGCTGTCTTTACATTTGTTTATATATATAGGCAATATAAGAAACACATCATAGAAGCATAAGTTACATTCAACTGCAATTCAGAAAGGCAAGATCGGAGTCATATGTCGAAGATAAAGATAACAAGCGGCTATATTCCCGGTTCCATCGGCCGGGTGGTTGAGCTTCATGGGACTTACTACCATACACATTGGGGGTTCGGTCCCTTCTTTGAATCAAAAGTGGCTGCAGAGATGGCAGGATTCATCGGGAGGTATGACAAAAATCAGGACGGCTTCTGGACGGCTTCGCTGGAGGGTCACATTGAAGGAGCCATTACCATTGACGGGATTCATGCCAAAGACGAGGGTGCACATTTACGGTGGTTTATTGTGTCCGACAGTTTGCGCGGAAAAGGTGCCGGCAAATTGCTTATCCAAACGGCCATCGACTTTTGCCGAAACAAAGACTACCGATGTATCTTTCTTTGGACCTTTGAAGGTCTTCATGCCGCCAAACACCTTTATGAGAAGTATGGTTTTCAACTCGTAGAGCAGCACAAGGGACGACAGTGGGGAAAAGTCGTCAAAGAGCAGCGATTCGAACTGGCGATCAAATAGTATTGTCCAAATTTTGGATGCCAGATTAGATAGATAAAAATTGAGGAGGTTGTCACAAAATGGCTGAAATATTTATTACCAGAAGCGTTTTCAAAGACGCCATAGACATATTAATAAACGAACGGCATACCATTGACATCAACGACTCGGACAGAATTTTGCCTGTTTGGGAACTGGTTAAAAGAGCTCATGGAAAGGCGGGTCTTATCTGTTTGCTCAACGATAGAATTGATTCTGTGGTCATGGACAAACTTGTGTCCCTTAAGGTGATCTCCAACATTGCCGTGGGGTATGACAATATCGATATCTCCGCCGCTACCCAACGGGGTATTATGGTGACCAATACCCCGGGTGTGCTGACTGAGACAACGGCCGATTTGGCCTTTGCCCTGCTGCTTGGCGCCGCCCGCAGGATACCTGAAGCCGATCAATTTATAAGGGCTGGAAAATTCAAAAACTGGCAACTCATGCAGCCTCAAATGGGGGTGGACATCTACAAAAAAACACTGGGTATCGTCGGTATGGGTGCCATTGGACAGGCGGTGGCCAAAAGAGCGAGAAAAGGGTTTGACATGCGGGTCATTTACTTTGGTTCGTCCAGAAAAGAGAGTGTCGAGAAAGAATATGAAGCAGAATTTGTAGAATTCGACGAACTCCTTGCCATGAGCGATTTTATCAGCATTCACGTTCCCCTGACAGAGAAGACGAGATATATGTTCTCCACCGAAGCATTCAAAAAAATGAAAAACACCGCCATCCTTATTAATACTGCCAGAGGGCCGGTGGTGGATGAAACCGCCCTGGTTGAAGCCATCAAGGACAGACAAATCAGAGGGGCGGCCTTGGATGTGTTCGAAGAAGAGCCCAGTGTTCATCCGGAACTTATCAAAATGGAAGAGAACGTGGTGTTGGCACCCCACATTGGAAGCGCTTCCATTGAGACGAGACTGCGGATGGCAAAGATGGCAGCCAGGAATATGGTCCAAGGCCTGAAAGGAAACCGGCCGCCCAATTTGGTCAATGAAAGAGTAGACTTCAGAAAAGAAACAGATACATAGGCCAGAAAAATGATTCATACCAAACAGTTGTCCATGTCGTTCATGTTCCGTCCTCCTCTGAAGGCCGGTTTCTACAAGTTTATCAGAACAATGAAGCGCAAAAAGGGATCGGTTTTCTTAGCCATCGGGAATAATAGAAATTTGTATGTTGACGCCCAATTTTATGGCTGCTAATTTTTTAAAAGTGGTTACCACTGACATTCAATTAAACTTAGACGGAGGTTATGAAATGAACAGACTTTCAGTGATTTTGATCAGCATTTTTTGCATTTTAGGGCTGATGCTGACTGGAGCATCAGCCGCAGAAACAGTAAAGGTGGGAATCGTATTGCCGCTGACAGGCGCCCAGGCCAAATTCGGCGAGATCGAGAAAAATTCTTTTGATCTGGCGCTTAAAGAGATCAATGCTGCCGGCGGCATCAACGGAAAAAAACTCGAATTGGTTATGGAAGACGATACCGGCCGCCCCGAGGTGGGTCGTTCCGTGGTGGAAAAACTCATTACCAAGGACAAGGTGGTCATGGTCGGTGGCGGATACAGCAGTTCCGTGACCTTTGCTGTGGCCGGTGTCTGCCAGCAGAACAAGATGCCGTTTCTGGTCAATACCGGTTCTGCGGATAAAATTACCACGTCCGGATGGGATTATATCTTCCGGTTGAATCCGCCGGTGAGTCATTATGCCGATGCCGTGACAACCTTGCTGGCTGAAAAAATAAAACCAAAAACCGTGGCCATTCTTTATGAAAATTCACTGTTCGGCACCAAGGGTGCCCAATCTTTTACAAAAACTTGTGAGAAAGCCGGCTATAAAGTGGTTTTGAAAGAAGGATATGAGCATGGCGGCATCGATTATAAACCGGTGTTGATCCGGATCAAACAGCTCAATCCTGACATTGTCTATATGGTATCGTATATCATGGATGCGTCTTTGCTCATGAAACAGGCCAAGGAACTGAAATTGACGCCCAAGATGTTTGTCGGCGGTGCAGCAGGCTTTACCCTTCCTGAATTTGCAGAAAATTCGGGGGTTGCATCAGAAAAAGTTATTTCCGCGACCCTCTGGCACCAGGTCCTTCCGTTTCCCGGGGCCATGGATTATTACAATAAGTACGTGGCCAAGTTTAAAAAACCCACCGAGTATCACGGTGCCGAGGCCTACGCCGCCTGTTACGTGATCGCGGATACGTTAAAGCGGGCCAAGTCTTTTAAGAACGCCGATATCAAGCAGGCCCTCTCCGAAACCGACATGATGACCGTTTTCGGGCCGGTGAAGTTTACGACTTGGGGAAAAATGCAGAACCAAAACAAGGCTACCACCTATGTGGTTCAGTGGATCGATGGAAAACTGGAACTGGTCTGGCCGACCGATCATGCGACCAAAGCATTTGTATATCCTGTGGACTGGATGAAGACCTGGGGGTATTAATTCATTTCTTAGTTAGAAATGATTCAGTGTCCAAATTATATTTTATAGATGGATACGTATCATCGCAAATAAAGCCCGCTGCCGGTGTTTTTTTCGGCAGCGGACAATACCCCACAAAAAGGAACTTCAAATGGATGTCTTCCTGCAAACCATTGTGGCGGGGATTCTAATCGGCGGCATTTACGGGCTGATCGGAATCGGCATGACACTGATCATGGGTGTCATGGGCATTATCAACCTGGCCCACGGCCAGTTGATGATGGTGGCCATGTACATCACTTTTGTTCTTTCCCACTTCTTGCACATTGATCCGTATATTTCGCTGCTGGTTGCCATGCCGTCTTTATTTTTTTTGGGTGCCTTTTTACAAAAGTTTTTCCTCAACCCCCTAATGAAAATTGAATCGATCCTTCCGGAAAATCAGGTGCTGATGACCGTTGGGATCGGAATGGTTCTGGCGGAAATCGCCCGTTTTATTTTTTCATCCGATTATAAGACCGTAAAAACATCCTATAGTTCTTCGGTGTTCTTCCTCGGCAATATTTCTTTCAATATGCCCATGATCATCGCCTTTCTATTTGCCCTTGCATTTACCGCGGCTCTTTTCTGGTTCCTACTCAAAACAGATATCGGACGTTCCATCCGGGCCACGGCCCAGGATAAAGACGCAGCAACCCTTCTGGGTGTCAACAGCAATCGGATCACCATTATTACCTTTGGTTTGGGGTCATCTCTTGTTGCTGCAGCCGGAACATTGTTGATCCCCATTTTCTATCTTTTTCCCGACATCGGCGGGCCGTTTACCCTGAAGGCCTTTGTTATTACCATTCTGGGAGGTATGGGGAGCACAGTGGGCGCCATTGTCGGCGGTGTGGTCCTGGGTATAGCAGAATCCTTGGGTGCAACGTATATCGGCATGGGATATAAAGATATGGTCGGTTTCATCATCTTTGTGCTTGTCCTGATTTTCTTGCCCGGTGGTTTGAAACGCCTGACCAAGATTTAGAGGAACTTATGAAAAAAAATCATATATTCTTGATCATCTTGGGAATTCTCTTTCTAATATTTCCGCTGGTTATCCGGTCGAGTTACTATCAGCATCTGGTCATCATTATTTTTATGTGGGTGGTCATCGGATCTTCGTGGAATCTTCTGGCAGGTTATACCGGGCAGGTCTCTTTCGGACATGCCATATTTTTTCGGTGTCGGTGCCTATACCGCCGGAATATTAGCCGTAAAACTGGGAATATCCGCCTGGTGGGGAATGGTCTTCGGTGGTTTTTTCTCCATGCTGATCGGGCTGTTTGTCGGCTGGGTATGTTTCAGATTGAGGGGCCCTTATTTTGCCCTGGCGACCCTTGCCGGCGGTGAAATTATCCGATTGATCGCCACCAACTGGGAAAGCCTGACCGATGGCATGGTAGGCATTCTCATCATCCAGACCTTTAAAAGCAAGCTTCCATATTATTATATTGCGTTTGCCCTGGCCCTTGCATGTATTTTTTTCATTCAAGGGATTATGAAATCCAAGTGGGGGTACTATTTCGTTTCCATCCGGGAGGATGAGGATGCAGCATCATCCATGGGGATCAACACTATCCTTTATAAAAATATATCGCTTCTGGTCAGTTCTTTTTTTACCGGCATGGCCGGGGCTTTTTATATGAACTACATGGCCTTTATTGACCCCCAGGTGGTATTTTCGCTCCATTTTATTTCCATTATGGCGATTCTGGTCGGCATCGTGGGCGGTGTTGCCACCATCTGGGGACCTGCGGTAGGGGCCTTTGTAATGGTGGGATTGCAGGAAACCTTTAGAAGTTCTTTTTTCGGTCTTGCTCCCAAGTGGATCAGCCAGGCACACGCCCTGGTTTTCGGGCTGTTGGTTATATTTGTGATCATGTTTCTGGCCAACGGTATTGTCGGGGATTGGGACAAAATCAGACGAAATGTTTTTAGAATCCGGCCGTCGAGTTCATCGTAATATGAGGGGAAATTATGGCACTCCTTGAAGTAAAAAATCTTACCAAAGCTTTTGGCGGGCTTCTTGCGGTCAATGATGTCTCCTTTCAAGTGGAAGAAGGAGAAATTGTCGGCCTTATCGGTCCCAACGGCAGCGGGAAGACCACGACATTCAACTGTATCAATCAATTTTTTCCCGTTACGTCCGGAGACATCCTGTTTAAAGGAAAAAGCATCATCGGGTTAAAAACCCATCAAATTTGTCATCTGGGTATCGGGCGGACGTTTCAGGTTGT
>CAVPLW010000018.1:0-30532 GCA_963706295.1 uncultured delta proteobacterium | reverse complement strand
AACCAAAATGAAGCACTCTCAACATCCCTCTATGCGTCACCCGGTGGTTTAGCGGGCGGCGCATACCAGCGTTCTTTAGTCACTATCGCGGACTCGGCTCTGTCAGCCACGTAGTTCGGCGACATAATTGGTTTCAGATTGAGGTGATTTCCGATAATTGATCTGCGCTTGATGTTACAGGCGATTTTGAATCTTCACGGTCGAAGAAAAGCCGGGACGGCCCCCAGCCGCCACGGTTTTTTATCATCCAAAGTATCCGGCAATAATATTACTTGGCAGGAACATACGGCACTTCAATACCCCACCATCCCTGTTCTCCCGACTTCTTCATAGTTTCAGGGGTCGGGTTGCGGTAACCCCACAGGCTGAACTTTGTGTGGTCCCAGTTCTTGAATTGACTGTCATGCTGAAACCACTCTGATTCTCTGGCCGCATGACCGCATCCGACCAAGAAAAACGCCAATGACGCAATTATAATCCATTTTTTCATGTGTTCCCTCCTTGTCTTAAGTAACCCGTATACGTAGACAATAAAAAAGATAATATGACATGAATGTTAGGTGTCAAGCAAAATTTTGACACCAATGACAGAAATCTCGACGAAATTTAATAACCGGTGCCCCGAAGTGGATACGTTTTTGTCATCTGTGTGTTATAAAATTGTCACAGGGAGAATATGAGAAAACACAAAGTACACACAACCAATAGAAATAAATGATTATTTTATCTTTTCACAATTGGTCCGAATTTTGCTTTATTAGTTCTATTCATAAAAATGACTGCCACAAGTGAGAATAACCGAGCCCATGAACCAATTAGCCACAAAAATCATCACCATCGCCTTATCCCGATTGATTGTCATCGGCTCCGTCATGGCGGTCATCGGTTGCGCATCTGGTTCCGAGCGTTACCACCCGGAATATGAAAAATACGTCGCCGGGCTTGAGACCTTGTTGTTGATGCCGCCGGAAATCTGCATTATGGAGGAACAGCAGGACGGTCGTCTGGTCTCCCGGGACCAATGGAGCGCCGACGCGCAAATTCTGGCCCAACAAGCGGTCGCCCAACTCCTCACCCGCTACCAATTTCAGGTAAAGGAATTGGATCAGGCAGCGGCAAATTCGGAACAGATCACGGAAATTCAACACCTGTTTCGTGCGGTGAATCGCTCCATCCAATTGCACACATACGGTCCCCAGATTTTCCCCAGGATGCAACAGGACTTCGACTATTCAATTGGATCTGTCGAGGCATTGCTCAATGCACACGGCGCGGATGCCTTGATTCTGATGGCCGGTTATCAAACCCTTTCCCCTACCCGATCAAGGGTATGGATCAGTATGGCCGCTGCCGAGCCCGGGGGCCGTATCGTCTGGTATTGTCTGAATGGTGCTAAAGAAAATCTGAATTTGATCGATAATAAGAATATGAAGTTACTGATTCATAAAACTTTATATAATTTCAAAAGGCACGGGAAATGAAGCCGATGATGATGTCGACCCTTATCGGCCTGCTTATCATACTATTTATTCCGCAATTTTCGGGTGCCGCAGGCAACGACTATCATAAGGGCAACCGGAGTATCCAAAAACAGCTAGAGGCATTCGCTCAAGCGGAGCAGCAGGACTTCGAACAGCGCGGGTTGCTACTACAAAATCAGGATCTGACAGAATATCTCACAAAGGTGACGGAAAAGTTAAGAACTGGCGCAGCGAGTTCCAGACCGGGTTTGCGTGTCCTCGTATTGAAACATACGAGTGAAGATGCGTTTGTCTATCCTAATGGCATTTGCTACTTGAGCACCGGTTTGCTAACATGCCTTGACAACGAAGACCAACTGGCCATGGCTATTGCCCATGAGATGGTGCATTACCTCCAGCAGCACAGCCTCCGGGCGTATTATCAATCAAGGCCCAGCTTGCAGATTAGTTTATCCAATCCACACGAGCGAGTCAGTAGCGAAGATCAAAAAAAGGAACGCCCCCTGCCCAAAATGCTGATATCTGCGGAATTGGAGGCTGATCGCGAGGGACTCTGGCTTTTGGCAGCCGCAGGGTATCGTTCGTCAGAGGCCTTAGGTCTGATGAAACATCTGATCACGATCTCGGAAAAAACAGCCGGGGGAGCCATTGACCATCCTGCGGTTCGGGTCACGTTGAATCGGCGAATTGAAGCGCTTACTTCGGCATTGGCAGAGGCGAAGCCCTCGGACGGAAAACCATCCGTACCGGTGGCAGAAGGCACACGTTTTCGGCATCTTCTGGCGCCAGCTTTTCTTGCCAATGCACGCGCAGCTATCACCAATGAAAATTGGGGGCTGGCGAAGGAAAATATCGACCACTACCTTATGGTGGACAGCAAAGACCCCAAGGCGTATTATCTACTGGGTGAAATCCTCTGGCAGAAATCCAGGGACCCCAATAACCAGAAAGCTTTGGACTTCTTCCGCCGGGCGATTGCGTTGAACACTCAATACGCCCCACCATACCGGGCCATGGGCTTAATGCACCTGAAAGCAGGTCGGACCGGAAAAGCACGGGATTATTTAGAGACCTATCTGGCTCTCATACCCGGAGCTGACGAGCGGCTCTACATTCAGCAATACTTGAACCTTTGCGAAAAATGAAAAGAAACACATGAACCGACATTCTGCCATCCTCATCCTGATATGCATATGCATCCTCCATATCTCAAACGGCTGCGCAACGCTATGGAAAGCGGGGAGCGGCGAGATCGAAACCGAACATTGGGCAGTGGAGATCCCTAAAGATTGGATGCGGCTGGAAACCGGCGATTATCAGATGTTTTCGAAATACGGTCCCTACCTGCAATACTTTCTGATCCAGACAAGGCTGCTTGACCGCCCGTTCCGGCGCTCGAAGGGAAAAATGGTACCCGATATGCTGCCCCACGAGGCCGCCCAAACCCTTATCAATGACCTTCGGGCAGATCCGGGCATCCGACGGCTGGAAGTTACGGAGAACCGGCCGGTCCTGGTCAACGGCCACATGGGATTCAAACTGTGCTACTGTTACCAGGACGCACTGGGGGTGACAAAGCAGACGCACCTCTACGGTATGATCTCGAAGCCTTACTTCATTTCCCTGCGATATACCGCAGCCAGACGTCACTATTTCGATGAAAACCTGGCGGATTTCGAGCGGGTCCTGAAGAGCTTCAGGCTTTCACCCACATAGAATGGCAGCTGTGGCATGAAGTGATTCAGAGAGGAGATAAGCTGCAACAATAGAGCTTACGTTTAAAAAGTTAATCGTTACCTGTCTAATTGTTGAATCGCTGCTACGCAGCTTTCGGCCTCCGCCTTGCGTTGTTGAATCCACGCCTGCACAGCCTCCGGCGACATCACTGCCGGATCGCCCAGCGCCTGCATTCGCCAGTTCAGGCGGCAAATAATGGATTAGCAAATCCAAATCAGCTGAACTTTGGATTTCCTCATCCAGCACCCGAGCCATCCCTTCGTTGTGGGGCACGCCATGCCGCTTTACAGCTTTCACCAACCCCATCAACAGCGCCTCCCATGTGGTCATCGGTCCTTGAGTAATCGACGCCGATTCAGTAAAAGAGTCGATAAAGGCAAACGGCACCTTTGCTAAGGGTTCGTCCATGCTAATCGCCGCCAGCAGCCAATCGGTGTCAAATGAAAAATCAAACACCGTAGGATGGGCAATGATTTACTGCAAGATATTGCGCTCATATAGCTTGAACGCAGCTTGTGTATCCAAAATGTTGCGCGAGAAAATGGCTTGCCCCACCATCCTTTGCATGTGTCGAAGCAACTTGATGCCAATCCCCCAGCGCCCCTCTTGCTTTACGAGCACGGCGTCGGGATGTTTGCGATTATTAAGGAAGGCATAGAATTTTATCAACAACCCTCGCTTTATAATTCATGGGTCTGATTGAACAATAATAGCCGTTGTGCTCGGTAACCATAAACATCTGCGGCTTGTCCGAAGCATGTTTATGTTGGGGCTTCTTATTAAGGATAGTACCATATGGGGGTCGACCACTAAAAAGTTCTCCGTCTTGACTTATACTATGTGTGAGGAATGAAGACGCGACCCCGTTGTTTTCTCAGCCCCTTAGAGCGTTGGCTTAATTTGAGGATAACCTCAGTGAATAGAATCAATCATCTGCCGTGACACGTTCAATGGTAGACACGATTTCATCCACATCATCAGGAAAAACTTCGGAAAACCATACCTTCTGAGGGTAAATCATAACATTGGAGCCCTTGACGCAAAGCCCCATACATCCTGAAGTGAAAATCCTGACCTTTCCTTTCCAGCCTTTCTCGTTAACTACGTTCTTTAATTTAGATTTAATAAGCTGGCTGTTATTGTCTGCACACGATTTTCTTTCTCCGCCACGATCATTGGTACAAACAAAAACATGAGAGACGTAGGGTGATTCGTTTTGTTTTGGCATTATAAAATTATTCCTTTATATTTTTGGCTCTTCTCCAATTTGGAAGTTGGTATTGCGGGCAACGCTATTGTTGTTTTCACTATATTTATACCGCCATAACATCCACACTCTATCTAATTCCCATCCAATTTCCAAGGATGATTACAGATTTTGTGCTTTAAAGGTGTTGCAGGAAGTGATATTGCCGGTCTGAAAACCGCGGTTAAACCATGTCGCCCGCTGTGCTGAAGTTCCGTGTGTGAACGAATCGGGAGTAACATATCCCCTTGTCTGCTTTTGTAAACGGTCGTCCCCAATCATACTGGCAGCATTGAGCGCCTCTTCTACATCACCAGGTTCAAGAATATTTCGCATCTTTTGCGCATGATGTGCCCAAATTTCGGAAAAGCAATCAGCTTGTAACTCCATCTTTACCGACAATTTATTATATTCTTTCTGCGAAAGGCGGGGCCGCATGGCGTGAACTTTATCGCTGACCCCCAAAAGTTTCTGAACATGATGGCCGACCTCATGGGCAATCACATAAGCCTGGGCGAAATCTCCCGGTGCGTTCATCTTATTTTTTAGATCCCGGTAAAAGTCAATGGCGTTTCCCGAAATCTAAAGACTTCCTTAAAGAACATCCTCTTTTTGCTGCTATGATCAACAAGCTATGGAAAATAACCTGGTACGCTTACATTGGCGCTTCCCTTCTCGATCCACGTTTCAGTATTCAATACATCGGACGTTACACCAAAAGAGCAGTTATGGCCGAGTATAGAATCGTTTACTATGATGGCAAGATTCTCCGCTTTAGCTATAAAGATCATGCCGAAGGCGGAAAAACCAGTTACATGACATTGAAGGTTCACACTTTTATTGGTCGTCTTATCCGCCACACCCCTGATAAGCACTTCCCTATGATTCGTTATGCAGATCTTTTGGAATGCCATGATTGTCATGAAGGAGTGGTTATCCCCGGAACCTATAAAAATATTCATAGACAAGTAGTTAAAATTGATCCAAAAAACCTTGATCCGAATACTGAAGTTATACGTTTTTAACACATTATTCCAGTATTCCATCATTCCATCATTCCATGGAAGTGGCATAAACCAGTAGCTATTAAAAGATCTTTAATTTAAACCAATTGTAGAAATTCCGAGACGTTATGAGAGCAACAAGACTCATAGAGATGTGTTACGATGCTTCATTCTCGATGCGATTGCACTCCATCTCGTAATCCGACACCAAAGATTCTATTGATTCATGAAATGCGTTTTGGTGAGAGAGTAATACCTCAATTTTATTCGCTATTTCTTTCTGCTTCATTTCTCCATCGAGGAGCAGCCAAAACTCCGAGAGCTTTTCTATATTAGCCTTCGAGTAGTGGCGCATTTCTTTGAGCTGAGAAATGATGTCTCTCGATTTCTCTAGATCGGTTTTTTCGCCTAATTGGTCTGTCATATTTTTCTCCTAGTGTGAGTGGATGCGTGTAAGTTAGAGCTAACCATTTATTAAAGGATTCCGTAATCTTATTCTCTGCAAGATGGCGTTTTAAAATAGAATGACCCAATTGCGTCATGAGCAGATCTTTCTTCCCATTCAGTTTCTTGATTTCTGATTCAGCTTTGTACTTTTCGGCATATTCCAGGGCAGTCTGGGATAGCTCATCGACGACTTTTGCACCAACTTCGTACGCTTGCAACAATCCTTTCATAAAATTAATTTTATAAAGCTTCCTAAACCGGGTCCGGACCTTCGGCTAACCCATCACCCTTTTTACGAGCGTTTTGATCGGACCTTCGTAGCGCTGAACGATCATTACCGGTGTTTGTGAGTAACGGGCAACTTTTTCGGGAATTTCTCCGAACAGAACATTTGAGAAGACCCCTTCCTTGGATTTCCCCAGGGCAATCAAGTCGTAATCCGCAGCCGCGCGGACCAGCATTGTCGCCACTTTTTTGGCTTCTGGCTCTTTTTGATCGGGTTTCTCCTCTACTTTCTCTGTCCCCGGTTTACTTTTTCAACACTTGCCCAACCTTTTCTCTTAATTCCAGGGCTTTCCTCCTTGGTTATTGATAATGCACCACGATTTCAACTGCTTTTGATAAAGCAAACACACGTTTGACCTCGGCCATTTTATCGACCGGACCTCGGGCACATACAAGACAGAAACCATTTTTTAACGCAGATTCATACTCAAAGACTCTCTCCTTTGGGATGCCAATCTTGTACAGCCCCTCGTGTAAGGCGCCAAGGCTTCTGATATAAACTCCTTGTCCAAATGCCCTTACAATTGCCGCAACAAGCGGACCACTGACAGCAATGGGTCCAAGACCAGATATCATAAAGAGGGAAGTGCAGGGATGGTATCCCTTCCCGACAATCGACAATTTTCTGATGTCAAATCCGTATTTCTTCAATTTCCTGACGGATTGCTTGACCCCTTCAGGGTGGTTGTAAAAGCCTACGACTGAAGCCTTTTTGATGGAATGGCTCATATGGGTCTTTTCTTGTTATTCTTCTATATCTTCTCGATAGTCACCCTTAAATTCTGAATAATTTTTAAATATTGCTTCGAATTCTTCAGGTGTTATTTCACCATAATGACGGCCAATTAATTTATCTTTCCAAAAAACAAGCGTCACCGAAACGCCACGAACGCCATATTGAATCCAACTGACTGTATCCTTTTTCAATATCCTTCTTCAATAAGCATACCAGGTTTGCAAAGAGATTTTAAACTTTTGATAAAAAGGGCTTAATGAGAACAGGATATTTAGTAACTCGTAGATTTAACATGGATTTTTAAAAAAGAGAGGGTTTTTTGACAGGTTTAACAGATGTAATATGAAAGAAAGGCTTTCAGAGATTATCACAAAAAAATTGAATGCGTTGCAACAAAAAGTGTTTGTGTTGCAACATTTTTGTTTTTATCGATTTTTTCCAAAGCCTTTATCGATTCTAAATTCTCGCATTTTTCGCCACAACGAGGTTCGATGCATGTCCAACATTTCAGCTGCTTTAGCTCTGTTTCCTTTTGCCGCAAGCAGTGCTCTTTTGATATTTTCTTCTTCTTTATTTAGGTCACTTTTTGGTGGTGAAGGTGGCGTGCCATTTTTATCAGCATGTCGTAACTCGGGAGGAAGATGCTTTATTTCTAATATAGGTCCGTCAGCAAGAACAAAAGCATGTTCCATGGCATTTTCCAACTCTCTTATATTTCCAGGCCACAAGTAATTTGTCAGTATTTCTTTTGCCCTATAAGAAATACCGACAATATTTTTTTTGTAATAACGGTTAAGTCTGTTAATAAAGAAATCGAGCAGAAGGGGAATATCTTCTTTTCTTTCTCGCAAAGGAGGCAGATCAATCTGAAAAACCTTTAATCTGTAAAGCAAATCCTCACGAAATTTTCCTTTTGAAACCAACTCAAACAGATCCCTGTTTGTTGCGGACAGAATGCGCACATCCACGGGTATTTTTTTTAAAGATCCTAACGGCTCAACAATTTTTTCCTGCAAAACCCTTAATAATTTAACCTGTGTGTCCATATGTAACGTACCGACTTCATCTAAAAAGAGCGTTCCACCATCAGCCACGTTAAAACGGCCGGGTCGATCTGAATTAGCACCGGTAAATGCCCCTTTCACATATCCAAACAGCTCACTTTCAATCAGGTTGTAAGGAAGTGCAGAACAATTTACCGGTACAAAAAGGCTGTTTTTTCTATGACTAACATTGTGTATGGTGCGGGCAATCAACTCTTTGCCAGTTCCGGTTTCTCCAAATATAATAACAGAAGAATTATAATTCTTTATGGTTTCAATTAAAGCAAATATATCTTTCATTTTTTCAGAATTGCCGATAATTTCACCATAACGGTCCATTTGCAGCGCTATTTTCCGGAGTCGAGTTATTTCTGAAATGTCATGCAAAATTAGTACAACACCGACATCCAAACCGCTTAATTCTTCAATAACGGCAGTGCTTACCAAATAAGACTCAGCATCACCGAACGGTGTAATGACTTCAATGTTATAATTTCGAACCTCTTTTCTGGTTTTAATGGTTTCGTTTAGAACTTCAAGCAAACCGGGAATATTTTTCTTAAAAATTTTGGTAGCTTTCTTTCCGATAATGTTTTTAAGCGGTAATTGAAGCATTTCGGCAATGGCTCTGTTGGCCGTTGCAATATTCATATCCGCATCCAGAATGGCCACAATCCCATCCGGCAGGTTATCGAAAACAGTCTTTAGTTCATCAAACTTCTTTATGTATTCTGAAAATGTTGATGGGCCTTTTGTTTTTTGCATATTTTTACAATCCTCCAGACTCTGGTTCAGTGACGGCCTCCATCCCAGAAGTCTAAGGCAGTTCAGTTTTATTTTTAACAGTTTTATCCATAGTCCAGCAGTATATAAGCTAAAGATTATAGTTTTTTGGCGTTATTGACAACAGGATTTTAAGTGTGGATTTATTGAGGCGGGTTTATAAAACGTTATTACGGCCAGAAAGGTTAACAAAAATTCCTGCTAAAATTTGAACTCGAACTCTGGTGATACCTTGCAAAAAGTTCAGATATCTAATGATTCCAGATCGATGTGATACTAAAAACCTATCTATCACTCAGCTTCAATATTTTAATGAAAGACCTGGTAGTTCCCTCAATGCTATATATTGTATAGGTATGTTCCACCCTGATAAGGGCTTAATTCAAAATTTGTTGCCTAATTTTATCCCTTAAGATTTATAAAATTTATACAAGATTCGATAGCAAAATCAATTTGTAAAATTTATCTGTCGAAGCATTTCCATCTATCCGCTTTATAGTGATGAGGATCAAAGACTGGGATCTTCAATTTAGTTCTCAAGGACCTAAGCACAAGATATGGGATTTCCCAACCTCAGTTCAGACATGCTTCTGAGAGTATTGCAACTGACATAGTCCAATCTTACATTCATTTAACGATCGTATTGTATTATGGAATCTTTTGAGACAAAAAAATTTATGGGTTTGTAAGTGTAGTCGAAACCTTATAATTTAGCCAATTCACGAAAAGCGGTGAGTTCTTCCGTGCGCCCGATGACACCTACAATATCGTCCGGATTAAAGGAAAAGTCGGGATTGGGGTTGGAATATAAGGTGCCCTTCCGCATAACCCCGACTACGGTGACACCGGTCCTGCTGCGTATCCTTGAGGCTTCAATCGTCTTGCCAACGATGGAGCTGTCAGGACCCAGCGTTATCCACGTTAATTCGAATAAGTCGCGAGCGTGCTGCAATTGTGCAAGCGTCTTATATTCCGTGTTTAAATTATAAAGCGGTTTGTAGAGTTCTTGCCGCACTTCATCGGTAAATTGCTGTATCCGGTCAGCAGGTATGTCAAGGCTGAGCAACGCCTGCCGGGTAAATTCGAGACCCGCCTCAAACTCCGGTTGGACGACGTTATATACACCGCGGTCGTAAAGCGCTTTCATTTGCTCTACAGCCTCAGCTCTTGCAACTATCTGAAGATCCGGATTAAGTTTTTTAACTTGGGATACAATCGCCTGGGAAACAATAGTAACCGGGGTCGTGATCAGCAGCAATTTGGCTTTATCGATTTCTGCCGCTTCCAAGATGATCGACTGGCTGGCATCTCCGTATATTACCGGAAAGCCCAATGATTTTATCTGTTCAACGCGGCTATAATTGATTTCTAATATAACAAAGGGCATTCTGATACGATATAGAACGTCGGCTATGTACTTTCCGACTCTTCCACCGCCTGCAATTACTAAATGGTTATGCAATCCGTTTTGAGGGAGATTAATTGTGTGCAGCTGGAAGGGCTTGAGCCAGCGGTTGCGGAGCAGATACAATGGGGCGGTAAATCCCGATACAAAGGGTGTTAAAAACATGGTTATGATAGTTGTCGTAAGAATTAAGGAATAAAATTCCATAGAGATAGAATTTGTGCTGATACCGACCCTGCCAAGAACAAAAGAAAATTCGCCGATCTGCGAAAGACCCAATCCCATTGCGAAAGGTACGACATTTCCATAACCGAAGATTTTGCTTATTATTCCAAAAATCAATCCTTTTCCAACCATTATAACAAGCACCAAAAGTAAGACCGTTCCCAGGTTGGATATTAAAAATTTCGGGTCAAGAAGCATTCCCACCGATGTAAAAAAGAGTATGCTAAAAATGTCCCGCAGAGGAATTATGTCGCTCAGGGCCTGATAACCATAATCTGATTCACTGATAAGCATGCCGGCAACAAAAGCACCAAAGGCGAATGAAAGCCCAAACAGATAGGTGCCGTATCCGACACCCAGTCCCATCGCAGTGGTTGTAAGAAGAAATAATTCTCTCGAGTTCCATTTGGCCACATATTTCATTATGTAAGGAATGATCTTTGTACCGATGAAAATCATTAAGACCAGAAAAAAGACGGCTTTTAACGCGGCAACTCCCAATAGCGGCAAACCCGCTTTTGGATTACTGAGTTGCGGCAGGATAATCATCAACGGCACGATTGCTAAATCTTGAACAATGAGCATTCCTATCATGACGCGACTTGACAAGGTACCCATATGTCCCTGGTTCTCTAATGTTTTCAGTATAACCATCGTACTGGATAAAGAGATCAATGCGCCAAACCAAACTGAGGGTATCCAGCGCCAACCCAGCCAATGACCTATGGCAAATCCGTAAACCGTTGTCAGCAATATCTGTATGGGTGTGCCAACCAGGGCGATATTGCGAACAGGCTTTAAATCACTGAACGAAAATTCAAGCCCCAGAGCGAAAAGCAACAGCGCAATTCCGATTTCAGCCAACATCTCGATATCATGAATTTCGGAAACGGTTATGCCGCCGGTATAAGGGCCAACCATTACACCCGCAAGAATATACCCTAAAATTAAAGGCTGCTTTAGTCTTTGGGCAATTAACCCACCCAGTAAAGCAACCATCACAATGATAACGATGTCACTTGCAATACCCATGGAATATTGTGACCTTTAAAAATATATCATCCCGTTTGAATCATAATAGTCCACCGCGAAAATAGTTGTTTTATGGGTGGTATTACTTATATGTAATGATTGTTTGACCACGAGAGGTAAAAGAAATGCCTTGCTGACTTTGTGTGCCAATCATTATTGATTCAACAATGGGTGGATTAATAAATTTGTCGGATTTCCATTCAACAATAAAGTTGGCACCTGACCCACCGGCTTTGTCTCTTTCTGGTATGACATAGCGCAATGACTCTAATGGGTTTAGAATTGCTGGCTTATCTATATATTTTTTTAATAGCTTCCCTTGCGTCTCGTAATAATCGACAATGGTGATTTTGATTTGGTGCTTAGGATCAATGTTTCTGATGCTTAATGTTACCGTCAATAAGAAAGGCGTTTCTCTGTTTCCACTGTAAATATGTGAATAAGCAGGGACATAAATAATCTGCCCATCAGATAACCCGATTTTCTCGTCAGCATTTACAGGAAGAGGTGAAAAAAAACAAATGGATAAAAGAATAAGCAAATAAGCAAAAGGATAACTCTTTTTCATGGTTACTCTCCAATTAATTATATGTGTCAAAAAATGATTATCTGAATAGAATCGTAAAGACAGGACGATTCTATATGTATAAATGGATGTAAATCATGGTTATGATTTCCTGAATTAAGCATGATTCTGCTATTATTTTATTATGGTAAAGATAGTAATCAGTCAGAACGAGCCGTAAAGAGAAACATCATGCTATAGAGGCAGACAAATCAGGCCGGAATTAGTTGTGGCTTGAATACGGTCATTCCAAAATTATTGATACCACAACTCGCAAAAGAAACGCAAAGATTTCATCCAAAGAAAAGGCGGTTGATCAATTGTTTTTCGCGTTCACTTCTCAGGGTTTTGTAATCGTAAAATGGTGGCGTTGCATACAGATATCTTGCAAGAAACCCAAATATCTAATGATTACAATCTGATGTGACACTAAAAACATATCTATCACCCAATTTCAATATTTTAATGAAAATCCGATCTTTTCCTTTACACCATATATTGTATAACTTTAATCTGATTTCTTTTTCACAATTATGAATATTTAGATAGTCATCTAAAAGATGAAAATATCATCCAGATTAAAAATCTGCGATATGTCTGACAGATCCGAGCTTGGCGTTGATTGTACATTTGCTGTATCTCTGGAAATCTAATGACGGTTCAACTGGTTGAGGTATCATACTTCAAAAATTGAACTGTTAAGGGATATATTGACCCGCTTCACAATTCAGCAAAATCAAGCTTAGGTCGGGACAATCCATCAACCCACATTGACATCTTTCGGATCGTGAAAATTTTACAGATTTGACAAACCTTCAGAAAACAGATTATTCTTTTAAAAAAGGAGGTCGTTGATGAAAACACTCAAACCCAAAGATAATGCCCCGTTTTTTGATCTTAAAGATCAGAATGGTCAGAATGTAAGGCTTTCCGATTTTGCCGGAAAGAAGCTGTTCCTTTATTTCTACCCCAAAGCCAATACCTCCGGCTGAGCCACACAGGCAAATAATGTGCGGGACGCACTGGAAGAACTAAAAGGCAAAAACATAGCCGTCATAGGAATCAGCCCGGATGCCCCTGAAACGCAGAAAAAATTTGATGAAAAGCACGACCTGGGTTTTTCTTTGCTTTCCGATCCGGATCATAAAATTGCAGAGGCTTTCGGCGTTTGGGGTGAGAAAAAGATGTACGGTAAAACCTTTATGGGAATCATTCGTTCATCTTTTCTCATTGATGAAAATGGAAACATCGAAAATGCCTGGTACAAGATCAGCCCCAAAAATACTGTTTCCGAGCTGATGAAGGTATTGGATTAAGATAAAACCTTATTTACAAAGACACAAAATGGGATTCGGTCAAGCCGTCCAAAAGTAGAAATGAGTTTATCTTTATACGGATAAGTTCTGCTTCCGGATGGTGTATGAATGCTTTCATATGGGGAAAAGATTCCAGCATTCTGTCTCGAATCTTTTGTTTTTTGTTCTCATCGGTTAGGGGATGTAAAAACACCGTCAATGGTCAACGCCTGAGCGTTGGATCTTGGTTGCGTTTCTCGGGAATCGATCAGACAGACTGACGCACGGATTTCTTTGCAAGTTTTTAAATTTGGTTGTATTTTTGTGTGTTACCATGTAAATTTCTTCACAGGTTGCATCGGTGATATAGGCCATAAGTGAACAATACGGCTTGTGATCCGAAACCGTGGCCAGAACGCAAATATTCTTTTTTCTGACAAAATTTTTCATTTTTTCGAGCATTGTCCGCCACCTTAAAAGTTCATTAAGTTTTTCTGAGAAATACCACTTTTGAATCGAATAGAAAAGGTAAAGTTTCGAAACGTTAAAGCTTAATGAGTCGGGACGAATTCGCATTAAAAATTTAGTGATAGATGATGAATCAACATGAGGTAAGCCATGGACGAAAAAATAAAACTTGGCATCAGCGCGTGTTTAATGGGCGAGCAGGTCCGCTGGAACGGCGGACATGCACGGGACCGATACCTGACCGACATACTGGGTCAATACGTGGAATATGTTCCGGTGTGCCCTGAAGTGGAATGCGGGATGGGCGTTCCCCGGGAGACCTTGCGTCTTGTGGGCCATCCGGACAACCCGAATCTGGTCACTTCTAAAACAAATATCGACCATACTCACAGGATGACCGAATGGGCACGGAAAAGGGTTGAAGAACTGGAAAAAGAAAATCTGTGCGGATTTGTTTTCAAAAAAAACTCTCCAAGCAGCGGCCTGTATAGAGTTCCGGTTAGAACTTTCAAAGGAATGCCCAATAAAAAAGGGCAGGGCATATTTGCCCGTGTGTTTACGAAGCACTTTCCTTTGGTTCCGGTGGAAGAAGAAGGCCGACTGCATGATTCCAAACTCAGAGAGACCTTTATTGAGCAGATTTTTACCTTGATGCGATGGCGGGAAACGCTGTCCAAAAAGAAAAGTATGGGGAACCTGATCGATTTTCATGCCCGGCACAAGCTGCTGATTATGTCACACAGTCCCAACCATTCACAGATGATGGGTAAGCTGGTTGCCGAAGGTAAAGTCCTTCCCTTGAAAGATTTGTTTACCCAATACGAGATCCTGTTGATGTGGGCTTTGAGCCTGAAAACTACTCTAAAGAAGAATATCAATGTGCTGCAACACATCATGGGATACTTTAAAAAGCAGTTGTCCCCGGACGAAAAGCAGGAGCTGCTTGAAATCATCGAACAGTACAGACAGGAATATGTTCCCTTGATCGTACCGGTGACCCTGCTCAATCATTACGTGCGAAAATACAAACAACCGTATCTGGCGCAGCAGGTTTATTTAAATCCGCATCCTATTGCGCTGAAGTTGCGCAATCATGTTTGAAGACTGAGGTGATTTCAATGAAAGACGACAAACCGATTCTGGTTGCCGGGGCCACCGGTTATGTGGGCGGACGGTTGATTCCAGCCCTGCTTGAAGCAGGTTACACCGTGCGTGCCATGGGCAGGTCCCTTGAGAAATTGGCCTGTCGTCCATGGGGACATCATCCAAAAGTGGAACTGGTCAAAGGAGATGTTCTTGATGTGGAATCTCTGGAAAAGGCCCTGTCAGGCTGTGGGGCGGCCTATTATCTGGTCCATTCCATGATCGCCCAGAAACAAAATTTTGTTGAAGCCGACCGCAGGGCCGCTCAAAATATGGTATCGGCAGCGGAATCCGCTGGTATTGAACGGATGATTTATCTCGGGGGTCTTGCAGAGAAAAAAAACGGCTCCTTAAGCAAGCATCTTCGTTCTCGAATTGAAGTGGCGGACATCCTTCAATCCGGGAGGGTTCCCGTAACCGATTTGCGGGCGCCCATGATTTTGGGATCCGGCAGTGCTTCCTTTGAGATATTGCGATACCTGGTGGAACGACTTCCCGTGATGATCACACCACGCTGGGTGAGATCGCTGAACCAGCCGATTGCCATTCGAAATGTCATCCAATATCTGGTCGGCTGTCTCGAACACGATGAAACCATCGGTCAAACCTATGATATCGGCGGGCCGGATGTGCTGGCCTACCGGGATTTGCTGGATATTTATGCTCAGGAAGCAAAATTGTCCAAGCGATGGATCATACCGGTTCCCGTGCTCACACCCACCCTCAGTGCATACTGGATTCATCTCATCAGTCCCGTACCCCATTCCATTGCGTTTCCCTTAACCGAAGGGTTGAGCAGCAATGCCGTATGTTCAGACAAACGTATTCTATCGATTGTCCCCCAGAAACTGCTCAGTCCCCGTGAGGCGATTCGAACGGCCCTGGATAAAATCATCCAGGAACAGGTGGACACCTGCTGGGCCGATGCCGGAGACATCATAACGCCTGAATGGGCCCATTGCGGGGATGCGGATTGGGCCGGCGGCACCATTATGCAATGCGGATATCGGGTTCGAATAAAAGCCACTCCGGATGAGGTCTGGCTGCCCATCAGCAGGATCGGCGGTCATACAGGTTATTATTATGCCGACGGTTTGTGGTGGTTGCGCGGTCTGATGGATCGATGGTTCGGCGGTGTTGGATTGCGTCGAGGACGGCGTCACTCAACCGAACTACGGGTTGGAGACGCCCTGGATTTCTGGCGAGTACTGGAGGTCGCGCCGAAGGAGCGGCTGTTACTGCTGGCTGAAATGAAGGTTCCCGGCGAAGCCTTGCTTGAATTTAAAATTCATCCGGTAGGGAATCAGTACACGGATCTGGAGATGCTGTCGCGTTTTTTACCCAAGGGGCTCTGGGGGATGCTTTACTGGTACAGTCTCTATCCGTTTCATGAAAAAATTTTTTTTGGAATGCTTAAAGCAATTGCCAAGGTCATTGAAAAACCCATTGTATCCGGCCCTGAGCGTTTTACGCCGAGACTTCATGATTCGTGTGTGTTGCCGTCAGAATAAATATGTCCGATCCATATATGGTCTTTCTCCCGCTGGACTTCGTTCTCCGCGGGTTTCCGGTTGCGGAGTACGTATTGTACGCCTTCCTGTCCCGTGAGCGGGGACCGAAAATTCTTGTGCGGCCCCCGTTAAAACAAACGGGATTTCGTGTCTGATTTAAAACAATAAAAGGAACTCAACTTGTCCAACGAGAAAAATCCTCATTTATGGATCGGACACTTAAACGTGTTTTCACCTATCGTGGATGGACACTATTTTGGAATAAACGCTTTAAAAGAAGATCATTCATTCCACTTCACTGAAGAATATGGTTTTACAGTAAAACCACTTCAATAAATCATGTTATTGATATGGACGAAAAGGAGCGGTATATGAAGAAAATAGCATGTCTGGTTGTTGTCTGTTTTTGTATATGGGTCCCGAATATCGCCATGGCTGCCGATGTGCCGGTGAGCGACGCCACGTCCGAGTGTCTGGAGTGTCATTCCACGGTTCATCCGGGCATCGTGGAGAGTTGGAAGAAAAGCCGGCACGCTCAAGTGACGTCCCAAACGGCGATGGCGGTGAAGGGCCTGGCACGCAAAGTGTCGAGCGAACAGGTGCCGGAGAACCTGTTCGCTGTTGCCGTGGGATGCGCTGAATGCCATACACAAAGATCCAAGGCCCACGCAGATACTTTTGAGCACAACGGACACGACGTTCATGTGGTGGTCAGTCCCCAGGATTGCGCCACATGCCATGCTCAGGAAGCGAATCAATACTCGAAAAACATCATGGCCCATGCCTTTAATAATCTGGCCGCCAATCCTGTTTATCAACTGCTGCAGAACACTATCCTCGGAACCACAGAGCCCGCCGATGAAAAAAAAGGCAGCATCACTATTAAACCTCCGAATGATGCCACTAAGGCTGAAGCCTGTTATTACTGCCATGGTACCAAATTGTCGGTTAAGGGGTATGAAACCCGGAATACGGAGGTTGCTGGTGAATTGGAGTTTCCCATTATTGAAGGGTGGCCCAACCAGGGTGTCGGCAGGATCAATCTGGACGGCACAAAGGGTTCGTGTTCGGCCTGTCACACGCGCCACACATTTTCAATAGAAATGGCCAGAAAGCCTTATACATGCCACGAATGTCATACCGGTCCCGACGTGCCCGCGTTTAAGGTTTATTCGGCCAGCAAACACGGCAATATTTTTTCCAGCATGGGTGAATCGTGGAATTTTGACGCTGTGCCATGGACCGTCGGTAAAGACTTCACTGCCCCGACCTGTGCCGCCTGTCATGTGAGTTTGTTGATCAATTCCGATGGAAAAGTGGTGGCTGAACGTACCCATCAGATGGGCAGCCGACTTCCATGGCGAATTTTTGGCTTAATTTATGCCCATCCGTCTCCAAAAGAACCGGATACCACTAAAATTAGGAACAAAGACGGCCAATCCCTGCCCACGGCATTTGACGGTGAATTTGCCTCAACATATCTTATCACGGATAAAGAGATGAACATTCGTAAGGAAAACATGCAGGCCGTTTGCTTGAGCTGCCATGCGACGACCTGGGTCAATGGACAGTGGGACCGCTTTGAAAACACCATCCGCGAGAGCAACGAAAAGACATTGAGTGCAACCAAAATCATGGATGAAATATGGCGTCTTAACCTTGCCGATTTCAAATGGAATGATAAAGGGCCGGAGGGCAATCCATTTGACGAGGCCATTGAGAGAAAATGGAGCAATGCCTGGCTGATCTATGGCAATCACATCCGATTTGCATCAGCCATGGGATGCGGCGGCGATTACGGGGTGTTTGCTCAAGGGCGCTATGATCTGTCCAAAACCTTCATGGAAATGTCGGATTGGCTTAAATTAAGAAAACGGATGTTTCCCGAAAAAGTTCAACCCTAACATCTTGATGATCATCTGAACTAAATCTGTGCGATAGTGTCCTTGAGCTGGGCAATTTCAAGGCCCAGACTGACACACTGTTTTCCTTCCATACACAAATCGGCGTCTTCATCTTCAAGAAAGTGTTTTAACTTGATATGGTCCTTTTTTAGATTTACCGTCCATGCTTTTTGCTCTTCATCATAATTGACATCAACATCGATTCCGCACTCACCGATGTCCGGATACAATTTTCTGATTTTGTCACACAATGCTTTTTTATCATACATGGGCGAGACCTCCTTTTTTTAATAATTTTGTTATTCGCTTTTACTGTGCAATTTATTCTTACCCACTCATTTAGGGTAATAACTTTAGTGTAATGCAACTCTAATATAAGTCAAATTCTTTTATTTTTCCTTTTCGTTGAGAATTTCATCAAGCTTAGATTTGATGGTGTCCACCTGTGTATCGGACAAAGAAAAAGGGGATTCATTTTCCGAGGAGATTGCCGAATAATTTTTTGCATTTTTGTCTTTTTTGGCAAATACCAACAGTGAATATTCCTTTTCACCTTTGAGGGTAACGGTATAAATCGGATTTTTAAAATCGTCTTTTTTTAAGTCGTCTAAATATCTTTCACACTCCAGACTGCTTAGAAAACTCAACAGAGAGCTAACCTTGGATGGGGCCACTTCATGGCCCTTTGTATCCTCCCACACAGTTTTGGTTTTTGCTTCTTTAGAGGCCTTGGCGGCTGGCTCATCCTTTTTTTCAGGAAGAGTTTCAGGGATCTCTTCTCGAGAAAGAGAGATGGTTTCTTTCTCGTGGGAAAACTCAATTCCTTGAATGGTATTTTGTGCATATGACAGCACGGTCTTATCTCGGAAATCGTCAACAGACCGATCGAAATCTCGCCTGAAATCTCCCCTGGCATGGTACACGTTGGGATCGTCCGGTAGTTTAACAAAGGTGTGCTTAAAGGTTGTGGCTGCTTTGCCGATATCAAATTCCCGGAGCAGGGTTTTGTCCTGCCAGGCTTTCACATGGATATTTTTATCGTTGCTCAAATCATAACGGATATAGTTTTTTGACTCCGATACCAGGGCTGTCAATTTCAATTTTTCAATAGCATTCAGTATATTTTCAACTTTTGTTGAATCAGCGCGGTACCCCTTTGGTTCAATGTGCCATGTGTTGTCTTTTTTGTTAAAAATAATGGAATTGCCTGCTGTTGTGATTTCAAGTTTTGAGATATGTTTCCCGGTAACTTCGGAAAGTTCCGGAAGCTGATAATGTATTCTGTTGGACCGATGCAAGGCAAGATAGAGGATCAGTGCAACCAGAATGGCTGCCAGAATGACATATTCTTTTTTCAGCTTCATATTCACCTCTTTTTATTTTTGAAACATCATCTGTATTTGTTTTTTTCTGGAATGGCGCCGCAGCCATACGATGAGGCCCAGAAAAACCAGCAGTACCGGCAGTCCGGCGATATTAAACGTTTTGACAAAAGTTTTTGTCAGAGTTCCGGTATCATTCAGAGGATTAAAACTAAGCACCTTGCTTCTCATGACGGCAATATTTTCTCGATGGTTCAGGGTATCTATCATGTTCAATATAAGCATGTCATTGGGGCTGTCGCCTTCGGGGTCCAGAACATTGTCTTTCAGCATTTCCGCCGATGCCATCAAGAAGATTTTGGCGGGCTTTCCTTTGGATATGGTTTCGCCCTGGCTTTTTATTTTCGACATGTCCACTTTGGTCCTTTTCTCTGCCGGTTCGGACGTGCTTTCTTTTTTATCCTGGGCATCTGTATTTTCGTCCTGTGATTTTTTTTCCGGGATGGGTTTGCCGGCAAAATAACTGGGAAACTCCCCTTCAAGGATGTATGCCAATGGAAAACTCTGCTTTTCATCGTCCGGGGGGGGTGGTGTGAGAAACATGGGATTTAGACTGATGTTTTTGTGTATCTCCCAGGATTTTTCAGAAGATGTAAAGAGCTTGACGGCGTTGAGGTTGTTTTTGGAAATCTGTGCCTCGTCCAGTTCCAGAGGGGATATTTTAACCGCAATCAGTCCCTTGATACCACGAATAAAATTTAAATCGTGGTTGATGTTTTTGTTTTTGATGATGGGGGCAAAGTAAATGGGTCTTTCACCACCCCCCATGTTGCCGGGGAGCCTTTGCTTATGACTATTTTCATCAAGCACATATGATTTTTTAACATGGATGCCATAATGTGACAGCAATTTGTCAAGTCCGGTATCCAGCGGCACATAGTTGGGACCCCGGTTCAACCCGAAACCCTGCTGATTGTTGGGGTTGATTTCTTTGAAGGCGTCAATGAACAGTGCAAGATTGGTTCCTTTCATCAATGCCTGATCGATCTGATAAAGCTCATCATCGGAAAAATTTTCAGTTGGCCTTGCGATCACCAGACAATTGAGACTATCGGGAATGGACTGATCTTTTAGATCGATAGGCTTCAAACTGTAAGTTTTTGATATCAGCCTTGAAAAGGTAGATATTGCCTCCGGATTTTGTTGCCCCATGGGTGAGAAACTCGAAATGCTCAGCGTGCCGTGTCCTGTCAGATACCCGAGATCCTGGTTGATATTCACCAGGGTTTCCAAGTTTTCGTTGACGATGTCTTCCAACTTGTTAACATCCACCAGATCATACTGGGTTCCGATGATGGGAAGCCGGAGCACCTTTAACAGAGGTATCTTTCTGACTTTTTCCCCGTATTCCATTACAAGACCGATCATTCCATTGCCGGCCGGGATGTTGCCTTCGGATAGATCCGGCCATTGAAGTTGCATCAAATTGTATTGTTTCCATAACGGTTCCTTTGAAGGTTCCTTAGAGGGGTCGATGTAAGTATATTCCAGTTTTCCAAAGTTTTTGGTATTGAGGCGTTCAATGCTTTCTTTTAGTTTTTCGGGATATTCAGGAATTTGGTTAAGGCCAATTAAAGGTGCGACGGATTTTAATGAAGAAGACAGAAATAGTATGACCTTTATCTTATCCTTTAAGTTCAGTAATGCGCTGATTTTATTGTTCAGCTTTTGTATCGCCGTTGTCAGTTTATACTCTAACCCATTGATGGAAGTAATGGTGGGAATCCGCTCAACCATATCACCGTGAATCAACACAAGCCCCATGTAGGCTTTTTTGAATTTTACCTCATCTTCTTCATAAACTTGAATCTGAACCGGGTGTATACCGTAATTGTTCGCCAGGTTCTGATTTTCCCGCGTTAAAGGGTCGATCCCTTCGGCCTCGGGGCTGACATCATAGAATTTGTAGTTAAAATACGAATTGGCATGGATGGCATATTCCTCTAAAAGATCGTGTAAATATCGTTCTGTATTGTTGTGCGGTGCAGGCAGGTTTTTTGTAAAAAAGACGTTGATGGTCAACGGTTCGGAAAGGGAGGACACCACCTTTTTGCTGGCCTCGGATATTGAATAAATACTGTTTTCGGTAAGATCGATTCTGAAAAAGAGTGTCATCCCCGCGACATTCATGAGGACAATGATGACCAGATAAATAGAAAGTTTGATATATTTTGCATATCGTTTCTGAATGCCCATTTTAAGCTCCTTAATTTTTTCCCCGCATGACCAGGTGGGTGCTGTAAAGTCCGATGAACACGACACTTAAAAAATAGATGACATCTCTCGAATCAATAATCCCTTTGGAGATGTTCTGGAAATGAAAATCGGCGCCGAGATAACCGATGACACCGAGCAGTGCCCGGGGAAAGAAGAAAAGCATTTTATCGATCAACGTGAGGGTAAAGCAGATGGTCATACCGACGATAAATGCGATGATCTGGTTGCGTGTCAACGATGAGGCAAACAAACCCACTGCAACAAACGCTGCACCCAGTAAAATAGCACCTAAGTAGCCGCCGGCCACAGGCCCCCAGTCGAGCTGGCCCATAAAGGCGATACATATCGGATAGGCAAAGGTCGGGACCAGAGCGACAGCCACGAACAGAACACCGGCTAAAAATTTACCTAAAAGGATATCCGTAAATGTTACCGGAAGGGTAAGAAGCATTTCATAGGAACCCACATTCAGCTCTTCGGAAAAGAGTCTCATGGTCACCGCCGGAATCAGAAAGGAAAATGTAATGGGAAGCAGATTAAAAAAATTTCTCAGGTCCGCCTGGTTGTAATAGAAAAATGTCGTAAAAAAGAACCACCCTGTCACCAGCAGAAAAATAGAGATGACGATATAGGCGATGGGAGATATGAAATAGTCTTTTAATTCCTTATTGCAGATGCGGATCGCCTGTTGCATGTCAGTCCTCCTTGGTCAGCTCGCGGAATACGGTCTCTAACGTTTTGGTTTCCTGGTGAAACTCGATAAGAATCCAGGATGTCTGTTTGATGGTTTGATAAATGGTTTCTCTCAAATCTATTGCTGATTCACACGCAAGCCGTATGCTAAGGTTGCCGTTTTGTGCGTCTTGAATTCTTTGGATTTTTTCGACACCCTCGATCCTGCTGAATTGTTCGTTCACATCTTGAAAATCGGCATTCAGCAGGTCTAAGTGGATAAAATATTTTTGACCGGCAGACTGCTTGAGATTTTCCATAATATCGTCTGCAACGATCTTGCCCTTATTGATGATTACGACTCGATTACAGGTGGCTTCCACTTCACTCAAGATGTGAGTGGATAGAATGACGGTTTTCTCTTTTCCGATTTTTCGAATGATGTTCCGTATTTCTACAATCTGATTCGGGTCCAAACCTGACGTGGGTTCATCCAGTATCAGGATTTCCGGATCGGTCATCATGGCGTGGGCCAGACCCACTCGCTGATTCAAGCCTTTGGAGAGTTCATTGATACTCCGATGCATAATTTCATCCAACCCGCATAAATTAACCAGTTGTCGGATCCTGGAGATTCTTTGGTTTTTGTCCATTCCCCGAATTCTGGCAACATAGTCTAAATAATCAAAGACCAGCATACTGTGGTATAATGGCGCCGATTCCGGCAAATACCCCATCAACTTTTTGATTTCTAAAAGATGCTCGTCCAGCGAGTAGTCCTTGACGCGAATGGTTCCGGAAGTGGGCATAAAATAGCCTGTCAGCATCCGCAAAGTCGTGGTTTTACCTGCGCCGTTGGGCCCCAGAAGACCGAGAATTTCACCTTTTTTGATGTCGAAATTGATTTGATCCACAGCGCAGAAATCGTTGTAATATTTTGTCAGATTTTCAACATGGATCATGGTTTTTCCTTTCTCTTTGACGCTCAGACAAAAACCTAAATTGAGCGATTGTCGAGTTTGCCTAAGATGCAAGGCATGAGACATGCAGCCGTAGTCTGCTACTGCAAATGTCTCATAACGCAGCAGATTCGGTAAAATCGGCAATCCCGAAGGGTTTCAAATGGGGACAATTTTTTGCATAAATACATTTATCTATTGGATGAGACCTATTAGCGATTTTTGCAATGTATATTTGTCTATAATTATTAATTTTTTGTATCCCTGTCACAATTTGAAACGCTCAGTTTAGGAAAAGTTGTTTTTCCAATATTTGTCTTTTAGAAACATTTGTCGAGTTCATCAACCTAAAATTTTGTTTTTTTTGATTTGGCAAATTTCAAATGATACTCTGAACCAGCCAAAACAGCGCCATTCCAATGACGACGGTACCGCCCAGTGATTTCGTTTTAAGCGCAAAAATAAAAGTCGGTATTGCCACCCAGAGCTCGGGTTGCCAGAGGGACATATGGCGGGGCATGCCGTTGGTGACCAATTCCGGCACAAGTAGCGCGCTGAGAATCGCCGCCGGAATCAGGTCGAGCCATTCGACCAACCACCGGGGGAGATTACGCCGGGACAGTAACACCAGCGGGAACCAGCGCGGGACATAGGTCACCAGGCCCATACCCAGGATGACCCATACAACCTCCCGATGAATTATCGTAACATCCATTTTTTTATACCGAGTACCGTAGTGGCCGCAAATACAGAGGCCAGTATAATGTATGAACTGCCGGGAATTATCAGAGACAGAATTACTGACACAACGCCTGCGATGACCGCGGTGATCACATAGAAACGCCCTTTTAGCTGAAATATCAAAAGGCAGATAAACATTGCCGTTAGCGCGTAATCGATACCGAACGCACCTTCGTAGATGAATCGGCCGCTGTAACCGCCGATGACACTGCTGACGACCCATGCAATATTTGCCGTGTGATTCACTACCAGCGCCTGATCCAGGCTCCAGTTGTTCCGGCTGAACCGGGTGTGGTTGACGGCAAAACTTTCATCGGTGACACCATAGGCAAATAGGGACAGTTTCTTTCGGGTGGTGTTACCCATAAATACCGCCAGAGACGAACTCATCAGTAAATGCCTCAGATTGACGGCAAATGTTGTAATAATAATTGAAACGGCACCTGCACCGGTGGAAAGCATGGATACGGCAATAAACTGTGAGCTGCCGGCAAATACCAAAATAGACATCAGCATGATCTCTATGGGATGAAGCCCGGCCTTTTGCGCCAGTACGCCGAAGGCAATGCCGATGGGAATATACCCGAGGCAAATGGGCCAGGCCGCCGACAGACCTTGTAAGATTGACGTCTTGATACCTGAATCTTGCATGAAAATTAATGAGAATCTTTAAGTTAATTGATCGAAAAGGGTTTGAGAAAAATCATATTATTGTTAATTTCACCCGAATGGTATACTCGCCTGCCTCTGCGAGGCACGAGCGGGCAGGTCGCATGATGATCTTTTTTCTCATCAATTTTCACCCAAAGGGCGAGCCGGAGACTTTCATCTGCTGCTGTTATTAAGAGATCGCAATAGGTTATTATGGCTTCGCCCTTAAGTGCCTTGCATATGAAAGTCTCCAACTCGTGCAAAATTAAGGTGATATCACGCTTATTTTGAGAAGAAACAGAATCGGACATTGTCTATTCACATACTTTATAACTGTTTAAATTTAAATAGGCTGTAAATTTTCCTAAAAACTTGAGGTAAGTTCAAAACCGAATATATTTCATTGGCAAATTTGTTTTGTCAATTGTTTTTTGCCCAAATTCGAAAATCCAAACCATGTTTCGTTTTTTTAGAAAATAGGAAATAGGTTTTGTTCAATGAGTATTGGGATTCAAATGCCTTTGACCTGTAACTCATGTAATGCATGAAAATAGTAGGTATTGAAATCAAAGCAATGTTTGACAAATTGGATTTTTTTATTATTTTTATACATAAGAGACGAAATTCGGAAGCCCGAACATGTTGTGGTTTCCATGAATTTTAAAATAAATTGGACTAAACACCATCAAGTTTTGATCATAAAAGGAAGACAATATGAAAACTGACACCGATAATAAAAATGATGAGATTGACCTCAGATGCCCGGAATGTCGCGCACAGTTAAAGGAACGGAGATCGCGAACACCGGATAAATGCGAGATGATTTGCGGTGGGTGCGGACAAAGTTTTGATGTGTGTGACCTGGAAACGCTGGATGCACTGAAACAGCAGTCTTAGCCCGAATTATTCATCCGGCAACTCAATATGTCATTCCGGCTGAAGAGCAGTGGAGATACCGACTCTCGGAGCAGCACGGGATGAATTCAAATAAAAGATCCCGCAGGTTTCCCCGCCTTTGGAGGGCTCACCTGTGGGAGTTTCATAAAATCGTTACACGATTTTATTCCAGAAGTTCCTTAATGGTTTTTAGAAGTTCGGGCAGTTCAATGGGCTTGGTTAATGTTCGCTGTGCCCCAAACATTTTGGCCAAATGTAAATAATCCTGTGGCCCTAATCGACCGCCCCCTGAAATGGCGATAATTTTAATGTCCGGAAAGTCTTTCTTCAACTCCTGGATGGTCTCAATTCCATCTTTTTCCGGCATAATGAGATCCGTGATAATCAGATCCGTGGGGTTCTTCCGATACAGCTTTACCCCCTCTTTACCGTCAGAAGCTTCGATAACCTCATATCCATTTCGCTCTATCATTTTTCGGAGCATTGTCCGAAACTGAATATCATCATCTATGATAAGAATATTTGCCATTACTTATTTTTTCCTATTTCATCGGTTTCGTGGCGCATAAAGGTTTATTTTTGAAATATGATTAGATGGAGTGTCTTTTTAATTTAACAATCATATCCAAGATTTAATACCATAATAATAACCATATCAGACTCAGAGTCAAATGTAAAACTCAAGTTTCGCACCCTTAATTTTCAGCAACGCTACCTAAGAGTAACAGGCTGGAAAAAATTTCTTTCGGTCCGCTACTTCAAAGGCTTTTTAGCAATATTGGGGTGTGAGCCTGAGTTCTAAACTAAAAGATATTAATACTCTCTACCGGGCAGGTTACCCAGACGTCGTCGCCGATGCCCATTTCATGACGGTTGAATGATTCTTTGGGGATCAAAACATTTAAAGGTATTCCGGCATCAACCAGAACACGGACATTGAACTGTTCCTGGTTGAGCTGAATGATCTTTCCTTTTCGGGTGTTTTCTTCGGGACTGCATTTGTTTTGGCTGATCCTGACCTTGCCGGGTGAAATGGATATCCGGGTCTGGCCTGTTTTTTCAGATCGTGTCCTTAATTTCAGTCCGTTGGGACCCGTACCTTTTCTTCACTCATTTTTGGGGGAAAATCATCTTCGAGCAGAGACTCATATCATACCCTTTCAGATCTTGAGTCAACTCTCTAAAGGCGGCTTCAGGTAAAAGCCCTAAAAAGAGTTGCACGCCTTTTTCGAAAAAGCGATCCTTGAGAATAAGAAAATCAAAACGCTCCCAGCGCAAGGGTATAAAATCAAGATCCAGCAGACCCGCCACTGCCTGGATTCCGGGACCTGCATCCGCCCTGCCGGACAACACCTCAAGCCCCACATCCAAGTGCCGCTGAAGCTCCAGTTGGTACCCTTTGATCTGGTCTCCTATGATTCCGGCCTTTTTAAGTTCTCCATCAAAAAGCAACCGGGTTCCGGTGCCCAAAGGGCGATTGACGATTTTTATGCCGGGTTTCCCTAAATCGGCTATTTTTTGAATCCCTTTTGGATTCCCTTTTGCCAGCAAAAGTCCCTGCTGTCGCTGGCAGAAGTTGACCACCGCCGGCAACTGCTCCAGCTCCTCTCTGGCAAAGCCGAAATTATAGTCCTGTCCGTTTTCCTGAAGCAGGTGGCTCGATGCAATATGGCACAGATTGCGCCGGAGCGCCCGAATCCCTCCCATGCTTCCCAGGTTTCCAAAGACCGCCAAATGCTCGGGATGCAGGCGATTGAACAGGGAAATGGTACGATCAAGAAGGATATCGTTGCTCCCGGTGATGATCAGAAGGCCTTGGTAAGGGGGTAAAGGAACCGTTGGTTTTGGATAGTTGATGGTTTCATTTTCCAGCCACTGTTCCACCAAGTATTGAGGGAAAAGCCACTTTCCCGTTATTTTGGTTGCCGGCAGTCCCTTTTCTGAAACCAGGGTGTATACCATTTTTTCGTTTACCCCTAAAAATTGGGCCACCTCTTTTGTCGATAAAAATTTTTTCATTTTGTTTTGCTTTCTTGAATTTTGATTATAACAGTCCAAATTAGATGTTTTTAGGTATAGTTTCCATATTGGTATCTGTCAATATTTATTAAACGATCAATTTAAACTTATATTAACCGATAATAACCGTAATGTGGCATAGTTGTCTCTAATCTTCCTCAATTTTCTTCATCTCCGGTAAATTTAATTTGGAGAAGGTGGCATAAATCTATTCTTTAATCTTTATGTGAAAGACTTCGTAATCCTATGATGAATAATGAATTAAAGATTAAGAAGCTTGCGGAGTTAATCGGTGTGAATGAGGAAAACATTTAGATATCTCAATTTGACAAATTTGTGTGGTCGTGGCAAGTAACATGAAATTCTTACGTGACAAGCATACCACAATATTACTTATTTCGGCTGAGGACTATCGGTTGAGGTTTATATGCTATTCCCGATATCAGGGGTTGAAGTAAATCCGATCATTCCCTTCATGGTAGCTTTTTTTGTTTCTTTTTTCACTTCTATGGGTGGGGTCTCCGGCGCATTTCTCCTTTTGCCTTTTCAGGTGAGTTTTTTGGGTTATACCGCACCATCGGTAAGCGGAACGAATCAAGTTTTCAACATCGTGGCAATTCCAAGCGGCGTTTATCGTTACATCAAAGAAGGTCGAATGCTCTGGCCGTTGACATGGGCCGTCATTATCGGCACTTTACCGGGAGTTTTTATCGGTGCGTGGGTTCGGATCGAATATTTACCGAATCCTAAAAATTTCAAATTTTTTGTCGGTGTTGTTCTGCTGTATATTGGTTGGCGCCTGTTGATGGACATTGTTAAGTCTAAAAACAAGCACAAGGATAAAGGTTCACCATCCGGCCCGGTTTCATCCCATGTTGTAGATGTGAAAACTTCCACAGTAAGACAAGTAAAATTTGAATACGATGGTGAGACCTATAAGTTTTCGCCGCCAATAATTTATACCCTCTGTTTTCTGGTCGGTATCGCAGGGGGAATCTACGGAATAGGCGGCGGCTCCATCGTTGCGCCTTTTTTTGTAGCCATCATCGGCCTTCCGGTCTATACCGTTGCCGGGGCAGCGCTGATGGGAACATTTATCACTTCCGTAGCGGGGGTGATCTTCTATCAATTTCTGGCACAATTTTATCCGGACATGTCAATATCACCAGACTGGTGGTTGGGTGGATTATTCGGAGCCGGTGGGATTTTAGGAATGTATTTAGGTGCTCGAACGCAAAAATTCGTTCCAGCCAAAATTATCAAAGGAATATTGTGTATCTGCATCCTTTTTGTCGCAGGGAACTATATTTTAGGCTTTTTCATATAACATCTACAAGCTCTATCATTGACCTTGTTATCATAGCTCACCCAAACCAATTATCGAGAAAGCGTGAAATTTAATAGGCAGTCCACGCCTTACCTTTTCAGGCATATACAACATATTGGTGTGCAGATTTCTGGGTGAAAGAGTTGATCTGCAATTTATCCTGATGCCATAAAATCCCTTAATGTATTTGATACGTCAGACATATCACAGATTTTTCGCTCGGCTAATATCCTATGAGTCCCACGAGCAATCATCGGTTTTGACAAGTTAGATTTTTGTGATATTCTCAGTGTATCTACTTCAGGGAGGGAACTATGATTAAACTCGGTAATCCATACAGAGAAATGGCTACCACTTGCATGACGAGACCTATTGCAGAAAAGAAGATTGTCTGGAGGCGATTTGAGTCCGAACCATTTGAAGAGGGGCGGTTTCAGGCGAAGGTTCTGTCCAGAAGGTTTATTAATTCTGCAGCGTCGGTGTTCCGTAAAGCTTACCCGGAAGTCTATGGTTCTCCGCACGAGTTTGTGCTCATGCCGGAGAGATACGAAGAACACATTGCTCTCGATGAAAACTGGGAGGAGGATAGCCGGAAAAAAGTTTATTGCATGCCCGTGGTGGTGGAACTTGCAACCGAACATGTTGGTCGCAGCAACCATGCTTACGAAGATAGAAAAGAACCTCCAAGTTGAGTTTACCTTTGCAGCGACCGATCCCAAATATCGAAACAAGAGAATCATGCAGAACTTAAGAGCGATCACCTGGAAAACAGCCCTGTCTTCCGGGGCGGAGTACTTTACCACCTTTTTAGAGACTTGGCACGATATTACCCAGAAGTGGTGCATCAAGGACGGTTGGCAAGTAGCAGGAATTTTCCCGGGGAACTTCGTACGTTGGAAGAAACCGGATCAGGAATATCGGGGATGCACCATCCATTGCTACCGCTTTGTCCGTAACGGTAAGGCATACGCCACCCTGCCCGAAGAATGGCGCCTCGCCCCAGAGTTCCGTGAACTCTGGGAAGTTTTAGAGCGGATAAATAAGAAAATCGAACAAAAAGGGGATATTCCCCTATGGCTGGCGGAGATGGAACCCTCTTTGTTAAAAGATTTTTAGCTTAATTACTTCCCTTTTAGTGTAAATCTTCGATCCTAATCTGCAAGAGGTCGGTCAGACATATCACAGGTTTTGGAGGTGGATGATATTTTCACCAGAAAGGATGCTATCTCAAGTCTTAAAAGCAGTCTTTGGGCGGGCTTAGGTAAACTGGTCAATACACCCCTGAACAGTTCAATTTTTGGAATATGATATCACAACCAATTGAATCGATTTTAGATTTCCAGATTTATTGCAGTAA
>CAVPLW010000017.1:0-73442 GCA_963706295.1 uncultured delta proteobacterium | reverse complement strand
GGGACCGGATGATATTTATGTATCACCATCTCAAATACGTCGATTTAATTTGCGAACCGGGGATACTGTATCCGGACAGATTCGCCAGCCAAAGGAGACGGAAAGATATTTCGCCCTTTTAAAGGTTGAGGCGGTCAACTATGAAGATCCTGAGGTGGCCAGGGAAAAAATACTTTTTGACAACCTGACACCGCTTTATCCGGACAGGAAAATAATGCTTGAATCCGATTCTGATAATTATTCCGTGAGAATCATGGACCTTTTGACGCCCATTGGTTTTGGTCAGAGGGGTTTGATTGTTTCACCGCCCAGATCCGGCAAGACAATGCTCTTGCAGTCTATTGCCAACAGTATCAGTGCCAATCATAAGGATATTGTTTTATTTGTACTCCTTATTGATGAGCGGCCGGAAGAGGTTACGGATATGGTACGATCCGTCGATGGTGAAGTGATCAGTTCAACCTTTGATGAACCTGCTGAAAGACATGTTCAGGTTGCGGAAATGGTTATTGAAAAAGCCAAGCGCCTTGTTGAACATAAAAAGGACGTTGTTATTCTGTTGGATAGTATAACAAGACTTGCCCGGGCCTATAACTCTGTTATTCCTCCCAGCGGGAAAATTCTTTCCGGAGGTGTTGATTCAAACGCCCTTCAGCGCCCAAAACGTTTTTTCGGGGCTGCCAGAAATATCGAAGAGGGTGGAAGCCTTACCATCATGGCAACTGCTCTGGTCGACACCGGAAGTCGTATGGATGAGGTTATTTTTGAAGAGTTCAAAGGGACCGGCAATATGGAGATTCAACTTGATCGAAGACTTGCCGACAAACGGGTATTTCCTGCCATAGATATCAAGAAATCGGGTACACGAAAGGAAGAGCTTCTCTTATCCAAGGAAACATTGAACCGTGTATGGATTCTAAGGAAGTTACTTTCTTCATTAAATCCTGTTGACAGTTTAGAATTTTTACTTGATAAAATGAGTGGAACCAAAGATAATAAAATGTTTCTAGATTCAATGAACACATAAGAAAAGATGAGGAGGTTTAAAATATATGAAAACGGACATTCATCCTGATTACGCAGAAACAACCATAAGGTGCGCTTGTGGAAATGTGCTGGAAGTGGGATCGACAAAATCGGATATACGTGTAGAGATCTGTTCGAAATGCCATCCTTTTTTTACCGGCAAACAGAAACTTGTGGACACTGCAGGTCGAATTGAGCGTTTCCGCAAGAAATATGAAAAATTTCAGAATCAATAGACAGCCCATTCACCAAATTCTGGTAAATCCTCTCATTGAGATGAAAAAGGTGATGGGCGCTTTATTTTTTAAGCCTGCAGCCCATTATAAAAGTACCATGTGTGTAATCCCTTCGGGATTGCCGATTTTACCGAATCTGCTGCGTTATGAGACATTTGCAGTAGCTGACTACGAATGCATGTCTCATGCCTTGCATCTTCGGCAAACTCGACAATCCCTCAATTTAAATCTTAATGAGTCTGAAACGGAAAAATGATTGATAGATTGACAGGTGTTGAAGATCGCTTTTTGGAGGTTGAAAAGCTTTTAAGCGATCCCGATATCATCCAGGATCGGGAGGCATATCAAAAATATAGCCGGGAGCATGCTGATCTTAACAAAATTGTAACGGTCTATAGAAAGTACAAAAAGACCTTGATAGAACTTGATCAAAGCATGGAATTATTAAAGGACAAGGACCCGGATATAAAAGAGATGGCCCGGGATGAAGTCGAAGCCCTGACGCTTAAAAAAGACAACCTGGAAACTGATCTCAAAAAACTGCTTTTACCCAAAGATCCCAATGATGACAAGAATGTTATCATTGAAATACGGGCCGGTACCGGCGGTGAAGAGGCCGGGCTGTTTGTCAGCGATCTGTTTAGAATGTATAATAGGTATGCAGAATTCAAGAACTGGAAAGTCGAAGTTTTGAGCCATCATCCAACCGGCATTGGTGGCTTAAAGGAGATCATTGCCATGATCCATGGCAAAGGGGCATACAGCTGCTTAAAATACGAAAGCGGCATACATCGTGTACAGCGTGTTCCGGAAACCGAAACACAGGGACGGATACACACTTCTGCAGTTACCGTTGCAGTGTTACCCGAAGCCGAAGAAGTGGAAATTCATATCGATCCCGGCGAAATCAGAGTTGATGTATTTCGATCCACCGGCCCGGGCGGCCAGAGCGTGAACACAACCGATTCAGCCGTACGTATTACCCATCTGCCGACAGGTATCGTTGTTACATGTCAGGATGAAAAATCACAGCTGAAAAATAAAAACAAGGGAATGAAAGTTCTTCGTGCCCGCATTCTTGATCGTGTGACGAGAGAGCAGGATGAAAAAAGGTCTCAAGAGCGAAAGAGCCAGATTGGAGATGGAGACAGAAGCGGAAGGATAAGAACGTATAATTTCCCACAGGGAAGAGTTACCGATCACAGAATCGGGCTTACGCTGTATAAACTGGAGAATATCTTGCAGGGTGAAATCAATGAAATCATAGAAGCGCTAATAACGTATTATCAAACCCAGGCATTACAGAATGCAGAACCAGCCGAGGTCCACTGATCCTGAGTGGACGATAATAAAACTCCTTAAGTGGACCATATCTTATTTTGAATCCCACGATATAGACGGCCCAAGAATTGAAGCCGAAATACTTCTTGCCCATGCATTGCAATTACATAGAATAGATTTGTATTTGCAATACGATCGACCGCTTTCCAGCGATGAGCTGTCGCGGTTCAAAGATTTAATAAAGAGACGTATTAACAGAGAACCGGTTGCATACATCCTGGGGAGCAAAGAATTCTGGTCTATGGATTTCATGGTTACAAAAGACGTTCTGATTCCAAGACCCGAGACAGAGTTTCTGGTTGAGGCTGCCATAAATCTTTTGCCGAAAGATTCAGCCTCTAATGCGATTTTGACCCCAAAGCGTATACTCGAGCTTGGCACAGGCTCCGGGGCGGTGGTTTTAGCCCTGGCATCCATGAGCCCCTGTCACCTTTTCTTTGCGTCTGATCGAACAACAGCCGCTGTCAGGCTGGCCAAGCAAAATGCAAAGCATCATGGTTTTGAAAGTAGGGTCATTTTTATTTGTGCAGATTGGTTTGGGCCTTTTAAGGACAAAAGGCCTGTATTTGATATGATTGTTTCAAATCCACCGTATGTTCCAAGCCGGGTTATTGGAAAACTTCAGCCTGAAATTGTCAAGTATGAACCGATTTCAGCTATAGACGGAAGCGAAGACGGGCTTTCATGTTTAAGACATATTATTAACAACGCTCATCTCTATCTTCAACGAAAGGGACACCTTTTACTGGAAATCGGCCATGATCAAAAAAATGATGTCCAGAAAATTGTCGATCAATGTGCAAAATATGAAAATGTCGTATATACAAAAGATTACAGTGGATATGATCGTGTTGTCCAAATGCGGAAAAAATAATAAAACTGTTGCGAATCAATTTTTAATTTGTTAGAAATATCAGTTTAATTAATTCGCACGTCCTTGGACCTGTTTCCCGGTGCCCCGTTTTGCGGGGTCGGAAACAGGGTTGATATGGGCGAGGGAAAAACCACTTAAGAAAGGGAGAAAATAATGGCTTACATTACAATGAAAGAGCTTCTTGAGGCAGGAGTACATTTTGGTCATCAAACAAGGCGCTGGAACCCCAAGATGAAACCTTATATTTTCGGGGCCAGGAACGGCATCTATATTATTGATCTTCAGAAAACCGTTCGAATGTTCAGGAAAGTCTATGATTTTGTCGTCGATACAGTTGCGAACGGCAAACCGCTGCTTTTTGTAGGAACCAAGAAACAGGCACGTGATTCGATCTATGAAGAAGCGAACCGGTGCGAAATGTTTTACGTTCACAACAGGTGGCTGGGCGGAATGCTGACGAATTTTCAGACCATCAAAAAAAGTATAGACCGTCTCAACTATCTTAATACAATTGTGAACGACGAATCCATCAACCTTTTCCCTAAAAAGGAACGGCTGAAACTAGGAAAAGAGCGTATAAAACTCGATAATAATCTTGGCGGAATCCGAACCATGAATGGTCTTCCGGGTGCCATTTTTGTTGTTGATCCCAAGAATGAGGCCATTGCCGTGCGTGAAGGAAAACGTCTGGGAATACCGATTATCGCCATTGTGGATACAAATTGTAATCCGGAGGAGATCGATTATGTCATACCCGGGAATGATGACGCCATTCGAGCTATTCGGCTGATTACCTCCAGAATAGCCAATGCATGTATTGAGGGGAAAGAGCGTCTGGAAGAACAACGGCAGGCTGAAGCCGATAAAGATGTGGAAGATGTATCTGCGGTGGCAGCCGTAAGCGCCGAGTTAAAACCGGGAGAAAGGAAGGTTATTTCAGACGGTACAGACGGTCCTGTTGTAGAGATCATAAAGAAGACAACACCTTCAACTCGAAAACACACTGAAATCAAAGAACATTCTGAAGACGAGAAACTACAAGAGGATGCAGAAACAGAAAATCCAGGAGAATAAAGATGTCAACAATTAGTGCGAAGATGGTTATGCAGCTCCGCGAAAAGACCGGTGCCGGAATTATGGATTGTAAAGGAGCGCTTACAGAGTGTAATGGTGATATGGATAAGGCAATTGATTTTTTAAGAAAAAAAGGCCTGGCAACCGCTTCAAAACGAGCCGGCAGGGCCATGACAGAAGGAATCGTAGAGTCTTATATCCATACGGACAGTAAACTTGGGGTGCTGGTTGAAGTGAATTGCGAAACCGATTTTGTTGCCAAGAATGACGATTTTAAAGCGTTCGCCAAAAATATTGCAATGCATATTGCAGCGACCAATCCAGTTGGAATCCGGTCTGAAGACGTTTCGGAAGAGATCATTAACAAGGAAAAAGAGATTTATCGTGGGCAGGTCCTGGAAATGGGTAAGCCTGAAAAAATTGCGGACAAGATTGTGGAAGGTAAATTGAAAAAATATTTCACAGAGAACTGCTTAATGGATCAGGCCTATGTTCGTAATCCCGAAGTGACCATCGCAGATCTTTTAAATGAAATGATCGCAAAAATTGGTGAGAATATTTCAATAAAACGTTTCGTAAGATTCAAGATTGGGGAGTCTTAACCTTTGACGACACAACGATTTGAAAGGATTCTATTAAAGCTGAGCGGAGAAGCTCTCATGGGCGATCAGGGTTTTGGAATAAGCCCTGATATGATACAGTATGTGGCCGAGGAGATCCGTTCTGTATTTGATTTGGGGGTACAGATCGCCATCGTTGTCGGCGGCGGGAATATTTTTAGGGGGATTGCCGCATCTTCATATGGTATGGATCGGGTTTCTGCCGACAGAATGGGTATGCTGGCCACGGTAATTAACAGCTTGGCTTTGCAGGATGCTCTGGAGAAAAGAGGGATGATGACCCGTGTTCAGACCGCTATTTCCATGCATGAAGTGGCTGAGCCCTTTATTGTTCGAAAGGCTATTCGACATCTGGAAAAAGGACGGGTGGTGATATTTGCCGCCGGTACAGGCAATCCCTACTTTACAACTGATACTGCTGCGGTACTTAGGGCGCAGGAGATACACGCCGAGATTCTTTTGAAGGCCACAAAGGTTGACGGCCTCTACGATTCCGATCCGCTTGTTAAAAAGGATGCTAAATTCATAAGAGAAATCAGCTATATGGAAGTTATTGAAAGGCAACTCCATGTGATGGATATGACTGCGATTTCTCTGGCAATGGATAACCATCTCCCCCTTGTTGTTTTCAATCTTGCAAACAAGGGTAATATTAAAAAAGTGGTATGTGGGAAAGTCATCGGAACAAAGATAAATAATTAAAGGAAAGGTCAATGATTGAATCCATGTATCAGGAAACCAAAGAGAGTATGCAAAAGTCGATAGACGCACTTAAGAATGAATTTAAAAGAGTAAGAACAGGACGTGCTTCCCTTTCGATTCTTGATGACATCCGGGTTGATTATTATGGTACACTAACGCCTTTAAACCAGATGGCATCTCTTTCCACCCCCGAAAGCCGCTTGATTACAATTCAACCCTGGGACGTATCCGTTATTAAAGATGTCGAAAAGGCGATATTGAAATCCGACCTTGGTTTAACGCCTTCCAATGACGGTAAAATGATACGGATCTCCATCCCGTCGCTTACCGAAGAGAGAAGAAAACAGCTTGTCAAGGTTATATATAAAAAGGGCGAAGAATATAAGGTCTCTGTGCGGAATGTCAGACGTGATGCCAACGATCTGTTGAAAAGCTTGAAAAAAGATGGCGAAATTTCTGAAGATGATGCTTTCAAGGCCCAGGACCAGGTTCAGAAAATAACTGATGAGCACATCAAACTTATTGATGACGTCTGTAAAGACAAAGAGAAAGAGATCCTTGAATTCTAACACATCTTCCTCTATTCATACAGATCTTGACCCCCAAAACCTACCCTTCCATGTCGCCATTATTATGGATGGTAATGGCCGGTGGGCCAAAAAGCGTCTTTTAAATCGAATTAAAGGTCATGAAAAAGGTTCTGAAACTGTTCGGGCCATTGTTCGTGCCTGCCGTGAAATTGGAATTCGCATTTTAACGTTGTATGCTTTTTCCACTGAAAACTGGCAGCGGCCTCAAATCGAGATCCTTGCCTTGATGACCCTCCTTAAAAAATTCCTGATATCCGAGCAAAAAGAGATGCTGGACAACAATATTCGGCTGAATACCATTGGACAGACGGAGACGATTGCCGGAAGATGTTCGGCAAGAACTGCAAAAGAGCATGATGTTAACACGGAAAAATGATGGCTTGATCCTTAATCTGGCGCTGAGCTATGGCGGGCGGGCTGAAATTGTGAAGGCTGTTAAGGAGATTGCAATAAAGGCCATAGATGGTCGTATCGATCCTGATTCAATAACACCGGATCTCATTTCCAAACATCTGTATACCGGTGAAATGCCGGATCCGGATCTTTTGATCCGAACCAGCGGAGAGATGCGGATCAGTAATTTTCTGTTATGGCAGCTCGCCTATACAGAAATTTGTATTACAGATACCTTGTGGCCGGATTTTGGGAAAGATGAGTTTATGCGAATTCTTAAAAACTACCAGCAGCGTGAAAGAAGATTCGGTAAAGTCGGACCCTAATATTGATGGCTTCGTAAAAAGTCAATTTTTGTTCGCTCAGTGACCATTTGGGGGCGTTTCAATCCGTGATGCTAAATTTCAAAAACTCGCCGCAAGCACCTTAAATCATCTTTCAAATTTTTAAACCGCATCACTATTGAAACGCTGAATCCCCAAATGCTCAAATATCGCTCACAAAAGACTTTTTACGAGCGCATCAATATTCAATGACCAAAGCCTGGCCTTCTGAGTTAGGATTCTTTACTTTGCAATTTAATTATCATGCATTTAAAGCGATGGATTACCGCCCTTGTGGTCATCCCCTTGCTGGTTTTATTAATCAGCATCGGGGGGACATTGTGGCTTGCTGTTGTGATCAATGTCATATGTATTATGGCGCTGTGGGAATATTTTCGCATTGTACTGAATAAAGATCAAAAAATTACGGCGATAAGCTTTCAGATTTTAGCTCTTTTTACAGGATCGGCCGTTCTCTGGTCTGCATATTTTCATTCCTTCAACATTGTATTAGACATTATTGTTTTAAACGTCGTCATTTCCACCCTGATTTCTCTACCCAAATTCAAGTCTGATTCATCTGTTTGGGAAATTGTTTTTAAACAGGTCGTTGGCATTATCTATATTCCACTTTTTTTATCGTATATTGTTCTTATTCGAAACGGAGACAACGGGGTGCTCTGGATATTTTTACTGTTAATCGTGGTGTTCATGGGGGATACAGGTGCATACTATTTGGGATCTTATTTCGGGCAGCACAAACTTTGTCCAGCCGTAAGTCCCAATAAAACCATTGAGGGTGCTCTGGGCGGGCTTGCTGCAAGCCTGGGTTCGGGTGCTTTGATTAAAACCTTTTTTTTGCCATTGTTGCCATGGGGCTTGAGCCTTCTGTTTTTCCTTTCCATCGGCATTGCAGGCCAGGTGGGAGATTTGTTTGAGTCTCAAATAAAGCGGGTTGCCCATATAAAAGATTCAGGGGCAATACTGCCGGGTCACGGCGGTGTCCTTGATCGGATTGATGCATTGCTGTTTGCTGCACCGGTGGCGTACATTTTTAAAGAATATTTGCTGTCATGAAAAACCTTTCCATATTGGGCTCAACGGGATCCATCGGCTGTAATACCCTTAAAATTGCAGAAATGTTTCCCGATCGGTTTGCTGTTAAGGCACTTGCAGCCAAAAACAATATTCCTGTACTGGCCAGGCAGATTGAGCGATTTTGTCCGGAAATTGCCGTGGTTTTTGATGAAGCTACAGCCGTTGAACTAAAAGGCATGCTTCCGGCTGGAACCGGTGTTGAAGTGTTATTTGGTGAAAATGGCTACAAAGCTGCGGCTGCCCATGAATCTGTGGACCTGGTTGTCGTAGCAGTGGTTGGAGCGGCAGGTCTGATGCCGACGCTTTCGGCCATAGCAGCGGGGAAAAACATTGCGCTGGCGAACAAAGAAACCCTTGTAATGGCCGGTGATATTGTCATTGAGCAGGCAAAATTAAATAATATAACGATACTTCCCATAGATAGTGAACACAGCGCAATTTTTCAATGCATTGAAGGGAAATCGAAGAGAGGATATTGATAAGATCTTCCTCACCGCTTCAGGCGGTCCGTTTTTAAACCTGCCGGAAAAGGAATTTAACAAAATTAAACCCAAAGATGCTTTAAATCATCCCAATTGGAATATGGGAAAAAAGATCAGCGTCGATTCAGCAACCTTGATGAACAAAGGGCTTGAGGCCATAGAGGCCAAATGTCTTTTCGATGTTTCTCAGGAGATGATTGAAGTTGTGATCCATCCGCAAAGCGTGATTCACTCCATGGTCTCCTTTAAAGATGGAACGGTGATGGCCCAGCTCGGGATTCCTGATATGAAAGGGGCTATTGCATATGCAATGGCCTATCCTGAACGTCTGGCGTTGAGACAGCCGACACCAGACTTTGTGAGTATCGGGAAACTTACTTTTGAAAAACCTGACATAAAAAAGTTCCCATGTCTTGCGCTGGCGTTCGCCGCCTGTGAAACCGGAAGGACCCTTCCGGCTGTTTTAAATGCTGCAAACGAAGTGGCTGTGGCGGCCTTTTTAGAGAATAGCATTTCCTTTATAAAAATACCTGAAGTCATAGAAAAAACAATGGAACATCATGCGGTTGTCACCGATCCGACCTTAAGCGATATTCTTGAGGCTGACCGGTGGGCCAGAAAACAGGCTGAAGATCTGATAAAAGCTTTGAAATAAAGGAACATTGCAAAGAAAGTATTATCTCGGTTGAGTGTTTCAAGTTGCCTGTACAATCATTAACGAGCTTGACAATCCCTCAATTTAGGACGTAATAAGCTGAATTTTAATAGTGTCCATATAAATAGGATTTAGAGAAAAAAGTTTATGGATTAGAGTATAGAGAAACATAATGAGCGTTAGTATATTTTCATTGATTATCGTTTTAGGTGTACTGATATTTTTTCATGAACTGGGACATTTCCTTGTGGCAAGGTTGTTGGGTGTCGGGGTGGAGAAATTTTCTCTGGGTTTTGGACCCAAATTGTTCGGAAAAAAGATCGGCATTACGGAATACCGGATTTCAGCCATACCCCTTGGAGGATATGTAAAGATGGTGGGAGAGTCGCCGGACAGCGAATTAGATCCCTCGGAGATACCCATCTCCTTTACGCATAAACATGTCTTTAAACGGATTTTGATCGTTGCGGCCGGTCCCCTTTTTAATATTCTGCTGGCGCTGATCATATTTTTCGGTATTTTTCAAATCTCCGGTCTTTTAATATTAAAACCCGGTATCGGAGATGTAAATGAAGGCAGTCCCGCCTACATGGCCGGGTTGAAAAAGGATGATCTCGTCGTATCTATCGACGGCGTTGACATTTCAAGCTGGGAAGATATGGCCAATGCAATTATGGCAAGCAAAGGTAAGACGCTTGCGATATCCGTGCTTCGCGGTGATACGATTCTCACCAAAAACGTGACGCCGGAAGTGAAAAAATTTAAAAATATATTTAATGAAGATGTGGATCGTTATGTCATCGGCATTACCGCTTCAGGCGAGATATTTAAAAAGGATCTGAATTTTTTTCAGGCCTTTTCAGAGAGTATCATCCAGACCTATCAAATCACCGCTCTGACCATAAAAGGGGTCGTAAAGCTCTTTCAGGGGACTGTTTCGCCAAAAACACTGGGCGGTCCGATAATGATCGCACAGATGGCGGGACAGCAGGCCAAAGAAGGGGTGGTCAATTTAATTTTTTTCATTGCCCTGATCAGCATCAATCTTGCCATATTAAATTTTCTTCCCATACCGGTTCTGGACGGCGGTCACTTGCTTTTCTTTTTTATTGAGGCAGTCAAAGGCAGTCCGGTAAGTGTAAAGGTGCGTGAGATTTCACAGCAGGCAGGGATATTTGTATTGATACTGTTGATGATCTATGTGTTCTACAATGATATTGCACGGGTATTTTTAAGTTAATGGCATATCGGCTTGAAATTGCACTGAGACCAGAGTTGTTTGATGCCGAAGGCGACGGGATTCGCCGGAAGGCAAATAATTATTTTGGGATTGAAATTGCCCGGGTTCGCAGCATCCAGGTGGTTACCATTGATGCGAATCTTTCGAAGGACCAGCTCAGGACCATCCAAACAGACATTTTTACCAATCCAGTTACCCAATTCTCTTCTTATGACCCCCTTGATATCGAATTTGACTGGACCATATGGGTGGGCTTTCGGCCGGGTGTCAGAGACAATCCGGGAAGCACCGCTGTTGAGGCGGTGGAAGATATTCTGAATATTAAATTCGGATCCGGCGAAGCGATCTACACCTCTAAGCGTTATTGTCTAAAAGGAAAAGGACTGTCTTTTGAAAACATAAAGACCATTGCCGGTGAACTTCTGGCCAATGACATTATCCAGCAATGGAAGATTTTTCCCGCCCACAAATGGGATCCTGCGACAGGAACCGGTATTATCCTTCCGAAAGTCATCCTCGACCATACGCCCAGGGTGACATCGATTCCCATTCCCAGCGATTCTTATCTTCAACAGATCAGCGACCATCGAGGTCTCGCGTTGAACCCTGCTGATATTCCCTTTATAAGGTCTTATTTCTTGGACAAAACAGTTCAGACCGACACGGGCATTGAAGGGGCTTTCAGACCCCACGGATATCGAACTTGAATACATATCCCAGGCCAGGAGTGATCACTGTAACCACAATACGTTCAGGGGGCTGTTTCGGTACAGGATCTTGAAACCGGTGATACGGATACAGTGGATAATCTTTTTAAAACATGCATCGAGATGCCCACACTGACGCTACAGAAAAAAAAGCCGTGGGTGATATCGGTGTTGTGGGATAATGCCGGTGTCGGGCGTTTTGACAACGATCATTACTACGTCATTACAGGAGAAACGCACAATTCACCATCCAACATGGAAGCCTACGGCGGTGCCATTACCGGTATTGTAGGGGTTTACCGTGATCCCTTGGGGACCGGCAAAGGGGCCAAGCTGGTGATGGGGGGGTTTGGTTATTGTGTGGGGCCCAGGGATTATAACGGGTCCCTTCGTCCTCACCTTCATCCAAGGCGGCTTTTGGATGGTGTTATCGAAGGCGTTCGTGACGGCGGAAACAAAAGCGGGATTCCCACAACCTTCGGCCAGGTACTTTTTCACCACGGTTACCTGGGGAAATGCCTGGTTTTTGTGACGGCGGTGGGGATCATGCCGGCCCAGGTCAAAGGTAAACCCGCGGAAAAAAAGAAAACATCGCCGGGAGACCTGGTCATTATGTGCGGCGGACAGGGTCGGCAAGGACGGCATTCACGGGGTCACTGCATCATCAGAGACATTTTCGGAACACACCCCGGCAGGTCATGTTCAAATCGGTGATCCTTACACCCAGAAAAAAATGCATGATTTTCTTTTGGATGCACGGGATGAAGGGTTGATACAGTTTGTTACGGACAACGGCGGCGGCGGGCTTTCCTCATCAGTGGGGGAATCGGCCCGGTTCAGTAACGGATGCGAAATCCAACTTGAAAAAGTGCCATTGAAATATGAGGGGCTTGATCAGTGGGAAATTTGGGTTTCCGAATCCCAGGAACGGATGACCGTTGCGGTAAAACCGGAACATCTCGAACGGTTTATGGCACTTTCGAAAATGCATGCCGTTGAGAGCACGGTTATCGGGAAATACACGGATTCCGGCAAACTTCATATCACCTATAACGACGTGACATGTGCCTATATCGATATGGATTTGATGACGTCGGGTTTTCCCCAGTGGGAGTTTGATGCCGAATGGATGCCGCCGGAAAGACGCGGACTGTTTGAACCGGTTTTAAAAGCACCCGACAACTATCAAGCGTTGCTGTTGGATATGCTTTCACGTCCCAATATTTGTTCCAAGGAATGGATCATTCGACAGTATGATCACGAAGTTCAGGGAACAAGTGTCATTAAGCCCATGGTGGGCGCAGAACGTGATGTGAACAGTGATGCGGCGGTCATAAGACCCGTGCTTGACACCCGGCATGGCCTTGCTTTTGCCCAGGCGCTGCTGCCGTCCTATTCAGCCATAGACGCCTATCATATGACCAGCTGCACCATTGACGAGGCAGTACGCAGACTGGTTGCCGTTGGTGCGGATTTTGACCAAATCGGCGGGGTGGATAATTTCTGCTGGCCCAGTATTCAATTTCATCCGTCAGAATAATCCGGATGGAAAATTGAAAGCCGCAAAACTCGTGAGATCATGCCGGGCGCTTACGTGATATCTGCCTTGCCTATGAAATACCGCTCCTTTCCGGAAAAGACAGTATGTACGTTGACGGACATCTCCAGGGAAATTACGGAGAAACCCACAAGGTTTCGGCACTTGAGACCCTTCAATTTTCAGCCACGTCAATTGTCAAGGATATAGAAAAATGTGTCACCATGGACAGTAAGATGGCCGGAGATCTCGTTTATATCCTGGGTATGACCCGTAATGAGCTTGGAGGATCTGAATACTACGAGCATTTCGGGTATGTGGGTCTGAATGTGCCAAAGGTTATTCCTGAAGCGTTCGTTGCCTTATACAGGGCATTGGGCCATGCCATTGACAAAGAGCTTGTGGCTTCTGCCCACGGCATCTATCGTGGTGGGATGGGGATACATCTCGCCCTGGTTGCCATGGGCGGAAATCTTGGCATGGAGATTGATCTTGGCGTTGTTCCCGTAGATCAGATTGACCGTAATGATGTTGTTTTGTTTTCAGAATCCCCTGGTCGCTTTATTGTCACCATCGACCCTGAAAAACAAAGAGGTGTTTGAAGAGAATTTTCAAAGGGCTTGATTTTGCCTGCATCGGAACTGTGACCCAAGGGAATCATTTTGTTATTAAAGGGATTGACGGCCAAATCCTGGTGGATGTTTCTGTGCAGGATCTTAAAGCTTTTTGGAAAAAACCTTTCGGAGAATTGATATGAGCATGGTCAAAGCCCTGGTTCTTACCGGATACGGCCTGAATTGCGATCATGAGACAGCGTATGCTCTGGAACTTTCCGGTGCTGTTGCACACCGTGTCCATATCAATTCTCTTATCGAAGGCGCCGTCAACTTAATGGATTTCCAGATTATGGTATTTGGAGGTGGATTCAGCTGGGGGGACGACCACGGTGCAGGGGTCATTCAGGCGGTTCGCATGAAAACCAATCTGGGGGACAAAATTCTGGAATTTATCGATGCCGGCAATCTTGTTCTCGGTATTTGCAACGGATTCCAGACCCTTGTCAACCTGGGACTTCTGCCGGGATTTGACCATGACTACACAAAACGATCCGTGGCCCTGACATTTAATGACTGTGGAAATTTCAGAGACCAATGGGTCACATTGAAAGTCGTTTCAACATCTCCCTGCATATTCACCACGGGTTTGGACACGCTGGAACTTCCCGTAAGACATGGTGAGGGTAAATTTTACGCCGAAGAAACCGCCATGCGCCGTTTGATGGATGAAAATCAAGTGGTGCTTCAATATGCCATGCCCGACGGAAGCCCCGCAGATCAAAAATTTCCTTTCAACCCCAACGGGTCTATACATGACATCGCCGGAATCTGTGATCCCAGCGGTCGAATTTTCGGCCTTATGCCGCATCCCGAGGCCTTTAACCACTGGACAAACCACCCGAACTGGCCTCGCATCAAAGAAAAGAAAAAGCGTTTGAAAGATAACACCAACCGTCATTACGCCCGGCATCCAATTGTTTCAAAATGCCGTGGCGTTTATTCGCAATAAATAGTACAGGCACGCGATTTTATCGCTAAAAAGCCTTTACGTCGAACGAAGGTAATTTTTTAATTCCATTACTCCATTCCCATTATTCCAATCGGGGCAAGCTGTAACTAATTTAATGGTGCTATTAAAAAATTTAATAGTATTTTTGACAATCCTGCCGAATCATAATAACTGAATGCTTCTGCTCCAACAACTTTACAAATACTGCACAACTGCTAAACATATCAAAAATTAGAGTAATAAATCCTAATAAATACATTTAATGCCCGGTGTTGTAGGAATGGTGTGCCTAAAATTCATTTAACAAATGAAGTGTTTTGGCACAAAAAATGAATAATCCAAAAACACAGGAATAAAAAAATGCAGAAAAGATCAGGATTCACACTGATACAGCTGACCATTGTTATTGCTCTATTGGCCATATTGGCTGGTGTGGGTGTACCGAATTTTTTGAGCTGGCTGCCGAAATATCGATTGAAAAGTGCGGCGCGTGATCTTTATTCAAATCTGCAATTGGCAAAAATGTCGGCCATCAGGGCCAATAAGGATTGCATGGTTAACTATTACAAAAACCCGGATCGATACACGGTCGATCTTTTAAACAAAACCATAAGACTTTCAGATTATGGAAGCGGAATCACATTTAATGGTCCGAACAATCAAACATTTGCCGTGCCGACCATAACGTTTAATTCCAGAGGCACCAGCAATTCGGGCTATGCGTATCTGACCAATTCTGGGAAATACCGCATATTACCGTGTGGGTCCGCTGACGTCGGGAGCGATTAAATTGCAAAAATGGGGCGGAGGAACTTCATGGAAATGAAGCGCAAACAAAAACATATTTCATTGAGATGCTCAAATCAGGGATTTACCATGATAGAGCTGCCGGTTGCCATGGTGGTATCTCTTCTGGCGATGGCCGCGATCATTCGACGTTCTTGGCCAGCACGATCACATCAGGTCGAAGAAGAGACCGCAGAAATGCAGCAGAATATCAGGACGGCCATGTTTTACATGCAAAGAGAAGTCCGGATGGCAGGGAGTGACCCCTTTAACGTGGGAGATATCGGCATCACTGTGGTGACCATTTTCCATAACCTTTACGGAGATATCATGGGTGGTGCTGTCGGGACCGTGCGGACGCAGAGCCGGAAGGCGGCTGCCAATGATTCCAGTGAAAACATTACCTATGCCTTGGACGGACGAGTCGGCAAGACCTGATAATGCCGGTGCCCAGTGGATCCTCAGACGGTGGCTCAAAACATCGATCGGCTTATTTTTGTCACTGTAGATTATGCTTATCCGCCAAGATAAGACCCTTTGTCGGGGCGCCGTTCCTGGCGTACCCCAGCCGATATCCGATCCGTACAAATCACCATCGTGGCCCGGACAACCATCCGCTGTTGTACGGTACCGCCAACAATAATGGTTACTGGACCAGTGAAGTTACCCGTGCCAGTTCTGGACGTCGCCGGTGACAACTTTAGCCGAAGACGTTTAACTACTTCGATTCACCGCCGAATATGGGCATAGACTGATAGGATGATATCATGAGACGGGATAACGTGCAAAGAACGACACTGATACTCCGATAAACACATTGAAAAACAGAACGGTTTCACCCTCATCGAAGTGCTTATTGCCGTGACTATTTTTGCCGTGGGGCTTGGGCATGGCCGCCATGCAGACGTCGGCCATCCGGATGAATTCCACTGGCATCGACTCACGAAGCTTTCTACCTTTGGCATTGACCGGTTGGAAAATCTCATGAGCCTGTCATACGGGGCACCCCCTGTTGGCGGTTGAAATCATCCCGATATCGACGCCGCCTGCTGGTTATACGGTGAACTGGAGTGTCGTTCAACACCCTGGTGGCAAATACCAGGCGCATCACGCTGACGGTGGCCGGAAATGGAATAAGTTCTACAATTATGAGCATAATATGTTCTATCACTGTAGTTTGAATGAACATTGAGAAGAATATGAAAAATGAATCTGAGCACTTCCGATGAAAAAAACATTGCTGCTAAACAATGAAACTGGATCGGTCTGTTGTTGAGCTCTTGATCCACGCCGGGTCCGTTGACCCTGCTGGGGACTGGCGGTTAGCCGCACATCGAGTATCGAAATGCAGATTGCCGGAAACGGACGAACAGGCGGCTGAGAGATCTATATAAGGCTGAATCAGCAGACCGACTATGCCATCGAACTCAGAACATCTGGTCAACCGATACCGCTCTGGCAAGCTGCAGAACCTGCAGCTCTAGATCAAAATCTGAACACCATGAATCCTATTGAAACGACATAAGATGGTGACGGTGCTGCCGACGCTTAACTTAGCATAGACGGTGACGGGACAGAACGACATTCGAAACGAGATTCGATGTATCGAGGGGACTGGGACCGATATCCGGAGGTCCGTCCGACGCGGCTAGAATCCGCCGGTGATGCAACATATCACCGTACTGCTCATTGGATCCGGAACGAGTCCGGGAGGTCACGTAGTTCGAAACTACGGAACGACCGGGACACAATGAGTGGAGGCGGCGAGGTCTTCTTCTTGAGGTTCAGGTGGGTGCATATAATATTTTTAAAAAATTTTAATTGATACATTTTTTTTTTAATGCTGCCTCTGGGTGGTTTTATTGTTTAGTTTTCTAAAAAAGAATGTTTCGTCATTTTTTGCTTCTAAAGGAGGATCTATCATGAAACAGATGCTCATGGCTTATACTCATATTGGTGCTTTTCCTACGCCTCAGTTATGGTGAGAACACCGATATTTACGGAAATGTCTCAATTATTGATGCTCCCAAATGCTTCGATCATTTTTGAGATGTCCGGAAGCATGACGACACAAGATGCTCCGGCGACGATTATGATCCAAGTACGACCTGATCGGCCGCACGGAGCACTTGCGGTCTATCGAAAAGTCTGCGGCTGGGGTTGGAGCCATAATTCATTCGGATCCAGCATCAATGATTTGAATCGCCCGGACGTTAAAACCGCTCTGGAAACTGATGAGGAAACAGATGCTGCCATTATGGATTCCAGCGGCGGGCACGCGAGCTGTGGCCTATCCGGTAAAGACTGCATTCGGAAACTGGACAACCATGACTCAAAACTACACTTCTGGATTGAGAAACCAGGTCGCGTCGCCAAAGAGGATCGCGCAGGTCATCAATGACACAAACGATGTGCGGTTCGGGTCGATGCGGTTCAACAACAACGGAACCATGCGCAGGCGGATATGTGGGTCCAGAAAACGGGATCTACAAAACCACTTCAATTAATGCCGTAAACAGTTCGCCTGGCAAATGGATATACCCCGCTGGCCGAAACCCTGGCCGAAGTGGTCTTTATCCAGCCGGGAAAAAAGCCGCAATAACGGTACTTCAGGATCGTATGTATCAAAACTGCGATACAAGCGGGTCGGGCCGCAAGCAGATACTAACGCCATGACGGAATGTTGCCAGAAAAATGATATCATCCTGATGACAGACGGCGTACTCGACCCAGGACTCAATATGAAACCGACTTCCGGCACCTATATCAATGGAGATACCATCGGGGATTATGACAACGTACAGCAATGATCAGTAGTCATCAAACAATGGCTTAGATTATCTGGACGATGTGGCGAATATCCCTATGAAAATGATATAAATCCTTCCCTGGGTCTTCTGGGATACATTTGAAAAACAAATGTTTATCGTTTATACCATTGCTTTTGAACAGACAAAAAACTTCGGCAGAAGACTGCATACAACGGCGGTGTACTCTATCACACGGCAAACAGTATTTCAGGCCTTACGGCAGCGTTTAAAAAAATCATGATGACCTTGCGGATGTCAATGCCGCGTTCCGTTTCTCCTGGCGGTTTTGATGAGCGAGAACCGGACGTTTGCAGGGACTTTACTGACGGAGGATTTTTTAAACCACAGACCGACTGCTATTGGGCCGGGCAACATTAAAAAGATGGCCCTGACGACGAAGGGGATTATCGTCGACGTTCAGGGGAACCCTGCCACACTGGCTGATGGAAAAATCAAAGAGAATGCCAAGTCTCTTCCGGTCGACTTCAGAGGACGATCCAATGTCCTCGAGGAGGCATCGGTGAAAAACTACTGGATCAGGCGACCCGAATCTATACACTTATAGTGGGATCATTCGCATATCTGACCAATCCAACCAATGCGTCTTCCACCTCCAACACCGATATTACGGCGACGACCTTGCGGTCGGTGCAGCAGACAGCGAAACAGCGTTATCGATGACATACATGGTGTGGGCAAGACATGGAAACTGGGAGATATCCTTCACTCCAAACCGTCGGTGGTGCACTATGATACCAATGGAAACGGCACCCTCAGATAGTCGTTCATCTTTAGCGGAAGCAACGACGGGGTAATGCATTGTTTTGACGATTGACGGCAGTGAAACATGGGGTTTTATCCCTCAGGATCAACTGACCCGGCCAAAACTGTTTTCAGACGGCAATACGAATCAGAAAATATTTTTGTGGATGGTTAGTCGGTGGTTTATCAAGATACCGGCCAGAAAATTTTTTTTTCGGAGAGCGGCGGGGTGGTTATGAGTATCATGCCCTGGATGTTACCACCATAAATCACCGAGCTACCTTTACACAATAGGACCGACATTTCTGGACGCTATAGATGGCGACAACAATGGGAGTGCTGACGGTGCTGGCGCCACCCTGGCCAGGTCCTGGTCTAACCCGACCGTCCATGAGCTCCAAACCTCAAGTGGATCAGATACTGTTCTTCTAATGGCCGGAGGTTATGACGAAAACCAGGACCAGGTAATGCCCAGTGCTCCCTCTGGATTCACAGGGAGGCGGTGTTTGCCATTAAGGTTTCAGACGGTTCCATCAGCAAATTGAATGTCAATGCCGGGTACTATGCGGACATGACCCATTGTATTGTGGATGTCGCCGGATACGATACCAACGGGAATCATTATACAAACCGGATATACGCCGGAGATCTTGCCGGAAACATATTCGCTTTTGAAGATGACGATGGCGACGCCGACTGGAGCCGCAGAAAGTTATTTTCAGCCTCGGCCGTTGACGGGGTCAAGAGAAAGATCTTTTATGCACCGGATGCGGTTGCGGAAAGATATGGAGAGATGATCTTTTTCGGCACCGGGGACAGGGCAAATCCAGAAGAGACCGGGGTGGTCAATCGAATATATGCCATTAAAAACGAATGGTCGGGTACCGGGTATTTTAGCACCCTCACCGAAACCGATCTATTGGATGTCACCGACAATCTGATTGTACTGGGCGCTGCGACACAACGGGCCCAGGCCGCGTTCAGATCTTGCCAACAGAAAGGGCTGGTACATCCGGCTGGAACACCCAGGGGAAAAGATGACCTCTACCGATGACGGTGTTTAATGGTGTGGTCTATTTTACCACTTATACCCCTCAATCAGGTGGCCCCCCGCCTGCTGATCCGTTCGTGGATGTTTCCGGCAGGGGAGAGGCGCGTCTTATGCCGTAAAATACAAAACCGGAGAAGCGGCTTTTGAATGGAGCGATGTGTACGAAGAAGATGGAGAACATAATGAGGTTTCCAAGGGGAAACACGATCGAATCTATGCTGTCGGAACATCCATTGCATCGGCGCCGGTGATTGCCATACTAAAGGGTGGTCCGCGGCTCTATATAGGCGTTGAAGGCGGAGTTGCAAATGAGAGCGTCGATGACAGCAGGGCTTTGAATACCTTTTATTGGCGACAGATGGATAATTAACGGGAGGCTTTTATGAATTATAAGGATCTATTTAAAAAAATATTTTTGTTCTTTTTTGTTTTCGGATTGGGTCTAATATTGTGTCCCAATCCTACGGCTGCATTTTCAAAGAAGGTTATCGATTTTGATCGCATAGAGCCCATTGAAATTAATGCGGTGATTCATGACATCAACGTAACAGAAAATTATTTGATTGTAGGAGAACAAAAGGTATATTTAATCGAATTTAAACTGGGCAGCGATGAATATCGGTCTGCTTTTGTGGACGAAAGGGGTGATACATCTTATATCACTTCTTTTATAGGTTCCAAATGGAAAGGCAAAAGGGTGCTTGTGAGAGGTTTCAAGCTTACCAATGGAGATGTCGTGGCTGGAACCATAAAAAAAATTCGATCTAAACGTTAGCAACACATTAACCACAAGTAGATTATAATCTGAATCTTGCCATATGGAAGCCTCCGGCTTGTGAAAGATTCAGGTATAAATTTTGTATCCGGCTGATGAATTTTGCATCTAAAAAAGCGCCAAAAGAGAACAGGATGAATGCATCATATGCAATGCCCAACCGGAATATCTTGCTGAATGCTTTTGCCCCGGTCTATTTTATCTTTTTTTGCACTATTTCGGTGTTATTTAGAGACCGGGCTTTTGGCAAAACGTAGTTTTTTTTCCTATTATGTCGCAATGCATCATGTCCTTTGGTTTGCTTCCATAATTTTGGTGATTATTCTATTAATGCATTTTATTTTAAATGTCCCCATCGTTCGTTTGATCTGGGTGATGTATGGTGTCACCTTAATGGCGATTCCTCTTTTGTACGCCATGGTGACACAAGAACATCTGCAGCTCGAATATTTAAGAGGATCTTTTTCTGAGATTATCGCCTATGTCGCAACGTTTTGCTGGGCATATACAAAAAACAGGCCGTTGACCATTGAATTGCTGGTGATTTTCTTTTCCATGATTGCTGTCGGATACGCTTATACCCGAAACTGGTATCGTGCAGTGGCTTTGGCTGTGTCGGTCTATATTGTCGGAAACATTTTTGCCATCCATTGGGTCGGTCCGATACCATACTCTAAATCGGTTGTTTTACTCGAGACGCAATGGAGTCATCATCAGTTCATGGCTGCATTCTGGCTTTTCATGCTGACCGTCCTTTCCATTCTTTTTATCTGGCAGGCCGGGTGGTTTGGCGGCAACAAACGCTCCTGGGGTTATGCAGCACTGGCAGCAGCAGGCGTATGGATGGTTCAGACGATTGTTTTCAAAATTACCGGATGGTTCAACCGGCCATTTGACATCTTCATGTCGGGTTTGCCGGCAGTTACGTTAACTTTTTTTGGCGTGAGACTTTTATCCTCGGAACGTAAAATATTTTCCGGTTATACCTTTGGAACTATGGGCATTATTTTTTTGATGCAGATGGCTGTAATAGGACCGATTTATTTTAATCACCTGATGACGAGTCTTCCATTTTTACACCATGTAATCCCGGGGTATAGGTTCGGGATATGACCTGAATGATCTCATATATCCAACTATGCCGAATAGATGCAGCGCTTATCGCCTTTTTTTCATATCTTGTCGGGGCGGAATTGGCTGGAGGCACACATTGGCATGACATTGTGATTGCCATTGCAGTAACATTGATTTCAACAAATTTTATCTACAGCCTTAATTCATGGACAGATCAGAGACATTGACAAGATAAGCAAACCGAATAGACCCATTCCTTCCGGAAAGATTAAACCGTCCCATGCACTTATTTATTCCATAGTGCTTCTCATCCTTTCATTTGTTTATCCATTGTTTGTATATAAATCCTATTTAACGTTATTCTTCTTTTTTCTTCTCCCCATACTAGGCCTTTTATATTCTGCAAGGCCCATCCGATTAAGGAGATATCCAATACCGGCGACCTTCACCATCAGTTTAGGATTGGTAACACCGATCATGCTGGGCTATTTTATGAAACAGTCGGATACCGATTTGATTCCATTTTTTGCCGGACTGTTTTTATTTTGTTTAAGTGTTGTCCCTTTGAAGAAGATAGAAGAGGTGGAAGAAGACAGAAAGACCGGTTACAGTAATCTGTATTCCAAATGGGGGTTGTTGCTTTTAATTTGGCCGTTATCCGGCTTGTTGTTGGAACTTATTTTGATACTTTGTTTTGATTTCGGTAATGTATTGAAGACCTATCTATTCATCCTAACCATTAGTTCAATAACCTGCATTCTTCTATTCAGCATGTTTAAGAACAAGTTGCATTTATTATATCAATCGATAATTTATATAGCCATCATTGAAATCGGCCTTTTTTATTTGATAATAAAATCGATGGACTTGTAAAAAGTCTTTTCTTTCTATGATATGAAAACCATACGAAAAGATATGATTCTGTTTTTAAGCGATAATGAAATGAGTGCAAAAGAGATTTCTTCAACTGTGGGTATCGGAGAAAAAGAAGTCTATGCGCATCTTTCCCATATTGCGCGTTCTGTAAAACGTCAAAGAAAAAAACTGATCGTTAAACCCGCCGAATGTCTGGGATGCGGATATGTCTTTAAAAAGCGAACGCGTTTCACCTCTCCCGGCCGCTGTCCGATATGCAAAAGCGAACACATCCAGAATCCGATGTACCGAATTAGTTAGTGTCCATCCATAAATGGCTCTTTTTGCCCTGCTCGGCGTTCTCCGCGGGTTTCCGGCTGCGGCGTACAGGCTTACGCCTCACCGCAAACCCTTGTGCGGCCTTGATCAGGACAAAAATTGCTCATTTCTGAATTGGACACTTAATCGGGTCCATTACACGTCGTGGATGGGTACTATCTTAAACATTTGCGTCAATTTAGAGACTTAGCAAAAGCCTCTGTCCTGGACGAATGACAGACGCGTCGCTCAGTTTGTTCAGTAGTCGTATCTTTTCAACCGGCAGGCCATACTGGTGACTGATGCTGTAAAGGGTTTCACCGGATGTGACGGTGTGATATCGCTTTTGTGCGATGTTTTGGGGAGTTTTTGAAGGTAGAGAATTTTCAACTTTCGGAGGGTTTATTTCAGCAATCTTTTTCGGTAAAGCATCCTGGTTTTTTAATAGATAATTTGTCTTTGACAAAGACACTTCCAGTTTATCAAGACGATCCTTAAATCGGTCAAAAGACTCGACCTGTTCCCATATTTGTGTGAGCCTGTATTCGATCGCTTCTAATTTGACAATCCTGTTTTCAAGCTGTTTTATTCGCGTTTTTGAGCCTATAATAATACCCATCGTCGCTCCCAAAAGGAGAATCAACAGGATTATCAGAAACGTAAACCCTATCTTCCCAAACCAAGAAAGTCGAATTTCTTCAGTCATTCTTATCACCTTTGAAAATAGTCATAATTTTCTAAATGTGTGATGTCAAGTAAAATTATATATAAATTATATATAATTCTATAGAATTAGAATATATTGAGGTCTATTAGAATAGATTACTATATATTGTGTGCGGAAAATTTAGAAAAGTCAGTAAAATCGAGCTGTTCTTTTTAAGAATCTGCTTAGACACCTATATGTGGAAGTTTATAGCCATTGTTTTTCAATCTATTGTTTGAGTTTGGCAGATAAAAAAAAGACTTTTATTGCATAAAAACTAAGGGGATAAATAATAACAATAACCGACAACAATTCCCATGTATAGAAAAAAGACAATACTTAAGGACGTCAGTAAGATACGAATTTTCGAAGCTTTGGTTTGATGAAACATAATTTGGAAATTTAAAGTCATTGGTGTTTCGCTTTTTCTTTGATTTTACTAGTATTTTGTAAGATGTTTTTTTTGAGACGACAAAAAAACATTTCTTGACAGGTTAAACCCTGTCTATTTCCTCTCCCATCTGATTCTTATATAATTGATAATACTTAAAAACCTTTTTGATATAGAAGTGAGTGGCCTTGAAAGGGGGAACACCGTTATAGTTTCTGACATTTCTACTTCCCGCATTGTATGCTGCCAGGGCCAGTTTCAGGTCTCCGTTAAATCTTTTCACCATCTGTTTAAAGTATTGGACGCCACCCGTTATGTTTTGATTCGGGTTGAAAATGTCTTCCACACCCAGTGATTGGGCGGTTTCGGGCATCAGCTGCATAAGGCCTTTTGCCCCTCTTTTGGAAATTGCTTTGGTGTTGTACCCGGATTCCGCCATAATGATGGCTTTTATGAGGGCAGGATCAATTTGATAATGATTGGCTGTTTGGATAATAAACATGTGGTACAAATGTTCCGCTTTTCTACCGCTGACAGATGGCGGACGTTGTTCCGTTTGGGACGCGGGATGCAACTTGGATAACATCTCGAGATTCATGACCATTTGGTTATTCCCAATGGAGACAAGAGCGACACCCAGAATCATGACAGCAATAAACAGGGAACGTACAAGTTCCACGGTCAATATTTGAATGATTAATTTTTTATTCATTACAGATTTCATTTTTATAAGATTAAAATTGTTCAGTAACTTTTCAGACAACTTGGTAGTATTCTCTGCAAAAACCATGCGCAGTTGGACATAAATAATAAAAAATACAGTATAATCAAGTATGTAGGTTTTAAAAGAGGTGATGGAAAATATGGAGGTTTGAAGCAAAATAAATGGTATTATGAGGCAAACTACATAAGATTTGTGTAAAATTTTACATACACCAAACCGATACAAGAGCGGGAGGGGGTATGGGTGTTATTTTGGCCCGCAACGTCAAAGGCTTTTGGGCAATATTGGGGTGCGAAACTTGAATTTTTAGCTGGTTACACATTAAAACGGAATTCTATGATATCGCCATCCTGAACCTCGTAAGTTTTTCCTTCCAGCCTTACATTCCCCAACTTTCTGGCTTCGGGATATGATCCGGCGGATATAAGATCATCGAAGGAAACCACCTCTGCACGGATAAACCCTTTTTGCATATCGGTATGGATGACACCTGCCGCGTCAATGGCTGGTGTTTTTTTTTACAGTCCATGCTTTTATCTGATCTTTTCCCAAAGTAAAAAAAGAGATAAGTCCGAGGAGTTCATAGGAGCGTTGGATCACCCTGTCCATGGCAGATGCCGTAATGTTAAATTCAGACAAAAACTCCTCGGCTTCTTCATCAGACATTTGGGCAAGCTCTTGTTCGAGTTTAGCCCTTATCACCATGCAATTTTCTTGGGTAGTCAAGTCTGTGATTTTAGGAACACTGTCATCATCATCTTCGTTGTTAAACAGGGCCAGCATCGGTTTTGCGGATAGAAAGGCATAGCCTTTAAGGATATGGGCTGATGCAAGGTCGGGTAAATTTCTAAGTGGTATTTCCTTTTGAAGGGCTTCAACGCATTGGTTTAATAGTAAAAGTTCCTCGGGATCAGTATTTCTGCCGCGTTTTTTGTCAAGTCCCATGTGTTCCAGTTTTCTTTCAACAACCACAAGATCAGTCAAGATCAGTTCCTGATCGATGGTTTGAAAATCATGATAGGGAGTTGGTGCTTCAAATCCGTATCCACCGAAATTGCGCACCACATGAATCAGGGCGTCACAATCTCTGACCTGGATCCAGATGTTCTGGTCTTTTTTTTGACGCAGAACATTCGGTAGAAAGTATTCTACCTGGGCATAAATGGTTTTTGGGGGTTTATACATGTTACTGAGCACATCCAGACGTTTGTCCGGGACATGAATGGTGCCGATTCGGCTTTTACCTTTTTGGCTTTCGGGCATAATATTGTGTGTCAACGCTTCAAATACGGTTGATTTTCCGGATCTGGAAAGACCGATAATTCCGAGTTTCATTTTATATGATGTCTCTTTATTATGTTCAGGTACAACTTATTTAAAGTTATAGTGCTTCTTCACCGGCACTTTAATATCCCATACACATGACAATCCTTTTGGAAATGTAACAAAATCCCCTTGTCCGAATTTTACTTGATTTCCATCTTCTGTTTCAACAACAACCTGGCCCTCAAGCAGAAAACACTCTTCAGTGCTGTCATAATGCCAGTCAAAACGGGAAATTTCTTTTTCCCATATGGGCCAGGATAAGACACCTTTCGCTTCCAGATCCTTATCTGTGGGTTTCTTGATATCGATTTTCATATTTTGCTCCTTTCGGGATATTTTTCATAAATATGTTCCGATTTGGAAAATCCGTTGAAAAATATTGTGAAAGAGTATAATGAAGCCTATTTTATGTCAAGCAGACCCTTCTGCCCGGTTTTGGAAGCCTGTGATACAACTTGACACGTGCCAATGGATTTCACATAATTTAAAAATGTAACATAAAATGGAAAGATTATACAATAGATCCTATTTTTTTGATCATGGTCTTCATTTTGAATGCCAACGGTGTGGTGTCTGCTGTACAGGAGATCCGGGGATAATCTATGTCGATAGAGATGAAGTTCCGCGTATCGCCGAATACCTTTGTGTCAAGGTTTCACTTTTCATCGAAAAATATCTCTATCCGTTCAGAGCCGGGTATAGTATTAAAGAACATTCAGACGGACGGTGTTTTTTTTATGATGACGGGTGTTCCATTTATCCCGTGCGTCCCGATCACTGCAAAACCTATCCCTTCTGGTTTGAGAATCTACGTTCTGTAAAAAAATGGAGACGTCTGGCCAGGGAATGCCCGGGGATCGGCTGCGGCCCATTATATTCAAAAGAAAAGATTCTGAAAATTGTTCAGTCAACAATGAGTTCTGTGGTGAAAAGCTTTTTTGAAACAACAAAAAATATCAGTTGAATATATGAAATAATATAGAGGTGATCAATGGGTGAGATTAAAAGCACACTTGATCTGGTAATGGAAAAAACCCGTCATCTGACTCTGAGCCAAGAAGAAAAAGAGGCACAAAAGTGCATTGAAGTCAACAGAAGGCTTCAAGGGTTGCTTCAAAAATATAAAGACAACCTATTGAGGAAAGAGAACCTGAAAAAAGAGCGGGACAACTTGAAAATAGCATATAATTTGAATGTGGATGAAATGCTGGCGGATTTGCTCTTAAATAGCCTTAAAATAGGTCGGGATAATACAGTATTTCTTGAACTTTTGAGTGAAATATTTGGATTAAATCTTTCTGGCATTGAGACGATCTTTCAAAATTTTAAAACAACAGTAAAATTCGCTACTAAAAAAAGGGTTGATCAAATTAAAACAGATCTGTCCGAAAAGCGATTTATTTCAGGTTCTGCTGTTGTTCCGAATCTTGAGAGCGACAGAGAATGGCTGTCAATGTTGGGTCATATCATGGACGGGTTTGATCAGACCCTAAATAAAGAAAAGGACGTGTTGACCAAAGAATTGTCATTGCATTGAGATAGCATAAACAAGGGAGTTGAATAGATGATTCGATGCGGCGAAATCATAGTGCGGGGCTTTCATATTGATATTTTTTCGCATGTTAACAATGCGCGCTATCTGGAGTTCATGGAAGAGGCGAGATGGGTAGTTATAGATAAATATATTGATCTTAAAAGAATGCAGGCAAAGGGAATCATCTTTGTTGTCGTCAATATCAACATTAATTATCGAAGACCTGCATCTGTGGGTGATATACTTGAACTGTATCTCGGTCTTACTAAGATTGGCGGTAAAAGCGCGGTATTTTTTCAGGAGATCCGGTTAAAAGGAACAGCTACAGTTGTAGCAGATGCTCATGTGACATTTGTGTTTGCTGATAAAATTACAGGCAAGGCTGTCAAAATTGATGATGAGATAAAGAGGTTGATCGGAAAAATTAAAATCTAAACCCAAAAGCAGCCCAAGTGGTCAATTATACCCATCCACACCAATCTCAAGGGGTTGATTCTACCAATTTTCTTCTTAATTTTAAAGTCATAAATTAAAACTTATCCAATTAGCTTTGGAGTTTGTTAATGGCATTTGTTTCGGTCACAGGATTGAAGGGCAAAGTTTATGTCCCTGAAAATCAGCAGGAAAGTCTTAAAAAGCATCCTTGCAAGGAGTGTTATTTTTGTCAGTTTTGCAGTGACGATCGGTGCAGGGTGTGCTTAAATCCAAAAAAATGTAAATGCAAGACATCTTTCCAGAAATAAATGTCTTCTTTATAAAGTATGTTTCAACTGAAAGACCTTTAACGCGTTGTGCGGCCTCCCAGGTCGCTTTGCAGGGAGCACCGCGTACCACCTGAATGCGATCGATGCGTCCTTTGGAAACCATCACGACAAATTCCGGCATTCCAAACATTTTTCCATAATATATCCTTAATATCCAATATTCGATTCGAGCAGTTCGAGTTTTTTTTCAAATATGGTCTTTTGTTCTTCAAAGGCGGTGGTGGATTGTTCAAGTTCCTCAAAGAGGTTATCGATGGCTGACCGGCACCTATGGATGGAACGAGAGAGCACGGCGATCTTTTCGCCGTCACCGGCCTGTGAGGCCTTCAGTAAATCAGCATTGAGTTCATTGAGCTCATTTTCCTGTTTTACGATACTGTTTTCAATACGGAGAATCCGTTGTTCAAGAGGTTTAAGGGTTCTGGATCGTTCAGCGACAAACTTGGAACGTATGCGCCTTTTTTCTTTTTTGGTCAACTTTAAGTTCGATTCTTTATCAGGGTCAGCTATATTGAGGTAAGTTTCCGAAGCCCTTGTTTCATCCGACCATCCTTCTTTTTCCAGAAACTGCTGATAGCTGCCTTCGAAGACATCAACGCTATGGTTTTGAAAGACGATAAGACGCTCTGCAAGTGCATGCAAGAACATTTCATTATGCGTAACCATAATGACGGTACCCTCAAAACTGTCGATAGCGGCAAGCATCGCGTCACACGATTCCATATCCAGATGATTGGTGGGTTCGTCCAGAAGCAAAAGATTCAACGGTGTCACGAGAAGTTTGCCTAAAATCACCCTGCTTTTTTCTCCACCGGAAAGAACGCCGATTTTTTTTAACGCACTGTCGCCTTCAAACATCATTGCACCGCAAATATTTCTTGCCTGCTGGCGGTCGACATCCGGGTTCGAAAAGAGAATTTCTTCTTCTATGGTTCTTGATTCATCCAGGTTTTTTACATTGCTCTGTTCAAAATAACCCTGTTTAACCGCCGGGTGAAGAGCGATTTCACCATTCTGGGGTTTGAGCACCCCTGACATAAGCTTTAACAGTGTAGTTTTACCTTTACCGTTTTTTCCGACAACACAGATACGTTCCCGTGCCTTTGCTGAGAAATTGAAATTTCTGATCAGCGGTTTTTGAGGGGCATATGAAAAGGAAACATTTTGAATGTTCATCACATGCTTATTAGGAACCGAAGTGCTTCTAAATGAAAAATCAAGTGTCTTTAGGCTTTCCAGCTTTTCTTTTTTTTCCATCCTGGACAGCGTCTTGATACGCGACTGAACCAGATTCGCAAGCCTTGCCTTGGCTCTGAACCTGCTGATAAATAGTTTTATTTCCTTGCGTCGGCGCTCGTCGTTGAGACGGGTCTTTTCGTAAACCTCTTCGTCTTGGGCAAGTTGCGCATAATACTTTTCGGTATTTCCGGCCAGCTTTCTGATTCTTCGGCGATGGATGCCGAGGGTGTGTGTAATGACTTTATCCATCAAGCTTCTGTCATGGGTGATAAGCATCAACTCACGAGGCCAACGGGTCAGAAAACGTTCAACCCACCGGATGGAAGTGATGTCAAGATAATTGGTCGGCTCATCCAAAAGCAAAAGATCGGGCTCAGAGACGAGTACTTTTACAAGATTCAGGCGGACTTGGAATCCTCCTGAAAATTCGTCTGGATGTCGTTTAAAGTCCTCTTTAGAAAATCCGAGACCTGAGAGTATCTCTTCAACTTTCCAGTGCTGGTCTTTTTCGTTTTCACGAAGCCCGGTCATTCCCTCTGAAAGTACGGTATCTTTTGTGAATTTGAGCTCCTGGAGAACGTAACCGATACGGTAATACTTTGGAACTATTATTATTCCTGAATCTGGAGATATTTTGCCGGTTATGAGACGAAAAAGAGTTGTTTTTCCGTGTCCATTGCGACCAAGGAGACCAATTTTTTCTTTAGGATTCAGTTTAAAGCTCACACTGTCAAAGAGCACTTCACTATTATAGCTTTTTGTAAGATTTTCAACATTTATCATTTATTGTTCTACTATCCGTTTTCCTTTTTAAGAAATATCCGCCTATCTTTTTTTATTAAGTTAAAGTGGACGAAAGAATGAATCATACTGAAATAGCTAATCATACTCCCCATTGGAAGTCAACTTTCTTGGCTTTTACCAGTGTCATCTCAATAGCTGGAAGTTCAATTATATGATTTATAACCCCCCATAATTTCTTGACAAAAAAAAGTTGAGAAAGTAATTTTATCCAATTCCGAATAGATATTGCACCGCGAAAATATTATGTTTAAAGGTTTGGTGGCTGGAAAAGTGAATATGCTGAAACGTTTGTTAAATTTACAAATATTTCCTTATATCGGAATCTTGATCGTAAAGATCATATCATCAACTTACAGGATCAGAATTGTTGACCCCGAGATTGAAAGAGATATTCTGAAGAGAGGGTACATTCCGATTTATGCTTCATGGCATCAGAGATTTTTCCCGGGGATAACCTTTTTTGCAAACCGAAAGCCTATTTCAATCATGATCAGCCAGAGCAAAGACGGAGAACTAATTTCCAGAATTGTTAACGTCCTGGGATGGTATCCGGTGAGGGGTTCTTCATCAAAGGGGGGACGCCAAGCACTAAGGAAAATTAAAAAACTGGTTCATGAAGGATACAAGGTCGGTCATATCGTGGACGGCCCTACCGGTCCTCTTGGGGTTGTTAAACCCGGGTTGCTTCTTATTGCCCAGGCTACGGGAATGCCGATTGTCCCCGTCATTACCTCTGCTGAGAAAAAATGGGTGTTTAACAGTTGGGACAGGTTTATGGTTCCAAAGCCTTTTTCTCGTGTGATCATTCGGTTTTCGGATGAAATTCGCATTCCAAAAGAATTAAAACGGTCTGATTTTGAAGAGAAGCGGGCCTCCATTGAAAACACTTTAAAAAAATTGTATATTGAAACGGATGCCACATGGTCAAATCAGGAGGATATCGATCGATTATTCAATCCCTAAATGGTCTTTTTGCCTAATATCTGCGTTATGCTCAAAAAATAATCCTCGGGATATTAAACATATGCCCACGGTTATTTTTTTTGCATGCCTTAATCTTGAACAAAAATCCTCATTTATGGATGGGCACTAACTTGGATGAATCGGAGCTTCGAAGCAATATCAAAAACAGGTGTTTTGCAAACGTCTCGTTAAGATTGCCCGTAATAGTAGTTATGGCTTCTGGATGAATATGGGAAATTCGATAAATCTTCTATGTTTAAACATCCAGATTTGACGCATGGGGTTATTTTACCATGGATGGTTTGCCATTGAATAACTTTGGCTTTAATGTCTATGCCCAGAAGTTTTGCGATTCTATTGACTTCATTCACAAACCGTACGTTGTTATGGCTATTTTCACCCTCCCATCCTCCGGTCTGGTGAACCCTTTGGTGAATCATCTCATGCAAAAGAACATCACTGACCTTTCTTTTATTTAAATGGCGAGGCTCCCAGTCGAGATTGATTGTTGGATAGATAGGACGCATTAAAGTTTTATGTAAAACGATAAGATTTTCATCTGGAGAATAATATCCAAGACTCCTGTCCTGAGGTGTCGCTCCCCAAATGATCTCACCGACGATGTTTTCTCCATAAAAAAAGGTATCATTCAACTTTTTCCATTCATCAAAGACCCATTCTCCAAAATTCCCAAAAGCCTTTATAGCTTCAATTTTCAATTCTGCAAATGTCGACATGAAAACGTCATCTCTACTCAAGAATAAAGTCGGTGATGTATGGATTTTCTTCCATCTCCCTGCCGATGGTGGATGACGGACTCTCTCCATAATCATGTCCCGGCCAGACGATGGTTTGTTTTGGAAGCACGATCAGTTTTTTCTCTATAGATTTAATGAGCGTATTCAGTGAGCCGCCGATTAAATCAGTTCTTCCTGCTGCACCGACAAAAAGGGTGTCGCCGGTAAAGAGATTTTCACCCACCAGATAGCAGACAGAGCCCGGCGTATGTCCTGGTGTGTGGATAACTTCAATATTGAGCGTTCCCACCTCAAGAATATCTCTGTCTTTCAACTTTATATCTACAGGGTCAGGCGGTGGCAGCCCCAGCTCATGAGAAGATTTCTCCCGTACAGAAGGGTCGTTAAAAAATCTGTCATCGGCTTCATGCATGCATACCGGGATTTTGAGAAGGACTTTGAGCTTTGGGTTTCCCAAAACATGATCGGCATGACCATGGGTGTTCAGGATATATTTGGCATGGAGGCTTTTTGTTTCGATCAAGGCCAGCAGTTTATCTTCATCTCCGGCCGGATCAATGATAACTGCATCGAAGCTTTGGGGGCAGGCCACCAGATATGTCATGACCTGAAACGGTTCCACGGGGATCTGCTTTATAATTATTTTGTTCAAACTCGGCTATTCTATAAATAGTTTTTGTCCTGGATATATTGTGCTGTTGGGCGTTAAAAGATTAATGCGCAGAAATCGTTCTAAGGGCATATTGTGAAGTTGTGCGATATCGAACGGACTATCGCCGCGTTTAACCAGATATACCTTGAGATCTCCAACTTCAATTTTTTCATCTTTGTATCCAGGCATCTTTAAAACCTGGCCGATATACAGTTGTGTTGTCTGCAGGTTGTTTAAACCCTGGATCTTTTGGGTTGTTGTGCCGTATCGTTTGGCAATGTTCCAGAGTGAATCGCCACTTTTTACAACATGGGCGGATGGGAGTATAACATCTTTGTTGGAGTCTATTTTCGGCGTGTATGGCATTGTACCCCTGCGAGGTATCTTGAGTTTTTTTCCTGCAACGATATAACTCGATCTGTTTAGATTGTTTGCGCTCATAATTTTTCTAACGCTGGAATTGTATCGTCTGGCAATGGTGGAAAGGCTTTCGCCGGGCCTTATTCGGTGGTAAACATAGGCAGGCTGAGGCGGGTATGATACCGGTATTTTATCCAGATTTGCCAGAAGAACTTCGCTTTTTCCCTGGGGAACCTTAAGCGGATATTTATCTTGAGGCAGTATACTGTAACGAAGCTCAGGATTAAGTTCTCTGAGCGTTTCTTCATCAACACCGATTTCTTGGGCAATATTTTTAAGATGGATCTGTTTTGAAACCGTTAAATTCTCATATTCTAACGGCTCATCAACAGTGATGGCATTGAGTCCGTATTTTTCCGGATTGTTAATGATAAAAAGAGTAGCCATAAAACGGGGAACGTATCTAGCGGTTTCCCGAGGAAGACGCTCATAAAGATCCCAGAAATTGTCAAGATAGTTTATGTTCTGAGATCGTATGACTCTAAGTACCTGTCCTTCACCACAATTATAAGCTGCCAAGACAGTTGACCAGTCACCAAAAATTTGATGCAGTTCTTTCAAATATGCAATTGCAGCCTGAGTTGATTTGACCGGATCGATCCTTTCATCGATGTATTTGTCTCGCTTGAGACCAAATTTGTATCCGGTTGAAGGGATAAACTGCCAGAGTCCAAGGGCTCTGGCCCTTGAAAGCGCATTGACCTTGAATCCGCTTTCAATTAATGGAAGCCATGATAATTCAACCGGAATACCGGCTGCTTTAAGTTCTGAAACGATATGTGGACGATATTTTCCTGAACGTTTAAATGCTTCGACGAAAAATTTTTTTTCACCGTATTTGGTAAAGTGGTTAATTTCGAGCTGAACATGCTTATTCATCACCAGAGGAATGGCATTGTGATTCCCGTTTACAACGATATTGCGCGATGCGTAAATTTCAAGAATGCGTTTAGAAATCATAAAACGCAGATCTTCTTTTTGCTGTATGAGTTTAGGGTTATTGGTCGTATCGATGTTCAGGATTAAAGCATAAGCATGGTCCAGAGCTTCAAGAGCGTTTTCAAGTTCTCCTTTTTGCCAAAAATCCTGAGATGCTTGGCAGAAATCGAGGGCTTCATCAAGGACAGATTGTATTTTTTCCCCTTGATCAGAATCTTCTGGACTGACAGGTCCCGCAAGCGGGAGATTTTGATTTTCAGTGTCGATTTTTTCGGATAATTCTGAAAGATCAGAGGCATCTGTTGGAGATGATATATCAGAAACGACGTTGTCGGACATTATGGCAGGATCTTGAAAACCTTCTTGGTCTGAAAAAAAAGTCTTTTCCGGTGACACGGGATTTTTATGAAGATTCTGTACGCAGCCGCATAAGAACAAAAACATGAAAACAAGCAGAATAATAACTCGTGACTTTATCAAATTAAATACCTCGATTCATATCGGATGATTAAAATAAGGTGTATCATTGGTTTTTAATGGCTAATGTCCGATTACACAACATTTGACGCTTTTGTCAAGGCTTTATCTCGCTGAAAAATTGATAAAAGCTTTGTTTTTAAGAGCTTAAGGAAACCTTTTCTGTATTCGCTTTTCGAAAATAATACAATTCTAACAATTTTCTCTTGCTTTTATAATAATATATGCTTTTATTATCTTTTAGCAAATAATATGCCAGGATAAAACGGATAAGGATGTATAAAAATAAGAACTGTAATAACAATCATATAGGAACTTATATGTAGACAATAAGTATTGTCTTCCAATTTTAGTCGTCAATTTGTTGATCACCTATGATGAGATGTGGCAAAAAATTATCAGGATATCATTTACGAAAAATAATAGAAAAAAGGAGTAAAAGGCAATATTTTAAATAATATTGTTGATTATTCTCAATATTTGGCGTTTATTCGTATATAAAGGCTAAATATCAGACTTGAAAAAAAAATAAAATACAAGTAAAAGGAACAGTTTTATGAGAGAAAGGTTAGAAAATGTGCTGCCAGAGTAGCTCAGTTGGTAGAGCGCCTCACTTGTAATGAGGATGTCGCGGGTTCGACTCCTGTCTCTGGCTCCATATTTGAAAATATAATTCAGGTGGGGTTCCCGAGTGGTCAAAGGGAACAGACTGTAAATCTGTCGGCGAAGCCTTCGGAGGTTCAAATCCTCCCCCCACCACCAGCCTCAAAGTAGGTCGTATGTAGGAGATTTCGGTTTATTTAGCGGAATCGACAGGAACTACATGGCTTCTTGCATAACTCTTACTACACATTTTGAGGAAACTTATTTTTTCAAAATCATCATTAAGCGAAGAGGTTTTATACAGGGTATCATTTTATGTGATATGAGCGGGAGTAGCTCAGTTGGTAGAGCTCTAGCCTTCCAAGCTGGATGTCGCGAGTTCGAGTCTCGTCTCCCGCTCCAAATTGAATATAGACTGCATTAAAGGTTTTTCAGGCAGTATCATAGGAGTAGACAGGAGCGCCCACGTAGCTCAGTCGGTAGAGCGCTTCCTTGGTAAGGAAGAGGTTCACCGGTTCGATCCCGGTCGTGGGCTCCATTATTTTAGACAATAGGGCGCATACGGGAAAACTTTGAAGAGGATGAATTTGTTTAAAGCCAAAGCACCTTGCTAAAAAATCAATTCCAACAAAGCATGGGAGGATTTCGAAGATGGGTAAGGAAAAGTTTGAGAGGACCAAGCCGCATGTAAATGTCGGTACGATTGGTCATATAGATCACGGCAAGACGACTTTGACGGCGGCGATAACGAAGCACATGGGCATGAAGGGTCTGGCGAATTTTGTTCCTTTTGATCAGATAGACAAGGCCCCTGAGGAGAAGGAGCGAGGAATAACCATAGCGACGGCGCATGTTGAGTATGAGACGGTGAATCGTCATTATGCGCATGTGGATTGTCCGGGTCATGCGGATTACATCAAGAACATGATAACGGGTGCGGCTCAGATGGACGGTGCCATTTTGGTTGTTGGAGCCGACGATGGTCCGATGCCCCAGACGCGTGAGCACATATTGTTGGCGCGTCAGGTGGGAGTTCCGCAGATTGTTGTATTTTTAAACAAGTGTGACATGGTGGATGATGAAGAGCTGATCGAGCTTGTTGAGTTGGAGCTTCGGGAGTTATTGGACAAGTATGAGTTTCCGGGGGATGACACACCGATCATTCGCGGCAGTGCGTTAAAGGCGCTTGAGAGTGATGATCCGTGACAGTGAGGAAGCCAAGTGTATTTTTGAGTTACTGGATGCGGTGGACACGTTTATTCCTGAGCCCGAGCGTGATATAGACAAGCCGTTTTTGATGCCGATAGAGGATGTTTTCAGCATATCGGGTCGTGGGACGGTGGTAACGGGTCGTGTTGAGCGAGGCATTATTCATGTTGGGGATAATATTGAAATTGTGGGGATTCGTCCGACGATGAAGACGGTGTGTACGGGAGTAGAGATGTTCAGGAAGCTTTTGGATGAGGGTCGAGCCGGCGACAACATTGGTGTATTGATGCGGGGGACCAAGCGAGATGAGGTTGAGCGTGGTCAGGTGGTAGCGATTCCGGGTATCGATAAAGCCTCACACGAAGTTCAAGGCGGAGGTATACATATTGAGTAAGGAGGAAGGCGGCCGTCACACGCCGTTTTTCAGTGGATATCGGCCGCAGTTTTATTTTCGGACGACGGATGTTACGGGGAATTTGACATTGCCGGAAGGTGTAGAGATGGTGATGCCGGGAGACAATGTGACGATCACGGCGGAGTTGATAACGCCCATAGCGATGGAAAAAGAGTTGAGGTTTGCCATCAGGGAAGGCGGCCGGACGGTTGGCGCCGGTGTGGTCAGTGAGATTATCGAGTAACAGCTGAAGGAGTCTGCTGGTGAGAATAATTGTTACACTTGCATGTGGTGAATGCAAAAGAAGAAATTATACAACGACCAAAAATAAACGGACAACACCGGACAAGCTGGAATTCAGTAAGTATTGCAGATTTTGCAGGAGACATACTTTACATAAAGAAACGAAATAATGGATTTCTTTATGGGACAGTTTGAAAAACATGGTTCGTTTATTTAAAAAAAAATTGAGTATTCAAATCGGTGAACATGCAGGCCAGTAGCTCTAACGGTAGAGCATCGGACTCCAAATCCGGGTGTTGGGGGTTCGAATCCCTCCTGGCCTGCCAAACATTTGGAAGTATAGTAAAAACGTCAGCAGCGATAAAATTTTCCTGACGGTTTAATTCTTACGATTCAATCCAGTCGTCAAGTAGCATTTGATCGTTTTATTGAATTTAAGTGTAGGGCAATAATGGCACGTTTACAAAGAAAAAAAAAACCAAGCGCAAAGAAAAAGAAACAGCAGAGTGCCGAAGGGATGGCATCGCAAGGGGCAAGAAATGATGCCGTTGCGAAAAAGACTGAGTTATTAACAGGTTCTGTTAAAAGTATAAAAGCAAAAGCCTATTCATCCAGACAAAAATCTCTAACAAGAACCAAAGCTGAGCCGGGGAAGTTCAAAAGGTACATAGATAAAGGGCTTCAGTTTCTCAGAGAAGTCAAGGTGGAGCTAAAAAAAGTCGTATGGCCATCACGCAAGCAGACCATTGGCTCCACGGTGGTTGTGCTTATTCTGGTAATGATAATATCTGTTTTTCTCGGGATGGTCGATATCGGTTTGTCAAGCCTGATCCGTGTGGTTCTAAAATAAAATGGGGAGAGGATAAAGTGGCGCTTAAATGGTATATAGTCCATGTTTATTCGGGGTTTGAAAACAAGGTCAAAGTCGCCCTGGAAGAGCGAATATCGTCTTCTCCTCAGCCCGAGAAATTCGGTGAGGTGATTGTTCCTACCGAGGAAATCGTTGAACTTGTTAAAGGAAAACGAAAAACATCGTCTCGTAAATTTTATCCGGGATACATATTGGTCAGGATGGAGCTTGATGATGAAACATGGCACATTGTAACGAATACTGCCAAAGTCACCGGGTTTCTTGGTGGTCGAGAGAAACCGACACCCATATCAGATGATGAGGCCCAGAAAATATTGAATCGAATGGAGGCTGGAAAACTAAAACCACAGCCAAAATATTTTTTTGAGACCGGAGACGAGATTCGTGTAATTGACGGGCCTTTTAAAAACTTTAACGGCGTCGTTGATGAAGTTAATCCTGACAAGGGTAAAATAAGAGTTCTTGTTAGTATCTTCGGTCGTTCAACGCCTGTGGAGCTTGAATTTGTGCAGGTTGACGAAGCTATGATTCATATAAATGGCCATTTATCAGATAACGGATAGCGAACGAATAACATATCATCGAGTTGTGGTTCAATTAGAGTATTAAAGACAAATGACTCCCGTGAAATGATCCTTTTGAAATTTCACGGGGGCAAGCAGAAAGACAGGAGCAACAAGAAAAAATGGCAAAAAAGGTTATGACACAGATAAAACTGCAGGTTGCAGCAGGCAAAGCGAATCCGTCGCCACCCATTGGTCCCGCGCTGGGGCAGCATGGTGTGAATATAATGGATTTCTGTAAAGCTTTTAACTCCAGGACTGCCAACGATGAAGGCATCATTACACCTGTTGTAATTACGGTCTATCAGGACAGATCATTTACTTTTATAACCAAAACACCACCTGCATCTGTGCTTTTAAAGAAAGCGGCAAAAATAGCAAAAGGTGCCGGTGATCCAAAGCGCGAAAAAATCGGTAAGGTTACACGGCAGCAGCTCGAAGAGATTGCCAAGCAGAAAATGGTTGATTTAAACGCAAATGATTTGGAGGCTGCCTGTAATATTATTGCCGGTACTGCCAAAAGTATGGGGATTGAAGTTGTTTAAAAAAGGAGTGAACATAATATCATGCCGAAGCAGGGTAAAAAATATTTAGAATCACGTAAAAAGACAAACACAAAGGTAAAACACAGTTTCAGCGAAGCCGTTAAAATAGCAATAAATTCATCGTATGCTAAATTTGATGAAACAATTGATGTTGCGGTTCGACTTGGTGTCGATCCAAGGCATGCTGATCAGATGGTTCGTGGTACTGTCGTTTTGCCCAATGGCCTTGGCAAGGAAGTTAAAGTCCTCGTATTTGCTAAAGGAGAAAAAGAGCAAGAGGCCTTAGATGCGGGTGCGGATTTTGTCGGGAACGATGATTTAATAGAAAAAATTAAAGAAGGATGGTTCGGCTTTGACAAAGCTGTTGCAACACCTGACATGATGGGGACTGTGGGAAAAATAGGAAAGCTTCTCGGCCCCAGAGGGCTCATGCCCAATGCAAAAGTCGGAACTGTAACTTTTGATTTGGCCAAAGCGGTCAAGGAGATCAAAGCAGGTAAAATTGATTTCAAGGTTGAAAAAGCCGGCATTGTCCACGTTCCAATGGGTAAAGTTTCTTTTGGCGTAGAGAAGATCGTGCAGAATGCATCTGTCTTTTTAGAAACGATCCTTCGACTCAAACCGGCTTCCAGTAAGGGAACCTATCTGAAAGGTATCGCCGTTTCAACTACCATGGGACCCGGCATTAAGATTGATGCGGCCAGTGTCAAGGACTTGTTCAAATAATATCGTTGCGTTGATGAGCCTAAAAGTCTTGACTCTACCATTTCTAACATAACCAAACCGAGAGGATTTTCGCGTAATTCTATGTTTAAGAAATCCTTGAACTCACTGAAAATGTTAGATATTAATTCTAAATTCTATTTTGAGATGGAGAAAGCCTGTTTTAAGAACTTAGTAACCCTGTATTGATGGTGGCTATTTCTCAACAGGTTAAGTTAATATCAATATTTCTGTCAAAGACCGTAGGTGCACTTGTTTGTGTTTAATCGGCGATGCCGGCCTACCGAGACATTTTATTTTAAAAAGTTGTTCCTCCGGTTTTTTACAGATTAAGGAAGGAGGTGTTTGAGCTTGTGCGGATAGATAAAAAGAAAGAGATTGTAAAAGATCTGCATGAAAAGTTTCTAAGGTCAAAAGTTGTCATCGTAACAGATTATAAAGGTCTTGATGTTACGACGATAAATGACTTACGAAGGAAGCTTGGAGCGGAAAAAATTGAATATAAGGTGGTAAAGAACTCGCTTCTTATCAGAGCTTCTGAAGAGACCGATATCGCATTGATTAAAGATTATTTTAAAGGTCCGAGTGCTGTTGCCTTAAGTTACGATGACCCGGTTGCATCGGCAAAAGTGCTGACAAAGTTTTCGGAAGAGCATAAACAACTTGAAATTAAAACCGGTGTTATGGACGGCAAAGTGCTTGATGTAGACGCAATCAAGACGATATCGACCCTTCCTGGTCGAGAAGAGCTTCTGGGGCAATTCCTTTCGGCAGCCAACGGTGTTGTTACCGGTTTTGTCCGGGTCCTCAATGCCATTCCGGTACAGTTTTTATATGTACTTCAGGCCATCAAGGAACAGAAAGAAGCTGGCTGATTAGAATAAATGGTTCAAAAGATATAAAATGTTAAAAGTTAAACTGGAGGAAAATTAAAATGGCGGATATTACCAAAGAAGATGTAATCGAATTTATAGCAAATATGTCGGTTCTTGATTTATCTCTACTGGTTAAAGAAATGGAAGAAAAATTTGGAGTTTCAGCAGCCGCACCTATGGCTGTTGCGGCTTTAGCTCCTGCTGAAGGCGGAGGTGCCGCAGCAGAAGAAAAGACCGAATTTGACGTTATTCTGACAACATTTGGTGACAAGAAAATTCAGGTTATCAAAGAGGTCAGGGCAATTACCGGTCTGGGGCTGAAAGAAGCCAAGACATTGGTCGATGAAGTTCCCAAACCTGTCAAGGAAGGCATTTCTAAAGATGAAGCCGAAAAGATCAAGGAGCAGCTAGAGGAAGCCGGCGCTCAGGTTGAAATAAAGTAATAAATATTAAGATAATAGGTAATGGGTAATAGGTAATAGGTGACCTGTAAGGGGGTTTTTAAATCCCCTTCGCCGGAAAACCCATAACCTATAACCCATAACCCATGACCTTTAACAAAATTAACATATTGGAGATGCCATGTCGGAAAGGCTTTTGGCAAACAGGCGCGTAAGAAAAAACTTTGGGAAAATACCAAAGATTGTTGATATTCCTAATCTAATCGCGGTGCAACAAGAATCATTCAATCGGTTTTTGCAGAAGGATGTTTCTCCGGAAAAAAGAAGAGACATCGGCTTGCAAGCAGTATTTAAGTCTGTGTTTCCCATAAAGGATTTTACCGGAACCGCTTCTCTTGAATTTGTGTCTTATCGATTTGGCGAAGTCAAACACAGCGTTCAGGAATGTATGCACAGAGGAATGACCTACGAGATTCCACTCCGTATCACTGTTAGGTTGGTTGTATATGATATTGATAAAGAGACAGGAATTACAAACATTCGCGATATCAAAGAGCAGGAAATTTATTTTGGTACGATTCCTCTGATGACCGATAATGGTACATTTATCATTAATGGGACTGAACGTGTTGTGGTAAGCCAGCTTCACAGATCTTCCGGAGTGTTTTTCGATCATGACAAAGGTAAGACGCATTCCAGCGGAAAGGTAATATATACTTCCAGAATTATCCCTGTGCGCGGGTCATGGATCGATATGGAGATCGACCATAAAGATATCGTTAATATTCGAATTGACAGGCGTCGCAAACTGCCGATCACCATTCTTTTTAAATCCTTTGGGTATACTTCTGAAGACATTCTGGCTTATTTTTATAAAACAGAAAGGTTCGTTATCCGCGGTAAACGGATTTTTAAAGAATTTAATGAAGATTTGCTGAAAGGACAGCGTGCCAGTCAAGATGTCAAAGATCCTGAAACCGGCGATATAATTGTTTCTAAAGGACGCGTGTTTACTAAAGCTTCAATTAAACGTCTCAAATCAGCGGGTGTCAATTTGATACCGATGAGTGTTGAAGATATTTTCAACAAGATTTTTTGCAAAACAATTGTTGATCCTGAAAAAGAAGAACCCATCGTAAAATGCAACCAGGCCTTTGATGAAGACGTTTTTAAGGCCTTACGTGATGCCGGCATTACTGAATTTGAACTGCTTTTTATCGATGGCGTTACCACCAGTGACTCTATTCACAAAACGCTGCTCTTGGACAAAGTTGAAACAAAAGAGGATGGGCTCATTGAGATATACCGGAGACTCAGACCCGGAAATCCTGCAACATCCGAAGTGGCTCAGGATTTTGTTGACCACATGTTTTTCAAGTCTTCCTATTACGATCTTTCCGGTGTGGGCCGTATGAAGATTAACATTCGTCTCGGTATTAACTCATCCATTGATTTAAAGACGCTTCGAAAGGAAGATATCCTTCTAACGACGAAAACACTTTTAGAACTTAAGGATACCCAGGGAGCGGTTGATGATATCGATCATCTAGGAAATCGAAGGGTTCGTGCCGTTGGGGAGCTTCTCGAAAACCAGTATCGCATCGGACTGGTCAGAATGGAACGTGCCATTAAGGAACGGATGAGTTTGCAAGAGGTCGATGCACTGATGCCCCACGACCTTGCCAATTCAAAACCGGTTTCCGCTGTTGTTAAAGAGTTTTTTGGAACAAGCCAGCTCAGCCAATTCATGGATCAAACAAATCCGCTTTCAGAAACGACCCATAAAAGACGTTTGAGTGCACTGGGACCGGGCGGATTGACGCGTGAGAGGGCCGGTTTTGAAGTCAGGGATGTCCACCCTTCTCATTACGGACGAATTTGCCCCATAGAAACGCCGGAAGGACCCAATATTGGTCTTATTGTGTCACTTAGCACTTATGCTCGAGTCAATGAATATGGTTTTATCGAAACACCCTACAGTGTTGTTAAAGATGCCACTGTGCTGCAAGATGTCAAGTTTCTTACCGCTTTTGAAGAAAAAGAACACCCTATTGCCCAGGCTAACGCGCTGCTGGACGAAGATAGGAAATATGTCAACCCGCTGGTAACGTCAAGGGTGGCGGGAGAGTTCATGATGGTCAAGGCCGAGGATATCGAACTGATGGATATTTCTCCTAACCAGCTTGTGAGTGTTTCTGCATCCCTTATTCCGTTCCTTGAAAATGATGACGCCAACAGGGCATTGATGGGGTCGAACATGCAGCGTCAGGCAGTTCCTCTGATTGTTAACAAGGCACCTTTAGTGGGTACCGGCATTGAAGGGGTGGTGGCTAAAGATTCAGGTGTTACGGTGGTTACGCAGCATGATGGTACTGTGGTGCAAGTGGATGCTTCCCGGATTGTTATAAGACATGAAGATAAGGATGATGACAAGGTCTCTAAAATGCCGGTTACGGTTTACAACCTCTCAAAATTCATCCGTTCCAATCAGAATACTTGCTTTAATCAACGTCCTATTGTCAGAAAAGGACAAAAAGTGGAAGCCGGGCAGATCATTGCAGACGGTCCGGCTACGGACCATGGCGAACTTGCTCTTGGGAAAAACATCACTGTGGCATTTATGCCGTGGGGCGGTTATAATTTTGAGGATTCGATTCTCCTGGGTGAAAGACTTCACCGGGACGGCGTTTATACTTCTGTTCATATTGAGGAGTTTGAGGTCGTTGCCCGAGATACCAAACTGGGCAAAGAGGATATCACGCGAGACATACCAAACGTGGGCGAGGAAGCCTTAAAGGAGTTGGATGAAAGCGGTATTGTCAGGCTCGGTGCTGAAGTGGTGCCGGGAGATATTCTGGTCGGTAAGATTACACCCAAAGGTGAAACACAGCTTTCACCTGAAGAAAAACTTCTACGGGCTATTTTCGGTGAAAAAGCCGGAGATGTGAAGGACACTTCTTTGCGGGTGCCACCCGGCGTTCAGGGGATTGTCATTGATGCCAAAGTTTTTTCAAGACGAGGTGTTGGAAAAGATAATCGTGCCCGGTGGATCGAAGATAGCGAGATCGCTTACCTTGAAAAAGAAAGAGATGATAAGCTTGACGTTATTCAGGATGTGGTTCGCACACAGCTTGAACAATTGATAGTGGGCGAAAAATGTATTTCACCTCTCAAAAAGGGAAAAAATGTTCTGATTCAAAAAGGTGATAAAATAGATTCCAACATGCTGGCCAAGATACCCGTGGCTCAGATAGAAGGCATTGTATTAGAGAATCCACAGCTCACGGAGAAGGTCCATGACATTCTTGAACGATATCGGGATCAATGTGAAATTTGCAGGAACACATTTGAGCAGACAAGTGGGCCGATTTGAAAAAGGTGATGATCTTCCTCCAGGCGTCATCAAACTTGTAAAAGTCTATGTCGCCATGAAGCGTAAGTTATCCGTCGGTGATAAAATGGCCGGTCGTCACGGCAATAAAGGTGTCGTGTCGAGAATTCTTCCCCAGGAAGACCTGCCCTATTTTGAAGACGGTACACCGGTTGATATGATATTGAACCCGCTGGGAGTGCCTTCCCGAATGAATGTCGGCCAGGTTTTGGAAATACATTTAGGTTGGGCTGCCAAAGGTTTAGGCGATCAACTCAACAGGTTGCTTGAAGAACAAAAGATAGGCGCCCTGCGCGATAAAATTAAGAAAATCTTCGAAGATCCGTCTTTGCAGGAGATGATCGACGGCTTTGACGATAAAGAGGTGTGCGAATTTGTGGAAGATTATAAAGATGGTGTCCATATGGCCACACCGGTTTTTGACGGCGCCAAAGAGGCGGAAATAAAATCTCTTTTAGCCGAAGCAGGGCTCAACGCAACCGGGCAGACAACCCTGTATGACGGTCGTACCGGCGAGCCCTTTAAGGAAAAGATTACTGTCGGGACAATGTATGTGTTGAAGCTACACCATCTTGTGGATGACAAGATCCATGCCAGATCCATAGGTCCTTATTCCCTGGTAACGCAGCAGCCGCTGGGTGGAAAGGCACAGTTTGGCGGTCAGCGGCTTGGCGAGATGGAAGTATGGGCCATGGAAGCTTATGGTGCCGCACATGCTCTGCAAGAATTTTTAACAGTGAAATCAGATGATATGGCTGGCAGGACTCGCATGTACGAAAAGATCGTAAAAGGGCAAAATACGCTGGATCCAGGCTTACCCGAGTCATTTAAAGTACTGACAAAGGAATTAAAGAGTCTGGGTTTGGACATAACCCTTTTAGAAGAAAAATAATAAAACAGGGAAAAATAAATGGAAACGTTATACGATTTCTTTGCCAAACCCACCGATCCTGAGCGTTATTCTGGAATCAGGATTGCACTGGCCTCTCCGGAGCAGATTTTAAAATGGTCCCATGGAGAGATTAAGAAACCAGAGACCATCAACTATCGAACCTTTAAACCCGAACGAGACGGCCTTTTTTGTGCCAAAATTTTTGGTCCCACAAAGGATTATGAGTGCAACTGCGGCAAATATAAACGAATGAAGCACAGGGGCGTCATATGTGAGAAATGCGGTGTGGAGGTTATCCAGTCCAAGGTTCGGAGGGAACGGATGGCACACATTGAACTGGCCGCGCCTTGTTCTCATATTTGGTATTTAAGAAGCCTTCCGAGCAAGATCGGCAACTTGATGGATATGACGCTGAAAAATCTTGAAAAGGTCATTTATTTTGACAGCTACATCGTCATTGACCCAATGGACACAGACCTTAGTCCCCGTCAACTTTTATCTGAGGAAAAATATAGAGAAGCACGCGAGATTTACGGGACAAAATTCGAAGCAGGTATCGGTGCGGAAGCTGTTAAGAAGCTGCTGGAGAAGATAGATCTAGAATCATTATATAAGGAATTAAGAACTGAAATTAACGCTACCGGTTCTGTGGCAAAACGGCAGAAGCTTTCCAAACGACTCAGGATTATTGATTCATTCAGACGTTCAGGAGTTGATCCGACCTGGATGATCATGGACGTAATACCCGTTCTTCCGCCGGATTTGCGGCCCCTTGTACCCCTTGAGGGAGGGAGATTTGCAACATCTGATCTCAATGACCTATATCGAAGGGTCATTAACAGAAACAATCGGTTAAAGCGCCTTATCGAACTGAAGGCTCCTGACATTATTGTTCGAAACGAAAAGAGGATGCTTCAAGAGTCGATGGATGTTCTCTTTGACAACGGTCGGCACGGAAGAGCGATTATGGGGACGAATAAGCGTCCGTTAAAATCTCTAAGTGACACATTAAAAGGAAAGCAGGGACGTTTCAGGCAGAACCTGCTGGGTAAAAGGGTCGATTATTCCGGACGTACCGTTATTACCATTGGACCCAATCTCCGATTGCATCAGTGCGGCCTCCCAAAGCAGATGGCGCTGGAGATGTTCAAGCCATTTGTTTATTATCGTTTAGAGCAGAAAGGGCTCGTCTCTACGGTAAAAAGCGCTAAAAAGATGGTTGAACGTGAAGTCCCGGAAGTTTGGGATACACTGGATGAGGTGGTTAAAGAGTATCCGGTCCTTTTAAACCGGGCGCCTACCTTACACAGATTGGGGATTCAAGCTTTTGAGCCGATTCTTATTGAAGGAAAGGCCATCCAACTTCATCCATTGGTTTGCACGGCATTTAATGCGGACTTCGATGGTGATCAGATGGCTGTTCATATACCGCTTTCCGTAGAAGCTCAGATAGAAGCAAGGGTATTGATGCTGTCCAGTAACAATATTCTTTCTCCGGCAAATGGCCATCCCATTATTGTGCCGAGCCAGGATATTGTTCTTGGAATATATTATATGACCAGGGGAGTGACCGGATCAAAAGGCGAAGGCAAAATATTTGCTAATCCTGAAGAGGTTCGATGTGCTTACGATGCCAAGGCAGTAGATCTTCATGCTAAAATTACGGTTCGAATCGACGGGGAAAGGTATGATACGACCGTTGGGCGCATCCTTTTGTGGGAAATCATACCCAAGGACAACATTGTGATGGTGCGCCATATCATGATTTTTGAGGAAAAAGAGGCCACGGCTGTTTTTGAAAATATAAAGTCCGGTGCGGATTTTGTCGAAATGGTGGCCCAATATTCCAAGGGACTTGATCGGGAAAATGAAGGTCTTATCGGTCTGTTTAGAAAGGACGAATTCAAACGGATTTTCAGTGTTTCGGATGAGGACACAGACAACGTCTTTGCCCTTGAAGAAGGTGAAACAAGTGGTGTTATTTTTGCGGATGACGCCCACCATATTTTTCAAGTGGTTACCAAACGACCCGAGATACCGTTTGCTATGATCAATAATGTCAAGGATAAAAGGATCTTGAGTGAACTTGTGGATTATGCATACAGAAACTTGGGGCCCAAAGCTACGGTCATCCTTTCAGACCGCTTAAAAAACATCGGCTATCAATACTCAACCGAAGGCGGGCTCTCAATTTCTATCGACGCTATGATCATACCTTCAGCCAAATGGGATATTTTGAAAAGTGCTGAAAAGCAAGCTGAAAAAATTGGTCGACAATATACCGAGGGTCTTATCACTCAAGGTGAAAAATATAATAAGGTTGTCGATATATGGGCCAAGGCAACCGACGATGTTGCTGATGAGATGATGAAGTCGATGCGTATGGCACCTGTGACCGACAGTGAGGGTAACCCGGTCTTGGATGAAAAGGGAAACCCCGTTGTTGAAGAAAGTTTTAACCCGATCTATATGATGGCCGATTCCGGCGCCAGGGGCAGTAAAGACCAAATGCGTCAGCTTGCCGGCATGAGAGGTCTGATGGCAAAACCATCCGGTGAAATCATAGAAACACCCATTAGCGCCAATTTTAGAGAGGGCCTTTCCGTGCTTCAGTATTTCATATCAACTCACGGCGCAAGGAAGGGTCTGGCAGATACAGCACTTAAAACAGCCAATTCAGGTTATCTTACCCGAAGGCTTGCCGATGTTGCCCAAGACTGTATTGTTATTCAAGATGACTGCGGAACGATGATGGGTGTTGAGGTTGAACCTTTGATGGAAGGCGGCGAAGTAATTCAGCGTCTTGAAGAACGAATTTTAGGGCGTGTTGCCATAGAAGACATTCATGATCCGTTTACTGATGAAGTGATTGTCGAAGCCGGTGAAGATCTGGACGAAGATGCCGTAAAGGCCATTGAACATGCCGGACTTTCCAGAGTGAAGATAAGATCTGTATTAACTTGTAGGAGCAAAAAGGGCGTGTGTGCCAAGTGCTATGGCCGGGATCTTTCCCATGGCGCAAAGGTCGAAATTGGTCAGGCAGTGGGAATCCTTGCAGCACAGTCCATCGGTGAGCCCGGTACCCAGTTGACCATGCGGACGTTTCACATCGGCGGAACAGCCAGCCGAAGGGTTGAGCAGGCTGATATTAGAGCCAGGACTGAGGGATCGGTTAAATTTCTCAATGTCAATGTGGTCAAAAAAGACGGGGATAGATTTGTTGTGATGAACAGAAGGGGTGGCGAAATTGCCATCATTAGCGACTCCGGTCGTGAAAGAGAACGCTTTCCGGTCATTTACGGCGCACACATCGAGGTAAAAGACGGTGACCAAGTCAAGGCCGGAGACCTTCTGGTTACATGGGATCCATTTACAACACCAATTATTACAGAGGTTGATGGTACCGTTAAATTCGGTGATATCACGGCAGGTAAAACCATGCAGGAGAAAGTTGATCCTGTCACCGGAAAATCGAGTCGAACGATCATTGAATCTAAAAGCGGCGAGGAACGCCCAAGAATTTCGATCAAGGACAAAGATGGAAAAACAGCCAACCTGCCATCATCATCGGGTGTGGCCAGATATCTACTGCCGATAAATGCAATTTTACTGGTTGAAGAGGGGGATCATGTTAAGGCTGGCGATGTTACCGCAAAGCTGCCTCGTGCCACTACCAAGACAAAAGATATTACCGGCGGTCTGCCAAGGGTGGCTGAACTTTTTGAAGTGCGAAAACCAAAAGAAACCGCTGTGTTGAGCGAAATCGATGGGTATGTTTCAATAGCGAAGGCATCCAAAAAAGGAAAACAGAAGATTACCGTCATACCGGTGGATGTAGGTGAAGAGAAAGAATATTTGATCACACGGGGCAAGCATATTAATGTTTACGAGGGTGATTACATCAGGGCGGGTGAGGCGTTGATCACCGGTTCAGCTATCCCCCAAGATATATTGAATATTAAAGGTGAAATTGCACTGGCACGATATCTCGTTGATGAAGTCCAAGAAGTTTACCGTTTACAAGGTGTAAGGATAAACGATAAACACATCGAGGTCATCGTACGGCAGCAGATGCGGCGTGTTAAGGTCCTTGATGCCGGAGATACAGACTTTATTCTTGAAGATCAGGTGGATCGGGTCAAGTTTGAAGAAGTTAACCAGGAAGTGATCGAAAAAGGAAAGAAACCCGCTGTGGCAGGACCTCTTATCTTGGGGATTACCAAGGCGTCACTTTCCACCGAAAGTTTTATCTCGGCCGCTTCATTTCAGGAAACTACCAAAGTGCTTACCGACGCAAGCATTGCTGGAAAAGTGGATAACCTAAGCGGGCTTAAGGAAAATGTTATTATGGGAAGGATCATGCCTGCCGGCACCGGTCTTTTTAAATATAAAGGAGTGGATATCGTATCGAATTAGTAGAAGATAATTAATGGTGCAGATCTTTCTCAATCCCAAACTAGGCACATAAAAGGGGAGCCCTTGAAACCGACCTGCTCAAATGCTTGGGAAAACGTTCTATCAATGGTCTAAATTAATCATTAATTTTATATAAAAGGCTTGACAAATCAGCCTTTAAGTTGAATAGTAATCATTTTGTCAACTTTGGATTGGCTTAATTAAAACACAAGGATTTAAGTGAAAAAATGCCGACGATTAATCAGCTGGTAAGAAAAGGAAGAAAGCGAATTAAGAAGAAGACCAATACCCCGGCACTTAAGGGGAGTCCTCAGAAAAGAGGCGTTTGTACCCGCGTATATACGTCGACACCCAAGAAGCCCAATTCTGCCTTGCGGAAAGTTGCCAGAGTCCGACTGACAACCGGCATAGAGGTTACCGCTTATATCCCGGGGATAGGACATAATCTTCAAGAACATTCGGTTGTTCTTGTCCGTGGCGGACGGGTTAAAGATCTTCCAGGTGTAAGGTATCATATTGTCAGAGGCACCCTGGATACCCTTGGTGTCGAGGATCGAAGACAGAGTCGATCAAAATACGGGTCCAAGAAGCCAAAGTAGAAACATGTTACATGTCGCGAGGTTCTCGATTCAATGTGGCTGGACCTCGTTGCATGAAAATGAATGAAAAATAAAAAAAATGGTGTGATATATGCCTAGAAGACGAGAAGTCCCGGAACGGGTTATTGTGCCAGACGCCAAGTATAACAGCAAGCTGGTATCAAAATTCATAAAATCTATCATGAAGGACGGAAAGAAGAGTATCGCAGAGTCAATTCTTTATGATGCTATGGATATCATCGGAAAAAAGACCAGTGAACCTGCAATAAAAATTTTCGAGCAGGCGCTTGAAAATGCAAAACCGATGATTGAGGTCAAGTCGCGCCGCGTTGGGGGATCAACCTATCAGGTTCCAACAGAAATTCGGCCATCTCGGAGAACGGCGCTCGGAATCAGGTGGATTATCGACTTTGCTATTAAAAGATCTGAAAAAGGAATGGCTAATAAGCTGTCGGCAGAGCTTTTGGATGCCGCCAATAAACGAGGGTCTTCAATTAAAAAGAAGGAAGACACCCACAAGATGGCCGATGCGAACAAGGCGTTTGCGCACTACAGATGGTAAAATCTCAGGATGGGTTCATTGGGCGGTGAATAGACTTCAGAAAATCAAACCATCTAAGGCGTTATTGGAAATATGAAGATGTACATCACTAACCCGCTTTAAAGGGAGGATTTCGAAGATGGGTAAGGTAAAGTTTGAGAGGACCAAGCCGCATGTAAATGTCGGTACGATTGGTCATATAGATCACGGCAAGACGACTTTGACGGCGGCGATAACGAAGCACATGGGCATGAAGGGGCTGGCGACTTTTGTTCCTTTTGATCAGATAGACAAGGCCCCCGAGGAGAAGGAGCGAGGAATAACCATAGCGACGGCGCATGTTGAGTATGAGACGGCGAATCGTCATTATGCGCATGTGGATTGTCCGGGTCATGCGGATTACATCAAGAACATGATAACGGGTGCGGCTCAGATGGACGGCGCCATTTTGGTTGTTGGAGCCGACGATGGTCCGATGCCCCAGACGCGTGAGCACATATTGTTGGCGCGTCAGGTGGGAGTTCCGCAGATTGTTGTATTTTTAAACAAGTGTGACATGGTGGATGATGATGAGCTGATCGAGCTTGTTGAGTTGGAGCTTCGGGAGTTATTGGACAAGTATGAGTTTCCGGGGGATGACACACCGATCATTCGCGGCAGTGCGTTAAAGGCGCTTGAGAGTGATGATTGTGACAGTGAGGAAGCCAAGTGTATTTTCGAGTTACTGGATGCGGTGGACACGTTTATTCCTGAGCCCGTGCGTGATATAGACAAGCCGTTTTTGATGCCGATAGAGGATGTTTTCAGCATATCGGGTCGTGGGACGGTGGTAACGGGTCGTGTTGATCGAGGCATTATTCATGTTGGGGATAATATTGAAATTGTGGGGATTCGTCCGACGATGAAGACGGTGTGTACGGGAGTAGAGATGTTCAGGAAGCTTTTGGATGAGGGTCGAGCCGGCGACAACATTGGTGTATTGATGCGGGGGACGAAGCGAGATGAGGTTGAGCGTGGTCAGGTGGTAGCGATTCCTGGTACGATACAGCCTCACACGAAGTTCAAGGCGGAGGTATACATATTGAGTAAGGAGGAGGGCGGCCGTCACACGCCGTTTTTCAGTGGATATCGGCCGCAGTTTTATTTTCGTACGACGGATGTTACGGGGAATTTGACATTACCGGAAGGTGTAGAGATGGTGATGCCGGGAGACAATGTGACGATCACAGCGGAGTTGATAACGCCCATAGCGATGGAGAAGGAGTTAAGGTTTGCCATCAGGGAAGGCGGCCGGACGGTTGGCGCCGGTGTGGTCAGTGAGATTATCGAATAAAGAGAAACTATAAAAATGATAATGAATACTAAAATCAGGATCAGGCTCAAGGCATATGACCATAAACTTCTGGATCAATCTGTTGGAGATATTGTCGATACGGCCAATAAAACCGGAGCAAAGGTCGTCGGACCCATACCACTTCCAACAAGAATCAACAAATATTGTGTTCTTCGATCTCCTCATGTAGACAAGAAATCTCGAGAACAGTTTGAAATCAGAACACACAAACGGCTTCTCGATATTCTGGAGCCGACTCAACAAACCGTTGATGCTTTAATGAAGCTGGATCTTTCTCCAGGCGTAGATGTTGAGATAAAACTGTAAAGGTCGTTTCATAAAAGCGAAAAAGGGATAAAATAATAGTAATGTGTAATGGATTGATAGGAAAAAAATTGGGAATGACGGGTCTGTTCACTTCCGAAGGTAAATATGTTCCGGTGACAGCCATTCAGGTTGGTCCATGTGTGGTTACCCAGATAAAGAGCGTCGCCACCGACGGATATAATGCACTTCAGCTTGGTTTTGGCGAGAAAAAGAAATCTCGTGTAAATAAAGCGTTGGAAGGTCATCTCAAAAAAAGTGGTGAAACTCGTTTTGCATTTTTGCGTGAAGTTTGCGTGAATGATCCAAGTGAATACGGGCTTGGTCAGACAATAAATATAGATATTTTCAATATCGGAGAATACATTGATGTTACCGGAACGACCAAAGGAAGGGGTTTTTCCGGTGTTATTAAACGTCATGGGTTCCATGGCGGCAAGAAAACTCATGGTAGTCACAGCCACAGAATTCCAGGATCCATCGGTTGCAGTGCTTGGCCTTCAAGGGTTACTAAGGGCAAAAAAATGCCGGGTCAATATGGGAATAATAGAAAAACAATTCGAAATTTGGAAATTGTCGACATTAGGCCGGAAGAAAATCTTATTCTGATAAAAGGTGCAATTCCGGGTTCAAGAAACGGTATTGTTGAAATCAAGAAACTCAAAATCGTTAAAAAATGATGGTTTTTTCATATCGAGCCTGAATCCACCCATATCCCGCTTTTAGCGGGATATGAAATTAAATATACCTAAGCCCGTTTGAAAGAATTAAACGATAAAATAAATTAAAGAAATCTTGAGAAATTAATGATATGGCTGTTGTAGATATTATAAATCGTAAAGCAGAAAAAGTTTCACAGGTTGAACTTGAAGACAACATTTTCAAGATTCCCGTTAAATCAAGTATACTGCATGAAGTTGTAACCATGCAACTTGCAAATAAACGTGCAGGTTCCGCTTCCGTAAAGCATCGCAGCGATGTAAGGGGAAGTCGAAGAAAACTTTTTAGACAAAAAGGAACCGGTCGTGCACGCCGTGGTGATATTAAATCACCCCTGTTAAGAGGCGGAGGCTCTGTATTTGGACCTGATCCCAGATCCTATTCGTACAAGGTCCCCAAAAAGGTAAAAAGACTGGCACTTAAGATGGCCTTGAGCACAAAGCTTAAAGAAGACAACCTTATTGTGATTGACGAGTTTGATTTCGATAAGATTAAGACCAAAGAATTCTCCGCGGTTATGGATGTATTAAACATAAAAAATGCATTGATTATCACCGAAAAAAAGAATGAGAATCTCGAGCTGTCTTCCAGAAATGTTCCCGGAGTAAAAGTATTAAGAGTGGAAGGAATGAACGTGTATGACATTCTTAAATATGAGAATCTTGTTTTGCTTGAGTCTTCGATAAAGTCCATTGAAGGGAGGCTGCTTGAATGATTCCGCATGATTTAATTAAACGGCCTTTGGTTACTGAAAAAACTAATATTCAAAAAGAGAGTTATAATCAGATTACATTCGAAGTCGATCGCAGAGCGAACAGAGTTGAGATTAAAAAGGCTGTCGAGAATATTTTCAATGTCAAGGTCGATACGGTAAGAACAATACAGGTCAAGGGCAAGATCAAACAAAGAGGTCGAATTACAGGAAAACGCAGGGACTGGAAGAAAGCGATCGTCAGATTGATGCCCGGTGAGCGCATCGATTTTTTTGAGGGAGTATAAAAGGGGTAAGGAATGGGTGTAAAAAAAGTAAAACCTACATCTGCCGGGAGGCGTGCTCAATCATATTCGACATTTGATGAAATTACTAGCACTACTCCTGAAAAGAGTCTCTTAAAGGTAATTAGGAAAAAAGGAGGCCGTAACTCCTACGGCCGTATTACGTGCAGACACCGCGGGGGCGGTCATAAACGGCATTACAGGGTTATCGATTTTAAAAGAGATAAAATAGGGATTCCTGCCAGAGTGGCTGCCATCGAGTATGACCCGAATCGATCTGCACGGATTGCGCTTCTTAACTATGCTGATGGTGAAAAGCGATACATACTGGCACCGGTGAATCTTCGGGTTGGCGACACCGTGATTTCAGGACCTGAAGCAGATATAAAACCCGGCAATACATTACCCCTTAGCAAAATTCCCCTTGGAACACATATTCATAACATTGAATTGCGTATCGGAAAGGGTGGACAGATTGTAAGAAGCGCCGGAACATACGCCCAGTTAATGGCAAAGGAAGATCGCTATGCGCTTATAAAACTTCCATCCGGAGAAGTTCGAATGGTCCTTTCAAACTGCAAGGCTACCATCGGTCAGCTTGGAAACGTGATCCATGAGAATATATCTCTTGGTAAAGCAGGACGCAAACGATGGCTCGGCAGACGTCCCAAAGTTAGAGGTGTTGCCATGAACCCGGTTGACCATCCAATGGGTGGCGGTGAGGGAAGATCTTCCGGCGGACGACATCCATGCAGCCCTTGGGGTATGCCGACAAAGGGTTTTAAAACGCGCAAAACAAGAAAAAGCAATCGCTATATTATTAAAAAGCGTACGAAGAAATAGCAGGAGAAGTTATGCCACGATCGTTGAAAAAAGGTCCGTTTGTTGATCAAAAACTGTTTAAGAAAGTACGTATCGCCCAGGAGACCCGGAGCAGCCGAGTGATTAAGACATGGTCCAGAAGATCGACAATAATTCCTGAGATGGTGGGTATTACCCTGGCGGTTCATAATGGAAGAAAGTTTATTCCCGTATTTGTAACAGAGGACATGGTAGGACATAAGCTCGGTGAATTTTCACCGACTCGGACGTATTATGGTCATGCTGCTGATAAAAAATCAAGGTTAAAGCGATAAAGCTGGCAGAAAAGGAAGTATTTGTAATGGAAGTTAAAGCTGTAGCAAAATATGTTCGCATTTCTCCTCAGAAAGTTCGCAAACTGATTGATGGTGTTAAGGGAAAACCCGTAGAAGAGGGCCTTGAATATGCTCAAATTTATGCCGCAGAAGGCAGCATCAATCGTTGAAAAAACAGTCAGAAGCGCTGTGGCAAATGCTGACCAATATCCGGATATGGATGTCGATTCTCTGGTTATTCATAATATTACGGCGGACCAGGGGCCAACGTTGAAACGTTTCAAAGCTAGAGCGCGCGGCAGAGGAACACGTATATTAAAAAGGACCGCCCATATAACGGTAATTCTATCTGAAGGTTAGATCTAAAAAGGAGGTAACAGCTTGGGCCAGAAAGTAAATCCTATTGGTTTGAGATTGGGTATTGTTAAAACCTGGGAATCTCGGTGGTATGCTGGAAAAAATTATGCTGATTATATTCTAGAAGATTATAATATAAGGAAGTTTATAAAAAAGAGACTATACCATGCAGGTATTTCAAGGGTTGAAATTGAAAGATCGTCCAAGCGAGTCAGGCTCCGTGTATTTACATCCAGGCCCGGAATTGTCATCGGAAAGAAGGGAGCTGAAATAGCGTTACTCAAAAAAGAACTTGAAAAAATTGTTTCACATGAAGTCATTATCGATATCCAGGAAGTCAGAAAACCCGAGCTGGATGCCCAGCTTGTCGCTGAAAATATAGCACTTCAGATTGTACGGAGGGTTGCATTTCGACGTGCCATGAAGCGCGGCATTTCATCCGCGATGCGATTTGGTGCCGAGGGTATAAAAATTATATGTTCAGGCCGGTTGGGCGGGGCTGAGATGGCGAGGACCGAACAGTACAGAGAGGGCCGAATACCTTTACATACTTTAAGGGCGGATATAGACTACGGTTTTATAGAAGCTAACACAACATACGGAATTGTTGGTATAAAGGTGTTTATTTTTAAAGGAGAAATTTTAAGAAAAGATAAGGTAGCGATTGGTGGTTAGGTTTGGATCGTTGTCAAAAAGCTGCTTTTTGACTTTTATTTGGTACCAAAAGAAGTCGTGATGGAGATATAGGAAATGCTTAGTCCAAAGAAGGTAAAATTTCGAAAACAGCAAAAAGGCAGGATGAAAGGGATTTCATATCGGGGATGTAATCTCGATCACGGTGAATTTGGATTGCAGGCCGTAGAGTGCGGGACAATCAGTTCAAAGCAGATTGAGGCCGCACGTATCGCAATGACACGGCATGTGAAAAGAGGCGGAAAGATGTGGATAAGGATATTCCCGGATAAACCGTTTACGAAAAAACCTGCTGAAGTCAGAATGGGAAAAGGGAAAGGATCTCCTGAAGGATGGGTTGCCGTCATTCGACCCGGAAGAGTCCTCTATGAAATGGAAGGTGTTCCCAGAGACTTGGCCAAAGAAGCGCTTCGGCTTGCCTCACATAAGCTTTCTGTAAAGACAAGGTTTATAGAGAGGGGTGATTTGTAATGAAAGCGAGTGAGATTAAAGATCTGAGCATGGAAGAAATGCTCCGAAAACTGGATGATCTTAAAGAGGAATTATTTAACCTGCGCTTTCAGCATGAAACCGGCCAGCTCGAAAATCCCCAGAAGATGAAGCAAACTAAACGCGATATTGCCAGGGTGAAAACCTTAATAAAACAATCTGAATTAAACAACGAAACGGGTTAAAATAATTATTGCAATGAAGAAACGATTATTGAAAAGACAGATGGTCGGGACTGTTGTAAGCGACAAGATGGACAAGACCGTAGTTGTCCTGGTTGAGAGACTGGTTAAGCATAGACTTTATAAAAAGTATATTAGAAGGCGTGCCAAATTTGCAGCTCATGATGAAAACAATGCTTCTCATATTGGTGACAAAGTGTTGATTATCCAGTCCAGTCCAATTAGCAAAACCAAGAAATGGCGTGTTAGAGAAATTGTCGAAAAAGCTGTTTGAATGTTAAACGACTGTTTCTTAACACTTCAAAAAACATGACTTTTTATGAACGTTTTAGGTTTTAAACACTATAAAAAGAGTTGAAGATAAAAACCTAAAGTATGATGAATTTATTTTATAAATTCATTCTTATATAAGGAAAGTTAAAAAGATGATTCAGGCGGAGACAAGATTGACCGTGGCAGACAATTCCGGAGCCAAGATATTATACTGCATAAAAGTTCTTGGGGGTTCACGAAGAAGGTATGCAAGTATCGGTGACATCATTGTTGTATCTGTTAAAGAAGCCATACCGAATACCAAGGTCAAAAAAGGGGATGTTTTGAAGGCTGTTGTGGTTCGAACCAAAAAGGAGATTCGAAGACCGGATGGATCATACATACGATTTGATGATAATTCGGCTGTTTTAATTACGCAGAACAGGGAACCCATCGGGACGCGTATATTCGGCCCGGTAGCGAGAGAGCTCAGAGCCAAAAGATTTATGAAAATTATATCACTCGCCCCTGAGGTATTATAGTTAAGGGCCCTGTGGAGAATTGATTCATGATAAAAAATAAATGTCACATAAAAAAAGACGATAAAGTAAAGGTTATCGCCGGCAAGGATAAGGGTAAAATCGGTAAAGTTCTTAGTTTAAAAAGAAAGAATAGCAGAATCATTATTGAAAATATCAATATGATGAAAAAACATGCCCGGGCCAGTGCAAAGCACAGACAGGGCGGAATAATTGAGAGTGAATCGCCGATCCATTGGTCAAACGTCATGTTGATGTGCAGCAAATGTGTTACACCCGTAAGAATCAAAATGAAGCGTCTTGAGGATGGGAAAAAGATACGTGTCTGCAGTAAATGCAATGAAATTATAGATTCTTAGGGTCGTGTGTCGGAGGGATTGAATGTCACAATTAAAACTGTATTATCATAAAGAAGTCGTTCCCAAGTTGTTGGAAACCTTTAAATACGATAACATCATGCAGGTTCCAAAGCTCGAGAAGATAGTATTGAATATGGGACTTGGCGAAGCGATTCATAACATCAAACTCCTTGATTCAGCCTTGGAAGAACTAAAAATTATATCAGGTCAGCAACCGGTTGTCACTCGTGCTAGAAAGTCCATAGCAGCGTTTAAGTTGAGGGAAGGAATGCCTATAGGCTGTAGGGTTACGCTTCGTCATAAACGTATGTATGATTTTTATTATAAATTGGTGAATATAGCGCTACCGCGTGTTCGTGATTTTAGAGGTCTTTCGGGAAAAGCGCTTGACAGTCACGGAAATTATACGTTGGGAATTAAAGAGCACATTATTTTTCCTGAAATCGATTACGATAAAATTGATAAAATCAAAGGTCTTAACATTACGATAGTTACATCTGCAAAGACGGATGAAGAGGGGAAAGAACTTCTAAAATTAATGGGTATGCCGTTCAGGAATTGAAGAATAAGCAGCGAGTATCGATAGTCAATCAAATATGGAGGAAGATTTGGCAAAAACATCTCTTAAAATAAAAGCAGTTAAAAAACCCAAGTTCAAAGTGAGAACATACAACCGGTGCCCCATTTGCGGCAGGCCAAGGGCATTTTTAAGGAAATTTGGAATTTGTCGTATTTGTTTTCGAAATCTCGCCTCCCAAGGAAAGCTTCCTGGTGTAGTGAAATCAAGCTGGTGATTGTTTAAAACCGGCTTAGGTGTACTCAAATTGTATTTATACTGAGAAATTAGGAATAAAAGCTTAAAGAATCAAATTAATAACGGAGAAATTTATGGTGATGAGCGATCCAATTGCTGACATGCTGACCAGAATAAGAAACGCTGGAAAAGCAAAATTCAATAGCGTCGACATTCCAGGGTCAAAATTAAAAATGGAATTGGCCCGAGTATTAAAAGATGAAGGTTTTATAAGAAATTACAAGTTCATTAAAGATAAGAAGCAAGGCATCTTACGTGTTTATCTTAAATATGATGAAAAAGAGACCCACGCAATTTATGGCATTGAACGCGTCAGTAAACCCAGTAGACGTATTTATGCCAAGAGCAAGGATGTAAAACCGGTTTTGAACGGAATGGGTATTTCAATTTTATCAACCTCAACAGGAATAATGACGGATAAGAAGGCCAGAGCTAAAAATGTGGGAGGAGAAATTCTCTGCAATATTTGGTAAGTTTATCACTCGTCATTGATAGATGACTAGAATAATGAATTACCGATAAGGAAGTAATCAATGTCAAGAGTAGGAAAAGCACCGATAAGTATACCTGATAAGACCAAAATTATATATAAGGACAGAATTGTCACTGTGCAGGGTGAAAAGGGGACCCTTGCAAGATCAGTTCATCCAGCAGTTGATTTAAAGATAGAAGATGGAATGATAAAGGTGGACGTTGTTAAAGATGACAGGACCAGTGGGGCTTTTCGAGGATTGACGCGTAGCCTTGTCGCCAATATGGTTATAGGTGTGAGCAAAGGATTTGAAAGAGTTCTTGAAATAAATGGTATCGGTTATCGTGCAGTGCTTAGTGGTAACTGTATCGAATTTAATCTTGGATATTCACATCCTGTTAAATTTGATCTTCCCGAAGGTATCTCAGCATCCATTGACAAAAAAAACGTTATAAGATTGACCGGTATAGATAAAGAGTTGTTAGGTCATACCGCTGCATCTATTCGGAGATTGAGGCCGCCCGAAAGCTATAAGGGTAAGGGAATAAAATATGCTGAGGAACGTATTCAGCGCAAGGCTGGGAAAACTGGAGCCAAAGCATTATAAGGTTATAGAATATGGGATCATTGAATTTTAAAAAAAGAGCGCGCTTAAAGAGAAAAAAGAGGATCAGAAAAAATCTGGTCGGCACACAGGAACGTCCTAGACTGAGTGTTTTTCGAAGTGCAAAACATATCTACGCTCAAGTCATTGATGATACGTATGGACGTACTCTGGTGGCTGCATCAAGTATGGAAAAAGTAGTAAAAGAACACCCTGAATTTGAGAATAAAGTTGCCGTGGCAGATTTTGTCGGGAAACTTATCGCTGAGAGGGCCATAAAAAAGGGTATAAGCAAGGTTGTTTTTGACCGAAATGGTTTTTTATATCACGGTCGAGTTAAAGCTATTTCAGATGGTGCCCGTAAGACGGGTTTGGATTTTTAGACTTTAATGCTATCAATAATTGGCAGAGGACTACGGGCGTGAGCCCGTGGGAATCTACTGGTGCCTAATCAAAGTCACAGAGTTTAGTAACGCTTGATGACATGTGGTTTGAGTCATCCATGATGAAGGAGGCAGATTTTTGTTCAAACAGGATAAAGGCGAAAATCAGTTAATTGATAAGGTTGTTTTCATTAACCGTGTTGCAAAGGTTGTTAAGGGAGGACGCAGGTTCAGCTTCAGCGCAATCGTTGTGGTTGGTGATGGTGAAGGAAGCGTTGGCTACGGACTTGGAAAGGCCGGTGAAGTACCTGAAGCAATTCGCAAAGGTATAGAGAAAGCTAAAAAGAACATGGTCAAAATACCTTTGGTTAATGAGACGATACCTTATGTCGTTGTCGGAAAATATGGTGCCGGCCGCGTTCTGTTAAAACCTGCTTCCAAAGGTACTGGCCTTATCGCAGGCGGAGCTGTTCGAGCTGTGCTGGAAGCCGCAGGTATTCAGAATATTCTGACAAAGTGTATGGGGTCGCATAATCCTCACAATGTCGTTAAGGCCACCATTGAAGGTCTTTCTCGATTGCAGAGTCGCGAACAGGTTGCTGCCAGGCGAAATATTGAAGTAGAAGCCCTTTAGGATTTTAAAATTAAGGATGAGAATTGATGACTATAAGCTGTAGATTAAAAGATCCAGGGCAATCAAATTGGCTATCGGCAATGGTTAATGGTGAGGAATAATAAATGAGTGGAATGTTGAAAATAACTCTTGTGAAAAGCATGATTGGAAGGCCCGAAAAACACCGGAAAGTACTGCGAGGCATGGGACTGACAAAGATTAATAGAACGGTTGAACTTAAAGATACGCCTTCTATTCGAGGGATGGTCCACGCGGTTTCGCATCTGGTGAAAGTCGAGGAAAAAATAGATGAAACTGAATGAATTGTCACCACCAGACGGATCACGCGGAACCCGAAAACGTGTAGGACGTGGTGTGGGATCAGGTCATGGAAAAACAGCCGGAAGAGGTTCAAAAGGTCAAAACAGCCGCAGTGGAGGTGGTGTAAGACCTGGTTTTGAAGGCGGTCAAATGCCGCTTCATCGTCGTTTACCCAAACGCGGCTTTACCAATATATTTAAAAAGAAAATAGCCGTAATTAATATTCGTGATCTGGCAAGGTTTGAGAGCGGGAGTATTGTGGACGAGGCTGCCCTTATTCGAGTCGGTCTTGTTAAAGGCCGAAGAGACGGTATTAAACTGCTCGGACAAGGAGAGATTAAAATTCCGCTTACAATCAAGGTGAATGGGGTCAGTAAAAACGCCAGAGAAAAAATCATTGCTGCTGGCGGGAATATAGAGGTTGGTTAATATGCTTGGTGGCGGGTTCGGAAATATATTCAAAATACCGGAGCTGAAAAAAAGGATTTTATATACATTAGGACTGCTTATTGTCTATCGTATTGGTGTTCATGTTCCAACTCCAGGCATAGACTCTGTGGCCCTGGCCTCTTTTTTTGCTCAAGCAAAAGGGACGTTGCTTGGTCTTTTTGATATGTTTTCGGGTGGCGCTTTAGAGCGGCTTTCTGTTTTTGCTCTCGGGATAATGCCCTATATCAGTGCATCGATTATACTTCAACTTTTAACGGTGACAATTCCGCATCTAGAACGCTTGTCTAAAGAGGGTGAACAGGGAAGAAAAAAGATAACACAGTACACCCGTTACGGCACGATACTGCTCAGCGTAATTCAGGGATTCGGTATTAGTATCGGCCTTGAACAAATGACTTCTCCCGGTGGAGCCCCGGTGGTTATTTTTCCCGGATGGGCATTCAGACTTATGACAGTAATGACCCTAACGGCGGGGACGGCCTTTATTATGTGGCTGGGTGAACAGATTACTGAACGGGGTATCGGCAACGGTATTTCTCTTATCATATTCGCCGGAATTGTCGCACGAATGCCAACTGCAACTGGAAATACATTCCGCCTCCTTTCAACAGGTGAAATGGGGTTATTTGTTGTTCTCATTTTGGTTGTTCTAATGATACTTGTTATCGCTTTCATCATCTATATGGAGCAGGGCCAGCGGCGGATATCGGTTCAGTATGCCAAAAGAGTCGTCGGCCGAAAAATGTATGGTGGTCAGAGCACTCATCTGCCGCTAAAAGTTAATACCTCCGGCGTAATACCACCGATCTTTGCTTCATCAATTATAATGTTTCCGGCAACATTGGCCAGCTTTGTTACAATTCCATGGATGCAGCGTATGGCTTCAGCCATGAGGCCGGGTAACATTGCTTATGAAGCTTTATATGTCGGGTTTATATTCTTTTTCTGCTACTTTTATACCGCCATTACTTTTAATCCCGCCGATGTTGCAGATAATATGAAAAAACAGGGTGGATATATTCCAGGTATCCGCCCGGGTAAACGCACGGCAGACTATATCGATAGGGTTTTGACTCGAATTACTTTAGGCGGAGCTATATATGTGTCTGCGGTATGCGTATTACCATCTGTTTTAATGACAAAGTTTAATGTTCCTTTTTATTTTGGTGGTACTGCTCTTTTAATTGTTGTGGGGGTTGCCATCGATACCATTCAGCAAATTGAATCTCATATGCTGACCCGACATTACGAAGGATTTTTAAAAAAGGGCGGGGCCAGAATGAAAGGAAGATTCTAACACTTTTTAGCGAACAAGTAGGGGACAAATATGCCGAAAGAAGAGGCAATTAAAGTTGAAGGTGTAGTGCTCGAGACATTGCCCAATGCAATGTTCAAGGTAGAACTGGAAAATAAGCACCAGGTGCTTGCGCACATCTCCGGTAAAATGCGCATGCATTTTATTAAAATATTGCCTGGAGATAAAGTCACGGTTGAACTTTCTCCATATGATCTATCTCGTGGAAGAATAACATACAGGTCAAAATAAAAAGGTGATCGGTTATGGGTATAGAGGTTGTTTGTTGAGGGTTAATCTCTTTTGACTGATACCCTTTTAAAGGAGTATCTTGAATGAAAGTAAGAGCATCGGTTAAGAAAATATGCGCCAAGTGTAAGATCGTTCGCAGAAAAAGAGTTATTAGGGTCATCTGCGAGAATAAACGGCACAAACAAAGGCAGGGATAAAAAAGGAGGATTAGCTTTGGCAAGAATTGCAGGAGTAGATTTGCCGAGACGCAAACGAATTGAGGTGGGACTTACATATATTTATGGTATCGGTCCAAGTATTTCAAAGCGTATACTCCAACAGCTTAATATTAAAGCTGATACAAAGACAGATGATTTATCAGAATCTGAGATAAACAGTATCCGCAAGTTAATTGATAAAGATTTTAAAGTTGAAGGAGAACTTCGTACCGAAGTTTCAATGAATATTAAAAGATTGATGGATCTTGGATCATACCGAGGCCTTCGCCATCGAAAGTCACTGCCGGTGCGTGGACAGCGGACAAGTACAAACGCACGAACTCGAAAAGGACCCAGAAGATCAGCTGTCAAGAAGAAGGGTGGCATTAGAAAAAAATAAAAAGTTATTTGTTATTAGAGTTGATAATGATCAATGATGGATAACGAATCGGTTGTCAGGAGCATAAACCATGGCAAAAAAAGTTCGAACCAAACGAAAAGAAAAGAAAAATATACCCACTGGTATCGTTCATATTCAGTCGACTTTTAACAATACGATCGTTACAATTACAGACCCTGCGGGTAATGTCGTCGCCTGGTCGAGTTCGGGGGTCCAGGGTTTTAAGGGATCACGAAAGAGCACACCATTTGCTGCTCAGATTGCAGCGGAGGATGCTGCTAGAAAGGCAATGGAACACGGGATGAAAAATGTAGAGGTGTACGTTAAAGGACCGGGTTCCGGACGGGAGTCCGCTCTTCGATCGCTGCAGGCCGCAGGATTTAACGTATTAATGATTAAGGATGTAACGCCCATACCGCATAATGGTTGTCGACCACCCAAGCGAAGAAGGGTTTAATTAGTAGAAGATTTAATGATCGAAAATGTTCAATTATTTGTGATAAGGAATAATAATTTTTTGAACTTTTTGGCAGAGAGATAATCAAATTCACAAATAAAAGACTAAGGAGGAATACTTGGCTCGATATACAGGTTCAGTATGCCGGATATGCCGGCGCGAAAACTTAAAATTGTTTCTTAAGGGAGACCGCTGTTATTCGGATAAATGTGCTTTCGATAGACGCGGTTATCCACCAGGCCAGCATGGGCAACGTCGCGGCAGAAAAATATCAGATTACGGGATTCAGCTTAGAGAAAAACAGAAAGTAAAACGGATGTATGGTCTTTCAGAAAAACAGTTCCACCTATTTTTTGAAAGAGCAGATAATCAGAAAGGCATTACCGGTACAAACCTTTTGGTATTTTTGGAACGCAGACTTGACAATGTTGTTTATCGATTGGGCTTTGTTAATTCTCGAGCTCAAGGTCGCCACTTTGTAAGGCACAATCACTTTCTGATTAATGGCAAAAAAGTTAATATTCCATCATATCTTATTAAAATCGGGGATGTTGTTGAAGTTCGAGAAAAGAGCCGTAAGATTCAGGCTTTAGAAGGTGCACTTGATGCTGTGGTACGAAGAGGTATTCCGCAGTGGGTTGACTTAGAAAAAGAAAACATGAAAGGAATGGTAAAAGAGCTTCCTTCTCGTGAAGATATAACAACACCTATTCAGGAACAACTTATAGTAGAGCTTTATTCTAAGTAGTTGAAGATAAAGGATGTAATATATGGACTGTAGGACAGTTGTAATTTCATATATCATTCGTATATCCTGCCGATATTCCTCTTAAAAAAATTGGAGAATTTATAATGACATCAAATGAACTTATGTACATGAACTGGCGAGAGATGATAAGGCCAAAAAAGGTTCAGGTGACTAGCAAACCCAGCTATGGAAAGTTTGTTTGTGAACCTCTTGAAAGGGGATTTGGTATAACAATCGGAAATTCATTAAGAAGGATAATTCTTTCCTCTCTATACGGTGCTGCTATAACATCCGTAAAGTTTGAAGGAGTTATGCACGAATTTAGCGTTATTCCAGGTATATATGAAGATGTGTCCGAGATTATCCTAAATTTAAAGGAGGTTCGTTTCAAACTTGCTGATTCTGAACCGAAAACAATTCGAATTGATCTGGAGGGAAAGAGGGAGGTTACTGCAGGCGATATCATCAGCGATGATGGAAGATGTGAAGTGTTGAACCCCGAACAACATATTGCAACACTTTCAGATAAAGCAAAATTAATGATGAATATGACCGTAAATACAGGTAAAGGCTATTCCTTGTCAGAAGTAAACAAAGATGAAGAAGCACCTCTGGGCACAATACCGGTTGATGCTGTTTTTTCACCGATTAAACGTGTAACATACGTAGTGGGGAATGCTCGTGTCGGTCAGAGAACGGATTATGACAAACTAAGCCTTGAAGTTTGGACGGACGGAAGTATTCTGCCTGAAGATGCAGTGGCCTATGCTGCTAAAATATTGAAGGAACAGATGACGATTTTTATCGATTTTGATGAACAGCTTGAGCCGGAGCCTGTCAGAAAGACTGAGGAAAAAGAAAAACCTAAATTTAATGAGAATCTTTATAGAAGCGTTGAAGAACTTGAGCTTTCTGTTCGCAGTGCCAACTGCCTTAAAAACGCAAACATTGTAAAAATTTATCAGTTGGTAAGTAAAACAGAGGCAGAGATGCTTAAAACCAAAAATTTTGGAAGAAAATCTTTAAATGAGATTAAAGAAGTACTCAGCGAAATGGGCCTTTCTCTTGGAATGAAGCTGGAAGGATTTGAGACGTTCGAGGAAGATACAGGGGAAGGAGAGTAATTAGTCTAATGAGACATCGAAAAGCGGGTTTAAAATTAAATAGAACGAGCAGTCACCGGGACGCCATGTTCAGAAATATGGTGACCTCACTTTTCAAACATCAACGTATTCGTACAACAGACGTCAAAGCAAAAGAATTAAGACGGTGGGCCGATAATTTAATTACTCTGGCAAAACGGGGTGACCTTCATGCCAGGCGACAGGCGCTTTCCATTGTCAGGGAAAAAGAAGTTGTTCATAAACTCTTTGCTGAAGCCGCCGAACAGTATGGAGATAGATCAGGTGGTTACACCCGAGTTGTTAAGCTTGGAAGGCGACCGGGCGATGCCGCCCCCATTTCATTGATTGAGCTGGTCTTATCCGTAGATGACAAAAAGAAAAAAATAAAAAAGAAAAAAAAGGCTAAGGCCACAATAGATAAAAAGAGCGCCGACAAGAAAAAAGATATTAAAGAGCGGGAATCCATAGAAAAAAAGAAGGCGTTAGAAGAAGATATCGAAAAGAAAAAAGCCGATGAAGAAGAAAAAGCACCGGTCGAAGAGGAGATGGAAGAAATAACAATAGAACAGGCTAAACTTGATGACAAGGCGGTATTGTTGGAATCCGATACAATCTCTGAAGACGCGGATGAAAAAGCCGGAGATGAGACTTTGAAATCGGCTGAATCAGAAGAAACAGAAGAAGTTAAAACTGAAGTGAAAAAGCCTCCCCAAAAAACAAAAGACACAGAATCAGAAGCCTAGCCTGAATCTTTTGTCAGAAAAGTATCTTTTTAAAAGCCTTGTCCGAAAAGACAGGGCTTTTTTATTTCGGTTAGATTGAGCGGCGCTATAAAATAATAGAATAAGGACTTTTTAGTATGAGGAGAAAAATATGTCCATGTCCAAAACAACATTAAAGAGCAATGAATATGATGTCATTATCGTCGGGGGTGGGCCTGCCGGACTATTTGCAGCATTTTATCTTTGTGAACACTCCAAGCTCAATGTTCTTATTGTTGAAAAAGGAAAAGGTCCTTTAAAGCGCAGATGCCCGATGAGTAAGAATAAGAAATGCATGAAATGTCGACCGTGTAATATATTGTGCGGTGTCGGCGGAGCTGGTCTATTTTCAGACGGTAAGCTAAACTTTATCCACAAATTAGGAAAGACCGATTTAACACAGTTTATGTCGATACGTCGGGCTCAGATGCTTATTCATGAGACAGAACAGATATTCAACAAATTCGGTATGGATAGCATTGTCTATCCGACGGATATGGAAGAAGCCAAAAACATCCGTAAAAGGGCCAAGCGGTATGGAATTGATCTGCTTATTATCAAACAGAAACATCTTGGCAGCGAATGCTTGCCAGGATATATTTCAAATGTGGCTGATTACATCAAGTCCAAAGGGGTGACCTTTCACACGTCTGAGGAAGTAAAGGACATTATTGTAGAAAATGGACGAGTAAAAGGTGTCGTGACCAGCAGGAAAAAATACCTTTCCAACAACATTATCCTGGCACCCGGACGTGTGGGGGCTGACTGGGTTGGAAAACTGGCACAAAAATACGGGATCGGACTCAAGCAAAGAGGCATTGAAGTTGGCGTACGTGTTGAGGTTCACAAGGATATCATGCAAGATCTTTGTGATGTAATTTATGACCCCACTTTTTTTATACAGACATCAAAATATGATGATCAGACCCGGACATTTTGTACCAATAAAGGCGGGTTTGTTTCTTTAGAAAATTATAGTAACTTTGTCTGTGTCAACGGCCATGCATATCAGCACAAGAAATCTGAGAATACCAACTTCGCATTTTTGTCCAAGGTGATTCTCACCGAACCCGTAACAGACAATCAAGCATACGGTGAATCCATTGGGAACCTCGCCACTTTGATTGGCGGGGGCAGACCAATACTGCAGCGCTTTGGTGATCTCAAGCGCGGAAGGCGCAGCACATGGCATCGAGTCAAAAAAGGCTACATCGAGCCGACACTGACCGGTGTGGTCTGTGGTGACATTGCCATGGCCTTGCCAGAGAGAATATTAACCAACATCATTGAAGGTTTGGATAAACTTAACCGCGTGGTTCCAGGAGTGTCCAATGACGAAACACTCCTTTACGCACCTGAGATTAAGTTTTTTGCTACACAGGTTGATACAACCAGCGAGCTGGAAACAAAGATTCATGGGATGTACGTCGCCGGGGACGGACCAGGTGTGGCTGGAAATATTGTATCAGCCAGCGCCACCGGACTGATACCTGCAAAGGCCATCATAGAAAAAATTCCCTGACGAATCGTGTCATCTCTGAAAGGACGGTGTCTTTGGCCTGAAAATGAGGCGTGTGGCCGCAGTCAGGGATGAGTTTGACACGCACCGGTCCGGATACTTGGCTGGCGATACCTTCGACCTGGGCAGGGGTTCCATACGCATCATCTTCACCCTGGAGAACGAGGACCGGACATGTTATTTTTGAAAGGTTTTTTTGAATATTCCAGTTGGAAAATTCAGGTGACAGCCACCTGTTGGCCCATCGGTAGAAAATCGTCTCCGTATGTTCTTTGTGATACCGGACAAACTTTTCTTTTAAAGAAGTGGTTTCAAAAGCTTCAACCGCACTGCGAATACCCTCGATGGTTATTTGTTCAACAAAGATGTGTGCTGCTTCTGTAATAATCCCGCGTACCAGGTTGCTGTGAGATGCGGCGGTGATTAGTGCGATGGTGCCCCCATCGCTATGTCCGATGAGAACGGCATTATCAATGTCGCATTCCTTTAACAGTGCAGGCAAGTATGTTGAAGATTCCATCTCTAGATAATCAACCGGCCATGGGCCTTCAAACATTTCGGAACCGCCGTAACCTCTTCGGTCGTAAACCAACCCAGAACAACCGAGAGACTCACAGAGCGTTTCCGGGAAATCCCGCCAGATCTCGATACAGCCGAGGCCTTCATGAAGAAAAACAAGTGTGGATCGATCCTTTAAAAGTGTTCCAGGTTCGGGTTCAATGCGTTTAACCCTGAGTTGACAGCCGGCAGTTTGTACAGGAAATGTTCGAGAAAAGATATTCTTTTTTTCTTTGAGGTTTATTGTCATTGAAAATAGGGTCTCAACTCTTGACAAATTAAATGAGCATGTCAGAATAGACTATGAATACAAAGATTTGTCAAGTGAGGAAAAGATGATTATAGAAAAACCAGGTTTCGTTACGGACAGGATTTTATTTCTTGGACGAAAAGAATCATGTGTTTATCTTTTAAAAGGTGCAGAAGAATTTGCTCTGCTTGGAGGCGGATTGGCTTACATTGTTCCTGATATTATAAAACAACTGAAAAGCTTTAACATAGAAGAGAAAAAGATAAAACGGATCATCATACTCCATTCCCATTTTGACCACTGTGGAATCGTCTCTTTTTTTAAAAGGAGATGGCCCTGGGTATCAATAACGGCATCGGCAAGGGCAAAAGAACTTTTGAATAAGCCCGAAGTTATGGAAAGCATTTCATCTTTAAATCAAATACTATTGACTGAACATGAACTGGAAAAACAGGACAAAGATATTGGAATTGAGTTTGACAGGATTAATATTGATGACGTTGTAAAAGGGGGAGATATCCTTAGCTGTGATGATCTATCAATGGAAGTGATGGAAGTTCCGGGTCATTCTTCGTGTTCAATTGCAATATATGTGCACCAAGAAAAAGCGATGTTTGCTTCCGATGCAGGAGGCATACCTTTCGGGGATAAGATATTTACAGCCGCCAATTCAAATTTTGACAAGTACCAAGAGAGCCTTCAAAAGATGGCCCGATATGAAATCGAGGTCTATCTTGCTGAACACTTTGGCGCAAGGACTCGCAGCGACGGCCGACATTTTCTGCAAAAATCCATGGATGCCGCCATGGAAACCAGGAGTATACTGGAAGCGTCTTACGCAAAAACGAAAGATATTAAAAAGAGTACAAAGGAGGTAACAGATACGTTTATGGAATGGATACCTGAGGGTTTTATGCCAAAAGAGATTATCTCCATGGTTATCGGTCAGATGATTCGGTTTATTGCCGGATTAAAGTAAATCAAGGACTTCAAAAATATTATCCATTAGATCTATTATACCCAGCTTGTTTCTTAAGACAGATCCTTTTTTTAAAAGTATTTTTACGACTTCGGAAGTTTCCAGAGCTGCAAGGAGTGTGACGGCATGCGGTAAGCAACCCAATGAAGTCTCAACCCCTTTCTGTGGCAGAATATCTGAATCACCGTATATTAGCATTAACCCCTTGTCTTCAGGAAAGATGCTGATGACATGCCCGTAGACTCCTGCAACCGCAGCAGAGACAAGAGGTGATCCGACCTTTTTTGCGGCGCTTTCCAGAAAAAACCGAGTTTGTATATTGTCAAGGCAGTCAACAATAACATCTGAATTTTCAGTTAGACTTGCTGCATTATTATCGTCAAGCAATTCGTTATGCCCCTCAACAGTAATCGTCGGATTTATTTCACGGACCCTTTTAATGGCGGCTTTGGTTTTTGATGTATCAAGAAGGCGATGTGTGCTTAAAAATTGCCGGTTGAGGTTACTCTCTTCGAACGTGTCGGTATCGATCAGTGTAAGTGTGCCGATTCCAATGCGAGCGAGAATTTCAGTTACAGCACCGCCCAGACCCCCTAGACCAACAATGCTTGCCCGTGAACTTAATAGAATGGACTGATCCTTTGGTGAAAATGTTTTCATGTTACGGACATAATGTTCAGGAATAATATTTTCATCAAGGGCTGTAATTTCAATGTGACGTCCGCTGAGTTGAAAAAATTCCGAGAGATTAATTATATGTTCAATAGAGATACTGGTATACAAAGAACCGTCGGGGAATTTTTTTCTAACGGAAACCTCTTTGACTTTATTGATAATATCATTTTTCACATAATACTCCTCGTTTATCAGGGTAAACGTATTTGAATCCCAATACAGTGAAAACGCTCCACGACGGCGTATATCTCTTTCCAACCGACTGAAACTTGTGCTTAAGCACCCCATAAACCCGGGCCGTGCCGGAGTTATAAAGAACAATTTGTCGCTAAAATGTCCTATTGATTTTTTTAAGTCAAAATATCGATCGGCTCGGTCTAACGCGTGCTAAAGCCCTTCAAACAGTCAGTCGGTTTCCAAGAGAAACACGCCGTCGCTGCGCTGGACCGAAATCAAATGCGTTTGCGCTATCTCGTTTCTTAATATAACTTGTAACTTTCGGAAAAACACTATAAAAATAGAAGCTTCAAGGTCCCAGATATCGAATAAAGTGTAGGCGTCAGATGGTTGAAAGTCAAGAAAGTAAGTTGATTCACTGTTTCTTAAGTTTCGCACCCTTAATTCGCGAGTTCTTTCAGCAAAAATTTAATTATACCTGAAGCGGTAATGTTTTCAAAAGGCTAAAGCGTTACGAATACGCTATGACCGTATTATATGAATATTGCAACGACGATAATTCCGATATTTGCCGTAATAACCCTTGGATGGTTTGTCCGGATTAAAGGATTTATTCATTCGGAATTTTTAGGCCCGGCAAACCGGTTGGTCTATTACCTGGCAATCCCTGCCATGATTTTTCGCGCGATCTCCAAAGCGTCCTTAAGTACCCAATTTGATGTTACCGTCATTTTAATCACACTTTTATCGGTTTTGTCTGTTTTTGCTGTGGCATGGTGTGTGGGTTTGATCTGGCGTATCAGAAGAGGGGAGCTGGGGACATTTATTCAGGCCTCTTTTCATGGGAATCTGGGATATATCGGTCTTGCTGTGGCATATTATTCTCTCGGTAATGATGGATTTGTGAGGGCCAGTATCATTGCCGGCTTTATCATGATATTACAAAATTTTCTCGCAGTGGTAGCCCTTCATTTCAATTCTGACGATGCTTCAACCTCAAAAAACAAACGAGATGTTGTATTAAGGATACTGGGCAACCCCGTGATTCTTTCGGCACTGGCAGGCATTCTATTTTCCTCTTCAGGGCTAAAGTTACCGCTGGTTATCAGCAGGAGTCTGGATATTTTAAGTGGACTCGCACTTCCTATGGCTTTAATCCTCATCGGGGCTTCGTTGTCTTTTAAATTGATGCAGTTAAGGATGTTTAGAATTTTATCTTCAAGTTTTTTGAAGCTGATTCTGCTTCCGGGGTTGGGTTTTATCTTTTACCGCTTGTTCGATATAAAACTGCAGGACTATCTACCAGGCCTTATTCTTCTGGCATCACCGACAGCCACTTTAACCTATGTTATGGCAAAAGAAATGAACGGTGATGCCGATTTTGCCGTGGCAGCGCTTTCCTCATGTACCATATTGTCTGCTGCAACATTTTCCATATGGTTGCATATTGCGGCTGGATAAAGATAAGACCTGAATATTGCCCCAGATGACGGGATTTCGCCATGCTCAACTTGCTATATGAAAGCCTCCGGCCCGTGCGAAATTCAGGAAAAAAATTAGACTAAATACGAGTCCGCCCAGCTCACGGCATCCTGATAGAATTCAGGAACCTTTTTCTCATTGATATTGATTTTGGAAATGATTGAAGAAAATGTTTCCCAATTTGCCGACTCATAGCTGGAAACCAGTTTTAAATAATCTGCCAAATTGCCCTTTTCCTCCAACAAGGCCTGTTTGATGTTTTTCGATAATGGGAGGGTTTGCATGATATCTTCCATATTATTGTCGAGCATCGCATCAATAAGGGAAAATAGGCCCATGAGAAAGAGCTGCGAAATATCTGCTCCGTTTTGTCAATGAATACCCAAAAGTTCGCAAAATCTGGCTCTAATAATGGACGCTCGAACAAGCTCGTCGGGTTTATCCGAAGCCAGCTCTGCAGTGGCAACCATGGAGATAAACCGCTTGATCTCCATCTCTCCCAATAAAACGATGGCATGTTTAATGGTAGAGATGTCGCAGGCGCGTTTAAAGAAGGCGGAATTGATATAGCGCAATAGTTTGTAGGAAATTGACACATCCCTGTTAATGAGTTTCTCGAGTTTATCAAAACTGCAATCTTTCTTATTTGCCTCACTAACGATTTGCAGCAGAGT
>CAVPLW010000016.1:0-35422 GCA_963706295.1 uncultured delta proteobacterium | reverse complement strand
GAATAAATGAAAAAACTTTTCGGGAATATCGGCGGGCTTAAAGCCAGCCATATCCGCAGGCTTGAAAATCTCTATCGCCGCCGCCTTCCACCCCAATTCCTTATTTCATTCGAACTTGCTCGCGATATCAGTCAGCTGTCCCATGAAATTCGTCGTCAAATAGGCCTTCTCATAAATCGTCAAGGTAAGATAGCCTACGTTATTGTGGGAGATCATCAAAAAATAGTGATTCCGGACACCAGTGATTATCGAGTCGCTCCGGGCCGTCTGAGAGGGCTCAGATGCATACACACCCATCTCGACAATGAACCTCTCACAACAGACGATCTCACTGACCTTGCTCTTTTGAGACTCGACATAATGGCTGCAATTACAATGACCGAAACAGGCTATTTTCATAAAGCTCATGTTGGATATATCTTGCCGAAAAGTACGTATGGAAAACCGTTTCAAATCCTAAGTCCTCTAAATCCCCAAGACCTGGATATCGGATGTCTTGACCTGATCCAGTCCCTTGAGGCGGAACTTGCCCACGCAACGTCTTTATACGAAGCAGACACAGGAAAAGAAAGGGCCCTTCTTGTCAGTGTCACGACAGCATACCGAAAAACTGCCATGTCTTCTTTGGAAGAGCTGGAAGATCTGGCCTTATCCAGTGGTATTGATGTTGCGGAAAAGATTCTCCAACTCCGCCGGGAGGTAAATTCGAAATTCCTTATGGGTCCCGGGAAGCTTCAGGAGTTGATTATTTTGGCGCTTCAGAAAGGCGTAACTTTAATCATCTTTGATCAGGAATTAAATCCTTCACAAATACGATCGATTACGGATCAGATAGATCTAAAGGTTATCGACAGAACACAATTGATACTCGATATTTTTGCCCAACGGGCCCAAACAAGGGAAGGTAAGCTCCAAGTCGAGCTTGCACAGCTTAAGTATCTGCTTCCGCGTCTTATTGCCAAAAATACGGCCATGTCGCGTTTGACCGGCGGTATCGGCGGTCGTGGACCAGGAGAAACCAAACTGGAAATAAATCGAAGGCGCGTACGCGATCGAATAAAACGACTGGAAAATGACCTGCTTACTGTACGAAAACAACGGAAACAGCAAAAATCGAAACGCAATAAAAAAGGCCTTCCTGTAATATCCATCATCGGGTATACAAATGCCGGGAAATCAACCCTGCTCAATACCCTCACAAAGAGTCATGTACGGGCTGAAAACCGGCTCTTTGCAACACTGGATCCATCGAGCAGAAGGCTTAAGTTCCCGAAAGATATTGAAGTCATTATTACAGATACCGTTGGATTTATAAAAAATCTTCCCGAAGATCTCATGGTTGCATTTCGTGCAACTCTGGAAGAACTCGAAAGTGCGGACCTTTTGCTGCATATCATAGACATCAGCAATCCTCGATTTAAAGACCAGATCAAATCTGTTGAAAAAATATTGCTCGATCTTAATTTAGATGATATCCCCCTGATTCGTGTTCTGAACAAAAAGGATCTGGTGGATAAAGCAACGACTGAAAAATTGAGCCGGAATTTTGATGCAACAGCTATCTCAGCTAAGGAAAAATCGACCTTGATGCCGCTAATTGAAAAAATGAAGGACTCGATACATCGCCACAAAGACAATCATATTGAAATGATCGCTCGGCAGAACTGGAATTGAATATGGATTTTTTGCAATTAGAGCATGTGGGTTATTGATAAACCCCGTTTAAGGTAGGGATGCTTCAGCACAAGGCTTGCGCCAAAATTGCGAATGCCCTGCATGGAATTTACCTTTCGAAATTCAACCGGCCGAGCCCGTTTCATAGAATCGTTACACTATTTTTTCTTCCCAAACAATTTGTGGTTGACATCGAAAAAAAAATAATATAAAAGTGTTATTTCTATGGATTTGGAACTTGTAAAAAGAATTGGTATCGCAGCTGCTTATAAAGGCGGCGGGGTGCTTATGTCTCACTACGGCAAGGTATCCAGGATTGACAAAAAAGGTGTCATCGATCTTGTCACAGAGGCCGATACCGAATCTGAAAGCGTCATCATCGAAACCATTCAGAAAGTGTTCACCGATCATACGATCCTGGCTGAAGAAAGCGGATTGAGCACAGGCGATGCGGATCATCAGTGGATCATCGACCCTTTAGACGGCACAACAAATTTTGCGCATCAGATCGGTATATTCTCGATTTCTATCGCTTTTACACTAAAAGGTGAAACCGTTTTTGGCCTTGTCTTAAACCCGCTGACAAGAGAACTTTTTACCGCTGTCAAAGGTAAAGGAGCATCACTCAATGGTCGGCAGATTGCGGTTTCAACGGCGATGACAGTCTCTGAAAGTTTTCTTGTCACCGGGTTTCCGTATAATTTAAGGGACTACTTTGACCCGTTGCTGACGCGTTTTTCAAAGTGCCTGAAAGCTTCCCAAGGCGTTCGAAGGCTCGGTTCAGCGGCAATTGATCTTTGTTTTATCGCCTGCGGACGCTTCGATGGATTTTGGGAGCAGAACCTAAAGCCATGGGATACCGCAGCAGGAGAGCTGATTGCCAGAGAGGCAGGTGCAATCGTAACCGACTTTTCAAACAAACCATTTACAATTTATAAAAAGGAAATTCTAGCGACCAACGGAAGAATTCATAAAGAAATGCTTTCATTACTTAAAATAGAGACCTCGTAAGTATTAGCGAATTATTGTGTAGTATTTTGGACAAAAAGCTCCGTTTCCAGCCCAGGAGTTGGGTTCAAAGGTTCACGGTTCAGAGGTTCAGAAATTGATCCATCCATGACATTAACCCAATGGAATCAATAGTTCAGGAAAAAAGCGCGAAGCGCTTAACCTTGAACCCGGAACCCGGAACCTTATAACCCAGACCGGACCGATGCCCAATTTATATGCAATCCCGCGGTACATAAAAGTCTACGGTCATTTGCATAAGGTGTATGACGAGGTCTGAAATAAAGGATACGGTATGAAAAAGGAGTTAATGAATCAAATATCTATAGATGATCATCTTGGCTGTCTCGGTAACTTTAATATTGAGGATCCATTATGCAAAAAGCTTTGTGCCTTAAACCTGCGCTGTGCCATAGACCGCGATAAGAATGTTCGGATGGAGCTTTTGGAAGATTTGATGTCCTATAACGACGGTGTGTTTATCAAAATACAGTAACTTTAGTTTTTCAGAAATGTAGATATCTCATTTGCTTATCTTTTCTGAAAAACTAAAGAGTCTGGAAAGATTTTGCCGGGATTTAATATCCCATTTGGATCAAAAATTTTCTTTATTTTCTTCATAAGGTTTAGTTCCACAGAACCGATCTCCTTGGCGATGTAAGGTGCTTTAGTAATACCAACGCCATGCTCACCTGAAATTGTCCCCCCCAATTCAAGGGTATGTTCAAATAAAGCATCTATGGCCGCTTCGGCTTTTTTGAGTTCATCCCGATTTCTCTTGTCGAGCATGATATTAAAATGGATATTTCCGTCACCGGCATGCCCAAAACTCACCATGGTCAGTCCGGTTTTTTCTTTTAGAGCCTCTATCTTTCTTACCATATCCGGAATCTTACTTCTTGGAACAACAATATCCTCGTTAATCTTATCAGGACCATATTGGAAAAGCGCTGGAGAAATAGCCTTTCGGGCTTTCCAGAGCTCTGCAATTTCTTCCTTTTTTCCGGCTATCTTCGTATTTTTGGCCCCTTGAGACACGCACAAAGTTCTTAACTGTTCTATAAGCGTACCTACCTCTTCGGTTTTTCCATCCACCTCTATGAGCAGTAAAGCTCCGGCTTCAACGGGCAGGTTCATTTTGAGGTGACGTTCCACACAACGGATCGAAGCATTATCCATAAATTCTATGGTTCGTGGAATGATGCCGCGTCTAATAATTTCTGAGACGGTTTCCGCTGCTGTTTCCATATGATCAAAAATGGCGGTCATGGCGCTTACTGCTTCGGGTAGGGGTAACAGTTTTAATGTTATTCTGGTAATTATACCGAGGGTTCCTTCGGATCCGATGAGGAGTCTGGTCAGATCATATCCCACAACGCCTTTAGCGGTCTTTACGCCGGAATGTATGATTTCACCCGTTGGGAGAACAGCCTCCAATCCCAATACATAATCCCTGGTAACACCATATTTCACCGCTCTGGGACCCCCTGCACATTCTGCCAGATTTCCACCCAGCGTTGAAAAGTCGGAACTCGAAGGATCCGGAGGATAAAAAAGTCCTTCTGATTCAACCGCCCGGTGAAAATGGCCGGTCACAACACCGGGTTCAGCATGGGCGATAAGGTTGTCCTTGTCTATTTCAAGAATACGGTTAAGTCGACCCATCACCAGGACAATGCCGCCTTCCACAGGAAGAGATCCACCCGTCATCCCTGTACCGGAACCCCTTGGGATCACGTTGAAACGATCTGAGTTGGCGAGATGCAATATGGCGGATATTTCTCTGGCATCCCGTGGGAACAGGACAGCACTGGGGAGATAACTGCGAGCTGTTGCATCGTATGCATAGCAGAGCAGATCCTCTTTTTTCCTGCTGCAATAGAGATTTCCTACTATGTTTTGAAGTTTTTTGAACGTCGTGTCCGTAAGTGCCATTTTATCACATCCTTCTTTACAAGATTATCACATCTATTAGTTATTTAAAATTTAATTTTGTGCTTTTTTTGACAAAACTTTTTCCATTCTGCCACTAAGGCACCAAGGCACGAAGAAGAATAATAAATATATCCTTTGTGTCTTAGTGCCTTTGTGGCAAATATTTGGTTCCGGCTTGTCCGGGTTAGCGAAATCAATATATAAATATCATTAAATAGGTAAACGGAAAAATATAGGGGGGTTAGAACTTACCGGATTCGAGCTTTTGACAGAAAAGTTCCACCTGTTTTTGAATTGAGCCATTTTCTTTTAATACCCGTTCAACTGCGTTAATGGAATGAAGGGCAGTGGCATGATATCTGTTGAAACTTTTTCCTATTGCCTGGAGGGGAGCATCGGTATATCTGCGCGATAGATATATTGCGATCTGTCGCGGTCGAACGATGAATTGTTTGCGAGAACTTGAAACAATTTCTTTGACGGAAATAGAATAATATTTACAAACGAGCTTTTTGATAGCGTCTATGGTGATATCCTTTCTACTGCGTGCGATGTTCTTAACAACACTTTCAGCCAGTCCAAGGTCAACAGGTATTCCCAACAAAGATGACTTTGCGGTAACCCCGATAAGGCCGCTTTCGAGCTGCCTCACATCCTCTGTGAGTTCACCGGCCAAGTAATGGATGACGTCTTCGGGTATGCTACATTTGTTAAGACTCGCTTTTTTCTGCAGTATCCTGACCCTCGTCTTGAAGTCTGGTGGCTCAATGTTTGAAATAAGTGAACATGAGAGACGTGACCTCAATTTATCATTGAGTTTCGGAATATCCGCCGGCAGATAACAACTTGAGAATATTATTTTCTTGTTGGATTCAAACAACGTATCAAGCGTTAACGCAAGCTCGATCTGAGTTCTTTCTTTACCGCTCAGGTGATGAACATCCTCGAGGAGTAATACGTCACATTGATTTCTATATTTTCCTTTAAAAGAATTGATTGCATCATTGCGATACGCATGAACCATTTCATTGCTAAAATCCTCAGCAGTCGTATAATATACACGATCCGTGGGATGTTCAGACAGTATGTAATTCCCGATGGCCTGTGAAAGATGGCTTTTCCCCATTCCGGTCCTTGACAATAAAAACAATGTATTCTGGAGACCATTTTTTCTCGAAGCCAAAGAAAGGGAAGCTGAATATGCAAAGTCATTGCTACCACCAACCACAAAATGATCAAAGGTAAAATCCTTTCGTAAAAATCTGCCGGTGTGCGGACGTACATTCATATTGGGTAATGCGAGCTGAAAATCTTCGTTTGTTTTATTTCTTGGAAGGGTTTTTGTTGCCGAAACCTCGATGGAACATCGACAAGACCTTCCTGCAACCCTACTGAGTTCAGTTGCTATCAGATCTCCATAATGATCCAGGACCCGTTTTTTGGAAAAAAAGTTGGGAGAAGCGAGAGTAAGACAGTTATTATCGAACTTTGATATTCTCAGCGGCTCAATCCACATCATGAAACAGTGACTGGGAACACGTAATTTAATAGCAGCTTTTGCCTCTTTCCAGATCGCCTTCATACGTATTAAAATCTCAATGATGTAATTAGAACTGACTTGTTGTTTCAGGTAAAACTACTGATAAAATACCGATATCAATCTTTATGGGAGTGTTATCTTAGATTATAAAGAAGTTACTGTGTAAGTTGTGGCTGACTGTAAAGTATCATCTCTTATATGTCAATCCCGAAAAATCCAGTTTAGCATCTATTTGTCAACAAGTTATTAACAACACATATCTTATTGTTATTGATGATATTATTCTTGCTGAAAATTTAACTGCTTTTAAATACAATCTTTTTTAAATGGCCATTTTTCCATAAGCATTTTAAGCATATCCATGGTTATCAACAGAATATCTACAATAATGTTTTTTGACAATATCTCCATATTTCTTTCATTTTCTCCTATTTTTATAATTTTTTCTACACTCTTTTTTTTCAAAATCCAGTTGCTGTAAAGAACATAACCATAATTTTTTGGAATTTATTTGAAAAATACTTATATTCTCTATAGTATAATTTATTTTTTTTCATACCATTGTTTAACAACTATTTAGGGATATGTAAGATGTCTGATTACCGCCCGATTATTGGAATTACTATGGGGGACCCTGTTGGGATCGGTCCGGAAATTATTCTCTTATCACTTTGCAAACCTTCAATTTATAATGTTTGCAGACCACTTGTGATTGGAGATTTCCAAATTTTGGACGCCGTGAAAAAATGTGTTCGAAGCAAACTTCACATTAAGTCTGTCAAAGACCCTAATGAGGGCATTTATAAAATTGGATCTATCGACTTGCTGAATCTTTCAGAAATCGTTCCGGATAAAGTGTTATGGGGAAACCCCACAGTTGAAACAGGTAGGGCAATGATACGCTATATCAAGACTGCCTCTGATTTGGCAACCAAAGGGCGTATCGCAGCAATGGTCACCTGCCCCATAAACAAAGTGGCGATGCAGATTGCCGGATGTCACTATAACGGACACACCGAACTTTTGGCTGAACGAACAAGGTCTGAAAATTTTGCAATGATGCTTGCCGGGAACAGGCTTCGTGTCGTCCTTGTAACCATCCATGTCCCGTTAAAGGAAGTTTCCTCATTACTTTCAGAACAAAAAGTGTTGCTGACTATAAAATTAGCTTGGCAAACGCTCCATGAGCGGTTTGGTTTAAAAACACCCCGTATTGCTGTAGCCGGGCTGAATCCTCATGCAGGCGAAGGTGGAATGTTTGGAAACGAGGAAAAAACTATTATCACCCCGGCAATTCATGATGCCAGAAACCAAGGGTTTGATGTGACCGGAGCACTACCGCCCGATACTGTATTTTATCAAGCAGCAAATGGGCGTTATGATGCTGTCGTCTCCATGTATCACGACCAGGGACTGATCCCGTTTAAGCTCATACACTTCAACGATGGTGTAAATATTACCTTAGGGCTTCCAATTATCAGAACATCCGTTGATCACGGTACAGCCTATGATATTGCCGGAACAGGCACTGCTGATCCGGGAAGTTTGATCGCGGCAATAACCATGGCGGCGCAACAGGCGGTTTACGCAAAAAACAAACAGTAAAAATATAGGAAATAGGAACAGGTTTTAAAGATCAAATGACGACTAAAAAAATAATCATACGCGGTGCAAGACATCATAACTTAAAAAACATTGATGTTGAATTGCCCCGGAACCAACTCATCGTGGTTACCGGCCTTTCAGGATCTGGCAAGTCAACACTTGCTTTTGACACCCTGTATGCTGAAGGTCAGCGAAGGTACGTCGAATCCCTGTCCGCTTACGCTCGGCAGTTTCTTGAACGTATGGAGAAACCCGATGTGGACACCATCGAAGGACTGTCGCCGGCAATTGCAATTGAACAAAAAACCGCCAGTCACAATCCCCGATCAACTGTAGGAACGGTGACGGAAATTTATGATTATCTCCGCCTCCTCTTTGCAAGAACCGGCACGCCTCATTGTTATCTGTGTGGAAAACCGATTACCGCTCAAACACTCGATCAGATTGTTGACCAGATTATGTCACTGAACGAAGGCACCAGGATTATGATTCTGGCGCCCCTTGTCTCAGGTCAGAAAGGCTCACACGATAAGCTTTTTAAACGGCTTAAAAAAGAAGGCTTCGCCCGGGTCCGTGTCAATGGGAAAACTCTGGAAATTGAAGCGGTCGGTAAGCTGGACAAGAACACAAAGCATACCATCGACGTGGTTGTGGACCGCTTGATAGTAAAAGAAAAAATCCGTAATCGGCTTGCGGATTCAATAGAACTTGCCATGTCCCTTTCAAACGGCCTCATTACGGTGGACATTCCTGATGAAAAGCCGATTTTATTCAGCGAAAAATCAGCGTGTATCACCTGTGGAATAAGCTATCCGGATTTCACGCCGGCAAGTTTTTCTTTCAACTCTCCCCAGGGCGCCTGTCCAAAATGTGACGGCCTGGGTTCAATAACTGAATTTGACCCCGGTCTGATCATTCCAAATCACGAACCCTCTTTGAGACAAGGGGCAGTTGCTTTGTGGGCCAACAGAAATACCGTCCATTTTATTGAATTTTTAGATGCACTAACTTCACACTATGGTGTCGATATTTATACCCCTTACAAAGATCTTCCGGATCTATTTAAAAAGGCCCTTTTATATGGCTCAGGAACTGAACGAATTACATTCTATTTTGAAAGAAACAATCGTCGGTTTACCTATAAAAAACCATTTGAAGGTATTATTCCGAAGCTTAAACGACGATACCTGGAAACAGAATCCTACCAGTCCAGAGAAGAAATTAAGCAGTACATGAATTTTCGGTCCTGCCCCGAATGCCATGGCGCCAAATTAAACAAAGCCAGCAAGTCTGTTCGGGTGGGAGATCTCAACATTTTCGAAATAACCCAATTTTCAGTAACAACAGCCCGTACTTTTTTTCAAAAACTAAAACTGACCGGCAAAAAAAAGATTATTGCAGCAATAATTCTAAAAGAAATCAATGAACGGCTCGGTTTTTTAGAAAATGTCGGACTCGGCTACCTTACCGTCGACAGATCAGCATCCACGCTTTCCGGTGGGGAAAGCCAGCGAATACGGCTTGCGACACAGATTGGCTCGAAGCTGACCGGCGTTCTTTATGTTCTTGATGAACCGAGCATCGGTCTTCACCAGAGAGACAACCAGCGTCTTCGCGAAACCCTCTTTCAAATGCGCGATCTCGGCAATACCGTTCTTGTGGTCGAGCACGATGAAGAAACCATACGTGCTTCGGATCATGTTGTCGATATGGGACCCGGAGCAGGAATAAACGGTGGATATGTTGTTTTTTCCGGCCCACCGAATGAACTTTTAAAAGAGGAAAAATCATTGACCGGACAGTATCTTTCAGGCCGAAAAAGTATCCCGGTACCCCTTAAGCGACGATCCGGTCACCGTGAAAAAATAATTGTCCAAGACGCATCTCAAAATAACCTTAAAAATATCAATGTGGAATTCCCTTTGGGATGCTTTATCTGCGTCACCGGTGTATCCGGCTCCGGAAAATCGACACTTGTTCTGGAAACCCTCTATCGCGCCATGGCCCAGCGACTTTATCATGCCAGGATGTCGGCAGGTAAATTCGACAGCATATTGGGCATTGAGTATATTGATAAAGTCATCCATATCGACCAGTCACCCATTGGCAGAACGCCCCGTTCAAATCCTGGAACATACACCGGTGTTTTTACGTATATCAGAGAACTTTTTTCCAGAACACCTGAAGCACGATTGAGAGGTTATAAACCCGGAAGATTCAGTTTTAACGTCAAGGGAGGAAGATGTGAAGCCTGTCGCGGGGATGGTATTATCAAAATAGAAATGCATTTTCTGCCGGATGTTTATGTGACCTGTGATGTTTGCCACGGAAAAAGATACAACCGAGAAACCCTTGAAATTAAATATAAAGGGAAAAACATTGCAGACATACTTGGCATGACCGTCAATCAGTCCTTCAGGTTTTTTAATAGAATACAGCAATATCAAAAACAAATTACAGACCCTGATCGATGTCGGCCTGGGATATATTCATATCGGTCAGCCGGCGACAACGCTATCCGGCGGGGAAGCCCAACGGATCAAACTGTCTCGAGAACTTGGGAAAAAAGCGACGGGAAGAACCGTTTATATCCTTGATGAACCGACAACAGGACTCCATACGGATGACATTCGCAAACTACTTGATGTGTTATCAAGACTTGTGGACGGAGGGAATACGGTCATTGTGATCGAACACAATCTGGATGTCATTAAAACCGCGGATCATATCATCGATCTCGGGCCCGAAGGTGGCGATGAAGGAGGAAATGTCGTCGGAATCGGAACACCGGAAGAGATCGTAAAGGTAAATGGTTCTTATACCGGGGAGTTTTTAAAAAAGGTTTTAGTACCTTAGTTGTAAATTTTATGCTTTTTATGGCAAAAAATTGCTTAACCAATTAGTGTGAAATGCCTAAAGTGATCTAAAGTGCCTAAAGTTAAGGAATACTTCCAATTTGTATAAAAACCGGAGCGTAGCGACTCCTTAACTTTAGCTCACTTCAAACTTTAGCTCATTTCAAACTTTAGCTCATTTGTAACTTTTCTGGCTTGTCCGGGTTAGGTTAAAGTAAAACAGGGCTGTGTCTTATATGGCACAGCCCTGTTTTTTAAAAAAATGTGTCTGTTTTTAGTGACCAGCGCCAAACAGTGCGGCAATCGTTGCTGCCTGGGGATGGGCATAGATAAGAATCAACGCAACAACCAGTGCATAAATACACAGTGATTCAATCATAGCAAGACCAATCAGCATGGTAACCGTTACCTTGCCGGATGATTCGGGGTTCCTGGCAATACCTTCAACGGCACCCCTTACACCAATTCCCTGTCCAATACCGCAACCAAAGGCTGCAATCCCTACTCCGAAACCAGCTGCAGTGACGCAGGCAATGAAAAATTGTAATGCTTCTGCACCCATAATCTACTCTACCTCCTTTATTTGGTTTTTTATGCTTCTTCCATTTTCCCATTAAAATTAAAAAGCATACTATTATTTTTTTCTCTTATTATACATTTACATTAATGTGCATGCTCTATTGCACCGGTAAAATACATGACTGAAAGTAAATAAAAAACAAAAGCCTGTACCAGTGCAACGAAAATGCCAAGAGCCATTATCGGCAGCGGAGCAAAAAACAATCCCGCCAGAGCGAAAAGGATACCCAGGACGAGTTCATGGCCCATCATGTTTCCGAAAAGACGAAAAGTAAGAGACAGAACACGTGCCAGGTGTCCTATGACTTCAATAGGAAAAATAAGAGGGACCATCCACCATACGGGTCCGAGAAAGTGTTTAATATATTTAACACCGTGATATTTAATGCCGATAACGTGCGTAAACAGGACAACAACAAGAGCACATGAAAGGGTTGTGTTCAGGTTGGCGGTCGGTGGAAAAAATCCAGGCACAAGTCCCATTATGTTGCAGGCAAAAACATAAATAAAAACCGTCGCAAGAAGTGGAAAAAGCCAGCGCCCTTCTTCTCCGGTAATATCAATGGTGAATTCTTCGAGTCCTGAAATGATAATCTCCAAAACATTTTGTATTTTCGAGGGAACCAGATTTACACTCTTTGCCCCGACGATTCCAAGTACAATCAGCAAGATCATCACCACCCAAGAATAGATGATGTGGGGATACGCATGGGCAAAATGTCCAAGACCGAACATTTCAAACAACTTTACAAAAAATAGATAGGGATGTTCCACCTTAAGTTGCCTCCTTGAAAATATATTTGGTTAATTCACGAACAGTGGCAAGCGTAATACTCGCCACCACCACCGAAAGTCCAACAAAAAGACCCAAAGGATCAACAAAATGCTCTGATATAAGAACAAATATAATAAGGCCGCTGACAATGAATCGAATGTAATATTTGGCCAATATTACGCTGGTGGAAGCCAGATGGGGGGGTCTAAACGCTTTTTTAAGTGTCCGGTAGAGCAAATGAAAATTGATAGTGACAATCAGGCCCCCACAAATAATCCCCACGGCAAAATCAGACGGCATAAGAAAAAGTCCGATCAGACTGGCAAAAGAAAACAGGATCCAATTCGTTAAGTTTACGAATTTATAAAGACGATGTTGAATTTCCACATTAAAAATATCCGTTAGAGCTTTCTGCTCTTTTTTATTGCAATTCCGATGTTCCTAAATCCCGCAGCGATTCCAAGCCCAAGACAAATCAGTGTAAACCATGGTGTTGTATTAAATACTTTTCTGTCAAGGTATACGCCTATAGCCAGCCCGATAAAGATTGAAAGCGCTACGGATAAGCCGATGCTGCTATAGTATGCCAGATCCTTTATGGCACGTATGGTTTCCCTCTTCATGGAAAAGAACACCTTCTCGGGCAATAATAAGAATCCTCATATAAAATAAGATCTATTAAGGACGTTGTGCATCTAACATATGAATTTTCACAAGTCAATGCAAAATGTGCTAAAATTTTAAGATGAAATTATATTTTAATGATGCCGGCATCAAATACCGGACCATCCAGGCAGGCATGTAAGTAAGCCTTTTCCGGTCCTTTTTTCTCAACCGCACACCCAAGGCAAGCCCCCATACCACAAGCCATGGCCGTTTCAATGGAAACCTGACACGGCACACGATATTTCTCAGCAATACCCAATACACACGTTAACATCTCCAAAGGACCGCAGGCATAAATAACATCGGGGCTAAATCCTTTGGAAGCAACTTCCAAAGGATGGGTGATAAAACACTGGTCTCCCTCACTTCCATCATCTGTGGTAACCTGTAGTTTCATTCCAATGTCTATAAATTCATCCCTGCATAACAAATCATCCTTTGATCTTCCACCTAAAAAAACCTTACTTTTTGCAGTGTCGACCCCTTTTGTCCGCAAATATGTGGCCAAAAAAACCAGCGGTGCAACACCAATGCCGCCCGCAACAATATAAACGGTTTTATAAAGATGAGAAAAAGCGAAACCATTACCTAATGGGCCAAGAATATCTACAATGTCACCGACTTGAATCATAGAGAGTTTCTTTGTGCCCTCCCCCACCACCTTGTAAAGGAGTTCAATCCCAATGGTTTGGTTATTGTCAGATATCAACTTATGAATGGAAAAGGGACGACGCAAAAAAGGGGTAATCTGACCTGGAAAGCGCAGCATGACAAATTGGCCGGGTCTGGCATCGTTATATCTATGATGACACGTCAAACCGATTCGATAATATTCCGGTCCGACTCTTTGGTTCCACAAAACCTTAACTTTTTCTTGATACATTTTTACTTTTCCACTTATCACTTGTTACTTGTTACTTGTTGCTCAGTACGCGTTCACGGGGTTTGTTTCCTCGCGCAACGATATTGGCGGAGTGGCTTCGTCATTTCAAAGACTTAGCAGTGGGGGAGACCGCGGCTCCCGCATGCTTTTCGCGGGAGAACGCGGAGGGGGCAGGAATGCCACCGCTGCTAAGTCTTTGAAATGACCAGTCACGTAGACACCGGAGTGAAGCGGGGGAACAAACCCCGTGAACACCTACGTTGCTCATTGCTTATAACTTCTCACTCGTTACTCGTTGCTTGGCTCTATTCATTTCAGACCTATCAAAGCCGCAAACCTTCCGGTAGTCCCTTCTCCGCGAAAGGAAAAAAATCGGTTTGAATCACATTTTGTACACATCCGACTTAAATCCACATTTTCAAACAAGACCCCTGCTTCACATAACTGGTCGCGGCTGATAGACCAGAAATCAAAATGATGGGTATCATTTTTGTATTTCCAAAACGCCTCTGGGATCTCTTTTTTGTAATTTACGAACTCCGCACAACATGGGCCAAGAGACGGACCAATCCCTGCAACAATATCAGAAGAACGGCATCCGAAGCTATTTTCCATCACCTTTAATGTACAACCGATTATATTGTTTATGCTGCCACGCCAACCTGAATGAATATTTGCCACCACCTCCTGAACCGGATCATAAATTAATACAGATTGGCAGTCCGCCACTTGAATGACGAGAAATTTTCCGGGAATATCTGTCACTATTGCGTCCGCTTCAAATCTGCGTTCAGAGTCAATGCCAAATGTATCGGTCTGACCACCCAAAATTTTCGAATATTCACCTTTAAAGCAATCAGCTGTATCAAACACCCGATAAAAATGATGTTCTTTTGAAAATACAACGATTCGAGTACCGTGAACCTGATCTAAAAAAAAAAGGTCTTTTTCATTGATACATCGAGAAATGATTGTTCTGTTTTCTAAAACAGTGTGGTCATTGTCTCCAACGCCGAAGCTAACATTCAGGCTTCGAAAAGGTCCTTTACTTTTTCCATTCTTTCTTGTGAAAACTCCATGCAGGATACCGGAAAGGCCTGCAAGTTTTGGAAACTCAAAAAAGGAGACGCCATTTTTCTGCTTTGTGATCATGACCAAGTCTCATTTGGACGATGCTTTTTATGAATTAAATTAAAGCCAAAATTCGAATATCCAAATTTAAAAGAACTACGCTTATTATTACCGCCCATAAAGTTTAAGAATCCTTTGTATAATTCGGGAGGTTGAAATACCGGGAACAACTTCAATTCTAACCACATTGCCCCCATATGATTTTACAACATCAGATCCAATGATCTCCGCTTCCTCCCAGTCGGCACCTTTTATAAGAACATCCGGTTTTATGGTTTGTATAAGCGCTAACGGATCAGGCTCATCGAAGATCGTTATATAATCCACACACGCCAAACCCGCCAAAACCTCAGCCCTTTGATCCTGACTCACGATAGGTCTGTTATCGAGTTTTATCGATTTTACGGATGCATCGGAATTCAATCCCAAAACCAGTGCATCCCCTTTTGACCGAGCAGCAGCAAGATATCGCACATGGCCCACGTGAAGAATATCAAAGCATCCGTTTGTAAAAACAATTCGTTTTCCAGCTTCCCGCAAGCCTTCTATAGCTTGTACCAAATCTGATAATTTTAAAATTTTAGATCTCATATGTCTGTCAGATCAATTCGTACGTTAATCTTCAATCACATGGCCCTTGCCAGAGTAAGCACATCAACGCGCGCTGCTCCTGCTCTCAATAGAACTTTTGCACACTCATTTGCAGTTGCGCCAGTTGTATAGACGTCATCCACAAGCAGTATTTTTTTTCCCTTAACTTTCGACGAATCACTCACGCCAAAGGCATTTTTAATGTTTTGCAAACGCTCCTTACGCCCCAAACCTGTTTGGGGTTCTGTCCATCTTTTCCTTACAAGAATATCTCCGGCAACCGGGATGACCGGCAACGCTCCATTTAGTGCTTTGGTAATAAATGCCCATTCTTTGACAAGAAGAAAAGAAGTGTTGAAACCTCGACTTCTGAATTTCCTCTTATGAAGCGGAATCGGCACGATTAGATTTATATTTTCCTTATTCCAATAACGACAAAAGGCCATAAACAAAAGCACACCGAGCGGTCTGGCCAGTTGAATTTTCTCTTTATATTTCAAACAATGGATCGCAGCCATAAGCACTTTATCGTACACTCCTGCTGATCGAGCCATTCTAAATCTCTTGGGAGCATTGAGACACTCTCCACAGTCGTGATCTTCCCCTTCCCTGCTTTTAAAAACAACGCCGCATGTTGAGCATATGGGAGATTCAACCGCCATATATGTACCAGAGCAATTCGTACATATAAATGGTGACATAAGTGCCACAAAAATTTTTGCATCCGTGCCCAAACACTCTTCAACATGTTCCTTTGTTAAATCAGTTGTTTGAAAAAATTCTTCTAAACCGAAAGAACCCTGCTCCCAGCTGCTTAAAATCTGTAAAAACGTTTTTAGACTTCTATTTTCCTGTCTGCTGTTTCGGAAAAAAGATCCGCACACCAGGCACCGTGTTGGAAAGAACGCTTCTTTTATTGCTCCTGTGACACGGACCCACATGCTGCCAGGCCGAAATAAAAAATTATTCTGATAACCGTCTCTGTCTGAAAGCCTCATACATCACCACCGCTCCTGCTGCAGATGCATTGAGAGAATCTAAAGGACCGGTTTGGGGAATAGAAAGCAACATATCGCAATGCTTTTTTACGAGCGGACGGACACCTTTGCCCTCTCCTCCGATGACAATGGCATTGAATCCTTTCATATCACAGTTAAATATCGATTCAGTTGAAATCTTATCCATGCCGGCAATCCACAAGCCGCTTTTTTTAAGCATCTTAATAGTGTTGACCATGTTTGTTACTCGTGAAAGACAAATATGCTCCAAAGCGCCTGCAGATGCCCTGGACACTGTCGGAGTGGGCTGAGCCGATCTGTCCTTGGGAATGATGACGCCATTCACACCGACACAGAGTGCCGTCCTGATCAAAGCACCGAGGTTGCGAGGATCCATAATATTATCAAGCAGCAGTAAAAAAGGATTTGATTTGCCGCCCTGAATACTGTCGAGCATATCTGAAACTTTGACAAAAGGATACGGTCCTGTTTGAACTCCAACGCCCTGGTGATGTTCACTACCTGAAATAGATTTTAGATATAAAGGATTTGACGCTTCCACAGGTATTTTTAGGGAATCAGCGAGCGTTAAGATCCTCTCAAGACGTTTTGAGATTTTTTCTTTTGTGATGTAGACTTTAAAAATATCTCTACGGCCCGCCCTGAGGGCTTCATAAACCGGATTGATGCCAAAAAGTATTTCTTTCTTCACCATGACTTTTCAGGCGATAATTATACGTCTCGGAATTTCTACAACTAATGAAAATATATAACATTTTGTGAGGCTTGAACGTTTGCCTCGGATATGGAATAGTGGAATGGTGGAATACTGGAGGGTTGGTTTTTAAAAGGATATTATCCATTAGTTGAATTATTATAGAACCCATTATTCCAATATTCCATCATTCTCTCCGGGGCGTAGGCCCTACGGGCCGGAGGCCAATTGGGCCTGCCCGCTCGTGCCTTGCAATGGCAGGCGGGGCGAAGCCCCTAACTTGTTTGTTGACGGTATTTTTTAAAAATAGCGCTAAGTTCTTCAATTGCCGCGGAAAGTTTATCATTAACAATAATATGACGGTACATTTTTTTTTGGGCCATCTCCTTTTTTGCATTTACAAGACGTTTTTCGATAACCGCCTTACTATCAGAACCTCGCATTTCCAGTCGTTTTCTAAGGGCGTTCATTGACGGGGGCAGAATGAAAATGGTCACACTATCAGGATAATGTTTGAGGATCTGAAGCGTGCCCTGAACATCGATATCAAGAAGGATATCACAGCCGGATGAGAGACTCTTTTCTATAAATTCGGCCGAAGTCCCGTAATAATTTCCATACACTTCCGCCCATTCCGCCCAACGGCCTTTTTTTATACCTTTCTTAAAATCTTGTTTTGAAACGAAATGGTAATCAACGCCATCCCGCTCCTCGGCGCGTGGTTTTCTTGTTGTATACGAAATTGAATAGAGCATATCCGTAAACTGCTGAAGCACGGCTTTGGCAAGTGTTGTTTTTCCGGCTCCTGATGGTGCTGAAATGATAAAAAGATGTCCACGTTTAGGTTTCATCTCTTTCGAAATCATGACGGATTATGTTGATCCTTTAAGGGTTGTGTAACGCTGGGATATGGTTTCTGCTTGTATCGCAGAAAGCACGATATGGTTGCTGTCCATTACAATAATAGACCGGGTTCTGCGACCGTGTGTGGCATCGATCAGTCGTTTCTCATCCCTAGCCTCATCTTTGAGACGTTTCATGGGGGCTGAATTTGGGGAAACAATGGCAATCACCCGTTCCGCCGCTACTGTATTTCCAAAACCGATATTTAAGAGATTCTGATCCATGTCTGTCACCCCTATCCTAACCCGATTCAAGTACGGAAAGTACTCTGACAGAAATAGCTACAAGCTGAAGCTAAAGGTTAAATCTAAATATTAAATTGAATGCCTTTGGTCATTTAGTCACTTGACAGAATATAATTTTGCCACAAAAAGCACAAATTCCTAATTAAGGCACTAAGTAAATGAATACATCCGAATTGCCAAATGGCCGTCTATTCCACATTTTGTAACTGTTCCCTTATTTTTTCAAGCTCAGACTTCACTTCCACGATTGCGTGAGATGCATGTGTGCTTTCCGTTTTGGACCCCATGGTGTTGAATTCGCGATGAAGCTCCTGCAATAAAAAATTGAGTTTTCGACCGGCAGGTTCCTCTGACTTCATAATTGTACGAAATTGTTTTATGTGGCTCGCCACCCTTACAATTTCTTCAGATATATCACTTTTGTCAGCCAGAAAGGCCGATTCCTGTGTGATTCTTTCAGGATCTATCTCCACCATGCCTCTGGTTAAAGCCACGATTCTTTCTTTAAGACGCTGTTGATAATGATATAATAGATCGCTCGATTCTTTTTCGATCAGATGAACACTTTTTTCAATCCGGTTTATCCGACCGGTAATATCCAACGCAATAAACTCTCCTTCCTTTTTTCGCATCTCAACAAGATTGTTCAATGCCTCATCCACACAATCTCTCACAACAGGCCACACAGCGTCCATATCCCGGTCAATTTCCACAGACCGAATAACGCCACCTTCTCTGACCAAAAGGTCAACGGTTATTTCCGAATGAAGGTCAAGCTGATCTTTTAATTGAACAAGGCGATCATAATATGCTCTGGCTTTGGGAATATTGATTTCAAAGTTATATGCCTCATCAGAACCATCATTGATCTGCAAACTCACCTCAATGCGGCCTCTTGCAATTTTCTCGATGATCAAGGCTTTTATCTTTTCCTCCAAAACATTATATCCATGCATAATTCTCAGTGGAAACATCAAGATATCTGCTGTTGTAAGATCGGATTTCAGTTGAGACATTTATTTCATCTGCCGTTTTCTCAGCTCTGGCATAGGCGGTCATACTTTTCATCATTATATGTTTTCCATCTCACTTTTTATAAAACTTAAATCGATCATATATTTCTTTCGCACCTGTTTAAGAAAAGTCATTATATTTTCTGAAGCATAATCGGGATAGGTCCATGGTAACGTCTCAAACCCTCCCTTGGTATACATCAGGGTCAGATCAGCATAAATTCCCTTTCCAATATGAATCCGGTGGCTGAAATTTTTTCCGGTCGCCAAAACAAATCGTTCATGGAGCAGATATCCGGGATCTATATTAACCACCCGTTTTCCGTTAATTGAATGTTCATGCTCAAGATCATTGGTAAACAGTTTTATATCTGCAAGAGAAACCTGATGTATTAGCTGTTTAAATGCAATCAGGCGTCTAAAAAGGGGGGTGCCCATTTCATCATTGTAATAGGTCGTAAAGCTAAAAGGAAGCCATGAACTTGCCATGTCAACAGCACCATATTTATCAACAAGCGCCTTTACCACATGAATTCCTAACCCCTTTTCTTTTAAAAAAAAACCTATCACAAGTTTGGCAGGCTTTGGGGGTCGAGGTTGGCTCATGATTTTAAGGATATGTTACTGAATCAACTATCGATGGATTTGGCTTCGTCAATCAACATAATCGGGATATCATCTCTAATTTCATATAAAAGCTTACAATTTTCGCAAATCAGACCACTTTTTGTGTCATTTAAATATATATCTCCCTTGCACTTCGGGCAGGCAAGAATATCAAGGAGCTCTTTACTTAATGCCATCATTTCCTCCTTCGCTGTTACTGTCATACCTTTAGTTTCAATTTACCTGTTGTCAAAATCTCGTCAAAATAAGCAATTGTTCTTTTCAGTCCCTCTTCAAGTTCTACCTCGGGCTCCCATCCGAGAATCCTGCGGGCCTTTGAAATGTCAGGCCGTCGCTGCTTCGGATCGTCGGCAGGAAGCTTCTTAAAAATTATTTCAGACTTTGAGTTGCTCAATTCAATGACCTTTTCCGCCAGTTCCAGTATCGTAAATTCACCGGGTTTTCCCAGATTTATTGGACCTGTCACGTCATCATTGGTGTTCATTAACCGTACCAATCCTTCTATAAGATCGTCCACATAACAAAAAGACCTTGTCTGGGTTCCGTCGCCAAAGATGGTTAGAGGTGTCCCGCGAAGTGCCTGCACGATGAAGTTGGAGACGACCCGGCCGTCATTGAGATGCATTCTGGGACCGTAAGTGTTGAAAATTCGGGCCACTTTGATTTTAAGTTTGTGCTGGCGAAAATAATCAAAAAAGAGTGTCTCAGCACAGCGTTTCCCTTCATCATAGCAGGAACGGGGACCGATACAGTTTACGTTTCCGTGATAGGTTTCGGGCTGGGGATGGACTGTGGGATCGCCATAAACCTCTGAGGTAGATGCCTGAAGGATCTTGGCTTTTATCCGTTTGGCCAGTCCCAACATGTTGATGGAACCATGCACATTGACCTTCGTGGTCTGAACCGGATCGTTCTGGTAATGAATTGGAGATGCCGGGCAGGCTAAATTGTAGATCTCGTCCACCTCAAGATACAACGGAAAAGTAATATCATGCCGCAGTAATTCGAAGTAGGGATTTCCTATTAAAGACTCAATGTTTCTTTTGCTGCCGGTATAGAAATTGTCCACGCATAAAACATCGCAACCCTCATTTAGCAGACGTTCACATAAATGTGAGCCGAGAAATCCGGCGCCACCGGTAACCAGAATCCGTTTACGTAAATGCATGTCCGCCTCTTTTGTCTTTTGATGACTTGGTAAAAAGCCCAACTTCTGCGCTGTACTGTAATTGTGAAAGATTATGGGATATTCGTTTATTATTTTGCGATTGTCAACTGTTGCTGTGGTTCATACCGAATGATCGGTGTCCTTACCAAACCTTCGGTAAAAATCCGCAACTCGGCCAGCCGTTTTCTCCCATGAATACCGGAGCGCAATCCGCCGGCCATTTTTACCCATCAGTATGCGCTTTTCCCTATCCATCATCATAGTCAGTGATGTTACTATTTCCGAAATCGATGGATCATTTGAAAGAACAAATCCGTTAACACCTTGCTCTACGAGATCCCTGGCGCCGACACTGTGGCTAATGATTACCGGCAAACCGGCAGCCATGGCTTCAAGAACAACCAAGCCGAAGGTGTCGAACCGGGACGGCATGGCAAAGATATCAGCCGCCAGGTAATATTTTTCCACGTCGCGGGTTACGCCGACAAAAATAACCCGATTTGAAATTCCCAAGTTGCGAGCCATTGTCTCGAATCGTTTCTCATCCCCTTTCCCGACAACCATCAATTTCAAATTGGAATTATCCTTTTCTCTGTCAACCGTAGCGGCGATGCTCTTTAAGAGGAGATCAAGACGTTTGAGCTCGAAGTTCATGCTGACAAATAAAACAACAACATCTTCCAAAGATAAACCATGGCGTTGGCGAATTTCATATCGAAAATCTTCTCTATTAACGCTTGAAAATCGTTCCAATGAAACACCGGGATGAATAACATGCAATTTTGATTTCGGAATATTATAGAGTTTAAGCAGTTCATCCTTGACTAAAGTAGATACAGGCAGAATTATTGCTCCCTTTTCCTGATTCATCCCTTTTTTTTCGACCCATGCGGTAGACCGATCAAAAAGACTTAAAGATCTTTTTTTCGTTTTTTTTACCCAGATTTCATGCGGAATGCCATGAAAGGTCAGCAAATCCATTTCAAAAATCCGTTCATGACTGTGAACAATATCAAAAAAATCAGATTGCATCGATCTTTTTGAGAAATAGGCAAAACTGATCGGTCGAATCCAACGCGGAAAAGGTATGATGGGTACTTTGTGAAAAGTAATAGGTGCTTTTCCCTGACGCCATTTATTTGCAAAGACGTGTATCTCGAAATCTTTATGTTCCGCCAGTCGTTCAGTTACCTCAAAAACAAAGCTTTCCGCCCCGCCGATCAATCCATATTTTGGTATTACCACAGCAACGCGTATAGGATACTTGTGACTCATAAAGCTCTCTGTTTAACAACTTCAACAATTCTCTCACAACTTTTACCGTCGCCAAAGATAGTTAGTGGTTTCCCGCGAAGTGCCTGTAAGATGAAGTTGGAGACGACCCGGCCATCATTGAGATGCATTCTGGAACCGTAAGTGTTGAAAATTCGCGCCACCCGTAACCAGACCCCGTTTACATAAATGCATATCTGACTCTTTTTACTTTTTGATGGTTGTATTTTATGGTTTTTAAAGATCGCTCATATTTAAAACTCAGCGTTAGTCTCAAATACTAACCCACTTTACGCGAACTAAATTTGACGGCTTCGAAAAAATCCAACTTATGCGTTGTGCTGTAATTGTCAAAGTTTATTCGAATATTCGCTTATTATTTCGTGATTGTCAACCGTCACCAAAACCAAATAATTTACAGATATAAGAATTTCAGGCTATATCTCGAGCTTTGCAATAACCGCCACGCTCGTTCCAGAGTATAGTTTAGCAATCAACCGTGCAAAAAGGCTTATGATCGGAATGCGTTTTAAATTTTCTTTGACAACATCCGAGTGATAATCTTTATGTTTTATAACTGTAAATCCATGGTGACTCAGCAACTGCTTAAGACTATTAAACGTAAAGTGCCAATAGTGGTACGGGAGTTGCCAACCAACCCAATCTTCCCATTTATAGCGAGCATCGGTTCCATTATAGTTGGGCACGTCAATGGCAAGTATCCCATCTTGTTTAAGCCATGATTTTGCTCTTTTCAACGCCATGTGGGGATTAGGGGTATGCTCCAAGGAATGCCACATCGTTATAATGTCAAAATTTTGGGAGGGAAAATGGACATCGCCGATTTTTCCGATGGTCATCGAAAGGCCTAGTTTTTCAATGGCATATTGGGCTGCCCACTCGGAAACATCAAGCCCATGTACTTTATATCCTTCGCGCCGGCTGGCATCGAGAAAGTAACCATATCCGCATCCGATATCGAGAAGATGTCCCGAACCTTTTATGGATTTAATAAATTTCGTACGGTGCCGTTCACCACTTAGTCGTTTTTTGTATTGGGGCGAGTCAGGATCAATTCCGCCATCGTATTGTTCAGAGAAATAATCGCTTCGGTAAAGACCTTCGATCTCGCTTTCGGACGGACGAGGGTCAAGAAAACCAAGACCACATGTGGGACATCGATGGACTGTCCAACCATTTTTTATGATCAAGAGTTCTCTTTCTGAAGTTTGGCATAGAATGCATGTCTCAGGCGCGCTTTCCATTCGCTATTTCCTCTTATTTATAGCTGACGATACAACCACCTTATTTTTTTGCTGTCCCAATATTTTTTGTATCAGTTTATACTTTTCCAGTTTAGCGAAAGCTTCTTCTTTATTTCCTGAAAAAGGGCGCGTCAAGCTCAAAGTGAAGATCCTCCAATAGGCCTGTAGGAGCTTTGACCGCTCAATGGCCCGAACAGCTTTACTTGAATAGTGTTTTCTATAAAAACCAAACTCCGCTTTGATCTTTTTTTCCCAAACCTCTACCGGCAGGTTGCCCCGCTCGCTTTGTCCCTCCCAGTGAATCACTTCTGCTTCGGGTATATGCCCGATTAGCCATCCGGCCCTACGAATTCTCAAACAAAGATCTAAATCTTCTCCATAAAGAAAAAAAATCTCATCAAACCCTTCCAAAGCTCTTATAAGTGCCTGCCGGGCAATCATACTGGCGCCCAAAACCCAAGCAATATCTCCTCTCAACCCTTTGAGTTCATTTTGCGCATACCGCTGGCCTGGATAACGATTTTCGACCGATGACTGTAAAGATCCATCCGGGTAAACCAAGCGTGTTCCGGCCAGTCCCACATTTGGATGTGAATCCATGAAATCGACCATTTCCCTGAAAGCATTCGGCTGAACCTCTGTATCGGGATTGAGGTAATAGACATATCTCCCTTTGCAGATCTTTAATGCCTGGTTGTTGGCCTGGGAAAAACCAAGGTTGCGATCATTGGCGATGAGTTTTACCCATGGAAACTTCTTTCTCAGAAAATCAGGGCTCCCATCCTGTGAACAATTGTCTACGACAATGACCTCCGAAGTAACACCGGATTGGGAAGTAACAGAGCTTAAACATCTGCCCAAGAAATCGGCAGTATTGTAACTAACAATAATAACCGAGAGGTCAAGTCGAGAATTGGGCTTCAAGTAATTTTCCTTTCTTATGTTTCGCACCCTTACTTTTCAGGAGCTCCAATAAAGCGCAGCAGGCAACGAAAATTTTTCAAGGGTGGCTGCAATCAACTACAATTTTTTGTAAATTCGAATAATGTCGTCCTTGACATCGAATTCATAGTAGGGAAGTCTGGCGCCTACAAAAGTCCGCAGGGATTCTATAGTGGGGTAATCATTTTTGCCTGTAAATTCGCGTGCATCATCAATCAAGATTACATGTTTTTTGACGGGATGAGCACAAATTTGTTTCAACTCCTCCATGATGGGTGTTTCTTTTTCTCCTTTTGCGGTATTTCCACCCGAATAATGACCATCCAACCAAAACAGGCAGGGTTCTTTCACATGCATTAAAATTTCAGGTAAGACTTCAGTGCTGTCTCCATTTACGATTGAAATATGTCTGTGTTTGGAGAATTTTTCCCGGGCATTCTCATAAAGGTCATGACTCAACTCTATGGAATAAATCTCTTTAAAGCGATATTTAACCGCACCAATCATTTCACCCAGATACGTCCCGGTTTCAACGAAAATATCTATCCCAAATTGGGCAGCATATGTTTTTACTGTTATTTGTTTCACCATATGGGGTGGTGGAATTGGCTTGCCCGAAAGTGTCCAGTTTCGATATTTCTTTTTATACCAAAACTTTTTTATTATACGATAAAGAAAGTTGCTGTGAATTGCTTCATCAAATGTCATTCCCCGGGCTTTATATACTTTATAAGTTGATATTTTACGAGGGGTTCGAGTTCCGATGAGATAAGTATTTCCTGGAAGATGTTTTATTTCCCACTGATCCCATCGGATCTCATGCTCATAATTACTTTTATAGGTTTTAAAATACTCTATGTTGTCCATTCCACCAAATTTGTCCTGGTACGAAATTAAAAATGAATCAAAGTGGCTTACTAATGGGAGGATCGAATTTTTGATTTGCAATGGCGTTTCACTAATTGACCACATCGCAATGAATAAAGAATTAGAATAATCCCCGTATGTTGAAAGTATATCCTTTAGAGCGTCAATATCCGAGACACAAGCCACACCGGTTTTTTCGGATTGAAATTTATCAAATGTATGAACTGTTATTCCGATTGTTTTAAGAAAATATTTTTGCAAAGCATTAAAGTGAGGAAAATCATAAATTACATATTTTCCTTTAAAGCCCAAATTATAGAGCAATTTACACATACAGCCATAACCGCCACCAAATTCACAAATAAAGTCTATTTGATCCGGAGACACACCAGTCTTTTCCTCAAGTTGAGACACATGATACGCATGATGGATTAAATTTCCGCTTGACCGAGGATATTTTTTGAAAGGAATCGGAAAACCTGTCTCAACTTCTTCGATAGCCTTTTCCCAACGTTCATTCCAATCAGGTTTTCCTCTAAGGGAATTCAACTCTGTTACCACATAATCCTCATTTCCTACAAACATCGTTTCTAAAATAACATCCCATCGCAAAAACTCTCTGGGGTTGTCTGCAAGAACCAATTCCCTCAACTTATTCATATTCTGTTTCCAAATTCTTTCAGGATGAGAGTAACCCGTAGCATCCTCATTTGATAATTTCTTAAAGGTATTTTTAAGATCATCGATAAGTTTTTGCTCTCTGAAATTAGGTTGATCAAGCGGTTTATAATATTTCTTATACAACGGTTTGTTAAAGATATATTTAAAGATTTTCTTAAACATTTTGCAATCCATTCATTTAAAGAAGCTCCCTCCGCCGAGTTTTCCTTTTAAATCAAACCCATCAGGTTAAATATTTTTTCAAACCGCATCTCCCAGCTATGCTCGTTTAATGCACGGTGTCTCCCTTTTTCCCTTATCACCTCAGCCTTTTCGGGGTTAGAGAGAAGATCCTGAATTTTCTCCACCAAATCGTCAAAATCTGTATACGCAACAATTTCTTTATCCAATTCGTAAAATTTTTCCAATTCAGGATGACGTTCAGTCAGATAAAGACCTCCGCTCATGGGAATTTCAAAATCCCTGCCTTTCAAACAATAAGTGTTTGTATAACCTACGACCCCACCGAACCCGAGATTAATTTTGCTTCGGGAATACATCTTTACCATTTCTTCGGTTGAAAGCGGACCATTGGGCCAGCCATAACCATAGGCTTCGATGCGAATTCCACAATTATTAAGTTTTCGAATGATTTCAGGTCGATTCCCATAACATTGGCCTACAAAAGAAACGTCAATTGTTTTTTTCAAGTCATACGGCTTATGAATTTCAGAGTTTGCACCTTCGGGAAGATAAATTGGAAGGGCACCCTCTACACAATACTTTTTGAGGGCATCCTCCGTGCTGGTCCAGCAAAGGCCAAAATAACGCGAAATATCCCTTGATCCCATGGACAGGCCATTTTTAACCTTGCCGACAAATGCCTCCTTGTCATTTAAACACATATTAACAATGGGCACACCTGTTTGAGCGATTTTTTTTGCAGTCCCAGGAGTTATTAACTCTCCAGATAAACAGGTAAAAATAACATCGGTGGAATCTTCCCTGATCCATAATTTTACCCGCCTGATCAGTTCATCATTCATTTTCGACTTGATCGATCTATGCCACGCTTTTTCCTGGTGATTGAATTCTTCACACCAATCGCAGTGTCGAACAGTCCCGAATTTTTCGAGTGAAGGTTTCAGTGACTCATTTTCCCAGTTATAATGGTGATAGATTGCGAGAATTTGTAGATCGCCTTTGGATTTAGGTTTCAGGTTCGGAAATTTAGATTTAATCGTTTGCCGAATAGAAGCTGTATCAGGTATGGTCATACCGTTAGATTTAAATATTGAGCAGTAGTGATTTAATTCACGTTCCAGGCGGCGATTATTTTTCCATATTCTAAATCTCTTTCGATATTTTTTTAAAGGATCGTTCATGGGCACTTCTTTCCAATTGCACCGAGTTTGATTACCTTTTTTCTCTAATTGTATAAAGTCTTGCCCCTCCTGATTTTTCCTCCCGACCATTCATCATGTTCAATACATGCCCTGCATCAACGGCGGGAACAGAAAACTCGTATGCGATATCCACACATACCAATAAGGAGCCGATACCCGCCCCCACCAAACAAAGATCCAAATCCGGTGGTATCTGTTTTAATATCCCTTTTTTAATAGAAGACCATTGTGTTGCAACGTAGTGTTCAGGTATCTTTGCAAAATGAATGTTCGGATGACTGGAACAACGATTAAACCATTTACGGCAAAAATCTTTACTATATTCCGAACCAATGATGCAAAGCGTTTTTCCATCCATCATTTTACAAAATTGATCAGACGTCAGATAGGCGTATACAACATAAAAGGGAATATAGTTGCTTCGAGTTAATTCGATCTTGTTGTTAAATAAAAAATCTATGAATCTTAATGCAGTGTCATTAACATTCGATCTTTTAAAAAAAGAAAAAAAGGACTTCCTCTTATGCTGAACATTCCCTGGAAAGATTAAGGGTGCTAACTTCCCAGACCGACTCAAAATGCTCAAGGCTTCTATGTGGGTCGGCATTATATTTTTTATGGCTTGAACAGATTCCGCCTGTTGATAAAGACCGTTGCATTCAAGGCTGTATGCATAAAAAGCATATTCACCATCAGCCATTCGGACCACCGGCGCCGGCTTTTTCTTCAACATCCCTTCATAAATAAAATTTTGTAATATTTTGAAATACTCATCACCACACGAAACATCACAGTGAAAAAGATTCGCCTCTTGCTCCGTCATTTCGGATCCGAACATCCTTTTTACGGGCGCATTATCAATACCTTTTAATTCAAGCCGATCAAAACGAAATTCCCGGCTTTCAATTAATTGATCAAGGTAGTAGGTTTCTCTCATAATATGTTTTCGCTTTTCAATCCGGGCAAGTCGAATAAAAAATATAACTTCTTTAAACAAGATAGAATAAACTTATCTATTGATTCTTTTTTTGTACGCAATTTCCAGCAAGTAGTCATCGTTCACTGGCCTAAGAAAAACATATCTCAGGTCAGCTTATCGATTCTTCATTCAGTTGCCATACAATAGTTGTCATTGAGAATAGCGTAAAAAATACGGTTTCCTGCAAATGGCTAAACGACGGCTCAAAGATTCCTATAATGAAAAACCCAACAAAGGCAGATACAATACAAAGTCCCCAGCTTTTTATAAAATAGTCTTTCCCCTCTTTAATACTCTTCACACACATTTTTCCGAAAACGAATAAAACATATAAAAATAGTGCAAAACCCACCAAACCAAGTCTTATGGTAATACTGAACAGCATATTATGCGGATCTGATAACAGAAGGGCTGGTATGGATTTGATGTTGGGTGGGATTTTTTTTTGGTAGTCTTTCAGGTCAATATCTGTCCCATATGTTTCATTCCCAAAACCTATTCCGATGATCGGATAGCTTTTTATTATTTCAAACATAATGAAATAATTAGGAATCCGCTCGTTATGTAATATGTTCTCAAGGGAAAAACGTTTTCTTAAAGGTGTCGCAACGAAAATAATCAAAAAAATCAGCGTAAAGATAAAGATGCTTTTTTTATTTTTAATAAGCATTATACCGCCTGCTATAAACAGAGCGATTAAGGAACTGCGTGTCTGGGTCAATAATGTTGCAGCTGATAATGAAAAAAGGCAGATAATAAGAAATGCTCTGCGGTATAAATGGTTATCTGCAAAAAGATTATGAAGGGTTAATATGATGGCAAACAAGGTTATAAAACCTACAAAATTTGTTGGAATATGTGTGAAACCCATGGCAAACCTTACGGATAGGCTGTTGTTTAACATTAAATAATAGTAAATTAATCCTCCAACCGAAAAAGCCGTACTTGAAATAATAATCACCCATGAAAAACATACGAGACGTTTTTTAGAATTGAAAAAACTGATTATAATAAAATATAATATGATATATCTAATCAAATGGGAGTAGAAGTCATGGATACTGTTTTCTACATTAAGCGCCCAAAAAATACTCAAAAATGACCAAAAAACGAAAAGCCCAAAAGGAACCAACAGAGGTGTTTTTAATGAAAATTCAGTCCTTTTAAAAAGAACCAATACCACTACGATGACAACGGAAAGATAAAAAGATATTTCTTTGATTGCAGTAGTATGAGGAAAAGGATTAAAAAAAATAAATATTCCCATTAATACCGGGACACTCTGATTTAAAAAATCAAAAATTTTAAAATCATTTTTGAACTTTGTGGATTTTGTCTTGGTTTGGTCAATCATCTGTATTCAATCTAAAAGTAAATTTATTCTAACCATTTATTATTTTATCAATTTGACCTTTCAATACTGACTTGACGTCATCCACTGTCAATTCATCCAGGCAACGGCTGATTCCTTGGCCCTCACAGCCTTTTAGATCACAGGGCACACATGAAAGCTTCTATATAAACAATAGCGTGTTGTTTCCCTCTCGGTGCCCAGGCGAAAGGCGAGGCCGGCCCGAAAATACTCACTGTGGGTGTGCCAACTGCTGCCGCAATGTGGATGCCGGCACTGTCTCCCCCGAAGAACAATTCGCATGATTTCAAAACAGCTGAAAACATTCCTATTGAGGTTTTCCCTGCAAAATTATATACATTCGGTCCACATCATTTTTTTTATCTCATGGGCCTTTTCTCTTTCCTCAGGAGAACCTGTAATAATTACTGGGAATCCGTATTCCGAACCGATCCAGCGTACCAAAGCAGCATATTTTTCCATATCCCATTCCTTATATTTCCATATAGAAAAAGGTTGCATAGCAATCACCGGATGACCCCGTGGAATATTTTCCTTTTTGAAAAATGCTGCAACTTTTTTAAGTTTTTCGTTAGGAATGTCCATCTCAGGCCAAATATTATCTGTTTTCAAATTATAGGTTATCAATAGATTGAGATAATACTCAGCCATATGTTGCCCCGGCTTGCCTTCAAGATAAGCCAGGTGAGTAAATATTCTGTTGCGCCACAGTTTGCCGTCCGTAGCATAGAATCCTACCCTCTGACGAGCACCGGAAAAAAATGTCAGGATCGCTCCTCGTGTCCCGGTTCTCAAATCAATCGCCAGATCAAAGTTAAATTTTCTTACCTATGAAAAAAAATTTGCTTGATAGATGAATTTCTCACCCAATCCTCTTTTTTCCTCACGAATGGAAATCACACCCGCAGCCCATGGACAATCCTCTATCAACTCTCTTGCCTTTTCTCTCACTGCGACAATCACATTTGCTTTTGGAAAATTTTCTTTCAATGCTCTGATACACGGAAAAGAAAGAACCACATCTCCAATATCGCCCAGCTGTATCAGCAAAATATTTTTTAAATCTTTTCGTACTAATGTTTTCCCCTTAACCAGCATAATCAATCGCCTGTGAATTCTCAGGACAACCTCTAAGATGCCACCGAATCAGGTGTACATAAAGAACCAGTCTCTTTTTAATATCCCCTTGCAAGCCTAATGTTCCTCCAGCACCCAAAAGGTTCAAAATGGCATTGATCAGCAAGCGAATAAAAATGATCCGGCGAATCAACAGGTAATGATCTGGATGCCATTTTTTAAAATATGTATACCGGGATTGATAATATATAATCCTGGACCTGATATTATGCCCTACACTCTGGCCTTGAAAATGAGTGATTTTAGCTGAAGGCACAAAATAAATCTTCCACCCTTCCTGTTTTATTCTTTTGGCCCAATCGGTCTCTTCAAAGAAAAAAAAGTAATCCTCGTCCAAAAAACCGATATGATCCATGGTTTTTTTTCGGACCATCAAACATGCACCGATACATGAATCAACCTCAATGGGTCTTTTATATTCCTGTCTTTTACTTGGATATTGTTTGGGCAATAGAACTCTTAACACGGTTTCGTTCAAAATAAGAGATATTAACCCGGGAAAATTGGCGATTGAATTTTGTTTGGATCCATCCGTATTCAAAAGTTGTCCACAAGCCATGCCCGTATCAGGATTGTTCTCCATGAAAGTATAAATTGCCTCAACCGCTCCTTCCGTCAGCACCGTATCGGTATTAAGCAGCAAGGCATAACGTCCTTCCATTTGATTGAACGCCTTATTATTGGCCGCTGCAAAGCCAAGGTTCTTTCTGTTTTGAATAATTTTGACGGCCGGGTAAAAATACCTGACAGCTTCCATGCTGCCATCGCTGGAAGCGTTATCAACCATCCATATTTCCATGGAAACATTCTTTACGGTTTCATAAACCGATGCTAAACAGTCGAGCAGCAGCCTTTTTGTGTTCCAATTTACAATAATAATGGAAATATCCATTTTTAATCGCCCTATCTTTTTTCAACAATCGACATGACTGCGACCATAACTTGTTTCACGGAAATCTGATACATACAGTCCGTTGTTTCGCATCGCCGTTTAAAGCAGGGACTGCATTCTAATTCAGCCGTTATAATCTGGTGACCTGTCCCATAAGGGCCGGTCCGCCATGGAGCGGTCGGACCGAATAGCGCCACCACAGGCGTTCCCACCGCAGCGGCCAAGTGCATGGGTCCGGTATCTGTGGATATCACCAACGCTGCTTTTTCATACAAAGCGGCCAGTTCCGTTAAGGTGGTTTTACCGGCAAAATTTATTGCCCGACCTTTCATTGAAGACGTGATCGTCTGAATGATCGAATAATCTTTAATTCCGCCGGTAAATACAATCTTCAAATTGTATTGGTCAATAAGCATATCAGCCAATTCAGCAAATTTTTTATTCGGCCAGAGTTTTGTTTCCCACTTGGCAACGGGATTGATGGCGATAAGGGACTTCATGTCATTTATACCGTGCTGTTTCATAAGTTCATCGATCTTTTTGCGATCATGATCAGACATCGGCAGTTTGTATTCGACCTCGTTGGTGGGAATGCCCACAGCATTAAGAAGCATCATCCCCCTTGAAAGTGCATGAATCTCCATATCTACTGCCGGGATACGTTCGTTTAAAAAAATATAGCTATGCTCCATATGTTCGAGACCTTTGCCGAATCCGATTTTTCGCCGACCTCTGGCAAGGGCGATTAGAATACCGCTTTTCAACAATGCCTGAAAATCGAGGATCATATCATAACGGGTATCTCGCAATGCCTTGATGAAACCATAGACTTCCTTAATCGTGTTCAAAAAGGATAAGCTTCGTAATGCTTTCAACCAGCGCTTACGTTTGGAAACCAAAACGCGGTTTAATGCTTTATGTCCTTGAACAAGAGAGGCGGCGTCCTCCTCCACCAGCCATGTGATATTTGCGTTTGGATAATAGTTCCTGATGGCATTCAACGCGGGCAATGTGTGGATGACATCCCCAATGGCACTCAGCTTTACAATGAGGATATTCACAACATTTCCTTTACAACTTTAAACACCATCTCAACACTGATTTGATCCATGCAGTTAAGGTGTCCTTTGGGACATTCCGGTCGAAGGCACGGACTGCATTCCAGAGGGACTTGCACAATTCTGCTGTTCTGACTCAAAGGTCCTGTGGTGATAGAATTGGTGGATCCGAACACCGCAATAAGCGGAACATCGAGAGCCGCGGCGACGTGCATGAGACCTGAATCATTGGTGATAAAAAGATCACATCTTTCTATCAAAGCCATGGCTTCACCCAGGCTGGTTTTACCGGAAAGATCAATGGGTCGATGCCGCATTCTTCGTCGAAATCTTATCGCCAAGCTTTTTGTCATTGGGGCCACCAAAAATGATAATCCGGCCTCCTGTAAACGCCTGTATCTTGTCGGCCAGACGTGCGTAGCGATCAAGTGGCCATTGTTTGGCAGGTCCATAGGTTGCACCGGGGTTTATTCCAACTATTTTGTTATCAATCGTTAGATGCTGTTCCAACAAAATTTTTTCTGCTCGAAATCGATCCCTTTGATTTAATTTCAGATAAAGCTCCCGGTTGTCTTCCACCATACCGATTCCACGAATTATGTTCAAATAGTAATCGGTTTGATGTTTTTTTTTGATCTCATTCGTACAAGAAACAGCATGTGTGAGTAATAATTGTCGCACATCCGTGTTATATCCGATTCGGAGCGGTATACCGGCAAGAAATGTAATGAGTGCCGCTTCAAAAGCATTCTGTAAAAGGATCGCTGCATCAAAATGATATTTTTTCAAATCCCTTGCCAAGCGAAATTTGCCGAAAATGCCTTTATGACGTCCTTTGTCGTCATAAATTAATAGTCGATCTATATGCTCGCTGTTCTCAAAAACAGGCACCACCCAAGGCTTGGCCAAAAGGCTGACGTGGGTGTTTGGAAAGCGCTTCCGAATTGCCCGAATAGCCGGTGTGGTCATGACAGCATCTCCGATCCAGTTCGTGGATCGGATAACAAGGCGCTGAATATTGTTTGTGTGTATGGGGTTCATTCTTATTTGAATATGATAATTCGTGTTTATCCGTGTTCTATCCGTCTATTTTTCTGGGCCAGGCCTGATACGGTTTTGTTTTCCAGCGCTGGTGAACCCAGAACCATTGATCCGGATAACGACGGATAAAATTTTCGATCACTCTGTTATATCCCTGTGTGTTAATTTCAATATCTTTTTGCCTGTCCCCTGTTTTAACGGTAAAGATTTCCGGCCCGAATTCAGCCCTAAACCCCGACTTTTCGCGAACCATAAAGACCGGAACCACCGATGCTTCTGTCTTAAGGGCCAAAAGCGCCAATCCTTTGTTGGTACAGGCCCGATGGCCCATAAAATCGACAAAAACACCCTCATACCAGTCCACATTCTGATCCATCAATAGATACACCATTTCCCCGCGATCGAGGCTTCTGATAATCTTACGAAACGATCGTTGTTTGGGAATCACTTTTCCACCAAAGCGGGTTCTTAAATTGAAAATAAAATGGTCCAGAGGTTTAAAATCCAGCGGACGAATCACAGCACTCTGAGGGATTTTTACCATTGCGCCAACAACCGATAACAATTCCCAGTTGCCGCAATGAGCGGTCAGTAGCAAGACGCCCTTGCCCTTTTCATATGCTTTTTTTAGATGATGGTAGCCGTCAATTTTAAAATGTTTGGATAGACGTCTTTCGTCCAAGTTCAAATACCAACCGATCTCAAAAACGACCTTTACCAGGTTGATAAACACCTGCCGTGCAATTTTTTCTATCTCTTCAGGCTGTTTTTGATGACCAAAAGCGTATGTCAGGTTATCCATCGCGATTCTGCGATGTTTTTTAGCAACATTAAATAGAATCCTGCCCAAAAAATCAGCAATTCTTACAGCCCATTTTCTTGAGAGAAGGCCAAGAAACTTGTGCAGGGTCTCGAAAACACCCACTGCAATTTTTTCAGAATAACGCATCATCCAGCTCACTTAAGCATTCCGTTCCCATCTTTTGGCATGTTTTAAAAACACATACCAAGATGAATTCATCGCAACAATCAATCCCGGCACACCATCAAGAATGCCAAGTTTCCAAACATAACACTCCAAAAATTTAACGAAGGCATGTCCCACGCCGGCAAGGACAAACCCGCTGCCTGCCGGAGTGCGTCCCTGGGCATAAACGTCGGAGAATCGGTTAATGGTTTTCACATGATCTGAAATCCCCCGATAAACGTGGTGAAGAATTGGTTTTGAAAGCTGTTTAACTTTCCCGTCTACATGAAGCTTTTCATGTAGAGCATCATTGCTCCACCTGCTGCTTCCCCTACGAACAAGACGTATTTTATAGTCAGGATACCACCCGCCGTGTCTTATCCACCGTCCGAGATATTTTGACAATCTGGGCATGGAAAAACCATTCACCTGGGGATCAGCGTTGCTGACTGCCTCGATCATTTCTTCAGCCAATTCCACCGAAACTTCTTCATCAGCATCAAGATTTAGAATCCATTCAGATTGGATCTGATCCATTGCAAACTGCTTTTGTGGACCAAATCCCGGCCACTCATTAAATACAACCTTTGCGCCCATTTTCCGACAAAGATCCTGAGTTCCATCGGTACTTCCTGAATCAACCACAAGTATTT
>CAVPLW010000015.1:0-89144 GCA_963706295.1 uncultured delta proteobacterium | reverse complement strand
AGTCACGGAATATCCTTTTAAAATTGATTGAAACTCCAAAACAATAAACATATACTAGAAGGAAATAAATATCAACACCAACCTTGGCTAAGATATTTTCATTGGAAGGGATAAAATGGCTTGAATTGGCTTATACAATCTGTTATTTAAATTGTTTTTCAGGGTGATTACCCAATCATGCAACGAGGTTCGTTTGGGCCATTTTGTCATTTGAGATTCGAATTTGTTTCGATTTCGGATTTTGCCTGAACATGACTTTTCCTTCAGGCGTCCTTTATGGTGGGTGTAGCTCAGTCGGTAGAGCACCAGGTTGTGGCCCTGGGGGCCGCGGGTTCAAGTCCCGTCACTCACCCCATTTTTTTTGTCATTCAAGCCGTGGGAAATGTCCAATTTTGTTTAAGTTCAAGGAAGACGAAGATTTTAACCGCAGACATACATCAAGTATTTCGAGGATCAAAATTTGAGTCTGACGCAGAAATTGGGCAAAAGGGGATGTTTTACACGGCTTAAATTTTGCGCCCGTAGCTCAGCTGGATAGAGCGCCGGACTTCGAATCCGTAGGTCGCCCGTTCGAATCGGGCCGGGCGTACCAATAACTAATTGGGATTACGATTAATTTCGTAATCCTTTTTTTGTTATATTGGGTAAGTTGAATTTTTACGCAAAATACCTCGGAAAGCTGGGGAATCTGTCCCGTATTCATTACAGGGAATCCTGCCCCCGCAATGCGGGATTTCACATCATTTTTATTTAAATTAAGGTATTCAACGGGCGTACCAATAAATATACAGGTAATGGCTATGCACAAACCTCCACCTGCATTTTTTGTTGCTTCCGTCAGGATTCGGACCAAGTCGGCAGGCTGAGCTTAGTGAAGTCCCGCTGGAAGCGGGCTTCTCAGAATCAATAAAACAGGCTTCCCCGAGGTTTATCCGGCCAGTTTAATGCACCTCGGTTAACATCTGCTGCCAACTTAAATCCCAGCATCTTGTAGATGAGCTTGGCAACGGCAAACGGTGAGTTTAGGTCGTGCTCGGCATAAGAAAGCTCTACGATATCAAAACCGACCACGTCTTTTTGCATAAAGATTTTTTGCAACAAGCTCACCGCCTCATCCCATAAAAAGCCGCCCGGCTCCGGTGTTCCGGTGCTCCGGATAACGCTCCAATCAAAAACATCCACATCCACCGTTATAAATACAGGATCGGGAAGCCTCTCAATGGCACCCGCCACATCAAAGCCTCCGCTACGATAATCAGACATGGTGCATACCATTAGACCTTCACGCTTTATTCGCTCGGCTTCTTCCGAAGACATACTGCGAATGCCGATCTGAAGGGTATCAGTGGTAAGTTCTCGAATGCGTGACATTACACAAGCATGGCTGAATGAACTGCCGTTATAAGTATCTCTTAAATCTGAGTGGGCATCGAGTTGAATGGCTGAAAGCCGGCCACATTTCTCATGCAAGGCCTTAACATAGCCGCTGCTGACGGAATGATCCCCGCCTATCAGAACCACAAATTTATCCTGTTGGATTATGGCCTTTGAACATTGGTAAATTGTGTCTTGCAAAACTGCGGGATCCGAAGAGATATTCGGCGGCGTGACGGTTACGATTCCCATTCGAAAAGGTTCCCTCCTCAATACTTCATCATACAACTCTAAATGCTGTGAAGCATCAATAACAGAGTCAGGCCCCCGGGCGGCGCCGGCACCCCATGATCTGCCTCCTTCGTAGGGAACAGGCAGAATCGCAATCGCCGCGCTTTTAAAATCGGCAAACTCGGCACCCAGATCAAGAAATTGTTTGGGATTTGATTTCATTGTGCTTCTTTTATGTTTTTGACATACATCGGTATTTGGGAAATGATGTTTTTGGCTGGTCTTTTGTTGCAAATTCCCAAAGCATAGGCTACCAGAATGGGAAAAATGACGCTATATTCACCCCATATTTGCACCAATTTGTCGTCATTTGCTTCGCGGTATTTGCCCCAAGTTACTGATTCGCTGAACGTACAGCCGGACAAACTTCCCTCTTTTTCAATGGCTGTAGCGATTTGAATTCCGCGTTCCGCACCGTCAAATTTAATTTTAAGGATTTGGCTGATTGTTGGGCTGGTTTGCTGAATGAAATTTTTAGGTCCCCCACCGCCAAGTACAATAAAGCCTGTTTGCGCGGATGAAAACACAATGGCCGATGAATCAAATATATCTTTTTGCGCTGATAAGGTTATGGGAAAACCTTTCCGATCAGTCAGGACTAAATTCATGGCGATGGAATGATTGGCCAGTGAATCCCAGAAGATTGGAACCCCTAACTCGGCTGCTCGGGCGACAAAACTCCGCTCAGGGTATTTGCTGTTTTCTAAGACCCATTTTCCCAACGCGAAATTAAATTCCCAGCTTGAAAGGGAACCTTTTGATAAATGCTGTTTATAGCTCTCCCTGATAAAGTTTCTTATGATCTCATCTTGAGCCTCAAGGGTTTCTTTATTGCGAATACCAATATCATAAATTCGGGTATCTCCCCGGCGTCTTAGAATATCATCGTTATGGTCAGGAGATATTGCTTTGACAGGAAGGTCGAAGGCAAAATGTAAATCATGGTATACCTGTGCCCCAGTCGAACATATCACATCAATGAAACCGGCTTCCATCAGAGAAATAACCATTCCGCCCATTCCGCCGGCGATTCCGGCACCGGCGATACCGAGCCAGATCGTGTCGCTATTTTCAATCATGCGTTTATATAGCCGGGCACCTCGGTTAACATTTCGAGCTTCAAAGCATGTTTCCCCGAGGGCATTGACGAAGTCGATGATACTCATTCCCTTAGAAAAGGATGGCGGAATAATATCAGGTGCGTCTTTAAACATAGAATGTGGACTTGACATGAATTTCCTCATTTCATTGGTTGAATGGACCTTTGCTCTGATACTCACGCAACCGGTCCTTTTAAGGTGGGATCAGTCCATCAACATTACGGCACAGGCAATAACAGTTGTCCAATGACCTTGTTTATTTCCTTTTGCAGATTGGGAAATGCTGCGGGAGATAAACATTCTCGGGCCAACTTTGTAAACCTGTTTGCGCTCATCCCAGGCCACATCCGGATCCAGTTCGATTCCCAAGGTTGAAGCCAGCATGGTTGCCGCAAGATCTTCGGCGTAATCGGCTGATTTCTTCATTGTCTCACCAAAGGCATGATGTTCGCTAATATACCCATACTGTTCGCTATTTTTGGGACGTGCCAATCCTATTGCCGCCGAAACCAGTCGATTGGGCTCATTCGTGTTTTCACGGGCCAAAACAACAAATGTGATCTGGCCCGGCGTCAGTTCTTTTATGCCGACCTCTTTCGAAATAATCTTACAATCTGGAGGGAAAATGCTAGATACGTAGACAAGATTGCATATTTCAATTCCGGCGTTTCGAAGCGCCAATTCAAAACTTTGCAGCTTGTTTTGGTGATGACCGACCCCTTTGGTGAAAAACATTCGCTTTGGAGTTAACTTTTTCAATTAAAGAATTTCCTTTCGAAAAGATTTATTTCTTAGTTGCGACAATAGAAAAATTAATAAAGTTAATCTATTTGCTCCATGGCGAATTGTCAATACATTAGGTGATTTTCAAACTTTTCAGGAAGGGATTCCGGGGAAAAAGGCCATCTCCTGGCCAATTAGATGTGTATGTGTGTTGCGTGGATTTTATCCGGTGAGTTTCTTAGGAATGTAACCCGGATTCGAAAGGTACTGGTCAGTTGATTTTAATATTGAATCATACCGTTATGTTAACCGCTTTCCTTGAATCAACCCAGTTGTAGTCATTGTATTTCTTTAAAAAATATTTTAACTGCATTCAATCATCATCTTCATCGAATTTCATCCGATAATGTTTTTTTTTACTTTTAAACTTCCTATTTTCCTCGGGTTGGAGATTTCGTGATTTATGCTTGCGGCACTGAGGGCAACGCAGGGGTGCATCAAATCCTCTCTCCTTCAATTTTTCCTGTTCTTCAACCGTAAATTCGAAATCTTTTTCGCATTGGATGCAAGTAATGACCATATTTTCCATAATCAATTCTTTTAAATTCTTTTCTTTAAAAAGTTATCTTAATTGTCCATCACTTCGAAGTGATTTACTTCGATATTGAACTTCCCATCCGATCGCTCGAACACCTTGCCGGTAACCTTTACCTTTTTCTTGATAAAATCAAACAAGTCTTTGTCGTCCAGGCAACTCTTAACGATATACTCATTTTCATCAAAAGCCTGTATTGAAACTCCGATGACATTGTTTTTATCATCCCATTTTTCAGGGATTAGAATACCACTGACAGTTTGTTGATGCATGCCTTTCGATTTCACGATTTTATCCTCTTGAAAAGGATGTTGTCTGCCTCATTAACTATTGAACTTACAGTCTAAAAAGCAACGAACATGCCAAATTCTTATTTTATCGGCTTTAATAAAATTTAAAAAACCATATTGCTATTTATTTCAACAAGTTGACTCTTTTTCTGAAAACAGTATAAACATTTTTATAATAATGTTTAAACTTATTTTTTTGCGTTTTATGGCAAGCATAGTGCCCGTGTTGACACAAAACAAGAATAACGAGTTCTGATTTTCTGCAAACTCGGAGCTGAATATTCCGAACTCGCCTTGAGCTAAAATAAATTCGGATTAGTACATAATATTATGTAAATGATGTAATATTTTTTATGAAATTTACCCCACAATTACATAGTTTTTCTTTGATTTTGCATACCCAGTATTTTGCATAATTTAGATAACTACTTGAAAATCCTGCTCAACTTTACAACCATTTGAATTTGCACGAATTTTGCATATAAAAGTGAACAAATAGTTGTTATTACCGTCTACGAAAAAGCCAAAACCCGAGAAATCGGGTGACGGAAAGCCACGGGTCTAATATTCGTGATGTGCTTCCCTTAAGGTCTCTTCCTGCTGAAATGATAGCCGAGCTACCGAGTGTGACATCGTTAAGATCGCATCAGGTTTAGTTCGGTTTTTTTTCTTTTTATGGAGGTTATAAAATGAAAAAATTATTTATGTTTTTATGTATTTTGATTATGTTTTTTGGAATTGTAGGCTGTCCAGATAATGATGATGATCCGGCACCCAGGGCTATCACATCAAACGTTGTTAAAACCCCACAAGTCGGTGGTGATACTTCAGGTGGTGATGGCGCTTTTGCGGTCCCCGAACCCGCTACACTTGTACTGCTTGGCTCTGGTTTGGTTGGTCTTGCAGGATTTGGACGCAAAAGGTTTAAGAAATAGTTGAGTATAAGCCATCTATTGTCCGATAATGGCGGACGACGTTTAGGCATTGAAAGGCGTCAATTCAAATATCATATGCACATCCCTGAACACGGATCTGGCAAGGACAGGAGAAGTGGACTATATAGAAGACCAAAGCCAAGAACATCAGAATAAAAAAGGTTATTTTAACAGGCAGGGTAAAAAAATGGCTCTGCCCTTTTTATTTTTAGATAAATATTATTTCGATCCTCGCATACCGATACCTGAACACGTTTCATACCTAACATAAATCGTGTGATATCGTTTTTTCAGTAGATACCCAAAGGCTTACGCCCGTAGTCCTCAGCTAAAATTTGATAGTTATTTGTTATTCAAATATCAGATTGCTCGGCACTTTCAGGGATTTTTACAATTTGTAAAATATGCTGACATATTCATCCCTTTATTCTTTTCTCAAATCACAGTATCGCATCAACAATCATAATTATAATAAAAGATTGTACTAACTCAATAATTTTTCTCCGATTGGTATAAATTTTGCTCATTAATTAATGATTTTAGGATGTCGTTCAAAAGCCTTCACAAAATTTCAGTGAGAATGGATGGTTTTTGACTTTGAGGAAGGTCGTTGCAGACTATCAGCAAGAAACGTCAAAAAGGACATTTTATATTTTCGTACAATTAATCTTATGTAGGAGGTAATATATGTCAAAGATCAAATCAAAACAGGAGATCAAGAAGAGAAAGGTAACATTTTCGATGAATTCATCAAATGCCGAAGAGATCATCCTGATGGGGGATTTTAATAATTGGAATTCAAAAAAACACCCAATGCATAAGGGCAAAAACGGGATGTGGGTTAAGGCCGTGATAATTCCTCCCGGAAAGTACGAATACAAATTCTTGGTTGACGGTCAATGGACATAATATTCCGCTAAATTAGGAATAGTTGCACCGATTGTTGCGGGCTGGTTTGGAATCCTTATGTAATAATGCAATTAAATGCCACCCAACTTCAACATCTATATAAAAAACCACGTGATGGCTAAGAGCCTCCAAAGGTTAAGCTTAAAAAGGGAGTTTAAGGTGGCAATTTATGGCTTCTCTGGTGTACGTGCATCTTATACTTCGGTCGACCGTATTTATTTATACATAATTTAATATACACCGACGTTAATAACGGCGTTTAGGGAAGCCTTCATTTTAAAATAGGGGCAAATCCATTCAGAAAATTCAAAATCCACTGCTTAATTTTACGAATTCCTTTAATAATAACATTATTCAGTAATTTTACCTGCATCTAAATTTATAAATAAAACTCTATGGATCTATGGTTATCAGGCTTTTTATAAATTTGATGGTGAATTAAGATATCTTTTCATTATTTGACACACAGGCTGCCTCTTACAATAATTCAATGATAAAACAGGAAATGCTTGGAGTTATTGTATTTAAAGGAGTAACTCAATATGTGCGAATTCTGTGTAAAACACGGTGACGGCAAGAAGTGGTATCTTGCAATGGAAAACTACTCACGGGAGCTACTCCACCAGCAGGACCGCATTGGGTATATGAGTTATTTCGTAAATACTTTCGAAGAACGAGTTCCCCGAAGCCTAACCCGGCTGGAGAAGCTCTCCCGTAAGCCATTTCGCAATATAGCAAAACTTTTGCTCACACGATCACAGAAGCGGGATCACTTCGGGCAAATCGTCCCTTTGGAAGATATGGAGCAAATTCTTGTCCAGATGGATGGAATTTTTCGACTGTCGTGTCCATGCCGCCGGGTGACTTCGGGGCAGAAAAACGCGCGATACTGCTACGCTTTAACGGCAGACCCACAGCTGGCTGCTGAAGTTGACGACTCTTTCAGCCTCGAGATCATCACATCTTCCGAGGCAATAGAATCGATCCGCAACCTGGATAAAGAAGGCCTGTTTCACTCCATCTGGACGTTCAAAACCCCGTATATTGGTGCGGTATGTAATTGTGACCAGGATTGCATCGCGTATCGTATTTCCTATTCACGCAGCTACTACCAGATAATGTTTCGAGGCGAGTATGTCGGACGGGTGGATTTCGACGCTTGCAATGGGTGCCGAAATTGCATGCGGCAATGCCATTTCGGGGCAATTCGTTATTCCGCGGCGAATAAGAAAGTGGAGATAGACGTCCGCCAATGTTACGGTTGTGGGGTATGCCGCGCAGCCTGCCACAATGATGCCATCACACTCCATGCCCGAAGCGCTGACACTGTGGCTGTAAAAATATGGTGAGATGTGTTTTGTAAGTCAGGCTGTTAGATGAGTGACATAACGTCCGTAATATTTTGACATTACTTTCAGTTTGAAATCATCGACTCAAAACTTGTTGTTTCTATATATGACCGGAATTTCAAGCCTCAAATCTTTACGAGACTATCGAAAAAGTCCAAATTTGGCCATTTTACCAATTTCGCATGTAATGAAATCCATTGGTTACGAACTTTAAAAACACAGATTTTGGGTTTTTCGACAGTCTCAGCATATGTACCAACAACTGCCCCTATTCAAGTCAATATTTTGACGACCACTACCCATCTTTGTCAAACTTTTATCACAAAATCGACTCACATTCCTCGATAACCAGCTAATTTTACTAAAACTTAATCATTTCTTTCTTCATAAAACTTCGGCACACTTATTGCTTATCTAAAACTGAACAAAATCTTTTTATTTAAAACAATCGATGGACTCAATTTTTTGACATTATCCATTTGTTATAACCATATGAAACTGAGCAAAAAACTCATATTGACCACCTTGTGTACGGTCCTATTGCCGCTTGTAATCGTAACGACGGTATCCCTTTGGTATATCACCGGGCAATTCCGCGACCTGTATGTCGATTCGGCTCAGGGGTATCTTCGGGCTGGAGCGGAAAAACTCTCGGGATATTTTGCACAGCGTGTTTCTGAGGTTTCCGCTTACGCCAACACTTCCCTGATACGCACCATGGACTGGCAGGAAATCGGACCATTTTTGCATAAGGAGTTTAAGCGCTATAATGGAGCGTATGAAAAGCTCTTTCTGGGAGCGCCAAACGCCAATTACTATGTGACATCAGGAGGCAATCCAGCCTATGGCGGATTGGCCAGTTTTGACGATGCAAACCCAAAAGCCAAGCTGAAATCCATCGCCAAACGTAACTACTGGCAATACCTGGTGGGCAACAATCCCATGGCGGATACACGGACCTATGTATCGGATCCCATCATCTCATACACCACCGGTGTCCGTCAGGTGGTAGTCGGTGCTACTATTTTATCCGAGTCGGGCAACAGGATCCTGGGCATGGTGGGCGGAACAATACAATGGAATGTTATCGAATCGCTGATCAACGAAGTTCAAGACAAAATTCTAAAAGATTTCGGTAGTTTGGCAAAAGTATGTCTGGTCGAACATAACGGCATTTACGTGTACCATTGGGATCCTGCTAAAGCCATACATCTCAAACTGAACAATAATGGCGACCCCATCCTCAATGAGATCGGTGAAAAGGTCGTTGTGCGGATGAAGATTACCGAGGAGCCATCCAAAGAACTGGCTCTGATCGGCAAAGAAATGATCCAAGGTCGAGAGGGCTTTGCTTTCTTTACCGATCCGGAGCTTGGTCAGGAGATGGCCATCATATTTGCGCCCGTACGATCAGCCAATTATTCCATGGCAATGGTCGTCCCAAAGGTTCAGATTCTATCTTCGCTAAAATACCTTCGATGGTTCTTTGTCGCAATTTCCCTGGTCTCTATCTTGCTTGTTATGGTGATTTATTTGTCGGTGGCCAAAAGAATTACCCACCCTATTGAAGCATTGAGCATAGCGGCTAAGAATTTGGCAAAAGGAAACTGGCAAACACACATTTCTCCCAATGGAAGTGATGAAGTCCGTGATCTAACTTTAGCCTTCGATGAAATGACCTCTTCTTTAAAAAAACGTGAAACGGCCTTAAAAGAGAGTGAAGCCCGATTTCGGGCCATTTTTGAATCGACATCGGACTGCATTCTGGTTTGGGACAAAAAATACAACTGCCTGTTTGCGAATCAGGCTGCAACACATCATTTATTAACAGCGCGCGATAATATATCGGGCAAAAATATAAAGGATGTTCTGGACCATATACCGGATCTTGCGAATTCCTGGGCTCAACGCATCGACAAGGTCTTTGAAAAAGGCGAAGGATTGAGGGCCGAAGATGCTGTTTTTATGAACGGCGAAACCGTTTACAATGAATCTGTTTTTTCCCCCATAAGAAATGCTGAAAAACATGTTATTGCCGTTGGTATCGCGTTTCGCGATATTACCGAGAGAAAAGAGGCCGCGGAAAAAATTATCCAGCACAACAAGGAAGTATCAGAAGCCAACACACGCTTCGAAGTGCTGGTGGCAAACACAACCGAAAGGGAGAAACGGATGCTTGAACTTAAGCAGGAAGTCAATGATCTGCTTGTGTCCGCTGGAAAAGAGATGAAATACAGCGCGCCCAGGAAAGTGGAGGAACTTCTCAACTAGTGTCCATCCATGAATCCAAAATGAACACGATGGGTGTCCAATTCAGAAATGAGCAATTTTTGTTCTGATCAAGGCCGCACAAGGGTTTGCGGTGAGGCGTACGCCTGTACGCCGCAGCCGGAAACCCGCGGAGAACGCCGAGCAGGACAAAAAGGGCCATTTATGGATGGACACTAACTAAAATCAATGGATTAAACACCAGGAGGTATAAAACATGTCCTTAACCCTTTACTGGATGCATTGCGGTGGATGCGGCGGAGATACTCACGCCTTGATTAATGCCCAATCTCCTGATTTTCCTGAACTTTTTGATTTACTTGATATTCAGCTTCTTTGGCAACCTTCGTTATCAAATATCACTGCAAAAGAACATCATGATCTTGTTGATAAGATGCTTTCCGGTGAGCAACAGTTAGACATTCTTTGTGTTGAAGGTGCTGTTGTACGAGGTCCCTCAGGAACGGGCATGTTTCAAACCCTAGAGGGCAAGCCTCAAAAAAATATTTTGGCCGGCCTTTGTACCAAAGCAAAATTTGTGGTTGCTGTGGGTACCTGTGCCAGTTTCGGTGGAATCAGTTCAGAATGCAAAATTGAAGCCAGCGGTTTGCAGTTTCTCAAACGCAGCAAAGGCGGTTTTTTGGGTGAATCCTTTAGATCCCAAAGCAACATGCCCGTCATTAACTTGCCTGGCTGCCCCTGTCATCCATCGATAGTGACAGGGGCATTAACTGCACTGGTCCATGCCAAACCGTTAGCCCTTAACCCATACAATTCTCCACTCCAATGGTATGGCCTTCTGGTTCATCAGGGTTGTACCCGAAATGAATACCACGAATACCGGGTTGAAGACAGCGTTTTTGGTGAAAAAGGGTGTATGTTTTTCCATCTGGGTTGTCGCGGTCCGCTCGCCTTTGGTTCATGCAACAAAATCCTGTGGAATGGACGAAGTTCTAAAACCCGTGTCGGCGTACCCTGTTTTGGATGTACGCTTCCGGATTTTCCACAATCTTCCCCCTTTTATGAAACACCAAATATTGAAGGCATTCCTGATGAACTCCCTGACGGCGTGGATCGAGCTCACTATATGGCTTACAAGGCTATGGCGGCAGCCGCAGCTCCTGAAAGATTGAAAAAGCGAAAAACAGAGGTGTAAAATTTGAATAATCCAAGAACGAAAATAATAAATGCTCCGTTGAATCGGGTTGAGGGAGACCTCGAAATTCGCGTACGTCTGGAGGACGACAGGGTATCCGAAGCATGGAGTGTCGGGGTGATGTTCCGCGGTATTGAAAACATGCTGAAAAATCGTGGGCCCCTTGATGGATTGGTCATCACGCCACGTATTTGCGGCATTTGCAGTACAGCTCATTTGACCGCTGCCGCCAAGGCATTGGATGCCATTTCAGGGGCCAAAGTGCCGGCCAATGCCATTATTGTTCGCAATCTAGCGCTCATGGCGGAACATGTTCAAAGTGATATGCGTCACGGATTCCTGATGTACACGGCAGACTTCGTGAATTCAGCGTACAGCAAGCGGCCACTTTATGATGAAGCGGTAAAACGCTATGAGCCGTTCAAAGGAAAGACGGTTATTGATGTCATTAAACACACGAAAGAGATATTGGAAACGGTTGCGATTTTTGGAGGACAATGGCCTCATTCGTCATATATGGTGCCGGGTGGTATCGCTTCGAACCCCAACATGAACGATATCATGCAATGCAAATACCTGATCGACAAATTTGCATCCTGGTATGAAAAAAGGATTCTCGGATGTTCTCTTCAAAGATGGTTGAACGTTCAAAACGGTGCGGATCTCGACGCGTGGCTGGATGAAAGCGAATCTCATCACAACAGCGAACTCGGATTTTATATCCGATATGCCCGTGATATCGGGCTTGATAAAATCGGGCAAGGCCACGCCAATTTTATTAGTTTCGGCCAACTGGATATGCCCGAAAATTCAAAAGTCACGGGTCGGAGCCAAAACTCACATTTTCTAATTCCGGCAGGTTTTGCTCGAAATACAGAGATTGAACCGTTTGATCAGAAAAAAATCTCCGAACATGTTGCATTTTCCTGGTATGCAGACGATAAAGGCGGCAAACACCCTTTTTCAGGTGAAACACATCCTTACGCTACCGGCGAAGAAAGCGAAAAATATTCCTGGACTAAAGCGCCACGATATGATGGAACGCCCGCTGAAACCGGGCCGTTGGCAGAAATGATCATATCTGGACATCCGCTTTTCACAGATCTGGTCAATACAATGGGCCCAAGTGCCTTTGTCCGTGAACTTGCCCGTCTGACTCGGCCTGCTGAACTCATTCCTGCAATGAAACAATGGATCATGGAATTGGATCCTCAAAATAAATTTTATGCGCATTCTCCGAACATCACCGACGGTGAAGGATTCGGATTGACCCAGGCCTCTCGTGGCGCCCTTGGCCATTGGGTCAGCATCTCGGACAAAAAGATTGTACACTATCAGATTATTACACCTACAGCCTGGAACGGATCTCCTCGAGATGCCGACAGCATCAGAGGACCTTGGGAGGAAGCACTTATTCACACACCGGTGAAAGATTCGGAAAACCCCGTAGAAATCGGACATGTGGTACGGTCGTTTGACCCCTGCCTGGTATGTGCGGTGCATGCAATCCAGGGGAAGAAAGAAAACATATGGAAAATTTAGCAATATCCGGGTGTGAAACTTGAGTCATGATGCAAAAAAACGAATTATCTGCGTCGGCAACCGGTACAGGCCCGAGGATTCGGCCGGGCCTATGGTTTATGATCTGCTTGTGAGCAACAGGCTTCCAGGAGATATAGAAGTGATTGACGGTGGATTGGCCGGGCTAAATCTGCTCCGCTTCATACATGGTGCAGATCGCGTGGTTTTTATTGATGCCGTAAATGGTTTCAGGCCTTCCGGCGGTGTGATCGTTCTCAATGCAGAACATGCATCGCGACATGCAGATACGATCTTCGGCCATAGCGCGGGGCTATCCTATTGTTTGCGGGTATTGCCCGAAGTACATGACAGCAAATTACCTGAAATTTTCGTTGTCGGAATCGAAGGCACCACAGACCCCGATAAAATTTTAAAAGCTGCTGAAATGAGTCTTAAAATTGCAAGCCAGGGGTATTCCTTGAGAGATTAAATAAAAAAATGAACGAAATAGCATCTGACAATTTGATCGACAGACTCCATAAAGAGAATGAAATATTGCGCGAAGAAATCCGTGTTTCCAGAAGGGCCGCGGATATCACGGCTGATCTTGTGGTTCAACAGTTTGCAAAAGCCGATGACATTCTTATGAAACTCGAGGAAAAGGCAGATAAAGAAAAGCACCTCAAGAATCAGCTGGAGAAACAACTTGAAGAAGCTGTTCATCGTGAGCAGGAGCTCAATCAAGAAAAAAATCGGCTTCGTGATATGCAAATTGCATCCATCAACATGATGGAAGACCTTGCTTTATCCCAACAGATTGCTGAAGCGGCCACCATTGCCAAAAGCGAATTTCTAGCCAACATGAGTCACGAAATTCGTACACCCATGAACGGGGTCATTGGGATGGCCAACCTTCTTTTGGATACGCAGTTGGGCGCTGAACAGGCGGAGTTTGCGGAAACCATTAAAAACAGCGCAGATTCATTGCTGAGAATTATTAATGACATTCTCGATTTTTCCAAAATAGAAGCCGGCAAGCTTGAACTGGAAATTATTGATTTTGATTTAAGAGGTATGCTTTATGAAGTGGCAGATCTTATGGCCTTAAAGGCGCATGAAAAGGGTTTGGAATTTATCTCCAACATCCATCGGCAGGTCCCGCTTTTATTGTTTGGAGACCCCGGCAGATTGCGTCAGATATTGATTAACCTGGTCGGTAACGCCATCAAGTTCACTGAAAAAGGTGAAATAGCCATCCACGTTTCTTTAGAAGAAAAAGATAAAACACATGCCACCATCCGATTTGAAATCATCGACACAGGAATTGGTATCCCCCATGATCGAATGGAGCAACTTTTCAAGCCTTTCTCCCAGTTGGACAGTTCCAGCACCCGCGAGTTCTGCGGAACAGGTTTGGGGCTCACGATATCCAAACAGCTTTCTAAAATGATGGGTGGACGGATCGGTGTAGAGAGCCAGAAAGGCAAAGGATCTAAATTTTGGTTTACGGCTGTATTTGAAAAGCAGTTTGAACCATCGAGGAAAAGGGAAATCCTTCCCGGAGATATTAGAAATAAATACATTCTGATTGTCGATGATAATGCAACCAATCGACATGTTTTAAGGGAGCAGTTGAAGTCATGGGGCTGCCGATTCAATGAAGCATCCAGCGGTGAAGAAGCGCTGAGAAAAATGCGACAGGGAGTCGATGACCATCGCCCGTTTGATCTTGCCATACTTGATATGCAGATGCCTGGAATGGACGGAGAAACGCTTGGGCGAAAAATCAAACAGGATTCTGATTTGAAAAATACGATACTTGTCTTGATGACGTCAATAGGTAAACGTGGTGATGCCAAGCGACTCGAAAAAATCGGTTTCGTCGGATATCTCACAAAGCCGGTCAAACAGTCACAGCTTTATGATTGTCTTGAAACGGTTTCCAGACTGCGGAATGAAACAGCCTTGGAACAACCGTTGTCTATTTTCACCCGGCACACCATTTGCGAGAAACAACAGCGACCGGCTCGCATTCTTTTGGCTGAAGACAACATCACAAACCAAAAGGTGGCCTTGAGCACCTTAAAAAAATTCGGATACAGTGCTGATGTCGTTAAGAATGGCAAAGAAGCGGTGGAAGCTCTCAAAAAGATTCCATATGATATCGTTTTGATGGATTGCCAAATGCCGGTAATGGATGGCTACGAGGCAACAGATGAAATCCGAAAATGGGAGAAAAAGCTCAAAGACGGATCGGCTCATTGTTCAGATTCAAACCTTGAATCTACGGCCGGATCGAAAAGAGTTCCGATTATTGCAATGACGGCTCATGCCTTGAAAGGTGATCGCGAAAAATGTCTTAATGCCGGCATGGATGACTATATCACCAAACCGATCCATCCAAAGAAACTGTGTGATGTGATTGAAAAGTGGCTCAACGAACCGGAAGGTGCGCTTGAGGCGGAAATTATCCATGAATCATTACCAAAAGACGACATCTTTGATAAAAACAGTTTTCTCGACCGGCTCTTGGGTGATGAAGATCTCGCAAAAGAGATCATTAAAGGGTTTATTGAGGATTATCTGCGTCAAATTGATATCATAAAAGAAGCGCTTGATAATGGAAATGCGAATGTGATACATTATAAAGCTCACTCCCTCAAAGGCGCCGCTGCAAACATCAGTGCAACGGCTTTGAAAGATCTTGCGTATCAAATTGAAATTGCAGGCGAAACAGGAGATCTGATTAAAGCGGCTTCACTGATCCCGAAACTTGATGAACAATTCGAGGTATTGAAAAAAAGTTTGACCCTGAAATTATTGGCGAAAAATTAGGAGTGTTTAATGAGAATATTAATTGCTGAAGACGATGTTACGTCCCGTCTTATCCTGGAAAACATGTTGACCAAATGGGGCTACGATGTCGTCTCTGCTACCGATGGGAATGATGCGTGGAAAAAGCTTCAAGAAGAGGATTCGCCCAAACTGGTCATCCTTGATTGGATGATGCCGGGTATGGAGGGCATCGAGATTTGCCGAAAGATTCGTGAAAATTCAAAAAAAGAAGATCAATATACATATGTAACGTTGCTTACTGCAAAAGAATCAAAGGAGAACATCGTCACCGGCATGAATGCCGGTGCAGATGATTACATAACCAAACCTTTTGACATGCATGAACTTCGTGTGCGCGTCCGAGCCGGCCAAAGAATCGTTCAGTTGCAGTCTGAATTGCTGGAAGCTAAAAAAAATCTGGAAATACAATCGCGGACAGATCCGTTGACAGGCGTTCTGAATCGCCGGGCTATTCTATCGAGGATTGAAAGTGAACTTTCCAGGGCAAAAAGAGATAACGCACATATCAGCATTTCAATGCTCGACCTCGACCATTTTAAGAAAATAAATGATACTTTCGGACACCTTGCAGGTGACGCAGTACTTCGAGAGAGTATGAATCGGGTGGAAGAAACCATCAGAACATATGATACTGTCGGAAGATTTGGCGGAGAGGAATTTATTGTTGTCTTGCCTGGAGCAAAACGGGCAGATGCATTTACCATTGCCGAAAGAATTCGACTAAAAATAAATGAAAATAATGCAAATATTGACGGGGTAAGCATCCCTTTTTCAATCAGCCAGGGTCTGGCAACCTGTAACGGAGAATCGACCGTGGATGAATTGATTGCAAAGGCAGACGAAGCCCTATATCGCGCCAAAGAAAACGGCCGCAACTGTGTTGAGCAGGCTTCTCTTCAGGAAGAATAGAAAATGTCTTCACCAATTTAAGACCTTCGAAAAACTTTTACTCAAGTTTCTCACCATAATATAGCTAAAAAGCCTTTGATGTAGATCTGGTTTACAAACAAAAAATATCATGATACGTGAACAACAAACTTTTTAACTGATATTCAAGTTAGTTCGCTTCGCTCACAATTGGAATATTGGAATAATGGAAGTGGCATAAACTAGGAGCTATTAAAAGATCTTTAATTTCAACCAATTATAGAATTTCCGAGACGTATAATTCGAGGTTCAAAAAAAATGGGTATTGAGCGTGAAAAAATCGATTTTGATGTGCTTTTTGTGGGCGGTGGTCCTGCAAGTCTTGCAGGCGCCATCCGGCTGATGCAACTCGCCAAGGAAAAAAATGTGACGCTTGAAGTGGCGCTGATCGAAAAAGGTGCGGAAATAGGATCTCATGCATTGAGCGGCGCTATTTTGAATCCGATTGCTTTAAAGGAGCTGCTTCCGAATTATTTGGGAAAAGAGTGCCCCATTGAATCAACCGTAAAAGAAGACGGGTTCTATTTTTTGACTCGAAAAAAACACTACCGCATTCCGATAGTCCCCAGGTATATGCACAATAAAGGCTTCTTTATCATCAGTCTTTCCAGGTTCACCAGGTGGCTGGGAAGCATCGCCGAAGACCTCGGCGTAAATATTTTTCCGGGTTTCGCAGGCAAAGAAGTTCTCTATGCTAAAGATCAGAATACGATTATCGGCGTGCGCACCGGTGACAAAGGTCTTGACAAAGATGGACGTCCCAAGAGCAATTTTGAACCTGGAATCGATTTGCTGGCCAAAGTGACGGTGTTCGGCGAAGGGGCAAGGGGAAGCCTGACGAAGGATATCTCACAAAAACTAAATCTTTTTCCCGATAAAATGCCCCAGGTATTTGAATCCGGCATCAAAGAAGTGATTCAGCTTCCGGAAAATAATTACTTTACGTTCAGCGACACAAACGACATTCACACCCTTGGATATCCCCTGGGCTTGGATATACCGGGGGGCGGGTTTATTTATGAGATTAAAAATAACAGGGTGGCCATCGGCTTTCTTGTGGGACTCAGCTACCAGAATCCCATGCTGGATCTATATGACGAATTCATAAAATTCAAACAGCACCCTTTTGTAGCAGACATCATTAAAAACGGAAAAGTCTTGGAACAGGGTGCAAGAACCGTTTCATCCGGCGGCTATTTCACCATCCCCGGGTTAGCCGCAGACGGCGGTGTTTTTGTGGGTGGATGCGCAGCAATGCAAAACACGCCGGGTCTAAAAGGAGTCCATTTGTCCATGAAGTCGGGTATGCTGGCGGCAGAGGCGATCATAAACGCTTTTGAAAAGAATAATTTTACACAAGAAACCCTCGGAGTTTATTCTGAATTGTTTGAAAACAACTGGGCAAGCAAGGAAATTTATGAGGTCAGGAATTTTTCCCAGGCCCTTTCAAAAAAGGGCCCGATAAAATGGATTCACATCGGTGCTCAATATATCACCAAGGGGCGGGGTTTCGTCGATAAAATGCCGATCCAACCCGATTCCGATACGTTAAATCCCGCAAAAGAGAGCCATGAGGATGTTCGTTCGGCGCCTGAAAAGAAAGCGCTGGACGGCGTTTTGTTTGTAGACAAACTTACCGGTGTTTATCTATCCAAAACCATGCACAGGGAGGATCAGCCCAGTCACATTATCGTTCACGATAAAGACCTTTGCGTCAATGAATGTTTTACAACCTATAAATCTCCATGCACAAGATTCTGTCCGGGCGATGTATACGAAATCGAAACCGACCCAAAGACATCAACACGTCGACTCAAGCTGAATCCATCCAATTGTCTTCACTGCAAAACTTGTGATATAAAGGATCCGTACGGAAATATAACATGGACATGCCCGGAAGGAGGAGAAGGGCCGGGATACACGGTGCTATAATCTTCCTTTTTTTAAAATAGCAATAAGAAGCCAGAATCCCATAATTGCAGCGGTTGAAAACAAAACGATTCCAATCAGGGATATCCCGTAAAAAAGGGGCGGGATTTCGGAAATAACGATAAGTGCCGAACCAATGATCAGTGCTGCAATAATGATTGAAAATGATATTCTGTTGCTGACCCTGTCATGGGTCGCCAGCATGGTATCAAGCCCTTGATGCTCCATTTTTAAAGTCAGTTTCTGAAGTCGGACCAGCCGTGTAATCTCAAGCACATCTTTAGGAAACTGCTGAGCGAATTGCAGCATTTGCGATCCGAGCTGGATCATATCATCCGTGATTCTTCCGGGATAGAACCGTTCAAATTTAACTCGTTTTATGAAAGGTTCAGCTTGAGCGATCATGTCAAAATCCGGATCGAGTGCCAGGGCCACTCCCTCCACCATCGTCAACGTCTTCATCATAAGGAAGATATCCGGAGCAATCATAAGACGATGGCGTGACGCCAGCTCAAGCAAATTGTTCAATACCTTTCCGATCTCAATATCCTTCAAAGGTTTATGAAGGTGCCGGCCCATGAAGTCTGATACATCCTTCTCAAGCTGTCTAATATCTGGCTCTTCTTCCCAGTGCGTCAGTTTTAAAAGCCCCTGGGTCACCCTTGCTTCGTGCCGATGGATAACGCTGCCTATTAAATCAACAAAATCTTCTCTGGTCTGACGATCCACTGCCCCGGTCATACCGAAGTCGATGAGACAGATGACATTTTCAGGAAGTATAAAAATATTTCCCGGGTGAGGGTCCGCATGAAAAAAACCGAAATCAAACACCTGTTTTAGATAAAAATCGGCACCACGGGCAGTAATCTTCTTCCGGTCAAGGTCTGCCCCTTCAAGCCTGTCTATTTCAGATACTTTGATGCCGTCCACCAGTTCCATGGTGAGAACATGCTCGGTTGACATGTTTCTAAAAACCGTTGGTATATAAATGTTAGAATCGTCCAAAAAGTGGCGGGCAAATCGTTCCATACTGCTGGCTTCAATGGTGTAATCAATTTCCCTTTCAAGGGTTCTGGCGAATTCTTCCACGATTTTAACCGGTCGATACAGGGCCATCTCTTTTATGTTGCGCTCTACCAGTGTTGCCAAATGAAGCATAATTTCAAGATCGATTTCTATGATCTTTTTGATGCCGGGTCGTTGAATCTTTACCGCCACCATTTCACCATCCTTTAATCTGGCTTTGTGTACCTGGCCGATGGAGGCAGCTGCAACCGGTGTTTCGCTAAAAAAAACAAAAAGTTCTTCAAGGGGTTTACTGAACTCCGATTCAATGGTCCTTTTTGCCTCATCGAAAGAAAAGGAAGGGACTTTATCCTGAAGTTTGGAAAGTTCTTGTGTAAAATCAATCGGAATGAGATCAGGGCGGGTGGAGAGAATCTGCCCGAGTTTTACATAGGTGGGGCCGAGTTCTTCAAAGGCCATTCTCACCCTTTCTGCCCTTGAATGTTTTTCAAGGCGCTTGGGCCGATTTTTTGAAATGAGCTGAAGCCCGACCTCTATGTACTGATCGATCTTTAAAAGCTCTATTAGATCGCCAAAACCATACTTAAAAAGAATCGCCAGTATCTGACGGTATCGGTTAAAATTTCGGTAGGTTCGGCCTACGACACCGATTTTTCTTATACTCAGCATTTGAGAAGAATGTTGTTTGTACTTAGTCTTAAACTATTAGGATTATCTTTTGATTATGAGTAATGGATGGTTCCTGACGACAAAGCGCTTCGGTATGAGCCTCCAAATCTTTGAGTCCGTCAGCCCGTTAAGCCGGTTGGTCGGTTTGCCCGTTATTAACAATTGATCGGTTTTATTAACGGGTCAACCCCGATAAATCGGGATCCTCCAAAGGCGGATAAATCTCCGCCACACGACACAGGCGGACAAGTCCGCTTCGCTACAACCGGCAACCCTTTACTTGGAAGTATCCCCTGCTTCGCTGATCGCTTTTTTAAGATCCCTTATTTCTTTTTTCAACCCCTTCAATTCGTCTCCGGTGACAACATCAGCTTTTTTCATAAAATCCTTAACCGCTCGCTGAACCTTTTCTTCCAGCATTTTTTGGGTCTCATCATACCTTTTCTGAAGATCTTCCAGGAACTTCGTTCCTTCATTTTCTGACATTTTGCCCTTATTGACAAGTTCCTTGGCCAAATCTTCAACCTCGTCCTTTGCGATGAGGGCCAAGCCGATACCGGTCAGCATTGATTTTTTGATGATATTCAACATAAAACCTCCTTAATTTAACGTCTCTGAATTTCTACACCTTGTCGAAATCACAAGTTTATTAATGGGAACTTGTTCTTTCAACCGGTATGGAAGAATGGAATGTTGGAATACTGGAATATTGGGAATAAGAGTGGAAATAAATTATTTAAAATTACCAAAAAATCCTTCAAACCCATCATTTTTATCCAGTGAAACTTTCTTCTATTTCACCGGGACCAATACTCCATTGTTCCATCATTCCAATTGTGAGCCAAGCGAACTAACATGTTTATTTATTTCAACCTTCCGATAACAGCACCGGCAATGGTGTTTTTCTGGATCTCCTTGGTGCCTTCATAAATTTCCGTGATCTTGGCATCCCGGTAAAAGCGCTCGACTTCATATTCTGCCATATATCCATATCCGCCAAGCAGTTGGATAGCTTCATCGGCAACTTCCACCGCAGTCCGGGCAGCATACATCTTTGCCATGGATGTTAGTTTTGGATCGATACGCCCCTGATCAAAGTTCCAGGCAGCCTTGTAAGTAATTAGCCTGGAAAGTTCAATTTTTGTGGCCATATCTGCCAGTTTGTGTTGCGTGACTTGGAACTGTGCAATCTTTTTACCGAACTGTTCTCTCTGTTTTACATAGGCCAACGCTCGATCAAAAGCGCCCTGGGCAATTCCAAGTGCCTGGGCGGCAATCAGTATCCTGCTTTCATCAAAAAATTCAAGAACATGATAGAACCCTTTTCCCTCTTTTCCGATAAGATTTGAAACCGGAACACGGACATCTTTAAAATTTACCTCTGCTGTGGACATCATATGGATCCCCATCTTTTCACCCACATCCATCGCAGTAACTCCGTTCCGGTCTGCCTCCACCAGGATCAAGCTTATTCCACGGTAGGTCGGTTTGCTTTCCGGATCGGTCTGGCAGAGAACACAGAAGTAACCGGCAATCTCACCATTGGTAATGAATATTTTTGACCCGTTTATGACCCATTCGTCCCCATCCTTTTGCGCTGTCGTATCCATTCTTGTAATATCGGAACCGTGATCAGGCTCTGTAAACGCTCCGGCAGAAAGCATTTTACCCTCTGCAACGGGCGGCAGAAATTTTTCTTTAAGGGCGTCGCTGCCAAATCGCAAAACGCATTCAGATGCAAAACCGGCAAGTATCACCGCACTGCCGATGGTGGAATCCCTGCTGCAGAACTCTTCTGCAACTAAAATGTTCTCAATAACACCGAGCCCCTGCCCGGAATATTGTTCCGGAAAATGAATACCGATGAATCCCAGATCAGCGGCTTTTTTCCATATCTTTTCCGGAAATTCGTGCTTTTTGTCCAACTCGAGGGCAAGATCTTTGTCAAATTCGCCTTTGGCAAAATCCCTGGCAGCTTTCTGGATTTCTTTTTGTGATTTTGTCAGCTCAAAATCCATTGTATTCTCCATCTCCTTAAAAGTTTTATTTTTTTTGAAATTTAACATATGCTCAAACCTATTGCAAGGAGTTTGAGATGGTGGATCAGCCGCAAAAATCTCGATTTTTTAAATGCATTAAACATAAAAGGAGCTTGACGGAAACTTTCAACTGGAATAATTAAAAAAAATTATTATAGTTTAAATATGATAGTTTTGTAACAAGCAAAAATAAATGCTAATTTTAAAATAAGATATAATAATATTTTAGAAAGGAAATTAGATACCATGACGTTTTCAATTGCACTCGCAGGTAAAGGAGGCACCGGCAAAACAACTGTTGCGGGAATGCTTATCAAATACCTGGTAAAGATGAATAAGACACCCATCCTTGCAGTGGATGCCGACAGTAACGCAAACCTAAATGAAGTCTGTGGTCTTGAAGTCACAGATACACTTGGCAACGCCCGTGAAGAAATGAAAAAAGGAATCGTGCCCAGCGGAATGACAAAGGACATTTTCATGAACATGAAACTGCAGCAGGCGGTTGTGGAAGACGATGGATTCGACCTCGTTGTTATGGGACAACCTGAAGGTCCGGGATGTTATTGTGCTGCGAATACGCTTTTGACAGGATTTCTGGAAAAACTGACCGGAAACTATCCTTATATCGTTATGGATAATGAGGCTGGAATGGAACATATCAGCCGCTTGACCACCAGCAACGTAGATATTCTTCTCATTGTTTCGGACACGTCCCGTCGCGGCCTTCAGGCGGCCATTCGAATTCATGATCTGGCAAAAAATCTGAACATCGGTGTCTCCAAAAGCTACCTCATTATAAACCAGGTTAAAGACGCTCCGTCTGACACGGTTTTAAACATGGTTAAAAAAAATGGCCTGGAAATTGCCGGAACCATACCTGAAGATAACGACGTATATGAATATGATTTAAAGGGGCGCCCGACCATTGAAATTCCGGAAGACAATCAGGCGGTTAAGGCTGCGTTTGAAATATTCGATAAAATAATTCCATAGCCCTTTTTGAAATCAATGAAAAAAACAGGATATTTGTATGATGAAAGATATCTGCTCCACGACACTGGACCCGGCCATCCTGAATCGCCCGAAAGACTCAAGGCCATTCATCAAGGGATAAAAGATGCCGATCTTCTTTCAAAGCTGACCATAATCCCGGCCAGTCGGGCGGATCTAAAATGGGTCGAAACCGTCCATGCAAAAAATTATATTGAGCGCTTTGAAGCTGCTTGCCGCTCGGGCGATTCGATGATTGACTATCCGGACAACCAGATATGCGCCTTAACTTTTGAGACTGCCCTTCTGGCCGTTGGCGGCGTCCTTGACGCCGCAGGACGAGCAATGATGGGCAAACTGGACAATGTTTTCTGCGCCGTCAGACCCCCTGGTCATCATGCGGAATATGACCATGCCATGGGATTCTGCTATTTTAATAATGTTGCAATCGCCGCCAGATATCTACAACTAGAATGGGGCATACAAAGGGTTGGAATCGTCGATTTTGACGTTCATCATGGTAACGGCACTCAGCACATTTTCGAAGAAGATCCCGATGTATTCTACTACTCCATTCATCAGCATCCGACATTTGCGTTTCCCGGAACCGGGCGTGCTTTTGAAACCGGCAGTGGTAAAGGGACCGGATCGACACGAAATTATCCGGTTTTGCCGGGTCATGGAGACAAAGAATACCTGGGACTTATACAAAGAGACCTCATCCCGATTTTGGAAGCATTTAGTCCCGAAGTGATCATCGTATCGGCAGGGTTTGATGCCCATGTTGACGACGATATGTCAGATATAAAACTGTCAACACAAGGATATACAAGGATAATGGAAAGGATCGTCGCTTTGGCCGAACTTTACTCAAACGGAAGAGTGATTTCCGTGCTTGAGGGGGGCTACTCCCTTAAGCGCCTTCCGGAACTGGCAGCAAACCATGTCAAAGTTCTATTAAGTATTTGAATGTAAAACGTTTTACTGCAAAAACATAAAATTCGTCATAACCCTATTAGTCAAAGTTTTTAATCATCGGAGGCTAAAATGTTTATCAGCAAAGTAATGACCAGAAATGTTGTTACCATTGACAAAGATGCTGATATCTCACAAGCACAGGAAAAAATGTCAAAACATCTCTTTCGCCATCTTCCTGTGGTCGATGAGAATAATCACCTCATTGGAATCGTCACGGATCGCGATATTAGAAGCGTATTGCCGTCTTCTCATTTGGCCCAAGAAAATAGCCCGGAAGAATGGAAAAGTTTTTCAAAGTGTAAAATTAAAGATATCATGACAAAAAATCCTGTTACCATTTCTCCTATAGACACCATTCAAGACGCGCTTATTTTATTACACAAAAAACATTTCGGAGCACTTCCCGTCGTTGACGAACAACAAAAACTTATAGGTATTATTTCCGTCCGTGATCTTTTACGTGAGTTTATCAATGTTCTGGGCTTAGAAGAGCCCGGAACGCTTCTGTGCATTATCGTAGAGAATAAAATCGGACAAATGAAAAAAATTGTTGATGCCATTTCCGAAGAGAACATTTCATTCGGGAGTGTTCTGGTTTCAAGATACTGGGAAAAGGGAAAGCGGGCTGTTTTTCCGTATCTCTTGACTCAAAATATCGGGCCGTTAAAAATAAAACTAAAAAAAATGGGGTTTGCATTGCTCGACCCCATGGACTGGTAGATGGATTGTTACCTCGAAAATGACTAAAACAGTACACCGCTTCAAAGATCAGAAAGAATTTACAGACAACCCTTACAAAGAACTCTATATCTACTATCTTTATGGCCGATTGAAACCTGGCAATAAAATATATGGAAGCGATTTTATCGGCAACTGGCAGGAAGATGATTTTTCTTTTCTCTTTTTTTCCAAACCTTCCCCGGACGAAGTCTCAAAAATACTCAGTTCCAATCCCGGCTTGGCCCTTCTCGATGAATTTCATATGACATATGACCAATGGCAGGGAGGTAAAACAGCCCCTGAAAAAATCGGTCGATTTTGTATTGTACCACCATGGAGAAAAAATGGGGAGAAAATGAACTTATGTCATAAAGAACTTACCATTTTGCTTGATCCCGGTGTTGTATTCGGCAATGGTTTACATACCACAACACGAGACTGCCTCGAAGCACTGGAAATGGTATTCTTGCGTGATTGCATAGAGTTTGCTATAGATATCGGGACAGGGACGGGAATTCTTGCATTGGCAGCATCCCTCCTTGGATGCAAAAGCACGCTTGCCGTTGACTTTAATTTTTTAGCCGCAAATACGGCATTGCGAAATGTACGCTTAAACAGCTTGGAAAATAGAGTTCTGGTCACTCAGGGGCGAGCAGAGGATTTTATTGACTCACCTTCAGATCTTGTGATAGCAAACATCCACTATGATGTTATGAAACATCTAACCGCTTCCCAGGGCTTTTATAATAAAAAGTGGTTCATTCTCTCCGGTCTGCTGAGAAGCCAGGCAAGGGATGTGAGCTTTAATTTATCCCAGAATCGGATAAACATCATTAAGACTTGGGAATGTGACGGTATCTGGCATACCTTTTTGGGAAAGAAGGATTGACAATGATTATCAAATGCTGGGGGTCGCGAGGCTCCATCCCGGTTTCAGGGGAAGAATATATCAAATATGGTGGTGATACCACCTGTTTAGAAATTAGAACAAAAAGTGACGACATTATCATTGTCGATGCCGGAACCGGCATACGAAGGCTTGGCAGCAAACTGATCGATGAAAACCGCTACAAGTACAACCTCATTTTCACCCATTCCCACTGGGATCATTTAATGGGATTCCCTTTTTTCAAACCTCTGTATGAAAAACAGGCTGAATTCATGATGTACAGATGTCCCTTTCACAGCAAATTCGTGGAAACCATACTCTCCAGAATCATGACCCCGCCGAGCTTTCCTGTCAGATATTCTGAAATTAGCGCAAAAATGGAATATGTTGAGGCCTTGACCTCGACGTTTGAGATCGGCTCTGTTACCATAACACCGATCCCGATCAGCCATCCTGATAAAGGCAGCGGATATAAATTTACGGAAGACGGCAAATCATTTGTTTTTTTGACAGACAATGAACTGGGTTTTATACACCCCGGCGGTCTGTCCTATAAAGATTATATGGAATTTTCCGCAGGTGCTGATCTTTTGATTCATGATGCCGAGTACATCCCTGAAGAGTATCCTTCCAAAATAGAATGGGGACATTCGGTATTTACAGAAACCCTTGATCTTGCCATTGAGGCCGGGGTCAAACAGTTTGGTCTGTTTCATTTAAACCAGGAGCGAACCGATCAGCAGGTTGATGAAATGGTCGAGTCTTGCAGGCGGACCATCGCTGCCAGAGGCCACAATCTTGAATGCTTCGCCGTAGGCTGCGATATGACATTCACGCTTTAAATAAGTACGGCGTCGGGGAGTTTTTCTAAATAGTCGCTCCATGGATAATCTTTTTTTTAAACCGCGTGAACTCGTGGCAAGGGTTCGTAAAGAAAGAACAGGAATCATTTTTTAAAAAATCAATAGGTTTGCCCCACAATCTGCAATTTCTTTTAAAGATGCGATTTCAGCTATGCGCCTGTTCTTTCTAACGATCCCTAAGCCACTCAAACAGCACCCGCTTAAAAAAAAAGATTATCCATTCCACTCTCCGAGCCGGAGGCTAATACTCAAGGATTTACAAGAAAAACTCACCGAGGGCTAAAATAAGTACTTACCTGTAGAGTTTTTCAATTAATTCCAAAAAATCTTTAAACTTGAATGAAAGAACTAATTCATCGAGCTGCCGAAGATCTTGTCCGATCAAAAAACACTGTCGCCTTAACCGGCGCCGGGATATCCGTTGAGAGCGGAATCCCCCCTTTCAGGGGGAAAGACGGGTTGTGGGAAAGATTCGATCCCATGGAATATGCCCACATTGACGCTTTTATGAAAAATCCGGCCAAGGTCTGGGATGTTTTGATTAAAGAAATGAAAGAAGTTATTGACAACGCCAGACCCAATGACGCACATAAAGGACTGGCCAGACTCGAAAATCTGGGAATCTTAAAAACGATAATTACCCAGAATGTCGACGGGCTGCACCAGATGGCCGGTAATACGGATGTTATCGAGTTTCACGGAAATTTTGCATGGCAGCGATGCATGGAATGCAACAATAGATGTGAAACAACAAAAATCGACATCGGACAAATTCCTCCCCGCTGTGAATGCGGCGGAATTTATAAACCCGAATGTATCTTTTTCGGTGAGATGATTCCACCACAGTATCTTCGGCGATCAGAAATGGCCGCGTCGGCGTGTGATACCATGCTGGTCATTGGAACGTCGGCAGGTGTTCAACCTGCCGCCTCTATACCCCTGATTGCAAAGCAAGCCGGTGCGAAGGTCATAGAAATCAATCTTGAAAAAACACCCCTTTCAATAGAAATCAGTGATTATATCATTATGGGAAAGGCCGGAGAAGTTCTGAAAACCTTAACCATTGAAATTGAGCGTCTACTTGATATTTGATTTTTGTAATAGTTAAGTCTTTTGAAACAAATCGGTTTCAAAGGAGCTTCAGGTATAATTAAATTTTTGCAAAGCATAGTGGGCCGGAAAAATTTTTTAATGCAAAATAAGATATATGCGACGGCTAAACAGATTTAACAGGAAAGTAGGAGGATGTGATGCTCCGGGCAGATCTTTATGAGAAAAAAATAAACGTCGAATCTTATATCTCTTCCAATGACTGCAGGGCCTGTGGATTTCACAGCCGGGAAGAGTTTTTGGAAAAACTTCGCTCCGGGAGACTCAAGCCCTCACATTGCAAGATGGCAAGGATGCGTTTTTTCTCCCTGCTCTGGGCAGTCAAACCGGAGGAGATCCTGCCCGAAGTGGAGGTTTTGCAGCTCCCCAGCCCCGGCCCCACGGGTCTTTTTCCCATCAATCACCCGGGAAAGGATTCACCGATTCTGGTGTCCGGCAACTCAAAGATCACCGGTGAAGTTCTCACTGCGGTACTTTCCACCACATTGAGTCCGTTCTGGTATCTGGTAGTGAATACGGATGGGCATACTGTAGACATGGCAATTGTCTATAAGGTTATGACCGCCGAACGGGTAATGCAGGAAATCATCCGTGAGAATGTAGATCAAATCGCTCCTGAGTCAACCCTTTTTCTCCCAGGCTTTGCAGCAGCGATTCGGGACAATCTAACTGAGCAAAGCGGACGGCATGTCAAGGTAGGCCCGGTATGCGCCGCCGAACTTCCGCTGTTTTTCGGGGATGAAAACTGGAAGGTGGCCTGAGAACTGTAAGAAGTGTCCAATTCATAAATGAGGATTTTTTTCGCTGGGCAAGGCCGCACAAGGATTTTCGGTCCCCGCCAACGGGACAGGAAAGTGTACACGAAGTACACCGCAGCCGGAAACCCGCGGAGAACGAAGTCCGGCGAAAAAAAGACCATGTATGGATGGACACTATCTGACTTCAATGCAGTAGATATTCTTTTTCTCGTAATAGACTTGATTTATGAAGTAATTCTCCGAAGGATTAAGGTCCAGTACAATCCGTAATTTTTTAGTGCCAGGGTGCAGATGTGTTCGGATCTGCCTGATCAGATTTCCCTTAACCGGGATTCTATGACGTCCGCTCCAAGAAGAAACAGGCTTAATATCAATAACAATCCTTGGCTTATCACCTTCAAACGTCAGGATCTCGGGAACAAAAAATGTGTTTGAAGTAATAAATACATTTTCTCGATCCTTTTTAGGTTCAAATTTGATACTTTTAATAATGATACCATTTTGCAAAATGGCTTTAATCTCATGATCCTGTCCGGCTTTATCAACCGGAGAAGACACTGAACCCAATTCCTTCGGGTTTGACCGCGGCGCCATTTCCTTGGTGATTCGGGCAGACATTACCAGTGGTTTCCACTCTTCCGAGACGATTTTCCATTTGCCGTTTGAGTTGACCATGGTCAGCGTTTTTTCCCCAACATCAGAAAACTTCGAATCGTGATACCGCTGAACGAACCTTGCCGTGGCATGTTCCCCTTCGATAAAAACCCCAAGATCGGTTATCTCCACCTGGATATCACCCGAGGTTTTAAAAAGCTTGATCTTTTTTTGCATCCAACCCTTGTAATCAAGCCCTTCTGATCGAAAGTCCGGACTATAGAAAGACACGTAACTGCTTATATCAAGGTTTTGCCAAGACTTATGCCAAGCATATACGTTGGCACGAACGTCATCGATTTGGCCGGCTGATGCAATCCCTGCAAGACAAAGCTGTACCATGCACAGGATCTGTATCACTATCGATTTCAAGTTCATTATTCGATTAATTCAGTCATTGTATTTATGCGCCGAATAAATTCTTCGTGCGTTAATCGAGATTAGAATCAACATCATCTTGAAAGGCGATGTCTCTGATTCTTTTTTCTTTTGCCATTTTAAAGGTTGATGAAAATTCAAGCACTGCTCTTTTCTCCTCGTTGTAAACGGTTGCGAAGCCCTGTAATATTTTTCCGCTTTGATTCGTAACCCTTGCCTTGGCAATAACGACTCCCTGTTTAACGGGATAGAGAAATTTCGTTTCCAAAGAAATCGCGGCAAAATGATTTTACCTCAAGATATTTTCACGGTCTGTTTCGCTTTATTAACGTTACTAAATGGGCAACATTATGACTATCAAAGAAATTGGATGTTAGTCAAACTTTAAGTACGTGTTCACGGGGTTTGCTTCTTCGTGTAACGATATTGGCGAAGTGGCTTCGTCATTTCAATGACTTAGTAGTGGGGGAAACCGAGGCTCCCGCATGCTTTGCGCGGGAGAACACGGAGGGGGCAGGAATGCCAATTAACGATATATGCATAAAACCAAATGGCTCACCTTTTAATTATAGGCCGACTAACTCTGACTCTGTCCGTTAAAATATTTACCTTGTTATATACTTTTTTCAGTTTTTCAGGAAGTCTCTTCTCCGCTCACTACCAGATCTGTGCTCAGGGCTGTGAATAGCATATGAAAATTCACGTCGATCAGCGCCGAAGCGCCTATCCTTACCATCTTTAACAGATACCACCCTGTTCTTACCAAAAATTTTGTCCTTATCTGAAATTTTCAACCCCAAAGCCAAAACAATCTTTCGTTTTGTTTCCATCCTGCATGGCTCGCCTCGCTCTATTCTTGTGATGGTGAGAGGTGAAATGTTGGCATTTCTGGAAAGCTCGGACTTGCTTATCATAAGGGATTCTCTAATTTCCTTTAGGTTGTTCTTACTCATTTCTTAAATCCTGTGCCATTGGTTTGATATTTATTATGTATGGCCGGCCTGTTGGCCGCTGTAGGCCTTTCCTGTGACCGTATTTATTCCACTTGAAATTATCATTATGGTATATTGCCTTGTATCTTGCAAAAACCATGCAAAAAACAGCTTTCTACTTATAACAACAATAATATCATACAGTTACACAATGACCACAAACGATAAACAGTGCGAACCTTTGGCTAAACATTTAAAATTATGAAGTAAATATCTTAAAATATATGTAAACATTTACTTAACGAAAAAGGCCGGTCTGTTATTGAACAACAAAAAATTAAGGTTTTTAAAGATTGGAGTGAAAATGCGGTAGAAATGGATCCGGAAACCATCGCCTGGAATAAGATCGAGCCCAGAAGTTTTACTTACAAACTTCGCCAGGAGCCAGGGCCAAGAAATGTACTGGGTCGAATGAAATTTATATTTCCCAATAAGTTCTCAGTATATCTTCATGATACGCCCAAACGTTCACTCTTTAAAGAAAATGATCGTGGTTTTAGTTCGGGATGTATTCGAGTGGAAGAACCCATCAGCCTTGCTGTCTATCTTTTGCAGGATGATCCGAGTTGGACACGGGAAAAATTAATGGAAGCCATTGAAAACGGAACACCTCAGGTTGTCTAGCTCAAAAGACCCATTACCGTTCATTTACAATATTGGACGGCATGGGTGGAGGAAACCGGCAGGCTGAATTTTCGCCATGATATTTACGACCGTGACAGGCCGCTGGATCGTGCATTGAAAGAGCGACGCCCCAGGGCTTAGAGCAGTTAATTTAAGTTTGCCAGTGCCGAACAGGACCGATGTCCACATGTACAAAGTCGGTTTTCCTGTAGTACCCTACACCGCCGGCTTGCAGCTTCATACAGACGTTCCGCAACCATCTTGTGTCATAACCGGGGATTCGGATGTCGACTGCTTCACCTTGCATGTGCAAACTATGCTTGGAAACATATTTACTTCTTTTTCGTAGAATGGCGTTTGTTTCAGGAGAACGATATCCGGAAACAATGTGGAATCGGACCGGCTGGTCAAGGGTCATCGAAATGGAATGAAGAAGATTCAGCAGTCCTTTATGGATGTGTCTAACTTCCTCTGTGCGATGATCACGGAGGATATGGTCAATTTTTGTCAGTGACTTGAACGAATATTGACCCTGGGCGTAATAACACACATCAAGACTCTCACAGGTGTGCGTGTTATACAAGGACAGCATACGTTTTGATCTCAATAACCGATCAATGGAGGCCATGGCCGATACGGGGAATGCGCTGCACAAAGCCGCTTGCGCCCAGATTTTTAAAAAACGTCGTCGATCTATAGACAAATTCAAAGTTTTATTTCTGCTCCTAAAAAATTTGCCCGTCTATTAAAACAAGCATGATGTAAACTCAACTCCTTTTTCCAGAACCCAAAATATGCACAAAATATGCCAGTCTGAATGATGATTTGAAAATCATCCCGGATCAAGGTTAAATCCGCTCTGTACGCATCGTAAAAACGGATCGGCGGCTTTAAAGTATATTATTGTTTTATCTTCTTCTCTCTATACTGAAGATAGGAGTTCCGCATTGCAACGTAAGGATCTACGGACGCTTCTTTTAATGCCTCATACTCACCGATATGAAAAGAGGTTTTATTGACGAGGTTAAACCCCCTGACAGCCATTTGCGCTTCAAAAGGGTCAATATAAGTGAGTGGATTTAAATATGCGTCACCTAACGATCCTACAAAATCACGCAGTGTTGAAGGTCCCAGAATCGGCCATACAAGGAAAAATCCATTGCCGATGCCATATTTAGCGAATGTCTGGCCAAGGTCCTCATCATCGGAAGGATTAAGTTCAGGATTTTGACTTGCCGGATTTCCCAATCCTAAGACACCGATTGTGGTGTTTACAACAAACCTGGCAAATTCAGCTGCAGCAGCATTTCCTTTGCCCTGAAGAATACAGTTGACAAATCGCATCGGCATCATCAGGTTATAGAAAAAATTTCTCACACCAGCCCTGAAAATATCCGGAGTAATCGTCGTGTATCCTTTTGCCAGTGGCTTGAGCAACCAGAAATATAGCTTGTCATTGAAATGGTACATTCCCTTGTTCCAGATATACAAAGGATCTGCCACCTGCAATTGCCTCGTTTCAAACTCTTCTTCAAAAAGTCCCTTTTCAAAATTATCTCCAACATCCGGATTTTGAGACATCTCTTCTGTCTTGTCTGCTGTTGTCGTTCTATTTTGATCGAGTGCAGTATCGTTAGCTTTTTCATGTAGGGAGTTCAGTGGTTTGTGAGCACACCCGGTAGACAACAAAGTGAAAAGCAAAAGTATCGGCAGCAGATGGAAAAATTGTTTTTTCAGCATATCACTGGGCGTCCTTCGGGTTCTCTTTTGTTTCGGGACCAAACGGTTTAAAAACGACCAAAAGTTGGGGTAACAGCGTCAGGGCAGCCATCAAGGCAATAAACATGGCCAATCCCGTCAGCAGTCCGAAATATACGCTGGGGATAAAATTGGACAATACCAGGATTGAAAAACCGATGATGATGGTCACTGACGTGTAAAACATGGCGTGGCCGATGCTTCCATGGCACCGGTGCAACGCCCGAATATAATCCTGATCCAAACGAATCTCTCTTCTAAACCGGTGAATATAATGAATGGTGTCATCCACAGCAATTCCGACACTGATGGAAGCAATGGTGATGGTCATCATATCAAGGGGGATATTCAGCCAGCCCATGACGCCGAGTACCACGCCGATGGAAAGCAGATTGGGGAAAATGGCAATCAGTGCGATTTTCAACGATCTGAACAAAATCATAAACATGCCCATTAGGGCCAGAATAACCACTCCCAGGGTTTTAATTTGTGATTTGAAAAGGCTTTGCAACATGTTGTTGTATAATACCAACATTCCTGTCAAATGGACTTGATTCTCATTCAACCCGAATTTGCTCACCAGGTCTTCATGGATCTTTTTTAGCAGCTGATTTCTCTTCAATGTTTTTTCGGAATCCCTGACACGGACTGAGAAACGGACCTGATTGTGATCGACGGACACGTAGGGTGTTAAAACCATGCCTTTGAACCGGTCGGGAAGTTCGTTGTAGAGCAGGGCCAGTTCCAAATTATCAAGGGGCTTATTGTTATTGAGTTTTTCGGTCATCTTCAAAAGAGTCCCCAACGAAAGCACTTTACCGGTTTCCGGCAAACGGGCAAGATCATCATGGATTTTCTTGACAAGGGTCATTTTTTCCAACGTAAACCAGTATTTATCTTCTTTTTCCGCTTTGTCAAACTCATTGAATGCATCGAATTCATCGCCTTTGTTTTGAACGGATTTAGGTGCGGGGATTGGTTTTATTGCTTTAGGTGTTTCAAAATCGATAATGATATCCAAAGGAGTGGTGCCGCCCAGGTTTTGGTCAATGGTTTTCATGCCCTGATAAATCTCGGTGGTGTGTTTAAAGTAATCGATAAAGCTGTTTTCAACCGTTAGTCTCGTTACGCCGACGGCGGTTAGAACAAGAGCGATGGCGCTTATTACCAATATTAACAGACCGTGTGCTTCGGTAAACCTTGCCAAAAAGGGAGTCAGTGAAAAGTGTGGTTTTTTTCCGGCGGCCGGCGTTTCTTTGCTCATCAGCACCAATATGGAAGGGAAAAGGAGGAATGTCATGACCAGGGATACGAGAATGCCGGCGCTCATCATCCATCCAAAAGTAATCACCGGAAGAATATTGCAAAGCAGCAGCGAACCGAACCCGGCAATGGTCGTCAAGGCGGTATACAAGCAGGGTTTGCCCATTAAGCTGACCGTATCGAGAACGAGTTCACGGTGTGAGGCCTCAGGGTTTTTTATACATAGTTCCCGGTAACGCACGATTAGGTGAATAGTGATTGACATGGTAATGATGAGCTGCAACGAAATAAAATTAGACGATATAACGGTGACTTCCCAGTCGAACAGACCCAGCAGACCCATCATGGAAACCACTGAAAAGGCACAGCAGATGATGGGCAAAAATATCCAGCGCTTTTTTTTGAAGATAATGCCCAACGTAATGATCAAAAAAAACAATACGCCGAAACCGAATACTTTGAGATCATTTTTGATAAAGCTGATCAAATCGTCCGCAATCATGCTGACGCCTCCGAGAAAGAGGTCGGCGTCATCACGATAATGATCCATAATTGCACGGACAGAGGAAATGTCCTGATGCCGCATCTTCTTCATCTGATCCCGATGGTTTCTAAATTGCTCAATGACGCTTTTGAATTCAAGAGCTTCCTTCGGCGTTAGAGATCCTTCGGCGTTTTTCTGCCTGAGACGGTCACGAGTGTTCAGCAGATCCCGGTAAACCTCATCGATGGGAAAGTAGATAAGCATTGCGGTGGTTTTGATATCCGGGCTTACCAGAAGATTTTGATACAGCGGACTGTTCTTAAATTCAATCTTTGCCAGCTTTTTGTCGACCCTGGAGGATTCTATGGTGGGAATGTCTCCGGTCAGTTCTTTGATCGGAATCGGCGGGCTTTCCAACAGCGGGGCATCCAGTATCGAAACAACCGTCGAAACATTTTTTAACTTCTTTAGGTCATCACACAGGCGAGAGAGTTTTGAAAGGGTGACATTGTCGAACAGATCCCCTTTCGGGGCATAAGTCATCACTAAATAATCCTGCAGTCCATAGCGGGAATCAATGATTCGTGAATACTGAAGGTCCTTATCATTCTCGAGCATCAGGGTTTCCGCCGATGCGTCAAGCTTAAAGTCCTTTGCAGCATAACCGAAAAAAGAAACCAGCACGACCAGACAGATAATAACAACTTTGGGCCGTGTTAAAATAAACTTATCGAAAAACTGTGTGAGCAACGAAGACGATGTGTTCATATGAATTGTTGAAACAGGCGCATTCGAATAAAGCTGGTTTTAAAAAGTGATTATTTAATTTCCGGTTTTTCGAGTTTCAAAAGAAGATCGTCAATGGTGCCTTTGCTGAGTATGTCGTAAAACTGAGATCGATATGTTGAAATGAGGCTGACGCCTTCTATCTCTATGTCATAAATTTTCCAGCTATTTGACGACTTGTATAGTTTGTACATCATGGCGATACTGTTGTTTTTAGAAATCACGCTGGTCGGTATTTGAATTTTTATCCCTTCTTGAACAGGCGTTTCATAGGCAACTTTTTCATCAGTATAAAGGGATAATTTATCAATATACGAAGTCTTTAACCGTGCAACAAAAAGATCGACAAATCTCTCCCTATTTTTTTCTGAAAGGTCGGGCCAGTACTTTCTGCCCAACGCGAGTTTTGCCATTAGATTGTAGTCAAAGATCGGTTCTACGATTTTTACAACCTGTTTATTTTTCTCCTGTTGAACGAGATCTTTTCTCTGCAATACGGCAAGTGCCGCTTCAATTTTAGTTGTCAGCAATTCTTTTGCCGCATTTTTGTCATCCGACCAGCCGACCTGGCTCATGAGCAGCAACACTAAAACTGCATATAAAATTCTTTTCATCGTCATGCCTCTGGATATCGTAATTTTCCCCATTGTTTAAACGATATTTTGTTTTTATGCAACCCCATAAGTATATGGGAAAGAATGAAACAGGCTTAGGTGCGTGTATTTGCATGAATCATGCCACGGTTTTACTTAAAACACTCTGCAACAAAATACATTCTATTTTTCAATTGGTTGACCAAATTTTACATAAAAGAGCGCCTTTGAGATTGAAAGGAAAATCGTTTTCCGTCAATATTTTGACAACTTTTTCAGACAAACACCGGCTGCCGGCAAATATGTCCGTTATCAAATCGAGACCTGTCGCCGTAAATGACTGAGGGGCTTTGTCTCAATTGACCTCCGGCCCCGCTTCCAGCCCGTAGGGCTTCCAGGCCGGAGGGTAGGGCCTGCGCCCCGGAGGGAATAATGGAATAATGGAGTGTAGTCTGAATTCGAAATTAACGGCATCTAAAGCGTCCTAGTATGATCATTTCACGTTGAATCTATATTTTTTACATGATAGGAAAAATTGATCAAGCAACTTTTAATTCGACCGGATTTGAAACCGGCGGTTGAATCGCGTCGGAACATTTTGAAATAAATCTTGTCTAAATCAAATGAATAATCGCATAAAAAAGCCAAGCGGTTCATCCCGCAAGGACACTGTGTTGGTCCGGGCTGTTCAAGCGGGTAATATGGCTGCATTTGACGAACTGGTTCTTAAACACAAAGATCGATTGTTCAACCTGGTCTACTGGTTCTTGGGAGATTATCAGGACGCCAACGACTGCGCCCAGGAGACCTTTATAAAAGTCTTCAAATCGATAAAAAAATTCAGGTTTGAATCGGCATTTTCCACCTGGCTCTATCGGATTGCCATCAACACGTGTAAAAACAGAATAAAATCATATGGATACAGATGGAAGAAAAAGACTGTTTCACTCGAAACCTCGAATGGCTCAAAAAACGGCAACCCTTTTTCCGAAATTGTGAACGGCTCTCCAACTCCGCTAATGGCACTTGAAAAAAAGGAGAGAATGATGCGGATTCAAAAAGCCATCAATTCATTGCCCGTGGAACAAAACCGAGTGGTGGTGCTGCGTGACATCCAAGGACTTTCGTACCAGGATATTTCAGATATCACCGGTCTGAACACTGGTACCGTTAAATCGAGGCTCGCAAGGGGAAGGCTGGCACTGAAAAACCAACTTAAAGGAAGGATATAAAATGGATTGTGCCGGAATTCAGGAATTATTGTCCGAATATATCGATGGCACTTTAGATGCAAAAGCCGTTCAAGTGGTTGAAAAACACTTTTTAGCCTGCGAGAACTGTAAGGAAACGCTTGTTTCATTGAGTGCAATGGTTGAAGAATTGAACGCTCTTGAACCGGTGAAGGCCCCGGCCGATTTTTTAGAAAAAATCCACCAACGCATGGAACAGCGTTCAGATTTGAACCGGCTCTTCAGGAAACTGTTTGTTCCTTTTAAAATTAAAATTCCATTGCAACTGGCAGCAGCAGCCACCGCATCTATCCTTGTTGTTATGGTTTTAAGCCTTCAAAAATCAGAATATCAGAAGACGCAGCCTTTAAAAGCATCCAAATCCGAATGGTTCGTCGATAAATCGAAAGCAGATCATCTAACACCTGAATTTAAAACGAAAACAAAACGTCCGGCCCCAGTTCTTGAAGAAGTCCCGGGAAGGTTGTCGGACAGCGAACAGCGTATGCCGTTCCAAAGATCCAGGGAAAAAACACTCGTTCAACCTTCTATTCAAAGGGAATCTGAACCGTCTTCTTCTTTTTTGGCAAAGGCAAGGCCATCTGCTCGAAAAGGTCAACCCATAGAACTTGCCCTGTTGCTCAAACCCGTCGTCATCGGCGGTGCTTATGCACCGGATATTGCCATGCAAACGACGCCTTTGCCTGAAGGCGATAAAAAAACGATTGAAAAGGAAAGGACCGATAAAGATTTTTTGGAAGGAAAAATTGAGGCCGGACAGAAATACCAGGTCGACGACCTGCTTTTAAGTTTGAACCATATTATTTGGCCTTTAAAAGGCAAAATTTTGACAAAGGAATACCACAAACAAAAAGATCAATTAAAATCGATTCATGTTCAAATACCTGCCAAAAACTATGCATCTTTTTGCAGAGAACTCACCCGTTTGGCCTTTTTCAAAACCCCGCCGCCCGCCCTTTCCGACGAAAGCCTTGAAACGGTAAAGCTTCTGATCAATTTCACCTACCCGGAATAGTTAAACGTCTCGGAAATTCTACAACTTAATGAAAATATAGGACACTATATGAGGCTCGTACGCTTGTCTCGGATATGGAATAATGGAATGGTGGAATACTGGAAGGTTGGTTTTTAAAAGGATCTTATCCATTTTTAATTATACCCTCAACACAAATTCTACCATTAATCCAAAATTTTATTAACCCAGAATCCATAATTCCAATATTCCACCATTCCATCACTCCATTACTCCATTATTCCCTCCGGGGCGAAGCCCCTAAGTTCAAACTCAACGGGTTGTTGCCCAAATATTTTTTTGGGAACCTTTTTGTAACCTCCTTGTCTAATGAAACCAAAGAACAAAAAAATATAGGAGGTAAAAAAAATGACTCTCAAGAAAAAATTTTGTATCATCGTCGTTCTCGCTGTTTTTCTGATGACAACCGCTGTTTCGTACGCACAGCAAGAAACCAATGTTGACAAAACCTTGTCCCCCTATTTCCTGATCAAGAGCCATGACCCGGATGTGGATCGACTCCCTTTGAAATCCACACATGCTGAAGTCCATATTTCAGGGGTCATTGCCGATGTCAATGTCACACAGGTCTATAAAAACGAAGGTAAAAAGCCGCTGGAAGCCATCTATGTCTTTCCGGCATCCACAAAAGCCGCTGTTTACGGGATGAAAATGACCATCGGCGAACGGACCATCACAGCCAATATTCGCGAGCGTGAGCAGGCGAGACATGAATACAATCAGGCAAAACAGGCCGGAAAAAGCGCATCGCTTCTGGAACAACACCGGCCGAATGTTTTTCAGATGAATGTTGCCAATATCCTGCCATCCGATGTCATAAAAGTTGAACTCAAATATACCGAACTTCTGATTCCCACGGACAAAGTTTACGAATTCGCCTATCCCACGGTTGTGGGGCCGCGGTACGTGGATCAGCAGTCCGATGAAGCGGGATCTGCTGAAACATGGACTTCAAATCCTTATCTCCGTCAGGGAGAACCGCCGACCTATATGTTTAATATGTCTGTCCATATTGCAGCAGGTCTTCCCATTAAAGACATTGCCTGTACTTCACACAAGATCCGGATCGATTACAAGAGTCCTTCCTTTGCCACCATTAATCTTGATCCCTCAGAAAACCAGGGCGGCAACCGGGACTTTGTTTTGAAATATCGGCTTGCCGGCGATAAGATTCAAACCGGCCTTCTCCTTTTTGAAGGAGAAAATGAAAAATTTTTCCTGCTCATGATGCAGCCCCCCAAAAAGGTATTAAAAAGCCAGATCCCGCCCCGTGAGTATATCTTCATCGTTGATGTATCCGGATCCATGCACGGCTTTCCTCTGGATATTTCCAAAAAATTACTCAAGGATCTCATCAGCGACCTTCGCCCAACAGACCGGTTCAATGTTCTCTTGTTTGCCGGCGGTTCCCAGTTGATGGCGGAACAATCTTTGCCGGCCACTTCCCAAAATATCACCCGTGCCATAAACACCATTGAACAACAGCGGGGTGGTGGTGGTACCCAGCTTTTGCCGGCACTTCAAAAAGCACTCTCTCTTTCTAAAACCGAAGGATTCTCTCGAAGCATCGTCATCGCTACTGACGGGTTTGTTTCCGTTGAAGCAAAGGTTTTTGACCTGATGCGAAAGAATCTCGGCGATGCCAATATGTTTGCTTTCGGCATCGGCTCGAGTGTCAACCGGCATCTGATCGAAGGCATGGCCAGAATAGGAATGGGAGAACCCTTTGTCATCACAAAACCTGATCAGGCACTGATAACGGCAAAAAAATTCCGCAAACTTATTGAATCACCGGTATTAACGGAAATCAAGGTCGACTTCGGCGAATTCAAGGCTTACGACCTGGAACCGCCAAGTATTCCCGACGTGCTGGCTGATCGCCCTGTTATTGTTTTCGGTAAATGGCGCGGCAGCCCTCTCGGCACCATTTCTTTACAGGGTTACACCGGCAAACACCGCTTTTTGAAAAAAATCGATGTTTCTAAAACAAAGGCCCTGGAATCAAACTCGGCCCTTCGCTACCTCTGGGCGCGGCACCGGATTGCCTTGTTAGACGACTACAACAGACTCAACAAACAGGACGAACGGGTCAAAGAAGTGACAAACCTTGGTCTAACCTACAACCTCCTGACCGCATACACCTCATTTGTTGCTGTGGATACGCAGATTCGCGCTCAGGATGGACAGTTGGTCACCGTCAAACAGGCCCTTCCCCTGCCCCAGGGTGTTTCCGACTATGCGGTAGGAGAAAACAGGACTTTTTCCGGAAAAGCTTTTTCTTTCCATGGCCCTGCGCCCTCGGTATTGGGCATGAGAAGTAAAGTTGTTGAAGAAAGTATGGCGCAAAAAAAGGAAGATCGGCTGATCACTGAGCCTGAAATGGATGCTGCTGCCCGTGATAAGAACGTCATCGAACTGGGAGAAATTACGGTTACCGGAGGTTTGTCTGAAACATCCATCCGGGAACTTTTAGAAAAACAGAGGCACTCTTTTAATACCTGCTACAAACAGGCACTGAAAAAACAATCTCAATTGAAAGGAAAGATTGTTTTCAGACTGGTCGTAGATCCTGTCGGTCAGGTCATAAACGTTCATCTGGATAAAGGTGTCAATAACGCCAAGGCGTTTGAGACCTGCATGCTTCAGGAACTTAAAAAGCTGTGCTTTCCAGCACCCGAAAAGGGGATCAAAACCGTGATTCAAGTTGAATTTCTTTTGAAATAAACTTCAACTTCAATTGAGCGAAAGTCGAGTATACCCCAAAACAAGATAGCCGTCTGCCTCGGAAATCGAGACAGGCGGCTATCATAACCGTGCTATAAAGAATGCCCAGTACAGGTTATCTCATACCATGACAAGCCGGTCATCAGAGATTTCTGGGGGCAAGGGCTCATAATCCCGTAGATGACATATCTACCCTGATGTAATGAAAAATATAATTGTCCGCATGTTTCATGGTTGTCTGCAATAATTTAATAAAACCACCGATATCTTCCTGAATCACGTTCGCTAAAGTCTTCCTGACAGCAGTATCACAAGAAGGTTTCCCGGTATCACGGATCGTGCTTACAATCGCCTTGACAACAGGCGGAATAAAATAGCGCCCCTCATTTCTGAAATCAAGGATTTTGTCTTCCCACGCAGGGCCGCTCCGGGATTTGACCGGGATCAGGATCCGCTCTTCAAAGGCCAAAAGCATCAAATCCTTTTTTTGACTCTCCACGATATCGATCTCTTGGTAACGGATCGTTTCTTTATACAGGTTATCCTTCAGAAGCTCTGCCAGTAAAAAGGCATCGCTTTTAGAAAAAAGATTCAAAAGTACATTAAATAGATTGTTTTCCATCATGGCCCTCCAGGTGCAGTATTTTAACCTGAATTTTGAACGAGTAACTTAAAGATTCTCATTAATTTTCATGCAAGATTCAGGTTTAAAGCTCTGCATATACACTGGGGTTGAATTCATAAAGAGGGGATCTTGATTTAGCCATCTGGCTGATGGCCGCCAGCTTGGGACTGATGATACCGGCCCCTTTTAATATGGCGATCATGGCACCTGTCTTATCCTTCAATCCGTTTTGGATGCAAAGAACACCGATCCTGGCGCCGTTAATCGTATTGTGCACTGTATTTTTTTTAATGGAGAGAATCAGGTCCGGCATTTTTTCCCATTTCGGCTCGCCCATACATTGAAACAGATCAAGGATAGCTGACGTACTATCCCATGTTCCAGTCTCTATCCCCTTTTTCACCAGTGTTTTTGAAATATTGGGCATTTCATAGAATTCCTCGGGTTCTGCCGACAAAATCCGAGAATCCCATTCCGAACACCGGGATGATCGAACAGGTATAACGAGTTTCCATTCCCATAGAGCCAAAAGCACCTCATCCACACTGCCATAAGTTGCTGACGCCAGCTCCTGACAATTAATCCTCTCGCAATGAGAAACGCGGAAAAGGATATGAGCCAAATCTGAAACAGGGATATCCCCGGCCATAAAAGATTTTAGCGCTTTTTCTAAATTCTCCATATCCATTTTATTGTACTTTGAATATCATCTAAAGTCAGCGCTCCGGTCAGGGTATAAATGACCAAGTTTTTTGTTTTGTCAACTTCTGATGTTATCGGCATCGTCTAATTTCCTGTATGAATTTAACCCTTGATATTTACTGTCGTTTATGTCGTTATATCAATGGTATATTAATTAGTCGACAACGGATTTGCAAGTAGTATTTATTTTGGTGAGAAAACATTCATACTTGTGAATAAGGATATTGAACTATGTCATACAATTTCCTTGAAACAACACTGGGTGACACCGGGCTCAAAGTTCATCGTTTGGGACTTTCCGCCTCCTATTGGCCCGGCAAAAAGACAATATATAACGCCATTGACAAGGGGATTAACTATTTTTTCGGTTACGGATTCGACAATCAGATGATATCTGTTCTGCGGGATGTCTTCAAAAAAGAACGCGAGCGTTATGTTGTTGCAACCGGCGCTTATAACCTGCTCGTCGCTCATCAAAACCTTCGAAAAACCGTAGAAAAGCGTCTTAGACAACTTAAAACCGACTATATTGATATTTTCTTATTGTTGGGCGTGACAAAACCCGGACACTTCCCGGAATATCTGCGTGAAGAGTTGCGCGGATTGAAAAAAACAGGAAAGGTTCGTTATGTGGGAATGTCCTGTCATGACCGTCGGTTTGCCGGCAAATTGGCTGCCGAGAACGAACTGGATGTCTATATGATCCGGTACAACGCCGCCCACCGTGGTGCGGAGCACGATATCTTTCCGCATTTGCCTGCATACAATCCCGGTGTCGTCAGTTACACGGCAACCCGCTGGGGATATCTTATCCGGCGACATAAAACTTGGCCCAAAGACCGTCCCATACCCACCCCGGGGCTGTGTTATCGTTTCGTGCTTTCCAATCCGCATGTGCATGTCTGTATGACAGCCCCTGCCAATACCAGGCAGTTTGAAGAAAACATTGCTGAAGTCCGCAAAGGGCCTTTAAATGAAGAAGAATTATCCTTTATCAAAGAATATGGCGACCTTGTCCATCACACCAAAAAGTGGTTTATGTAAACGGGATTTTAGAAAATACAATGAAAAACAATAAACAAGCCTGTTCCTGGCCAAAAGGAGATCCTCTTCTTATAAAATATCATGATAAAGAATGGGGCACCCCGCTGTATAATGACAAAAAACTTTTTGAATTTCTCATCCTTGAGGGATTTCAGGCAGGATTAAGCTGGCTGACAATTTTGAAAAAAAGAGAGGATTTAAATTTGTCGGGCCAATAATTGTTATGTGAAACGTAATCATATTATGGATTGATTTTTGATAATGATTTCTTTGTTCCAATAACAATGACGATGTCTCCCGCAAACAATGTGTCATCGGCTTTGGGTATATATCGATAATTCGATTCGTTATGTTTTCGTACCGCTATGATTTGGCAATTCAGCGTATTGGTTAAATCGATCTCTCGAAGCGTTTTTTGTGCGAGTTTTTCAATGGTAATTTCCCGAATAATCATTTCCGAATCGAAGGGCAGCCGTTGAATTATTCCTGGTATATCAATCCTGTCTGCCAGTTGATTTGCGGCGATATGCTCTGGAATGATGACTTCATCGGCGCCGATTTTACGTAACAGCTTGGCATGATCTTCGTTGATTGCTTTAACCCAAATATTTGGTACGTTCATTTCCTTCAGATACATCGTCGTCATCGCACTGGTGGAAATAGAATCGCCTACACTGACAAGAACATGGGTAATTTCGGATAGCCCGATTTGCTCAAGCGCTTTTTTTTGAGAAACATCGGCCTCATACACTTGGGATAAAATTTTCTGCGCTCTTTGAATATTTGCGGAATTAGAATCAATACCTATTACCTGATGCTTCAAATTTATAAGGGAAACACCAAATTTATACCCGAATTTACCGAGACCGATAACACAGATTTGCGGTTTGATAATCATATGTAATTCTCCTTATCAGCCGATCATCACATTTTCTTCCGGAAGGTTATAATACTGAATCTCTTGAACACTCTGCAATGCGTTAATCAGTACAAAAGGGCCAAGGCGGCCAATGAACATCAAAAAGATTATAATCCATTTGCCGGCAGTTGAGAGCGTTGAAGTAAGACCTGTGCTTAAGCCCACTGTGCAAAAAGCCGAAACAGATTCAAAAAGAATTTCTAAAAATTGTCCTCTGACTTGATAATGCGGTTTAGCTCCACCTTCCGTGAAATCCAGCAAAAATACAGCCAGAAAAATTATTATAATAGCAAGAACAAACAAAACCATGGCCTTTTTTACGGTTGCTTCGTCTACAGCAAATTTTCCTATCACCGCCTGTTTCTTGCCTTTCAGTTGCGACCAAATTGCAGCTGCCAGAACTCGAAATGTCGTTACTTTTATACCCCCCGCGCAGGAGCCGGGTGCACCGCCAATAAACATCAGAAAAAGAAGAATGATTAAAGAAACATTTGTCATTTGGCCGATATCGAGCGTATTAAATCCTGCTGTTCGGGATGTCACGGATTGAAACAAGGCGGTTAAAATCGCGTGGTCCAGCACCATCATTCTATTATATCCAACAAATTCAGCCAAGTAAATGGCTATCCAGCCAAGAATTATCAAGAAGAAACTGGTTCGAAAAACAATCTTTGCATACCAGCTTACGCCCTTACTGTGCGGGGTCGGGCGCAACTTTAAGCTTTGCATCACGAAATTCTTGAATTCAACAAATACCGAGAATCCGATCCCTCCTATGAAAATCAAAGCGATAAACACGAGGTTTATCCCCCACTCACCTTTCCACGCTATGAGACTGTTGGTAAACAAAGAAAAACCCGCATTACAAAAGGCGGAAACGGAATGAAAGATTGCTGAAAATGGCGTAAAGGCTTTGGGTGCCATCAGGTAGAGCAGGGCGGCACCGGCTGCTTCGATAATGAATGTCCAGCTTACAATCTCGATGAGAAATTTTCCAAGGTTAAACCTGGCGTCATATAATAGCATCTGTCCGACTGCAATTCGATCCGTAATCGTCGTTCTTCGTCTCCAAAGGTAAATTGAAAGGCTGGTAAAGGTCATAATACCCAGGCCGCCAACTTGCATTAAACACAATATAATGGTTTTACCAAACACCGTGAAATATGAACCGGTATCAACAACGACCAATCCCGTCACACAGGCTGCGGAAGTTGCTGTAAATATGGAATCTGTCCACGATAATGAATCAACCTTACTTTTTTCAGAGATATGAAGAAGAATAGAACCGAATAAAATGACGAGTATAAAGAAGATAATGGGAAAGATGATTGGTGAATTTAGAATCTTAGATATTTTCATGCATTCATGAACCTTAAACTTATAAATTTTTACCTGAATTTTGCACGAGTCGGTGGGCATCGCGCAGTGGCCCAAATCCGGTGCAGAAGCATGTTAGCTTTCCCATTCTGTCAAGATAACAGCAATTGAAGCAGTCCAGACCGCAAGGGGCGGTCATTTGAAAATAATACATGATCAGGCTCTCCTTTTGCAATATTTTGAGCCACCAGCCAGTAATTACACCTTAATTGAGCAAAAGTCGAGGATGCCCCTCAAAATTATAATTTTATGTGTTTTTTAGAATATTATCTCGGTCCGACCCCAGAGGGTATGTGCAGAAAATTGTGCACTTTATTAACAGATTATCAGGCATTCTATGGATTCTATCATCACAAATCAAGATTTGACTACGATGCTAACAAGCTGAAAATAAAACTAAAAGTATTAATATTCAAGATTTGATATCATATAAAGGGCTCATTGTCAAAGCGACTGCGTGGCCATTAAATTTATTGTCTTAATAGAAACTTAAAATTTTAGGATGTCCCGGAAATCCCGAGTTGATCCGACCGTGGCCAACCTCCATGCCTGTAATGTAAACTAAAACCCTATTGGTGCGTCTATATAGTTGCAGGTCAAGAAAAAATCATTATCTTTAACCCATTAATCACACGTGAGTAGTCGGTTAGAGTCCATTACTACCATGAAGATAGTCTGACGTGATTGCGTTGATAATACCAAAATAATAAAGGAGAGATCCATGGTGAAACTGAGATTTATCCAATGTTTTTGTATGATTGTGGCATTGACGGCATTTGGACTAGGATTCGGCCCACAACCGATTGTCGCTGCCGAGAAAACAGCCCCGGTGCCGGAGGAAGATGTTCAAGTGCTTGCCTCGGGTCCCATACATGAGGCATTTGCGGAGGCAGTGGCATTGGATCCTGAGCCGGGAATCGTGGCGCCCAAGGCACCGTCAGCCCTCATCGAAGAGATTCCGCCCGAACAGAAACCTGAAGGGGACGTTCAGTGGATTCCCGGTTACTGGGCCTGGGATGATGAAAGGAACGAATATATCTGGGTAAGTGGAATTTGGCGAGTACTGCCGCCGGGTCGGCAGTGGGTCCCCGGTTATTGGACCCCCGCGGGACAGGGATATCAGTGGATTTCCGGATACTGGGCCGAGTGTGAAGGCGAAAGAGACGGAATACCTGCCCGAGCCGCCTCAATCGGTAGAAGTCGGACCCAGTAGTAATGCACCTTCGCCGGATTATACCTGGATACCCGGTTGCTGGGTATGGCAATATGGACGCTATGCCTGGCGGCCCGGCTATTGGGCCGTCGTGCACCCGGACTGGATCTGGGTGCCTGTCCACTATAACTGGACGCCGCGTGGATATATCTTTGTGGGTGGGTACTGGGACTATACCGTCATCCATCGTGGAGTTCTGTTCGCGCCGGTTTTTTTTCCGCTGCGGGTGCATCTTGGGTTGACCTTTTCGTTCTCACCCGGCTTTGTGATTGATCTGAACATATTTGATGACGCCCTGTTTCTGCGACCCCGGTATTGCCACTATTATTATGGAAATTATTACGCGCCCCGGTATTACAGAAAGGGGATCTATCCATGGTTTTCGCTGCATGCGAGACGGGTTGTCTATGATCCCATCTATGCCCATCAACGCTGGAATCATCGGAACGATCACGAGTGGGAGAACCATTTGCAGACAAGATTTCGTGAGCGTCGAGAACACGAAGGGTTACGACCGCCCCGGAGCTTTGATCACCGCACAGGGCCTGACAAGGCAGGCAGATCGTCAGGACCCGAACGGCTCGACTTTGTCATGCCGCTCGACCGTGCCGGGAAAACCAAGGCCAGTGCCTATCGCTTCAAGCCCCTGAGCGAAAAAGAGCGAAGGGAATTCTCGCAACGGGAGAAAGAGGTTCGCACATATCAAAAGGAACGTCAGAGTCGAGAGACCCAACGGCAGAATATGCCGGAGGAAAAGGCTTCAAAAAAACCAGGGCCGAACAAAGAAAAATTTTCCAGATCCCCGATTATGGACAGGTCAAACGAAAAAGCGGATCGAAAAAAAGCCCTGCCCGCTCGGTACAAGGTGCCGAAACCGAACCCCGATGTTGAGCCCCTGCAGAGAAAAGATGATTTGTCGCGCTCGTGGAACAAGTCTCAGAAGTCGGAAGATAGAGGGCAGAAGTCAGAGGTCAGGGGACAGCGGTCAATGGACAAGGTCCAGAAATCAGGGAACAAAGGAGGACGGTCGGAGGACCGCATGCAGAAGTCTAATGACAGGCAACAGAGAGGGGATGTCGGACGGCAGAGGTTGAATGAAAGATAAAGGCTGAGGGGAAAAGGGGGAGCTCGATTCTTAACCCTAACGTTGCAAAAGTCGAGGATGCTGCAGATCCGAGGCGTCAAGGGTGAAGCTGTAGTCGTCTACCGCGAACCCTTGACAACAAAGGAGATGCTGTATCATCGACTTTCCCAACGGGTAAATAATACGGCGAATTTAAAACCCTTTGAGAAACGCACTATATGGGAATTTCAGCAATCGTTTCGGAAACAGCCAAGCCCCTTGAATAATAATATTTTTATCAATACTCGGCGTATTATTTATGCAACGATAGGGTTAATTGGACACTACTGATACAATACATGTCTTCATCATAAACTTTTCAAAAACTTTTCTACTTCTGGTTTCAAATCATAAACATCCGCCATGATTGAAATAAATTTGTCTGGAGACAATTCAAGAATATCCTCAGCTACTTCTTTTATCCTGTTTTTACAAGATTCGTTTAATCCACCTGCGGACAACGTTGCAAGAAGATTTCCTAAGGCGATTACTGTCTGAAAATCTGATCCTTGTTTAGATATATGGGATAGATTGTGATATCCACATGCATCCTCGACTTTCCTAGGCAGCCTCCAATGATGACATAGCAGCGAACCTAAGTAGGAGCTATCAGGTAGTTTATAATGTTCTTCTGCTTCTGAGAATAAACAACCATTTTGTTCACAATACCGTTTGAGTTCCTTGTAATGCTCAGGGAAGAATTTAATATATACCAACTTACCAATATCATGGAGTATGGATGCTGTCCATAGCTCATCAGGATCTAAGTAACTCCAAAATTTCTTAGCCAAATACTTCGTGGTTAGAGCTGTAAAGAAAGAGTGGTACCAATAGTTATTAAGCTCTTTCTTTTCTTTGATTCCCATTGCATTAATAACACCGACAGAGATCACAATCCGTTGTATTACACTAAACCCTAAGTATGCAACAGCATACTTCATGTTTGAAGTAGTCTTGGGGAGTGAGTAATATGCGCTGTTAACAACCGTTAATACTTGGACAACTATCGCTGGATCTCCGGATATGATCTCTGCTACCATTGCGCTGTTTGTTGCGTCGTCTTGCATCATTCCCTGAATACGCATCACTGCTTCAGGCAGTGCAGGTAGGCTGCAATGCTCACGAAGAAATGTTTTTGGGTCGATCTCTATTGGTTTTAACATGCTTCCTCCTTTTCAATGCCTTGTATGTCTAAGGACGGATTTTGAAGACGTTGGTGAAAGATTGACAAAATTTCTCCTGATCACATAAACATTTCAACTTTTCACCAATGTCCCCTATCTCCCTCGGACGGCAATTCATCAAGGGATGCAGATAGGACTTCAGCAATGTGCCCTATTCGTAATTCGCACGGGTCACTTCATTTGCCATTGTAGGCTCTATAAGTGGCTTCCATGCAGGATCCTCCCATGTTCCAAGATAAGTGTGCATATCAAGATACTTCTTAGGAATAGGATGCGTGCCCACAATAACCTTGACCCCATAGCGTTTTTCAAGGAAGGCTTTGAATGTATCGATATAGGGACAGGGTGGATAGCCAACGACCAGGCCAGTAGCCAGGTGAATAACCTCTACGCCATTCTTCACCATCTCTTCGCCCGCATATTCGATGTTGCCGCCAGGGCACCCATCGCAAGAGGTGTAACCAACCAACTCCAGTTCGTTGTCGGCGTATATGCTGAAGGCACCTTCCTTGTTCCTCATCGCGCGTAAACATTTCCCGCCCGAACAGCGGCGGTAGCGATCGCAGATAATTATTCCAATCTTCATTTTTGAACTCATTTCAAATCCTTACAGAAGTCTATTCAGACTTTGTCATTCATAATGGGTCCACATCCTGATTATTTTAACTACGTTTTCATCATCAAAAATCTGATAGACCATTCTGTGTTGTATATTTATCCGCCGGGAAAAGGCCCCGGACAAATCACCTAATAGCTTTTCGAATGGTGGAGGAATCTGATAAGGATTCTCTCGCAAGATTTCAATCAGCTTTTCGGCTTTTGGACGTAAACCGGCAGTAGATATCTTTTTGGCGTCTTTTTGAGCCTGTTTTGTGAAAACGACTCGCCACATTACCAGTCAAGTTCCTGAGTGCATTCCTCGATAGGAGTGGCTAACCCTTCCCGAATCGATTCCCGCATGCCAGAAATATTTAGTAGGTACATGGTTTCCTGAATAGCGCGCCAGTCATCCTCAGAAATAAGTACAGCGCTGCCGCGCTTACCCTTTATGATAATCGGCTCGTGGGAAGACGATGCTTCATCAATTAATCGATAAAGCTTTGATCTTGCTTCAGTGGCTGTTAGTGTTGGCATGATTTACCTCTGAATTAATGGATTTTCAATGCTTAAAAAGTACGCCATTGCGTACGTTTTGTCAAGTTTTTTTTTCAGAGAGGCATAATGAACATAAGATGAGCTTCACCCCCGGTTTGGGGAAAATGACGACCCGCCACTTTCGCGGTATTATTTAGTTTACAAGGGTTGGTTCATTTCCTTGAAGATGGCCTCCAACTGCTCGCGCGTTGCTCGGCTCGATTCAACTGAAAAGCCGTATGTTGCTTCAATGCTTCCCATCTTCAGTTGTTCCACAATGGCATCCGTGAATTCATTAAGCGGCACACCGAATGTATGCAGCCCTTTGCCCCCGAGATCGGTATCAACAGCGGGCGGAATGATTTCGATGACGGAAACCGGCGTGCCGGATAGTTGATGCCGCAGCGAAAGCGTAAACGAACGTAGCGCGGCTTTTGTTGCACAATAGACCGGCACATTTGCCAGTGGCACAAAGGCAAGCCCCGACGTGATGTTAATCATTGCAGGCCGTTCCTGATGCAGAAGATGCGGGATAAAAAGGGTTGAAAGGTGGATCGGGGCTTCGAGATTGATCGCCAACTCTTCACCCAGGGTTTCCCAGGCCGGCTTCTGTTGCAGTTGAATTCGTTGTTGAATCCCAGCATTGTTGACGAGTATATTCAACCCCGGGTATGTTTCTGTTACCCAGGTAAACAACGCCGTACGTTCAGCCGGATTGGCCACATTGCACACGCGGATATGCAGTTGCGGATATTTCGATTGGGCTTCTTTTAATTTATCTTCGCGGCGCCCGCAGATGATCACGCTACTTCCCGCTTGAATAAACCGCTCCGCAAGTGCAAGTCCGATCCCGGACGCACCGCCCGTGATGAGCACTGTATTTGCCTTGAATTCCATGCGCACCTCCTGTTAACTATTTAGAACAACATGAAAAACGGTTGCGTGTTTCTAACGCATAGCGTCGGTTTGCCCTTGCCATAAGTATCAAAATTTTGACAATTCAACAGTCTTTTTAACCGGTCGCCAAACTCCACCACGCGCTTCTGATGACACTACGGGCAAAATTTTCTTTCATTTATTTTCTTGTTATCAGTTTGACGACATGTAGAAGAGATACCATTTCCCCTGGACCCTGCGATAGAGTCTTTTCTCTTCGGGTCCGCAGGGATCCGTAATTGCCTCGTCAATACTCTCGACGCAGGACAGCTCTTGCTCACTGTGAGCGTATCCCTTTATACAGCCGCCCGGACCGAACAAGTCCTGGAACCATACCTCGTACAAAACCAGTTTCGGTTCCGAGGACCGGACCAAGACTCGACTGATTCCGAGCGACGATAACAATTCCTGATTCTCCGGATCTGAATCGAGCTTTGAAAACAACTGTTCATTGTTCTTGAAGCCCGTGATCAACTGCTCGTCACTCGGGTAGGGAAAAGACGGGGAGCCGCAGCCCGAAGATATCGAGATCATAAGCAACAGGCTCACTCCGACAACGATTGTTTTCATGCTTTTTCCTTTACTCGGCATCATAATTAAACCCTAATCGAGTTTTGATTCGATTAGGATTAAAGGTTTATAACCGAAATCATAAAAGGTACGGATCACTTCCAAGTATCGCCACCATTCGCAATAACAATTGATATGCAGATATCAATTGTTTCTGGTGTTAGGTCAAGTAAATCCTATTTTTGAAAATTGTCAAATCATCTCCGCCCATCGACACATAATGCATTAAACGAAATTCTTCCATGTAAGCATCCTAAATAATTTTTCGTATTGTGTTCAAAGCTTCTTCATCCACGAATTTTCCCATAACATATAGCCTGATTTTTTTGCTTCTGGGGAATTCCTTTTTTAAAAGGGTTTTGAGCAACTTTTCCAGCTTGTCAGACTTTATTAAAAACCTATCCTTGAAATAACCGTCCTCAATAACCAGAAGTTTCTTTTCATCTATTTTAACAATGATGACAGTTCTATTGCGCTTATAAGTCTTTAGATCTATATAGTGTCCTAAAGGGAGCTTTTCTAATCTTTCACAGACAGTGTCAATTATCTTTGTTTTGTCAATCATCAGGTATGCCTCAATATTCTATTGAACATCGCTACAAAATGATCATATTTTTACGCAAATAACAGTTCCCCGACTAGGGGAAAATGACGGCAGCCCCTTTCGCGGTATTATTTATCGTTTCCTTGTTTGACGTAAATTTTAAATGTTTTATTAATTTCAAGATGTTCTTTTGGTCCGATCTCCCATTGCCGATGCGATTGACCTTAAAACCGTCTTTTTGGCATGAAAATCGTCACTCTAAGCCCTTAATGCCCATCAGAAATTATAATTTTATGTGTATTTTAAATATATTATCTTGGTCAGACCCCAGAGGCTTTGTTCCAGTTCTAAACCCCTGAATCAACTCTAATCGTATATATCATAAAAGAACAAACCCTGTAAAACGGATTTGCCCCTATTGAAAAACGATATCACAGGTTTTTTTTATAGACATGATACGTGTGTATTATTGCAGTAACATGCAATTTCGGCTTCGAAACGGTACGAAGTACAGATGACTGTATTGTCGGCCCTGATTACCTGGAAAAATATTATTTTAAAATTAAAAAATTACATTTGGGCAGTCAGGCCTCTTATATCCAACATCCTCTATTTTCAACCGATTTGAAGCTAAATGCCATCTTGACAATACGATCTTCATTTGGTATTGGAATCTCTATTTTCCGAAGCCGGTTGGGATTTGTTGTCGCATCAGTGGTACCACAATATGTTCTTACTCATCCCCGGCCGTCACACAACATTAACAACCTCAGTTTTTTTGCTTTAAAAACGGAATTCTTATCCTTTTCTTATCTTTCTTTTGGTTGACACGAAAGGAACTGTCAAAGATGAAATATTTCGTTCTAATCGTGCTGTGTTTGGTGCCTCTCAGCTGTGGCTCTACATACCGACAAATTACATCCGACCCTCCCGGCGCAAGCATTTATTTTGGCCGGTCAGAAGACAAATTAAAAAGAATGGATTGGGGACTGACGCCGTATAATCATAGCGATTTCGGGTTTTTAGCCGAAGGATTCTTTCAGGTTCGAAAAGACGGCTATCATGATTCAGAGCTACAATACTGTTCAGGGGGGCCAGGGGACTTCCGGTATCATTTCATACTATCGCCAAACAGTGCAAGGCAAACAGAAGAGGTTCATCCCAGCAATAGTGCGATTACGCTCGCGCCTCCCGCTCAAAGACAATCTACAGTAGAGGCAAAGATTTCGAGAAGAGAGAGAGATTTACGACCCACGCATTTACAGTCTCAGCAGTGGGCGGTTATCATCGGAATTTCGGAGTACAAGTATGCAGGCCGGAATGATTTGACCAATCTGATCTTTGCAGATGATGATGCGAAGGCATTTGCGCGCGTGCTTCGAAATATCGGATGGAGCGAAAGTCATATGAGGCTGTTGGTCAATGAGGAGGCAACTCAGAGAAACATAATTATAGCTCTGGAATCATGGCTCACGAAGGCTGGCCCTGATGACCAAGTGGTGCTGTTTTGGGCCGGACATGGTTTTCCTGATCCTGAGGATCCCGAAAAAGTCTATTTTGCCTGCTATGATACTGATATTTTAATTCCTGCTACCGGCTATAGAATGGACAGAGTCAGGGCTGCTTTGGAGGAAAGAAGGACTCGAAATGTGGTTGTTTTTGCCGATACCTGTCATGCGGGTAAACTCATTACCCGTGGGGGGAGGGGCATATCAATTATGCCAAAAATAGATCAAATGCGTCGGGAGAACAGAATTCCGAAAGGTTGGATCTTTATGGTTGGGGCTGATACTGACCGAAAAGCGATTGAGCATACCTCTTGGACGAATGGAGCCTTCACCCACTGTTTGTTAAACGCCCTTTCTGGAAAAGCTGATGGCTATATGAGTTCAGGAGCCAAAGATGGAATTGTCACAATGGGAGAGCTGCGGACGTATATGAACAGTGTAATGCCTGATGAGACTCAGAAAGTCATCGGAGTGGCCAAACGGCCGGTCATAACCACAAGCACGGGGGATCCTGAAATCTGGGAGCTGTCGTTGCAAAATAGATAGGGCTTCGTCGCTATCATCTGATTCTATAACCGAATTTGAATGTTTTGTTTTCTTGCCAGTCTATCAACTATTCAAAACAACAATTGATATGCAGATATCATATTTTTCTGATGTCAGGTTAAGTAAATTCTATTGTTGACAGTTATCAAAACGACTCTGTCCCAGGACAAATTAAGTTTTTAGACCAAAAACCAAATCCTTTGCATTCGACTTTGGTTGATATACTGTGCGCCAACATTTCGACCATTAATCCTTTTTATTTTTACTGGTTCTCGGACTTTCGTTCTCATTGGATTATCGAAAGTAAATTTCAATTCAACTGTACCATCTATGGAAAAATTATGTGGCTTAAAAGTTGTAAAATTGATTCCACTCATTGAAACGTCTATGATTAGAATATCATCCCTTTCACCTTTCTCTTGGATAAAGCATTCACCAGCAAGCTGGACCTTCTTACGGTAATGCCTTCGAAAATCCAAAGTAAGCCGAAATTCCTCTCCACATTTACATTTAGCCTTCAGCTTTTTATGAGTATCCTTAAATTTCGTTACATCTATATTTTTATTTAATCCGCAATTGTGACAGATAATCCTCGCTTGATTGTCTTCATCGACATAAAATTTTCCCATTATTCACCCTCCTTAGCTCAATTCAAAAACAAAAACCACTCTCTATGAGAAATGGGGTCTTGACAATCAGTCCATGGCAAACTCTCGGTTACAGGTTATTGCTGAACCTTCTTTGCTGTTTTTGTGTAACTTCTTAAGACATATTTTATCTTCACGAACTAAAGCACAGAGTTTTCGGTTATGAATCTCTTTGCAGTTAGCGTGATTATACAAAGGGCATTCTGAATATTTTTTAGACATGTTTTTATAGCCTGTTTGGTAATATATCGTTATGGGCACAGCCGTTTTCGATATTTTTCAAAAAGGGAAAATCGCGACAGCCTCTTTCGCGGTATTGTTGTTAATGGGTTTGTAATTAAAAATGATGCTATAGATAGACACCTGCATTGTCAGGCCAGGAAATAACAATACAGTGTTAAATACAGAGTGTAGATTCGTAAAAATTGAGTGTATTTAGCTTATTACGCCCAAAGCAAGGGTGTGTCAAGGGAAAATAGGAATAGAGGCCAGAAGTCGGAAGTCAGAGGTCAGAAGCCGGGAGTCGGAGGCAGGATGAAGGACGATGAACGAAAGGTCGTTGCATTCTGGCGTCCCTCGTCCTATCGAAGTTTACCCGCCTTCGGCGACGCCAGAGGCGACCAGGGCAGTCTCTTCCCTCCGGGGCGTAGGGGCCCGCTACGGGTCAGAGGCCTTCTTTCATCGGTTTCTCTTTAAGCCTAAAGCAGAGCGCTCCTCGAACCTAATGCCGCCGTAGACTATAGTCAGAGGTCAAGTGAAATGCTAAAAATTATCCCACCACCCCAATAAACTCCGCTTTTATCGTTCCAATTATCCTGACTTTTGTGCCCTGAGGCTTATTCCTATAGTCCCGAAATCAAGCGCACTCGAAGGGTTCGGAACGTCCTTGAATATCTTGTGTTTTTGCACTATCTCTGCTTCGATAAAACCCGCATCGTTCACAGCCTTGAGAAGCTCTGCCTCCGGCAGGCCACCCGCAATTCAGCCGGTCCATAACGAAATACCATTCAAAGCCGACTGAGGTATTGATTTCGCGACCAGAATATCCCGATATAAAGACGTCCACCGGGTTTGAGAACCCGTACCCCTTCACTCAATGTCTTTTTTTTATCCGGGGTAAGGTTGAGCACACCGTTGCTTATGATAACATCTGCAAAAGCTTCTACACTTTGATATTTTGGTTATTATGAAAAATATTCTCGGAATCATACTTCTTTTTGATCTGTTTCAGTCGAGCATAGTTCACGCCGTAAGCCGCCGCTACCCGGTCGCCTTCGTCTCCAGTCATGAAGTTCACATAGGCGCCGGCTGAGGCGTAGGGCGCAGACGCTTTAAAAAACGCACGCGCCCATGCAATACAGGTCTCATCTTGGGCTGCCTCATCCCATCGTCCGTGCACGTTCAGGACAAACTTTGCGTCCCGATGACCATATGCCATAGCATTCGATGGAACGCGATTGGCTGCGCCTTCGATAAGCCCCACGAATATCTCACACTGTGGTGAAGGCAACTTGCCCGCGAATTCGATAATCGAATCCAGCGCACCATCACTGAGGTCCTTGAAATTATGGGATTTCCAGTAGTTTCTTGCACCGGGCGTGAGCAACGGGTCAAAGGCCTGCTGCCACTGTGCATATGGCTGAGCACCAATGTGTTCACCATAAGCGTCTCCGAAACTGCGTAAAGGATCGATCAGCTTCTCACCTTCTGCTATATCGCCTGCATAGAAGATGGCCAGTACAACAACTTCTTTACCATGTACATTCTCGGGAAGAAAAGGCAATGGCGGAGCCTTGCGAAGGATGACCCAGATATTGAGTTCCTCGGGTGCTGATTTTACAAATTCACGATACTTTTCGAGCACTTGCTTTGCTTGCCCCATCGGAAAAACAAGCAATCCAGCCAATATTTCAGGTTCCACGGGATAGAGCGCGAATTCGAACTGGGTGACGACACCGAAATTGCCGCCGCCGCCTCGAATCGCCCAGAATAAATCAGTGTTTTCATCTTCCGAAACGTGTATCTTCCTTCCATCCGCCGTTACCATTTCCGCGGAGACAAGATTATCGATGGTCATACCGTATTTACGCGTCAACCATCCAAAACCGCCACCCAACGTCAGTCCTGCAATTCCGGTGGTTGAATTAATGCCCACCGGTGTCGCCAATCCATGGGCCTGTACCGCTTTATCAAAATCAGCGAGTGTGGCACCAGGTTCGACATAGGCACGCCTTTTTTGTGCATCGACGCTTACCGTTGTCATATTAGAAAAATCGATCACCACGCCGTTATCGCACAAAGCACTCCCGGCAATGTTGTGCCCACCACCTCTGATGGAAATCTCTAATCCGTTTTCACGGGCATAAGAAATTGCATGCGGTACGTCGTCAGCTTCTGCGCACTGTACGATGACAGCCGGCCGGCGATCAATCATAGCATTCCATATCTCCCGAACTTCGTTATAATTCGGATCACCTGGAAGCACTATCTGACCTTTCACTTTGTTTTTGAGCGTCTCAACTTTTTCATTCGATTGTATTTTCATGGTGTCCATCCTTTGATTTGCAAAAAATTATAAAAAACCTATCTTTAAAATTTTCGTTTCATTAGGGAAAAAATTTCATGAAATATTCGGATTAATATTTTTTAAACATGTGTATAAACACGACGAAGTCAAGAAATAAATATCACAATGTGGTAGATTTTTGGGGAAGGAGGTACGACGGTCGGTTTGGCTTCAATTGGAGATAACAAGATTTCCGTTACTGAAATTGATTTCAACTTCGTTGGCGAATAAATCTTTTATGTGTTCATGCTCGGAGGGATGAGAGAATGCCAGAATTTTTGCCAGCAGCGGATCGTTATAGCCTAATACGACGGCTATAAAGCATTCATCCTGCAGCGCATTCCGGTATTGCGGCCCTAAAACCAGCTTTTGTCTTTTTTGTCTTTTTCCGGCAGCCTGTTTCCATGATTTATAGGCACACCACCTATCGTCGATATAAGCTCCCATTTATATAACCTCTGAGGTACAAGTATTAACAAGTAAGGGGTAATGTTGTGTCATTTATAAACGCCTTTTTTAATCCCAACCCGAATCCTTTACAAAATATATCGGAATTAGATGGGAATTTATTAAGTTTAAATTTGAATTAAATGGGAGGCACAAGGAGGGGCAAATAATTTATAAAACAAATTCGTAAAGTTTTGAGGAGGTTCGTGCAGAACGCGTTTTATGAACGCCCCCTATTACGGGCTCAATCACGCTAAGACGGGACAGGCAAGGCTAACGGGCCTGTTAGGGATTTATACTTTCTTACTTGCGACCAGACGGGCAAAATGCTCAAAAGAGCGATCGTAAGTTCGTTCTGCATCATCCGGAAAACAGCAGGCCGGAAGTTCACGGGCTTTTAGATGGTAGGTTAAACAATCACAACAAGTCCCCTTGCGTGAACACGGTTTGTAACTGCAATTACATGATTTAAGATTCTGGTCGGTTTTACATTCCATAGTTCCGTCCTTTCAACTATTCGTAAAGGTTGCAAAAACAGATTTTTTATCACGGAAACACGAAAAAGAAAATAAATAAAATTTCGTGCTTTCCTCCTGGCCCCCACATGCTTTTCGCGGAAGAACGCAAAAAGGGAACGCACCCCTTGAACACGTACTTGACAGCCCCATTTTGCTTTGTAATAATTAAAGTATTCTGATTAAATTGATGCTTGCAAAGCAGATATTCCTCTGATTCCCCTACTCGGGATCTTATGCGAAAATACTTTTCTATTTTCAAAGATTCCTAATTCCTCTTTCCAAACCAAAGGAGGTGTAAAATGACTAACTCTGATCGACGACATTTTCCTCGACGAAATGAGGAAGCCACCATTAAGGTTTTAATGACTCCGGACTATTTTGCAGACCCTATAGATAGGCACGATTTCGTTCCGGTTAAAATGTATAATCAAAGCGAAGACGGCCTCTACATTGAAGTTGATCGTGTTTTGCAACCCGGATCGAATGTCACCATCAAAATGGTCGCGCCGGAGAGAGACCATCCCGAAGACGCCTACTTCATACACGATGGACGGGTGATATGGTGCAAAAAAATCGATGAAAAAACATCACGTTTTGGGGTTGGTGTGAAAATACTTAGTAAGGTCGTGCGGGCCGAAATTTTGACGTCACACCTCGATAGGCCGGTATGAAAATGGAAGCGTTTATTCACGGTATTCCCAAAGCGGAATTGCATATTCACATCGAAGGTTCCCTCGAACCGGAACTGATGTTTGAATTGGCAGCCAAAAACGGTATTCGCCTTCCCTTTGAATCGGTTGCCGATATCCGCCGGGCTTATGATTTTACGGACCTCCAGTCTTTTCTGGATATCTATTATCAAGGGGCACAAGTGCTGCTTACCGAAGATGATTTTTATCAGATGACATGGGCCTACCTTCAAAAAGCAGCCGAGCAGAATGTTCGCCATACGGAAATATTTTTTGATCCTCAGACTCACACTGCGCGCGGAATTAAATTTGAAACGGTGCTGCAAGGAATTCATAGAGCCTTGTTAGATGCCGTTCAGCAGCTTGGCCTGTCATCAAACTTGATCATGTGTATTTTGCGGCATCTGAGTGCAGCAGAAGGCATGAAAACTCTTGAGCAGGCCCTGCCGTTTAAAGATCGCATTGCTGGGGTGGGACTGGATTCCACTGAGTTGGGGCATCCGCCGGAAAAGTTTAAGCACGTATTTGATTTGGCGCGCCAAAATGGTTTTAAAACCGTGGCCCATGCCGGCGAAGAAGGACCCCCGGAGTATATCTGGCAGGCCTTGAAGTCGTTAAAAGCTGAACGGATAGACCACGGGGTTCGCTGTGTTGAAGATGCCGGTCTGGTAGAATATCTGGTGAAAGAGCAAGTCCCTTTAACCGTTTGTCCGTTGTCTAACATCAAGCTGCGGATTTTTGACAACATGCGTCAGCATAATTTCAAGAAAATGCTGAACTTGGGCCTGTGTGTAACAGTAAATTCTGATGATCCGGCTTATTTTGGCGGCTATATCGAAGACAATTTTCGAGCCCTGCACGCAGTGCATGGCTTGGATTTTCAAGATATTTACAAGATAACCCGCAACGCCTTTAAGGCTTCATTTCTTACTTTGGCAGAAAAGCAAAAATATCTGGACGAACTGGATGAGTTTGTGTCTGATTTTGCGCGAAGACAAATGCCAGCCAAATTATAAAAAACAAACACTTGAACCCTTGAATCCTGGAGCCCTTTATCCTATAATAATTTCAAGCAGCTCAGTTTCCCAGGCACTACTTTCATGCTTTGGGGCCAGTCAGATTAGGCAGCAGTCTGTTGTTTTTTTTGCATAACTGTTGTAGGAAACATCACTTTGATTAAAGAGATAAAAAACCCCAGTGAAATCGTCATGACGGAATTTCACAAGGCAGGCAAATGACCAACGATAAAAAAACACCCATTGCCGTGGTCGGGATGGCCGGACTGTTTCCCGGCGCCTCGGACCTTGATACCTTCTGGCAAAACATCGTCAACAAGGTAGACACCACCGGCGAGGTGCCCCCGGGCCGATGGATTGCCGGACCGGATGATATGGTTCGCCCGGATCCCATGCCGGACAAAGCCTTTTCAAAACGGGCCTGCCTGATTCATGATTTTAAATTAGACCCCCAGGGACTCGATCTTGACGAAAATCTTTTAAACGCCCTGGACCCTTTGCATCAGATGGCCCTTCACATTGGCCGGGACGCTTTATTAAGCTGTAACACCTCATCTGTAGACAAAAAAAACATCGGGATCGTGCTGGCCGCCATCGCACTTCCCACGGATGCATCTTCCTCTATCACCCGAAAAATCCTCGGAACATCCTTTGAAGAAAAACTGTTCGGCGGCTCTATTTCGGATAAACATCAATCACTTTCTAAAGAAGCATGTCTTGCCGCCAGGGTCACCAGCCTTCCGGCAGCTTTGCTGGCCCAAGCCCTGGGCCTGGGCGGCGGAACCATGACCCTTGATGCGGCCTGTGCGTCATCCCTGTATGCCGTGAAGCTGGCCTGCGACGAACTTTCATCTTATAGGGCCGATGCCATGCTGACCGGCGGCATTTCAAGACCCGAATGTCTATACACCCAGGTGGGGTTCAGCCAGCTCCGCGCGTTATCGCCTTCCGGCCGGTGCGCTCCTTTTGACGAAACCGCCGACGGTCTTGTGGTGGGAGAAGGCGTTGGCATCCTGGTTTTGAAACGTCTGGATGATGCCTTGCGGGATCAGGACACCATTCATGCCATCATCAAAGGCATCGGGCTTTCCAATGACATGCGGGGAAATCTCCTGGCCCCGGACAGTGAGGGCCAGGTTCGTGCCATGCAGAGCGCTTATGAAAATGCAGGCTGGTCCCCCCAGGATGTGGATCTCATTGAATGCCACGGCACGGGAACACCAATAGGGGATGTTGTGGAGCTTCAAAGTTTGAGAAATCTCTGGAGCGACTGCGACGGGTCAATCGGTCAGTGCCCTATCGGATCCATCAAATCCATGATCGGCCACCTTTTGACCGGTGCAGGGGCTGCAAGCATGATCAAAACCCTTCTGGCCTTAAAACACAAAATATTGCCCCCTTCGCTCAATTTCAATCGCACTTCGGACAAAAGTCCCCTTCTTAACAGCCCGTTCCGGGTGCAAACCGAACCTGAACCCTGGATGAGAAGAGATGAACATACCCCCCGGCGAGCTGCGGTGAGCGCATTCGGTTTCGGCGGAATCAACAGTCACCTGCTTTTTGAAGAATGGAACCCTAGGATTGATGATTGTAAGTCCTCAAACCTAAAATCAAAAACCTCCACCACCCATCAACAATCATACATCAACAATCATATATCAACAATCCAACAGCCCCCTGTGGCTGTTATCGGTATGGCCGCTGCTTTCGGCCCCCTGACATCTTTAAGGGCTTTTCAGGAAACGGTTCTAAGAGGAGAATCGATCATCTCCAAAAGACCCGAAGGCCGGTGGAACGGATGTGATACCGTTGCCGAATTTTATCTGGAAAACAGGGCGGCCTGGGGCGGATTCATGGATGAACTTTCTATCGATCTTCAGGAATTTCGCATACCCCCCAATGAAATTCCGGATATCCTCATCCAGCATCTGTTGATGCTGAAAGTATCCATGGATGCCATGAAGGATGCCGGGCTCCCTTTAAGACAGGAGCGGCCCCGAATGGGCGCCTTCATCGGCATCGATTTTGACTTTGAAGCCACGGATTTTCACCTCCGGTGGAACCTGAACAACCAGGTTCGAGAGTGGAAAAAACAAGGCCGCCTGGATTTAGATCTTGATGACCAGGAAAAAATCGCCCAATGGCTGGCATCGTTGCAGGATGCCTTTCGTCCGCCGCTGACAAATACGCGAACCCTGGGTGCCCTGGGCGGCATCATCGCCAGCAGGATTGCCAGAGAATTTCGCTTTGGGGGACCGAGTTATGTGGTTTCCAATGAAGCAGCCTCGGGCCTGAAAGCCCTTGAAATCGGCATGCGATCTTTGCAGCAAAAAGAGACCGACGCGGTTCTTGTGGGCGCCGTGGATCTTTTTGGCGATGTCCGCAGTGTCGTTTTATCGAACCAAATAAAATCCTTTACCCAAAAACACGCCATTCGCCCTTTTGACACATCGGCAGATGGAACCCTTCCCGGCGAGGGCGCCGCAGCCGTGGTGCTCAAAAGACTCGATCAGGCCATATTAGACGGCGACAGGGTCTATTGCGTGATCAAAGGCATGGGAAAGGCCGGCGGAGGCGTTAAAGACCAAACACCGTCAAAGGACGCAGTTGTTCTGTCCCTGAAGCGATCCTTTCAGGACGCCGGAATATCTCCGTCTACCGTCAGTTTTGTGGAAACCCACGGCAGCGGCAACCCAATTGAAGACCAAATAGAATCAGAAGCGTTGCTCGAGGTGTTTAACGGGCAAAAACCGGTTTGTGCCATTGGGTCCGTAATGCCGAACATCGGGCACACAGGGGCTGCCGCCGGTCTGGCGTCTCTGGTCAAAACCAGTCTCTGTTTGTACCAGGAGATCATTCCGCCTTTGACAAACTTTGCAAACCCCGCGTCTTCTCTCTGGCAAAACAGCCTGTTTTACATGCCCGCATTTCCCCAATACTGGTCAAGGGACAGAAAAGACGGTCCGCGCAGGGCATGCGTCGGTTCCATGACCTTAGACGGCAACTGCATGCACGCCATCCTCGAAGGATTCCAGTACGACGCCTTTGACCAGGGTTCTGAAAAGATCTTTTTAGAAAGAAAACGCCCCTTAGGTTTTATGGATTCAGGTCTTTTTGTGGTTGAAGGCAACAATCAGAACGAACTGCTGGAAGGTCTTTCTTCGCTCTTGCTTCATATGAAACATTCAAAGGATACCGCCGGCCTGTCAATGGAACTTTTGGCCCGATCCTGGTTTCGCAAAAACGAACTTGATCCGGATAAAACGCTTGCCGTATCCATTGTTGCCGAAAACCCGCCACTGCTTGAAACCTTCATCGATGATGCCAAGGCGGCAGTCTCCACTCAAACCCCAAGACACATGAACGGTGCGGGCGGTGTAGGCTATTCTCCTTCGCCCCTGGGCCCGACCGGCCAAGTCGCATTTGTTTTTCCGGGCTCCGGAAATCACTATGTGGGCATGGGCAGAGGCATCGGTGTGCTGTGGCCGGAAATTCTTCGAAAGATGGATGCCGATACCCTTCAGTTAAAGACCCAGTTGATTCCCGAATGTTATGTGCCCTGGAGAACCTCATGGGGAAAAGGATGGGAAAAGGAGGCCTCTAACAAAATCGTTTCAGATCCGTTGAACATGATATTCGGCCAGGTGGTTCACGGCTCGGTGATGACCCGTCTTGTCAAGCAATTCGGGATCAAGCCGGATGCGGTTATCGGATACAGCCTGGGAGAATCCGCAGGACTTTTTGCCATGGGTGTCTGGCCGGATCGCGGCCAGATGCTAAACCGCATGCTTAACACAAACCTTTTTAGCACAAAGCTTGCCGGTCCGTGCAATGCCGCTCGAATTGCATGGAAAATACCTGATGATGAAGATATGAACTGGTGTGTCGCTGTTGTCAACCGCCCGGCGGACAAGGTTCAAACAAAGATCGACAATCACCCTTTTGTAAGGCTTCTCATCATCAACACACCGGATCAATGCGTCATCGGCGGCAGAAAACCTTTTGTCGAGGCGGTCATTCAAGAACTGGGATGTGAAGCGGTCTTTCTTGACGGCGTGGTCACGGTTCATTGTGACGCCGCAGCCCCTGTTTCCGAAGACTACAAGAATCTTCACCTGTTTGAAACCACGCCGCCGGAAGATATTAGATTTTACAGTTGTGCTTTGGGGCGTGCCTATACGCCGAACCGCGAGAAAGCTGCAACTTCAATTTTAGATCAGGCCCTTTCAGGGTTTAATTTCACAACCTTAATCCAGCAGGCCTATTCGGACGAAGTCCGAATCTTTCTTGAAATGGGTCCGAACACCTCCTGCACGGGAATGATAAAAACGATCCTTAAAGAAAAGCCCCATCTGGCCCTTTCAGCGTGTTCCCGGGGCGAAGACGACCCTTTCACCATCCTTAAATTTTTGGGGACACTGGCAACCCATAGGGTTCTTGTTGACCTCGAAGCTTTTTACGGCATCCATGCATACGCCCCGGCCGTTCATGAGATCCACGCGCAACAACCGGAACGTCTGATGAAACTGCCCGTGGGCAAAAAGATACCCTCTCCTTTTCTGTCCGAAGCGCGAGAGGGCGGAGGTAGAGCCTGCAGCGGTTGGAGGTTTAAGGTTGGAGGCTGGAGAAAGGACGAGGGAAGATGGACGAGGGAAGATGGACGAAAAGCCGATGCGTCCTGTCGTCCCTCATCCTAGCGAAGCGGTCTCCCTTCTTCCATCGGTTTCACCTCAAACCTCTAGCGAAGCGATCCTCAAACCTGATGCCGCCGTTCCGAAGGATTCCGGGTTCCTGAGGAAAGACGATAGTCGGAGATCAGAAGGGTATATCCAATTTCAAAACCTCATGAACACCTTGACCGAGACCACCAAAGCCACAGCCGATGCCCATCAGGCGTTTCTCGATTTTTCAAATGAGCTCACCCGAAGTTTTGAAAAAACCTTTACAACCCAAGCCCGGCTTCTTGAAACCCTGATTGCAGACAAAAGTTTGCAAACCCAAGACGGCCTGCCAGGACTAACACAAAGAAAAACAGCACAACAACCCATTGAACCGGCCTTTGACCGGGACATGTGCATGGAGTTCGCCGTGGGCTCTGTTGCAAAGGTGCTGGGTCCGGAGTTTGCGGTGGTGGACACCCACAACGTCAGGGTTCGCCTGCCGGATGAGCCCCTCATGCTGGTGGACCGGATCCTTTCGGTTCAGGGCGAAAAACAATCCATGGGCTCCGGCCGGGTGGTGACAGAGCATGATGTTCTTCCAGATGCCTGGTATCTCGACGGCGGCCGGGCGCCGGTATGCATCTCGGTTGAAGCCGGCCAGGCAGATCTTTTTTTGTGTTCTTATCTGGGCATCGATCATGCGGTGAAAGGAAAGCGAAGTTACCGGCTTTTGGATGCCAAGGTCAAATTCCTTCGGGGCCTTCCACAGCCCGGGGATGTTATTCGATATGAGATCGAAATCGATCATTTTTCCCGTCAGGGGGAAACCTATCTTTTCTTCTTCAGTTTCGAAGGGTATATCAATGATTCGCATCTGATCAGTATGACCGACGGATGTGCGGGGTTTTTTACGGAAGAAGAGGTGCGAACCTCAGGCGGGATCATCCTGACCGCAGAAGACACCCAACGCCTGACCGGCCAAAAACCCTCTGACTGGAAAGATCTGGTCCCCCTAAAAACGGAAAGTTATGATGATTCGGCCCTTGAATCCTTAAGACAAGGTGATCTTGCCCAATGCTTTGGCCCCGACTTTATCGGCATCCAACTTGCCGAATCGCTCCGGCTGCCGGGCGGCCGGATGAAGCTGATCCACCGGATTCTGAAGCTCGATCCCCAGGGCGGGCGATACGGGCTCGGCCGGATCCGGGCTGAAGCGGATATCCATCCTGATGACTGGTTTCTGACCTGCCATTTCATGGATGACATGGTCATGCCCGGAACACTGATGTATGAATGCTGTGCCCACACCCTCAGGGTCTTTATTCAGCGCATGGGATGGGTGACGGCAAAAACCGGTGTCTGCTATGAACCTGTGGTCGGCGTTCAAAGTGTCCTCAAGTGCAGGGGGCCGGTAACGCCCGAGACCAGCAAAGTCTGGTACGACATAGAGATAAAAGAAATCGGTTATGCACCGGAACCGTACGTCATTGCCGATGCCTTGATGGTTGCAGATGGACATCGTATTGTGTCGTTCAAAGACATGTCCATGAAAATGACCGGCATCACACGGGATGAAATCGAATCGCTCTGGGAAAATATAGACAGAGGTCGGAGGTCGGGGATCGGGGATCGGAAAACACCACTTTATGATCGAGATAAGATACTTTCCTTTGCAGTTGGAAAGCCTTCGAAAGCATTCGGCGAACCTTATAAAATGTTCGATAAAGACCGGGTCATCGCCAGACTCCCGGGCCCGCCCTATTCCTTTTTGGACAGGATTGTTGCCGTTGAACCTGAAGCATGGATCTTAAAGCCGGATGGATGGATCGAAGCCGAATACGACATATCGCCCGATGCATGGTACTTTAGAGCGGACCGCTCGTCTTCCATGCCTTTTTGTGTTTTGCTCGAAGCGGCCCTTCAGCCCTGCGGATGGCTGGCAGCGTATCTGGGATCTGCCCTTAAAAGCGAAAATGATTTAAAATTCAGAAACCTCGGGGGAAATGCCGTGCTGCACCGCATGATTTTCCCGGAAGAAAAAAAATTGACCATACGCGCCCGTATGACCAAAGTTTCCGAAGCTGCTGAAATGATCATCGAGCATTTTGATTTTATGGTTTCACAAGATGCCCAAACCATTTATTCAGGAGATACAAACTTTGGATTCTTCACAAAACAGGCCCTGGCCCAGCAGGTCGGCATCCGGAAGAACGCCGAAAAAATAGCCTACAGGCCCTCTCGGGATGAACTCCGGCACAGCCGGTCCTTTATTTTTGACGATGCAGCCCCTCTTTTTCCCGAAGATACGGACGTGGATCCCGCGCCTTCTCTGGCCATGCCGGCAAAAGCCCTTCGCATGATCGACCGGATCGACGCCTTTGTTCCAAACGGCGGTCCCCAAGGTCTCGGTTATATCCGGGGTGTCAAAAAGGTCGATCCCGACGAATGGTTTTTCAAAGCGCATTTTTTTCAGGATCCTGTCTGTCCGGGATCTTTAGGAATAGAATCGTTTCTGCAACTCATTAAGTTTGCGGCCATGAATCAATGGCCGCATCTCGCTGAAACCCATCGCTTTGAATGGATCATGGACGAACCTCATTCCTGGTCCTATCGAGGGCAGGTCATTCCTGAAAATAAAACCATTGAAGTTGACGCAGTGATCACCAAAATGGTTGACACTCCGGTGCCGACCCTGTACGCAAATGGTTTTTTAAAAGTGGACGGACTCTATATTTACCAAATGGAAAACTTCGGTTTTCGCTTGATTCCTGTTTGATTTAGACAGGATAATCAGGATATTCGGGATATTAACTTGGGTGCTTCGCCACAATTGGAATAATGGAGTAATGGAGTAACGGTCCCGGTGAAATAGAAGAAAGTTTCACTGGATAAAAATGATGGGTTTGAAGGATTTTTTGACAATTTAAGCAAGTTATTTTCCGCTCTTATACCCAATATTCCAGTATTCCAACATTCCATTCTTTCATTTTTTTAACAATTGAGATTATAATAACAAGTCAAACACTCAACCATTTATCGATATAACGAGTTCTTTAACATGCTATATTTTAATGTCTACATCGATTCGTTCGGATATGAACTGGCCCCCAATGTGGTCACCTCCGATGATATTGAACGCCGCCTTGAACCCCTGTATGAGGCACTCCATTTTCAGAAAGGACAGCTTGAGGCCCTCACCGGGATTCGGGAACGCAGATTCTGGGATCCGGGTTATTCCATAAGCCAGGGGGCCATAAAAGCCGGGCAAAAAGCCATGGATGCTTCTTCTGTTCCTCTTGAGCATATCGGCATGCTGATTTACGGGGGAGTTTGCAGGGACAACCTGGAACCCGCAACCGCCTGTGCCGTATCCAACGGCCTTGGATTGGGTCCCAAAACTCAGATTTATGATGTTTCAAATGCATGTCTGGGTGTATTAAACGGAATGATTCAGGTGGCAAATGCCATAGAACTGGGTCAGATCAAAGCAGGTATTGTGGTATCCTGTGAATCTGCAAGACAGATTATCGATTTTACCATTGATCGTCTTCTTGAAACAAAAGACATGGATCATTTCAGAAAAACCATCGCAACGCTCACCGGCGGCTCAGGGGCAGTGGCCGTATTATTAACGGATGCATCCTTATCCGATACCGGCCATCAGCTTTTGGGCGGCGTCATCAGGTCCGCCGCCGTGCATCACAAACTGTGTCGCTGGGGACCGGATACCGGAATTCCGGCCAGCGGTCTTCATATTATGCAAACGGATTCCGTGGGCGTTTTACAGCACGGCGTGGCCCTTGGCATCGAAACATACACAGCATTTAAAAAAGAACTCTTGTGGCCGGAGGATAAACCGGACAAGGTCATTTGCCATCAGGTGGGGGCAACCCATCAAAAAAATATCCTCGAATCCATCGGGATTCCAAAGGGAAAGGACTTTACGACGTTCAAGTACCTGGGAAACATCGGTACGGTGTCTCTGCCCATCACGGCGGCCATCGCAAAAGAGCGAGAGTTTCTGGTTAAAAACGATCTGGTCGGATTTTTCGGCATCGGCAGCGGCCTGAACTGTTTGATGCTGGGGGTGAGGTGGTGAATAACAGTTTAGAAAATAGGAATTAGAAAATAGATAACCGCAAATGGACGCAAATAAACATAAATATTATTATTTTAATTCGTGTTAATTCGTGTTCATCCGTGGTTTCCCTTATCCTCTTTCCTCTTTTCTCTTTCCAATTTCTGGCTTATTAGAATTAAATCTTACAATGAATGAAAGGAGGACGCTTTGAAAAAAACAGCATTTCTTTTCCCTGGTCAAGGTTCACAGGCCGTTGGTATGGGACTTGATTTTTATCAGGAATATGATGTTGTGAGAGAAATTTATGATATGGCAGAGGATATTTCCAAAATAAATATATCAAAACTCTGCTTTAAGGGTCCCATGGAAGATCTTACCCAAACCGTCAATCTCCAGCCGGCAGTTACCACGGTGAATCTGGCATGTCTCACAGTCATCGAAAAAGAAGGCGTCACACCGGATATCTGTGCGGGTCACAGCCTCGGTGAATACAGCGCCATACGTGCATCAGATATTGTCTCCCGTGAAGACACCTTCAGAATGGTTTTCAAACGAGGTGAACTCATGCACCGGGAGGCTGAAAAATACAAAGGCGCGATGCATGCAATTATCGGGCTTTCCATAGATGTGGTGGAGGAAATCGTTTCAAAAGCAAAGACAGAGGGTGTTGTGGCGGTTGCAAATCACAATGCTGAAAAGCAGATTGTGATCACCGGCTCCCCTGATCCTGTTGAAAAGGCCTCATCATTGGCCGCCTCGCAAGGCGCAAAATCCATACCGCTTAAAGTGAGCGGTGCGTGGCACAGTGATTTGATACAAGGCGCCCAAGATGAATTCAAAGACTTTATCGAGTCAATACCTTTCAACACGCCCCAAAGGCCCACGATATTCAATGTCACCGCCGATTTTGAAAAAGAACCCGATGAAATTAAATCGATCATGGCCCGTCAGCTTTGCAGCCCGGTTAAGTGGTACGATTCCATGTGCAAGCTCATGGCTGAAGACATGGAAATCTTTGTAGAAGTAGGGCCCGGGAAAGTCCTTACCGGACTCTTGAAAAAAATTCTGCCCAAGGATTATCCATGTCAGATATTTAATGTCAACAGCATGAAGGAACTGGAGCGATTTTTGAAAGAAACATTGTAATTTCATAAAGATAATATCATTATTTTTAAAAAATAGTGAAAAAAACAAGTTTATGCTTTACATAATATTTTTCATAATGTATTCTGCCGATTTACAAAAAATAAGTTGTCTTTTCGTTTAAGGATTACATTATGAAAAAGAAAGATATTGAATATTTTAAAGAATTTTTAAACGACCGACTCCAAGAGCTGTTAAGCCACGCAGATAACACGGTTTCAGGCATGACAACACCCAAGGAAAATTTTCCGGATCCGACCGACCGTGCTTCCCTTGAGTCAGACCGTAATTTCATGCTTCGTATCAGAGATAGAGAAAACAAACTTATCAAAAAGATTAAAACGGCATTAGATCGTATTGAAAGCGGTACGTTCGGAATTTGTGAAAAGTGCGGCGAAGACATTTCTGTTAAGCGGCTTAAAGCCAGACCGGTTACGACGCATTGCATTGATTGCAAAACCAAGGAAGAGGCTTTAGAAAAATCCCTTGGATTATAAATAAGCATGTGAGAATCGATCTTCATATCCATTCAACCGCATCAGACGGGACGCTTTCGCCCTTAGAAATACTTACCCTGGCTCAAGACCTTAACATCGCGGCAATTTCGATAACAGACCACGATACGCTGGACGGTTCAAAAGACGCCCTTTCATTTGGAATTCCCCCTTCAGTCAAATTTTTAACCGGTGTTGAAATCAGTGCCGAACCGCCGCCGCCTTTTTCCTGTGCTGGAAGTTTCCATATTTTAGGCTATGCTGTCGATATCGATAGTTCTGTTTTAAATCATACACTTTCAATGTTGAGAGACTCCAGAAAGAGTCGAAACCCCCAGATTCTTAAACTGCTTTCTCGCTTGGGGATTGAAATTTCATTAGACGAGGTCCGGAATTTGGCTGAAGACAGTCAGCTGGGAAGACCCCACATTGCTCGACTTATGGTTAATAAAGGTTATGTCCAGTCAATTAATGCGGCATTTGACGAATATCTGGGAAACGGCAAACCAGCCTATGTTGACAGGTTTCGTTTTGAATGTGAAGAAACCCTAAAAGCCATATTGAACGCAGGCGGAATTCCTGTTCTGGCGCACCCACTTCTTTTGGGCATTAAAGAAAATGACATTCTCGAAGATCTGATTGCCGTGTTGACAGAAATGGGATTGAAAGGGATTGAGGTCTATTATCCGGCACATACAAAGGATCTTATTGCATATTACTCCCGGCTTGCACGTCACTATAACCTATTGATCACCGGTGGTACGGATTTTCACGGGGATATAACACCCGAAATAAAAATGGGGGTCGGCAAAGGAGATCTCTTTATCCCTTATGAATTGTATGAAAAACTTATTTCGAGTTTATAAACAGGAATCACCATGACAACAACAGATCTTTCTGAATTACAGCAAAAACTTTGTTATGAATTTAAAAATATCGATTTTCTTGTTGAATCCCTCAGACACAGTTCCTTTGTAAACGAGAACCTCGAACTGGATATTCAGGATAATGAGCGGCTTGAATTTTTAGGGGATGCGGTTCTAAATCTTGTTGTCGGACACATGCTCATGCAGCGTTATCCGGAGTTAAATGAAGGCGATTTATCCAAGATGCGGGCCAATTTGGTTAATGAATCTCAACTGGCTTCCATCGCACAAGAAATGGACATAGGCTCGTATTTGCAACTCGGCAAAGGTGAGATCCAGACAAAAGGATGGGAGAAACAGTCCATCCTGGCAGACACATTTGAAGCGGTTATTGCAGCCGTTTATCTGGACGGCGGTTTTGATGCGGCATTTAAAATTATTGACAGCCACTTTTCTTTTTTACTCGATTCAGGGGTCATGTCGTCAGTGAATCATGATTATAAAAGCCAGCTTCAAGAGCTTGTACAGATGAAGCAACAGAAAATGCCGGTTTATGACGTTATTCATGAAAGCGGCCCGGATCATGACAAAACCTTTCGTGTACGGTTGAACGTTGGAGAAATTCAAGCGGAAAGTGATGGAAAAAGCAAAAAGGCTGCTGAACAGAATGCAGCCAGAAAAGGCCTGAAACTTTTGAAAGCTGATGGTTAATCCCATATCCACCCGCCGCCCTTTCATCATTCCGATTTTCTTACCCCATGCCGGGTGCCCGCACCAATGCGTCTTCTGCAATCAGACATCCATTACCGGCGTCGGGCGTGACACTGTTTCTCCCGAAAAAGTGGAACGGCAGATCCATGAATTTCTCAAATATAAAGGAAATGATCGTCGGCCGGTTCAGGTGGCATTTTACGGCGGAAATTTTTTGGGTCTGGAAAAAGAATATATCGAGCGTCTTTTGAATGTCTCCGCAAAATTCATAAACAACAAAGAAATTGATGCCATTCGATTTTCCACACGACCGGATACCATTGACCATGATCGGATTGAAATTATAAAGAATTATCCGGTTACGACCGTTGAAATCGGCGTACAGTCCATGGATGATCGGGTGCTGGCCATGGCCAAGCGGGGACATTCTGCTTCTGATACACAACGGGCGGTGGCACTGTTAAAAGATCGGCACTATCAAATCGGCCTGCAAATGATGGTGGGATTGCCGGAAGAAGATGAGGCCGGTTCTCTATCCACTGCATACCGAATTGGCGAACTTGAACCTGATTTTGTCAGGATATATCCAACGATTGTCCTTAAAAACAGTTTGCTTGCCAGGTGGTATGAAAATGGAACGTATCATCCCTGGTCTCTTGAACGATCCATCGAACATGTCAAAACACTTTATCTGTTTTTCAAAAAAAAGAATATTCCGGTGATCCGTATGGGACTTCAGGCTTCTGAAGATCTTGACAGCGGCGCCGCTGTTTTGGCCGGGCCGTATCATCCGGCATTCGGTCACATGGTCCATTCAAAAATCTTTTTGGATATGGCCACAGCAATTCTTGAAAAGGAAAAAATCTTTAATGACAAAGTTACCCTGAACGTTCATCCACAAAGCATTCCAAAAATGAGGGGCATGAAAAACAGTAACGTGGATACACTGAAAAGAAGATTTCAACTCAAATCCCTCGAAATTGTTCCGGACCCTTCCCTTGCAAAAGACAGATTGGTAGTCTCGTCATATCTAACTAACGGCAATACCTTAAGATATAAAATGAATTTGAGTGTTGGAATTGATGCCCTTACCAATCCATCATCCAGTTGGAGAATGAAATACATTCGACGCATATTTTGAGGAATGTTCGATTCATATCATTATTTCGGACAAGATCGATGATCTTCTTTGAGGTATATTCCCCCACGTCCGCCAGGGCGTCTATGGGCAAAAATGAAAAGGCGTTGTTTGAATAAAGGCAGGTAACGGACGCCGGAAAATCTTCATCAGCCTCATAGAAAATATAGCAAAGGGCAATTTTCGGAAGCGGGTAAACCATAAATGAAAAATCGCCGCCGATACCGGCAGGGGCTTCGCAGCCATTCAGCGTTTCAATGATCCGGTTGCTCGATCTTTCGATGTTATCAACATAGGGGACAAGGATCTGCTGGGTATGGGTGACAAAAGCACCGGCATACGGCATGCTGTTGGGAAGATCTTTAAAGGCTTTCAGCGGTTCTATCAAACATGTTTCGGGTTTGGCATTCAGTGCATAAAGTGAAATCAGAATTCCGATCACGCCGGTCTGCTGCACTTCGCCTAAAAAGATGCCATCGGATCGAATCTCACATGTTTCTCCAAAGGCTTCAAATAAAAAGGCATCGCCATGCTGCTTTGCGGGCAAAGCATCGGCAAGATCCGTCGGGAGATTTTCGAATAGCTTTTCAAGATTATCCTGAACAATTTTAGCGTAGTTGTTACTCATCATTTTCACCAATTGGATATCGTTTGTTCTGTAAGGCTGTCATCTTTAAATTGAAACGATCAATCAGGGTATTATCAAATTTTGCTATATTCCGAAAGATGATTATTAACCCAAATATATTTAACTTGATAATTTCCCGCAGCAAGCTGCGGGGAATTATCAAGTTAAATATTGTGTATTATCAAACTGTTCTTAAACTGTAGCTTTTTATGAGGCGACTGTAGCTTTTGTTTACGTTTTAGTCCAATCCAATGGAATTGAAAGTTATCGCTATAGTTCCCATCGAAAGATATTGCTAAAAAGATATTTGGTGCTATCTCGTTAGAGTATGAAAAGTATATCGCGGCGGTCAACCCGGCGATATGCAAGGATTGCAGCGCCTTCTCCACGGCATGCACTTCCGAGGTGCTGGTGTTGATGGGATATATAACAGTGGCTGGTTTTATGCCCAAATAAAGAGCGCATTGTATATTTAAACGATCTTAGTGCCCTACCCTTGCATGACATAAAAAGAATATCGTTTTCTATGATATTATTCTTTTATCAGTGGTTCGATTGCGGCTGTGATCTGCACTAGTGATCAAAGGATCATCTTATTTCCATATACGTTGGGGATATCAGTAACGCTGCACTTCAGCGGAGCGCGCTTTTTGTGCGTCCGACTGAAAGCGCCTCGTTATGCATTTTTCTTTACAGAATAACCTATAAATCCAAGATTGAAGTTTACTTTTTGTGACGTTGACGGATAATAGTTTTGAGCGCTTTTTTTTGTTCTTCAGTCATAATATTTTTAAACTGAGCATACGCATCAACCAAAGAGTGCTCGCATCTGCAAGATTAAAGGAACCAATTTTTGTGCATGCTCGCCTTATTTTACCCTTCTTTTAATGAAGACTTCGATAGCCATATTACCCTCCAAATTTTGAATTTGACATTATATATTGCGAGGTGGGTTAAATGATCTTCCTATTCAATTTATAGTTCGAGATATTTACCATTGTACCAGTGAACGTCAATTTTTGATACATTATTACTATCCATTATCGATGACGTTTTGCTACCATGGTTGTAACAATGGCAGAAAACACTTCTATATTTTGCTGGTTGGATATTGATGCCAAAGTTCGGACAATTCCTCAATCTTGCTTAGAATGGGACTCGTGCTTTTCAAGGTATGTAAATCGACAAGAAAGCGGATCGCTTGGACGAACAGGATGGTGAAGAATCGATTGCACCTCTTATGAACTCTTCATCTTTACATCAGGCCTTCTTCAGTAAATTTGTTAATACTTAATCAGATTTATCAATTTTTAGCCCTTTTGCTTTTGTAATTTTTCAAATTTGTCATGCCAGACACATTTGTTACAATACGTCTCTGTCTCTTTTTCCACTACGGGTGCCACGGATTCATCGACGTCCGGGTCGAAGCAAATCTCACCATCCGGGCATTCGAATTCATAGGTTTCATATTCATCGTCCGGATCCTTTATATAAAATTTTTTACATCCGCATTTAGGGCATTTCATTGGGGTTACCTCGCATTTTATGGTTTGCTTAAATCATTGCCATTTCAGGGGGCGGTCGATTAGGGCCACAGCAAACATTGACGAAGCCCATTGAACTTCCCGAATTTCTAAAAACCATTAAGGAACTTATGGAATAATCCTATTTAAGATTGCTTTTTCAGTTCATCAATGGTTTCGAGGTCACAAACATCAAAACTTTGTCCGCACACACCGCAAAGCATCTCGCATTTATCCGGTGTACGCGATCTCCGTTCCTTTAACTGTGCGCGACATTCCGGGCATCTGGGGTCAATCGCATTATTTTTATTACCGGAATCAGTTTTCATAACGTTTCCTTTGTCCATATGTTTGTTTAATCTGAATTGTGTGGCAACCGCCTCCAACAGGTAGTTCCACAAGTTCGAAAACCATTATCAATAGCCTTGCCTTACTTTTCCAACAACGTTTGACGGTTTATGGTAAGGTTTGGATAAATTGTCATTGTAACAAGCCGGCCATTTGCTTGCAAATGGCTGCTGATGGCGTCACACAGGGATCAGACTTCAAAATCCCCCATTTTTTTATTTTCTTTTCTTCAGGTACTTTTCAATCATTTTCTTGGTCTGGTTTATTCGTTTGGTAATCAAAATAGACCTTGGACAACTCTGGGTGCATTGGAAGTGGTTCTGGCAGGGCCAGACACCATCTGGATGATCAAGTGTTGGCAGGCGATCCTCGAATCCTTGGTCACGAGAGTCCGCCAAAAAGCGGTAGGCCTGGACAATGGCTGCCGGCCCCAAGAAGGCCGGATGGTTTTCAGGAATCGGACAGGCGGAATAGCACGAGGCACACAAAATGCAGTGGGTCGTGTCATCAAAGACCATCCGCTCTTCCTGGGTTTGTATGCGCTCCTTTTCTTTAGGCAGTTCATCATTTATAAGATAAGGCTTGACTGCCCGATATTTTTTGAAGAATTCTGTCTGATCCACAATCAGATCGCGTTGTACGGGAAAATACTGCAGTGGTTCAATGACAATTTCATCATCATCCTGGGTCGCTACGTCTTTGATCAAGGTTTTGCATGCCAGACCATCTTTTCCATTGATCCGCATCGCATCTGAACCGCATACCCCATGCGAACAACTTTTGCGAAATCCCAAGGTGCCATCCTGAAAGCGCTTGACATGGATTAACGCATCCAGCAACCGGTCGCTTGAATTTACTTCAACAGTGTATTCCTGAAAATATGGCTTATCGTCACTTTCAGGATTAAAGCGTTTTATCCTAAGAATAATTTTCATGGTCATATCCTTTATATCAATAAGTCCGCGGTTTGGGTTCCCACATGGATGTATCGACCATTTTGTATTCGATACGCACCTTGTTACCGTCCAAATAGGCCAAGGTATGTTTTAGCCAGTTGTCATCATCACGATCAGGAAAATCTTCACGGCTATGAGCACCTCGACTCTCTTGACGATTCAAGGCAGAAGCTGCTGTGAGCAGTGACAGGTCCAAAAGATTGCGTAGTTCTATGAGTTCCAATAAATCGGTATTAAACGCACGACCGGTATCCTGAACACGTACTTGTTGATAGCGCTCGAGCAGGTTTTGAATCTGATCAACAGCCGCCTCCATGTCCTGCTCTTTGCGGTAAATGCCGACTTTTTCCATCATTACGGTCTGCATTTCCTCCATGATATTTCCGCCATGAGGGCCGGTTTGACTATCAGTCAGTTGTTTAATCCATTGATCGGCCATGTCAGAAACATTTTCGCTGACTGATGGGACTTCTACTTTATTGACATATTCGCCGATATGCTGGCCGGCCCGCCGTCCAAACACCACTAAGTCAAGCAGGCTATTGGTCCCAAGTCGATTGGCACCATGTACAGATATACAGGCACATTCGCCAGCAGCATATAACCCTTCCACTATGGTTCCCTTGCCGTCTTTGATGACACGGCCAAAGGCATCGGTCGGAATACCACCCATCGCGTAATGTGCCGTTGGCAGCACCGGGATGGGACTGTCGGCCGGATCAATACCCAGATAGGTTTGACAAAAACCAGTGATTTCCGGCAGTTTTGCTCTCAGAAGTTCCTTATCCAGATGGGTAGCATCCAGGTGGACGTAATCATCAATTTTGCGGTCGCCCCGTATGCCTTTGCCTGTCCTAATTTCCGTCACAATTGACCGGGAAACGATGTCCCGCGGGGCCAAATCCAAAAGTGTTGGCGAATAGTGCTCCATAAAACGCTTTCCATCCCGGTTGCGCAAAATACCGCCTTCGCCTCGCACTGCCTCAGAAATCAAAATGCCCAAGCCCTTGATGCCAGTGGGGTGAAATTGGAAAAATTCCATATCTTCCAATGGAATGCCGCGCCGTGCACATATCGCCGGACCATCACCAGTGTTGGCATAAGCATTAGAAGTGATTTTGAAGATACGCCCAAAGCCGCCGGTGGCAAACAGGACGGACTTGGCAGCAAAAATGTGCAATTTGCCGGTGGCCAGTTCCACTGCAACAACGCCATTGCAGCGATTATCATCTAATATCAAATCTATGGCCTGGAATTCGTCATAAAAAGACACATTGTTCTTGATACATTGCTGGTAAAGCGTTTGAAGAATCATATGCCCTGTGCGATCAGCATGATAGCAGGCCCGACGCACAGGCGCTTCACCAAAATTGCGGGTATGCCCGCCAAAGCGGCGTTGATCTATGCGTCCTTCGGGCGTTCGGTTAAATGGCAAGCCCATGTTTTCCAAATCATAAATTGCTTGAACGGCTTCCTCTGCCAATATCTTGGCCGCCTGCTGATCAACCAGATAATCACCTCCTTTGACAGTGTCAAAGGCGTGCCATTCTGGCTTGTCTTCCTCTACATTTCCCAGCGCGGCGCTGATGCCTCCCTGAGCAGCACCTGTATGGCTGCGAATAGGATATAGCTTTGACAATACGGCCGTTTGTGTCCGTTGACTGGCTTCCAAGGCCGCATATAGACCCGCTCCACCAGATCCCACAATGACCGTTTCAAATTGATGAATCACGATTCACCTCCGTTACCTGTATAGTAGGAATAATGTATCTTCCCAGACGGTAAGAATTGTATTTTAACCTCTAAAACTAAAATATAGTATTTGAAAATGTTCTGTGTAGTATTCCCAAATCACCTTAAGTTTTTTCATATGGTCATTGGATATTTTATTTAGAGTATGATTTCTTGTCAGTTTTGCTGCAGGATAGTTCACTTATTGATAATTTTGGATTGTTGATAGTCTATTTACTATTTCCTGCAAATCAATGCCCTTCGTTATTATTATTTAAGAAATTAGTCAAACCCAAAAAGACCAAGTCTAGGATGAGTTTTCAGGCGATTCATCGGTATTGCAGCAGTGTAGTTTTAGGCAGAAAATTGGGAATTAGGTTTTAAAAAATCTAAATCTATAGTGAGATAATATCAAACCTAAAGCCTGCTGCAATTCACGAGAGAAAACAAATCCCATTACGAAAGGGATGAAACGGAGTGTCCGTCCACAGGGTAGGCCGCCTAACTGAAAAATGGCAGTTTCGATATCACAATCTTTGAACTATCTTCAAAATAACGGATACAGATACATGAAATAACGTGACGAAATTGCAGTTGGTTCAACCGCTATCGTTTGGTGATAAGATATTATGTTATCACAGAAAAATCAAGCAGCTGATACTTGGACGTTATTGCAGATATCAAAGATTTGGGTTGGTGATTTCGAATCGAAACCTTGGCATTTTGGGTCTTCATTTTTTGCAGAGTCAAAGCAGAATTCCTAATTAATGCATATAATTAAAATTATTATTTTCTACTGTCATTGTGCTGCGTTTTGCTTTATTTTCCATAGCTATTTCTCTTTGTCTTTAATTCTACGTTTCCAATAGATCATCACACCGTCTTTTCCGAAAGAAATTTGGACAAGCTCCCAGCCCTCACTTCCCTGGATGTTCAGGATATCAGTCAAGATTCTTGTCTGATCTTTCGAGACTTCATTAATGCCGCAATGGCCAAACTCAGAACAAAAATAGATGATCTTGTCAAAGGTATCAGCCGAATGTTTGGTAATCTTATATTCAAAACGATCCATACGGCCTCCTTTCTCATTTTTTAACAATGAACCTTAGTCTCTTTTTTTTGGCCTGTCCTCGGAGTGCCTGAACAGCCTATGACAGAATTTACACCTTACGAGTATATGAAGCTGCCGAGAGCTTTAGACAAAACACTTAGTAATAGCAAATGTGAATCCAAATAATTACCAAAAAGGGACCAGGATTTATTCCTGATCCCCTTGAATACTATTTATATTTAACGACAGCAAGGATCGACATAACAACAAGGATCAACGTAACAACCGCAGGGATTAACTACGTTGCAGCAGCAAGGATCAATTATATAGCAACAGGATTCAGAGGCTTTTCGATCCGTACTATCGGTATTTTCTGATTTTATATCATCGCCCATACAATCACCTCCTTTTATTTTAGTAGAGATGAAACGTTTGTGGCCTAGTATTCCTATCAATCAGGCATTTTATTTAAAAATAACAAGGCAATATCGCAACCTTATCTTCAATAATAATCCCACATTGTGGCACTGTCAATCTCCCTTAACAAAAAATTTAATTACAAAAAACATAACAATGAGTGATGTCTGCGGAAAGATAAGAATACATAATCAACTGAATGGAAATCAAAAAATATCGATGAAGTTCTTAGGCTTTATGTATTGGTATCGCCATTGCTCATTTATCAATTGGGGAAAGTCTCTGAATCAGAATCAGAAAAGGCAAACCCCGAGAAAAGGATTTGCCCTATCGAAAAAACAATATCACAACATCTTAAGACATCAAAAACCTGTCTGGCATTGTAGAAGTCACCACAACTTTCATTTGGTGATACGGCATTGAGGTATCTCAGAAAATTCAGGTGCTTGATACTTGCTCGTTATTACAGAGTGCCGGTTTTGGGTTGGTGATTTCGAATCGAAACCGTGGCATTTTGGGTTTTCATTTTTTCAGAGTCAAAGCAGAATTCCATAATTAATGCATATAATTGAGGGGTCGGGACAGGCACCGGAATCCGGTGTGTTCGAATGGTTACAGAAAGTCTGGACTCCGGTTTTCACCGGAGTTATTACTTTTTGCGAGATCATCAAAGATCAAAGAATCAATTCCATATCCGGTTTCAGAGCAAAACAATCCATGTCTGTCTATATTTTTTGATTCCGTGACCCTCCAGCACTGTTGAACCATATCATCAACCGAGTCATCATGCCGGTCCGGATTATGATGAAACAGCCCGAATCGTTTTACTTGGGCTGCGATGGCAAGATCTATGGCCTTCGTAAACGTGGAATGGCCCCACGTACGTGTGTGCTGGTATTCCTCGGGCGTGAATTGAGCGTCATGGATGAGGAGATCTGCGCCACCTGAAAACGCCACATAATCGTCAAATGTTCTTCCGTTCTGGTGGACATAGCCCAGTTCATTATCCGTCAAAAAAACAAAGGTCTTCCCCGACTCTTCAAACTTATATCCCATGCCGACGTTTGGATGACTCAGGTTGATGGGGGTGATCTCAATGGTATCGATATTGAATTGGAACTGGCAATCGTCGGAATAGCGGATTTTAGCCCTCATTTTGTCAAAGGGTACCGGGAAAAAGGGGACCGTCATGGTAGTCGATAGTAGGGTCTTGATATTGCCCTGGGTCGTCGAGCATCCTATCATGTGTATCTCGGTTTCCTCCCTGTAAATGGGCTTGAAAAATGGAAATCCCAGGATATGATCCCAGTGGGAATGGGTGAAAAGAAGGTTATACTCAAAACGCCTTTCTTTCAAAAGTTTCTTGCCCAATCGTCTAATCCCTGTTCCTGCATCGAGGATAATGATCTCATCGTTTTTCGTTCGAATCTCGAAACATGTGGTATCGCCCCCGTACCTGAGATACGCTTCGCCGGAAACAGGTATCGATCCTCTCGCTCCATAGCATCGAATGATCATCGGCTCAGCCTCTTATGACTTGAAACAGATGTTCAATTTCTTCATTGATTATTGGTGCCCATCCGAAAATAAATGTTTTCGGATGGAAGCAACCCCTATTCAACCATTGACTTTGAAAAAAAGAATAGAAATCAACGGGTTAGCTGCGTACCCATCTATGATGCCGACGGCAACATCCTTAAATCCCACATGTCTGAATGGAAACCCTATAACTTCAATTGATCGCAAACAAAATTGGAAAACTATTTTAACCCAGATTATGCGGCAACCGCCTCCAAAAGGCAGTTTCGCAAGCCTGAAAACCGTTTTCAATAGTCTTGCCTTGATTTCGAGCTGCTAACTGGATTGGAGCTGTCCAAAAAATCGCCTTTCCAACCCAAAACCCAGCGAAGATTACATTTACCCCTGAGATTTTAAAATACCTCTCTTGGCCGATATTTGCAAGAATTTTCATCGACATGCCACTTCAGTGCTTACAGCCAAGCACAATTCGGTAATGGTGCTCTAATAAAAAAGCTGACGCCTCATTCGGGAAAAATAAGATGGATAAAATATATTGTGGTCCGGCTTTCAGTCTTCAAACTTCTAATATATTGAGATACCCGATAACAATCGAGCGTGCAAAAAACTGTGATCTTGCAACGAATGCAACTATCTGATTTGATAAATATATTGACGATATATTGCAAGTATCACCAGCCGAGTCTTTTCGCTAAAACTATAGAAATTTTCATATTAAAGATGCCGTAAAATAATATTAAATTACGTGTTCACCAAAGATCTAAGTCATAATCCAAACTAATTTTTCTCTTCTGCCCGTTCTATTGGGGAATTAATGTAAACTATCTCCCTTGACTGCATCCCACAATGTAGTATCTTGGTCTATAATGTTAAGAAAGCGTGCTGGCTTTTTCATGGCTACTAATGTCCTTTTTCATTGAATTGATTACACTTCTTGATATGGTCGCTTTTACATAAGTATTTGCCAACGCGTTTCTTAGGGGCTATTCTTTCAAGGTTAACAAAAAATTATATAATTCCAACTCACCTCAATCGGAGGTTAAATCATTTTGAACTTTATGGTTAATGTCCTCACGGCATCTTGGGATCTTCTTATTGATTCATCGGTATATATTATTTTCGGTCTGATTGTTGCCGGATTGTTACGCATATTTCTCAATCCGAACTCTGTGGCCAAACACCTCGGACAGGGTCGGTTTGTTTCTGTGCTTAAAGCTTCCATTCTGGGTATTCCCATACCGTTGTGATCCTGCGGTGTGTTACCTGCAGCCGTGTCGCTGCGGAAACAAGGTGCCAACAATGGGACAACCATCGCATTTCTCATATCCACTCCGGAATCCGGCGTAGATTCCATATCCATAACTTATGCCTTACTGGATCCCATAATGACTGTTATGCGTCCCTTTGTGGCATTTGTCACGGCTGCGGCAGCAGGTATTGCTGAAAATCTTTTCAATTATAAAGCCGCTAGCAACAAAATTACACCGGATCTTACCTGTCCGGTGGATGGCTGCTGTGATGGCGTCAACTGCTCACCCGAGGTACACAAGTATCATCACACATTTTTAGAAAAGCTTCGGGCAGGATTTCGCTTTGCTGTTTTCGATCTCTGGGCTGATCTGGCCGCCTGGTTTTTCGTGGGCCTTTTATTGGCCGGACTAATAACTGTGCTCATTCCCGAAGATGTTTTTAGCAAATATCTGGGAACCGGCCTGCCTGCTATGTTGCTGATGCTGGCTGTTGCTACACCTTTATATATTTGTGCAACCGCTTCCACCCCAATTGCGGCAGCCCTGATTTTAAAAGGCGTCAGTCCCGGGGCTGCTCTGGTTTTTTTAATCGCCGGTCCGGCGACCAATATAGCTTCACTGACAGTTTTAGTAGGAGTTTTGGGGAAACGAGCTACCGCGATTTACCTCACCACTATCGCCGTATCAGCAGTCTTTTTCGGACTCGTTGTTGATCAGATTTATGTGTCGTTTGGCCTATCTGCCCAGGCCATGGTCGGCCAGACCTCTGAAATCATGCCTATGTGGGCTGGTCTGGTCGGAACGTTGATCATCATGTTTATTTCGATAAAACCGATATACCAGGCAATTAAGGTACGACTTAAACCCGCCAAGCAAGAACTTCCCTTGGCTCAGATTCAGGATAAAATCGATCTTCCGCTGGTGTCAGAATCCTGCGATTGCGGCCCTACATGAAGTCGCTCCTCCTGACCGGGCCGGTCTTAACAAGATGTTTTCAAAATAGCTTTTTGAGATGGGTGATCTACGGCATCCTAAACTTTTCCAACGTTAGGGTTCATTGCTCTATAAGAACATTTGCAGCGGCCAGAAACAGATCTGAATCCCGCAGGACGCCCACCAGTTTGCCCCCTTCGTACACGGGCAAGACGGTAATCTTGTTGCGGTAGATCATTTTAAGAGCATCCAGAAAGCCGGCGTCGGCATCAATGGTTCCTCTTATTTTAAGCATAACGTCTCTAACATGGTTTTGAGCGTTCTGTCTGACTCTGGATCTGAACCCGTGCTTTGCATGGTCCATGTCATGTGCATCGGCTTCTGCAAAAGCGATTGAGACATTCAGTGCACGCAGTTTTCCGCTGATCCCTCCGGCAATTTCCGGTATCAGTACTTTCAAGATGCTTTTAAAATCAAGAATGCCCACAAGTCCACCCTGAGCATCCAAGACAAGGCTGGTTCTGTGCCCTGCTTCCGTACATTTCCCGGTTTCAACCTGACAATAGATTTTCATCAGCTCTGGAACGGCGTCTTTCAGAAGTTTATCGGCAGTTGTTACTGCATAATCATCTATGGAAACCATCATGTCTTTGACTTTCAACTGGACTGGCATAATACTTTCTCCTTATAAATTTTGTAGTAGTGATCCCAGATCCACAAAGATGGAATGTATGTTGGATTATTAGTTCACATCGGCAATCTTTAAGCCTTTTCTTTCTAGATCCTTCACGATTCCTTCAGCTTCAGAGGATAGAACTCTCAACACGATGATCCAATCCCCCTTCTTTTTCCTTGGAATAGTTACGATACTCAACAGAGGGGTTGCGTGATCGTCCAGTACACCAATGATTTCTTTCAGTTCACCCAATTTGCTACCCAGGCCCTTCACTGTAATCCGAGTTCCCTCACTTTCCAGTCCCAGAACTTCAGAGAGCACACCAGCGATATCATGTTCCGTTATAATCCCTAACAGCTTGCCATCCTCCACTACTGGGAAAGTAGCTATTCCGTGTTTTTTACCCAGCCATATGGCCGCTTTCAACGGGATCATCTGGAGAAATTGTTATGGGATCTTTGACCATAATATCATCCACCTTCATTTTTGACAGAAGATAATTGAGCTCAAATACACTAAGACTTGTCGCTGATGATGGGGAAGCCTCCAAGAGCATATGTTTGGTTACAAGACCGATAAGTTTGCCTTTTTTCATTACTGGCAACCGCTTGATGTTATTCTTCCACATAATATTTTGGGCTTTCATAATGGACGTCTTTGTCTCTATGCTGATAACATCTGTCTTCATAAAATCTCTTACCTTCATAAATACCCCCGTTTATTCTGAAAAAAATAATTTGTCTGTCTTGATAAACCCAACCCGAGCATCTTCCTCTTGTCTATTGTATTCTCATCTACATGACCAACAGGGTAATTTTTATCAGCTTATGCGCTGATGTGGTAATTACTTAAACATAATACCACAATGTGGCATTTCAATCTTTTTATGAAAAATAAAAGACGTTAATATTGGACTTATAAGTGTTCGCTTTGCAATTGCGAAGCCTGCGTATTGGATTGAGGTTTCCAGTGGCCTTTTAAATAAACGGATTATTGCGTGGGAAGGATATTTATGGGAAAAATATGAGCTTTTGTTGATTTATAATTACGTCCCTCAATCAAATGTTTCCGAAAAGTAGAAATTTCTAACCTAAATCGAACCTATGATAGCAGATATTAAAAGTTTGGATTGAAGACTTCAGAGCGAAATTGTAAGAATTTGGGTGTGGATTAGATGCAATTTAGAAAGCAGAAAACAATAGGCTAAAAAGGGGAATCATCAAAAGATCGATCCCCCTATTATTTACGTTGTTTTGAAATCCAACCAGTTAAAAATATTCTGTTTGTCAAATTAATCAGTTATTCAGTTGAGCTGTAACAGTTACCGGGTTTGTAAAGGTGTCGAACACAGGCGAGTACTTCGTACCCATCTGTACAAGTTCTTCCAACTGTTCATCAGGAACATCCGCGTCGATTTTGTAGTATATACGGAAGTTTTCATATCCTCTTCTAACGTCATCTGATATTCCAAGAAAACCACGGAGATCGATATCACCTTCCAACCTTGCTTCAACTGCATTCAATTTAATTCCCCTTGCAGCTGCATGATAGACAATAGATGTAGTTACGCAGGATGCCAATGCTGTCAGTGCGTATTCCACCGGGTTTGGAGCAACGTCCTCTCCCAAGAGAACGGGAGGTTCATCAGCGTCCAACTCAAAGGGCTTGCGGTGATTGTGTTCTTGTTGCGTGCCATAAAAGTTTTTATGGTCGTTCGATTATGCCCACCGTCGATCCATTTATGGTTGACGCGAATTTTAATTTCCCTAAAACCGGCGCGTCTTTGATGGCATCAATATTCCCAAACAATTGGTCGACGTCTACACCATTTAATATTTTCGGTTTTTGTTCTTCAGTTTTATGTTTTTGCATTTTATCCACCGCCTTTTATTTAGTAGAGGTGAGATATTTGTAGCCCATATTCCCAACAATCTATAATGTATTAAAAATAATTAGGCTACGTTGTAACCTAATCATCGAAAATAAACCTACATTGTGGCACTGTCAATCTTCTTTATCAAAAAAATCTTAAAGAAGAACTTAGCGGTATAATTTGGTATGGCAATCGCTCGTTAAACAATTGGGTGATCAGTCTCTAAGCCTAAAAGGACAAATCCAATAAAACGGATCTGCCCCATCAAAAAAGGGTATCACAATTTAATAAGGCATAAACGACATATCAGTTATTGCAAAAATCGTCATAATTGTAGTTTGGTGATAAGGTGTTGAGGTATCACAAAAAATTCAGGCACTTGATACATTCTTTTAATTGCAGATATTGCAAAACCGACAGCTTTACTATGCAATCAAAACAAGTGATATATCAATTTTTTAAAAAAAATACGATAAATCCGCCTTAAAGTTTGGACATTTGTGGGCTGATGGTTATTTTTCTGTGTTATGCATGTCTGTAAAAGACCATGCCTCGGGGTATGTCAAACATATTAACTTTAACGATGTTCGAAAAACTCATTTTTGAAATAATGGATCGGAGGCTGAGAAGCTAATGTCAACGGAAATTGTCATAGTATTGGTGATCTTACTATCAGTAATTGTGTTGCTTGTAACTGAGTGGATGCCCCTGGAGGTTTTAGCACTGCTTGTTTTGGGTGTTCTGGCAATCACTGGAATTGTAAGCCCTACCGAAGCCTTGGCCGGGTTTAGCAATCCTGCCGTGGTGACCATCTGGGCGGTTTTTATTCTTAGCGGGGGGCTGACTCGCACCGGTATCGCCAATATTCTCGGCCGACAATTGATGAAAGTTGCTGGACGTAAAGAGTCATTTTTAGTGGTGATTATCATGACCATTGCTGGCGCACTTTCAGCGTTTATGAACAATGTTGCCGTGGCTGCGCTCATGCTGCCGGTTGTAATGGATATTTCACGCAAAACAAAACATTCACCTTCAAGGTTGTTGATGCCGCTTGCCTATGGGTCTTTACTTGGGGGACTGACCACCATGATCGGCACCCCACCCAATATACTGGTCGCAGAGGCGCTACGCGAAAATGGCCTAACACCGTTCACACTATTTGATTTTACTCCGGTTGGTCTGGCGGTTATGTGTTCCGGCATTGCATTTATCACCTTTATCGGAACCCGTATCCTGCCTAAACGTAACGTAGCCAAAGAGACATCCAAAACACAGCATGATTTTCGATCACAATATGAACTGCAAGAGCATTTGTTTCAGATTAAAATACCGAAAGATTCCGTCTTAGTAGGCAAAACATTGGCGAAAAGCCGTCTGGGTTCAAGGTTAGACCTCAACGTGGTGGGTATTACCCGCCACAATCATACGCTACTGGCCCCAGAGATAACCGAAACCATTCAGCAAGATGATGTGTTGATTGTTGAGGGACGATTGGAGCGGATTCAGGAGTTGAATCATTGGGGCCAATTGTTGATTGAAACCGATGCCATTGGGGTCGATGATCTTTTCGCTAATGGAATGCAAGTTGCCGAACTTCAACTCAGTCCGAACTCCACTTATATCAATCAGAGCTTATCGGAAATCGGTTTTCGGAATCGGTTTGGTCTCAACCTACTGGCTATTCAACGAGAAGGCCATCAAATTGATGATAATTTAAAAGTCCAGTCGCTTAAAGCTGCCGATGTGCTGCTTGTTCACGGTCCGGCGACAAAAATTAGGATATTGAAAAACGATTCTAATTTCCTGCCGTTTAAAGAAATGAATCCTACTAAATTGAAAAGCAGCTCTCCGCTTGATAAACGCCTGCGCCAGCTACGGGTACCGGAGTCTTCTAAACTCATAGGGTTAAGTCTAAGCGAAAGTCGTCTGGGTGATGCCGTTGATGTACAAATTCTTTGTATTGTTCGTCAGGATGGTACTACTTTCGTCCCGACCTCCACAGATTACTTTGAACCCGATGATCGCTTGGTCGTATCCGGTTCATCTGATATGATTTCCATCCTGCAAATGCAGGGCCTTGAAGGCGTTTTTGTCAAAAACAAAACTCACCCTATAGAACTGTCGATGCTTGAAGATGACCAGGTAGGTCTAATCGAGGTGATGCTGTCTCCGCATTCGGTACTATCCGGTGTAGCTCTTAGTCAAATGAATTTTCGAGAGAAATATGGCCTGACTGTACTTGCCATTTGGCGCAAAGGGCGTGTCTATCGTTCAGACCTGCGTAATATGGCCCTACAATTAGGTGACGCCTTATTGTTATATGGACCTTGGAAAAAGCTGATTGTTTTGGGTCAGGAACCTGATTTTCTTGTTCTTACCGAAATCGCTCAGGAAGTTCCCAGAGAAGATAAAGCTAAACTTGCTTTAGCCATTATGATAGGCGTTCTTTTACCGGTAATTATGGGATGGCTCCCCATTTACATTGCTGTGGTCATCGGTGCTGCTTTTATGATCTTAGCCAAATGTTTAACCATGGAAGAAGCTTATCGTTACATTGAATGGAAAGCCGTGTTCTTAATTGCCGGAATGCTGCCGCTGGGAACAGCTTTAGACAAGTCCGGTGCAGCTCGTCTCTTGGCTGAAGGCGTTGTGAGTTCACTGGGGCCTTTAGGCCCGTACGGAGTAATGTTTGGGCTATTGGTGATTACGTTTATAGCAACCTGTATTATTCCCACTGCTGCTCTGGTGGTGCTCATGGTACCGATCGTCTTGAAAACCTCTGCCAGTCTGGGAATATCCCCTCATGCCTTGATGATGGGGGTCGCTATGGCCGCATCTTCCAGCTTCACCTCGCCCATATCGCATCCAGCCAACGTCTTGGTAATGGGACCAGGTGGCTATCGGTTTACTGATTATCTGAAAGTCGGTGTCCCACTGACACTAATCGTACTATTTGTGCTGATGTTGGTTTTGCCTATTTTTTGGCCGTTAACACCTTGATCTTTTATTT
>CAVPLW010000014.1:437500-557497 GCA_963706295.1 uncultured delta proteobacterium | reverse complement strand
TTATGGCAAAAGATGTCAGGAATTAAGGAGGTAATAATTCCTGAGATATCATTATCGTATCTCTTTATGTGTGAAAATAGATACTTGCAAGGTATCTCCAAGCGCAATCCATAAAACAATCGGTCCATGAGCAGTTATATAGGCTGTTAAAAATAAAAACTTAACTGCCGTAGACTTCTGAAGCGGAGGCCGTCACTGAACTAGAATCTGGAGGGTTGTAAAAATATGCAAAAAACAAAAGGCCCATCAACATTTTCAGAATATGTAAAAAGATTTGAGGAATTGAAGACCGTTTTCGACAGTCTGCCCGATGGGATTATCGCCATTCTGGATGCAGATATGAACATTGCTTCGGCCAACAAAGCCATTGCCGAAATGCTTCAATTGCCGCTCAAAAAAATTATCGGAAGGAAAGCGGAAGAAATTTTTAAGAAAAATCTTCCGGGCTTGGTCGAAGTACTAAAAGAAACGATTAAAACCCGAAAAGGGGTTCGGAATTATAACATTGAAATTATTACACCGTCCGGTGATGCCAACTCTTATTTGGTAAGCACTGCCATTATCAAAGAATTAGACGCCTTGGAAACCGGCGTTGTGCTCATTTTGCATGATGTTTCAGAAATGACACGACTCCGGAAACTGACCCTGCAAATGGATCGTTATAGTGAAATCATCGGAAAATCCGAAAAAATGAAAAAAATTTATGCCTTAATTGAAATGATAAAGAATTATAATTCTTCTATTCTTATAGTGGGGGAAACCGGTACTGGAAAAGAGTTAATCGCCCGCACCATACACAACGTGAGCAATAGAAAGAACAACCCTTTTGTCCCGGTGAATTGTTCCGCACTTCCTGACAACCTGATTGAAAGTGAGCTGTTTGGATATGTGAAAGGCGCATTTACAGGTGCAACTTCAAATCGACTCGGCCGTTTTAAGTAGCTGATGGCGGAACGCTCTTTTTAGATGAAGTCGGCACGTTACATATGGACAAACAGACTAAATTATTGAGGGTTTTGCAGGAAAAAATTATTGAACCGTTAGGATCTTTAAAAAAAATACCCGTGGATGTTCGCATTCTCTCCGCAACAAACAGGGATCTGTCCGAGTTGGTGTCAAAAGGAAAATTTCGTGAAGACCTGCTTTACCGTTTAAAGGTTATTCAGATTGATCTTCCTCCTTTGCGAGAAAGAAAAGAAGATATTCCCCTTTTGCTCGATTTCTTTATTACCAGACTAAATCGGTATTACAAAAAAAATATTATCGGTATTTCATCAAGTGCAAAGGATATACTGCTAAATTACTTGTGGCCTGGAAATATAAGAGAGCTGGAAAATGCCATCGAACACGCTTTTGTTCTGGCTGACGGACCTATATTGGATATAAAGCATCTTCCACCCGAGATACGACTTGCTGATAAAACTGGCACGCCACCACCACCACCAAAGAGTGACCTAGGTATAGAAGAAGAAAATATCAAAAGAGCACTGCTTTCAGCAAAAGGCAACAGAACTAAAGCGGCTGAAATGTTGGGTATGCATCGAACTTCGTTGTGGCGAAAAATGCGAGAATTTAGAATTGATAAAAGCTTTGGAAAAAATCGATAAAGACAGAAATGTTGCAACAAAAATGCTTTTTGTTGCAACATTTTTTTGTTTTTTGGAAATTCTTGCAACCCCTATTAATAACTTTCCATCTATCAAATCACCACATCATTTCATTTAAGTTCAGTCTGATCAAGCAGTTGAAGAAATCAACTTTCAAATAAAACTCATTTTATAAGGATTTTTATTTTTTTTCAGGCTTGGCACACTTATTGAACTAATCAGGATGACTATTTTGCATGCTTATCAAATAATCATTACTGTCATCAGGAAAGTTTAAACGAGATTGAATATGCCTCCGAAACTTGAACTCTTACTCATGCTGTTTTACAGCAATTTTAATAAAGAAAGCTTAAACACCAGAATAGCGATCAATGAATTTATTGAAAACCACCATCAATCTTTCAAACTAAAAGCAACAGCGGTTAATTATGACAGAGAAAAAAACATCTGCCATCAATATGGTGTTACAGGAATACCTACATTACTTGTTTTTTTGAATCAAGAATTAGTCGGGCGACATTATGGCGAAATAACAATTAAAGAAATTGAAACTATCATTCAAAACAATTTAATAAGGGGATATAAGAAGTATGAGCCGGAAGAAGGGACGGAAGAAAAAAGCCGCATGAATAGTTAAATAAATGGATCTTGTATCGTTTAAAAAATGAGAAGAAATATCATCATTCTGATTTTGTTTCTGGGAGTTGTGGCTCTGCTGCTTAATGGCTGTCAGCCCGAACATCAATTGACCGCTGAGGAGTATCTTAAACAAGGCGTTCATTTTGAAAAATCCGAACAATACAACAATGCGATCAGAACCTATACCAAGGCCCTGGAAATTAACCCGCTTTACGCTGAAGCCTATAAAAAACGAGGAGAAGTTTGGAGTAAAAAGAAAGACTTTGATAAAGCTGTCGCTGATTTTACCGAGGCAATAAAAATAAATCCGCACGATGCTGATAGTTACAACGACAGAGGAATCGCCTGGAGCAAAAAACAAGACCATGATCAGGCCATCGCTGATTTTAACAAAGCTATTGTAATAAACTCACGCTATGCCGATGCTTATAACAACCGGGGAGTCATCCTGGCCAGAAAAGGCAATTATGATCAGGCCATTGATGATTTTACCAAAGCGCTTGAAATTGATTCATTTTATGCTGACGCTTATTACAACCGGGGGGTTACCTGGTTCGACAAGGGCAATCTTCAACAGGCGCTGGCCGATATCGAAAAAGCGCTTAACCTCAAACCTGAGGATCAAAGAAATAAGAAGGCAGAAGCTTTAGTGGAAATACGCATCAAGAATTTCGAAATCGAATAAATTGATCATGAAAAATCAGAGAAAGAAGATATTAGGATAGGACCCAATGCGGTAATGACCCCGACAGATTTTGAAGAAAGGAGGTGGTTATGAAAATTATCGTACCCACCGCTGGCTCTGTGCCTGATCAGAGGACAGCGGGCTATGTTATTAATATCGCCAAAAGACTCAATGCACAGTTGGTTGTTTTACGTATCCTCACCGAGAACGAGACAGAGGCAGCGGGAGAACAAAGCCTGAGTCTTTTTATTGAAAATGGCAAAGAAGAGAAAGTGCCGGTAAATGGAATTTTAAGGCGAGGGGATATTGCCCTTGTCATCATTGAGGTTGCCGAAGAAAAGTCTGTGGATCTAATTATTTTGGGTGCCAGCCATGGAGAGATCGTAGCTGAATGGCTGAACGCAAAAGCGATGGAAAAAACGGATATTCCAGTTCTTATAATTCCTAAATGGGTGACGGCTGCAAACAGATCGTCGCCGAATGGCTGAGCGTAAGCTGGAGCTAAAGTTGGAAGAGACGATAATCGTCTATTGCAAGGATGATCGTTGAAGAACCGACCATCCGAGATGTGGCTTGCAAGTTTTGACAGGAAGGAAAATCTATTTATGGGTTACTTAGGTTAGAAAACGTACCAAAACATGAAAGGAGACTGTTATGATGAAGGGCAAAAACATTTTTTATCTTATCGTAATTATAGTGGTTTTATTATTTGTCGGTGCCTGTACAAGCACCAATCTCAATGTCAAACCCATTGCCAAGTCGGAGAATCCAACCGATCAAATTAACCGTCTGGAAAATGACCTGGCCGCCGCATATAAGAACCAACTCAATGTTCTGGCCCCCACCTGGTTCGCAAAGGCCGAGTCATCACTTAGCCAGGCCAAAAAAGGGCTTGAGAAAGGAGAAGAGCTGTCCGAAATCCTAAACAACATAGCCGAGGGACAGGCCCAGCTTAAAAAAGCTGAAGAAATATCCCAGGTCACGCGAACCTCGCTGGCCGACGTGATTAAAAGTCGCGATCTTGCACGACAAGCAGGTGCTGCAAAATTAGGATATGATTATACCAGTGCTGAGCAAACATTTCTGAGTCTTACAGAAGCCATTGAAAAAGGTGACCTGGCATATGCTGAAAAACGTAAGGCAGGGCTCGCCGAAACCTTTCGCAGACTTGAAATGCGTGCCATTAAAGACGAAACTCTTGGAGAGGTACGAACACTTATCGAACGGGCCAAAAACAGTAGAGTTGACAAAATAGCGCCCCGGTCTTTTAATATTGCCCAGAATAAACTGTCTGAAGCCGATGCGTTTATTACCCAACATCCTTACGAGAAAGAAATGATGCATCAAAAGGCCAACGAGGCTTTGTTCATGTCGCAGCGGATGTTTCAGGTCGCCGATCAGGGTGAAAAATTTAAAGACATGAAACCGGAAGAGACGACGCTTTGGATGGAAAAAATCTTGTACGAAATAACGGCCAAACTTGCTGCAACGGACATGCGTAACCAGACTTATGAAATACAGGTCAAAGAATATCGTCGGTTCAATTGATGCACTTCAGAAGGACCGTCAATTCATGTCTGACAAAGTCAAAACGCTCCAGTCGGAAATAGAAACTAAAAATTCACAAATCGCCGATCTTGAGGGAAAGACCCGGGAACAGCAAATTGTTAAGGAACGTCTGGCAGCTGAAAAGCGATTCAATGAATTGTTTATAGAAGTCCAAAATCTTTTTAGTCCGGATGAAGCGGAAGTCTACAAAAAAGGGAATTCACTGGTCATTCGTTTGAGAGCGATTCAATTTCCTGTGGGAAAAAGCGTTATCATGCCGGACAATTATCCCTTAATCAGTAAAATACAGCAGTCGATCCGGACATTCGGTGAACCGGATGTGATCATTGAAGGTCATACGGACAGTACAGGCTCAAATGAACTTAACGAGCTTTTATCCCAGCAAAGAGCCGAGAGTGTCCGCCAGTATCTATTGGCAAACAAGACATTGTCATATGACCGAATCGTTGCGGTGGGCTATGGTTCTTCAAAACCTTTGGCTTCCAATGCAACAGAAGAAGGCCGTGCCGTCAACCGGCGGATCGATGTCATAATTAAGCCCCAAGCCCAGTCCGGTGGGAGTTAACATTTGAATCTTGCATGAAAATTGAATGAATCTCCCTGCAGCAAGCTGCAGGGAGATTCATTGTTGATAATCTTGATTGTTTCTGATATTTTATGTTATCTAATAACAAAGAAAAGTAGCGACAGAAAATGAGTGGATTTAACAACCCTAAAAAGACCGCTCGTTCTGACGAGGATCTGGCCCGGATGATAGCCAACGTGGCCAATGTGGCTCAGGCTGATGCCATTATCTGCGCCACTGAAACCGGAGTGTTTGCTCAGCTGCTGCACGGTATGTCAGGCCAGATTCGCGTTATTGCCGCCACAACGAAAAGAGACACATACGATGTCTTGACACAAGCAGGCGTGGAAACAATACTTCTGCCCCTTCGTGCGATCGACAAGTACAGTCAAGTTCGCCACGTTGTTTCCGTGGCGCTTAAATCCTCAACGGTTTCGGTGGGGAACCTTATCGTCTGTGCATTAGGGCGAGACGTTTATCAGGAGGAGGGAGACCTTGTCGTCTTGACAGACGTGGAACACTCCGTCGAACGCCTCTCGATCTCCGATTTTCTCAAACTCACGGACGCCATCCAGCCCAAAGTTCTGGAAATTGCCATTACAATTGCCTGTAAAATCGGCCGGGCGGCCCGCCGTGGAAAGCGCCTTGGGGCCATATTTATGCTTGGCGATTCCGTCAGGGTTCTTGAGGATTCCAAACAGCTTATCCCCAACCCCTTTCAAGGTCACGACGAAGCCAGTCGGAGGCTCACGAATCCCGATATCCACGACGCCATCGTCGAGTTGGCCAAGCTCGACGGGGCCTTTGTCATTCGCGGCGACGGTCTCATTCAAACAGCAGGAACTTTTTTGAACTCACCCAAAGTCAAAATAGTACTGCCGGCCGGCCTCGGAGCACGACATGTTGCTGCCGCCGCCGTCACAAAGCGAACCACTTCGACAGCGGTTGTGGTCTCAGCAACTGACGGCAATGTCCGAGCATTCTCCGGTGGGGCTATGGTGCTGCACATCGATCCCGAAGTACCCTATGGCCCAATCACCACAGAAGTGTAAGCCAGTTAAGGCTTGACTATACCAATTTATTTAGAACCTCCAATTTTAAATGTACGATACGGATACTTAGGTATGACTGGTGATAGCTGCAATTTCATATATGGAAGCACCTGCCTGTAAAAGATTTTGAGCATAGGTGTGCCGCAGCCAATAGGCCGTTGAAGGCAGGTTGGCTCTACGCATAAGCGTCTTGATATGATGATTAACGACCGTTGGAGAGATGGGGCCAAAAGGGGTGTTAGCAATTACAATTTATGTAATATTTAAATTAGCCTTTTCAAAAATGGGGCGGAGATATTCAAGGCTTTCCCGGCCGGCCGATTCCGGCGTGTCCACATAGGGATAGAGTTCCAGGCTGATGTCGCCCTGGTATTTCAGTTCTACCATGGTCTTGAAGATGTCGAGAAACCGAATTACGCCATACCCGGCAATGAGATGATTGTGAACCCTGGTCGCAGCAATGTCCTCTATATGCACATGGCCTACGTATTCAAAAAGTTCTTCAAAGGCCACCGCCGGATCCTCACCGGCGCAGAAAAAATGGCCGATATCAAAATTCAATCCCACCATCTGTGACCTGACATCCTTGATAAAGGGCTTGAACTCTTTTGTATTTTCCATCAACAGGTCCGGCTCGGGTTCCACCAGGATTCTTACGTTCAGTTCTTCGGCTTTAGGAATCACCTGTTCCAAGCCTTGATAAAACAAAGCCATGGCCTCTTTTCGTGACAGGTTGTTTAAAGGGCCGCCGGGGGGGATGGAAATGTTACTGCATTCCAGTTCTTTTGCAACTTTCAGGCAGTCAAGGGTGTGCTGAATGCGAATGTCTCGCCGTTCTTTTTCCGGCTCGATCCAGGAGGGAAGATAGGTGTCGCCTACGGCAAAGAGCGTAAAGCTGTTCAGGTTGGTGACTTTCAGATCATGTTTCTCAAGAATTTCTTTGATGCGGGTCAGATCCGGTGCTTCAAAGTCCGGCGGATAGAGATGGGGGCGGTCACCCATAATTTCAACGCCGCGAAAACCCAAAGCAGCGATTTTTTCCAAAGATTCATCAAGAGAGAATTTAACAAAGGCGTTGGTGGAGTATCCGAATATCATAAGTTTTTCCTTGAGGCCTTTGAAAAAAATCGATTTCAAAGGAGCTTCAGGTATGATTAAATTTTTGGCTGGAAGCTGTCTGAGTGGATTAGGGATCGTTTTGAAAGAACCATAGCCGATTTAACTTTATGGATGAAACTCCCTGTTAAAGCAGAGACCTTTATTAATAGCCCGGGCAGGTTCTTTCATTACGAGCCCTTATGCACGAGTTCTTTCAGCAAAAATCTAATTATACCTGAAGCGGTAAGGTTTTCAAAAGGCTAAAGTGTTACGGCATTTCAAACCCTGGCCCAGACCGATTACCATATCGTTTTACTCAAAAGGTCTTGTTTGCCCTGGGGCTTTCGTCAGATCAAGATATGAGCGATGCGCACCAGGGCGGGCTTTAGCTCACTTTAGCTCACTTCTTTTTTAGGCACTTTTCGTCACATTCTTTTTCAAGCGTCTGAAGACGATTGACCTGGTCTTGAAAACTCAGCGGGGGGTTTTCGCCGATGGGCTTTTTGAAATAAAATCCCAGTTCCGGAACAGACCCGGAGCATCCCGCCATTTTCAGTGCCACCATCCAGCGGGCCAGATCCAGAACCATGGGTGCAGCCAAAATGGAATCCCGACCCAGTATATTCAGGCGAAGACTCATGGGCAGGTCAAACAATCCCTGAAAGTCGACCACATCCCAGGCTTCCTTGGCATCACCCCGGGGCGGGTAGTAATCGATACGGACCTTGTGGGTAGGCTCCTCGTAATGCTCTCCCACGGAATACCCCAAAATCTCATCCAACAGTTCGGTCTTGTTAGCCACCTTGCCGGCAGCCCGATCAGGATCCATAAGGTTCTTCCCATCCGCATTGCCCAGAATGTTGAGGCTGTACCAGCCATCCACATAGAGACTTCGGGCTTTCAACGCCGAGGCCAGAACCACTTTGAAATAGGTCTGTCCGGTCTTGCCGTCGCGCCCGGATATCGGAATCCGGTGTTCGACTGCCGTTTGAACAACAACAGGGATCTCCAGAAGATTGGGTGAAAAGTTCACCACCGGAATTTCAGAGAAAATGGCTGCCAATACATAGGCCAGATCCGGAAAGTTCGCAGGGTTCACCTCGGCATAGAGGTCATCCACGTGTTTAACCTTATCAAGGTTGCAGCGAGTGCACGCCGGCAACAGGTTGATCATCACCGGCAGGGCATTGGGATGCTGTTTTTTGAAGTCTTGGATGTCTTTCGTGAGATGCGCCACCTGACCTTTTAGATCCAAATCCTGCGGCGGCGATGCGAGAATGGGTGTTGTTTCGAGATCTTTCTGAAGCGGTTTCCACAAGTTCTCCGTCAGTACCCCGTGATTTTTGATGCAATCGACAAGTTTCGCTGATTGAGCATCCCAGCCTGCCATGAAAATACTTTCGGGCGGACCCAGGTAGACAAAACTGTTTCGGGTAATCAGGCTGGGCAGAATGACATCGGGATTCTTTTGCATGGCGGCAACGGCGGCGGCAACGGTAGAGCCCACGGCACCTTTTGCTCCGGCGATCATGATGAGCAACGGTCGAGGTTTTAAATGATTAGAATCTATCATATGTAATGACCTTAGCAATACGAATCCGGATAAAACCGAGAATATTTTTTTACCACAAAGACACGAAGGCACAAAGAATATATTTTGTTATTATAGTTTAGTGCCTTTGTGCCTTGGTGGCGATAACAAAAATTTTTGCCACAAATTACACAAAAAACATATAGAAGCCATTTGCCTGCGGTGTTTTCATACAAAAAAACAGCCACAATAGCAAATTAATTCCTTGAAAAATTCCGGGTAGTGGATGCGTACTTTCGTTTCAACATCAACGTATTGCCGGTGACGCTCAAGCTGCTCAAAAGCATGGCACACACGGCAACCAGGGGCGTCAACAGCCCGCTCATGGCAATGGGGATGCTGATAATGTTGTACAAAAAAGAAAACACGAAATTCTGATGGATCTTTTGGTTCACCATTTTTGCCAGATCGAAAAATTCGAGGATCTGGCCGGGATTTCCCTTCATCAGTGTAATATCCGCCGCCTCTTTTCCCAGATGGCTTCCGGAAAAAACAGCCATTGCCAGATCCGCCTGAACAAGGGCCGGCGCATCATTGATACCATCGCCCACCATGGCCACTTTTTTCCCGTTTCCCTGAAGGTTTTGCACAAAAACAGCCTTGTCCAAAGGCGTCCGGCTTCCATGGGCATCTCGTATGCCCAACACGTCTCCGATAACCCGGGTGGTTTGATTCCCATCTCCGGAAACAAGTGCAATGTCGTAACCCATGCCCAGTAATGTTTCAACGGTGTTGACCGCCGTGTCTTTGAGCGTATCTCCAAACGTAAACACCGCGCACAATTGGTTATCATAACTCATGTAGACTTTAGATTGCAAGGTCCCATCTTTTTGCCCGGCTTCCAAAACACGCAAAGGTGATGTCAGGTTTTTTTCAACAAAATCTTTGGATCCGATTCTGATTTCTTTTTCTTTAAGCTTTCCGGATACGCCGTTTTGATGGTGACGGACGAATTCAAGTGACGTCTCGAGCAATGCAGCCCTTTCGGCATGTCTTAAGATTTCCGCTGCAATATAGTGGTCCGAATGTTTTTCCAGAGCAACAGCCAGGGAAAATATCTGATCTTTTAAAAAAGGCGCTTTGACACACACGTCCAGTAATGTCCAGTCCCCTTGGGTCAGGGTGCCGGTTTTGTCGAAGACAACGGCATTTATTATTTGGGCCTGTTCAAAGGCCGTAAAATCCCGAACCAGGATTCCTTTGTTTCCGGCCAGGGAAATTCCGGCAACCCGTGCCATGGGGATAGCAATACCCAGGGCACACGGACATGCGATCACCATGACCGTAACGGATCTGATGAGGGCATTTTCCAATGTAAGCCCTGAAACCAGGCAAACCAAACCGGATGCCGCCGAAAGCAAGAGGATCAGGGGTACAAATAAACGGAGGATTCGATCGGTCTTTCCCTCTAAGGGAAGTTTCTTTCCCAGAGCGCGTTCCATAATTGAAATCATCTGACCCAGAGTCGATTCATCCCCCACACCTTCGGCCTTGACCTTCAAGACCCCCTGAATCAACCGGGTCCCGCTTTTGATGCGATCCCCGGCTTTGAGTTGAACGGGCAGGGCTTCACCGGTCAGCGAAGATTCATCCATTGACCCTGAGCCTTCCAGTACGAGACCGTCTGCAGGAACAATTTCGCCCTCCTGGGCCATGAAAACATCTTTTTTTCGAAGAACTTTTGCGGAAACATAGCGGCCGCCGGGGAATTCATCGCTGATGATTTTGACTTTGGTGGGTCGCAGCGAAAAAAAATTGCCAAGGTCTTCCTGAACGCTGTCTTTGGCTTTTCTTTCAATGGTCTTTCCGAGCAGGGTTAGGGTAATCAGCATGGCGGACGTGTCGAAATAGAGATGAATGCTTCCGGAAAATAAGTTAAAAGTGCTGTAAAAAAAAGCGCTGAACACCCCTAACGTGATCAGGGTTTCCATGCCAAAGGCTGCGGATTTAAGGCCGGCCCAGGCCTTTCGATAGATTTTGAAACCGCCGTAGAAAAGAACGACGCCGGCCAGAATAAAAATGGGCACAGAGATTTTATAAACGGTGTCCTTGGTCAGCTCGGTAAAAAAGCCGGAATAAAGGGCAAAGGAGAGCATCATTACATTAGCGGTGAGAAATGCAGAAACAGCGAAACGGATAAAGTCCTTTTTGGTTTCAATGGCGTTGGCATCTTCTTCGGGTATGGCTGCCCGGTATCCCAGCCGGCCGATGGTCCGAATGATCTCATCCGGGGACGTTTGAATCGGGTTGTATTCACAACTGACCCGGTCGGTTGAAAAATTACAGGATGACTGCACAACACCGGAATGTTTTTTGAGGGCTGCTTCGATCACCCAGGCGCAGGCCGGACACCACATATCACTGACCTTCAGATAAATGGTGAGTCTTTCGGCGGCACCTTGGTTCTCCCACTCGCTTGACGGTTTGGGATCCGGTTGAAGGGAAGAAAAAAGAGGCTTTGCAGCATCTTTGGAAAGGCGCTCTTTGAGATCCGATTCCGATTCGGGAATAATTCCCATTTCCCGGCATTTTTTGAAAAGTTCCGTTTCTTTAAACTGCACGGGGTCCGGAGAATCAGCAGCCTCCATAAGCATGATAAAAACCTGGCGACAGCCGATGCAGCAGAAAGAAAATTCCCGATTGTCTGACGTCCATTTCACCGTGCCGTGTCTTAAGGAAAGGCCGCAAAGGTCGCAGGAAGCAGCAGAAGGATTCATATCATTTGCGAAGTCCTATCGATTTGACGTAGGCGATAATCCGCCACCGGTCCATCATCTCAATGGTGGTGGCCAGTGCCGGTTGCCGGCCATTGGGGACACCGTAGCTGATCTCTTTAAAGAGGGTGCCCTGGGGGAGGGATTGAACTCTGGCGCTTTGAAGATCACCGGGAAGAGGATGAAAACTCTGTCCCACGGTTCCGTTACCGTCATGATATTTTCCGTGGCACTGAGCGCAGTAGGTAAAATACAACGATTTCCCGGATGCAACAACCTTGGGATCGTCATTTTTAAAAGGGGATATCAGATCTTCTGCTTTGGCATTTCGATACTCCGCCTCGCCACCGCCAAAAGGAACCACGCCAGGCTCCATGATCAGCAGCTTTCGTTCGTGGGGCCGGACGGCAGGAGTTTCCCACATGCGACCCACCTTAAGATTTGTATCGTAAAGGGTGATCACCGTGTAGGCCGCTGTAAGCACAACGGCAACGAACACCGCCAGGATAAGAATACGCTTCATCTATTCCCCTTTGGTTCCTTTCACGTGCTGAGGGTAGGGCTGGACCTGGTAAACCGCATAGGATGATTCTCCGGGAACGTCTTTTATGGGACGGTAGTTCCATGTGGGCTGCCCCAGGTCCCCTACCACAAAAAAGGAAAAAAACCCTTTACCCAGGATCCATGCCAGAAGTAAAACAATAACGACCCAGGTCATCCATGTCGACTCTTTTGTTGTTGAATGTGACATGTTATATCTTTACCCCTAACCATCCGGTTCCCAAAATATAGAAAAACACCCAGATCACCGCCCCTGCAATGGTCAACGTCATGAACAGAGGAAACGGCGCGTCTCTGTCCTCGATGCCTTCAGGAAATCGGTAAATAATTTTCTTTTTTCGCTCTTTGGCATCATCGCTTTTCAGATGGCTAAACGCCAGCGCCAACCCGAACATGACAATAAAAATCAGGGTTGGAAATAAATAAAGGATGATATGCTGAAAGTTCAAAAGATTGAAATATCGCATGACGTTTCCTTTTAAATGTTTGCGTTCAAAATAGAAAAAACGAGCACTGCTCCACTGGCCGCCAATCCTGCAATGGCCAGAAACAAAAGGGCGTAAATCTCATACCGCTTAAAGGTAGAAACCTTTACAACAGATGGTTCCGACTCATCTTCCAGGGGCAAAAATCTGGCCCGTTTTTGATCTTTAAACTGGCCGTTTTTAAGGGCCCAGAAAAAAACCACCAGGCTGATGACAAAACCCACAGCCATGTATGTGATGAAATAGGGAAAATACATAATAGTTTCAAAATTAAAAGTTCAAAGTGTAAAGTGAACTAAAGTGACTAAAGTTAAGGCATTCTGGCAATTTTATATAATTCTGGCAATAGAGAAAATATTGCCAACAATTCACTGCATTCATCATATTCGCTTTTAACCTTTTCAAAATAAGCTGCGCCGAAGGTGCATTCAACAACTTTAGCTCACTTTAGCACTTCAAACTTTAGGCACTTTTTTTATGGTTCATACGCAGCATCGATCCCTTTGGGTTCGGTATTGGCGTCGCTTTGATTGATGAAATTAACCGCAACATAGTTACCCACATCCCAAATCTTTTCCGACTCCAGTTCCCGCTTGAAATAGGGCATGGCCGTTCCGGTGATGCCGTTCATAATCTGGTAATACAGGATTCCCCCGGAAATCCCCCTGTCTTTTAATATCGTAAAATTGAGAGGCGGCGGATTTAGATACGGCTGTGCCGGCCCCATGCCGTCACCAATGGGGCTGTGACATCCCAGGCAAAAGTCCTGATAAATTTTATGTCCCCTGGCCAGCCCGGCTTCGGTTGTCGGATAGGGATTGGGAAGGTTTCGCCAACCCTCGGGTACGTTTTCGTGAAGCCATTTCACATTGGCTTCAGGGCCGCTTTCATAGGCCCTGACCGCTTTTTCCTTCCAAAATCTTTGTCTTTGTATTCGTCTGTCTGCATGCTTCAAACCCAGACCCTGGGCATAGATGGTCAATGTTTTAATATCGTCCATTCCCAGAAAAGCAAATGCCGGCATAATGGACAGGGGGCGGGTGTATCGGGGATTGATAAAATGCGCTACATGCCAGTCATCCGGATGCTCTCCGCCTTCCTGGGAAAGATCAGGGCCGGTCCGTTCCGAGCCCAGCAGGATGGGTTTGTCCTGGATATAATCCCCTGCCTGAGCAATCCTCTCAGCCCCCAAACCCCAGTCAATGGAACGGATGGATTGACTGTGGCAGTACACACAACCGTTGGCAATGTAGATGGCCCTGCCGTCAGCCTCGTGAGCAGTCCGATCACGAAAAATGTCCGAGGGCGTTTGGATACGCGTGGCATACGGCAGAACCACCACCACAAACACAATGACACCCAGGATCAAAAGACTGCCGATAACAATCGCTTTTGGGGTCATCTTCATGAGATTTCTCCGGGGTTGAAAAATATCGATCTCAAAATGTTGTACAGGCCGAGAATCGCGGAACTGAAAATGATCAGTCCTATAGATGCCCGGGTGACATAATAGACGTGCATTTCCGGAAGAACCCGGTAGACGGTTTCTCCGTTGAGCCAGGCGTTTCCCTGAATCAGCCCCACGATGGTGAGCACCACGGTAAACCCGATGACGCCGATGAGAATGAGCCAGTATTGAAAATCAGCCAGAAATCTGCTGTACAGGGGTTTACCGGTAATTCGGGGGAGAATGTAGTAAAGCCCGCCCAGCGCGATCATTCCGGCGAACCCCAAAACACCGACATGTGCGTGCGCCACAACCCAGTTGTTGAAATGCGTCACCCTCTGGACATCCGGCAGGGCCATCATGGAGCCCTGAATGCTCACAAAGAAATACATGATGGTGCCGGTGAAAACAAATTTGGCGCCGATATCGGCATGAATTTCCCCGAGCTTTCCTTTGGCCGTGTACCATATGTTAATCAAAAATGCCATGACCGGTATGACCATGGCCACGCTGTCCACGATGGAAATGACTTTGAGCCAGGTGGGAACCGGCACCTGAAGCAGATGGTGAGTCCCGATATGGGTGTAGACCACCAGCAGCGACCAAAAGCCGAACAAAGAGAGGGTGTGGCTGTAAAGCGGCGCCCGGCATGCCCTGGGTATGACATAATAGGCCACACCGGCGGACAGAGGCGTCAAAAGAAGGCCGAAAACATTGTGGCCGTAAAACCAGAGAAGAATCGCATCCGGGATACCCACCAAAGAACCGCTGTTGGGCCGCCAGATGACATTTCCAAGGGCAAACGTAACAGTGGTCAGCACCACGCCGGCACATGCGTACCAGACGGAAACGTAAAGAATCGGCTCCTTTCGCCGGGCAACGGTCATGATCAGATTGACAAACACCAGCGCAAACGCCAAAACGACCAATATGTCAACAGGCCAGATCATTTCGGCATACTCCCGGCCTTGAGAATATCCTAATGCCAGACTCACAACAGCGAAGACCAGGGTAACGTTCCACGCCAGGACGGTGATGAAACCCAGTTTCTCGCTGTAGAGCTCGGTCCGGAGCAATCTGGGTACATAATAGAATGCCGCGGCAAGAAGACCGGGGGTAACGAATCCGAAAAGCACCAGATTCACATGGATGGGTCGAATCCTCCCGAATACGAGCCAACCGATGTTTTTGGTGAGATCGGGTGCAATGAGCTCGGTGGCGCCAAGGAGCCCCATTGAGGTGGCAACCACCATCCAGATCGCCGAAGTCAGGCAAAAGCCTTTAGCAGTCAAATAATTTTGCGATGACGGTTGTAATTTACCGATCAATTGCTTCTCCTTAAGTTAGGAGCTTCGCCCCAATTGGAATGATGGAGTGCTGGAATATTTGAAGCAAGCGCTCAAGCCTCAAAAAATGCTCTATATCTTCATTAATCTGTATAATTTCCAATACGCTCAATTATGGCACGCCAGCCAGCATCCTAAATTGGCTTCTTTTTGTTTGTGACAATCTACACAGAACCCCATTTTGAATCTTTTTGCCGGAATCCGGTCCATGGTCTCAATCTGTCCATGGCATTGTTGACACTCAATATTCTTTTTGATGTGCCGTAGATGTCTGAAAAAAACATGTTCCGGTATGTAGAAGACTTTTTTCCATGGTGTCGGGGTTTGGGTGTTAAAATATTCATGTTCCTTTTGAATCCACGGATGATTGGCAATGATATAATTGTGACAAAAGAGACATTTTTCAACCGGCGGCAACCCCGGATGAATCGACCGGCCCACATACGGATGGCAGAATTGGCACTGAATCGCCTTGACACCGGCATGGACCCGGTGACTGAAAGGAATGGGTTGTTCAGGGCCGATATTTGTGGCCGGCGAGGCATAAAAAAAATACAAAAAGCCGAGCACCAGGAAAATAATGAGTCCGGTCCAGAACACCGCTGCCGAATTCTTTGCCAAAAGAGCAATGGTGTTGCCGACAGCGGCAACAAATTTCATGGGTCGTCCCCGGGTGCCGATCATCACGGCCAAAATCAGAACCGTTGCCAGTGCAAGGGAGGTCATCAAAATTTCCATTACTTCACCTCCCGGGTTTCACCCCGAAGAAATTCGGGAAACAGATTCAGAAAGACCATCATCGCCAATGAGATGAGACCCAGAAAACCAACAAAAATGAGGCCATCGGTAAGTCCTATAGGAAGAGAGGACGCATGGTGATTCAATGCCGGTCCTACAAGCAGCAGGTGTTCCAGCCATATCCCCATAATAACCACCGTACAGAGGATACTCATGAACTGGGGTTTTGTTTTGATCTTTTTGTTTAGCAGAATGATGAACGGGATAATAAAACAAATGATAAAAACAAACCAGGCCAGAGAATTCCAGGGCGGGGTCATGGTTCGTTCGATAAGGTAGGCGGTTTCTTCGGGAATATTGCCGTACCATATCACCACCAGTTGGACGTAGAAAAAGTCCCCCCAAACCAGACAAAATGCAAAAAAGAGTTTGCCGATATCATGGAAATCCGACGGTTTCAGCTTGAATTCAATTTCCGGATTCAAATGCAGAATGGAGGCCAGGATAATGAGACCCCCCAAACCGATATAAAACGCCTTGACAAAGGTATAGGCGCCGAACAGCGTGGAATACCAGTGGGGATCTGTACTCATCACCAGATCATAACCAATCAGCGACAGGATCAGGACAAAGGCAAGTATATAAAGAATACCGATGACCGTCATTCTGCTGTGGTATCGCTGTACATCGGGAATGCTTCGATTCCACCGCTTGTATAAGTATTTTCGAATCTTTCCATGCGATATGGAGCGATCCAGTTTCAGCCACAAGGAATGATAGAGATAGGCAAACCCCAATCCGTACAGGACAAGCAGCCCCACAACATCTCTGGTAAACAGAAACGGGACGTTCAGCCAGACCTCTTTACCGTGAAGATCCTGATGCAGCCAGGGAAAGATGTAATTTTTACCCAAAAAGAGAATCAAAAAAAGGCCGAAGGAAACAGGAAAAAAGGCGGTGAAAGACTCGGCAAGGTTGGACAAAGGTCCGCTCCACCGGGCCTTAACGGTATGCATAACCACGGAAAAAAGCAGGCCGCCCTGAGCGATGGCTGACCATAGCAGAAAATTGATCAAATACGCCTGCCAGGCCCTTTCAGGATGCCGGCCCGTAAGACCGAAAACAAAAGATCCGAAACCGATCACCACCAGCATCAGGCAAATCAGGATCACTGGTTTTTTTTGAAAAACACCTGCGTTGTTGTTATGGTTCGATGACATATCACATAAGTTTATTTGGGCAAACCGCACTTAGTACATGTTCATTCTTAGAATTCTTCAATGCCTTAAGGTAAGCATCCTTTCGGCCATATTGCAGCCGAAACGTTCAAACCACCATTCCTCTGCCGAAAGATAGTTGCTCACTTCCTCTTTTGAAAAAGAATACTCATAGTTTTTACAGTAATCGTTGATGAGCCTGTAGGCGGCAATGATTCGGGTGGTCATTTCCTTGCAAGTCTCTTTGTCGGCTTTACACCGATCCGGATGCCATTTTTGGATCAATGCTCTGTATTGCGACTTGATATCTTCCATGGTCGCACGTTCAGGTAAATCCAGTAACCTCCGGGCGGCATTAATGTCTTCAAACAGACCCATTTGAAATAACCTTTACCTCGCCACCTTTGCTTTGAAAAAAGTGTTTAAGTCCTTCCAGTTCTTCCGCTTTACACGACGCCATAACACCGAAACAATCCCCCGAACAGCGGGGGTCGTATTGCTCGAGCCCCTTGTATTCCGGAAGCTGCATCTGGTGGATAAGACCCACGACATTACCGAAAATAGCAAACAAAATGGTGAACTCAAAGCCAACGATAAAGAACGGTACCAAGGAAATCACCGGTTTTCCGCTGACAATGAGATGCCATTGAGAGGCGGTAAAAACCGCCAGAAGAAAGCCGGCAAAAAAGCCGGTAATGCCGCCGGCCAGGGTGAAATAGCCCACCTTGCTCTTTTTCAATTCCAGGGCATCGGCTATTTTATGGCTGGGAATCGGGCTGTGCACGCGATGCATCGGCCAGGGCGAATCCTTGATATCCCTGATGGCGGATATGGCTTGATTTTCATCCGTAAACAGGCCCATGACCCGATATTCAGCCGGCATGATCTTCTCCTTGATGGAGGATTTCCTTCATCTCTGTCATGGACACCGACGGCAGGTGTTTCACAAAGAGTAAGAAAAAGAAAAAGAACAGACAAAATGCACCCAGCATGATGCCGAATTCGATAATCGTCGGCGAATAGAGCCCCCAGGCATTGGGGATAAAGTCATGGCTCACACTGGAGATAATAATCACAAAACGCTCGTACCACATACCGATATTGATAAGTATTGAAATGCCGAACAGCCAGAAAATCGACGTCCGGATGTGTTTGAAAAATAAGAGTAAGGGGATGATTGTATTGCAGATCACCATGATCCAGAATCCAATGGCATAGTCGCCTGTGGGGCGGTATTTGAAAATGGCTATTTCCAACGGGTTTTGGCTGTACCAGGCCATGAAAAATTCCGTGGCATAGGCAAATCCCACAATCAGGCCGGTAAAAATGATGGTTTTGGCCACATTTTCCAGAACGCCGGTGGTGATAATTTTTTCATAATGAAAGATCTTTCGAAGGGGGATCATCAGGGTCAGCACCATGGCCAGCCCCGAGTGGATGGCGCCGGCCACAAAATAGGGTGCAAAAATCGTCGTGTGCCAGCCGGGAACAACTCCAAGCGCGAAATCCCATGACACCACACTGTGCACGGAAATTACCAGGGGGGTAGCCAAAGCGGCGAAAAACAGATATCCCCGGGCGTAATGGCGCCACTGTTCGTGTGCGCCGGTCCATCCCAGGGAGATGACGGTAAAAATCTTCTTCCGAAGACCGGTTGCCCGATCCCGTATAACGGCAAGATCCGGCAGCATCCCGGTGTACCAGAACAGCGAACTGACCGTCAGATAGGTGCTGATGGCCACCACGTCGAACATTAACGGTGATTGAAAATTTTGCCAAAGATTCCGCTGGTTGGGCACCGGCAACATGTAAAACACCAACCAGACGCGGCCCAGATGAATAAACGGAAAAAGACCGGCGATACAGACCGCGAAAACCGTCATGGTTTCGGCGGCTCTTGCAATGGGATTTCGCCAGCCGGCCCTGAGCAGGTGAAGTATGGCGGAAATCAGTGTCCCCGAATGTGCGATACCCACCCAGAAAACAAAATTGATGAGATAGGTTCCCCAGGCTACCGGAATGTTCATTCCAGCCACGCCGATACCCGTCAATATCTGATAAATCCAGCAGGTGGCACCGGTCAGTACCCCCAGAAAGAGGATTCCAACAGTCACCCAGTAACTGCGATCCGGTGGTTTCAGGGTGTCCAGCACGGTCTGGTCGATTTTTGCAAATGTCAGTTCGGTCATATTAGCTTCATCTATAGAAACATAGCTGCCTGTATCCGGCAATTATTCTTCAGCCCTACCAAAGGTTGTTCAGAGTGCCTAAAGTGAACTAAAATGAGCTAAAGTGAGCTAAAGTTAAGGAATTCTGCCAATTATATTTCAATGACAGCGCGTTAGCGCTATCTCAACTTTAGGCACTTATAATAGGCACTTTAGATCACTTTAGGCACTTTTTTTTATTTAAATCTCTATATCTTTTGGACCACTTTTTTCAGGTAAATTACCGCCGGTTTGGTGTTCAGATACCCCATCACCTGATACGCCCTCGGGTCCATTACTTGTTGTCTGACCCGGCTCTTTTTGTCCATGAGATTCCCGAACAACAGGGCGCCGGTGGGACAGGTTTGCACGCAGGCCGGGACGACCTCCCCGTCTTTGATCATTCTCTTTTCATCTTTGGCGACCCCGTGAGCGACTTTTATCCTCTGAACGCAAAACGAGCACTTTTCCATGACCCCTTTGCTGCGAACAGTGACCTCCGGATTGAGTTGAAGATTGAGAGGCGGGGGCCACTGCCAGTCGAACCAGTTGAAGCGTCGTACTTTATACGGGCAGTTCTGGCTGCAAAATCGGGTGCCGATGCAACGGTTATAAATCTGATTGTTGATCCCCTCTTTGGAATGGTGGGGGGCGTACACCGGGCAGACCGATTCGCACGGCGCATTGTCACAGTGCTGGCACAGCATGGGAAGAAAAGTGATCATTTCAGGAGCTTGAGGATTTTGGTAACGCTGTATTTGCAGCCATGCCATCTCTCGTCCATTCCGAATGCTGTCAATTCCCACGATCCCGACATTGTTTTCAGCATAACAGGCCGCGGCACAAGCGCTGCATCCGATGCATTTATCCAAATCGACGATCATTGACCAGCGATAATCCTTGTGGTCATGGGGCGGATAAAAATCCCGCTTGGGATCGTAACCTTCCGGTAAGGGAAGCGTCAACGGAAAGTCATTCATGGTCAACCCGTGTTTTTCATGGGGGTTGGCGTGCTTGAGTTCATCCAGCGAAACAGACAGCGCAATTTTCCGGCCGTGCTGGATTCGGCTGCCGTCGGTATGCGCCAGTTTTATGGTCCGGCCGGTTTTTTGAATGGAAACCGAATGCACTGAAAACTCGGGTCCGTTCAACGGATTTTTTATTTCAGGAGAAAAAAGATTATTGGGGTTAAGCCCCATGCCTTTGGCATAACGGCCATAAGCAGTGTGCCCCTGCCCTATGCTCATCAACAGGACATTGGACCGGACCCCTTGGCTTTCGTAAACCGGTGCCTCCAGTTGACCCCATTGGGATCGAATTTGGACAACATCTCCTTGTGACAGTCCGTTTTTGGCCATGGTTTCCGGATGCACCAGAACCGGTGTATGCCAGGCGACGTTTGTTAACGGATCCGGAATTTCACACAACCAGGGCAGATTTGCGCCCCGACCGTCAAAAAACCGGATGGAGGGTGCAGCCATGAACACCAGCTCCGAATCCAAAGATGCCTTTATGTTATTAAAGACATCGGCAACGGTATCCGGTACCGTCCCATACCACCGGCCGGAAGATTTCTGATGATGGGTTCCGCCCTGTCTGAAAAGTTGAATCCGGTCTTTTTGATCCCGGATGCCGCCTTTTTGAATCAGGTGTTTAAAAAGATAGGTTTTAAAGGTGTCGGTCAGGGAGGCATTTTCGCTTGCGGTTTTAAGGAATACATCCCCGATATCAGGCGCTCGGGTCAGTCGGCCCATGGCCGGCTGCAGGGTGCTGCCGATGCCGGGTTTGCCTTCGTATTCACCCCAGGTTTCAAGGGGAAGGGCCATCGGAAAAACAAGGTCGGCATACTGAGCCGTCTCATCCATAACGTTCGTAAAGCTTACCACAAAAAGCGATTTTTCTTTCAGAGCATCTTTGACGCCGCTTCCGGCCGGCAGGGAAAAAGCAGGATTGGTATTGTTGAGGAGCAACAGGTCCGCAGGTTCTTTTTTCAATGCCGCAAAGAAGCGGATGACCTCGGTCCGTTTCGCGGCAATTTCCACACGGTGCCGGTTTATAAAATCGAAAAGGGTTAATTTTGGATCCAGAATGAGATTTAATAGATTTACAGCCACATGGGTCTGGAGATCGTTTCCTCCCGATGAACCGGTGCCGGTGCCAAGGATCAATGGCATTGGCGATTCTATGAGCCGGGACAAGAGCATCTGGAAATGCTCGCCGGATATGCCTGAATATCGGGTGACATCTAATCTGGTATACGGAGAAATTGTTCGAACCAAGAGCGAACGGAACGATTCCGGCAGATGTTGTCCCCGGCCGAGCTGAAGAACTTCGTTTATGAGCGCTAAAACAATGGCGGTTTCGCCACCGGGATCACATGGCATCCACTGGTCCGCATTGGCGGCAGTTAGAGACTGATATGGGCTGATATGGAAAAACGGACTTTTTCCCCCGTTTTTTAAAGCATGCATGTCCTTGAACTTTTGGGCATACTCCACCGGAGACAGCCAGGTTTCCAGAAAATCCGCACCGAATGAGACCAGCATGCCGGCGTCTTGAAGATGGTATGAAACCAGCCCGTTAAGGCCGAAGACCTTTTCATTGGCAGATTTTAGGGATTCATAGGCAAAGGGCTCAAACACCAGAGGACCTGAGGATCGCCATTTTTCAAGGGATTGTGCAAACAGCTTCAAAAGGCTTTCACTTTCGATTTCCGTCAGCATCCGTACCCGATTCGGTCCTTTTTTTGCAGCTCCGGCAGCCTTATCTTTTAACAGCGCCAAGGCCTTTGAAAACGAAATCGGCCGCCACGTCTCTTTTGCTTTTATCAGGGGGGTTTTGATTCTGTCCGGATGATATATTCTTTGCAGGGCGGATTGACCCCGCATGCAAAGTTTTCCGCTGTTGATGGGATGAAGCGGGTTCCCTTCGATTTTGATGACCCGCCCTTCCCTGTTTTTGGCGAGAATTCCGCAGCCCGCCGGGCACTCCCTGCAAGTCGTGGCATACCAGGCGGCTTCCCCGGTAACCATATCGTCTGGAGCATGAACCAGAGAGAAAAGAGTCTTATCTGCTTCAGAGGTGCAGCCAGCAGTAATGGCGACACTCCCCATCCCGGCAATTTTAAGAAATGTTCGCCGATCCATTTGCAGCAGTTTCTCCTCGAACATCAGAACACTAAAACAACACGGTTGAAATATAGAAAAGGGTTGTCTATGAAAAAACACCGATAGAGACCGGTGGATGCTTTTTGAGGTGTCTTGTATTATATCGGCATGGAATAATTTTTGTCAAGTTGGGAAATATCATTGGTCACTTGAAATTCTTTTAAGCCCAAAAGCCACCCAGATATAAGAACTTTCTGGTACAAGCGCTGCCGTCGTGCCATACACCTTCACCTGCTCTACAACGATAAATCCTCTTTGGGTGAGTTCCTTCTCTATAGACGCAGCATGGGCGTCGTCGAAACCGGAGACCACCAGCAAGTCTCCCTTTAGGGGCAAAAGGCGACGGTAGTGATCGAACATTTCCATATGCGTGGGCGCCTGGAGGTTCGCCAGGATCAAGTTGAATTTACCTGAAACAGCATCTACCGATCCAAAAAAGAATTTGAACCGATCTTCCATCTGATTCAAGGCTGAATTTTGCTTGGAAGCCCGTATGGACCCGATGCAAATGTCGCACCCTAATGCGGTCCCGCCGTTTTTTAAAGCCGCCGCAAGCCCTAATATTCCTGAGCCACAGCCGATGTCCAGGATTCGGGCGTCTTTTTTAATCTCTAATCGATTCAGGATGGTCAGCGCTGCTTTTGTCGAGGGATGAGTCGGGGGAAATGAACGGGGGGCCTTCAGAACCAGGCAGTCTTCTCCCATTTTGGGTTTTCTGATGCTGTAAGGGGAGCGGATGACCAAATTCCCAATGCGATAAAACATGTGTTATGACCAATTTTGCAATTTAATCATTCAAGGAAGGCTCAAAAAGAGCAAAGGTGCCTACTCTTCTTCCATTTGGGCAATACAGTCCATAAAATCATCGGCAAATTTGGACTGGAGTGTCTCCTCCTGTCCAAATTCTGAGACATCTGTGGCCACATTTCGTTTAGTGCCGTATTCAACATCCCAACCCCTGGCTTTGAGCATCTCGATCAGTTTTTCAGCCTGTTCTTTCGTAGCATCGTCGCCGATGTTTTGTTCCGCGATAAAAAATTTCATTTCATCTTCCTTTGTTCAGATCTTTTCATGTCATTCAATGGATGAAACCATCGCCGCTCCATCCTATTTTCCGAAATGGTACATATTTGACTATCGATATAGCACATCTACCGGCAATGGGGCAACAGGTCGTTGATCATCATTCAAACCCACACTTTAGATTTTTGAAACAAATCGATTTCAAAGGAGCTTCAGGTATGATTAAATTTTTGGCTGGAAGCTGTCTGAGTGGATTAGGGATCGTTTTGAAAGAACCATCGGCGATTTAACGTTTTGGATGAAACCCCTGTTAAAGCAGAGAGCTTTATTAATAGCCCGAACAGGTTCTTTCATTGCGAGCCCTTATTCACGAGTTCTTGCAGCAAAAATTTAATTATACCTGAAGCGATAATGTTTCCAAAAGGCTGAAGTGTTACATTTTTTCTGATTCTTTTGGGGATATGTCTTGAAAACTCCCTTACAAACTGATTGTATTGATTGTAAAAAGGAGAAAAAAAATGAAAGATCGTTATTATATTTTTCCGGTGGGCGTTATCAAAAAAGAGAATGAAAATGTCCGGATTGAAGTTTTCGAAGAATACCGTGAGGCGCTTTTGGGATTGGATGACTTCTCTCACATTACCGTCTGTTACTGGTTTCATGGAAATGATACCCCTGAGAAAAGAAAAACCATGCAGGTACATCCAAGAAAAAACAAAGAAAACCCGTTAAGGGGCGTGTTTGCTACCCATTCACCCTTAAGACCCAATCTGATTGCGATATCCATTTGTAAAATACTGTCCATAAAGGATACTACCATTTTTATCGAAAAGATCGATGCGCTCGACGGCTCTCCGGTCATCGACATCAAGTGTTTCATCCCCAGCCGTGAGTTGGCGTCCGATATCAGATTGCCCGACTGGGTTTAAACCAACTTTCTCATGAAGCTTAGAAAAGAAAATATGATGCTCACAGAGCTTTCAGGACAAATTGAGAGAATTACTTACACCAATGAAGAAAACGGTTATACCATTGCCAGGGTTAAGGTCCACGGGCAGCGGGATCTAATAACCGTTGTGGGCTATTTGATGTCACCAGTCCCCGGCGAAATTCTGAACTTGAAAGGTGAATGGGTCAATCATCCCAAGTTCGGTGATCAGTTTAAGGTAGTGGAATACAAAACAACGGTTCCGGCAACGGTTTTTGGAATTAAAAAATATCTGGGTTCCGGACTCATCAAGGGGCTGGGACCTGTCATCGCCGGCCGAATCGTCAAAAAATTCGGGGAAAAAACACTGGATATTATTGAAAATGACATCGAAAAACTGGCCATTGTTGAAGGTATTGGCGAGAAACGCATTGCCATGATCCAAGATGCATGGGACGAACAAAAAGAAATTCGTGATGTCATGATGTTTCTCCAATCCCACGGAGTCAGTTCCGGATATGCAACAAAAATATTTAAACAGTATGGGAATCGATCCGTTGCCGTCGTCACCGAAAACCCCTATCGCATGGCAATGGATATTTTCGGTATCGGGTTTGTGATTGCCGACAGCATTGCAGATAAACTCGGGTTTTCCAAAAACTCACCTTTGAGGGTTGAAGCCGGCATTCTCTATGTCCTCCACCAGCTTTCAGATGAGGGCCATGTTTTTTACCCGTATGAATATCTTGTGAAGAAGAGCCGGGAGACGTTGGGTGTTGAAAGGGATGCTATTGTTGAGGCCCTCGGCAATCTCGCAATTGATAAAAAAATCGTTATAGAAGATTTAAATGAAAGCATCGACGAATTTAAAGAAAACAACAAAGGGGTTTACCTGGCCAAGTTTCATCTCTGTGAAACCAGTATTGCAACGCGATTGAAGATATTGTCCACCACACCCAAATCCATCCGCAGTGTCAATGCAGAAAACGCCCTCGAATGGGTCCAGGGACAACTGGATATCCGCCTGGCGGAAAATCAGACCAAAGCCATACGATGTGCCCTTGAAAATAAGATCATGGTCATTACCGGTGGACCGGGCACCGGTAAAACCACCATCATCAATGCGATTTTAAAAATCTTTTCCAGGCTCAAGGTGAAAACATTTCTAGCCGCGCCAACAGGAAGAGCGGCAAAACGAATGAGTGAGACCACGGGTCATGAGGCCAAAACCATCCATCGTCTTTTGGAGTACAGTTTTACCAAAGGGGGGTTTCAAAAAAACGAGAAAAAGCCGCTCAGCTGTGACCTGCTCATTTTGGATGAAGCTTCCATGATCGACACCATACTGATGCACCATTTAATAAAGGCTGTCCCGGCCTTTGCTACAGTTATCCTGGTGGGTGATGTCAACCAGCTGCCGTCTGTTGGGGCGGGTAACGTTCTTAATGATATTATTGCATCCGGCGCCATTTCTGTGGTGAAGCTGAACGAAATCTTTCGCCAGGCCAGAGAAAGCCGGATTATTGTCAATGCCCATAAAATCAATAGCGGAATTCTGCCCACATTTGAAGACGATGTGCCGGGTAACGATTTTTATTTCATCCACCAGGAAGATCCTGAAAAAGTTCTGGAAATCATCCTGGAACTAACAAAAGAACGTATCCCCAAACGTTTTGGTTTCGATCCGGTGGACGACATTCAGGTGTTAACACCCATGCACAAAGGCGTGGTTGGGGCCGGCAATCTCAACACGGAACTTCAAAAAAGCCTCAATCCTTTTCAGCAGGAAATCAGTCGGGGAAACCGCAATTTCAGGGTAAACGATAAAGTCATGCAGATACGAAACAACTATGACAAGGACGTGTTCAACGGTGATATCGGCAGGATTACCGGTTTACGACCGGATGATGATGAGATTACGGTAATGTTTGACGGCCGAGAGGTCCCTTATGCGTTTTACGAGCTGGATGAATTGGTACTGGCGTATGCCGTTTCCATACACAAATCACAGGGCTCGGAATATCCGGCCGTGGTGGTTCCTGTTCTCACCCAGCATTATATCCTTCTCCAGCGCAACCTGATCTATACCGCCGTTACAAGAGGTCGTAACTTGGTGATTATGGTCGGCACGCAAAAAGCACTCGCCATGGGCGTACACAACGATAAGACGAAAAAACGGTTTACAAATCTGCGATACAGGATGGCCTGAAACGCTTGTGATTTCGCCGTTTATCAGCACTTTTACTGGAAGTAATCGTTTGAAAAGAAGTAATTTGCTGTTTTACCTTACGGCTTTTGCATTTCGGGCATTGAAACTTTTTCTTTTCATACTCTGAAATTTTCATAATCTGGGTAAAGGGCTTTTTACATTTTTCGCAAATGAATTCATATGTCGGCATTGTAAACCTCCTTTTACATATAAAGTCCTTTAACGCTGAAGATTATGATACGATTCTTGCTTGTATTTCCCCCAGGTTCGTTGTGGTCAAATCGTGTTTTAAAAGGGAAAATATCTTACCTTCACTAGTGTTTTATACACGGTTACGAGCAATGTATCAACCTAATTTTATTGATCTGAAAAGTAACATCTCTATAATTCTCACTTGCCTGTCTTTAAATCTCTCCTTTCAAATACTTTTGTCTTTTAGGCTCAGGAAATTTTTCAATGGCATACCGCAACATGGTACGCGGCATCTCTTTGTAGTGTTGTTTTAAAAACATCTCTTCGAATATCATTTCCCTTTTCCCTATTTCACGGAGCATCCATCCCACAGCTTTGTGAATCAGATCCTCCCTATCGGTGAGCAGGATCCTTGCAATTTTCAGAGTTTCTTCATATTTTCCGTGTTTAATAAAATAAAAGGTTGCCAGCATGGCAATCCGTCGTTCCCATAAATCTTCTGATTTTGCAAGTCTGTAGAGGGGAGCTTTGTTTTTGTCCATGAGATAGTCGCCGACAATATGGTGGGCGGATCCATCCACAAGATCCCAGCTGTTTATGAATTTTGTTTTTTTAAGGTATAGCCTGTAAATTCTTTTTTTGGCGGTTTCATTTCCTTTTACATATTTACGAACCAGTACCAAAAGTGCGAGCAGTCTTTCTTCATGAATGGCCGACTCAAGCAGAACGATGACGTCTTCAGTAGATATGTCCTGGAAGTCTTTCGCCACCTTCCGCAAATCAGGAACTTTGATACCGAGAAACACATCTCCCTCACCATATTCGCCGGGACCGGTCTTGAAAAATCGTTGAAGAACCTCGGCCTTTTCCTTATTTGCAAGCTGTTTTAATCTCTCTTTTATCTTTTGAATTGTCATTATATAAAATCAAGAAACTGATCTCCTATATATTTTTTGTATCACTTTATTCAGGATAATAAAAAAGTGTTCATATCACAAAAGCAAAAAAAGTGTAAATTATTGTGCTTTCTCAATTTCGTGTTTTCGTGATTGAATTTAAATTAGGATCGGTGAGTTTTTCTTCCAAATTCTTGAATATTAGCCTCCAGATCAGAGAGCGGAATGGATGATCTTTTTTTAAAAGGGGTGCTGTTTGAGTGGCTTAGGGATCGTTAGAAAGAACAGGCGCATGCCGAAATAACATCTTTAAAAGATTGGTTCCTGTTCTTTCTTTACGAGCCCTTGCCACGAGTTTACGCGGTTTAAAAAAAGATTATCCATGCAGCGACTAAATAGGGAAACACCCCCGAGGGCTCAGTTTTTTATCGATTTTTTTGAGCGTCTCCCAAACCCATATGGGTTCGGGAGACGCTCAAAAGGTTTAAGCGGCAAAACGGAAGGCTTTTTCAGCTGCATCGCGCATTTCTTCGGGCGTGAACGGTTTGGGAAGGTAATCGACCGCGCCCATCCTTGAGGCTTCCACGGCTGTCTCGATACTGGCATATCCGGTAATGATAATGACCATGGTTTCAGGTCTTTTGTCACGAATCGCTTTTAGAAGATCCAGGCCGTTAACTTCCGGGATCTTTAAATCCAGCACAACCAGCGCATACGCTTTTTGTTCGATCTTTTCAAGGGCCTCGGCTTTTGTAACGGCCTGATCCACATGAAAATCATTCTTTGAGAGTATTTTACGAACGTTGTTATTGACGGCAACTTCATCGTCAATCACCAAAATTTCCGCCCGGACGGCTTTTTGGGGAAATTCAATGACATCCGCCAAAACTTCGGATGTTTCCGCCATCATTCGTGCAACATTCTTTTTGAGTTCTTCGTACGGTATAAACGATACACCTTCATGCTGCATGTTCAATACATATTCGGGACCGGTTATGGATGTCACTTCTTCATAGTTAAAGGGATAATCAATACCAATCAATTTTTCAGAATCAAAGCCTTTTGCTTTGGCTTCTTTTTTCTTTTTGGCTTTCAGTTGCGGGCATTCACCGGTTTTGTTCCCGCCTTTACAGGTATTTCCCAGCTTTTTAAAAATATCGCATACCATATTCCCGAGGGCGCAATAATTCTCCAGGGTTTCCGGAGCTGCCTTGACCACCGGCATATCTGAAGGCCCGAGTTTGTCTGCAAAATCGGCACCGGTATATTTCGCCACATCTTCCCTGTCAAAGGGTATATCGACATCGATAATCTCTCTTTCCTTTTCCGTGGTGGGTGCCTCAATTAGTTTTCCGGACAAAGCCAGTTCAACCGTCGATCTCAGCTCATCAGGAGTAAACGGTTTTGAAACATAATCCAGGGCTCCCAGCCGAATGGCTTTTACCGCTGTTTCGGTGGAAGCATAGGCTGTCATCATCACCGCTTTTGTCAACGGCCATTCCTTTTTTACAAGCTTTAAAAATTCAAGGCCGTTCATTCCCGGCATCACAATATCGGAGATGAGAAGCGCGAATGAATCTTTGGCCATCTTTTCCAGGGCTTCTTTGGCACTGGTGGCATGGATGATCTCATAATTACTTTTTGAAAGGATTTTCTCCACATTTTGACAGATTTGTTTTTCATCATCAACGACCATTATCTTTGCTGCTGTTGCCATTTTTTCCTCCTTCACGAAATTTTCTATTCAATTATTTTTTAATTTTAATCTGTTTTTTGCTGCTGTATGATTTCTTGCCATCCCTCAATGCATGATGTGTGCCAAAAAAACGGGTAAAACTTATCTAATTGATATTATTATTTTTAATTAGAATATGGACTTTCGGGAAAAGGAGAAATGTATAAAACAAATATACACTTGAACACTAAACAAAGAAAAACGTTTTAAACGGAATCGGCTTATATATCGATATTGATATCCTTTGAACAAATTTTGACAGTTTATTGATTTTACAGGAAATAAATCGATAGCGATGAATGGTGAATACGGGTAGGCGAACACTTTTCAGAGGTCTATTAATAAAATCTGCGGATCGTATAATAAAAATATACAGGGTATATTTTCCTTACACTAAAGTTTTACACTCCTAATTTTCAAGCAACGTCGAAAAATTGATGCGACTGGGTATTTACAATTGGAATGTTGGAATGCTGGAAATGTGGAATAATGGGAATTCGGATACCAAATTTTTATTTGTAAATTAAGTAGTGCCCGAACGAAAAATAGGATTTTTTGTTAAGATCAAGGAAGGCGAGAATTTTAACCACAGGAATACTGGTAGTATTTCGAGGATTAAAATTTGAGTCTGACACAGATATTGGCGAAAAAGACAGTTTTCGTTCAGGCACTAAGCATCCGGTTTGACAGACCTGGGGAGTTTGACCTGGTATTTTTTCATTAGTGTCTGGAAGTTGGTTCTTTGAAGCCCCACTTTCTGGGCAGCGCGGGTGACATTCCAGTCGTTCTTCATCAATGCATTCATCACGAAATTCTTCTCGACCTTAAGTATCGCTTTCTCCCGAATTTCTTTTTTGACGCGTTTAAGTTCATCATTGGTTTCAGGAACATGATCGATCAATTCTTCAATATCCGCCATCTCTCCCAAAAGCGGAAGTTCTTTAGGACTTATTTTGTCTTTTTCACACAAAATAACCGCCCGCTCAATGATATTTCTCAGTTGCCTGACGTTTCCGGGCCAATCATATGCCGTCAAACGTGCCACTGTCTCATCATCAAACCCGATGATTTTTTTCTCGAATTCAAGACAAAAATGTTGCAGAAAATGATAGGAAATGGGCAAAATATCTCTCTTTCTTTCTCTTAAAGGGGGGATAATGATCGGATATACAAAAATTCGATAATAAAAATCTTGCCTGAAAGAACCCGCTTTAACCATTTCTTCAAGATTTTGATTGGTGGCAAAAATCAATCGGACATCCACTTTTTGGATTTTGGTGCTCCCTAAGGGCAGGAATTCTCGATTCTCTATAAACCTTAACAATTTGCTCTGAACACCCAGGCTGATATTGCTGATTTCGTCCAGAAACACGGTGCCGTCGTTTGCCAGTTTGAAGATACCGTCCTTGTCATTGTGTGCATCCGTAAACGCGCCTTTGGTATAACCGAAAAGCTCGCTTTCCAGAAGAGTGTCTGACAAGGTTCCGCAATCTACGGCAAAAAATACCTTGTCTTTTCTGTCACTATTGGCATGGATCGCCCTTGAGATCAGTTCTTTACCGGTTCCGCTTTCCCCGTAAACAAGGACCGTCGCATCGGTGGGGGCAACTTTTTGAACCATGGAAATGACCTTTTTAATTTTCGGGCTTTCTCCGATGAGTTGATGTGAAAACGATTTTCTGCGCTTTTTCTGTTCCAAAAGTTTTCGATTCTGAAGCAGCATCTCTCTTTGAATCAGGGCCTGTCGAACAACCGCGCGCAATTCGTGCGGCGTAAACGGTTTCGGGAGGTAGTCAAAGGCGCCAATCTTCATTACTTCGACGGCCGAAGAAACACTGGCATAGCCGGTGATAACGATGACCATGGTTTCCGGATAAGACGCTTTCAATCGTCGGAGAACTTCCATACCGCCCACGTTACTCATTTTTAAATCAGTGACCACCACATCGAACACGGTTTCATCCACCATTTCTAATGCGTCATATCCATTGAGGGCATACCGGACGTCATAATCCATTTTAGAGAGTATTTTGACGCAGTTTCGGCAAATCGCAGGTTCATCATCAATGATGAGGATAAGGGGATTATGGGTGGTCATCTTGATTTCCTTGGTTGTGTGGGAGTCTGATGGTAAACGTCGTACCCTGACCCGGCTGGCTCTGAACACGGATGTCCCCGCCGTGCCGTCCGATGATGCCGTGTGTAATGGCCAAACCAAGACCGGTTCCGATTTCCCGGGTGGTAAAAAAAGGTTCAAAAATTTTATCCACAATCTCGGCAGCAATTCCTTTTCCGGTATCGCTCACTTTTATGTTTACAAATTGATTGCCTGGGGAAAAGGCTGTTGAAACTGTAATTTTCCCGCCGGGATCAGTGGCGTCGGTGGCATTGAGGATAAGATTGATGAGCGCCTGTTGAATCTGTTCTTTATCCAGCAGCAATTCCGGAACTTTTTCGGAAAGCGCCTTTAAAATTTGTACATCCTTGAATTCAGCCTGTTTGCGGGTTAGCCCGATACATTCAGTAATGATGTCGTTAATGTTGTGATGCTTTTTGGCCGGCTTTGTCTGACGGGCAAAATCGAGAAGACTGGCAACAATCTTTCGGCAGCGAAGCGCTTCATTGGTGATGGTTCCCAGTTCCTCGTACATGGGATTTTTCGGATCAATATCCTCCTGGATCAACATGGCTGTTGTCAGGATGGTGGTCAGCGGATTGTTGATTTCATGCGCAACACCGGCGGACAATCGGCCGATGGAGGCCAGTTTGTCCTGTTGCATCATCGCCTGCCGGGTGTTGATATCCGCCGTAATATCCCGGGAAAGCTCGATGGCACCGATGATTTCACCGTTTTCAAAAAGCGGGTACGCGGAGATTGAATAATGGACATTCTTATTATCCTTGTCTTTGTGGATATGGGTTTCCTTTGTCGGCTTCCGGGTCATAAGTGTTTCCTCAAGGGGACATTTATGATCTTCACCGGAACACGGCGTCGTCAGCCTGTGGGTAATTTCATAGCAGTATCGACCGACAGCTTCTTTTCGCTCCAAGCCCAATTTGTTAAGAAGGGTTTCGTTGATATCCAGAATCCGGTAGTCGGCCCCGATGATCATCACATCTTCTTGAATCAGTTCATTGATGAAAAGATCATACATTGCCCTGTTACGGTCATACTCCTTTAATTTTTGACGCATTTGAATTTTTTCAAAGGCCCTTACCAACGCCATTTCCAGAGCATCATCGTTAATCGGTTTTGTAATAAAATCGGTTGCTTCATGTTTTAAACTTTTAATGGCAAGTTCCAAATCCCCGTGGCCGGTCAGCATAATGACTTCTGTTTCCGGATTTTTCCTTTTGATTTTTCGAAGCAGCTCGATGCCGTCGATGCCGGGCATTTTGATATCGGTAATCACCACCGGAATATCGTTATCCTTCAAAATATTGAGGGCTTGTGTGCTATTTTCAGCGGTCAGAACGTTATACCCGGAATCGGACAAAGAAATATCCAAAACTTCCCGGAGATCGGCTTCATCATCAACCAGTAATATTGTTTTTTTCATTGTTTTGATTCCTTTGCGGGAAAAGTTATGCGAAAACAAGTTTCCCCTTGTTCGTTCATGGTCACCTTGATGTCTCCATGGCAATCTTTGATAATTCCGTAACTGATTGAAAGGCCGAGGCCGGTCCCTTTTCCGACTTCCTTGGTCGTAAAAAAAGGCTCAAATATTTTATCGGCGATATCTTCTGAAATCCCTATACCGGTATCTTTGACTTCAACCATCACCGCCTTTCCCTCTAATTTCGTTTTAAGTGTAATCTTTTTCATTCCCATGGCAGGCTCCGGCGACCACCACTTTTCCTCTATAGCGTCTCTGGCATTCAAAAGAAGGTTGATGAACACCTGCTCAAGACGGCTGGGATCTGCCATTATTGCCGGCAAATTTTGATCGATATCCCAAACCACATCAATGCCTCTCACTTTGAGCTGTTGACTGAAGATATCAAAGGCTCTTTTCAGAACGTCATTGATCTGCACTTCAGCCAACACCACGTCCGATTTTCTGGCGAACTGCCTCATATGACTGATAATGTTTGCGCTGCGATTCACGTTGCGGTCTATCTTTTCAAGCATGGTATAAAGGTCTTTTTCTTCGATGACTTCATTACTGTTTATTTTCTTTAAGCAAAAACTGCTGGCCGTTTTTATGACCGAAAGCGGCTGGTTCAATTCGTGGGCCATGCCGGTAGCCATTTCTCCCAGCGTCGCCATCTTGCCGGCATGAATGAGCTGCTGTTCGGCTTCAAGCCGTTTGGTGATATCGCTGGTGGTCACCAGAAGCACTTTTTGCCCCAAGTACTCCGACGGCGAAATTCGGATGGCCGCAAAAAGTGTTTTGCCGTCTTTGTCGACATGCTTTACCTGGTTGATGTAGGCAGACGTCATTATTTTGAAGGCATAATGATCTTTTTCTTCGTCCAGAAACAAATCCAGAAAAGATCTATGGGTGATCTCATCCTTTTCATATCCGTAAACACTTTTTACGCTTTTATTGCAGTCGAGTATTTCAAGAGTATTTACGTCCAGTACAAAAACAGCGTTCGGAATGTTGTTGAAAATGGCGTAATATTTTCTTTCCGATTTTTCAAGCCGTTCTTCAAGCTGCTTCATACGGGTAATATCGAGGCACACTTCCATGACCGAGACGATATTGCCCTGTGCGTCCTGAATCGGCGAAGTTCTGGAAAGCCAGTGCGTTGTATTGCCGTTCTTATCCATACCGGTTTCCTGACCGTAATGAGATCGTCCGTCTTTGAATGTCTTTTCCACCGGACAAACCTCGCATTTTTCTTCACGCTTCTTATACACACGGAAACAGAAATCTCCAGGGGTTGGATTAAACGTTTCTTCAAATTCTTTGTTGTAACTGACAAGCTGATAGTTTGGGTTCTGAATGGTGATTAAACAGGGCACAAGCTCAAAGAGATTTTGGTATTCATCTCTTTGTTTTTTAAGTTGGGCCTGCTTTGAGGCAATTTTTTTCCCCATCTTGTTAATGGCCACAAACAGTTGCCCCATTTCATCGTTTTGATCGATGTCGATATTGCTTAAATACTCGCCTCTGGCAATAAGATTGCTGGCATCAATCAGCTTTTTTATGGGCTGACTGACAAACTTCAACACAAAGACAAAAATAATGGCGGAGGTTACCAGAAAAGCAAAAACAGCCAGAGCAATGATTCCGTTTTTAAGAAACGCGATGTCGTTATCTGTCTGCTCAAGGGAGACAACAACATCCAGCGCCCCCAGTATCTTTTTCCCTGTGGGATGCACATGGCAGGAATCGGACGAACAGCCGGTTTCATTTCGGATCGGGCTGATAATCCCGAGAAGATGATGCCCCTGAGAAGAATAAAACGTCCTGGTTTTTTGTGACAAATCGAGCTCGGCCAGAGGCGGTTCTTTCCGGTGGCACACATCACAGGCCTCTGCTTTTATATTGGTCATCAGGTCGAGTTCCAAGGGGCGGTTCGAGAATTTTATTTGTCCTTTTTTGTTATATATTCGAATCGTATCGATTTCTTTCTGTTTGCTGATATTGTTAATGATATGGTTGATGTCTTCTCTTGAATTCAGCATCATGGCATAATGGGCGCCAAGAATAATGGTATTGCTCAATCTGTCGGTTCCCACCATAATATCTTTCGTGATCTTTTTGGTCTGATATTTAATATTAAAATAGGCCCAAGCGGATATGCTCAAAAGCAAAGTCAGCCCCACGGATAGAATCAATTTTGAAACCAGATTGAATCGAATATGTTGAAATGGTTTGGACATGGTTTAACTTTCAACTCAATTTTCGCACCTTGATATAATTAAAATAAAGGATATTTTTTTAGACCCGAACGCTTGCCTCAAACATGGAATAATGGAATGTTGGAGTATTGCAGAACCCCTGGCCCAGACCGTGATAATATATCCGAAAGAAAAAACTTTTGTGTCTTAAGGCATTGTAATTACAAGTTCCTTATGCAGACATGTCGCACCAGGGCGACCATTATTCCACCATTCCAGAATTCCATCATTCCCTCCGGGCCGGAGGCCAATTGGGGCATAGGCCCTAACTTGTTATTAGCATTACCTCATATTTTTTTCAACAGTCGCTCTTTGAAGCCGTCTAAATATTTTTTCCTATAGGAAGCGATGGTATAGGTTTCTTTTGTTTAATATGAGTTATCAGGATGCCGGCAACGATCAACAGCATGGCGATAAGGATGTTTATGGTTATCGGTTCTCCTAAAATCAGCCCCCCCAGCAAAACACCGGTTATGGGCATAATAAAGATAAAAGAATGCAGTGCCACGGCACCGTATCTTTGCAGCAAACTGTTCCAGACCACAAAGCCAAAGGATGCCGTAACCAGACTCTGATACAGCATAGCACCGATAATTTTAGAATCGATAAAAGCGATCATATGATGATCCCACAGAACACCTTCCAAAAAAAAGAAAGGAACCGAAAATATCATTGGAAATAGCGCTATTTGGAACGGCTTGAACGCGGAAATAATCCGTTTGGTATAGACTGCATTACAGGACCAGAGAAAGGCGGCCGCAAGGATCATCACATCCCCGACCTTAAAATCGCTCGCAATCCCTTTTTTCTCCAAAAACACAAACGCAACCCCGGCAAATCCCAGTAGGATACCCATGATTTTTCGTTTGGTAATCCGATCACCGGGAATAAAAAAATGCGCAAGGAACAGTGTAAAAAAAGGTTGAAAATTGACGAGCAAGGTTCCACGGGAAGCATTACTTTTGCTGAGCCCGAGGTAGAAAAGGGATAATTGGACAGTAAAAACAATAGAGATCACAAAAAGTTGGAGGATCTGCTCTTTTTTAATTTCAAAAGATCGTCCGGTGATTCTAGCCCATAAAAAAATTGCCACCGAGGCGATGCCGAATCTGATGCCTGCCGTGGTAAACACACCCAAACCTTCAAGGCTGATTTTAATGGCCACGGCATTGGCTCCGAAGAGCATGCATATAAACACCGTAAAGGAGGCAGCCAAAAAAGAGAAGTCTTTATTTTGCGGCGAAGCGTCGATCATCAATCTGCTTCTATTTTAATCGTTTCGCCCGGATGGGGTACAATTGCCGGAAAACCTTCATGCTGCAAATGATTTGCAAATGCAAGGGACTGATCCTCCTCACCGTGAACAACGGCGATCTTTTTGATTTTCAAATTCGATTCTTTGAGAAAACGAAGCATCTCGTTCTTATCGCCATGTGCGGAAAAGCCGTCCAGTTTTTCGACATGGGCTTTTAGCGGATATGTTTTGTTTAAAAATTTTAACAAAGGTGGTGAACCTTTTCGCCCTGATTTTTCATATTCGAGGCCCTGTTCGAGAATGCGGCGACCCAGCGTGTTTTGAGCCATATAACCGACAATGAGGATCGTATGACTGGGGTTGTGGATTTTATGGCGCAGATGATGCAGGACACGGCCGGCTTCGCACATCCCCGATGCCGCAATGACGATATGCGGTTTTTTTTCACGGTTCAGGGCCATGGATTCTTCCACTGAACCCACAAAACGGACTTGATCAAAAAAAAACGGATTTTGGCCTTTTTCTAAAAAGGTTTCATGGGTTTCGTTATCATATACTTCCGGATGTTCTCCAAAGACCCGGGTAATATTGGTGGCCAGCGGACTGTCCACAAATACCGGAACTTTACGGACTTCACCTTCATTATACAATTCGTGAATGAGATATAACAGCTCCTGGGTACGCCCATAGGCAAAGGCCGGTATAATCACCGTTCCATTTCGCTGGAAAGTTTCAGAAAAAATCTTTTTTAGCCTGGGCTTTAAGTCCGCTAATGGTTCGTGCAAGCGGTCTCCGTAAGTACTTTCCATAATCATCAAATCCACCTCAAGATCATCCCTTAAGAAAGAAAGGGCAGGATTTTTTATGATCGGCTTGTTAAACCTGCCGATATCACCTGTATAACAAATGATATATTGTCTACCGTTTTCCCGGAATTTAATGATGGATATGGCTGATCCCAGAATATGACCGGCCTCGTAAAATGTGCAGGTGGCGTCGTTTCCGATGGTTGCCGTGGAACGATAAGGATATCCTTCAAAAGCGTTAAGAGCATATTCTGCGTCTTCTATGCTGTAAAGCGGTGTCACCGCTTCCAGATCATATTTCCCAATAAGTTCATCTATTTTTTCTATGTCAAGTTGATGTCCGCTTTTTTTCAAAAGTTTTTTTACGTCATTGAGTTCTCTTTTCGAAATATTTTTCTTGGAACCAGAAGTTTTCCTCTCTGACAAAAAAGACCGAACGGTTTTATAATTCAGGTAACTTGCATCAGATTCCTGGATATATGCCGAATCCCGCAAGAGGTATTCACATGCATCAACTGTCACCCGCGTACAGATGATTCGCCCGCCGAAGTTGTTTTTTGTCAAAAGGGGAATTCGACCCGAGTGGTCAATGTGGGCATGTGAAAGCACGACATTTGTAAGGGTCGCCGGATCAATCGAAAGAGTTCGGTTTTTTTCATTGGTCTCTTTCCGACGGCCCTGAAACATCCCACAGTCGAGTAAAATACGATTGCCTCCGGTTTCGATAAGATGCATGGAACCCGTAACTTCCCGAACCGCGCCGTAAAAGGTAATCTGCATTTTAAGGTTATCCTTTCTGGTAAATATATATTAATTCAAGTTTCGCACCCGAATATGGCTAAAAAGCCTTAGAATCAGATAAAATTCTAAACAATTTGACTGCCCGTTAAAAAAAAGCCCTTACACTCACTTTTTTCATTGAATTTTTTTTATTTATTTAGCATAAGTAGTTTCTCATTTCAATATCGCCCGGTTTTAATTAAATATAATTTTTGAAGTTTTTGATAAAAAGATCGTATAAAGCTTAATTTATTGTTTTTATGAGGAGGAAGAGGATGTGCAGATTACGAGTGGGGGTATTGTGTTTGGTGATGGTTTTTGTTTGTGGAATGGCGCTAACTGCCGCCGGACAGAATAAAAGCGATACAAAAGAAGCCGTTAAGGATATGTGCGTTCCCATGGGCATTATTGTGCTGAAACCCGATCCCTCGGTCAAACAAAAGAGATCTCCGGTCGAATTCAATCATGCCAAACATTTTATCTATGATTGCCGAACATGCCATCACAAATGGGAAGGAAGTGCCAAAGTCGCCAACTGTACAACATCAAAGTGTCATGATCTTTTTAAATCGCCGAAAAAGCCGACAAAATACCTGGCTTATACGGAAAAGGGAATAAAGTATTACAAATATGCCTACCATAAAAACTGTATCGGGTGTCACAAAGAAATAAAAGTCAATCAGAAAAAAATGGAGATGTTATACAAGGCATCGGAAAAAGAACCCAAGAAGGTCCCGACCAGTTGCACCGAATGTCATCCGAAAAAATAAGCTTAACGGTTTCGCGAAACAAAGCCTGGCACAAAGGACCAGGCTTTGTTTCGCCTATGAACGATTCGCACTCTCCGAGGCGTAGGCTCTTGCCCTCCGACCAGTAAGCCCTGCGGCTTCCGGCTCGTAGAGACTACAGCTCGGAGAGGCTGGAAGCGGAGCCGGAGGCCATGGCGAACATTAGTTCACTTTAAACCCTGCCCCAGACCTGGCTTTTTAGTACAGCTGCAGAGACTGTCGAAAAAGGTCCAGTTAGCGGTCGATTTTTTTTGGACTTTGCTATATTATGATTTTTTAGCCTTTCATTAAATATCCTTTTCAACGAGTAAAAGCCTTTCTGTAATTTCCCTTTAAAATGTCTATTATTTCCCTTTAAATTAAATTGTTATGTGATATAGAAGAGATGGTTGAAAGCACTATAATGTTGAACATATCAACTATTAATTGGAAGGAGAAATGGCCAAATATAAACGTTACGATTATTCACAAAAAATATTTATTCCTGTTTCACTTGAAGATCAATTGATGCCCGGAACATTAGAATTTGCGATTCACACACTTGTAGAAACACGAATGGATATGTCTGTTTTTGATGGGAGTTATAAAAATGACCAAACAGGTCGTTCGGCGTATGATCCCAAAGTTCTTTTAAAGGTTGTTTTGTTGGGGTATTCGCGCGGGTTGATGTCTTCTCGAAAGATTGAGCGAGCGTGTTGCGAGAATGTGATCTTCATTGCGATTTCGTGTAACCAGCGGCCGGATCATAGTACATTAGCGTCATTTGTTGCCTCGATGAAGGATGAGATTTCGCCTCTTTTTACAAACATATTATTTGGTTGTGAAGAAAAGAAGCTTTTGGGATGGACTTTTTTTGCTTTAGACGGATGCAAACTTCCTTCCAATGCTTCCAAACGATGGAGTGGTAAAATTTCTGATATAAAGAAGAAAAGGGAGAAGATCGAGCAAAAGGTCAACATTTTCCAAATATCATGTCTTAAAATATCTGATCTAACAAGAAGTTATCACAAAACAGTAGTTGTGGTGATTTCTTCTATCGATCACCGGATCTACTGTCCACAGACTTTTGGTTGTCTGTCATAAAAAGTATAAGTCAGATTTCGATTATGTTTCTTTTTTGACTTTTTCCTTGCAAACGCCGCAGATATTGCAAGATTCCATGGGGCAAGGGGGCGAGGTTTTACCCTGAAGGGCTCTTTTGTACTCTGTTTTGAGAAAAGATTTTCTGATGCCGTGATCGATAAAGTCCCAGGGAAGAAGTTCGTCCAAAGAACGTTCCCTGAAAACATAAAAATCAGGGTTTATGGGAGAGGATTTAAAGGTTTTGGGCCAGTTTCCCTGGTTCGTGTTCACCAGGGACAATATTTGTGCAACCCTGCGGTCTCCCCGTGACAGCAGTGCCTGAATGTAAGCCCATCGGGGAATATCCGCATGGACACGAACATTTGCCACCCTTTTCAGTCCGTTTTTGACTTTCTTTATCTTCTCTTTAAGCAGATGAATATCTTCCATCTTCACCCATTGAAAAGGGGTGAACGGTTTGGGAACAAAACTGTTCAGACTGATGGTGATTTCCCCCATGCGTTTTTTGGCCCGGCTTGATTTGAGGAATCGATGCTTGATTTTCTTGCAGAGTGTCACAATGGCTTCAACATCGTCCATGGTTTCTGTGGGAAGACCGACCATGAAATAGAGTTTTAGGTTGGGGATTCCGGCGGCAACAATCTTTTCAGCAGCATTCAGGATATCGGTTTCGCTGATGCCTTTGTTAATGACGTTTCGCATCCGTTCTGATCCGGCATCCGGTGCAATTGTGGCTGTTTTGGTTTTACTTTTCTTGAGGGTTGACAGGAGTTCAGGCGTCAAAGCGTCCGCCCTGAGGGAGCTGAAAGATATTCGGGCGTCCTTTTCAAATTCCCGCCCGCAGATTTTATTGAGATCCGGAAGATCCGATACGGCGGCGCCGACAAGTCCTATTTTATCCGTCTTTGAAGCCCCCCGTTCCATACATTCTTTTAAAAGCGAAAAGGGCCTGAATCTTGGCGGTCTGTAAACAAATCCTGTACCGCAGAACCTGCAACCATGCGGACAGCCTCTGCTGACTTCTATGAGAAACGTACTGTCAAAAATGGTATCGGGTGTAATGATCGGACTACAGGTGGGAATCCGGGAAAGATCTTTCACATACTGGCGCTCAACTCTGGTCGGCACATCGGATATCGGTTCAAATGCATCAAGGGTTCCATCTGAATTGTATGAAGCCCTGTATAATGATGGAACATAAACGCCGGGAACTTCACGGGCAAGGGTATTTAAACACGATATTCTGTCTCGGGCCAATAGGTCATGTGAAACCGTGTCGAAAAATCGAGGCAAAATGGCTTCAGCTTCACCGATGAGAAGACAGTCGATAAACGGCGCCAATGGTTCCGGGTTTAAAAAAAAAGCGACTCCCCCTGCAATAACTAGAGGATGGGGGATTCCTCTGTCTTTGAATCCCAGGGGGAGTTTTGCTTTCTCAAGAATTGTAAGGAGGTTGGGGTAGTCGTTCTCATATGAAACTGAAAAAGCGATAAGGTCAAATGCTGAAATGGGATTCCCGGACTCTATGGTGGTGATGCGTTCTGCTTTACCCGAACCACCATCGTCCGGAAGAAATGACCTTTCACATACGACATTCTCAAATGTATTGATAAGTTCATATACTGCCTGAAAACCGAGATTGGACATTCCAACGTGATACGTGTTTGGATAAACCAGCGCGACCTTGATGCGTCCGTTCCATTTTTTACGGATAACGCCGGTTTCGGAATCCGTAATGTTCTTACGGAATTTATGGGTTGTCCATGTCATGGATAATTAATCGTGAAAGTCTAAAAGCAAAAACATTACACATAAGCGCCTAGTCCGCCTTTCTCCGTAAAAATGTCGGGACATCTAAGATTCGCAAGGTCGGCATTGTCGACGACAATACCCCTGTACCCTCTGTAAGTACTGCCACTCGATTCACCCACTGCGTGTTTTCGACGAATAAATGTCGGTTCGTCATAATCTACGGCATCGTTTATATCGTCCGGTGTGATATCTCTGACCCTGCCTCTGAGTTCATTTTTTATGCTGGTGTCAGGACCCGAATTGATTCCGGTGGCAATGACAGTAACGCGCATTTCATTGCCAATGCTGTCATCTACTGCGGTTCCCCATATAATGTCGGCATCCTCCCCGACTTCATTGTATATCCGATCGGAAGCTTCGGTCATCTCTTCCATTGTCAAATCGGTGTTACTGGTGATGTTCATTAAAACACCCTTAGCGCCGGAAATGGAGATATCTTCCAACAATGGATGGGATATGGCCCGCTGGGCAGCCTCTATGGCACGATTTTCTCCACTTGCGATACCGATGCCCATGATGGCCAGGCCTGCTTTGGACATAATCGTTTTAACATCGGCAAAGTCAAGATTGATCAGCCCCGGCATCATAATAAGATCCGTAATCCCTTTGACGGAATGGAGCAGCACCTCATCCGCTTTCTTGAACATATCGATCATTCTGGCATTTTTGGATGCAAGGCCCCTTAGCCTGTCGTTGGGGATGGTGATCACCGTATCTGCCACTTTCTTGAGAAAATCAATTCCTTCTTCAGCCTGTTTGGCCCTTTTTCGGCCTTCAAATGAAAACGGTTTTGTGACCACCGCCACCGTCAAGACATCAATTTCTTTGCAGAGTTCAGCAATGACCGGAGCAGCCCCTGTTCCGGTGCCGCCTCCGAATCCTGCAGTAATGAACACCATATGACTGCCTTCAAGTGCGTTTTTGAGGGTTTCGGCATTTTCCAGCGCCGCTTCCCGTCCGATTTGAGGATTGGCGCCGGCCCCGAGTCCCTGTGTGAGCTGTTCCCCGATCTGGAGCTTAACAGTTGCCTTGGAAACCTCTAAGGCCTGGGCATCTGTATTGGCGGCGATAAACCTCACGCCCTGAAGCTTGGAGTCGATCATGTTGTTGATCGCGTTTCCACCGGCGCCGCCAACACCAATAACCATGATCTTTGCAAAATTTTCATTTTCTACCAAAGTAAACGTCATGTTCCCCCACCTCCTGTAAAATAATTTGCTTTTATTTTTCAATTCCAAGCGGTCCCCATATCCGCTTCGATCCTTACCTTCTGATTACAGATCAACTTATTTCATATGACCTCCTTAAACCATCTTTTCATCCGGGTCATGACACGGTTGAAAATATTTGTGTCACGAATCCTGAATTTCTTTTTCGGTTGATTTCTGGCGCCGTATAAAACAAGCCCTACAGCGGTCGCATACATGGGATTATTGACCACATCCGTTAGACCGCTAATTCCCCTGGGCGTGCCCAGTCGGGTTGGCAGATCGAAAACCGATTCCGCAATATCCGTAACGCCCTCTAAAAGGGATGTCCCACCGGTTAAAACAACACCGGAAGTAATAATTTTTTCCATTCCAGCCCTGTAAATCTCTCTTTTTATCAGCGAAAAGATCTCTTCCATGCGTGGTTCCAGTATTTCACCGAGGATCTGCCGCTGAAGTTTTCTGGGTTTACGCCCGCCCATACCGGGGACGTCGATGGTTTCGTCGGCACTGACGCTCATAGGGATGCATGTACCGTATTTTTTCTTGATCTTTTCGGCATCGGCCATGGATGCACGCAAACCGATGCTGATATCGTTTGTCAGGTTGTTACCGCCAAGTGACAAAACAAATGTGTGTTTGATGTTTTTCCCTGAAAAAATGGCGAGATCACTCGTGCCGCCGCCGAGGTCCATAAGGGCCGTACCCAGATCTTTTTCCTCATCGGTCAATACCGCTTCTCCTGAAGCAAGCGGTTCCAGAACGATATCACAGACATCAAGGCCTGACCGATTGGCACTTTTCACAATGTTGTGTGCAGATGTTACCGCACCGGTCACAATATGAATCTTGGCTTCCAGACGTACACCGGACATACCCACAGGATTCTGAATCCCACCCTGTTCGTCGATCATGAATTCCTGTGGGATCACATGAATGACCTCACGGTCCATGGGAATTGCAACGGCACGTGCAGCATCTATAACCCGGTCTACATCTTGCTGGGTCACTTCCGGCCCCTTAATTGCTACGATTCCGCGACTGTTAAAACCGGTGATATGACCACCTGCGATCCCGGCATATACGGATGATATTTCACAGCCTGCCATAAGTTCCGCCTCTTCAATCGCCTTCTGAATCGATTCTACGGTGGACTCAATATTTACGACAACACCCTTTCGAAGTCCGATGGAGGGATGTGTTCCAATACCGACAATGTTTATTTTATCTCCTGTTATTTCACCGACCACGGCACATATTTTCGTCGTTCCGATATCCAGCCCGACAATAATATTTTCCTGTCCCTGCATTTCAAACCTCCTTATGACCCTTGGCAGCGGATTCTATTTTCGCAGGATTTACAACGATGCGATTCAAATTGTTGAGATCAATTGATTCTAGGTGTGAAAACCCACCATTCTTTTCCAGATAAAAAAGAACATCTTTTAGCATGGCATACTTATCCGGATAATTATTGTATCCGATTTTTATTTCTCTGATGTGATCAAAGGCATAAATGGTAAGGCCCATTTCACGATCCACCTGGATTTTCTTTATTAGGCTGTAGGGAAGAACACTTTCAGGTTTTTGCCCAAGCCCTAATATTTTCATAACAGCATCAAATGGAATGCTTCTTAACTCGCCTTTCACATTAATGTCTGAAAATTCAAGCCCGCTGATCATGGGCAAATTACAAAGGTCTGCCGTATCCATTTCTTTGAATATTTCACCATGGGTATTGATGATAAATTTTCGGCCAAGGTCAAGAACGGCAAGGGGCTTTTGTTCCTTTATTGTGATATTGATTCCCGAAGGAAGTTCTCTTCTGACTTCTGCATCCTCAATCCATGAATGCGCAAGCAGTCGCTTTCGAACATTAGAGAGATTAACTGAAAATATATTGACGCCGTTCGTGATATTCGCCTGTTGCAAAACCTGTTTTTGTGTAAGTCGATGCGTACCGATAACCATCAATCCTTTAGCCTTGAAATAATCACACTGGGTTAAGAAGTCGTAACTAAAAACAAAAAGCAGGCTGACAAACACCAACGCTGTTCCAACGACCGTTAGTTTTAAACCGAAGACAAAGCGCTTTAACATCTTATCGCGTTTTCCGGCGCCGCTGTTTTTGTAATAGTTTTTACGTATAAGTTTACGCCCCGACAACCTTAACCTCTCTTTCCAGATGAATATTGAACTTTTCTAATACAACTTTTTCAGATAGATCCATCAGCGCCAGAAAGTCGGCGGCTGATGCTTTATGCCGGTTGATAAAAAAGTTGGCATGTTTTGATGAAATTTCTGCACCGCCAACGGATTTTCCCTTCAGGCCGGCCATCTCAATAAGTTTTCCGGCGGTTTCTCCTGATGCCGGATTTTTAAAGAAACATCCTGCACTCGGCAAACCAATGGGCTGCCTTTGCTTGCGTGTTCTTATAATTTCTCGAGCCGTTTTTTTGAGCGCTTCGGGATCCGAAGGACAAAGACAGAATCGGCCGTCCAAAATAACCGTTTGGTCGAGATGACCATCCGTCAACTCCGGGCTCCATGAAAGTTTCCGATAATAAAAATCGAGCGTTTCTTTTTTAATTCTGCGTGTATCACCTGTGGGCAAAAGAACATTTATGGATTTAAGCACATTTTCCATGGAGCCATGAGATGTTCCGGCATTCATTATAATGCCTCCGCCAACCGTTCCGGGAATACCCAGGGCAAAATTCATGCCTTCAAGACCCTGTTTCAGAGCATAGGAACAAAGGGTCTTCAGGTTTGCGCCTGCCATGGCCGTAACAATCACCCCGTCGGTATTCGTATCGGTCCGATCAATTTTTTTCAGGCACTTTGTCAACGCAATGGCAATGCCATGGATGCCGTTGTCCTTGACCAGAAGATTGGTGCCCTTGCCGATGATCAGATAAGAAAGTCCTCTATCCCACGACCATTTGACCAGCGTTTCCAAATCATCAACGTTTTCAGGTGTTACAAAAGCCTCGGCCGGTCCGCCGACGCGCAACGATGTGTGCCTGGACATCGGTTCGCCAAATTTGACATTATGTTTAAAACGGCTTTCAAGCCATTTGATTGAATCCGAGTCAAGCGCCACAACCATCATGTCCTCTTGATCCAATATTCGGTGACAATCTATTTTACAATTCTTAAGCAGCATTTCGCCAACTTTCCAAACATCTCCTGCACCCAGTGTAAGGAGAATATCATTCGACGCTAAAATTGTTTTCAGATGCGAAACCGCTGTTTCAAGACTTTCCACATAAACGACATCCTTATGCCCATGACGCTGAATTTCTTCAAACAAGGCAAACCCTTCGACACCATCTATCTTTTCTTCTCCGGCGGCATAAATGGGAAGAACGACGAGAAGGTCCGACTCGTAGAACGCACGGGTAAAGTCTTCAAACAGCGCCTGGGTTCTGGTATAGCGGTGTGGCTGGAACACCACCGCAATCCGCCTGTCCGGCCAGCTTACCCTTGCGGCAGAAAGCGTAGCCTTAATCTCCGTGGGATGATGACCGTAATCATCAACAACAGTAATCCCCTTCTTTTCTCCTTTAATTTCCAGTCGCCGTTGAACGCCTTCCGCAGTTTGAAGCGCAGATTTTATCACGTCAAAGGGTATATCGAGTTCGATGCCCACGGCGATGCTTGCCAGAGCGTTGTATACATTATGGATGCCCGGAAGATTTAAGGTGATCTCTCCCAAAGATGTTCCAAGATGATCCACCTTAAACCTGCTTTTTAACCCTTCAAAAACCACATCTCTTGCCTTAAAATCTGCCTGTGTACTCATTCCATAGGTTGTAAACCGTTTATGAATTTTCGGAATAAGCGACTGGATGGGCTCATTGTCCAAACAAAGAACCGCCAGACCATAGAACGGTATTTTTTCAATAAAGCTCAAAAAGACGTCCTTGATGTGGTCCAGATCCCGATAAAAATCGAGATGCTCTCGATCGATATTGGTTACCACCGCAATGGTCGGAGACATTTTCAGAAAAGAACCGTCACTTTCATCTGCTTCGGCCACGATGAAATCCCCTTCTCCAAGCAGCGCATTGGAATCGATGCTTTTGAGTTTCCCACCGATAACGACAGTAGGATCAAGCCCTCCTTTACCCAGCACAGCGGCGACAATCGACGTGGTGGATGTTTTCCCGTGTGCACCGGCAATGGCCACACTGTATTTTAAACGCATCAGTTCCGCCAGCATCTCCGCTCTGGGTATGACCGGGATTGACGCTCTGCCTGCTGCAACAACTTCAGGATTTTCAGAGCCCACGGCCGATGATATGACAACAACATCAGCCCCGAGAATCTGTCCTTCGGAATGACCTTTAAATATGATACCGCCAAGGCTTTCCAGGCGCCGGGTAATGCCTGAAGAATTGATGTCGGATCCGGACACCTTATAGCCGAGGTTGAGCAAAAGTTCGGCAATTCCGCTCATTCCGATACCGCCGATTCCCACAAAGTGAATATGGTATTTTTTGAGAAACATATGTTTAGTTCAATTAGTTTTATTGGTTTAACTAACCTAATCCGGATAAGCCGGAAAAGTTACAAGTGACTATTTGCGACTAAAGTACAGGAATCGCTGCACTCCGGCTGTTTGTATTAAATTAACAGAATTCCATAACTTTAGGCTCTTTAGATCACTTTAGGCATCACACTTTCGAATTTTAGATACCTTTGCCATGAAATGCATAAATTTTATCACTAGAAATCAATTCATAACAATCATCGACAATCATCGCTGCCGCATCGACACGTCCAAGATCCCTGGACCGTGACGACATTTGTTGCAGGGCTTCGGGCCGTTGAACATAATAATTGATTCGTTCTGCAAGGACTTTGCCGCTGAGATCTTTTTCAAGAATCATCTCGGCAGCCCCTGCCTTTTCCAAAGATCGGGCGTTTAATACCTGATGGTTATCTGCCGCAAAAGGAAACGGAATAAAAACAACCCCCTTCCCAATGGCTTTGATTTCCGCCACAGTGGTTGCCCCTGCACGGCATATAATGAAATCGGCGCTTTGATACTGACGGGCCATGTCCTTGAAAAATGCCCGTGTATCGTTTTCAATGCCGTGTTCGTCATACCTTTGCTTTACCTGTGTTTCATCCTGTGCGCCGGTTTGATGTACAAAGAATGTATTTTCTCTATTTTCAATATATTCAAGGGCTTCCAAAAGTGCCATATTTATACTGTGAGCCCCCTGGCTTCCGCCCAGTATCAGGATCGTGAATTTCTTCTCTTTTTTCGACGCCTTGATGTCAGTATTTCTTAACGTTTCTGCGCATTGAACAATTTCTTTTCTCACGGGATTTCCGGTAAACCGGATTTTTTTGGGTGTCACGCCCATTATCGTTTCTGCAAACGAAACATATATCCGGTCTGCAAAGCGCGAAAGAATTCGATTGGTGATCCCCGGCAGAATATTCTGCTCATGCAAAACAATTTTAATTCCCAAAAGCCAGGCGCCCATGACCAAAGGCCCTGCGGAGTATCCGCCAACGCCAATCACGATATGCGGTTTAAAGCCTTTAAGGATCAAAATCGATTCAATGATCCCTTTGGGTATTTTTGAGATCGAGACAATCTGATTCCAAACCCCTCGCCCCTTGAAACCCTCGGCTGTAATGCGCCTATGGGCAAAACCGGTTTCCGACAAAATCGAAATTTCAAACGGTTTCCCTGTACCCACAAACAAGACACTGTTTTCAGCATTTTTTGCCAGAAACTCCTGAGCAATGGCAATTCCCGGAAAAAGATGGCCGCCGGTCCCACCTCCTGCAATGACGACCCGAAGGGCTTTTGCAGCCTTTCGCAACGGGCGAACTTTTTTTTTTGCTCTCTTTTTTTTATCGTCTTGATCCATAATTGCCGTTTGCATATCTGTCACTCGTCACTGGTCACTCGATTGCGAACCTTTTTCATTGCACCGATGTTCATCAGCACCCCGATGGATACCATGTTCATCAAAAGGGATGTGCCGCCATAACTTAAAAATGGCAGCGTAAGCCCTTTGGTCGGAAGAAGTCCTAAAGCTACCCCCATGTTGACACAAATCTGCAAACCTATTGCCGTTGTGAGGCCGATAGCCACAAATGATCCGAAAGCATCTTCGCTGTTTCTGGCAATGGATATCCCCCTCCACAAAATCACGGTATAAAGTCCCATAATAATCAAAACCCCTATAAGACCGAGTTCCTCTCCAATGACCGAAAATATAAAATCGGTGTGAGGTTCAGGGAGATAAAACAGTTTCTGATAGCCCTTGCCGATGCCGGTGCCCCATATTCCCCCTGTACCGAAGGCCAATAGGGAATGGACGACCTGGTAGCCTTTATCCGCTGAATATTGCCACGGATTCATAAAGGACATGATGCGCTCTATCCGATAATCGGCACTGACCATTAAATAGTAGATGATAGGGCCGATTAAGACCAGCGATCCCAGTAGATATGAGATACGAACCCCGCCGACAAAAAGCATGATCCAAGTAATGGCACCAAAAATAACCACAGAGCCGAAGTCGGGCTGTAACATGATCAGAACCGCAAACATGCACAGGACCAAAACATGGGGCAAAAAACCGACCTTAAACTCCTTAATTCGATTCATTTTTTTGTTCATTGAATACGACAGAAAGATAACCAGCACAAAACGGGCAAATTCAGAAGGCTGAAACGTAAAGCCGGCAATGCGAAACCACCGTTTTGCCCCCCCTGCCGAATATCCGAATCCGGAAATAAGAATCACAAAAAGAAGCATAGCGGCCAGGATAAGCAATGGATATGTCAAAGAACGAAAAATATGATATGGGATATGGCAACTGATCACCAGTACAACAATACCCAACAACGCAAAAATGGATTGTTTTTTTAAAAAATAATAACTCGTTCCGAACTTGTTCAGAGCCAGTGCCGAACTCGCGCTGTAGACCATGACAATACCGATTCCCACCAGGAACAATACCGGAAATAATAGCGCAATATCGTATTGCATGGGCTGTTTGCGAACGTTTTGTTTTTTTTGTTTGTCACTGGCCATGTGTTATATTCCGATCTGAATTTTCAAGATTTTCAACCGCCTTACAAAATACTTCCCCCCGCTCTGCATAACTTTGATACATGTCAAAACTGGAACAACCGGGAGATAAGAGCACCACATCACCGGGCGATGCCGCCCGATACGCTAAACTCACCGCATTCTCCATTGTGGATGCATTTTGGGCGCCTTCCTGACATGAATCTCCAAGAACCGATTTTATGACATTTCCTGCTTCGCCCATAACGATCAGTTTTTTCGTATGTTGTTTCAATAGCCCTCGCAGTTGTTTAAAGTCTCCGCCTTTATCACGTCCGCCCATAATAAGAACCACCGGTTTATCGAAAACTTCAAGCGCTCTGGCCACTGCATCGATGTTTGTTCCCTTTGAATCATCGTAAAAGTGAACACCGTTGATGATTTTGACAAATTCCAAACGATGGGAAAGCCCTTTGAAATCGTTTAATGCGGATTGAATTCCTTCCAAGGTCCCACCGGCGGCCAGGGCTGCCAAGGCCGCTGCCGCGATATTTTCCATATTGTGCCGTCCCAAAAGATCTACCTGCGAAAGATCGAGAAAACCTTCGGGGTTTTCTTTTGTAAAAATATTGATCACCGGTGCATTTTGTCCATTTCTTCTGCTGATGATGGCATATTCTCGGTTTTTAGTATTAAAGTTGTCCTGATGATAAAAGGGCAGTACACGGGTTCTAAGCGTTTTGCTGATTAAGGAAATAGAAGGATCAGAACCATTTATCACTGCTGTATCGCCTTCGGCCTGGTTTTTAAAAATGCGGCCTTTGGACCTTACATAAGATTCAAAATCTGGATATCGATCAAGATGATCCGCACTGATGTTCAAGAGGACACTGACCCGGGGTCTGAACGTATCGATGGTGTCGAGCTGAAAACTGCTGACCTCGGCCACAACAATGTCGGCAGTTTTTCCCCTGCGGGCATAATCGATCAATGGGTTGCCGATATTCCCGCCCACAAAGACCTTAAACCCGGAGTTTTCGAGCATATTGCCCAAAAGTCGCGTTGTTGTTGTTTTACCGTTGGTACCGGATATGGCTACAATAGGTTCCCGGATATATCGTGAAGCAAGCTCTATTTCCCCTAATACCGGAATGCCCTTTTCTTTGGCCCGTTCAATGGGCAAAATGGTATGGGGAACCCCGGGACTCACAATGATAAGATCAGCGCTCTCAAAAGTCTCTGTGTTATGACCCCCCAGTTCGGTCCTAACATCTATTTTACGCACCTCCGGTAAATAACCGGCCAAGGCGTCTTCTTTGGCAATATCGGTTATCGTCACGATCCCTCCCTTGTTTTTGGCGAATCGCGCTGCGGCCATACCGGATATGCCAAGACCGACGATAAGAATGTTTTTTTGATGAAGATCCATATGATCAATCGGGTTATAGGTCATGGGTTATAGGTTATAGATAATAGGTTTCCATTTTTAGTTTTGTTATTGTTATTCCTTAACCTATTACCTATTACCTCTTACCTTACTTCTTCTATCTTAATTTCAGCGTACTCATGGAAATCAACGCCAGTGCAATTGCGATGATCCAGAATCGAACAATAACTTTGGGCTCCGACCATCCTTTGAGCTCAAAATGGTGATGAAGGGGAGCCATTCGGAAAATTCTGCGACCATTTGTCATTTTGAAGAAACCGACCTGAAAAATAACAGACAGCGTTTCAATGACAAATAGCCCTCCCACCAATGCCAGAAGTATCTCCTGCTTGGTGATCACCGCCACAGTGCCCATGGCTGCGCCCAGCGATAGGGAACCCACATCCCCCATAAAAATTTGTGCGGGATACGAATTGAACCACAAAAATCCCAAACCTGAACCGGCCATGGCGCCGCAGAAAATTGCAATCTCCCCGCTTCCCGCCACATAATTGATCTGCAAATAATTGGCGATCTTAACGTGCCCGGCCACATATGCAAAAACCATGTACGCAGCTGAAGCGATAATAAGCGGTCCGATGGCAAGACCATCCAGCCCGTCAGTGATATTGACTGCATTGGACGTACCGATAATGACCAATGCTGCAAACAGTATATATCCCCACCCGAGATCGGGTGAAATGTTTTTAAAAAACGGAATGGTTATGCGGGTGGAAAAGTCCGGACTCACATAGACCAGAATCCCTGTAACCATCGCCAGAATCGCCTGAAGCAGAAATTTGTTTCGAACAGTCAGTCCCTTGCTCTGCTTTTTGATCTGCATGAGATAGTCGTCAATAAAACCGATACCTCCGTAGCCAACAGTCACAAAAAGCACGATCCACACAAAATAATTGGTCAAATTGGTCCACAACAGTGTGGAAACAGTAATCGAAAAAATGATCAACGTTCCGCCCATGGTCGGTGTTCCGGCCTTTTTAAGGTGTGTCTGCGGACCGTCATCTCTGACATATTGACCGATCTGCATGTAGCTCAGTTTTCGAATCACCCAGGGTCCCAGTAAAAAACAGATTAAAAAAGCCGTCAAACTGGCATAGATGGTCCTAAACGTAATGTATCGGAATACATTAAAAACCGACAGCGTCTTATGAAGCGGATATAGTAAATGATACAGCATGCTTTTGTTTTACTCTTCCGGTAACAGTTTAAATCTTTCTAAAAAACCGGTTTCACCAGAGCTTCAAGTATGATTAAATTTTATGATGGAAACTGTTTGAGTGAATTAGGGATCGTTATGAAAGAACTATAATCAATTTGACTTAAGGGTGATACAGCTCCTTAAAGTAAAACCTTTTATAAATCATCCAGACGAGTTTTTTCATTACGAGCCCTTATTCACGAGTTTTTTCATCAAAAATTTAATCATACTTGAAGCGACAATCTTTTGAATAAGTTAAAACCTTATATCAATTTTAATTATCAGCCCACGCCAACAACCCTTGGACAACTTTTTCCATGGCCATCCCCCTGGACCCCTTCACCAGAACCCAGTCGCCGGCATCGAGCCGGTCTGTAACAGCCGCTATGATCTCTTCCCGGGTACCTTTAAAAATGTCATCCGGATTCATATGTTCTTTCAAAGCACCTGCCGCAACATCTTCAGCGTATTTGCCGGTCACATAAAGACCGGCAATTTCTGACCTGGCGGCAACAGCGCCTATCTTTTGATGCATAGGCGCCGAGTGTTTTCCCAGTTCAAGCATATCGCCGGCAATCAGAAATCCTCTGTTCTCTCCCTTCAATGACGTAAGAGTGATTATGGCGGCCTGCATTGAACCTGGATTGGCATTGTACGTATCGTCGATGATATGGATTCCTTTGCCGGTTTTATGGATGTTCATCCTACCTTGAACCGGTTTGAAAGCTTCAAGTCCGTTCTTGATTTCAACGGCTGTTAAACCCAAAAGATGGCCCGCCGCCGCCGCCGCCAGAGCATTTGAAATCATAAACATTGCCGGAGTTTTAAGATGAACGGAAATCCTTTCATCAGGCAGCACCAGGCTGAAAGAGAGCCCTTCCCCTTTTTCCTCAACAGATTCAGCCCTGATTGCGGCATCCTTGGACATACCGAAAAACATAACATTGACAGGTGTGATATCTGCCAGTTTCAGCAGCCTCGGATCATCTGCATTGAGAATCGCCATGCCGTCCGGCTTGATTTTTCCCAGCAGTTCACCTTTGGCCTTCATGACCGCTTCCACCGAACCCAATCCTTCAAGGTGCGCAGGACCGATATTTGTAATAAGGCCAACATCCGGCAGACAGATTTCAGCCAGCCGTTCGATCTCCCCGGGTCTGTTCATTCCCAGCTCCACAACAGCCCATTGGTGGTCTCTATTCAGGTTAAGCAGCGTTAAGGGAAGTCCGATGTCATTGTTTAAATTGCCCTGGGTCGACAATGTGCAAAACCGACGGGAAACCACGTCTGATGTCATTTTACGGGTGCTGGTTTTTCCGTTTGAGCCTGTGATGGCAATAACCGAAACGGGTGTGCGTCTTCTATTAAATGCTGCCATATCACCCAGAGCTTTAGTTGTATCATCTACAGTGATACAAACGACACCGGTGTCTGACCATTCGGGTTTAGAGAGCATGTCGGTTTTTCTTTGATCGATCAAACATCCATTGACCCCTTGTTCAATAACACTACCGATAAAACGATGGCCGTCATGAACCTCCCCTTTAATGGCGATAAAAAGATCATCGGCAGATATCCTGCGAGAATCAATGGAAACTCCGGTGAACGTACGTGCCAAATCTCCGCAAAACAACTGTCCTCCGGTGGCTTCTATAATTTCAGCAACACGCCATGGGATCAGATCGGAATTTACAGGTTTTGGATTACCGGACAGGACTTGGGGATTGGATCTCGTTTTGGATCCGAGACTTTTTACGTTTAACGTTGAAAGGGCTTTTTCCGCTTCTTTTCTGTCATCAAAGGCAATGGTTTTGTCTCCGATGATTTGATAGGGTTCGTTCCCCTTTCCCGCGATCAGAATCACATCGTTTGGTCTGGACACCTTTATTGCAAGGGTGATGGCGTTTTTTCGATCCGGCTCAACCACATATCCTTTCATGGGAAAATTTTCATTGAGATCCGATGGTATAAACGCATGAGCAATCGATCTTTTTGTACCCTCAAGAATCTGATCGATAATCTCCATGGGGGGTTCGGTTCTTGGATTGTCCGATGTGATCACCACAAGATCAGAGAACCTTCCGGCGATGTCACCCATTTGAGGTCGCTTTCCTTTGTCCCGGTTGCCGCCGCAACCAAATACGCAGATAAGCCGACCCGGAGTGCATTCTCGTAACGAAGCGAGCACATTCTCAAGAGCATCCGGTGTATGGGCATAATCCACATATACAAATCGTTTGTGATCATTGGGAATAGATTCGAGACGTCCGGGCACGGCTTTAACCGATTCAATGCCGTGTTTGATGGCATCTACTGAAAGACCGAGGACAATGCCCACACCTGTGGCGCAGAGAATATTCTCCAGATTATGCTGTCCCACAAGATGTGATTTGAACCCAAATGCGCCGTTAGGGGTGGAAATTTTACCCGTAATGCCGGCCAAATCGTAACTGAAGTCCTCGGGTCGTATGCGGTTGTTATCTGAAAAGCCTGAAGAGAGCATAGACGCTTGGCCAAAACGTGATTCGAGTATATGGCTAAGTTCTCTCCCTCTTTCGTCATTATGGTTGATGATCGCCAACACCCGTTCATTTTTCGATTTGACATCAAGGATTTCTGTGAAAAGCCTCTTTTTACAGGACCAGTAGGAATCCATATCCTTATGATAATCCAGATGATCCTGGGTCAAATTGGTAAATATTGCGAGATCGAATTTGCAGTGATGAACTCTATATAGATCGAGGGCATGTGAAGAAACTTCAATGACCACATGGGTCACCCCGTTATCCAGCATTTCTGCCAGAATTTTCTGGAGATCAAAAGATTCGGGGGTTGTCATGGGATTTTGAAACGTCTTGCCGGCATATCTGTAGTTTAAAGTTCCGATGACGCCCACATGAATACCTGTTTTATGAAGAATATGTTCGATTAAAAATGCAGTGGTTGTCTTTCCGTTAGTCCCTGTGATACCGATTAAAAAAAGTTTTTCCGATGGATTTAAAAAAAATCGCGCGGATATGGCGGCTAAGGCTTTTCTGGTATTTTCGACTTCGATAATTATGGATTCACTTTTGACGGGTTTCTGGGCAACAATGGCTGATGCGCCCCTTGTCAGCGCTTCATCGATAAAGTCATGGCCGTCAGCAGCAAGCCCCTCTACGGCAACAAAGAGTCCGCCCGGCTGAACATCCTGAGCCCTGTAATGGATGGAGCCTATCTCTGGATCCGGTGAAAGCAAAAATCCGGCATCCGGATCAGGGTGCTCAGTGTTTCCAATATCCGAAACATGACCGCTCTGCTCTGCCTTTATACCGTAAAATCCAACAGGATCGACAGTTTTTAATAAATCTGAAAGCCGCATCCTTTTTGTCTATCTCCTCAGAGAGACCATTAATTTGTCGGTTTTTCTTTTTGGCGCTATATGCATATAATCCAGTGTTTTCTGGGCGATCGATTTAAATGCAGGCGCTGCAACAATACTTCCGTAATGCTGTTTTTCGGGTTCATCAACAACAACCAAAACAGCAATTTTTGGGTTTTCCACAGGTGCAAATCCTACAAAGGATGACACATATTTCTCATAAGAATATCTCCCATTTTCGTCGATTTTTTGAGCTGTGCCTGTTTTGCCGCAAACGGAATATCCTTCAAGGGCGGCATTGACACCTGTCCCTCCTTCGGCAATGACCGTCTGCATGATTCTGCTTAACATCCCGGCGGTTTTTTCTGAAATCACCCTTCTGATTTCCCTTGGACCAAAGCTCTTGATCAGCCGGCCATTATGATCGGTAATTGCCTGAACCACATAAGGCTTCATGAGGATTCCTTTGTTTGCAACCGCGGATGTGGCTGCGATGAGCTGTAAGGCAGAAACCGAAATCCCCTGCCCAAAAGAGATGGTTCCTGCATCCACTTTTGTCCATCGTCTAAAAGGGGACAGGCTACCGGTGGTTTCACCGGGGCAGTCGATTCCGGTCTTCGACCCGAAACCAAAATTTTGAAGGGTCCTGGACAGATATTCAGGCCCCGTAATTGCACTGAATTTGATGGCGCCGATATTGCTCGAATATTTGATAATCTGCTGTAGGGACAACCATCCATGCTCATGGGTGTCGTGGATAACGTGTTTTCCCATCTTATAAGCACCGTTTTCGCAATAAAAAATGCTGTTTGGAGAGCTGCTACCGGATTCTATTGCCGCCGCCGCACTGAAAATCTTCATGGTAGAACCCGGTTCAAATGTGTCGGTGATAATCCTGTTTCTCCAGAACTTCCGGTGAAACCTTTCTAATGCATTGGGATTGAATAAAGGAACTTGCGCCAGCGCCAATACGGCACCGGTCTTGGGAACCATGACAACGGCCATTCCGGATTTTGCCGAAAAATTTTCCACGGTTTCTGCAAGCGCCTTTTCTGCAATGTACTGGATGGTGCTGTCAACGGTGAGGACAAGGTTTTTGCCGCTGGAAGATAGGCCGGTCGTCATGTTTTCAGCTTCAAATCCACGGCCGTGGGCATCCCTCAACACCGTGTATTGGAACATCTCACCGCTGAGATCGTCGTCATAATTAAATTCGATGCCTTCCGAACCATGATCATCAATATCGGTAAATCCAATGAGCTGGGCGGCAAGTGTTTTGTTAGGATAAAAACGCTTATGTTCAGGTATGAAATCAAGACCGTCCATGTTAAGCTTTTTGACGGCTTCAGCCTCTTTCGGTGTTACCTTTCTTTTGATCCATACAAACTTTTTTTTAGAATTTAGTTTTTTAGCAAGCACTTTACGGTCTATTTTAAGGGCATTCGAAAGCGATCTTGCAGCGCTTTCGGGATGTTCTATTTGCGACGGGTGCCCAGCGATGGACGTAACATCGATACTCACCGCCATTTCTCTGAGGTTTCTGTCGAAAACGGTTCCGCGTTTTCCCGAAGATTTAAAAGACACTTCGTATTGATCTGCGGCTTTCTGGGACAGCCAGGAGCAGCGAAAAACCTGAAGGTACATGGCCTTGACGCCGATGATAATAAAAAAGACGGTAAAAAAAGCCCCAATGATAATTACACGTAATTTTATCTGTTTCATATTAAATCCGAATCATGGAATAACAATCGTCTGGCTTTTAGTGGGCGCTTTCAACCCGAGTTGATCTTTAGCGATTTTTGCGATCCGTTCCGGAGATTTTAAGCTTGCCAGCTCGATCTTTAAGTTGTTCTGCAAGGCGATAATCTCATTTTGTTTCTTGGTTTCTTTTGAAATCTCATATCCCACATCGATATAGTTGACACGGCACCACGTATAAAGGAAAAGTTCGGCAATAAATACGGCCATGAAAATGATCCATATTCCCGTTTTTGTTACATCGCCGTTTTTTTTACGTGTTTTACGGGCCATTATATCTTTTCTGCCGCTCTTAGCTTTGTGCTTCTCGCCATGGGGTTTCTTTCAATCTCTTCTTTTGAAGGACGCACGATTTTTTTCGTCAGCAAACGAAGGATCGGTTTTTTATTGCAGACACATTCTGGAAAATCTGAGGGACATACACATCCCTTTTCAAGGGCTTTAAATCGATGTTTTACAATCCGGTCTTCAAGAGAATGAAAAGATAGAACACATAGGCGAGCTTTGGGATTTAGAAGGTCTGCAACGTTTTCCATGAATACATCGAGCATTTCCAGCTCCCTGTTGACAGCGATTCTAATTGCCATGAAAACCCGTGTTGCCGGATGAATTTTTTGATGAAATGATGGTGATCTTGGAACGGCATCGCATACGATCTGGGCCAGTTGTCTGCTGGATCTTATTGCTTTTTGCTTTCTTGACCTTACGATTTTTTTTGCGATTTGCCACGCCCATCGTTCTTCCCCGTATTCTCGAAAAATCTGCTTAAGGTTTTTTTCATCCATCCTATTAATCAAATCTTCGGCTGTTGTTTTCGACGCCGTATTCATACGCATATCGAGGGGCTCGTCTCTTAGGAAACTAAAACCACGACCGCTGGATTCGATTTGATGAAGTGAAATCCCAAGATCCAGAAGAATACCGTCCACCGCTTTTATTTTAAGCTGTCGTAGAAACTCGGAAAGATCTATAAAGTTACCGTGAAAGACGTGAATAGTTAAATCGAACGATTTTAAAGCGTCCTCCGCATTTTTGATTGCATCGATATCCTGATCAATGCCGATAAAAACGCCGCCTGGAGATATGCTGCGGCAAATCGCCATGGCATGCCCCGAACCTCCCAGGGTACCGTCAACATAGATCTTGCCGGGCTTGCAGTTGAGATAATGGAGCACTTCAGGAATCATTACCGGAATATGTTTAAGCGGCATATGATCAGAGCCCTAACTTTGCAATTTCGTTTCTTACGTCCTCCTTTTTCATGTCTTTTTCCAGATCCATATTTTCCCGGTTCCAGCTATCTCGTGACCAGATTTCAAAATGGTCGAGGACGCCAACCAGTACAATGTCCTTTTCGAATCCTGCATACTCTCTCAGATTCTGCGGAATCAAAACACGATCTTGTTTGTCACAGGGACATTCAAAGGATCCTCCGATAAAAACCCTTCTGAATCGACGCATGCTTTCGCTTTTTTCAGCCAGGGACAATATACGGTTTTCAATTTTTCGCCATTCATCATAGGGGTATGCGATAAGCGCCCCGTCCATTCTGGAAAGCATAACACCATATGATCCATCTGCTTTTATGACATCACGGAATCTGGCCGGAATGATGATACGCCCTTTTGAATCGATGGTATGGAATGAGCTTCCTCGAAACATATATCTCCCCTAAGAACCACTTTAAACCACTCTTTTTGGTTAAAAGTACATTTCTCAGTAAATGTCAAGAAAAAATAAATGAATATGTAATATTTTTTTATAATAATTCAAAAATGTTAAAAGAAAACCAGAAGGATCATCTTATAGTGGATAAAAGTGGATGTAAATAGTAGATATGAACTGTTAAACAGGTTTTTGAAAGATGAAGATGCGGCCGGATAACATCTTTGAGAATCGAGCGACAACCCGAAAACTCTAAAGGGTTGTAATTTAAAGAAATTTATTCTCAACACATTGGAGGTTTTGTAATTTTATCGCTGACGTTGGATGTTGTATTCAAAATGGTGGTCGGAAGTGGATTGAACAATTCGTCTAAAAATCCGAATACCGGTGTTTCTTTAATGGCACCGTATCCAAACCCTTTTCATTTTAAAGCCAGATTTTTCAATATTTCATCATATTGATCAATCATGTTTTCCCATGCAAATCGTTCCATGGCTGCAGAGAGATGTTGTTGCTTTTCTGTAAATCGGGAATAATTTAGAATGAGAAAGCACAATTTTTCCACCAGTTCCGTCTGATCTTTATAGAGAAAATCCCCATGGAATACCTTCGGGATAATTTCGGGATACGAGAGCCGGTTAGGCAGTAAAGGGATACAACCGTAGCGGATCGCTTCAACTACCGAAATACCGAAATTCTCCTGGTTTGCCGTGCTGATGACGATGGTCCCCTGCATAAGCCATTTACGATATTTCTCTCTGGATCCTTCATAACCGTACCAGACAATCCGGTTTTTGAAACGCTCCCTGGCGGCAATAAACTCTTTCGGGACCACCTGAAAGTTTTCTCCTAAAAGTGCAAGTCGAAAATTCAGGCCCCGCTCGAGTACCTTATCAAGAGCATTAAAAAAGCCTGCCGGATTTTTATCAAACTCCCAGCGGTGATTCCAGACGATCAACGGTGGCAAGTCCGCTTCGGGCAATGCGTTCGGCATATTTACCGGGGCTGGGAAATGACATCCCGGATAGAGAACATCGGCTTTACTGCGTATCTCATCAACCACCCATTTGGGTTGATATTCGGGCATCATATTTAAAAAAACGGGCAGCTTTGAGAAAAAGGCATCAAAATGAGTTCGAGAGTTAAAGAGGATTCGGTCCGCCGCCAAGGAAGTGGTGATATCTGTAAATCCAAACTGAAAATCCCTGCTTTCGCCCGGCGCCAGGGGGTAGGTCAGTTGATTCTCGTGGAAATAGACCATTGAAGGTGGACAAAACGGGCCGCATAGTGCCTTAAAATCCGACAGGCTCATAAGATCGGTGGTAATCAATCCGTCATAGTTTTTAAGAGGGGGAATTTTTTTTACAAAGTATAAGGCTGCGCCTCGCATCCGCCATTTCCAAAAACGGGCAGGCAGCGTAATGAGATCGATCTTGTATTTAGAGTGTGAAACCAGACCTTGGGCAAAATCTTTATGTGATCCGCCAAAAAATGGTTCTAAAAATAGAAATTTCAAATTCTTCTCTATTGGATTAAAAGGAAAATCGGAAGGAAAGGCAAACACTTTTGTTTTCCAAATCAGCCGAAAGGTTAACTCGGGTATTCTTTTTTAATTGATAAATAAATTGACCGGTTTCTTTTCGATTGAATTTGTGGGCGCTGGTTACAGCACCGTATATGTTTCCGGCATAGAAGCCGAACCCTACAAACGTAATAAGTCCGCCAAGTGCACCATGCCCTTTATCGAAAGATTCATAGGCGGCGTATATCAGACCGCCGTTCAACAAAAAGGCGATCAGTGCATCCTGATATCTTTCACAATAAAGATATCCTCCCCCTGGAATGATAGATAAAAATCCCGCCAGCTTCGAATCCTTTTGGGGGATTAATTTTTCCTTGTCAAGTTCATCGGCAAGTCTTTCAAGTCTGAATTTATTTCTATTTTTAGTGCTGATTTTTTTAAAATAGTGTCTTGCTTTGTCCCAGGATGCTGTTTCGATATGAATCCATCCTATTCTGTAGTAGGCTTCATCCCTTATATCTTCATCTTGTGTAATCATGATAAGATTGTTAAGATTGATCAAAGCGAAGTTAAAAGCCTTCAGTTTTACATAGGCTTCACTAATCATAAAATATGATTTTATAGAATATTCGGTTTCAAAATACTGATCTGTTAATTTTTTAAAGGAATCGACGGCTTCATTAAAATGTCTGCCAAGAAAATAGGACATGCCGACTTGGAACATCGCCAATTCTACCCTTTCATCTTTTGGGAAAAAATAGATAAACCGCTTGTATTCGTTTACAGCTGTTGAATAATCTTTGGCTGAAAAAAGATCTTGTGCATAATCAAACTGTTTATCAGGATTAAGGATAAGAACGGGGTTGGGAGCGGGTTGAGATCCGGAGCCGGCAAAAGATTGAGAAAAGGTGATAAAAAGAAAAAATATGCTAAAAAGCGCAAAGAGCAGATAAATAGTGGTGGTGTTTCGGATCTGCATGATGATTAATTACTGCCGCCAGAAGTCATTATTACTTACAGGATCATAGCTGCGCTTTTCACCGTCTATCCAGACCGGATCCGATAATTTTTTCTCATCTCGACCGCAACGTATGAGGCGATCCGAGCACATGATCCATCCCAAGAAGGTGCCATGTTTTTTAAATGCTTCTATACAGTATTGTGAACATGTCGGATGCATCAGGCAGCGATTACCGTCAACACTTGAAATATAATCTTGATAAAATTTTATGGGATAAAGGGGCGCATTCTCCCGGTTCTCTTCAGCTTCATGTGAAACTTGAGGACGATCATCAATTTTCACATCCTGTCCGGCAAGAACACTCCCGTAAAATGTGTTTAAAACGATAAAAAAAATGACAAAATACAATGTTTTTTTCATTGCTTATTTCTGAGTAACTCTGAGGATCTCTTCTATTGTTGAAATGCCGCTTAAAACCTTTTGTACACCGTCCTCGCGCAGGGTAATCATATTCCGACTCAAGGCTTCATTTTTTATCTGGTTCGAATCATAGGTCTTAAGTATGAGGCTTTTTAAGCTGGAATCTAAAATCATCATTTCAAAAATACCTTTCCGCCCTTTGTACCCTGTATGAAAACAGTTTTCACACCCTATTGCCCTGCAAATAACAGACTTTTGGAACTGGTCATCGGTAATTCCAATGCTTCTTAAGGCCAGTTCATCGGGGGTGTAAGCCTCTTTACAATCTTTGCAAAGAACTCGAATCAGTCTCTGGGCAACAACAGCCAAAAGGGACGATGAAATTAAAAAGGGTTCAACACCGATATCCACAAGGCGCGTAATGGCGCTTGCAGAATCGTTGGTGTGAAGTGTGGAAAAAACAAGATGCCCTGTCAGTGCTGACTGAACTGCGATTTCAGCTGTCTCTCGATCCCGTATTTCGCCCACCAGAATAACATCAGGATCCTGTCTAACAATGGATCTAAGGCCGCTGGCAAAGGTAAGGTTTATCTTTGGATTGACCTGTATCTGGTTGATACCTTCAATCTTGTATTCAATGGGATCTTCCACGGTGATAATATTGATATCCGGTTTATTGATGGATGACAGGACGGCATAGAGGGTCGTGGTCTTGCCGCTGCCGGTGGGTCCGGTTACAAGGATAATTCCATTGGGAGATTTCACAAGGTTTTCAAGCAGATCCTGTTTGTCGGATTTAAGTCCGAGATCCGAAAGTGAAATTAAGGATCCTGATTTGTCAAGAAGCCTGAGTACCAAACGTTCTCCAAAGGATGTCGGAATAGTGGACACCCGCACATCAATCTCCTGATGACCGATTTTTACATCCAAACGACCATCCTGAGGAAGGCGTTTTTCCGCGATGTTCATCTTTGCCATAACCTTAATTCTTGAGATAAGCCCCAGTTGGACCCATTTGGGAGGAGACAGAAGGTCATACAGAATACCGTCGACACGATAGCGAACTTTGAAACTGTCCCGGTAAGGTTCGATATGAATATCGCTTGCCCGTGCTTTCACGGATTGGGAGATGATGTGGTTCACAAGTTTTATGATGGGTGCATCACTGATGTCATCCAGCAAATCCGCCCTTTCCTCTATCTCGCTGATAATGGAACTGCTGTCTTCTTCCATATCCTGAACAAGCTGCTCGGCGGAGTCCCTTCTAAGATCATAGGATATATTGATGGCAAATAAAATTGCATCCTTTGTTGAAAGAACAAGCTTGACCTCATGGCATCCAAGAATCCTGATCAGGTCATCCATTGGCTGTATGCAAGCAGGGTTATTTACGGCGATGACCGATTCATATTCAATTAGATTTTCTTTTGAATTTTGCCAATTTTTGTCATTCAGTTTTCCTTCAAAGCCGGAGGGCTGGGTTTCGCTGATGAGTGGAACCATAATATATTTTTTTAGAAATTGAATCGGAACATGGTCGGTAAAATCGGTTTTATATTTTTCAAGGGGCAGTTCAGGCCAAAAAGGCATGTCATATTGGATGCTCAAAGCTTCAAGGAGCTGTCTTTCGGTAATCATTTTTTTTGTAACAAGTATCTCTCCGAAATCGCCCCCTTTTTCAGCTTTTATCCTTTGAGCCTCTTTTAGATCTTCTTCTGAAATGTTGAGGTTTTCTCTGAATATCTGGGAAAGGTTTTTTTGCATGCTGTTCGACGGTTTGTTTGTTTTCAAGGAATGATAAATAACAATTTGTTTTATTCTTTGGGATTTTGTCCGGGTATATCTATATTTTTTTCGTACATTTTGATTTTTCCCTCTTTGATCTTATCAATTTCATCTTTTTTACTATCCAACATCGCTTTTGCTTCAGCAGGATTTTCAACAACGTGGGGGGTGATAAATACGTAAAGATTCGTCTTGTCGCCTCCCCTTGCCGTTGTTTTGAACAAGTAACCCAGCAAAGGGATATCTCCCAGGCAGGGAACTGTATATCTTGTTTCCGAAAAACTGTCATCAATCAACCCGCCAATGACAACCGTATTTTTATCTTTAACAATCACCGTTGTATCGACGGTTCTCTTTAGTGTAGTGGGACGATCCGAAGACGTCGTTGCCTGTTCATCGAGTTTGGTCGATTCCGTATTGATATAGAGTCGAACCAGGCGGTCGTGACTGATCTGAGGTGTAATTTTCAAGGTGATGCCAACATCTTTGTACTCATAGGAACTGTAAGTTTCCACTCCGCTGTCTGCAGCCGATCGGGTCTGGAACGGAACATTCTTTCCAACCGTAATGCTTGCTTCTTCATTGTCCGTGGTCAGAATCTGAGGTGTGGAGAGAAAATGAACATCTTTGTCTTTTTTATACGCATTTACGATGGCAGAAAGATTGGGAAAGGTGATGCCGCCGATGGTAATCAATTCGCTGAATATTCCCATGGAGAAACCTGCCGGTGACGGCAATGTTGTTGAAATGCCCGAAATAATAGGGACTTCGGGTTTAAATCCCCCGCCAAATGCCGTATCTTTATTGTCGATTGTGGTTGTTCCCCCTGCTTGCCATTGGACGCCAAGATTAAACTCCTTGTTTATATTCACTTCCATAATCAGGCATTCAATATAGACCATAGACCTTGGAACATCCAGTTTTTTGATGATCTCATCCAGGACCAGGTAATCCTCCTTGCCTGCCATGATAATCAGACTGTTGGTGGCTTTGTCGGCGGTTACTTTAACATCTTCCGAAACAAACGGAAGCTTTGTTTGGGGGCCTCCGGTCTTTTTCGTTGGTAATTCCTGCAGAACTTTGGCCAAATCTTCAGCATTGGCGTTTTCAAGGTAATAGACGTGGATCTTCTCTTTCCCTCGGGGTGTTTCTCGGTCCAGCATGTTGATCAGCCTTTTAATTCTTGAGGTTTCCACCTCGCTGGCCATTACGATAATGGTATTGGTCCTTTCATCGGCGACAAACTGGACGCCCGACAGCGTGCTTTGCGCTTTAGATTTTCTGTTTGTCTGGAAAACAGAATCAAGGATTTTGACAAATTTTGTGGCCTCAGCATACTCGAGTGGAATGACAGAAAGCTCCTCTCCCATGCCGGCCACATCAATGGCAGTCAGGATTCGAAGCAATCGTTTTATGTTTGAATATACATCTGTTATAATCAGCATGTTTGTCGGCGGATAATCCAGGATAACACTGCTTTTCGAAACCAGTGGAGCGAACAGCTTTTTTATTTCAGATGGACTTGCGAATTTTAAGGGTATCAATTGAGTGACCACCCGATCTTCCGGAGAGGCAGCCTCTTCTTTAAGCCGTGTTTCAATGTTTTTTGATCGTGCATCAGGAGATGGAACGATTTTAGTCACTTCTCCGGCTTTGATGGTGGTAAAACCATGGACTTCCAGAACTGATTCAAACACTTTGTAAGCTTCTTCGACAGAAATTTTGCTGGGTGAAATTATCGTTACTTTCCCCCTTACACGTTGATCAACAACAAAGTTCCTTGACGTCAATTCACTGATAAATTTAATAAAAACATTGATATCCACATTGTTGAAATCTATTGAAATGAATCGTTCCGAATCCTGTTTCCCTTGTGTTGCTTTCTTATCATCTGATGATTTGGCGGTCTCCCCAGAAGTTTTGGCCTGAGCGCCAATTGACAGATTCAATGTCAATATCAGCACAATGAGGATAAATACGTATCTAATAATTTTTGAACCGTGATCGTGTAATTTCATCATTGATGATTCTACAGTGTTGTTGTCATTAAACCCGATTTTCAGTTATTTAAAGATTGGGGCTCCATCAAAAGTTAAAATAAAAACTCTTTTGTGATCAGCTTGCACTCAACTGTCCGTCAAAACAGCAAAAATTGGCCGCCAAGAATGTATACCATAAAACCAAAAACAAAATGAATTCGACCATTTGCGAATTCATCAAAAATACATTTGGGAACCAAAATCTTAAAGTATCGTACAAAACCTTTTTAGTATATCATATATTTATCGTTTATTCAATACGATAGTCAATGGTTTTGAGCCGGCCCCTTCGTTTTATCTGAAGCTGGACCTTTGAGGATGACTGCAAGTTTTGATAAAACTTTAAAGCATCGTCAACAGATTCGATATCTTTACCATCCACACCCATGATGACATCTCCACTTTTCAAACCCATTGTATAAAAAATGGAGTTTGGTCTGATACCTGTCAAACGGAAACCGTCAGGTTTTCCATTTTTAAAATTTGGTCGTATTCTTATCTGTTTCATAAGGGTATTTACATCTTTAATGGCTGTATCTATCTGGGAACGTTTTACGTTTATATTTTGTGAGCTTGTCTCGCCCAATTCCGTGGAAGGTTTCCTTATTTCTTGACTTCCGCTAACCTTCCCTATCCCTAAAATTTCATCTTTGCCGTTGACATTAAGTACAACCTTTTCTCTTAAGATCATCTTAACCGTTGCATTTTGGATGGTGTCCCCGATTCTGTAAAGATCCTGCTTCTTTTCAGCAGTATCTTCAATGACGGCATAGGCTTCTTTCTCATCACCCGTAATCGTCCCCAGTAGATTCAGCTTTAGGTCTGTGGGTTTAAGAGTTTCGATGTCAAGTTTGTCGGGTCCACTTCCGGTTTCTGTTTTCGTTTTGAACAGATTGCGCTTAATAATTGCTTGGTAATCAGACAGTTCATGTTGCGTTGTGTTTTTATTTGGGACAAGATGTCTGGCTGTTGTTTTGGAAGAATAACTGGTGTCGATGTTGGCTGTAGCGATTTTATAAAACACCTTCATCATAAAAAAAACAATGCCGGTAATGAATAGAATGTTCAATATGGTAAGATATCGTTTCATGATCTAAATTTGAATGAATTCAAAAAATCGAATTTATCATCCGCAAATTCCTGATTAGTCCAGAAAAAAACGGGGTTCGTCCAACGTACCATAAATTCGGATTCGAACCACTCTTTTGCTAAATATCTCTTCAGGCAATAAATTTGTCGGAAGATCTTTTCCCAGTTCTGCAAGGAATTCTTGGTTTGGTTTGATGACGCCTAAAAGTCTTAAATAACTTTGCCCCAAAGGTTCCCTTAAATTGATAAGACCGGACACGTTACCATCCAGCGGACTTGCCTTTATGATGCATCGCTTAACTTTAACCCTCTGATTTTCCATTGTCATTTCAGCTTCAATTTTACTAAAATGTATGTTTTCGAGCTTGAAAACAGGTGTTAGAAGTTCTATCTCACCGTCTGAAACGATAAACCTTGCATCATGAGTTCCGCCCAATTTTCCGCCATTGCGATATGTAAAGTTTCCCTCAAGTATTCCAGTTAAATTACGTCCAATAAACTGTTTAACAGCAGATATTTCTTTTATGTTAATGTTAGAAAATTTTCCCTCAATAAACACATTTTGGTCTGGCTTGTTTTTAATGAACTCTCCCTTGCCTTCTAAAATGCCTTCAAAGGCGCTTCCCTTGAAAAAAAAAATAATTTTAGAACGAAAAAGTGACAAAAGATTTGGAACGACTTTAATCTGCTCGGTTTCAAATAATGTATTGTCCTTGTGATAAAAGTTTACTTTATATAACTTTAAACCAGGTGGGAAAGCCGGACTTACATGATCAATACTAATGTTTATATCGGAATTTAGTCTGTTGAAACCAGACGTTATATAGTTTTTTACTTTATCTGACGGAAACAGGTAATATATGAAAAATACTATCGCCACTAAAACATATATGGAATAAAGCAGCCATTTTGGGATATTCTTCATCATTATTTTTCAACCGTCTCAACCTGCAAGACAACATCTACAAAACTTTCTTGTTCGCCTGTCTTTGAAATTGAAAGCCTTTTTATGTACACCATGTTTTTTGATGTTTCGACCATGTGTAAATAAGTGGTCAACTGCTCTAATGTTAACCCCTTTAACTTCATTTCAACCTGAGAAATTTTGTACGAATTATCCTTTTGAACAGTTGTTGAGGGTTTCATATATGTTACATACTCTTTTATTCTTGCTTTACCCGTAAGTCTATCAAGAAAGGAAAAGAGCGTAAAACCCTTTTCCCTGTTCTCAAAACTTACTTTTGCTAAATTTGTTCTTTTTTCTATTGCCTCGTAATCGGACTTCAGAGTGATCATCTCCAAAAGGACATCTTCTTTAACCTGAAGTGTCCTTTTCAACCGCTTCCTCTTGTCAATTGATGGAAAAACGATAAATTGAATTACAATAAACAAGAGGATAACACCCGATAGGGCATAGATGGTGTATTTCTCTCTTTTGGTCAGTTTTTTTACCATAAATACCATCTTTTACGTATAATTCCGAAAACTTGAATCTTAAAATTAAAACGCGGCCATTTTGACCGGCACACTCCCCGAATGCCCCGCTATTTAAAGCGGGAAGGCTTCAAATTTTACATATTCATCATCACAAATTCACCTTAAGTTTGAAACGCACACGTTTGTCGAACTTGTCTATGTTGGCAGCGCTAATAATAATTTTTTTAAAAATATCCGCCTGTTCCAGCTTACTCTTTATATTGTCTACAGAATTGAAGCTGTCGGTATCCCCCGAAATACTGACACTTTCCGATCCCATTACGAATGTATTAAGGGTTACATCCATATCCTTGGGTATAGCCTTGCTTATCGTGTTCAAAATGTCTATGGCCCTAATCTGTTTTCCGGTTTCACCTGGTAATAAAGCATTTTTCCCTGCTTGTTGTATTTCTGTTTTCATCTGCTGAACTGGATCGACAATGTTTTTGACCTCCGGGAATGTCGAAGTAAAGATTCCTGTTATTTGATGATTAAGTCCGGCCAGCCTTTTTTCCAAAAAGTATGAATCAAGAAAGACATTGAACCAGCCTAATGACAGAACCAGGACAAAAAAAACGCCGGTTTGAATCAGGTTTTTTTTATTTTCCTCCCAGAATTTTTTTAAAGCAAAAGGACCTTTTCTAAAATTAAAGCCTTTTGCCCCTTCAATTTCCATCAATGCCAGTGATAGTGCATTATCCATCAAAAAAGGAATCCATGATGGGGGAAGAGGCTGTTGTTTTAGAATATCCGCGAACCGCAAAATGTCCACCCGTTCAATTGGAAATCCTAAAGCCTGTTCCATGTCTTTATCAAAACCCAGATCATCAATCCCGCATCCTGTAATAAATCCTCCATCGGGCTCAAAATCCAATCCAAGGATCTTTTCTAAGGCATAAAGTGTTCGCCGTATGTTGCCACAAAGCGATTTTATCCTATAAGAGCGGGCAGCTGACTGTATTGCGAAAGAACGTATCAAACAAATCCTGCCGGACGAAATAATAAATATCGTGCTTTTATTGTTGTCTATATCGATAAAGAACCAATTTTTATGGCTGTCTAAAAAATTGGCAAGTGAAAATGCTGTGGGATAACCACCAACGGTAACAATCTCCGGCTCTATATTAAACGTCCCAAGTGTATCTAAAAAAGATTGAAGTTTCGACTTTTCTACTGCAGCTGTGATAAGGTTTTTAGTATTTGTATGGTCAGGTATTTCTATATGGATAAAATCGACGATAAGATCTTCTACCGGAAACGGAAGGGTCGGCTCAAGTTCATACGGTAATATCTTTTTAATTTTTTTTTGTCCCTTAAACGGAACTTGAATATTTCTGAAAGATATCTCGTCAGCAGGAAAGGAAGCCACGCAGATAGAACCGGATATATCCATCTTTTGTTCAATGGTTTCAAGTGAAGCGGATAAACCGTTTTTGTCCTCTTTTCGGCCAGATAGCGGAACATGTTCATGGGCTTCTATGACTGTTCCCTTAATACTGCTATTGATGAGAACCGCTGAAACCGCATCAGGCCGAATATCTAATCCCAAGATTTTTCTGCTCATGGTTTTCTCTAAGTTAAAAAAAGTGTAATTATAGTAAGTTATGATTGATGTGTCAAGTCTGGTCTTTTCCTCTATTATTTTAAGCCGAGTATTTCGGTATTTTTACTCTATTTCCCATCTCAAAACGTTGCACTCCCATTGTCCTTTTTTTGCATTATTTTCTCTTTTTACCACTGCTGTTATCTTTATCTTCATTTCCTTTAACTTTGCTGTTGACTCAATTCGAAAAAAATCACTTGAGGTCGTGATAAGATTTGGATCGATTTTGATATCACCAACACCTGGAACGTTCTTATACCAGGTTGGACTTGAAAGGTCATGGATATAGACGGATTCAGAAGTTTCCATTCGGTATTCGTAAATGGCTTGTGCAAGGTCTTCATTCCCTGAAGGCAACATCGCCACAAGGATCGGCAGATCTGCAGTATTGATATTTATTTTCCCTTCATATGTAAAAGAATTGTTCGGAGATTTGGTCATTCCAAAGACGGTTATGAAGTTGGAAAGTCCCTGCTCCCCTCCTGCTCCCCGAAAAATTTCCGGTGTTACACCTCTCACAAGAACAAGCTCACCAATATAAGCGAACGGACCGTTTTTGCAGGGGTATGTCGGATCAAGATCCTGATAATAATCTGATTCCGCTCCGTTTAGACCTGTAATGGCATCATCATCTCCGGAGTCGAGCCAATCTTTGATGGAATTGATGATCGTCATCGGCTCCATATCCTCAAACGTTTCATTTTTATATATTAAAAGGCTTAAAAATCGCTCCCACATAACCCTTTGGGATTCATTGAAGCTGTGTCCTTCAGGGAATTGAACAAGGCTGTTAAGCTGAATTTTACCGAGTTCATCATTTATGGTTAACGTGATGCTGCCATCTTCAAATGGGATATCATCCAGAACTTCCCTAATTTTTTCAGAATCGGCCCAGTCCTCTTGGAGTGAATCGGAACTTGAATCTTTTTTGTCTTTGACCAACATTGCTGCTGCAAGATTTACACCTGATGACGCCATATGCAAAAGCGTAATGCGGTCCCTGGTTGTGGCCGCCGAAAAGACTGCTGTTCGCATTTTTTTGTTCATTTCCAGTGATGCCGCAATCAGTACCGTAACAATGGACAATGTGACAAGAAGGGCGATTCCGTGGTTGTTTTTTAGAAATTTTATCGTCATAAATTTACGTTTCGAATTTTCTACAACTTATTAAATCACAAATTTTAATGGCAGCTATTTATGCCGTCTGTATGGAAGAATGGAATGCTGGAATGTTGGAATATTGGGGATGAAAACGGAAACAACTTATTTAAATTGTAAAAACTCCTTCAAACCCATCATTCCATTACTCCATTATTCCAATTGGGCGAAGCCCCTAAGTTTTATCTTATTCTTTCTTCTTCCGATAAACCGGCGGTGTTGCCATGGTTTTGAACCACAAAGAATTTGAACTTTCGGCCAATTCGAGATTTATATCGATTGCTTTAGGTGTTGAATACCCAAAGTCTTCATCATCGGAATCCCATAAATCATGCGCTGTTCCATCTTGGTCATAATATTTAAATGTCAGAGATTTAACGTCTGTGCACAATACAGGATCCCCGGCCTTTTCTTCAAATGTTTCATAGGGATACAAGTTGTCTGCGCGCTTCAACACATAATTTCCATCACCTGAAGCCTGAACGTAGTAAACGATTTCCGCAATTCCTTTTTCCGTTTTTCCGCCAAAGGATAGGTGGGCCAGTGACGTAAATCTAAGTCTGGGGAAGGAGACTCCCTGAATATCAAAAATTTCGCCAACAATTCTATAAAGTTCAGGCGGTTCACCCAAAACCGGTGGTGAATAACCTGGAGGTAGTGTTAAATGGATGGACTCAAGATCAACAATCATTCGGTTCAAACAGTTTTTTGCCATTTCATAAGGTGCGGTGCCCTGGTCTGAGGTTTCGCTTCCGGATAATAGAGAACTATATGAAGAAAAAATGGTTGTGGCGATGATTGCGAAAATAAAAATCGCAATCATGACTTCAAGCAGTGTAAAGCCACGATCCGCCCAGCGTGCAGCGAATACCCGATGACAGGAACAGGCAGCAGGCAACATGTGATTTTTTTGTAACTTTTCAAGCATTACTGATGACCTTGAACCATCGTAATAGTTTAGTCCTTTGCAACAAATCGATTTCAAAGGAGCTTCAGGTATGATTAAATCAACTTATTCAAGTTTAGCACCCGAATTTTGTTAAAAATTCTTTGAAGTGACCTATTTTCGTAACATCTAAAGTATTACACGGCATCAATCCTTCAAATATTTATAAGCCCTTAAGTCGTAAGTAAATTCATCGTTGTTTGAAGATATAAGGAGGTCAATTTTTTTCAAACCTTTAGCCATATTCCCAAGTGCTGTCGACTCAACATCATCAATGACAATATTCCAGCGGTAATCTGGGAATTCATCTCCGAAATCACCCGAATCGTCTTCTATATCTTCCAGGCTTTTTGATTCAATTTCAGCCATTTTTATTTGTGCCAGCATGGGAGCAGTTACATAAAATCTTACCTCATTGTTCATGGAAACGGTCTGTGCATGCAGTCGATACACACTGACAAGAACAATAGCGATGATGGAAAGTGCGACCATGATTTCAAGCAGTGTAAAACCCCTTTGAGGTTGTGGGCTCTGAGCAGCGGTTTGCTCCGCTGTCATTGCTCGTATCTGGTGGTGATTTACCGCTTTTTTCATTTTGTCTTCCGACCTCTTTCCTCTATTCTCTGCTCATACGTTTTATTCAATCTCCAAACTCCGCATAACTATTATACAAACGAACCCGGAGTAAAAAAGGTTCGATAAGAAAAGAAAACTTTTCATTATCGTCATTTTCAAAATGAATTATTGCCTTGTCAGAATAACCCTTTTCATTAAAATAAATATCTGCCTGCCCCGCTGATATTTTTTCTTGATCCGGATATTCAACATCCAGCAATTTTATGTCCTCCGGGAGTTTATATCCATTCGTTTCTGCAGATTGAAGCGCTTCCTGGAGCATTGCTTCGTGGGTTATCCACAACTTATTAGAATCAAAACTCACGTGAAGAATATATCTTTTTTGCTCTCTGGCCGCCCTTTCTTTTATATATGGAATTTTCAATAGAATCCATCGCGACACTTCTTTGGTGCTATCTGACAGAACATTACTCTGAAATCGAGGGATTGCAAAAAATAGCATAATGCTGATCAGAGAAATAACGACGATGAGCTCTATAAGCGTGAAACCTTTGATTCGTTCGAAGCCAGGCATAATGGTTTATTGGCATGCAACATTTAATGAATGCCCAAAAATGTTTTACGGGTTCATCAATATTTATACATTAATGAAAATCGGTGGTCATAGAAGGAAAGAGAGCGTACAGTTATGATTATTCAATCTCCCAGCTGTTAATATCTTTGTTCTTGTCTTCACCCCCTGGGACGCCGTCTGAACCATATGAAATGATGTCATAATCACCTTGAGCACCAGGAGAAAGATAAATAAAATCGTTGCCCCATGGATCTTTTGGTAGTCTTCCTTTCTCGAGATACCCGCCTTTACGCCATTTCTTTGGCAGCTGCCCTGTCTCGGGCTTCTCAATAAGTGCCTGCAGTCCCTGTTCCGTATCCGGGTACCCGCCATTATCAAGCTTATATAAATTCAGGGCTGTTTCCAGGCTTTCAATCTGTATTTTTGCTTTAAGTTGTTTTGCCTCTTCAGGACGACCCATAATCCGCGGTATAATAAGGCCTGCAAGGATCCCAAGTATGACGATGACAACCATTAGTTCAATCAGTGTAAATCCACGGCAGTCTGTCTTTTTTAAAGGAGATATAAGATTCATTATTTTCTCACCTATAAATGCAGCTGTACCCAAACGAGGGTTGTATTTTTGGCATGTTATATTTTTTTTAAAACATAGATTATCTGACAAGCGTGCTCATTTCAAATATCGGCAGGCATATCGAAAGAACGATGAAGCCGACAATAACAGCCATAATCAGTATCATAACAGGTTCTAGAAGTGATGTCATGCTCATTATACTATTTTCCACTTCATTCTCAAATACATCCGCGACTTTATCCAACATGGCTTCCAGCTTTCCGCTCTGTTCCCCCACCTGAATCATTTGAATGGTAAGATCTGGAAATATTTTGCTGCCTGCCAGAGCAGGTCCCAATCCCTGTCCTTTTCCCACTTCTTTTGACGCCTCTTCAATTGCATCGGAGATGAGGGCATTGTCGACGATATTTTTTACAATTTCAAGAGCAGACAACATGGGAACACCATTTTCAAGAAGGGAACCAAGTGTTCGGGAAAAACGAGCCACCGCTATTTTTTTGGCTAAAAGTCCAAAACGTGGTAATGAGAGTTTTATTTTATCGAAAAAATACCCCCCTTTTGCAGTTTTTCGAATCCTGTTTAGGACAAATAAGATGACTGCCAAAACAATAAAAATCATCCACCAGTAGTTCTTAAAAATACCACTAATTTTGATAAGAAAGAGCGTTGGTGCCGGGAGCGTTTGATTCATATCAGAGAAAATGGACGTTATGTTGGGAACAATAAATGTCAAAAGAAGAAACAGAACCAGCATTCCGATACAGCACATTAAAATCGGATAAGCCATAGCCGCTCGAATGCGATTTTTTAAGGCCTCCTGTTTTTCGGTGATGTCGGCAAGCCGTTCTAATACGATGTCAAGGGCCCCTGAAGTTTCACCAGCATTAACCATACTGACATACAGTGATGAAAAAGTCCCTGGAAACAAAGACAGCGACCGGGCGAAGCTGTTCCCTTCCACAATTGAATCCTTGATCTTTGCCAGCATTTTTTTAAATGCTTGAGATCTGATTTGTGATATCAGGGCATCCATGGCCGAAACAAGCGGAAGGCCTGCACCCACCAGGGTTGCCAGTTGTTTCGTCATCATTGAAACTTCATAGGGTCTGACACGGGAAAAAGACTCTCTAAAAGAAAAAGACTTCGGCGTCTTTATTGCTGAAGTATCATGGACCTCTTTAATGGAAACCGGAAAAATTTTAGATGTCCGCAGTTTCTGACGGGCCGTACGGGAGCTGTCTGCATCAATGACTCCTGAGATTGTCTTGCCTTTTATATCCAGAGCTGTATATTCATATACCGGCATTGTGAAGAACCTTTAGCGCTTAGTTTCTCAATGACAAGTTTTGTGCTTTTTGTGGCAAAGTATTTTTATATCTTTAGCATTCTTAAAATCTGTTTGTTCCCGGATCGTCCGAGTTGAGATGCAAGTCATTGTTTGATTTTCAGAAATTAAAATGATAATATCGTTATTTTGTACTCATTTCAAGAAATAAGGTAAAATCATATGAATGCGATGGCTAAATAGAAAAAAGCCATATGAACCTATATGAGACACAAAGAGGATGTAACGTATAGATATCCATCAAATATTTTAACATAGTGATCACTTTGTACTTTGGTGCCGCACAATAATGCATCAATGAAATATTTTGCCTTAAAAAATTTATTTCGGCCCGCTGATTCAATGGCTTTTTAGCAATATTAGGAATCGAAATTTGAGAGGTTATGACTACTTTCATAGACAGGATAACAAATCATGCATGAAATCCGTTTTCACGGTCGTGGCGGCCAGGGTACTGTCGTCGCTTCGATCCTGCTGGCAAAGGCCTTTTTTAAAACCGGTTATTATGTTCAAACCTTTCCGCTTTTCGGCGTGGAAAGAAGGGGAGCCCCGGTTGAATCCTATCTCAGGCTGGATAAAGAAAAGATTTTGATTCGGAGCAATCTCTACACACCGGACCATATTGTCGTTCAAGATATGAAACTGATACACAGCGTCGATGTTACTAAAGGACTCAAGCCCGGTGGTTCAATTTTGATTAATTCCAGAAATCTTCCCGATAATATAGAACCTTTTTCGGGATTTCGGCTTGCTTTTGTCGACGCCAACCACATCGCAGCCAGCAACGGTCTTGGAACGCGCACCCATCCAATCATTAACACTGCCATGATCGGCGCTTTTGCGAGGGTTTTGGAAATGCCCCCGTTGGATATGGTTGCAGCGGCTATCAAAAATGATATTCATATAAAGGCGAAACAGAATGTGTCGGCAGCTCAACAAGCCTATGATGAAGTAACCCTTTATGGAATGGTAGAAAATAGTATCGCACCCGAACATTGCTAAAAAGCCATTGAAGCAGCCGGCTGAAATATTTTTTTAAGGCCTGATAGGCTTTATCACCGTTGCTTAAAATTAAAAAGAACATCTCCTGTAAATCTTCAATTATAGGGTAAAAGGAAATGACAACTGAACCAAAACACGCTGAAAAAATATCATTATTCATATCACGCTCAAACATCTCCACCGAAATAAATAAAACAGGAACATGGCGGTTTGTGCGTCCAAAATACCATGAGAAAACAGCACCGTGCAGTGCGGCCTGCCCTGCCGGTGAGGACATTGCCCGTATTGAAATGCTTTCGAATCAAGGGCGATACCAAGATGCAGCAGAGACCATACTTCTTGAAAACCCTTTTCCTTCAGTATGCGGCCGCGTATGTTTTCATCCCTGTGAAACGGTCTGCAATCGCGCAGGCTTTGATGATCCGGTTGCCATACATGCTTTAGAGCGTTTTATTGGTGATATCGCCATTAGGGATGAATTGACACTTAAATTGAAAAAGTTCCCTGAAAATGGAAAAACCGTGTGCATTGTCGGCGCCGGTCCGTCAGGCCTGGCTGCCGGCCATTTTTTATCGCAGCTGGGGTATTCGTGTGACATTTATGAAGCCCGGTCAGAACCCGGTGGTATCTTACGGTGGGGAATACCGCGATACCGGTTGCCGGATGACGTCGTTGCCTCTGAAATCGAACGGATTAAAAAGACCGGTGTAAAGATAATCTGTAATACGCCGGTGACTCAAAACTTTCTTCAAGACGTCAAAGACCGTTACCATGCCCTTTTTATCGGATGCGGTCACGGCCGATCATTGAAAATGAATATTCCCGGCGAAACTATGGCCTTTGACGGCCTTGAATTTCTTAACCTTCTGCGTAAGGGAAAAGCCGTACCTTCAAATGGAACTGTAGCGGTTATCGGCGGCGGTAACACCGCTATTGACGTTGCCCGATCTCTTGTCCGCTTGGGAGCGACGACGACACTGGTATATCGCAGACGGAAACAGGACATGCCGGCATTTAAAGACGAAGTGGAAATGGCCGATAAGGAAGGTGTAAGAATTGTGGAACTGGTTTCCCCGCTCGGAATAAATGAAGACGACGGTGAATATGTTTTATCCTTGCAGAGAATGAGAACCAGCGGCATGGAAACAGGCCGCGGCCGAGCACGCGTCATTCCGGACGGCCAAATTACCCAACACTTACGAGTCCGGAAAATTATTGTAGCCATAGGCGCAGAACCTTCAGCCCCATGGCAGTTTCCCTCACACAAAAATGCCGAAACCCTGTATCTCAGCCACTGTACATTTACGGCTTCAGAACCACCGCTTCTGTTTGGCGGTGATCTGACCAACACCACAAAAAGTGTCGCAGACGCCGTCGCTTCAGGAAAACAGGCGGCCATGGCCCTTGATATCTTCTTTAAACAGGGAAAGCATTCCATTACAGACCGTTTAAATTCCTGCCTTGTAGGGAATGGACCTGCCCTCTCCATGGAGTGTTATATGGAGAAAAAGCCATGGGTCAGAAATCCTCATATCGTATCGCACGATGACATCAATCTCGATTATTTTTCCCAGACTCCCCGGGTTGAATCAGAATCACTTGCTATCAACAAACGAATGAATTCTTTCGATGAAATCGAAGCAACGTTCACCATCAACCAGGCCATGAAAGAAACCCGGCGCTGTTTCAACTGCGGCATCTGTAATGCTTGCGACAACTGCCGGATATTCTGTCCGGAAATTGCCGTGATTCTCCAAGGTGCCAAAAGGCAGATTAATCTTGATTACTGCAAAGGATGTGGAATCTGCGTTTTTGAATGCCCGCGCAGCGCCATGGATCTGGAGGAGGAATTATGAAACATGTTTTGGAAGGAAGTCGCGCAGTTTCTGAAGCAGTAAGGCTGGCAAAAGTACAGGTGATGTCCGCCTATCCCATTACTCCCCAGACCCATATCGTTGAAGCTTTATCAGAATATTGCTCCGATGGAACCATGAATGCCCGGTTTTTATGTGTAGAAAGCGAACATTCGGCAATGGCTGCCGTTATCGGAGCTTCGAGTGCAGGCGTTCGAACCTTTACAGCCACTTCTTCTCAGGGTCTGGCATTGATGCACGAACTCTTGCACTGGAGTTCAGCGGCCCGTCTACCCATTGTCATGGCTGAAGTCAACCGCGCCCTGGCGCCTGGATGGAATATATGGATGGATCAGACAGACAGCCTGGCCCAACGGGATACCGGCTGGATTCAGCTTTACTGTGAGGATGGCCAGGAGGTTTTTGATACCACACTTCAGGCATATCGTTTGGCTGAAACCGTCAATCTGCCGGTCATGGTGGTTCTGGACGCTTTTTTCCTTTCTCACACCTTTGAGCCTGTGGATATACCCGATCAGGAACTGGTGGATCGTTTTCTGCCGCCGTTCTCACCTCGAATAGCGCTGGACACGTCAGATCCTTTTGCCATGGGCCAAATGGCACCACCGAATATATATATGGAGATGCGACACGATATTCAGAAGGCCATGGAACAGGTTTCGGATATCTTTGCCAAAGTAGAAGAAGAATTCACGGAAATATTCGGTCGTACATACGGGATGGTGGAAAAAGTCTTTTGCGATGACGCCCAAATCATTATGATAACAACCGGAACGGCAGCAAGCACATGCCGTAAGGTCATCTCAGATCTTCGTTCCCAGGGAGAAAAAGTCGGAATGCTCAAGCTCAAAATGTTTCGGCCGTTTCCAACAGATCTGATTCGAGAACATCTCAGTCATGTTCAAAAGATCGCCGTGGTTGACAGGAACTTTTCTTTCGGTGCCAGTGGCATTTTTGCCCAGGAAATCAGAGCAGCATTGTACAACAACCACAGTCATCCTCCGGTGTTCGGTTATATTACAGGACTCGGCGGCCGTGATGTGACGCCTGAAATTCTATCGGAAATTTACTGGAAGACAAAAAATAACACTGCTCCAGATAGATGAAAGTGTGTGGGTGGGACTTTTGGATTGATGATTGATGATGGATGACGGATGATTGGGGATGGATGATTCTTTTTTTGTAACTATTTTGGTTTTTGAAACAAATTGACGTTAAAGGAGCCTCTGCCGCGAGGTTTATCCGCCTTTGGCGGGCTTGTCAGCCTCTGGCGTGATCATGCGGTTTAAAAAAAGATTGTCCATGTAGCGGCTATTTAGAAAAACACCCCGATCCCTCAAATTGAACTGGAGATGATTATAAGGATGACCAGACTCAACATTCCAGATATGGACTATATGTATTCCGGGCATGTGGGATGTCCCGGATGTGGCGCAACCATTGCCATGAGGTTTGCATTAAAAGCCCTGGGTGAAAAAACCATGGTTGTGATTCCGGCCTGCTGCTGGGGCGTCATTGCAGGACCTTACCCACAGTCATCGCTTAAAGTACCGATACTTCAGACAGCTTTTGCAACTGCAGGTGCAACCGCCAGTGGTTTGAGGGCGGCGCTGGACATGAAGGGAGATTCAGAGACCACCGTTATGGCATGGGCCGGCGACGGCGGAACCTTTGATATCGGAATACAGGCACTCAGCGGTGCAGTAGAACGTAACGAGGATTTTATTTATGCGTGTTATGATAACGAGGCCTACATGAATACCGGAGTACAGCGCAGTTCCGCCACCCCTTTCGGCACGCGTACCACAACAACACCGGGTAAGGGATGGAAAAAAAGCCGTAAGAAAAACATGGTTGAAATACTTGCTGCCCACCGTATTCCTTATGCCGCCACAGCCAGTATTGCTTATCCGGAAGATATGATCCAAAAGTTTGATAAAGCCCGCCGGATGAAAGGCGGAACAAGATTTCTTCATGTTTTTGCCACATGTCCCACAGGTTGGCGTATCCCATCTGAAATGTCCGTCAAAATCGCCCGACTTGCAGTTCAATCCAATGTATTCCCTTTATATGAAGTCAAAGACGGTGTTGACTATACAATCAATATCAAAGGAAATCGACCGGTAACGGATTATTTAAAGATCCAGGGCCGTTTTAAACATTTAACCGATGAAGATTTTGAGCAGATCCAGAACATGGTGGATGAAGACTGGGAGCTTCTTTTGCGAAAAACTTTACCTGCTCCAAAGAGTTAATTTGTTGAAAGGCAATCCATTTGACATTTTGATTAACTTTTTGATAATGTTATGATTATCGTATGAAAAGCGCAATGGAGAGGATCCCGAGGGAGCAAACATAGATGTATAAAAATTTCTTTGGCTTCAATGAAAGACCATTCAAGCTCGTTCCGAACCCTGCTTATCTTTTTCTGAGTAAAAGTCACGAAGAGGCACTTGCCCATCTTACCTACGCCGTTATCCAGGGTGAGGGTTTTATGGAGATCACGGGTGAAGTCGGGACCGGTAAGACAACACTCTGCCGGGCATTCCTCGAACACCTGGACAATGATACAAAAGCGGCGTATATCTTTAATCCAAACCTTGACTCCGTGGAGCTGCTCAAAGCCATTAATGATGAATTCAATATCCCATCGGATGCAGATAACACCAAAGACTTAATCGACACCCTGAACGCCTTTCTTATCGAGCAAAAAACCCAAGGGAAAAACACGATTCTCCTTATCGACGAAGCTCAGAATCTGACAAATGAGGTTTTGGAGCAGTTACGTTTGCTTTCCAACCTTGAGACCGCCAAACATAAGCTTTTATATATCATTTTAGTGGGACAGCCGGAACTGAACGAAAAACTCAATTCTCACGAACTCAGACAATTGAGACAAAGAATATCTCTGAGTTGCCGGCTGATTCCTTTGAGCTTTAAAGACGTTCGAAACTATATTCAACATCGTATCAATGTCGCCTCCGGGAAACCGGGGATCCAATTTGACGATGCCGCATATCGCTCTATTTATAACTATTCGCAGGGCATTCCTCGACTCATCAACATCGTCTGCGACCGGGCGCTTCTGACTGCATTCGGTCTCGATCAAAAAGAAATTACACAGAAAATCGTCAGGGCATCCATCAAGGAACTGACCGATAGGAATGATATTATTAAAAACAGCTTTAAGAAACGGAAAAAAGCAATTCTGTTTTTTTCTATATTGTCTCTAATTCTCTTTATGATTATTTATTACCGTCCCGGATTATTAAGAGTAACTACGATTTTCAATTCACCTGGAACAAAAAAACTCGATACACTTCATTCAAATAACGTAGAAAAAACGGTTCCGGCCGTTACTGCTTCTGACGCAAAAAAACCTGTCCCCGCCGTTACTAGTACTGTTAAAAAAGAACAGGTTTCACCTCTTATAGTATCTGAGTCAAAAACAGTTGTCCCGGCCACCACTGCATCTGAGTCAAAAAAACTGGCCCCCGCCGCTACTACTGATGTTAAAAAAGAGCTGGTTCAAACTGTTACAGTATCTGAGTCAAAAAAATCGGTTCCCATTGTTATTGCATCTGAGTCAAAAAAAATTGAAATGCAGAAAGTAAAAGCACTTGAACCTGTTATAGAACCCATTACAGAAACTGCCCGGGATTTGGGGAATCTTCTGGAAACAATGAACAGGCTCTCTTCACGACGAATGGCCATTAAGGTGGCATTAAATTTGTGGAACATTGAACCCGAAATAAAATCAGACCTTGATACCATTAATGATGATCAGGATTTTTTTCGGCTTGTCTCAAAGGAAAACAATCTTTTGATACGACGAATCACAGGAAATTTAAATGCAATAAAAAAATTGAACCTGCCGGTTATTTTAGCCGTTCATTGGAATAAAGGCATTCCTCCTGTATATCTTTCGCTCATTAAAATAGATACTCAAAAAGTTACACTTAGAGGAGGAAAACAGGATATTTCAATAGAGCTGTCGCCGGCTGAGTTAGAATCTTATTGGTCAGGCGAGGCATACGTTCCATGGAAAAATTTCCTCTCACTAAAAGGTACCATTCCAATAGATTGTCCGAAGGATTCCATAACAACGCTCAAAATGCTCTTGCGGGATATTGGATTTAAAGAGGTTGAAATAAACCCATTTTATGACGACAAAACCCGGCAGGCGGTAAAAGAAATCCAGAAAAAATACGGCTTACATATTGATGGCACGGTAGGTTCTACAACCAAAATCGCCCTTTATAATGAAAAAAAAGTTTTTAAACGACCCTATATTGTCAATGCCACCAATTCGTCTGTTCGATGATTTTTTCTATGTCAAATGAAAAACGAAACAAAGAGAACAGACTGTATTTCGTGATAAGCATATTGTTCTTAAAGATCTAGAGAAGGTATTTTAAAATTGAGTTCCATTTTAAAGGCATTAAAAAAGCTTGAAAACCAAGCTGCAGATCAAAACCACGTTCGATTCTGGCGACCCCAAAACCATATGCAAAACGACGACCATGAGCAGATAAATGGTCATCTGCATTTTAATAAACGCTATGTCATTATTTTCGCTGGTCTTGTCCTTGCTGTCGGCGCAGGGTTGATCCTAAGCCAGAAACTTTATGAAAAAAAACCGGAATTAATAACAAAAAATGAAGCTACACTCCAGAAACCCGCTCGTCTTCCTGAAAAGAAGGCGGCCATACCGGATAGGGTTCAAAAAGAATTGTCTTCCCGAAAGGATGTAAAAAAATTCGAACCGATTGCACAAGCAGCAAAAGCGGCGCCCCCGTCTGCTCATAAATCCCGGGGGAATACTGCCGTTTTGTTTAACCAAAAAACAGCGCCGCTGCAACAGGCTCGAAAAGAGACAGTTGCTGGAAAACCCAGCGAAAAACCCGGACAAAATACAAAAGCCGATCGGTTTGCATCAATGCCCGTTAAGCGATCGAATCAAACCAAGATCGAAGTGCAGGCAATTGCCTGGTCCAACGATCCGAAAAGTCGCCTCGCTGTAATTAACGGTCTTATTTTGCGGGAAGGAGAATCTATTGACAATGTCATTGTGATGCATATAGGTAAGGATGCAGTTGTTTTTAAGAAAGGCGAGGAGGGGTGGAAGCAAATGTTTGGGTTTTAATCGTTTCCATTGCCGCAGCTTAATCGCGTTAAAAACGGTATGATCTTTTTCCTGAATTGATATTTTCATTTAACATATTAATATCTCTGAACACAACAAAAAGGAGCCCTTGATGAGCAACGAACAATTTTTCTTTACATCCGAATCGGTGACCGAAGGCCATCCTGATAAAGTTGCCGACGCCATATCAGATTCCATACTCGACGCTATTATGGAAAAGGACAAAAAATGCAGGGTTGCCTGTGAAACCCTTGTCACAACCGGTCTGGCTTTTATCGCCGGCGAAATTTCTACCGAATGTTATGTTGACATGCCCGAGATTGTAAGGAACACCATTCGCGAAATCGGATACCATTCTTCCCTCATGGGCTTTGACTGGCAGACCTGCTCGGTCATTACAAGTATCGATCATCAATCCCCGGATATCGCTCAAGGAGTCAACATCGGCGAAGGTCTTTTCAAAGACCAAGGGGCCGGCGACCAGGGACTCATGTTCGGATTTGCCACGGATGAGACACCTGAGCTGATGCCCATGCCCATTGTATATGCCCACAAGCTGTGCCAGCGTCTTGCCACGGTTCGTAAAAACCACTCTCTTGATTTTTTGAGGCCGGATGGCAAATCTCAGGTCACCATCGAATATGAAAACGGGACCCCCAAACGTGTTGATACGGTGGTCATCGCCGCCCAGCACAAGCCGGATATTTCCCATGAAGACTTAAAAGAGGCGATCATTGAAGAAGTCATCAAAAAAGTGATTCCGAAAAAGTTCACAGACGGCGATACCAGATATTTTATAAATGCTACTGGAAGGTTTATTGTCGGCGGCCCCATGGGAGACTGCGGTCTGACGGGACGAAAAATTATCGTTGACACGTACGGAGGTCAGGGGAGCCACGGCGGCGGATGTTTTTCCGGTAAAGACCCTTCCAAGGTCGATCGGAGCGCTTCTTACATGGCTCGGCATATCGCAAAAAATATTGTTGCCGCAGGTCTTGCAAAAAAATGTGAAATACAGATCGCCTATGCCATTGGTGTTGCACATCCTGTTTCTGTAATGATCGATCTCATGGGCACCGGTGTCATACCCAAACACCGGGTTAAAGAAATAGTCCTGGAGGTATTCGACCTACGACCGGCTGCCATCATCGAATATCTTGATCTTTTACGTCCCATCTATCGCAAAACTTCGGCTTACGGTCACTTTGGAAGAAATGAGCCTGAATTTACCTGGGAAAAGACCAACATGGTTGATGTTTTAAGAGATAAGGCCGGACTCTAGTGGGGATTGATGATTGTCGATTGAAGATTGTTGATTGATAATTTACGATGGATTTTTCACGAGTAACGAATGATGAACGTCAAATGAAGATTAAAAAGGAGAGAATTGTTTAATGAATTATGATGTGAAGGACATAAAACTGGCAAAGGGCGGTTTGCTTCGGATCGAATGGGCCAATCAGAGCATGCAAGTGCTCAACAACATTAAAAAAAGGTTTGCAAAAGAGAAGCCCTTAAAAGGCATACGCCTCGCTGCATGCCTTCATGTTACCACCGAAACCGCTTCACTGATGCAAACATTAAAGGCAGGAGGCGCCACAATTACGCTCTGTGCTTCCAACCCGCTGAGTACCCAGGACGATGTGGCGGCTTCACTGGTAAAACACGACAAAATATCTGTTTTTGCCATCAAGGGCGAAGACAACAAAACATATTACAAGCACATCCATTCTGCCCTCGATATCAAACCTCAATACACAATGGATGACGGTGCGGATCTGGTTTCCACCATTCACTCCGAACGCCAGGAGCTTATTGAGAATGTACGAGGCGGCACTGAAGAAACGACCACCGGTATCATCCGACTTAAAAGTATGGCCGCAGATGGTGTTTTACAATATCCTATCATAGCCGTAAATGATGCCAAGACCAAACATTTCTTTGATAACCGTTACGGTACCGGTCAGAGCACAATGGATGGAATTATTCGGGCCACAAACCGTCTTATTGCCGGATCTAACTTTGTCGTTTGCGGGTATGGATGGTGTGGCAAAGGTCTTGCACTGAGGGCACGCGGGATGGGAGCCAATGTCATTGTCACAGAGGTCGATCCCACCGCCGCACTTGAAGCGGTCATGGACGGGTTAACCGCGATGCCCATCCGTCAGGCAGCGCGGATTGGTGATTTTTTCTGCACGGTCACAGGCAACATTAATGTCATACGAAAAGAACACTTCCAAATCATGAAGAACGGGGCCATTGTCGCCAATTCCGGTCATTTCAACGTGGAACTCGATCTTAACGGACTTGAATCCATAGCAAAATCCCGAAGAACAATTCGGCCTTTCGTTGAAGAGTATGTTCTTAAAAATGGCAAGTGTATTAATGTGTTAGGTGATGGCAGATTGATAAATCTTGCAGCTGCCGAGGGGCATCCATCAAGCGTAATGGATATGAGCTTCGCCAATCAGGCCTTGAGTATCGAATATATGGTGAAAAACAAACAAAGGCTCGAAAATAATGTCTATCCCGTACCCGAAGAGATAGACAAGGCCATTGCAAGAGAAAAATTGACTTCAATGAATGTAAAAATCGACAGGCTCACCCCTGAACAGAAAAAATATCTGGCATCATGGAGTTTTGGAACATAGTACTCTCATTCATCATACTATTTAGGGATACGTGTGGACATAAACATCTACTTTTGGTGTGTTCCCTTTAACAAGTTAACCGCCTTTTTCAGATACATGGCGGAAGTCGCATCGTCACCCCTTAAACCGTATACTAAACTGAGACCCACATAAGCCGGTGAATAATTCGGATCAAGTTCACTTGCTCGACTGAACTCTCGAAATGCATCATCAATTTTGCCTGCTTTTAACAGTGTGTTACCATTGCGAACATGGTGCACAGGTGTGTCGAGCCATGTATTCGATTCCATGGACGTTGGGGCACATGCATATAGAAAAAATACACACAAAACTGCAAATAAAACGTATCGTTTTTGAAATTTCATGATTCCTCCAGTTAAACCCGCATCTTTTACGAACCTGAGTGGTTCAGGAACAAGGTATCTTGGTCTAATGTATGACATTAGTATAACATTTTTCTTTTTTAACATTTTCAAGTAGAGTCACGGGTTAGTCAACCACAATAATAACACGGCATTTTTTCATGAAATAAAGGCTTTCCGAAGTACTTCTGAGCTTTGAAGCATCTGCGTTACTGATGACAATTTCAGAACAACCCGGACCCAATGTCTTCAACCCTTTAACCACCAAAGGATGATCTGCAACCCTTTGGTTATCCAGAATTTCCTTTAGATTCCGAGCATACCCGCTCATACCCTGCTGTACGGCATATTCTCTGCTGACAAAAGCAGAACCATAAACTTCCTGATTGTTTTCATCGAGTATTCTTGGAACCATTACAGGCCTGACACCAAGTCCCTTGGCATCGACAACAAGTCCGGTAAAAACCGGTGACGATGTTTTATTCATCGTCACAAGCGTGATTGAGTCGAGGGGCTTGATGTCTTTCGGAAGTACAAGTTGAGCAAATCCTCCGCGAAGATCCACTTCCATTTCTATTTTTACCGTCCCGTCCGTCAAATATTCTTTTTTGACCACTTTTGCATTTTTTACCATATTCTCAATTTTCGACATAATGGCAGGATCTTGAATTGCATAATCTCCAACAACAGTAGTGCCATTAACTCGCAGCTCTCTAATAATTTCAAGGATGATACGAAAAGCATTAAGTTTTGCATCTGTCAGCGCCACGGTTCGAGCATTGGAATTTTCAGACATTTTTGTTAGAGGAATACCGATTCCTTTTGCCTGAACGACCCCCCTGCTCCAATTAATACTCCCTTTTTCCTTTTGTTCAACAACTTCTATGGAATTGTCAGTATATCCAAAGACAGAAAGTGTCATCAAAAACAGGAGAGTCAGTACAAAAGACAGCTGTTTTATCATAGGAACTCCTTGATACATTCTCTTATTGATAAGTATATTATTTTCAATATTCGATATTATTTCAATCAATCAAAGAGCTTTTATATTCTCCAATTAACGACAGGGCTTCGCTTTCCGTGGATAACCCCTTGATGGATTCACGAAACGTACTGCTGTAACGCAATCCTTTGACAAACCATCCCAGATGACTTCGCATCATTCGACAAGCCTGTTTCTCTCCAAAGCATTCTATTGAGGTATTAAGATATTTCGTCATCGCATCAAAACGTTCGGTAAGATCCGGGGACACCCTTTCTTTACCATTCATCAGGGACATTACCTGAGAAAATAACCACGGATTTCCAATGGCTGCCCGGCCAATCATTACCGCATCACACCCAGTTTCCTTTTTCATGGTCAATACATCTTCCGGCGTTACAATATCTCCGTTTCCGATTACAGGGATGGACACGCTATTTTTTATGGCGGCAATTAAAGACCAGTCAGCTTTACCCCCAAACCCTTGAGTCGCCAGACGTGGATGCACGGTGATGCCGTCCACTCCGCCCGCCTCTGCAACTTTAGCGATGGCAAAAGCCTCACTGCCGGATTTATCCCAGCCGGCTCTCATTTTAACGGTAAACGGAATGCTTATGGCTTTTCGAACAGCCAAGAAAATTTTTTCAACCTTATTGGGCGCTTTCATTAAAGCCGCCCCTGATCCGGTTTTCAACACCTTTTTTACAGCACAGCCAAGATTGATATCAAGAATGTCAGCACCCGAGTCCTCAACCATGACTGCTGCTTCAGCCATTATATAAGGATCCGAACCGAATATCTGGACCGATAACGGTTTTTCCTCAATCCGGCTTTCGAGCAATTCATGTGTTTTGGGGGATCTGTGAACCAGCCCGTTGGCACTGATCATTTCTGAACAGACCAGACCACACCCCGAAGCCTTTGCCAACAATCGAAACGGCAAATTAGTGATACCGGCAAGTGGTGCTAAAATCGTTATATTGTCAAGAACAACTGAACCAATTTTCATACATCAACCAAATTGGAAGAATTCCTTACCATTTCCCGATAAATCGGGATCTGCGACAATCACCGATCATCAATCATCAATCGACAATCATCAGTCATCAATCATCAATCGTTTATACCTGAATCTCTTTTGAAATCAATTAGTTCCAAAAACCCAATATAATTACGTTTTTTCAAAAACCTTTGAGGTTGGATTAGCGTAACAAAACAGGCAGTTATGATAGCATGGGTGCAGGTGATACGACCCGATATCCACTGAAATCATACATCCGCACCCCTTTGATGACCGCTGGCCTGTATCCCTTTTAAAGCTGAGGTCTCCACCAAATATCTTAACAAAAAGATCATTTGGAATACACGAGCCTTTCATGATGTTCGAGCCTGAAGGCAGCGCATTCAGCACTTCTTTTTCGCAGCACGTATACAGATCGACATTTTTTTCTGAAAGCTCTTTTTCCAATTTAAGAAGAATTCCTATTTTTTCCGACAGGATTGGATCGATAAATGAAAATCCTGGTATGGACTTTATCCGTTTTTTTATCTTGGTGTAATGATCCATAAAACTGGTAATACACCGTGTAACACCGCATTGTGATGCCCATGTGGCAATCCTGGAAAAATCATGAAGATTGTCTTTAATGGCGTTTTGTTTAAATTCAAAGAAGCAAATGGGATCGAATCTCCAGTTTATACTTCTTGGGTCGTAGTTTCGGCAAAGGTCTCTAAGCTGGTCAAGTCGCTGCTTTAAAGAAGGCACTCGAGGTTCTATTAACGGAATATCCGAATTTATGGTAAAGTTAAAAAAAAGATTGTATCCCATTGCCAAAAGCGATTGACCGAACCCTCCTTTAATAAAAGGAGCGAAATTTTTTGACCAGAATACAATGGTATGTATTTTATCAGGCGTTACAGGCACGATGAACTTACGCCGGTTATATGGATTGACAACTTCAAACCACCCCTTTTTGATCTGTTCCATAAACCAATTCATGTAAAAGGCAGGAATATCGGTACGTCTTGAGGCTGAGATGACGATTTGATTTGAGTGTTTCATAACCCGGAATCAACCTCACGATGATTTTTTCTTAAGATCAGCTAAAGATATCACTTTTTGACCACCTGGTTTTTGAGGTGTTGCTTTTTCTTTTTCGACCGGTTCGGTCTCTTCGGGACAAACCACCTTTTCCAAACGGATTTTTTTTCCTTCCATGGTGAATTCCTGGCCGTTAATATAAATATCGCGCAGTATCCAGGTAACCACCTGAAGGGGCATCTTAAACAAAAGCAGTTTCACATGATACCAGTCTTTTCTGATATCCGGAGAGATGTCCTCTATTCTCGCAAATGATATCGGCTGGTCCTCAAAGTATATGAGTACGACATCGTTCTCTTTAGTCATTATTCTTCTGTCCTATATAAAAAGCGTGTTGTTTCAGAATAGGTTCAAGATAATTACGAAAACAAGAAAAATTAAGTGCATGACTTTCGCATGGTATCCGTCTGATGATTTCGTGATATGTTTTATAACCGTAAACAACCTTGTTTGGCAATGCTTATTTCCTTTAAATGAATAATTGTTCATTTTATATATTGATGTTAACAATACGGATTAAATTATTTATTAGGTTTTTTATCACACATCCAAAATAGTGTAATATATTGATTATATGGTTTTTATAATCGTTTTCAGGATGATATATATTTTTCGTTTTTTCTTGACAGATAAAGATACGTTCTGTTAGATAAATGAATGATCATTCATCTTGTTGGACTTCATTCTTTAATCTTTACAGGAGGCTATCATGGTTAGAAAAATCAGGCAGGCAGCGGTCATTGGCTCCGGTGTAATGGGCGGAGGCATCGCTGCCTTATTGGCCGGCGCCGGCATAAAGACATTTTTGCTGGATATCGTTCCTTTTGATCTAAAAGAGGAAGAAAGAGACAACCCGGTTGCCAGAAATCGAATCGTGAAAGCCGGTTTGGATGCAGTATTGATGTCGAGTCCATCGCTTCTGATGCAGAAAAAAGATGTTAATCGCATCACCATCGGCAATTTGGAAGACGATTTTGACAGAATTTCAGACTGCGACTGGATTGTGGAAGTGGTTGTGGAGAATCTGAAAATTAAGCAGGATCTCTTTAAACGGATTGAAACAAAAAGAAAGGCCAGCGCCATTGTTTCTTCCAACACTTCGGGCCTTCCGCTAAAAGCCATGTCCCAAGGCCTTAGCCGTAATTTTAAACAGCATTTTTTAGGCACACATTTTTTTAATCCAGTAAGATATATGCATCTTCTTGAAATCATAGCAGGAGAAGAAACTCTCCCTGAAGTTCTTGAATTTATGTCTGATTTTGGAGAACGGATTCTTGGCAAAGGCATTGTATGGGCCAAGGACACACCCAATTTTGTCGGAAACAGAATCGGTGTTCAGGGAATTGTCAAGGCCATGCAACTCATGCTTGAAGACGGTCTATCGATCCCTGAAGTGGACGCACTTTTCGGAACCGCCATGGGCAGACCCAAGACCGCTATGTTCAAGACATGTGACATTGTCGGTCTCGACACCATGGGTCATGTAGCCAAGAACACATATGAGTTGGTTGTCGACGACGAACAGAGAAACAGCTTCGTTCTTCCCGAATTTGTGGACCGGATGATTCAAAAGAATTTACTGGGGAAAAAAACCAAAAGCGGCTTTTACAAGACCGACTTAACACCTGAATGGAAAAAGATTCGAAAGGTCATCGATTCGCAAACTTTAGAATATTCTGAATATGAACCTCCCGACTTTCCATGCCTTGTTGAAGCCAAAAAGGCAAAAACACTTCCTGGAAAAATCAAAGCCGTCGTCTATGGCCAGGACAAAGGTGCCAGGTTTGCTTGGAAAGTTGTGGCAAACGGCCTGATCTACGCGGTTAACAGGACAGCTGAAATTTCAGATACCATCGTTGACATCGACAATGCCATGAAATGGGGATTCAACTTTGAGATGGGCCCCTTTGAAACCTGGGATGCCATCGGCCTTGAGGCTTCTGTAGATAAGATGGAAAAAGACGGGTTTGAAGTCCCTGAAAAAGTAAAGCAGATGATTGCAGCAGGCCATGCGTCATTTTACAAAACCGATATGGGTAAACGTTTTGCATATGATTTTACCACCGAAAGCTATACAGAGATTGTTGCCGGCAAAACGATGGTTTCTCTTGAAACCCTAAAAGGTGCGGGTAACCTCGTTCAGTCCTGTAAATCCGCTTCATTAATAGATCTTGACGACGGTGTCTTTTGTTTGGAATTTCATACCAAGATGAATGCGTTGAACAAAGAAATTATCGAATTTCAGCAAAAAGTCATGGAATATGTGGATGCCAACGGTCTGGGTCTTGTCATCGGAAACCAGGCCGGCGGAATGCCGGGGGCCTTTTCAGCAGGCGGCGATCTTTTTTTTATGGCCGGTCTGGCAAAGGAAGGGAAGTACTCGGAAATCGATGCATTTTTACATATGGCACAAGACGCTATACAGAAAGAAAAATATTCGAGCTTTCCGGTAGTCGCTGCCCCTTACGGCATGACCCTTGGCGGCGGATGCGAGGTGTGCCTCGGTGCCGACAGGATTGTGGCCCATGCCGAACTCTACATGGGACTTGTTGAGATTGGCGTCGGCCTGCTCCCATCGGGCGGCGGATGTTTAAATCTTTGGAAAAAGTTCGTTCAGACGATCCCTGAAGCGGTCACCGATATCGACCTTGCCAAATTTTTCGTTCCGGTGTTCATGTCCATTGCACTGGCCCAGGTTTCAACATCTGCTGCTGAAGCCAGAACCAACGGCTTTTTGGGCCCTACGGACAGAATCGTATTTAACCGGGACTATCTGATCGGTGAAGCCAAAAAAGAAGTTTTGAAGATGGTCGATGAAGGCTACGCACCGCCGATAAAACAACCGATAAAGGTTTTGGGACAGGCGGCCCAGGGCATGATTGATGTGGAGATTTTCAACATGCTGAAAGGGAAATTCATCTCAGAATACGATGCATTTCTGGCAAAAAGAATCGCCTACGTCATCAGCGGAGGAGAAATAAGAGACAACAGCAGCGTCGAAGAGGATGTCATCCTTAATCTTGAAAGAGAGGCTTTTGTCGATTTCTGGAAAGAAGAAAAGACCATGGCCAGGGTTGAACATATGTTAAAAACCGGCAAACCCTTAAGAAACTAGCAAAGGATCACTGGCCATTTTTATTTGATAACCAACTGGAACCTTTTAAAGCATTTTCAAAAGGTCTCAAAGGAGGGGAAATGAGAGACGCCTTTATCGTCCAATCCATCAGAACACCCGGCTGCAAGAAAAGTAAAGGGGCTTTTAAAGATACACGACCTGAAGACCTGCTGTCCTTTATTCTGAAATCTGTCATCGACAAAACACCGAACCTTGAAATGAAAGATGTGGATGACATTATGATCGGCTGCGCGTTTCCCGAAGCTGAACAGGGGCTGAACATCGGAAGAATCGCATCCCAGATTGCTGGATTTCCGGTGCAAGTTTCCGGCGCCACGGTCAATCGATTCTGTGCTTCCGGCCTCGAGGCGATCGCCCAAGCCTCCTTGCGCGTCATGTCGGGTTGGTCGGATATCACCATTGGGGGGGGGCTGGAATCCATGACCTTCGTTCCCATGGGCGGAAATCTTCCCAGACCTCATCCTGAATATTCTAAACAGCACGCCAATCTCTACGTTTCCATGGGGATAACCGCCGAAATCGTTGCCAACCAATACAACGTTTCCAGAGAAGAACAGGATGAATTCGCGTATCACTCTCAAATGAAAGCCTCAACGGCTTTAAATAAAAAGCTTTTTACTGAAATCGTTCCCACACCGGCACACAAGTTTGTAAATGATAAAAATGGCACCTACAAGAAAGAGACCTTTCTTGTCAAAGATGACGACGGTATCCGGCCTTCTACTACCATGGAGAGGCTGGCCAATCTGAACCCGGTATTTGCTTTAGGTGGAACGGTGACTGCGGGGAATTCTTCTCAGACCACCGACGGTGCAGCCGCAAGTATTATCATGAGCGCTCAAAAGCTTGATGCCCTTGGACTGAAACCCATCGCCAAGTTAAAATATTATACAACCGTTGGCTGCAAGGCCGAAGAGATGGGAGTGGGACCCCGATACGCCATTCCAAAACTTTTGGATATGGCCGGTATGGATCTTAACCATATCGGTCTTTTTGAGATCAACGAAGCTTTTGCATCTCAGGCGGTGTATTGTATCCGGGAACTCGGCATTGACATGGATCGAGTCAACATTCACGGCGGTGCCATTGCATTAGGACATCCGCTGGGATGCACAGGCGCCAAACTGTGCGCAACGCTGCTTGCCAATATGAAAGAACGCGGCGTGCAATACGGCATCGAATCAATGTGTATCGGCGGAGGCATGGGAGCTGCCGCACTTTTCGAGCTGTGCGAATAGCCCGCATTACTCATAGTGAATGATGATACGTATCAGTCATCGCCGAATATTAAAAGTCATCCATTTTTCTGTTCAAAGTGCTTCATAAAATCAACAAGGGCTTCGACGGCTGCAAGCGGCGTTGCATTATAAATCGACGCACGACACCCGCCTACGGATCGATGACCTTTAAGACCGCTCATTCCGTTTTTAAGCGCCTGCTCAACAAACTGTTTTTCAAGAGCTTCATCCGGAAGACGAAAAGTGACATTCATCAAAGAACGACTATCCGTCTCAGCGGTTCCTTGGTAAAAACCACTGGAGTCTATGGCTTCATAGAGCATCCGGGCCTTTGCTTGATTCATCTTTTCCATTTTCTCAAGTCCGCCGACGCTCTCCTCCAGCCACTTCATGACCAATTGAATCATATAGATTGCAAAGCAAGGCGGTGTGTTGTACATCGAATTTTTAGAAGCATAAGTGGTGTACTTTAGCATGGACGGAAGTGTGTCCGGCACCCTTTTCAGCATATCATCCCGAATGATGACCATACATACGCCGGCAGGACCGATATTTTTTTGGGCTCCGGCATAAATCAGGCCGAACTTATCGACATCAAAAGGTCTTGACATAATATCGGACGACATATCGGCGATAAGGGGAACACCGCCTGTCTCAGGATAAGACGCCCATTGGGTTCCTTTGATGGTATTGTTGGATGTAATGTGTGCATAAACCGCACCGCGTTAAACGATATATTTTTTGGAATGTAGGAAAAATTTTTATCTTCGGAAGATGCCACAACATCTATGGTTTTACCTATAATTTCAGCTTCCTTGATGGCCTTTGCGGACCAGGTGCCTGTGTTCACATAGTCTGCGGCATCACCTTCTCCGAGGCAGATTCATGGGGATCATACAGAACTGTAAACTGGCGCCGCCCTGGATAAACAAAACGTGAAACTTGTCATCGAGCTTCAACAGCCGCCGGGTTCTGGCAACGGCATCGTTTATGACATCGTCAAATAACGTTGACCGATGGCTGATCTCTGTGATCGACATACCGGACCCACCGAAATTCAAGAATGAATCCTTTATTTCTTCAAGCACTTCAAGGGGAAGCGCAGCAGGACCGGCGTTAAAGTTATAAATTCTGTTCTCCTTCATTGGATTCCTCCATGCAAATTATGTTTGAACAATCTTATCCTTTAAAAAAGAATTTATTTGTACAGATAGAACTCAATATGTCAATTAGTATTTTTAGAAGATAATATATGGCGATGGATCATTTTCATGGAAATTCATTTGAATAAAGTATTATCTTTTGTTTAAAAAAATCATAGATGCTGTGAAATTCTAACCCTATAATTAGCCGATGTTGACAAAACAGCATCTCTTGACTATTGAAAGCATTAAATATAATTGTTATTTTTAAACAATATTTCTTTAAGGTGAAAAATTTTATGAAGATCTACACCTATCCATCAATATCGGCAGAGAAAAAAATTGCATCCATCGTAAACCGCGGTATGGGCTTTAAAAAGAAAGATCTGCTTGCAGTCACCCGCATTATTGAGGATGTGCGAAAAAACAAAGACCAGGCGCTCATCAAATATACGAACCAATTCGATTCACCGAAACTGACCACAGCGTCCATTCGGGTGACACGCCAGGAAATTGACGATGCCTCAAAACGTGTAGACCGACCCTTTATACGGACGCTAAATCGAGCAGTGAATCAAATCGAATCCTTCCACAAACAGCAACGATGCAAATCCTGGATCCATACCCAAAGACCGGGGACACTTTTGGGCCAGTTGATAAACCCCGTCGATGTGGCAGGGATTTATGTCCCTGGTGGAATGGGGGGTGAGACACCGCTGGTTTCCTCCGTCCTCATGGGCGCCATCCCTGCAAAAGTTGCGGGCGTCAATCACATCGTCATGGTAACGCCACCCACCAAAAACGGTTCGATTAATCCCCATCTTCTGGTTGCTGCCAAAAAGGTCGGAGTGGATGCTGTCTACAAGGTCGGGAGTGCCTGGGCCATTGCTGCCCTGGCTTACGGCACCGAGACAATACCAAAAGTGGATGTTATCGTCGGTCCCGGAAATATTTATGTTACAATTGCCAAGAAGATCGTAGCAGGGATCGTAGGTATTGATATGATTGCAGGTCCCAGCGAAATCCTTATCATCGCAGACAATACGTCAACCCCTGAATTTATTGCAGCGGATCTCCTTTCACAGGCAGAACATGACATCCTAGCCTCTGCAATTTTGGTCACGGATTCCAGAGACACTGCCAAAACAGTTGCCTCCGTTGTAAAGGAGCAGCTTCAGGGTCTTTCACGCAAAGAGATTGCCCAAAAAGCACTTTCCAGGTTCGGCGCCATAATGGTTGTCTCTGATCTTGATACGGCAATTGATCTTTCAAACCAAATTGCGCCCGAGCACCTTGAGCTTCAAATCAAAGATCCATTGGCTTATGTCGGACAGATCCGTAATGCGGGAGCCGTATTTTTGGGCGACTATACACCGGAACCCATTGGTGATTATATCGCCGGCCCCAACCATGTACTTCCAACTGCCGGCACGGCAAGATTCTCTTCTGCTCTTTCAGTGGATACTTTTGTAAAAAAGACCAGCCTGATCCGTTATTCACAGGCAGCCTTTAATCGTGAAGCCGGTGATGTCATTCGCCTTGCGGAAATAGAAGGTCTTGATGCTCATGCCAACTCTGTGAGAATCAGGTTAACCGGCCACTAAAAATAGTCACTTCTGACAACGGGGTGGAATGGATACTTTTTATCCACAACATACATTAAACCGGGTATTTTTTATCCATCAATAGTCCGGCTGGAGCAAATACCGATGTTAATATCCTACGCTTTTTCCGTGACTTCGCACTGAAAAAGAGGCCCCATTGGGGCAGTTATTTCTGTCTATGGTTTGAAATTTGAGCTAATTATTGCTCAAGGATTATTTGTGGTACACAGCTTGCACTTTCTTATACTATCTTATACAATTAAAAAAATAACAAAAGGAGTCCATAAATGAATTTTTTTGTAAACAAACAATGTGTTCCGGAAAGAAAAATATTTTTTTTCGCAATGCTCCTGGCAGCCGTAATTATATTTTCAGGCAGTTTTTATCCGCCGTACAGTATAGCTGCAAAATCCGACACAACCTTCCTACCCCCTGACAGTTTCTCTAACCTGGCCGAATCGGCCAGTCCGGCCGTGGTTAACATCAGGACGGTCAAGACCATCAAGGGGGGGGGGCGTGTATTTCGTCACTTTAAAAAAGGCCCTTTTGGCGATGACGATCCCATGCGGGATTTTTTTGATCGTTTTTTTGACGAGGACCAAAAAAGGGATTTTAAACAGCGAAGCCTTGGTTCGGGTTTTATCATCGACAAGGACGGCTATATCGTAACCAATAATCATGTTATAGACAATGCAGACAAGATTGTCGTGATATTAAATGACGAAAAAGAGTTCGAAGCCCAGATTGTCGGACGCGATAAAAATACAGATCTGGCATTGATCAAAATCGAGTCGAATCATAATCTTCCTGTTTTGCGATTTGGAGATTCCGATGCCCTTAAAGTCGGTCAATGGGTGGTGGCCATCGGAAATCCTTTTGGCCTGGAGCAAACCGTCACAGCAGGAATTGTCAGCGCCAAGGGGCGGGTCATCGGGTCAGGTCCCTATGATGATTTCATACAGACCGACGCTTCCATCAATCCGGGAAATAGTGGCGGTCCGCTGCTCAATATGAAGGGAGAAGTTATTGGAATAAATACAGCCATCGTCGCCGGTGGGCAGGGAATCGGATTTGCCATTCCGGTAAATCTTGCAAAAAACATCATTGTTCAGCTCAAAAGCACCGGTGAGGTTACACGCGGCTGGCTTGGAGTGGGTATCCAGGACATCAGTGAGGAAGTCGCGGAGTATTACGGCATAAAGGAAAAAAAAGGCGTTCTGGTTACAGAAGTGTTTCCAGGTGACCCTGCCGATTTAGCGGGAATAAAGCCCAAAGACATCATACTTTCAGTAAATGGAAAGTCGGTGGATAGTGCCAGACAACTCACAGGTATGATTGCAGAAATCCGCGTCGGCGATACAATTCAGATCAAAATCAATCGCAACGGCAAAACCCCAACGATTGACGTCAAAATCGCAAAAAGAGAGGAAACCAAAATTTCCAGCAGCGGCACCCGAAAGGAAGAACAGGCCCAGCTTGGGATTCAAGTTTCTGAAATTACACCTGAAACTGCGCGTCGTTTTAACCTGAAAGATACCACAGGTGTTATTGTGGTCGGTGTGGATCCGGAAAGCAAAGCAGCGGAAGCCGGACTGCAGGTCCACGACATTATCAGGGAGATCAACCACAAGAACATAACATCGGTGAGTGATCTTAGTAAGACGATCAATGAAATCCCGGAAGGTGAAACCATCAACCTTTTTATCCGGCGAATGAATCGAGGATTTCTGGTTATAAAGATTACAAAATAAATGAACGAATTCTTGATCTGGTGGCAGCATTTGCCTGAAAAAATGAACCCTGTTATCTTTAGTCTCGGAGGGTTCAGACTTCAGTATTACGGACTGATGTATCTCGTTGCGTTTGCCACTGTTTACATGCTGGTGATCTATCGTATAAAACGTGAAAAACGATTTCGCATATCTGCCGATGAGATTCAAAACCTTATGATTTTTATGATGATCGGTGTTATTGTCGGCGGACGTCTTGGATATGTTATTGTTTATAACCCTTTATATTACCTTAAAAACCCTCTTGAAATATTTCTCCCCTTTGATTTTTCAAATGGCATAACCTTTACTGGAATTTCAGGCATGTCTTTTCACGGCGGGCTGATTGGGGTGATCGTTTCAATCTGGATTTTTACGCGTAAAACCGGCTTCAATTTTTGGAATACCGTCGATTTGTTCGCACCCGTTGTTCCGTTAGGGTATACATTCGGGCGGATCGGGAATTTTATCAACGGTGAGCTGTACGGAAGAGTAACCTCGGCATCCATAGGCATGTATTTTCCACTTGCACCCGGACAAAACCTCAGACACCCCTCACAGCTTTACGAGGCTTTTTTCGAAGGCATTGTTCTGTTTATTGTGTTGTGGAATTTAAGAGAAGTACAAAAACCAAAAGGCGCAATGCTCTCCTTTTATATCATCGGCTATGGCCTTGTCCGGTTTTTCATAGAATTTTATCGCCAGCCGGATCCCCAGATTGGTTTTGTCTTTATGTCATTTTCCATGGGCCAGCTGCTGTGCGGCTTGATGATGGCCTGCGGTGTGGCTTTGTACATTTATCTCATAAATCATCAATCCAAAAGTGGAGCTTGCGGGTTAGTTGGCCGCTGAAAAACATGCTTTCCAGTTTATCCCGATTTTTCGGCGTCACCGTTACCAGCACAACATCATCCCGCGCCTTGATCTGACGGATAAAACGGTCTCCTTTCAGTGTGATCGACCCGAGAACCCGGTGTTTCGAATCGAGAAGGCTTACCAGCGTTTTTTTAAAAAGCTCGGAAAAGCATTCCATCTTTCCGATTTCATCGATCACGATCAGCATGTCCGGCCGATCCGGCGTCATTGAAGGCACCGCTATCCCATCGATGTCCTCAAGATTGACGCCGTATCGTCCAACTCTGAAACGGCTATGGATACCCTGATGCGCCAGTACCCCTGTGCGATGATCCAGCGTATTGATGGAAAATCCCACCCGCTTTCCCGATTCCCGGATTTCTCGGGTAAAAAATCCGGTTGCCGGTGTATCGATTTTTTTTACAATCTTTTCAATCAGGGTTGATTTTCCGCATCGCGGAGGACCGGTAAAAAAAATATTTTTCTTGTCCATAACTTTGAAGACCTATATTTTTTTAGCCACAGACCCACATTTACCCTGTTAAATCCTCCTAAGGAGGGCTGCCAGCGGTAGCATTTAACAGGGCGAGGCAGACACAGACGTCTATTTGTTTACCCGACTTGGCTAAACAAATGGTGTCATCGTTTCGCGAATTTTATATCCTTAATCTGATTCCTTGGTCTGATTAAAGGATATAAAATTTGCCTTCCCTTCGTTCATCTCATGCTTCTTTTTGATGAAGGGCTGGTTATTTTATAGGTAGTGTCCATCCATAAATGAGGATTTTTGTTCAAGATCAAGGCTTGGGAAAAAAATAACCGCAGGCATATATGTAATATTCCGAGGATTATTTTTTGAGCATAACGCAGAGATTGGGCAAAAAGACCATTTATGGATGAATACTATGTGATTATTAAGACTTTAGCCCCTCTAATCTTTCTCTCTTTGAGTTCCAGCAGCGCCTCATTTGCAGATTCCAGGGGATACTCCTCGATTTCCGGTATGATGGGGATTTGGGCCGCCAGATCGATGAATTCGCTGACATCTTTCCTGGCGACATTGGCCACACTCTTTATTTCCTTCTCCATCCAGAGATGTTCATGATAATTCAGCTTTAGCAAATAATCTTTGTCTCTTTCTTCTTTGCGAATGGCATTGATCACCAGTCTTCCGCCGGGTATCAAATTTTTCAACGCTTCAACGACCGGTTTCCAGGCCGGTGTTGTATCGATGACAGCATCCAGCATTTCCGGTGATTGATCTTCGGTATTCCCGGCCCAGACCGCTCCGAGTTCCAGGGCGAAATCCCTTTCTTTTTCACTTCTGGCAAAAACAAACACCTCTACATCTAAATGTTGATAGTTGACCATTTTAAGTACAAGATGGGCTGATGCCCCGAAACCGGTAAGGCCCAGGTTCTGTCCATCTTTGATGTTGGCCAGCCGCAACGATCGGTAACCAATGGCGCCGGCACATAAAAGAGGAGCTGCCTGGGAATCTGTAAAAACATCCGGAATTTCATGCGCGAAATCTTCCAGGACGGTCATATACTCCGCATATCCGCCATTGGCATCCCGGCCGGTAGCTCTGAATGCTTCACAAAGATTCTCATTGCCTTGTCTGCAAAAAACGCAATTGCCGCACGCAGAATAAATCCAGGCGATCCCTACCCTGTCGCCTGTTTTATACCGGCCGGCATGGGGTCCTTTCTCCTCGACCCTTCCCACAACCTGGTGTCCCAGGACCATGGGAAATCGAGACGGAGGGGTTCTCCCCTCGATTTCATCCAGCTCGGTGTGGCAAACACCGCAGGCTGAAATTTTTACCAATATTTCTTTTTCTTTGGGAGTAGGGTTCGGCAGGTCCGTCAATTGAAGCGGTGTCTTGTTTTGCTTTAGATCGCAGATCTCGTTTAATACCATCGCTTTCATTTCGATGTTTCTATGTCCTGTGAATTCCTGATTCAGAACAAGTTTTGGTTTGCTCCTTAAGGGGCTGTTAGTTAAAGCCGTACAAGTTAAAAGTGCCTAAAGTTATGGTGTCGCTTTCAGCCGTCGTAGCCAGTCTACTTCGCCGAAGTAGCTACGAAGGCCGGATTGGCTACTATGGCGAAGTCGACTCGCTCTAATGTTTTTATATAATTGTCAGAATTCCTTAACTTTAGCTCACTTCAAACTTTAGTTCACTTCGAACTCTTCCGATTTAAGAATCATGTCAGATCGAAATTTTTGAAAAATCGGCGAACAGGCCGAACAGATCTGAAATCAACCCAAGCAATGAAAGCCGGTTGTTCCGTATTTTTTTCTCTTTGCTCATGACCATGACACCGTCGAAAAAAGCATCCACCGGATCGCGTAACTTGGCAATTTCCCGAAGCGCCTGATCAAAATGTCCTTTGGCAATATGATCCGAAACCTTTCCTTTGAGATCTTGATAGGCCGAATACAATGTGAATTCGGATTCGTGTTCAAACAGTTTTTCATTTACCGTTTTGCGGGCGGGAAGATCAGCCTTTCTAATAATATTGACCACGCGTTTGAAAGCGATGGCCAGAGGTTCAAAGTCCGCGGCTGCTTTCAGGTCTTGAAGCGCACGCGCGCGATTCCATACATTCGGCACATGATCCGTATCTGCATCGGCAATCGCCGCAATGACATCTTTGGAAAAACCTTCCTCGACCAACTGATACGTCACGCGGTTTTGTATGAATGTGAAAATCGGATCGGCAATCTCTTTGATTTTTTTTGCGCCTTTTATGCCGTAAATGCTCAGGCTCTTTTCAATCAATTTCCTCAAGGAAAATGAAAAGCCCCGGGCATTCATGATCTGGATAATGCCGATTCCCTGCCGGCGGAGCGCATAGGGGTCCGACGCGCCGGTAGGAACAAGCCCTACGGAAAAAAATCCGCAAATGGAATCGATCTTGTCGGCAATACTGATAAGCCCGCCGATCTCGGTCTCCGGAAGGGGGCCGCCGGAATAGATCGGCCGGTAATGTTCCTCTATCGCGGCTGCCACGGCTTTGGGTTCTTTCTTGATCGAAGCATAATTTCTTCCCATAACGCCCTGCAAATTCGGAAATTCGTAAACCACCTGACTGACCAGGTCGGCCTTGCACAGCCAGGCGGCTCTCAACACCTGGTTTTTTACATTCTCTTTCTGCCCTGCGGCATCCGCCAGATACGCTGCAATTTTTTGAATCCGTTGAACCTTTTCGTACATACTTCCCAGTTTGGCCTGGAAAAGCACGCCCTTGAGCCTCTCGACCCATTCATCCATGGATTCTTTTACATCGCTTTTGAAAAAGAATTGCGCATCCGCAAGACGGGCTCTCAACACTCTTTGATGTCCGGTGGCGACGAGCTTCATATCCTTTGTGCGGGTGTTGTTCACGGCAATAAAGCTGGACATGAGGCTGCCGTTGTCATCAACCACGGCAAAATATTTTTGATGATGACGCATCGCGGTAATCAGGATCTCGCCGGGTATTTCCAGAAACGCTTTATCAAAATTTCCTGCCGTGGCGATGGGAAATTCAACCAGGTTCTTATTGATATCAATGAGCGCTTCATCCGGTAATACCTTGCCGCCGACTTCTTTGGCAGCTTTATTGATTTCATTTTCAACAAGTTTTCGCCGTTCTTCAAAATCGATAATCACCTGGGAATTTTTCAGGGTTTTGACGTAATCGTCCGGTGAGGAAATTTTCACTTTCCCGGGCTGCATAAAATAGTGCCCGAAGGAATATCGCCCGCTCTTTGTATCTCCCACCTCAAACGGAATGATCTGATTTCCCAAAAGGGCCACGATATAATGGATCGGTCTGGCGAAGGTGATATTGAGTTCCGCCCATTTCATTGTTTTTGGAAAAGGCGTTGTCAGAATCACTTCCGGCAGTATGGTTTTAAGAAGCGTCCGGGTTGCCAGTCCCCGCTCCGAAACCCGTGCACAGACATAACGGCCTTTGTTGGTCTCTTTTATGGTTAAGGCGTTTATGGAGACCCCGACCTTTTCGGCAAATTTCAATGCAGCCGTTGTGGGGCTGCCGTTTTTATCAAAACCGACTTTTTCCGGAGGCCCCAATACTTCGGCGGTTAAAGATTTCTGTTTGTCTGCCACCTGTTGAATTTCTACCGCAAGTCGTCTCGGCGTACCAAAGACTTGCGCGTTGCCATGTTCGATGCGAGCGTCGGTCATTTTCTGTAAGAGCGCCGACGACAAGAATTCAAGCGCCGGTTCAATATAACCCGCCGGGATTTCCTCCGTCCCAATCTCAAGCAATAAACTTTTCATAGTCACCTCTGTCTTTTAAATGCATCAACCTTTTTTGTTTTCCGACCATTTTTTATAGTTTTTTAACCGTTTAGTTTTTTGAAACAAATCGACGTTAAAGAAGCTTCATGTATGATTAAATTTTTGACTGGAAGCTGTCTGAGTAAATTAGGGATCGTTTTGAAAGAACCATAAACGATTTAACTTTATGGATGAATCCCTTTGTCAAAGCAAAAGACCTTTATAAATAGCCCAGACAGGTTCTTTCATTACGAGCCCTTATTCACGAGTTCTTTCAGCAAAAATTTAATCATACATGAAGCGATCAGTTGTAAAAAACAAAATTCTTGCGAAATATTTATTTTTCAATCTTCAACAAGGGATACCCCATGGCTTCTCTTTGATTCAGATATCCTTCCGCACATGCTCTGGCAAGATTTCTTATTCGGCCGATATAACCGGTCCTTTCGGCAACACTGATGGCGCCTCGAGCATCGAGAAGGTTAAACGTATGCGAACATTTCAGGCAGTATTCATAGGCCGGAAGCACCAATTTTTCTATAATCATTCGCGCGGATTCGGCTTCATACTGATTGAAAAACTCTAACAGCATGTTTACATTCGCCTTTTCAAAATTGTAAGTCGACTGTTCGACTTCCTGCTGATGGTGCACATCGCCATAAGTCACCGTATCGGTCCACTTCAAATCGAACACACTGTCCACTTTTTGCAGATACATGGCGATACGTTCCAGCCCGTAAGTGAGTTCTACGGATATGGGAAACAACTCGACACTGCCGCACAATTGAAAATAGGTGAACTGGGTAATCTCCATTCCATCCAGCCACACTTCCCATCCAAGACCGGCCGCACCCAAAGTGGGGGATTCCCAATCATCTTCCACAAATCGGATGTCGTGCTCCAAAGGATCTATACCCAACACCTTCAAGCTCTGAAGATACTGTTGCTGAACATCATAAGGAGAAGGTTTCAAAATCACCTGATACTGGTAGTAATGTTGCAACCGGTTCGGGTTTTCACCGTATCGACCGTCGGTCGGCCGCCTCGACGGCTGAACATAAGCAACATTCCAGGGTTCGGGGCCGAGCGCTTTTAGAAGTGTGGTGGGATGAAACGTCCCGGCGCCGACTTCCATATCATACGGCTGGGCCACCAAACATCCTTTTTGTGCCCAGAATTTCTCTAGCGACATGATTACATCCTGAAAATTCATTTTTCCTTCCTTATCAATCTGTTTGTGATTAGTTGGTTATGCTGGACGTTTTATGCGATTTGCAACCAGCGAGCCATTACATTTTAATTATACTTAGGATTACAAATCCTACTCGGCACTTTATACTGATATGCTGACTTTGAGAAAAATAGAAGTGCCTAAAGTTTGAAGTGATCTAAAGTGCCTAAAGTTGTGGTAGCGCTATCGCGCTGTCATTAATATATAATTGGTTAAAACTTCCTTTAAACTTTAGCTCACTTTAGCTCATTTTAGTTCATTTTAGACACTTTTTAGAAAGCCTATAAAAGCCCCTCTGAATCAATCTTCGCACTCAGCAAGCGGGCATCCTTTCTTGTTGAAAGAATACCTTCCCATGTACCTTTGAGCTTGTCAATATCCTCGACTCGACCCAGTGCCCATATACAGCCACCGCCGCCCGCCCCTGTGAATCTTGCACCGCAACTCTTTTTTACGACGGATCCAACAAGTGCCTTGCCGATCTCGTCAAGTACTTCAGGCGTCATCTTCCTTCTGATAGCGGTCTCTTTATTCATCTGTTCACATGCCGCAGTGATATCTCTTTTAATGAGCGCATCGGCAAATTTATGGGTACATACTATAATTTCAGCCCAAAGTCCACGGTGCTTTCCGGAAAGAAATTGCGTCACCCATTTTTTATTCACATTTTTCGATTCATGAGGTATCCCGCAGTACGCCAGCAACAAGTGCTGTTCGAATTTGGGTAAGTACCGCTTTGGGATAATGGTTTTTTTCCTAAAAAACGGAATTTGGCAATCTCCCGGCCAATACCATACATTTGCACCGCCGTAAACGGCCGCCAATTGATCCTGGAAGCCGCACGGCACACCTGCCACACTTGCCTCAATGGTCTGTGATAGAAAAGCGATGTTTTTTCTGGAAATGGGGGTCTGCCCCTTTTTTTCTTTAACCTTTGAAAAAGCCCCGACAAGGGCCACTGCGGCTGCGGAAGACCCGCCCAAAGCGCTCCGGGGAGGAGATGATGAGTCGATATCAATATGGATCCCTTCAGCTCTGAAATATGCTGCGATGGCAAAGATAAGCCCAAGCGGATGATCAAAAGGCGCTTTATCCAAAAGATATTCAGCGCTTTTAAATCCTTTTGAAGTTACTTTTATTTTGTTTTTGTCATATGGAAGAAGTCGAACCTTTGTTCTTAAATTTATCGCAATATTGACGGTACATGGGAAAAGATGCCTTAGGGGATAATAAAAGGTGCTGATATCCAGAGTGCCCCCCATATCGATCCTGCATGGCGCCGAAGCTTCAATTTGATGGGATTCAATGATTTTACGCATCATGTTTCCGGTATCTACCACTTCCGTATTTGCTTCAAAAACTTCAAACTCCGGGGTTCTTTTCCCAAATGATAGGGCACAAAGGTCTCCAAGAATTCCGAACCTTCCTTTAACGCATCAGAAGAAAACCTGACCCTCAGCGCTTTGACCAAATCCCCATTTTCTATCCACAAAAGCTGTTTAATGATTCCCTTTGAAAGAAATGTTTTCTGCAAGGTTTTTGAAGTACATCCGTCACATAAGATTCCTCCCTTTGCAAAATCAAATCTAACTCTGGTTTCCTTTATTTTCTCTACTTCAATGCAACAGACGCTGCATTGTCTTAAATTTGGTGCAAGACCGGATAGGGTCATAAACTTCACCTGAAACAAAATAGAAAGTGCTGCTTCTGATACTCGAAATGAATCGAGTTCTCTCAAAACATACTGAAAGAGCTGGTAAATCTCAACTTGTTTCTGACCGCTTTCCATCCATTCGTTGATGAGTTCCGCCCAGTAGCTGGCATAAGCCGTCTTTAACATGCTGGTTCTGATGCTTGGAAAAGGATGTTTTAAGGTGGCCTCCTGTAAAACTGGAAGCCCTTTTCTTCGACCGGTGCTGCATACCACGTTCAATGCCGAAAAGAGTTCCAGAATTCCTGCAAATCGTTTTTTGCTCTTTTTGGCGGATTTTGCAATGGCTGATATTTTGCCTTCTTTAAGCGTAAAAAATGTAATAACTAAATCATAATCTCCAAAATCGACCGTCGCAGCACAATTGCAGGCGTAGAATAAGCTTCGACATCTTTTCATATACCAAGGAGGGTCGTGGCAATGATAAAATAGAAGGACACGCTGATGATATCAATGGCCGTGGTAACAAAGGGACCCGACGCAATGGCAGGGTCGATATTGATTTTCGCCAAGGTCATCGGCACCAGAGATCCCGCGAGGGCTGCCAATGTCATGGAAGAAAGCACACCAAGTCCCACGGCCAGAGCAAACAATTCACGGCTGTATTTCAACTGTGCTACCAAACCGACAACAAATCCGTAAAAAAGACCCAGCATCAGCCCCACCATAAGCTGTTTGGAAACTACCGACCAGATATCGCGAATATTGAGACGCCCTGTGGCAAGCCCTCGAACGGTAATTGTAGCGGATTGAACGCCAATGTTGCCGCCCATTCCCATAATCACCGGAATAAACGCCGCCAGATAAGCCAACTTGCTTAAACTTGACTGAAAATAACCGATAATAAAGGATGCAATAATTCCGCCGACACAGCTCGCGAACAGCCACGGCATGCGCATTTTGATATTTTTGAATATGGATGTGGTTTCAACGAATTCTTCGCCGACACCTACCATTTTCAATATGTCTTCTGTCGCTTCTTCTCTGATGATATCGATAACATCATCCACGGTAACAATACCGACCAATTTGTTTGTGTCATCCACCACCGGTACGGCAAGGATATCATAACGGGCAACGATTTTTGCCACCTCTTCCTGATCCATATTCGTTTTTACCGCAAAAACATCTGTGGTCATGAAATTCTTAAGGGGTGTCTTGGGCGGAACCACAACCAGCTGCCTCAAAGAACTGACCCCGATCAATTTGCCGTTCGTATCAACCACATAAAGATAAAACGGCATCTCTACATCCAGATGCTCTTTTTGAAGTGACTGAATGGCCTCTCCGGCGGTTGTATCCTCTTGCAACGCAATAAACTCAGGGACCATGATACCGCCCGCTGTATCATCCTCATAGTGAAGCAGACCTTCAACTTCTTTTGAACCCTCCTTTTTCATTTTCTCAAGGATAGCATCGGACCTTTCCACAGGCATACATCCCAACAGGTCGGCAACATCATCTCTTGGCATGAGATCAAGGATTTCGACGATATCGTCCAAATTCATTTGATCCACTAGGCCCAAAAATGTGTCCTCGTCGAGATTACTGAAAATCTCGCCCTTTAAACTTACATTATCGATGAGCTTAAAGAGTCTGCGTTGATTATGAATTGACAAAAAATCGAACACCGAAGCCAAGTCCGCAGCGTGGGTTTTTTTTACAATCTTAAGAAGGTGGCTGGTGGCATCTCTTCTTAGCAGTCTTTTAATGCTTTCAACGAGTATTTTGTTGGATTCACTATGCATATTTCACAATAAAATCGTGTTAATCGGCTTGAAGAACTACTGGATGATTTTAATAACGGACTGTTTTCGCAAATCTCCAATCCATGCCCGATATTTTTTATCAATGCTTTCATTAAGGAGTTTACTTTCAATTTCCGGTGTAACCTCCTCAAGCGTCTTTCCTTGAGCACTTAATATCTCTTCTAGAAAAAAAATTTGATACCCCTGATCGGTATCGAGCACGGGTGTAAACTCACCAGGTTTTATTTTTTCGATAGCCTTTTGAAGTTGCGATGATAGGAAATTGAATTCGAACTCACCCAGATTTCCGCCATCAGAAGCCGCCGATGATTCTGAATACTTTGCCGCCAAGACTTCAAAAGATTCTCCGGCCTTTAATTTTTCCAGGATCTCATCCATTCTCGCTTTAATCTCAAGTTTCTTTTTTGTATCCGAAAACAGAGGGACTTTTATAATGATATTGCGAAGATGATATTTTTGTTTTCCGCCATACTCGTCGATATGTTTTTCATAATAGGCTTTAACGTCTTCTTTGGTAATCACGATCCTTGATTTGACTTTAAGATTGACAAGCCTTTCTCTGAGTATCTCACTTTTGACCTTTTTGCGATACTCTTCCATGGTCAGCCCGTCTTTGGCCAATGCCGCCCTTAGCTGTTCATCTGTAAGATAATTCGTCTCTTTGATTTGCTCAATGGTTTGATTGATCTGCTCTTCGCTGATTTCAACCTTTGAACGCTTTATCTCCTGCTCTTCAATTTTCTGCTCGATAAGGCGGTCAAGCATATCCTTTCTGACTTTAAAGAGTAGTTCTTGTTCTTTCTCCGGCGGATATCCAAGGGATCGAATTTTTTCCGTGTAAGGTTTAAGTGAGCTGTTGAGTTCGATAAGTGTAATGACATCATCATTAACCACGGCAACAATACGATCAACAATTTCCGCACTCTTGGCGTTTATAATTAAAGGATAACCAAACACAAAAAAAAATAATGTACATATTATACAATATGCTGAATTGATTCGAATATTTTTAAAGAGCCTGATCTTCATTCTAACAAACCATAAATTATTTTATAAACCGGTCATTTTTTCCAGTTCTTTTTTGTTTATTTCAATAGCGTACTTGTTTTTAAGTTTTTTTATCCACGACGCATAGGCTTTTTCCATCTTCTCTTTGCGCAATATTTTTATAATGATGTTGTTTGTATCTTTTGACACCGCTTTCACATCAGGTGATGTGTTGTCATCTTTGAAGTGTTCCTCATAATATTTCGATATGTCATCATGCGTTATTTCGATCTTATCGCCCAACTCTTGTGTAATCACCTTTTCCATAAGCAAACGTGTCTTTAATCCTTCTCTCCAAGACTGGTAAGGAATGGCATACTCAAGCAGTATTTCCTGAAAGACATTGTCAGGATAATCCCTTTTTATATCTGTCAAGGCCTTTTCGGCCTGAGAATCTGTAATCGTAATGTCGAGTTCTTCAGCCCTTTCCAGGAGAATCATCTCTTCAGTCATTTGCTGAATAAGCCGAAGTCGAGCTTCCCGGGTCACATCAGGTCGCTGTATTCTATTTTTCGGATAAGCATTCTTGGCGATTTCAAAAGCCTCGTTGAAATCAGCAACGGTTATTGTCCTGTCCCCGACTTTGATAAAATATTCATCTTTTTGTTTGCGTTCGATATCAGAGCACCCGACCAAAGTATACCCAACCCACAGAAAACAAATTAAAGAAATAAATTTTATAGAATATCTTATCATCAGAAACTATAATATTTGACATGCAAATCCAAATTAGCTCCTAAATCGTTTAAATTTTTAACTATTAACACGTTGCATGATTTCTTTCAAGATGTTTTTAGTCTGAGACATAAGAAAGGATGTATTCCCTTTTTTCAGTTTGACCTTCAAAATATGATCCGGTGTGATTCCAAACCGATCTCGTTCTGAAAGAACCATGTCTATAATACCGGAAGGATTTTTCTGGTGTGCTTGTGAAAAAAAGAGTGAAAGCTGTCGTCCTTTAAGATCAACCCGGTTGACACCAGCCTTTATGGCCAAGACCCTGAGCATGATTTTTAAAAGAAGATTTTCCGTTTCAGTGTTCAAATCACCAAATCTATCCATCAACTCCGCTTTAAAATCAGCAATCTCATTAAGTTCTGTCATTTTGGCAAGTCGACGATATGCACAAAGACGCTGATCAATATCGGCGATATAGAATTCGGGTATCGAAGCTGGCATATTAATATTGATCTCCGGTTCAAGACTTTCCTGAACCTTTTCCCCTTTCAGTTCTGCCATGGAGTTTTCCATCAGCTTGAGAAACATGTCATAACCCACCGCGGCGATATGGCCGGATTGGGAAGCACCTAAAATCGTTCCCCCGCCTCTGATTTTTAAATCACTCATGGCAATTTGAAAGCCCGATCCGAGATCACTGTGTTCCATTAAAACCTTCAGGCGTTTTTGAGCATCTTTGCCCAACGTACTTTCCTTGGGTATAAAAAGATAGGCATAGGCCTGTTCATCCAGACGTCCGACACGACCGCGCAATTGATAAATCTGAGCAAGCCCGAATCTGTCTGCTCGATTGATCAGTATGGTGTTGGCGGAAGGAATATCAAGTCCTGACTCTATGATAGTGGTGCACACCAGCAAGTCTATCTCTTTATTCATAAAACGCAGCATGACAACCTCCAATTCCTCCTCATCCAGGCGGCCGTGGGCCACATCGAGTCTGACATCGGGCACCAATTCCTTCAGGTGCTTTGCCATTTTCTTTATCGTATGAATATTATTATGAACAAAAAAGATCTGTCCCTTTCTGCCGAGTTCCTTTTGTATGGCATCGGAAATGACGGCGTCATTAAATTCAGTAATATAGGTGATAATAGACTTTCGATGCTCAGGTGGTGTTGAAATGATGCTGATATCCCGCACCCCCATCAGCGACAGGTGAAGTGTTCTGGGTATTGGTGTGGCGGTTAAAGCAAGAACATCCACCGAACGCCTTATCTTTTTCAACTTTTCTTTATGTTTGACCCCAAAGCGCTGTTCTTCATCAAGGATTAAAAGTCCCAGATCTTTAAATATCACATCTTTCTGAATCAGCCGATGTGTTCCAATGACAATATCTATCTTTCCGGTTTTAAGATCATTTATAATGTTGCGTTGTGCCTTTAAAGAACGAAACCTGCTCAAGCATGCAATGTTAACTGGATACCTTTGGAAACGTTCTGAAAACGTCGTAAAATGCTGTTCTGCAAGTACCGTCGTTGGTACAAGTACGGCAACCTGTTTACCATCATTAACGGCCGTCAACGAAGCGCGCAGAGCAACTTCTGTTTTTCCGTATCCGACATCACCACATACCAATCGGTCCATTGAAATTTGCGCCTTCATATCATTGTACACATCTTCGATGGCTCCGAGTTGGTCTGCTGTCTCTTCATAAGGAAAACCCATTTCAAAGTTCTTAAAATCAACGTCCAGTTCCCTGAAAGCATGTCCTCGGCTGACTTTACGTTCAGCATAGAGTTTTAAGAGTTCTCCGGCAATTTTTTCTGTCGATCTTTTCACCCTTTCCTTAACCCGTTCCCATGATTTACCGCCCATCTTGTCGAGAACCGGTTCGACGCCGTCCACACCCATGTATTTTTGAACCATACCCATACGATCCACAGGCAAATAAAGCTTATCGTCATCTTTATAAACAATAAGAAGGAAATCATTGCTCGATCCATTTAATGTCAGTTCAACCAGACCCTCATATTGTCCTATCCCGTGATCGACGTGAACAACAAGATCTCCTTTTTTCAAATCTTCAAATGCAAAAAGTTGGGTTCGAATTTGCTGCTCTGGTTTTATTTTTGGCCGGCGCTTTAATCCAAATATTTCATCCTCTGTGATGATCGCCAAAGATTCAGCCGGCCACACAAATCCCGAAGAAATCCGACCCAGACAGACGAATGCTTGTCCTTTGCTTTGTTTAATATCATCGAATCGTTCAATACTTTTGAGATGAATCCCATATGGGACCAATAGTGACACCAGTCTCTTGGCCTGTGTCCGAGTATGGCAAACCATAAGTGTATCAAATCCGGACAGCCTTTGATGATTGATCCAGTTTGCCAGTGGAGAAAAAAGGTCTTTTTCCCGGCGACGTCCAAGCTCCAGGCTGATGTCCATATTATCTTTCACTGAATAATGAAATTGCTTTAAAGGCGGTCTGTCAGACATGGTTTCTTTTGATACATGGAGCTTTTTCACGGAAAGCGTCATATTCTGCTCAAATAACGCTTTAGTCTCCTGCCAGGTTAGATAAAGACGCTCAGGTTCAACGCAAAGCCGTGATTCTTTTTGCGCAGCATCAAAACTTTTTGATGCCTGCAGCAGCGTATGGTCTGCAATATTTTCCAGTTCAGCTGGTTCAACCAAAATAAAAAATGTATTTTTCGGAACATAGTCGAAAAAAGAATCCGGATCAGGATAAATCAGGGGAATCAGACTTTCAATTCCAGGGAAAACACCATCTTTTCTGATTCGATGGATCAAGTCTCTTACCCTGGTTACGGGGATATCCAGTTTGGACGACTGCTTTCTTATTCGATTGATGACCGGAGTTAGGTGGGCTGATTTGAGAATTGTTTCCCTGGCCGGCAGTATGACGGCTTCCCGAATGTTTTTGATCGTTCTTTGGGTGACTGCTGAAAAAAATCGAATGGACTCAACCGTATCACCAAAGAGTTCAATTCGGATCGGATCTGAATAGAGCGGCGAAAAAATATCAAGAATACCTCCTCTTATACTGAAATCTCCAGGCTCTTCAACCATCGATGATCGTTCATAACCACTGGATATAAGCTTGTCCAACAACCGATCCCGATCAATACCTTCCTTTGCCATAACCAGTTCTGCATAGTCACAGAGTTCCTGTTTGGGTAAAATTCTCTGCATCAGCGCCGATATGGTCGTCACCACCATGGGCGGCACATCACCAACAATGAGCTGGTAAAGTGACCTTATCCGTTTGGCTGCTGTTTCGTTGTGATATGAGAGATATTTAAATGGTGTAATATTATACGGCGGAAAATAAATCAGGGGGGGACAGGGTTTTTCTGTAAAAAAATCCAGATCTTCTAAATATGTTTCCGCTTCTTTGGTTGAAGGGGTGACAACAACAACCGGCGCCTTGTGTTTCATATACAAGCGGTTCACAAAATAGGCTTTTTCTGAACCTAAGAGCCCTGTGCAAATAACATCGTAATCCGTGTAAGGACTCGTATCAAAAAGGTATTTTAGTGATATTTTTTCTTGATTTTGATTCATAAACAAAGTAGATATTTCCAAATTAGTTCGCTTCGCTCAAAATTGGAATGTTGGAATAATGCAAAAAACCAGATCTCAATAAATTATTTTATTTACAGCATGTTATAGAATTTCCGAGACATTTAATTGCGCCGGCGTAGCTCAGTTGGTAGAGCAGCTGATTCGTAATCAGCAGGTAGGCGGTTCGAATCCGCCCGCCGGCTCCACCTTTTGAAGGATTTTCGTCATTTATTCTGGAAATCCTTTTTATTTCTTGCCTTTACAATTAGGTATTTCTTCAAATCGCTATAACCCAATTCGTATTATTGTGCAACCGGCGTTTATGTTCCGGCAAAATACTTTTTGCCCAAAACAAAAGGAGATATTGTGAGTTATAAAATCGGATTTGCAGGAACCGATGGAAGGACCCTTCTCAGTGCTTTGGTTGCCTCTACAGCCACAAGTGAACATCATCAGGATGATTTTCAGGGAGTGGTTATTCGAGGGATGCCGGCCATGCAGCCATTTGCAATGTCCATGAAATGGCCGGTGAATTTCATTCCAACGGCGGACAACTCTAAAGAAGGGTATGCCGCCGCAATTATCGAAGCCCTAAAGAATGGATCCATCGACTGTGTCATGCCGATGCCGGAAGATTTGCTGCTCGGTGGTCTGGTTGATGAAATTGAAAAAGCCGGTTTTCTCGATCGAATCATCGGATTTAATCGAGAAAGTGCATTTATTGAGGGTGACAAGATCGCCTGTAAAAATCTGTGTCGCCAATATGGCATTCCTGTAGCAGACCAATGGCATGAAGTCGACGCCCGAAATTACGAAAAAGTTTTAAAAACGTGCCTCTTACTCATCGACGAATTCGGCGGCGCAGTTCTGAAATATCCTTACAGCGCCGGCGGTAAAGGCTCCCGTATTATTTTAAACGCTTGGGAAATCAAAGAAGTATACGATACACTCATCAAAGATTATGGAAAAAATTATAAACGACTATTCGGGAAAAATACAAAATGGCCGCTCCTTATCGAATCGAGGATGTCAGGGGTGGAAATATCGTTTAACATTTTGATTGACAAAAACGGAGATTTTCAAATTCTTCCCACATCCATGGATTATCCGGAGCGTTTTCCAGGGCCTGCCAGTAAAGACAATCCAATTACCGGTGGAATGGGCAGTATATCGCCCCATCCCATGGAAACACCCGATCTTTTCGAAATGACCGCCGAAAATATTGTAAAACCGTTGATAAAAGCCTTGAAAGAAAAAAATATGTTACGCCCATGCCTGGTGTACCCCGGCTGTTTTTTGACTTTTGACGATAATATGGTGCCAACCAGAATTCGAGTTTGTGAAATAAACATTCGACCTCCGGAACCCGAATGGCAACCGATTGTTCGCAGGATAAGGAACCTGGGGGCACTGATTAAAGCCACAGTTGAAGGCAATTTGAACGAAGTGGCGCCGGAAGTTCGATCAGAACAAATATCCATCTGTACGGCTCTGGTTACAGGGTCTGGCGGCCCCCAAAACCAAAAAGGGTATCCGTGGTCCTGTACAAAAGGAGAACCGGTCCATATTGATTTTGGCTATCTGAAGAAAAAAAAGATACAGGTGATTCCATCTGCCATGACATATTCAGAAGAAGAGAAACTTTTCAAGTCAGATGGCAGCAGGGTCGTATATTGTAATGTTAATGCAACGGTTAAAGCTGGAGAAAGCAGAGCACGATTGGCTGAGCAGCTGCGCAGAAAAGTATTGACAGCTTTTGAAAATGGTAAAATAAGAGTCATACCCCGTGAAAATCCTGAAGGGAATCGGCTGGATTTACGAAATGATATTGGGAACCATTTCGAAATCGCCGAAGAATTGCTCCAACAAAGATAGTGTTGTAAGATATGGATGTTCTATTCATCATCAATACATGAAAATTTATAACAACATAAAGTTTTTAGTTTAACCATCTTGACAAATAGATCTGTTTTATCATACCGATATAATGGACCAAACATGAGGAGGAAACAACAATGAATGATCCGGATGATGAGAAGCTGAAAGCCGAAATCGATAAAATTATGTCGAATATCACTAAAACAATGAAAAGAATCGAAGACCTTGACCTTATTAACAGGGATAACTCGAGACAAAATAAGGATTAACGTTAATAAATATCTAAAAAGGAATTATTCGTTTAGGAGGTGCCATGGCATTAACAAAAAATGATATCGTTACAAGTGTACACGAACTGGGTTTTACCAAAAAAAAATCTGTGGAAATCATTGAAACTTTGTTGGAAATCATGAAAAGTACGCTGGAAAAAGGTGAAGATGTACTGATTTCAGGATTCGGCAAATTTTGTGTAAAGCAAAAAAAACAGCGGAGAGGTCGAAACCCTGCGACAGGCGCCGACTTGACACTAAAAGAACGCAAAGTTGTCACATTCAAGTGTTCAGGGAAGTTAAGGGACAAGATTAACGGTCAATAAGTCTCCGATTATCTATCCATTGTGCTAAGCCATAAAAATTGATAGGGATTCAATTTTAATGAATCTGTACGGAAATTCACGCCGGTAATCAGGTCATTCATCCAAAGAGGAGCCCTTGCACCCGATAATGAAATCACAATCCGTTTGGATGAAATATTGGTGACGGCATATATGATTTGATCCTTAGCATACCTTGCGATAACAAACGCTTTTGGATCGATTTCCAGTATTTCAAAATCCGCATTTGGATGAAAAGCAGATTGCCTTTTTCTGGTTTTGATCATTTTAATATAATTATAAAAGATCCTGGAGCGAAATGTTTCAGGATCTTTTAGTTGTGATAACACCTCATCAACCTGTAGTTTTTCCCGATTGATGGTTCTTGCTCTTTGGGTCTGGCGCAAACCCATTTGCCAGTTCCGTGAGCCGAGGACACTGTGAATATATGAAGCAGGGACCCCCGGCAAGACGAACTGGATAGACTGGGAAGCCAGAAACTTTGGTATATGCCAAAGATCTATTTTGCTCTCGGGATTTAACAGGGCATCCACATAAGTTATATTCAACTCATACGGGCTTTGGGAACCATCCGGGTTTCTTTTATAAGAAACGCTCCCGCCATTCTCCTTCACAATATCAATAAGCCTGTCAATTTCGGACCGGTCTAAAATCCCTTCCAGCGGGCGCACACCGATTCCATCATGGGAAGCCGTGAAATTAAAAAATGTATTATGGGGAGAATTTACCCGTAAACATTTGGCCCATTCGGACAGCACCGTTGAATCCTCCCGGACAAAAGAATAAAAAAGTAACGGCGGCAAAGTGAAATTATAAATCATTTGTGCTTCATTTCTTCCATCGCCAAAATAACTCATGTTCTCATGATGAGGCACATTGGTCTCGGTAATCAGCAGGACGTCCGGCGCAACAACGTCCAATATTTTCCGAAAAAGTTGAACCAGCTGATGTGTCTGTTTCAGATGAATACATGTTGTTCCAATTTCCTTCCAAAGATATGCAATCGCATCAAGACGGATGGAGGTTGCCCCTTGTTCCACATAAAAAAGAAGGGCTTCTATCATCTTTTCAAGAACATGCAAGCTCTTGTAATTCAAATCGATCTGATCGGAACTGAACGTCGTCCAAACGTGCACGACCTCATCGGAAGTTTTGTTGAATCGGGTTAAAAGTGGTAAAGATCGAGGTCTTGTCACCATAGACAGATCGCTTGAAGGCTCGACCTCAATGGCGAACTCCTTATAGGTTGTCTTTTCTTCTAAATAGTTTTGAAACCACATGCTCTGTGCTGAAACGTGATTGAGCACAAGATCAAACATCAACTGAAACTCACCGCCTAATCGGCGAATATCCCTCCAATCACCAAGTTCGGGATTCACCGAAAAAAAATCGATAACCGAAAATCCATCATCTGAGGAAAATGGGAAAAACGGCAGGATATGTATTGTTGAAAACACATTTTTAAATTGACTCACAGAAAATTCATATAGCGTCTTTAAGGGAAGCTCCCCCTTTTTATTTAAGGTGTCGCCATAGGTGATCAAAAACACATCTTTTTCGGAAAAATAGCCTTCCCCCGGCCCTTTTTTAACCGGGAATCTTTCGATTAAGGCAGCAATCTTCTCAAAAGCCAGATTTCCGGTCTTTCTACCGTAAATATCATTGAGGATGTGTTGAATCGTATCGATGTCTTTCAACTTTATTCTCCTGTCTCTATTATGGTGTTATATTTTAACAGGCTGTTGCCCAGACAAAAATCTCTTTGAGCGCTCATTGAAACGTTTTTTATCCATAACTCTTGGCAAAGTGAAAGAAAAAGGCTTTTTAGCAATATTCAGGTGCGAAACTATAGTAACACAGTTCAACCCATAAAAAAACCCGGAGCCATCAGATGATGATTCCGGGTTATATAAAAATTTTTCGGCAACGTCCTACTCTCCCACTCAGTCTCCCGAGCAGTACCATCGGCGCAAAAGAGCTTAACTTCCGTGTTCGGGATGGGAACGGGTGTTTCCTCTTTGCTATCGCCACCGAAAAAACGTTTTGCATTCAGTGCAATAACAATTTGAGCACAAGCACATAAAAATGTTCAAAGAGATTGTGTAAATTATTTTGTGGCCAAGCCTCACGACCGATTAGTACCAGTAAGCTAAATACGTTGCCGTACTTACACATCTGGCCTATCAACCTTGTCGTCTACAAGGGGTCTTTAGTTCCCGTGTTTCCACGGGAAAGGGATATCTAATCTTGAGGTTGGCTTCCCGCTTAGATGCTTTCAGCGGTTATCCATTCCGAACTTAGCTACCCAGCAATGCCGCTGGCGCGACAACTGGAACACCATTGGTTCGTCCATTCCGGTCCTCTCGTACTAGGAACAGCTCCTCTCAAATATCCTACGCCCACGAAAGATAGGGACCAAACTGTCTCACGACGTTTTAAACCCAGCTCACGTACCACTTTAATTGGCGAACAGCCAAACCCTTGGGACCTGCTCCAGCCCCAGGATGTGATGAGCCGACATCGAGGTGCCAAACCGCCCCGTCGATGTGAACTCTTGGGGGCGATAAGCCTGTTATCCCCGGCGTACCTTTTATCCGTTGAGCGACGGCCCTTCCATGCGGAACCGCCGGATCACTAAGACCTACTTTCGTACCTGCTCGAGATGTATCTCTCGCAGTCAAGCTCCCTTATGCCTTTACACTCCACGGCTGGTTTCCAATCAGCCTGAGGGAACCTTCGCGCGCCTCCGTTACTCTTTAGGAGGCGACCGCCCCAGTCAAACTACCCACCAGACACTGTCCTTCGCCCGGATAACGGGTCGAAGTTAGAACTCTAAAATAACAAGGGTGGTATTTCAAGGGTGGCTCCACCGAAACTGGCGTTCCGGTTTCAAAGCCTCCCACCTATCCTACACATGTTATTCCAAAATTCAATATCAAGCTGTAGTAAAGGTGCCGGGGTCTTTCCGTCTTTTCGCGGGTAGACGGCATCTTCACCGCCAATACAATTTCACTGAGTCCCTGGTTGAGACAGTGCGGAAGTCGTTACGCCATTCGTGCAGGTCGGAACTTACCCGACAAGGAATTTCGCTACCTTAGGACCGTTATAGTTACGGCCGCCGTTTACTGGGGCTTCGGTTCAAAGCTTCTCCCGACGAATCGGGATAACAAGTCCCCTTAACCTTCCAGCACCGGGCAGGCGTCAGACCCTATACATCGTCTTGCGACTTAGCAGAGTCCTATGTTTTTAGTAAACAGTCGCTACCGCCATTTCTCTGCGGCCCTCTTCAGCTCCACATGTAAAACGCTTCACCTAACGAGGGCACACCTTTTCCCTAAGTTACGGTGTCAATTTGCCGAGTTCCTTAACCAGGGTTCTCTCAAGCGCCTTGGGATTCTCTCCCTACCTACCTGTGTCGGTTTGCGGTACGATCACCTGATTATCTCGATAGAGGCTTTTCTTGTCAGTGTGGGATCAATCAGTTTATGAGACAAAGTCTCTCCTCATCGCTTCTCGGCATTTAAATA
>CAVPLW010000014.1:0-432500 GCA_963706295.1 uncultured delta proteobacterium | reverse complement strand
GGGAAAGCTGTTTTTTGATCCCGATGGTATTTTTATCCACCATTTCCGCTGTCAACAGCTTCCGCATTTCTGTCTTTCCACTTGGGTCCCCCACAAGGCCTGTCCCTCCCCCCACAAGGGCAATGGGTCGATGCCCATGTCTTTGCATGTGTGCAAGTGACATTATCGGGACAAGGCTTCCAACATGAAGACTGGATGCAGTGGGATCAAATCCAATATAACAGGTTGCTTTTCCTGCTTCGAGATAATCCTTTAGCTCCTTTTCATGGGTAGTCTGTTCGATAAACCCTCGTTCTTGAAGGACTTCAAGTAAATTCGCCATACGGTAATCCTCTTAGGAAATAGAAAATAGGAATTAGATATCCGCAAATTCAGGCAAATGAACATAAACATTATTATTTTAATTTGTGTTTATTTGTGTTCAATCCGTGGTTTCCCTTATCCTCTTCTTCTCTTTCCTATTTCTGGATTAAATGTTTTGGTTTTTGGTGCTTGGAATTTGTATTTTTAGAATATAAGGTCTTTTAGTTACCTATGTTTGCATTTCATAAATGAAAGCTTTTTTTGATGAGTAAGGCCGCACAAGGGTTTTCGTTGAGGCGCACATATCGTACGCCGCAGACGGAAACCCGCGGAGAACGCAACTCATCGGAAAAAGAGCCATTTATGAAATGCAAACTTATTTGTTGGCATACTCTACAGCCCGGGTCTCCCGAATAACCGTAACCTTTATCTGGCCCGGGAATGTTAACGACTCTTCTATTTTTTTAGCCACATCTCTGCTGAGAAGGGTTGCCTCTTCATCTGAAATAATTCCGCTTTCTACAATGACCCTTAGCTCTCTTCCAGCTTGAATGGCATAAGTGTTTGCAACGCCCTTAAATGAATTTGCTATGTTCTCTAGATCTTCCAATCTTTTTATATAATTTTCAAGTAGTTCTTTACGAGCCCCCGGCCTCGCCCCAGACAATGCATCTGCAGCCTGGATCAACAAATCATATACGGAGCTGGGTGGTATATCTTCATGATGCGCAGCAATAGCATGCTCAACCATCGGTGTTTCACCAAATTTTTTTGCCAACCTAGAACCGATAATGGCATGTTGCCCCTCAACTTCATGATCAATTGCCTTGCCAATATCATGCAGCAAACCCATACGTCTTGCCAGTTTAGAATTAAGACCCAATTCAGACGCCATTATCCCAGATAAAACACCCACCTCAACCGAATGCTGCAAGACATTCTGGGCATAACTGGTACGAAATTTTAGCCGTCCGATATATTTAATAAGTTCGTTATTGATACCGTGAACACCTAAATCAAATGCTGCCTGTTCACCCGCTTCTTTAATCGTCAAATCCACTTCTTTCCCTACTTTTTTAACAACCTCTTCGATACGGGCCGGATGAATTCGCCCATCCGCAATCAACCGCAAGAGAGAGAGTCTGGCAACTTCACGTCGAACCGGATTAAAACCTGATAAAATAACCGCCTCCGGTGTATCGTCGATAATAAGATCGATCCCTGTTGCCGCCTCAAGCGCACGGATATTTCGACCTTCTCTCCCGATGATTCTCCCTTTCATTTCATCGTTTGGGAGCTCAACCACAGAGACCGTTCTTTCAGCAACGAAATCACCGGCGTACCTTTGTATGGCGGTGGCCATGATCTCTGCTGCTTTTCTATCCGCCTGTTCTTTTGTTTCATTCTCTATCCTTTTTATCGTTTTGGCGCCTTCATAACGGGCTTCATTTTCCATTGCCCTAATGAGAAGTTCTTTTGCCTGTTCTGCTGTTAAACCTGAAATTTTTTCGAGCTGCCGCTTTTGTTCCTCAAGGAGTTCTTGATACTCTTTTTCTTTCTGTTCAATCTTTTCTTCGTTTTGAATGACCTTTTTTTCTTTTCGCAAAATCTCTCGTTCTCGACGTTCGAACTGTTCCGCCTTGCGATCGATATTTTCCTCTTTTTGCATCAACCTTTTCTCTCTGTTTTTTAATTCAGATTGAGTGTCTTTGGTTTCAGCATCGAATTCGCTTTTCATTTTGAAAAGCCTGTCTTTAACATCCAGCTTGGCTTCTTTTATCAGTGTTTCTGATCTTAGTTTGGCGTCTTTTAATATTCGCGAAGTTTCTTTTTCAGCGGCTTTTACTTTCTGGGATACAATTAATCCTTTGACCCAAAAAGCAATTGTAAAACCAACAATAAATGCGATTAGGCCTATTAATATATTATATTCATTCATTATCCTTCTCCCCGGGATTGTTTATATTTGGTGTTTAGTGTTTGGTGATTTAATAGGCTTGTTATACCCGTATGTATTTCACGCAAAACACCAAATACTAAACATCAAATACTTGATTCACACGGCGTTTTCCGATTTCATCACAAATGAATTAATACGCTTTTAGCGCCACGGCAATAGCTTGTAAACATATCGTTTTAATATCAAAAACGAAATTGCCTGCAATACGAAACATCTTTGGGAAAACCTATTATGAGGTGGATTTGGAATGACACTTTTTGGAGGAAAAAGGCAAGGTTTTTAAATATTTTTCCTGCAACGTTATATTTCAGTGTTTCAGCAAACCTGGAAATAAATGGCCCGCTGTATCAGGTCGATGATATTTTTTATGACCCGCCCTTTTTTAGATTTGAGTTAAACAGGACCCCTGCCACAATGCCGTGTTGGGAGGTCTTTGATCCATAAAAAATAAGTGGGCGCCCTATAATTTTTTTAGGCTTTTCTGGACAAGCAGAACATGCACACCAAAATCAGAGAAGGCTCCCTTTAAATGAAATGTTGGGTCAAAGAACATCTTCCAATCACAAACACGGCAGGGGCCGTATGTGTTTAAAAACTCAAATACCTTCAAGGTCGTAATTTATCTCGGGAAATTAGAAAAATATCTATATTTGCCATCTGCCGATACAAATAAAAATAACGGAACCGGAAATAAAACAACCTGTTACAAATTTCTAACCTTCATTTGTTGATAAGCTTCACCCATTAACAGCCGCATCGAGCGTATGTATCAGATTTGCCGATTTTTTAGAAATATCTATCAATAAATCTGAATGGCTCTTTTTTAGTTTAATATTTTCATTGGCAATATTAAGCGCAGCTAGAATCAAAGTCGCAAGCTTGTTAACAGACGATTTGCTTGAATATTGGGTTTCTATCTTGGTCACTTCTTTTACCAGATGATCAGCAACCTCTTTTGCATTGCTCACATCTGATTGTGCCTTAAATGTATAAGGTTGCCCAAAAAGCTCTATTGTTACAAGTTGTTCCAATGAATACGTTTTTTACCTTTCCCAAACCGCCCCTTCCGGCCATTAATCAGCTTCTGTCATATCTGATAGTCTGCCCAAAAGACCATCGATCTTTGACCGAATCAAGGCTCTCTCTTGTGCATAATTGTTTTCCGCCTCAACCTTACCTTGAAGCTCTTCCTCTAACCTCTCAACTTTATTCCTAAGTTCTAATTTCGTCGTTTCAAACGACCTGGAAACATTGATCAGATTTTCAACTTTTTTTTCAATTTCTTCAAATTGTTTTAAAATAGATTCGTTATCCAATCTTACACCTCATATCGTTATCCAAATTCTTACACCTCATAATTAAATATGATAAACTATAATCCTTTATCCAAATGAAAGTCAAGACATAATCCTCATCCTGTCGCGCATAATGTTCTCAGCTGTCATCAGGTCCTGTTTGGTATTGACCCCCACAGTTTCCTTCCAATCATCGCCAACCGTCACACCCATTGTGCTTTTATTTCGATAACCGATTTCAACAATATCCGTCAGATAAAATTCACCTTTAACGTTATCCGATGTAATTTTTTTCAGTGAATCGAATAAAATTTCTTTTTTTATGCAATAGATGCCCGTATTAACGATTTTCAATCTCTTCTGTTCCTCCGAAGCATCCGCCTCTTCTACAATCCCTGTTAACTGTCTGTTTTCATTAATTAATATCCTTCCGTATCCTTTGGGATCCTCAATTTCTACAGCCAACAGTGATATATCCCGCTCGGCTTTCACATGATCTTCAAAAAGCCCCGTAAGCGTCTTTTCAGTAAGCAGTGGTACGTCACCGCACAAAATAACCACTTCTCGAACATGACTTGGGACTTGAGGAATTGCACACAAAACAGCGTGACCTGTTCCGAGTTGTTCTTCTTGTATGGCAAAAAGAGCGTTTGTCTGTTCTGATACAACTTTACGAACTTTTTCCGCTTGATTACCGATAACAAGAATTACATTATCTCCGGCTATTTTTTTGGCGGCGTCTACCACGTACATGACCATGGGTTTGCCGAGAATTTCGTGCAAAACTTTTGCCTTGTTCGATTTCATCCGAGTCCCCAAACCTGCGGCCAGTATGATGACGGCCACTTCTCCTTTGGTATTTGCCATATCATCCCCTTTTTGATTGAATAGATAATTTTCTTAACTCAAGTTTCGCACCCGAGTATTGCTAAAAAGCATTTGGGGCCCAGTGCAAAATAAATTTTTTAATGTCAATTGTTACACGTCAATTTTCATAATATCAATAAACAAAAACAAAAAAAGGGCAAACCTTATAATGGGTCTGCCCTTTAAATAAAATGAAATCCGCCTCCCCCCTTTTTGGGGATCACGTCATATTATAAAATCAATATCCGGTACCATAAAAAGCTTATCTAAGGGTTTCGGCAAGCTTTATACGGTGCAGGGCTCTTTCCAGAGCCGCTTTGGCCCTGTTAAAATCAATATCTTCAGCCTGGCTCTGGGCCAAACGTTCCTGGGCGCGCTCCATGGCGGCTTTGGCACGGTCAACGTCGATATCCTTTCGCCTTTCAGCAGATTCCGCCAGTACGGTCACTTTGTCGGGCAGTGCCTCTGCAAACCCACCACTGACAAAAACGTATCTTTGAGCCCCGCTGGCATCTGTATAGTGCATCTCTCCTGTCTTCAAGGTGGTCAAAAAAGGCGTATGGCCGATAAGCACACCAAATTCACCGAGGCTGCCGGGCGCCACCGCAATCTGGACTTCCTCGTCAACGACATATTTTTCAGGGGTAACAACTTCTAATCTAATATTTCCAGCCATGTTATAACCTTATATTTTCTTTGCTTTATGCGGCTTCAGCCATTTTTTGGGCTCTTTCCACCACCTCTTCAATGCCCCCTACCATGTAAAATGCCTGCTCCGGAATATCGTCATGTTTGCCTTCACAAATTTCCTTGAAAGCCCGAACGGTGTCTTCAATCTTTACATAGCTGCCACTTTTCCCCGTAAAGGCTTCGGCAACATGGAACGGCTGGGACAAAAATCGCTGGATTTTACGTGCTCTACCCACGGTAATTTTATCCTCGTCGGACAATTCTTCCATACCCAGAATTGCGATAATGTCCTGCAGTTCTTTATATTTCTGAAGTATCATCTGTACTTCTCGAGCAACCTGATAATGTTCATCCCCGATATAAGCAGCATCTAAAATTCTGGAAGTCGAATCCAGCGGATCAACTGCCGGGTAAATTCCAAGTTCGACGATCTGGCGTGACAAAACCACCGTCCCGTCAAGATGGGCAAATGTTGTTGCCGGCGCAGGGTCTGTCAGGTCGTCAGCCGGCACGTACACACATTGAACCGCCGTGATCGAGCCTTTGTCTGTGGATGTAATACGCTCCTGCAATTCGCCAAGGTCAACGGCCAGTGTCGGTTGATACCCCACAGCCGAAGGCATTCGACCCAAGAGGGCTGAAACTTCCGATCCCGCCTGGGTAAAACGGAAAATATTATCGATAAAGATCAAAACATCCTGGCCTTCTACATCTCGGAAATACTCCGCAGCCGTTAAAGCTGAAAGCGCAACTCGAGCCCTGGCTCCGGGAGGTTCCGTCATCTGACCGTAAATCAAGGCCGCCTTGGGAAGCACCCCGGAATCCTTCATCTCGTGGTAAAGGTCATTGCCTTCACGGGTTCGCTCACCCACTCCGGCAAACACGGAAATACCACCGTGCTGCATGGCGATATTATGGACCATTTCCATCATGATAACGGTTTTCCCGACACCGGCACCGCCGAACATCCCCATCTTTCCACCTCGGGGAAACGGCACCAGCAGATCGATAACCTTTACACCGGTTTCAAGCACACGGACCGATACGTCCTGCTCGGTAAATTTCGGCGCTTGACGATGTATCGGCATCATTTTTTCCTGGCTCACCGGGCCGAGTCCGTCCACCGGTCGTCCCACGACGTTAAGAACCCGTCCGAGCCCGGCTGCACCCACCGGCATCATGATGTCATTGCCGGTATCCTTGACTTTTTGCCCTCGAACCAGACCGTCGGTAACATCCATGGCGATGGTGCGAACCACATTATCACCCAGGTGCTGTGCAACCTCCACGATCAGGTTGTCCGGCTCATCGTTGATGGCAGGGTTCGTAATCGCCAGTGCCGTATAAATGGACGGCAGATTTCCCTGCTCAAACTCCACGTCGACGACAGGCCCCATAACCTGCGTAATCTTTCCTATATTTTCTCCCATCTAAAGACCTCCTATTAAAATGCGGTATTATATTTTCTTATTTAGCCTTTAAGCGCCTCGGCGCCACCGACGATATCCATCAATTCCGCAGTAATTGCAGCCTGTCGTGCCTTGTTATATATCAGAGTGAGGTTTTCAATCATATCCTTACAGGCCTTGGTGGCATTATTCATTGCGGCCATCCGGGCGGCGTGCTCGCTGGTGGATGTTTCCAGCAATGCGCTGTATAATTGTACATAAACGTTCTTTGGGAGTAATTCACCCAGTAGTTCCTGGGGCGAGGGTTCACAAATATGTTCTGCAAGATACGGCGTTTCTTCTTTTTCAATCTCTTGTTCGGCGGACGCTATGGGCAGTATCGGAAGCATCTGTTTGAGTACCGGCACCTGCCTTGCCATACTCACAAATTCAGCATAAACAAGGTAGACCTCGTCATAGGTTTTATCCAAAAAACCGTTGATCAACTTCTGTCCGGCACTTGATGCCACATTAAATCCGAACCTGGCTCCGACGACTCCCAAATATTCGTCGACCCTTTCAATTTTATTTTTCCGGCACCAATCGCGACCTTTTTTCCCGAAATTGGTAAATACGACGTCGACGCCCTGCGCTTCCTTTTCTTTTTTGAACGCCTGGGCCTTTGATATCAGGTTCGCGTTGAAACCAGCGCATAGACCGCGGTCAGAGGTACACAAAACAATGTGTACTTTTTCCACTTCCTCACGGACCTCCAGCAAAGGGTTTGTCTCCTCTCCGGCCTTTTCGGCAAGGCTTCCCAAAACTTCAGCAAACTTGGCGGAATAGGGTCGGAAACCCTCCATGCTTGCCTGAGCACCACGCAACCTTGAGGCCGCAACCATGTTCATGGCCTTTGTAATCTGCTGGGTCTTTTTAACCGCAGATATCTTTGTTTTAATATCTTTTAATGTCGCCATAGACTTTAGCCCTTATCACATCTTTCTGTTTGAGGTTATTTACTCACGCTGTCATTCGAACATCCGACACATAACCTCAGCTATTTATTTGATTGTGTCCTGGAATTCCGCATCATATGCCGTCAAAGCATCGGTCATCTGTTTGTCGATATCTTCCGTAAACGCCAATTGTTCTCTAAGCCCTTCTAATATCTGAGGATATCTATCTTCAAGAAACGAATAAAGTCCTGCCTCATACTTGGCAAGCACATTAACCGGATATTTATCAAGAAAGCCTCTGGTTCCGGCAAACAGGATCGATACCTGTTTTTCCATGGACAGCGGCTTATACTGGGGCTGTTTTAAAATTTCCACCAACCGTTCACCACGGGTCAACTGTTGCTGTGTTGCCTTGTCGAGATCGCTTCCAAAAGCGGCAAACGCTTCAAGCTCTCGGTATTGGGCCATATCGAGCCGCAATGTACCGGCCACCTGTTTCATGGCTTTCACCTGTGCAGCGCCGCCGACACGGGAAACAGACAGTCCTACATTGATCGCCGGTCGAACACCGGCAAAAAACAGGCCGGGTTCAAGGTATATCTGTCCATCGGTAATGGAAATAACATTGGTGGGAATGTAAGCGGAAACGTCACCAGCCTGGGTTTCAATAATCGGAAGTGCGGTCAAGGAGCCGGCCCCAAGTTCATCGTTCAGCTTGGAAGACCGCTCGAGCAGGCGAGAGTGATTGTAGAAAATGTCGCCCGGATACGCCTCGCGTCCCGGCGGGCGTCTTAAAAGAAGAGAAACCTGGCGATAGGCTGCAGCCTGCTTGGAAAGGTCGTCATATATGATCAGGGCATGCATTTTTTTGTCCCGGAAATATTCGCCCATGGCGCAACCGGCATAGGGAGCAACATACTGCAACGTGGCCGGATCACTGGCGCAAGCGGCAACAATGGTGGTATATTCCATGGCGCCGTGTTTTTCCAGAATCGCATGGACCTGAGCCACCGTCGATTTTTTCTGACCACACGCCACATAAATACAGTAAATGTCCGTATCTTTCTGGGCGAGAATGGCGTCAACGGCCACAGCGGTTTTACCGATCTGGCGGTCACCGATAATCAGTTCGCGCTGTCCTCGTCCAACGGGGGTCATGGCATCGATGGCCTTTAAGCCGGTATAACACGGTTCATGCACGCTTTTACGGGCAATAACCCCTGGTGCCACCATCTCTACCCTTCTGGACTCTTTGGCCTCGATAGGTCCTTTACCGTCCAAGGGTTCGCCAACCGCCGAAACCACTCTGCCAAGCACGGCTTCACCCACCGGAACCTGGGCGATTCTGCGCGTCCGTTTGACAATATCTCCCTCTTTGATGTGAATGTCCTCGCCCATGATGGCGACACCCACATTATCTTCTTCGAGGTTCAGCACAAGACCGAGAATGCCGCCTGGAAATTCAACGAGTTCCAATGCCATGACTTTCTCCAGTCCGTATACCCTGGCGATACCGTCACCCACCGACAAGACTGTCCCGGTTTCACTCAACTCTACTTTCTTGTCGTAATCCTTAATCTGCTCTTTAATGATCTGACTTATTTCTTCAGCTCTTAATTCCATTATATGCTCTCGCCCCTTTTTAATGATTCTCTCATGTTGAGTAATTGTGATTTGATACTACCGTCCAGAACCAGATCTCCTATTCTTGAAACAATCCCCCCGATAAGGCTGGGATCCTGTTCCACTTGCAGGATAATATCTTTACCTGTCCTTTTCGACAGAGTTGTACGGATCTTTTCAACGATCTCGGATGAAAGTTCTGAAGCCGAGACCAAACTGGCCCGTAAAACACCTTTGAGCTCGTCTGCCAGTTTCTGATAAAAATCATTGATAACACTTAAAAAATCGAAGCGACCTTTGTCAAACAATAACAGCAGAAAAGATCCAACGATTTTGGAGATACCCACTTTATCAATAACTGTCTCTAAAACTTTTTTACGGCCTGAAGCACCATAAAGGGGATTTGTAATCGCCTGTTCAAGCTCTTTTTCTTTGGCCATCAGTTTGGCAAATCCATCAAGTTCATCCCTGTAGGTTTCAGCTTGACCGTCCTCTTTACCGATAATCAAAAGTGCCTTGGCATATCGCCGTGCTATGGTTAAATTTTTCACTATGCCACCACCTTATCTAAATATTCATCCACCAGCTTTTCCTGGTCTTTGGCCGTAATTTTATTTTTCAGGATTTCTTCTGATTTTTGTAGCGCCTTTTCCAGTATCTCTTGCTGAAGCTCTAATTTGGCCTGTTTGAACTCATGATCGATGTTGCGACGGGCTTGTTCTTCCAATTTATCAGCGGCTTTTTTCGCTTCATCGATGATTCTGGCTTTGGCCTCATTCCCCTGCCGGATATAATCTTCGATGAGTTTTTCAGTTTCCTGTTCCAGGCCGGAAAATTTTTCGGTGTATTCCGCCAGCTGTTTCTCAGCCGCTTGTTTCTTTTCTTCAAGTTCGCTGAGTTGTTCTTTGATCCCGCTAATTCTTGAATTTAGTGCCTGGGATACCGGCTTTCGCATAAGAATGAAAAGACCGATGGCCAAAACTCCAAAATTCATTACCTTGTAGGTGTCCGTCGCCACCCATCCTTTTGACTTGCTCTCACCTTCCGACGAGGCCACAGACACTCCGATAAAACAGAAGAAAAGCATCGTCATTATAACCATCATGATCGATCCTTTTTTAAAGATCAGTCGCTTTAGGTTATTTTTAGGCCATTTTTTACAATTCAGGTTCATTAAACAGCCCTCCCCAAAATTTTTTCACTTATGGCATTTGCAAAAGTATCAATCTCCTTATATAGAGATGCTCGAACATTCTGTGCATCCTTTGCGACCTTTTCGCGAACTTCCGCAAGATTTGCCTGAGCCTTTTGATTAATTTGTTCTATAATCTTTTTTTCTTCCTCAGCCGCCTCTTTTAACAAGACTTCTTTTTCATTTAATCCCCTGACCCTGGCATCTTTTATACCTGAAAGAAATGCCTCATCTTTCCCCGCCGCATCTTCATTCAGCTTTTCGACATTCTGCTCAAGACTTGTAATTTTTTCCTTTCTGTCAATGAGTATTTTTCGAATCGGCCGGTATAAAATGATGTTGAGCACCCATATGATAATGAGAAAATTGGCAATTTGTACAAAGAGTGATATATCCGGCAAAACCGATATTGAAGCACCAAAAGCTACCCCTGCAAACGACACCAAGGATAGTGATAGAAACAAAATGAAAACGATATAATTTTTCAGGTTTAAACCGGAAATTTTCATATAAAGATCCTCCATCGCTGAAACCTGCAATCCAATTTTTTAAATGAATTTTTTAAATAGAATTCTGTCCACTTACGTTTTTAACTCGGCGGTCTATAACATCAGCCAAAAATGTTGTCAAAGGTTTTTTTTAATTTTCGACAGGCTTTTAGGGGGAAAGATAATTTTTCATATAATCTGTTTCCGCTACAATAAAATTGTTCACACTTTCATGGAACAATTTCCATTAAATATGACTCCGGATTTAATGAGAACCGCCGGAGACTGAATGTCTCCTTCAATACGTCCCGGCGGATAAACTTCAACTCTTTTTCCGGCATTGATCTTACCGTTTACCCTGCCCATTATGATGGCAACGTTAACCATGATCTCCCCATTTACAGTAGCCGTCTCTCCGATGATCAGCTTACCGTCATTGCTATAAATTTTTCCAACGACATTGCCCTCCAGCCGAACCGTATGTTCAAACTCGATGGTCCCTTCGATGGTGGTGCCCGGTCCAAGCAACATGGTTATAGTGTCAGGATTTTTTGTTTTTATCATACTCTCCCCCGAGCTATAAAATAAATAAAATTTGTTGTCCCGGATAGTTAACGCGGGTTATTCATGGTTGTGATGCATCTTTTGGCTATTCAGCAAGGAAGCGTCTCATGCTGATGTTCAGCAAAAGGCCGACACAAATCATTGTGGTAATGACCGATGAACCCCCGTAACTGATAAACGGCAGCGTCACGCCGACAATGGGCATCAGCCCCATTGTCATGGCCATATTGATAAAAACTTGCCAGAAGATCATTGCGGTAACCCCGACAGCGATAATGGTACCAAGGGGCTCCCGGCACCGATACGCAATGTTCAATCCCCAAATGATAAAAATCAAAAACAGGCATAAAAGAATAAAAGCACCGATAAATCCCCATTCCTCGGCCAAAACAGAAAAAATAAAATCCGTGTGTTGTTCAGGTAAAAAGGCGAGTGCGTTTTGAGTTCCTTTTAAAAACCCCTTGCCGGAAATCATACCCGAACCGATGGCAATTTTGGATTGTATAACGTGATAACCGGCACCCAGTGGATCACGTTCCGGATCTAAAAATGTCAATATCCGCCGCTTTTGATATCCTTTCAAAAAAAACCAAACCAAAGGAACTGCTATGGTACACGAAGTGATGATACATAAAAGCGAACGTCTTTCAATTTTTACAAAAACTGTCATTGAACCGGCAATTAAAAGCACAATCATGCCTGTACCCAAATCCGGTTGTTTAACAATTAAAATAAAAGGAATTATCGCCAATACAAAGGGGATAAACAGCTCACGCAAATTTAATCCTCCGATATTGGCATGTTTGGAATAATACCTTGCCAGAATCATGATGACAGCGATTTTGGCAAGTTCCGACGGTTGAATTGAAACAGGCCCCATCATAATCCAGCGCCGTGCCCCTGCCACATATTTGCCGAACAGCAATACATATAATAAAAGGAACATACACATTGCATAGATGATAGGGGCCCATCGATCCAACAACTTGTAATTAATGAAAAGAGAAAAAATCATTGCTGCCAGTCCGATGCAATACCAGACCAGTTGCTTAAAATACAGTATTTTTTGCGGCCCTGCCGTTGATGATGTGACTGCACTATAGAGTGTCAAAAGCCCCAAGCATACAATTAAAAACGTCAGCCCAAGTAGGCCCCAGTCAAAATGTTTTACAAATCTGCGATCGATCATTATTGCTTCAATCCATTATGTTAATACTCAAGTTTCGCACCCAAAATTAAAAAAAGCCGCTTCTTCATTACATTTTAATTTTGTTTGAACAGTGAATCATTCGAGCCGAAAGCGTTACTGATTACTGGTGACCGGCGACTTTCAGTTTATCCGGTTCTGAGTTTTCATCCTGTCCAAAATAAGTTTTAATGAGTTCCCTTGCAATGGGCGCCGCCGCGCTTGATCCATGACCACCATGCTCTACAATTACAGAAACTGCTATTTTAGGATCAACAGATGGCGCATAAGCAACAAACCATGCATGTGATTTTAGCCGGTGTGACAATTCTTCTTCAGACAGACCGCGCTCTTTGCTGCGCCCAACCACCTGGGCAGTCCCTGTTTTTCCACTGATATCGAGGCCCTCGACGTGGGCAATCCATGCGGTTCCTTTTGGATTGTTAACAACCTCTTTCAGGCCTTCTTTTATAATCTCCAATGTTTTCTTACTAACAGGCAGCTTGCCGACTAATTGCTTTTTGCTTTCAAGGATAACCGATCCTTCCGGTGAATAGACAGACTTGAGTATTAAAGGCTTGTACATTTTTCCGCCATTTGCCACTGCTGATGTTAAAACAAGCATCTGCAAGGGTGTTGCGAGATCATAGCCTTGTCCAATCGCCACTGAGAGAGTTTCTCCTCCCTGCCAGGCAACACCGGTACGACGCTTTTTCCATTCTGCCGTCGGAATGAGCCCCGCTGCTTCGTGATCCAGGTCGATCCCGGTAGGCGATCCCAAACCAGAAGCAATGGCGTACATTGACAAACGATCTATGCCCAGTTTCTGGCCGACTTGATAGAAATAAACGTCACAGGATTCAGCCAGCGCTTTGATCACATTGACGCTGTCGTGGCCTGCAGGCTTCCAGCATCTGTAAACCCGATTACCATATTTATAATATCCAGGACAATAAAAGGTCGTATTTTTATCGATAACGCCTTCCTCGAGCCCCGCAATTGCGGTAATGATTTTAAAGGTAGATGCCGGAGGATACTCACCATGGATAACCTTGTTTGCAAGCGGTCTTAACGGGTTGGAAACCAGTGCATCCCACTGCTCATGCGACATGCCGTCAACAAAGATATTCTGGTCAAACGAAGGAGAACTTGCCAAGGCAAGGATTTGGCCTGTTTGAGGATCCATGGCCGCCACGGCACCGGCGACACCTTTTAATAGCGCTTCAGCCTTTTTCTGAACACGCAAATCGATGGTCAGATAAAGGTTCTGTCCCGGCTGGGCGTCGACTGTTTTTAAATTTCTAACCACCCGCCCCATGACATTGACTTCAACCTGACGCCCCCCTCTTTTTCCCTGAAGGAAAGACTCAAATATTTTTTCGATTCCAAACTTTCCGATATAATCGCCAACCGTATGCCCTGGATATTCTCCCGAATTCAGTTCATCGGCGTTTATTTCGCTCAAATACCCGATGAGATGAGCGGCCGTCTGTCGCTCTATGTAGTGTCGGCGAGGTTTTACATCGACAACAACCCCTGGAAGATCGAATTTTCGCACCTCGATGGCAGCCAAAGCATCCCGCCCGATATCCTTTTTCAAAAGTATCGGTTTATAGGATGAAACCGTTTTGTCGTTCTCAATCTTTGACATCAGTTCAGATTCAGGAACATTGATGTATTTAGACAATTTATTGACAGTCTGCTCAACCGGTTTGGCATCTTTTAACACAATGTTAAGATCGAACGCCGGTCGATTATCAACCAGCAGTATTCCATTACGATCAAAAATCATTCCTCTGGATGGATCTGTACTTTGCAGGCGAATACAATTGTTTTCCGATAATCGCCTTAACTCCTCACCATTAATCACCTGAAGGTAAAACAAACGTATAAAAATCAGACAAAAGGTTCCTGCAACACAAAACGCTATTCTAGCCAATCGTTGTTTGTACCAATCCTGATCCGCAGTTTTTAAATATTTGGTCAAAGCGTTCCTCAAAGAAATGTTTTTATTGAATTCTTTTTAATTTTTCTTAACAAATATTTCCTTGAACCATCGATCCCACTGCCGATGTGAGTAATTAAAAAACATCAGAAAAAACGGGCCGGTGAATATGGCCCATAGAACCTGCACGAAAATCGTGCTCACCATTTCTTCAGAGATCCGTGAACCTTGTTCAAACATGGCACTGGTTCCAATGAATATGAAATTCTCCATTAATACTCCCGCAGCAACAACAAATGGCAAAAGCAGGCTGTCACTGACATGCAGAAAGGTAATTGCCCATCGCACGCCAATAAACAGCCATACATAGGCTGTTAAATAGAGACCAAAAGGCCCTCCGGAAATGATATCCATGAAAAAGCCAAAAATAAAAATAATGACCATGCCTTCACGAACGGAACGGAAGATACTTAAATAAATAATAAAGGGGGTTAAAAGATCATAGAATCTTTCAAATAAAGGGATATAGGGCATAACTGTCGTCTGAATGACGATCAGACAAAGGCATATAAAGATATGTAAGCAATACGTCATTGCTCAGACTCAAATTCTTTCTTTTTTGGGTTCAATACAATCAAAACCTCTTCAAGTTTTTCAAAATCAACATATGGTGTAATGGTCACTTCCTGAAATATCCCGGATTTTGGCTTGATGACGGCCGAGACATGCCCTACGGCAAGCCCCTTTGGAAAAACACCATCCAACCCGGATGAAACGACGATATCACCTATTTCAATATCATGTTTTCGCAATACATAGTTAAAAAGGCATTGTCCTGCTGAACCACCTTTGATGATGCCTCGCGCTCTGTCATTTTGTACCAATGCATCCACCGCGCTGTTATGATCGATAATCAACAAAACTTTAGAATAATTGGAGGAAACATCTGTAACTTGCCCTGCGATTCCTTTGGGAACCACCACAGCCATACCTGTTTCAACCCCGTCGTTTTTGCCTTTATCGATAAGAACGGTTTTAAACCAGGGGGAAGGATCCTTGCCGATGACTTCGGCTGAAAGGACACGATCTGTTATCGTCTTCTCAAAATTCAGCAAATTTCGAAGGCGGGAATTGGAAAGCTTAAGTTCTTTGAGCTGGATGTTGTTTTCAAAAGCTTTGTTTAATGCTTTTTGATAATTATCATTCTCTTTCGCAACATTAACCACAAAGAAATAATGTCGCCAAATATCTCTTACAAAACAGATAGAACTGGTGGAAGCCTTCTGAAAAGGGGCGATTAAAGAAATAGCGATCCGTCCGGGTCTATAATAAGAAATATAACGGCGATTGAAAACAGAAAGGAGTATGATGTTGACAGCAATCAGAACGATCACGCCAATAATCATTACCATCTTTTTCGAAAACATGTATCTACTGAATTACAACTTGCCTGAGGATTTCAATGCTATCGAGAGCTACCCCAGAGCCAAGTGCCACTGTAAGTAATGGATTTTCGGTTATCGTTATAGGAAGGCTGGTTTCCTCCCTGAGAAGCTTGTCCAAATTCTTTAATAGTGCGCCACCACCTGTCAATACAATTCCTCTATCGACAATATCGGCAGCCAATTCAGGCGGTGTTTGTTCCAATGCTATTTTGACGGTTTCTACTATGGCATCTACCTGTTCTGAAATCGCCACCCTAATCTCTTCCGAATCGATGGCCAAAATCTTGGGGATCCCTGATGCAAGGTCCCTGCCTTTGACTTCTATTGTTTCAAGATCCTGGGGCTCAGGATATGCATTTCCGATGGTCGTTTTAATGATTTCGGCTGTCCGCTCGCCGATCAACAGGTTATATTTCCGTTTGATATAATGAATAATGGCAGCATCCATTTTATTGCCTGCCACCCGAATGGACCGGCTGTAAACGATTCCTGCAAGAGATATGACCGCAACTTCAGTGGTACCGCCACCAATATCGACAACCATATTACATATCGGTTCGGTTATGGGAAGGCCGGCCCCGATGGCCGCCGCCATGGGTTCTTCAATCAGAAACACCTCACGCGAACCGGCTGATTCAGCCGCTTCCTTGACGGCACGTTTCTCAACCTGGGTAATTCCAGATGGCACGGCGATCACAATCCTTGGCCGAACAAACGTCCTCCTGTTGTGGACCTTATGGATAAAATGACGAAGCATCGCCTCGGTAACTTCAAAATCAGCGATAACGCCATCCCTCATAGGTCGAATGGCCACAATGTGACCGGGTGTTCTTCCCAGCATATTCTTGGCCTCGAGCCCAACAGCCAGAACACGGTTTTTCATGCGACCATCCGTTCGGACCGCAACCACCGAGGGTTCATTCAACACAATGCCTTTGCCTTTAACATAAACAAGCGTATTTGCCGTACCCAGATCAATGGCAAGATCATTTGAAAAAAAACCGAGTAGTTTATCTAAAAATAGAGCCATAACTCCTCATCTTCACACGCTAAAAGTTTACCTGTCAGTTCGTCTTAATATTATCTTTACAATCTTTGAAATAAGCCTGATGTTAAAAGATGTTATAAAATATTTCAAAATATCAAAATTGTTCTATAATGACAAGAGAATTATCACAATAGCCATCTTTTTGATTGGAGTATATGATTTTAAAAAATAGTATCAGAATTGGTTTAAGCAATATTTATGCCAATTAACATTTTGGTAATCTGCCAACCGCAAAATTTTCCATGACCGCATCATGCAATTTCGGTCTGAAGGCTTTTATCCGGTTATTATCCCGGGACGGATGGATGCGATTGGTCAACAGAATAACAACAATTGCTCGATCCAGATCCATCCAAAAAGATGTACCGGTGAATCCAAGATGCCCCACGGTTCTTTTTGAAAAATACCGGCCGCAACTCGAACCCTTTAAAGATGGGGTGTCAAAACCAAGTGCCCGTCCGTTTTGCTTATTTAAACTTAAAAAGCGTCGGGTTAAATCGATATCAAATACACCTGTTGAAACAGATCCCCGATTTACAGCCATCAGTTCGGACAGAAGGTCAAAAACATCCCCGGCCGTCCCGAAAAGGCCGGCATGCCCTTCGATGCCGCCCACTGAATATGCATTATCATCATGAACAACACCCTCCAAAAGTATGCCCCGCCACGGACATCTCTCGGTAGCGGCAAATTCTGCATCAGGTGGCTTTTTATCAACCGGCAAAAAAAATAGCGACTTAAGGCCCAAAGGGCGATAAATAATTTCCGTAACAAAATGATCCAGACGAATTCCAGCCACCTCTTCGATCACCCAGCACAGCACCATAAATCCGAGGTCGCTGTATACCACCTGATGGCCGGGGGGATGAATCAACGGTTCTTTGATCAGAAATTCCCTCAAGGCATCTTTTCTTTGCCCAGGTTCTAATTTTTTTAGCGATTCATAATAGGGACGATAATCCGGAAATCCTGAGTTATGATACAGCAGATTTTCTACCCGGATCTTTTCTTTGTCGGTATTTTTTAATAAAGATAAAATGGACCCCAGATGGTCTTTTAAGGTCAACCTGGATTGTCGGATCAGCTCCATGACGGCAAGGGTCGTGGCCAAAGGTTTTGTCAGAGACGCCAGGTCGAAAATCGTTTCCTTGGTCATTTTACGACCAGAAAAAAGATTGGCATCACCGTAAGCTTCAAAAAAAACGACGTTGCGATCCAGCGAAACCAAAAGGACCCCGCCGGGAAACACATTGTCTGCAACGGCATCTTTCATCAAACGGTTGACGTGCTTCATCGTCCCATCACTTTACATGATATTTTCGACAAAGGTCCCTCATCGCCATATATTTTTTTTCACCACTCATACCACCGTTGCAGGTTCATGAAACAGCAACCGGTTTTTATCGGTATCCAGCGTTGCGCCCAGTCCCATTGGAATTGTCAGATTATGTTCTCCATGGCCCATGCCAAAGCCGGCCAAAATCGGAATATTCGCATTTTCAAATATATTGTTAAAAATTTCGACGATCTCATTTAGATGGCCACATTCTTCAAAAACGCCGAGAATCAAGCCGGCAATACCGTTGAAACATCCGGCCAATTTCATTTGTGTCAACATTCTGTCGATGCGATACGGCATTTCTCCCACATCCTCAAGGAGCAGAATCTTTCCCTTAAAATTCGGAGCATAAGGTGTTCCGACCAGATGGCACAGCGTGGTCAGGTTCCCGCCGGCCACAAGCCCTGAACACACACCCGGCTTGATCACCTTCCCGTCTTCAGGGGTCAGTTCAAGCGGCGCATCAGATGTCAAAGCCGTTTTCATGGCCATAATGGTCTTTTCAGTGGCTTTTGCCAGGGTGGTCACCACAGGTCCGTGAAAGGTGACTAGGCCGCATTGTTCGTAAAGCACAGACAGCAGCGCTGAGATATCGCTGAACCCCAAAAAGATTTTAGGATGTTTTTTAATGGTCTCAAAATCGAGAAACGAAAGAATGCGTATGCTCCCATATCCGCCCCGGGCACAAGCAATTGCCTGAACAGTTGGATCGGCAAACAGACGATTCAACTGATCCGTCCGCTGGATGTCGGTTCCGGCCAAAAACCCATGTTTCTGAAAAATACCTTCATCAAAAAAAGTCTGAAACCCCATGGATTCCAGAACCGTTTTGCCTTTCATGAATTTTTCAGAATCAAACGGACCGGCCGGCGCAACAATGCCGATGGTATCGCCCGGCTTCAAGCGCGGGGGCCTGACAGATTTATTGTCTTTGCTCAGCATGTCATCTCCGTTTTTTACAAACGACATTCATTGAATAAAACGTTCTTTTTATGCAATCGTCAACAACATTTTGACACTATGTTGAAATATCTTATAAATTACCCCAACATATCTTACCCAACCAAATACTTACCAATTTTCACGCAAGATTCAGGTCATATCTTGACATCGTATATCTGAAGTGTTAATCATTTTTTTATCGTCGGGGCGTAGCGCAGTCTGGTAGCGCACTTGAATGGGGTTCAAGGGGTCGGAGGTTCAAATCCTCTCGCCCCGACCAAAGTTCTCTCAACAAAAAAAGCGGCTTAACAGCCGCTTTTTTTATCTCGTGTTGTCGCAAAATCAAGCTGATTTGCCCTGTTTCATGTCACATTCGGCACATTATTGGACACGAAAGTGGACCTGTCGGAAATGTATGGTCTTTTTAGATTTCGCTACGATTTAGCTGTCCAGACCTATACTTGATTTGACAGAATCCCAAGGCAGTCAATACATCACTTGACAGTTCAATCCTCAGAGTTTGAAATAACAACCAGTTGAACCGATTTCAGATTTCCATAGGAGCAGATCTCGCAACTACTACATGGGAATAAAAATTTCAGCTTTCTTTTCAAAAAAAAGATAAAAAGCAAACCAATGCCAATCGCTTTAATATTTGACTTCGTCTTCGAAATGTTCTATTATATTCCTTAATAATTTTACCAACGAAAGGGCAAAGCTGTCGAAAGGCAGTGACGCAAAGCCACGGGTCAAAAGCTCCAAGGGCCATGATAGCCGGGCTACCGAAGGTACCAGCAAACGCCTTCATACAATTGGGTACTAAGGCGTTTTCTATTTTCAGAAGTCTATCGGCAAATGGGCTGACCTCTCGTGGTGTATAACCCAAACAAAAGAGAGGTTTACATGAAACGCATGTTTTTGCTATTCATCTGTTTTTTAGCTGTTTTTGGTATTGTATTGCCGGTTTCTGCCTTTGAACTGGGCGTTCGGGGATACTACTGGTTTCCGGAACTGTCCGGCGTTATCCGCGTAGACGATGCCAGTATCGTTGGCACCGAGCTTGATTTGGAAGATGATCTGGGCGTTGACAATGAAAGCTATCCGGTTATCGAAGTGTTTACCGGAATAGGGAAACATCACCTCAGCTTGGCGTTTTACAACCTGGATTATGACGGCGACACCGTTCTTACAAAAGATATTTATTTTAATGGGGAGCTTTTCCAGGCAAATGAAAGGGTCGTCAGTAGTCTGGAGTATGATCATTACGACGTTATGTATAGATATGATTTGATTGATCTGGAGAACTTTCTGGCCGGCGGTTCTTTGGGATTGGTTGCCAGGCTGATGGTATTTGACGGATCTGCTTCAATCGCTTCAGCAACCGTCACGGCCAAAGAGGATTTCACCGCACCGATTCCCATGGTAGGTGCCAATTTTCATGTGGGTATATTAAAAGATATTATAGAAGCCCGTGTGCTGGTAACCGGTATCGGATATAGTGACAATACGGCTTTTGATGGTCAGGCTGAGATCTCTTTAACACCGTTCCCGTTTCTGGACATTCACGGCGGATATCGCTTTTTAAAAATTGATGTCGAGGAAGATGATGTGAAGCTTGATTTTGATAATTCCGGTTTATACGTGGCGTTAACTGTAAGTTTTTAATATAATTTTAGCCTGATAATCTGATAGAGGATTTATAAGCCCGTAGGTGAAGTAATGAAAAAAAATAAAGCCATACGTGAAAACAAGATGAGAAAAGACATCATCGACTACCTTATTGACTTTCCATTATTTGATGCTCTCAAGGGAAACCAACTAAATATTGTTGCAGGCCATATGAATTATTATGATATCGATAAGGGTGAAATCCTTTTTAAAGAAGGGGATAAAGGAGATTATATCTGCTTTGTATTGGATGGAGTAATCGATGTTCTTAAAAAATCTGTAACTGGAGACAGTATCGTAATTGCCGCTTTACCGAAGGGACGTTCTTTTGGTGAAATGTCAATTCTTGATAACTTCCCTAGATCGGCGACGGCAAAAGCCCGTACAAAATCCTCTTTTTTCACATTAACCCAGATGAGTTTCGATACGATACTTAAAGACTATCCTCAAATCGGCATAACAATTCTCAAAGGAATCTCAAGGACACTCAGTCAAAATCTGCGTCAGACATCCTCTAGGCTTGCTGATTATATATTACCGATTGCATGATCTAAAACGAAAAAAGACAGTAGATTCCCACAGGCTTACGCCCGTGGCACTTTGTATATGATAAGAAGAAAGACGGTATTAATATTGAGTTTAATTTTTAAAAAAGCTCCATCTGGGACGAATTTTTAACAGTTACAGCATGGCGCAAATTTTGGCTGATAAAATCAAGTTTATTCTCTTTAAACTCGTCAGGCCAATTTTTACAAAATTCTGACTGTGCCTTATCTGAATAATCGACCTCAAACATCCCGGCATCCGGCTTTGTGATATTCACAGGGTCATTAATTATCAACTCTTTTTCCTGTGCGGTCATCACTGGGAAGCCATAGTATACATTTTCGTATTTAAACCTGCCCTTTATTTTTAACCGGTCAACAACAAACTCCATATGTTTGGCAAGTCTTTTCCGAATTAACTGTTTGGACGAGTCAACGATAACATCCATAATACGATCAATAACATTTTCCAAAGAAGGATCTATTTCGTAACCGATGCTGTTTCTCCCTGAGGCAATTGCGGCGGCGATTGTAGTTCCTGTTCCCAAGAAAGGATCAAGAACCGTATCGCCCTTGGCCGAATACATATTGATCAGTCGATACACGACCTCAAAAGGATAAGCCGCACTCCTCAATCGAGAATCTTTATGGCTCAAAGCTTGCGGTGTTCCCTTAACATCAAACCATACATCCGAATACCAGTGATTGCGCTCTTCCCAAAATATAGCGCTTTCACGTCTTATCTTCTTATCGTTCTCTTTTTTAAACTCACGCTTCGGGCCTTTTCTTAAAATTAAAACATACTCATGTTCCAACGTCACATAAGCACCTGCCGGAAGCATCCCTGATCCCATGAACTTGTTGGGTGCATTAGTCTGTTTCCTCCACAGTATACAAGGTAGCGACGAAAAAGCAAGTTCCAGCGCACTTTTCAAAATTCTCATGTGGTTTGGATACAGCACAAAATTACCGTTAATGGTTCTGGTTGCATCGCCAATGTTAATGCAGGCAAAACCACCGAACTTTAGCGTCCTGTAGACCTCTTTCCATACAGGGTCCAGCACTTGATGCATCAATTCAAAGGCATGGGCTCCATCTCCTTTTTCCAAAGCCTTTTTAACAGATGAGCTTTGCTGGGCGAACATTTCGTCCCACATTGCAATCATCGGGTAAGGCGGCGATGTTACCATGAGATCAACGCTCTCTGAAGGTACGCTTTCCATATTTTTTGAGTCAGAATATATGACTTTATAATTTGTTTTCATATTGTCAGTCCATTTATTATAATGACAAATTTTAAATTTGCACAACTATTGTGCAATTATTCTTCAAAATCAATTGATTTAGTCATTGATTGCCAGCGATACAGCGCAGTCAATACCTGATAATAGGCATCTTGACGCAAGTCATTACCGGCTGGAACGATATTATCCTTGGCGTTTGTGATGGACGGCGATTTTTGGAAGATCAAAGATATTAAGTTGATCGAAGAACAGAGTCGATTTCCTCCCAGAAATAACATTAAGACGATACAGACACGTACTTTACAGGTTTTCCAGAAATTCCGCTCCATAGATCCCTCGATAGGCCCTTGTGGCTTTAATATAGAGGGCTCATGGCTAAAAAGCAAGTTCTTGACCCATTTAGTTTTAAAAATGAGTACAAAGCCTAAATTGTCCGTAATTTTGAAGCGTTGCAGAGAATTCAGCGATTGACAATCCAGGTTCTCTCTGTTAGTTCCATCAAAATCTTTATTGGGAAGCGGTGGTTTGGATGCGGACTGGAATGGCGCCGAAAATAGCAGAAAATAAATGTGAGGAGTTGTGCAGTTGATCAAGCGAATAGTGCTTTTGGGAATGATGTTGCTCACGTTTCCGGCTGTAAACGGGTGGGCACTGCAACGGGTTGAAAAAGACGGTCTGAACCTTTACTTTCCTGAGAAGGAGGATCAAATTGCCGCACAATTGTTGGAAAACCTTGAGAAAATCGTCGCTTTCCTCTCAAGTCAAAACTTAACGATTCGCTATCCCCTGCATGTGGTTCTGGATGAAGACTTGGATTTACCCGAAGTGCGTGTAAACATGATTCCCCATCGCGAGATCCGCATCCCCCTGCGGGCCCCCGGCGTAATGGAAGACGGCTACACCGAGTCTGACCCCTGGACCTATTTTCTTTTCCGGGGTCTTTGTTTACAGGCCATATTCAGTCTTCGTGACGGCATCCCTGCCAAGGTGCATACGGTGCTTGGCGAAATCATTTCACCCAATATTGTCCTGCCGGAGTGGATTTTAGACGGCCTCTGCGCCTTGCTATACAAATTATACCAGAACAAAACCCTGCTGGATCCCATCTCGGCCGAAATCTTCCGTACCACCGCGCCCCCCCTGACCTGGATTTGATCAGCAACCATCCCGAGCTTTGGCCGGGACATTATGGCTATATAATCTACGGTAGGCCTTTTGTCTTCTGGATTTACAAAAAATACGGATGGGATCGCCTCCTGGATTTCATCCAAAGGCACGGACGCGGTATTATCCCGATTGAAATTGATTTGAAGGCCAGGGAAACCTTTGGAACCACCTGGGGCGCTCTCTGGCAAGGCTTTAAAATGGAATACGACGCTGAAAATGATGGGGACGAAGGTCTGCATATCGCCGGATATTGGCCCGACCCCTTTATCTATTGGAATCGTTCCGGCATCTATCCCGGTGTAATAAAGCTGCAACACCGGAGCCGTTACGGATTTAAGGATGCGTATAAGATCCTGTGGTTATCAGAGTTTGACGACAAAGGTATTTCCAGACTCATTGAGTACCAGGGAGATACATCCTGGCCATATGATCTCGATCATGTCTGGGATCCGGTCCTGGGGGTGTGGCTGTCACCCGAAAGGGTCACCGTCCTTATCTGATGCTGCTGCCGAAAGGTAAGGTGTCTTTCACAACCCGCCTTTGGGGCCCCCAGCTGAATGCGATTGCCCTTATTCCCGGACCGCCGGGTGTCATTCAAATGTCGGGGCCCGTTATGGACCAGCAGGGACGCATTGCCGTGTCGGCCAATCTAAACGGCAACTGGGACATTTGGCTCTATGACAAAGCCTGGCGTCGGATTACTACAGCGCCTTCCCTGGAGGTAGATCCCTGGATTCAAGAAGGCCGCCTGGTTTTTGCTTCCAATATTTCCGGCCGATTTCAAATCCACGACGCCCGCATGCAGCCGCTGACCCGGTGTAAAACCGCAGCGCTTTTGCCACGCGGGGACAACTATCTTTGCCTGGCAGCAAACGGCTGGCAGGTTGCAGCTCTGGAATTAGATGGTGTACCCCGGACTGAATTTAAAACCGACCGGAAGGACACCTCCGCCCCCCTAAAATCAGAACTTTCTTTAAACGCCAAACCTTACACACCCTTAAAAAGTATACTCCCGAATTATCTGGCACCCGATGCCTTCTACGACGGATCGGACTTTCAGATCGGCGTTGATACCAAAGGCCGTGATGTCTCCGAAAAGTATACCATCGATGCCGGGTTGCGCTATGCATCAGGTACCGATTTTTTTTCCGGGCGATTGGGCGGAAAAATCAATGACCTCGGGGGTCAACTGACACGTTATCCCCTGTCCTATACGACCCGGTTGAATCAGGTTGTCGATGAATCCCGCAATGAGTTCAGCTTTTTTTGGACACCGCGGGGCATCAAGGAGATCGAACTCTCAATGAATGGACGCAACTATGAACCCCTTGAGGGAGCAGGGCCATCCGAGGACGAGTACTGGGCCGCTTCCAGCCTGAATAAAACCTTTGGCCGTCACCGCGTACGGCTCAACCTCGATGTTTTTACGGAAGGCAGCCAATCGCTGTTCGGAGGCGGCGTACTCTGGTTCGGGGAGCAAATCTACACATCGCTTCATCTCGAAGCCGGCAAAACCTGGGGAGACTTAATCCCGGGGCATACCACTTACCGAATCGGCGGAAACGTTACTGAAGGTTACTTTACTCAACGTCCCACCCGCTTGTTTCCTCTACGTGGATTCGACTCTAATATTCTGGAAGCCGGTCAGGCAATCACTTCCGGTATCGAGGTTCTTTGGCCGCTGGTCAACCTGCAGGCCGGATATAAAACCCTGCCTCTATACTTTCACCGTATCTATCTGGGCACCTTTGTCGATACCGGGATAGCCAGTGATCGTCCTTCCAGCGACGATATTCTGGTCGGCGCCGGATTTGAGCTGATCACCTCTCTGGAAATCGCCTGGGGCAACCTGTCGTCCTTTCGCATAGGATTCGCCTGGCCTCTAAAGCAGCCTGACGGTTTGGACGAAACCGGTCCGATCTTTATCATACAACTGGGTCGTCCGCTGTGATAAACATGGCCGAAACCATACTTTTTATGGCGATGTAATAACGATCTAAGAGTCTTTTATTTTCGTGTAACGGCCTATCCACTTCGCTGCCCCCAATCGGCTGTAACATGTTGTATTGGCACCTTTTTTAGGTTTTTTATGGTAAGAGCCAAAAAATACTAAATGGCTTTTATTGTCAAATGGATAGGTTGTTTTTAATGGTTCGATATCACAACTTCTGGGCGAACATCAGAATTCAAAATACAGCAGCAAACCACCGGTCTTGGATTGAAGAATGCAAATCGAAATCGCAACCATTTACAAAATTTTCCGGATACAAGATTTAAAGTAGGATACCAGGATAAAATCAAGCCAAATCTCTGCTTCATTTAAAGGTATCACTCCTTTCCGAGGTATGATTGAAAATATCAGACCACTCAGGCGGCCTTTGAAAATACTCTGGACGTGCTGGCCGTTGGAAGGGCCGTCGGCAGCTTAGACGGCGGAGCAACGTTCAACAGTCCGCGGGTTAGCCAGCCAGATCGGGAAGCCGTTAGCAGTCCCCAGAGCGAAATCCAATACAAGCAGAACAACCAGTAAAAAGCATAGGGGATCGCCCAGCGCCAGCCGAACCACCCGCCGTAGCGCTTCTGATATACCAAAGCAGGTATGGAAGCGCTGATGATACAAGCCACCGCCAAGATAAATAGCGTATGCACGGGAGCCAGCAGCAGTTGGGCCATCACAGCGAACTTGAAGGCTTCGCCCAAGGTCATACGAATAAATTGGGTTGTGCTGAACAGTCGAATCCAGCCGCTACCGCTATCAGTGGGTCGGAAACGACCGATCATGAAAGAGAGCATCACCAGGTTTTCACGTACGTTACTTCGTGCCCATCTTAACAACATCCTGCGCAGACCTGTGAAAGTGGTTGGTATCTTGGTCAATACCACGGCCTTACGCTGATATACCACTCGAAAGCCGCAACTTAGGACCAGATTGGTCATAGCGCGGTCTTCACCGATGGCAGCACGGCGTCCCATAAAGGTTTGATTGATCCAGTTTGGCAGAAGGGGGTTGATCACGTCCGCCCGATAGGCTGAAAGTGCACCGGGCGTACAAAATACACCGCCATAGACGCTCTGACCGGATCGGATGAAATCAAAGGCGCTGGTAAACGAAACCTCCATCATTTTAGGGATGGCGCCTTCGGCAAGATTCAATACGCGCACATTGCCGGCAACAGCGCCGACACGCGGATCACTGGCCAGAGGACTGACCAAATGGCGGAGGGTATCGGGCAGCACTTCTGAATCAGAATCAATAGTCACATATACCTGCCCTGTAGCTTTAGCGAAACCGGCCATCAAGGCATGACGTTTACCTCGGTTAAAAGGCTGACGAATAAGCCGCACGCGCCAGGGAAACTCTTGTTGGGCAGTTTGCATCCATTCCCACGTATCGTCCTTTGAGCCGTCATCAACACAAATCACCTGCATTTTTTCCATCGGATACCGACTGCTCATAACCGATCGAACGGTGTGCAGAATCTGTCGGCCTTCGTTGTAGGCTGGTATAACTATAGTGATGGTCGGCAAGGCACTGTCGGGTAGAGGCGCATAGGACCGATAACGACAGGCAAACCAAATACGCCATGCCAACGTCAAAAAGGTCCAGAAGGTTAACCCAACGCCTAAATAGTTTATCGTCGACCAGGATCGTACAAACTTCCAGGATTCTACAGATTTCAGGGCTTCCACCTGCCACCAAGTCAACGTTATTACTGATATTAAAGTGAAAAACAACAGCCACGGGAAAACAATATCCGCCTTAAAGCGGTATGAACCATTTGTGTTTAACATATTACCTCTGATTAATTTAAAATTTTCCGGAAGGTGATGACCCTTTCAGTATTATGAAATCCTAAGCTGCTTGCCGCCTGAAATAGGTCTCCAGCGAAGAGGGAGATACAGCAATGAAGCTTCATATAATAAAATCGCTACTGAGCTATAAGCGTTTATTCCTTATCAAAATGTCATTTACAGGTGTTGAAGCCAAATTAGTCAAACAGCCTGAACCTATCTGTGCTTATCTATAGAGTCCATAGACGACACACATTAAGATACCCCAAAAAAGCAAGAGTAAGCTTACCTGGACTTACCCGGATCATCGCTGTTTTTATGGTTTGTTTCTCCGATTGTTACGATGCGAACAGAGGAAGTATTGCAATAGGTATGCCAAGCAGAACAGATTCCCTATCTATTTAATATTATAAGCATTGTCGTTTATAATCGGATTAATACATGAGGGCTTATGAATGGAAATACATACAGGTTTTGTAATAGAAAAATTTACGAATTACACCTAACCATCAATAATTATAATGTTTTTATGTGAAGGAATTTAGATACACCGAGGATAGAGCTTTATGGCCCTTCCTACATTATCTAATAATTTTAGGGTGATATACGCTTAAGAGTGACGATTTCGTGATAATAATACAAAAGGAGCTTCGCCAGGTCTGATAAATCTGGACAATGTGACAAAATTTAGTTTTTAAGTATTTTCTTTCCGAGACTTGATGAATTAGAATCTAGCACTTTCCCCTTAAATTAGCGGATAAAAAAATGCTTGACATGCTACTTTGTGGTACTATTTTATTAACTAAGTTAGATAATGCTTTTGGCTATTAGCAATCTGACTTCTTTGAATTTCGCGGTTTATTGCCAATTTGGAGCGCCTTTTTCAGAGAAATTAAAAACATATCAAAGTATAGGAGGTGCGACTATGAGAAATCAAAAGAGTTTGGTATTAATTGTTGCGACCATTATGCTTTTTTCATTTGCTGCAGTTCCCCCAGCCAATGCGTTCGTAGGTGTGGTAGCTCTTGGAGCAATCTTTGCAGCTTTTTTCGCCTCGGCAGTTCTTATAAATGAAACTGTAGTCAAGTCAAACGATGAGTCTATACCGGAACATTCTGCATCAAAACAGAAAACACAAGATAATTTACAGGTATTAAACGAACCATAAAATGATATTAATATCACTTTTGAAGTAGTATTGCCCCTATAGTTTAACCAACTTTAGGGGCTTTTTTTTGTCCGGGACAATTCAGAAACTCAACATGAATTAACCCGTTTCCAGTTTCTTTTTGCGCTATTGGATACCCACCAATAAATATTTTAAGATACTCTACCAGGTGAACCTAATGGACATCGCTTCCGGATCACAACGATCCATCATCGATGTTGACAATCTGTGCCTTTATTGAATTTCCACTTACATGGAGTAAGGCTATAGACGCCGGATAATTACGGCGCGGCTGTGCGGCACTTCCGGGATTCAGAAAGAGCACTCCCGTTTGTTCAGAAACAGACGGACAATGTAAATGGCCGAAGATTACGGCGTCAAAACCAGCCTTCGAAGGCACAATATCGAGTCTGCGAATATCATGAATCGCGTACAGCAGAACATCACCAACTTCGATCACCTCGGTTTCCGGAAGCTCCCTCAGACCTTCAATCATATCCATATTACCCCGGACGGCAAATACTGGAGCGATGGATTTCAGGTCGTCCAGAACTTCGGAATTGCCGACGTCTCCGGCATGAACAATTAGGTCAACGCCTTTAAGGGCTTTTATCGCCGCCGGCAGAAGAAGACCATGGGTGTCCGCAATGACCCCGACAACGACATTTTCCTTATTTTGAAAATTTAGCGACATTAGTGCCTTTCGGAGAACCGGTGCCAATTAAAATGTTCCGGGGAGGAGCAGGAGCAATAAACTAATATGCTGATGCATCATATCATTTTTCATCCAAAACTTTGCGGACCATAAAAGCCAAGTCACGCCTATTAATCGGCTTTTCCATATATTGACGAATCCCTATCTCCCTTGCTTTATCTTCATCTATTTTTTCACTGAATCCCGTGCATAAAATCGTCGGCATATCAGGACGAGTTTTAAGAATCTCTTTCACCAGTTGGTCGCCGGTCATCTGAGGCATGCTCATGTCCGTAATCACCAAATCAAACTGATCAGGATTGGCATTAAATGCTTCCAATGCTTCAACAGGACTCGTCTTGGCCTCAATCTTGTATCCCAAACGCTCCAGTCTATATCGTCCAACATAAACCATTGACGCTTCATCATCGACAAACAGTATCCTTTCATTCCCAACAGGAAGTTCTTCTTCAGTCTCAATTTCTTCAACGGCCTCTTTTTCAACCACCTGGAAAAATATGCTAACAGTGGTTCCTCTCTCGATTTCGCTATTAATTATAATTGCACCGCCGTGGCTTTTAACTATGCCGTGCACCACTGACAACCCCATACCAGTACCCTTCCCAACATCCTTTGTTGTAAAATACGGATCAAAGATTCTGTCCCTGATTTCAGGGTTGATCCCCGGACCTGTATCACTGATCGTCAGTTTAACATATTCTCCAGCCGTTAGGTCAGGATAGAGCGCAGCAGAAACTTCGTCCAAAACAACATTCTTTATTCCAATCTCCAAAATCCCCCCGGTATCCTCCATGGCATGGGCCGCATTGGTGCAAAGATTGAGCATCAGTTGGTGAATCTGGGTAAGATCGGCAAAAATGGTATCGGATGTATCATCTATATTCTGACGGATATCAACACTCATAGGAATGGTTACGCGTAAAAGTTTGATGGCATCTTGGATGACCGGGACAAGTTTAATTGGTTTTCGTTCTTGATCGGTTTGACGACTGAAGCTAAGCAGCTGCCTTACGACATCTTTGGCGCGAAGACTGGCTTTACGAATTTCTTCGAGATTCAAATGCGCCGGGCTCCATTCCGGAATATCATCCAGTGCCAATTCCGTATTGCCGATAATGATCCCGAGAATATTGTTAAAATCATGAGCGATACCACCTGTAAGCGTTCCGATAGCTTCCATTTTGTGGGCTTGCCGGAGTTGGATTTCGAATTTCTTTTTATCTTGCTCGGCCTGTTTGCGCTCGATGATTTCCTGTTGTAGTTCCTTGTTCATTGCATGTAGGGATGCCTCTCTGGATCGAATTTCGAAAGCCATTTCATTAAATCGATTTGCAATTTCTGAAAGCTCCTTGTGGTGAATTTCTTCAAATTTATAAGCGTAGTCTCCTTTTGCAACACGGTCGATCCCTTTTTGTAGAATACTTAATGGTTTTCGCATAAAAACACGCAATAGCACGCCGGTGGTTATTAAAATGATGATCAACGATCCGACAAGAATGAGCAGAATTGCATTACGGAGCCGTGCCAAATCCATCTTGTACGCATCAAGCGAAAGAAATAATTTTGCCCGGCCAATGATTTGCTCCTTATAAACAACGTCTATGGATCGCTCAATACGGTTTTCAGTAGCTGTGTTTTTACGTAACTTAAAAAGTGTTTTATCATGTTGGTTCGTAATGTGAAGTTCATCGATAACCTCGTTTTGCACATAACCGGTACCGATTTTACTGATCTGCTCATCATCATAGTCCCATATCGGCACCGCCAATACTTTGCCGATATTGACGGCGTAATCGTCAGCCTTTTTATTAAGTTCCTTGAGTGAAAACCGAGCCTGTCTGGTATAGACAAACATCAGCAAAAACCCTTCAAACAAAATGATGAGCAGAATAAGACTGACCGTTAACTCTCTGGAGATGGATCGGCTCTTGATATCAAATATCTTTGAATGAGAATTCTCATTGCGCGCTTTGTCCACCAGTTCTTCCTTCCTATACCGTGAATTGAATTACTTTTGGTTGAAACCGTATTTTCTACAAAATGTTGTGTATGTGCCGTCGCTTTTTATGTTATCTAAAGTTTGCTGCCAGGTTTTTATAAGATCATCCGGTGTTTGAAGTGAAAAAGCGATATAATTGTCGACGCTCCGGAATGCATAGACAAGTTCCAATTGATCCGGATCAACACCGGCCTGTTTTGCAAGATACGGCATATTAAAATCAGAACTGACCCATAAATCAAGATTTCCCTCAATAAGCCGCTTAATATTACTAATATTTTTGTTCGTGCTAACAAGATTAACAAACCCATTTCTTTTGAGAAATTGCTCCTTTGCATCTTTATGATACGTGCCAATTCGGTCAACCTTTTTGGCGTCTTCAAGGGAGTTAATCTTCAGGTCCGAACCCTTCTTTCCATAGAATTCCCAGGTTTGTGTGTAAAGCGGGCCGACCCATTTGAAGCGTTTTTCCCGCTGGGGCAGGCGTGTAGTGGAAAACAGAGCCACATTGGGCTGGTTTAACGCCAGAGTATATCCCCTTGCCCACGGTACCACCTCAATGTTATCAGGCAGTTTCAGACGAACCAAAATCTCACGAACCATGTCCACGGCCAATCCTTCAACTTCTCCCTTTTTCAGATAGTTGCCTGGAGGTGAATCTTCTGTGTAAATTTTTAGTTTGACTTTTTGCAAGTTATTTCTTGAAATATCCGGTTGAAGTTTGGGCAAACTGTCTTCAGGGAGCCATTTTCTGCTGATCTTTCTAAAGACTCCGTCCCGTTTCATGTCACCCAAGGTTTCCTGCCATTTTTCCACAATCTTTTTTGATGTCCCCTTGGAAAAGGCAATATACAATCCTACCTCCACAACAGGATACACCAGTTCTATATCTCCAGGATCAACACCAACCTCTTTTACGAGAAGGGATTGACCTATGTTGTCGTAGAACCACAAATCAACGCGACCGGATAATAATTTTTTCAGGTTGCTGGCACCTGAGCTTGAACTATCGAGATTCGTGAATCCCCATGATTTAAGCATCTGCTCCCTGGCATCTTCCTTATAAGTGGCAATTGCCCCAACCCTTTTGGCGTCCTCAAGAGAATTGATCTGAATGCCGGATCCCTTTTTTGCGTAGAATCCGTTTCGTGAGACGCAAAGGGGCCCCACCCAGTGAAACTGGCTTTCGCGCTCTTGGGTCCGAGCTGTTGAAAAAAGGGCAACGTTCTCTTGTGTTTTTAACAGGTTATACCCTCTCGCCCACGGTAACATCCTGATATTATCCGGATGTTTCAAACGGCGTAGGATCTCCCTTACAACCTCCGCCGATGAACCTGTAATAACTCCTTCTTTCTTGAAACTTATCGGCGGATATTCTTCTGTGATAATGGTTAACTCTTGAGCGCAGACAACATTTGTCAAAAATAGTAAAACCAGAAATACAGATATGGCGAGCTTCGGTTTCATATGTTCCTCATATCGAGCAATATTTTTGCTCTGTTGGGAAAATAAAATCATATGGATGAAATCGTTAAACAGAAAAACGCATGTACCTATATTATGTATATATATCAAAAAATCAAAAACAAAAGCAAGATTTGGGTGACCATGTCTTCCACCATTTTTAGATCATGGGATTTTCAGTACCATATCGTTGGTGATAGTTATAGAGCAAAGATCCACGGAATAAAAAAAGGCGGCTGAATCAGCCGCCTTTTTTATTTCGTATTCTTTATCAGGTTTTGTTCATCTTATTTATGTCTGAATCTTTTTAAAATATCATGAGTTCATGACTCCGGTTTTACACATGTCCGCCAAAAACGCCGGGCTGTTCATTTCTGGACCTCGCCCAATGTGCATCCGGATAAGACTCCGGAGTTTCAAGACCGGAAGCGTTGATTTCATCCTGTCGTTCCTCTTCGCCTTCTCTAACAAGATCTCGACACTCTCCTTCACATTCGCCTGTAATATCTCTTCTTAGTCTATCAGTCATTGGAGTCATCCTCCTTATTTTTAAATTTTATTTTCTTTAAAAAGAAACGGCCGAGCAAAAATTGCCGCTTGCTTAAAATTTAAAATAAACAGCATCTGCCTGAAGTTAAATATTAATTTAGGGCCTTGACTAGTTAAGTGGCATTCAATATGCTTCAAAGCTAGCAAAGGCTCAAAATTCATTTAGCTTCGCTACTTCATTTGTTTTCCGAGCCCGACGAATCCGGATTGTTAATTTTGGCTGAAAATGACCATTCGTTGACATATGAACAACTGAATGATGTCTGTTATCAGACCCACCTGGAGGACAATAATGAATCAGCAACATTACATACAATTGGAAGAAGAGTTCGGTGCCCACAACTATAAACCGCTGGATGTGGTTTTAGCCCGCGGAGAGCGGTTGTGGGTTTGGGACGTAGAGGGCAACAAGTACATGGACTGCCTGTCTGCATATTCCGCGATCAATCAGGGACATTGCCACCCGAAGATCATGCAGACCATGATCGAACAGTCGCAGAGACTGACCCTGACTTCTCGGGCGTTTCGCAACGATCAACTGGGGCCTTTTTACAAAGAGCTTTGTGAATTGACTCGGTCGCACAAGGTACTGCCCATGAACAGCGGTGCCGAAGCTGTTGAAACCGTTATCAAGGCGGTTCGAAAATGGGGATATAGGGTCAAAGGTGTTCCCCATGACAAAGCTGAAATCATCGTCTGTGAAAACAATTTTCATGGTCGAACCATCGCTATTATCGGATTCAGCACCGAAGACCAATATAGGGACGGATTCGGCCCCTTTCCTCCGGGATTTAAAATCGTCCCGTTCGGCGACGCCACCGCCATAGAACAGGCCATCACACCGCATACGGTAGGGGTTCTTTTAGAGCCGATTCAAGGAGAAGCCGGGGTAATCATCCCGCCGTCCGGATATCTTAAAGATGTTAAAGCCAGCTGTGAAAAGCACGACGTCGTCTTGATTTTGGACGAAATTCAGACAGGATTAGGGCGGACAGGCAAACTTCTGGCAGAAGAGCACGAAGATATCGAAGCCGATGTCACGGTCATCGGTAAAGCGCTCTCCGGAGGGTTCTACCCCATTTCCGCGGTGTTATCGAACAAAGAGGTGCTGGGCGTCTTCATGCCCGGCGACCACGGGAGCACGTTCGGCGGCAATCCTCTTGCATGCGCCGTGGCTCGAACGGCCCTGAAGGTCCTGGTCGAAGAGAATATGATCGACAATGCAAAGAAAATGGGAGACTATTTTTTGTCTCAACTGAAAGAAATCGACAGCCCTTTTATCAAGGAAGTCAGGGGAAGAGGCCTTTTAATCGGCATCGAACTGTTTTCGGAAGCCGGTGGCGCCCGGCGTTTTTGTGAAGACCTCAAGACAAAAGGATTGCTTTGCAAAGAAACCCATGAAAACGTTATCCGATTTGCTCCGCCGCTGGTAATCACCAAAGAAGAGATCGACTGGGCGATGGACAGGATCAGACCGGTTCTAACCCAAATTCCCAGCAAAGAATCTGTTTGATTGTTTTAAATCAGCGCATTTTGAAATCAAATTATATAGGCATGCTATTTGGGAGAAGCAAATGATTGAAAACGTCATTATTATGGGCGCTGCCGGACGTGATTTTCACAACTTTAATGTCTATTTCAAGGATAATCGTCGCTACAGGGTTATCGGGTTTACAGCAGCCCAAATTCCGAACATTGATGGACGGATCTATCCGCCGGAACTTTCGGGCAAGCTTTATCCTAAAGGCGTTCCCATCTATTCCGAAAACCAGCTCACCGATCTGATTCGCGAGCACAAGGTGGATCTGGTTGCATTTTCCTACAGCGATATACCTCACACGGAAGTGATGCACAAGGCGTCTATGGTCATGGCCGGCGGGGCGGACTTTATTCTTATTGGTGCAACCTATACCATGCTAAAGTCCAAAAAAACCGTGGTGGCGGTTTGCGCTGTCCGAACAGGATGCGGAAAATCTCAAACCACGCGTCACGTTTGCAAGATCATGAAATCTTTCGGCAAGCGAGTCGTGGCGGTCCGACATCCCATGCCTTACGGGGATCTTACACAACAGATCATCCAACGCTTCGCTTCTTATGAAGATATAAAAAACCAGCAGTGCACCATAGAGGAAAGAGAGGAATATGAACCCCTGGTGTCTCAGGGTATCGTGGTCTATGCCGGCATCGATTATGGGCAGATTCTCAAGGCCGCGGAAAAAGAAGCGGATGTCATTGTGTGGGACGGTGGAAACAACGACACGCCTTTTTATTATCCTGACGTTCACATTGTGGTTTTCGACCCCCACAGGGCCGGCCACGAACTGCTTTACTACCCTGGTGAAACCAATATGCTCATGGCGAATATTGCAATTATCAACAAGGTGGACAGCGCCGCCCCCCAGCAGATAGAAGCCGTCCGTAAAAATATTATAACCCATGCACCCGGCGCAAAAATTGTTCTGGCGGAATCGGCGATTTTGGTAGACGATCCTGGAAAAATAAAAGGACAACGTGTTCTGGTTGTCGAAGACGGTCCCACCCTGACCCACGGCGGAATGTCTTACGGCGCCGGCGTCATTGCCGCTCAAATGTATGGCGCCGCCGATATCGTCGACCCCAAGGCGCATGCCGCCGGAACCATCAAAGACACCTATCACCGTTATCCGAATGTCGGCGCAGTGCTTCCGGCCATGGGATACAGTAAAAATCAAATTCATGATCTGGAATTAACCATTAATCAGGCTGAATGTGATCTGGTCCTTTGTGCGACCCCTATCGACCTGCCAAAACTTCTCTCAATTAACAAACCGACCGTTCGCGTGCGTTACGAATACAAGGATCACGGCAATCCTGTTCTGGAGGATGTATTGCTTGAATGTCTGCAAAAAATAGATAGTGCTTGAATAAAGGTCATTATGATAAAAAAAAACAAACCGATCCTTCTGGTAGCATTGGGCGGCAACGCACTGATTCGAAAAGGCCAAAAAGGAACGGTCGACGAACAGTTCGAAAATTTAAAAATACCCATCCAACAGATTGCTAAGCTTTCCAGAAAATACAGGATCATCATCACCCACGGCAACGGCCCACAGGTGGGCAATCTCATGCTGAAACAGGAAGGCTGTGATACAGTTCCGAAACTGCCGCTGGAGATTCTGGTTGCCCAGACCCAGGGGCAAATCGGTTACATGATCGAATCGACCCTGGATACGGAATTGATGAATCTTGGGGATGATAGCGAACATTACCTCGTAAGCCTCCTGAGTTATGTCGTTGTGGATAAAAATGATCCGGCATTTTTAAACCCATCAAAACCTGTCGGCCCCGTTTTTACAAAGGCTAAAGCACAGACCCTTCCCTATCCGACCCGAAAAACCACCAAAGGATACCGGCGGGTTGTGGCTTCTCCCGTACCGGTTACCATTGTAGAAAAACGGGAAATCAAAAAACTCATCGATATGAAGTTCATCGTTATTTGCTGTGGTGGAGGGGGAATACCGGTTATTCGAAAAGGGCGAAGTTTTAGCGGAGTGGATGCGGTCATTGACAAGGACCTGGCCAGCGCAAAACTGGCTGAAGAGGTGGATGTGGATATTTTTTTGGTAGCCACCGATGTCCAAGGCGCTGCGCTGGACTATGGAACAAAAAACCAGAAATTTCTCAGATCCTTAACCACCCGGCAGGCCACCCGATTTTTAGCCCAAGGGCATTTTCCTCCCGGTTCCATGGGGCCTAAAATTGAAGCCGCCATCCAGTTTGTTCAAAATTCCGGCAAAAGAGCCGTCATTGCTTCCATTGAGGATATTGAGAGCGCCGTTAGAGGAGAGTCAGGGACAGAAATTGTGAGCTGATCAAACGTCTCGGAATTGCTATAACCTACTGAAACAAAAATATATTATTGAAGTTTAAATACTTGCCTCGACCATGGAATAATGGAATGGTGGAATACTGGAAGGTTGGTTTTTAAAGGATATGGGTCATTTTTGATTTTTATGGTCAACAAAAATTCTACTATTAACTCAACATTGCATTATTCCAAAACCCATTATTCCATCATTCCATTATTTCAACATTCCAACGAAGGTGAAGCCTCTATCTTGTTTAATAGAGGAATGAACTTATGGTTGGCTTTTGGGAACGGATACTGATCGATCTCTCCAAGAGTAATCCATCGGAAATCAACCGGACCGTTGAGTCTTACGTCACCGGACACATACCGGCAGGAGAAGACTTCCATAATAATTTTAAAATGCGTGTAGGCGTGTTTGACCTGTGCAATATGGCCGGTGATCTCCACACTCAGATTCACTTCCTCCTTGATTTCTCTGACACATGCCTGTTCGGGACGCTCATGTTTTCCGATTTTACCGCCGGGAAATTCCCATAGTCCTCCCAATAACCCTTCGGGTTTACGGCGCGTGATCAGCATATGGTTGTTTTTGTATACCACTCCGACGGCGATATTGTGCAGAGGTGTTTTAGGCTTCCGGATACGTTTGGGGAATTGATCGACATGTCCTGCTTGGTTGGCGCGGCACACGGAATGGACCGGACAACCATTGCAATCGGGTTTTTTGGGTTTGCATACCAAAGCGCCCAACTCCATTAAGGCCTGATTGAACATACCCGGATGACGACGATCCAGCAAACCATCGGCAACCCCCTTAAATGTCTTATACGAAGACGATTTGTTAACCGGTTCTGAAATTTCGTAGAGCCGGGCCAGAACGCGTTTAACGTTACCGTCCACAACGGCGTAAGGTTGATTAAATGCAATGCTTAAAACCGCAGAAGCGATATAATCCCCTATGCCGGGCAATTCCCGAAGCACATCCCAGGAATCCGGTAATATTCCGGCATGTTGTTCGAGGATAACCCTTGCCGAACGATGCATGTTTCGCGCCCGGGCATAATACCCCAACCCTTCCCAGGCCTTTAACACCGCTTGCAAATTGGCATTTGCAAGCGTTTGGACGTCCGGAAAATCACGTAAAAATTGTTGATAATAAGGCAGAACGGTTTGCACCTGAGTTTGCTGAAGCATCACCTCGGAAACCCATATCCGGTAAGAATCATCGGTTTCACGCCAGGGCAGCCGGCGGTGATGACGGCGATACCATTCAATGAGCAGTTTTCGAGTCTGATCAATTTCTTTAATGTCATATAATTCTAAAAAGTAAAAAGCCCCCGGTACTTTAACGGGGGCGATGTTTTTAAAATGGCGGAGAGACCGGGATTCGAACCCGGGGTGGAAGTTTCCCCCCACACTCGCTTAGCAGGCGAGCGCCTTCAGCCGACTCGGCCATCTCTCCGTTTACCGACAAATTGTTAAGCAATCGATCCGTGTGTTTTAAAAAATGGCGGAGGGAGTAGGATTCGAACCCACGGAGCTGTTACACTCAACGGTTTTCAAGACCGCCGCTTTCAACCACTCAGCCATCCCTCCGGTACTATAAAGATTGTATAACCCAAATTGAGCGAAAGTCGAGGATGCCCCAGATGCAAGACGGAAAGGGTGAAGCTGTAGCAAACTACCGCGAACCCTTTCCAACGCAGCAGATGGGGTATCCTCGGCTTTCCCAACGGGTAAACAAAATTGAGAAAAAAAGGCCTTCATCATATTTTACTTGGGGCCAGTTTATAAATCAACTCACACGCTTTAAATAAAAAAAACCGATTTTTAAGAGCTTTCAAAAGTTCTCTCGATTTTGTTTGCGCGCATTTTGGGTTTAACAGTTTGGAAACTTTAGGTCAATATTTTTCTATTGTTAGTTGACATCACCCGCTTTTTATGATTTTCGACAAATCAATGATAGAATCGATTGTATTTAAAGGAGATACATAATGAAACAAAAATACACTATTTTGAAAAACGATGAAAAAACCGGACTTATCATCAGAGAATACGGTGAACTGGATAAAGAAATATTTTCTCTTTTGTGTGAGGAAACATTTGAAAACGAAACCGTAAAATTGGCCATCGCAAAAGACAAACACACGCTTATTAAGACGTTAAGGACTCAAAACCTGTTTCCACTTGGCATATATGCCGAAAAGATTGCCGAGGCTGTTACAAAGATGTACGAATCCGGCGATGATCAGCCTGTTGAACTGCTTTTTAACGACGTTGATCTTTTGACAAAAAAAGAGAAAAAGCCGCTGCCCTTAGATGAGATTGAAGTGGAAGCGGTGGGAATCGACGATCTGCTGGATGAAGACCTCCCCGAAGAGGATTTTGATGAAAAAACCGACATCAAGAATTTACCGTATTCATTGAAAATCTCCGACGACCCGGCGGATCTCGACGAGGATGATTAGCAACAACTATCCGAAATATTTTGACATAATTTTGCACTTGACAAGGTGGACGTAGGGTGATACATCGACCATTACATTTTCCAATGTGAAACTATATGGCATTACAATGTGCAACTATATGGTATCGTTATATACGTAATCATTTTAAATTCTCACCACAGAAATTTACAATAAAGCGGCAAAACAAGCGAACTCCTCAAATTGCAATTAACACGCCGTTTTATTATTCAATAACCAGCGACATTAACGTTGCTGTTCCATATGACTATATTGAAAGTCACATACAAAGCTCTTTTCCCACTGCAAGGCCATATCCCGGCTTGACGCTCTTAAAAGATTTTCTGCGTATTCAGGTTTGACGAACTCGTAAAAAGTCTTTTGTGAGCGATAAGCTATATCTGATCATTGGGGGAACCCGCGTTTCAAGCAGTGATGCGTTAAAAATTTCAAGCTGTTTGAGACGCTTGCGACTTATTATCTCCATCCAATAAAGGGGCAAACAATGAAAGATCAAAATCTTACAGGTCCTATTAAAGAAAAATTAAAGGGGGTTTCCCGTCGGGATTTTATGAAATTCTGCGGGGTCATGGCGGTAAGCATGGGCCTGCCCTTAGGGGCCGGCACGCAAATCGCCGAAGCCATCACCAACCCCAAGCGCCGCCCGCCGGTGATCTGGCTGCATGGACAGGAATGCACCGGATGTACGGAATCCCTTTTGCGAACATCCCACCCCAGTCTGGAACACCTTATTTTAGATCTCATTTCTCTTGACTACCACGAAACATTGAATGCCGGGGCAGGACACCAGGCTGAGGCAGCTCTTGAAAATTCCGTCAAAGAGAATGCGGGAAAATTCATTCTGGTCATTGAGGGATCTGTTCCAATAAAAGACGGGGGTATCTACTGTATGATCGGCGGTCGACCTTTTACGGATATCGTGAAAGAGACCGCAGCAAAAGCAGCGGCAGTGATCGCCATCGGGTCCTGTGCATCCTGGGGAGGTGTTCAATCGTCGGCCCCCAATCCCACCGGTGCCACCGGAATCCCCGAATTTTTAAAAGGGACCACTGTCGTTTCTATTCCCGGCTGTCCGCCCAATGCATACAATTTCCTTTCAACGGTACTTTATTTTCTAACATTCAAAAAGCTTCCGGCCCTGGATGAATTGGGAAGACCCCAATTTGCCTATGGCCGCCTCATTCATGAAAACTGTGAACGAAGGCCCCATTTTGACGCAGGTCGTTTTGCCGAGCAATTCGGAGACGAAGGGCATCGCCAGGGCTACTGTCTCTATAAACTGGGCTGTAAAGGGCCCATGACCCATGCCAATTGCCCCTCCATCCTTTTCTGCGACGTGGGCTCTGGCGCCTGGCCCGTGGGTACCGGTCATCCCTGTTTTGGATGTACGGAAGAAGGGATCGGATTTACCATTCCGCTTCATACCGAAGCCGATATTGAGATTGTTACCCCGGCAGCCGCACATGCGCCCATCCAAACAAAAAGAGGCGCAGGGATCTCCACAGGTTCTGCGGCATTGATCGGCGGCATTGCCGGAGCGGCCATCGGTGCCGGCGCTGTGGTTGTAAAACGTCTGGGCGACAAAGATAAAGGAGAATAATTCATGGAAATCAAACGGCGTGATTTTCTCAAGGGATTGGCAGGAAGCGCGATGCTGGCAATGGCGCCGCCGGCCATGGCAGGTTCTTCGGAAAAAAATCGCCTTCCCGATGCATTAGGAATTCTTTATGATTCTACCCTTTGCGTGGGCTGCCAGGTCTGCATGGTTGCCTGTAAAAGAGCCAATAATATGCCGCCGGAAAATTATGACTCTCAACGGCAGTGGGATAATCCCGTTGATCTCTCTGCAAAGACACTCAACATCATCAAAAAATATGACAACGGAACTCAAAAGGAAAAGGACCGGGAAATCGATGGTTACGCTTTTGTTAAACGGCACTGTATGCATTGTGTCGATCCTGCCTGTGTTTCCGCCTGCCCGGCAACTGCCTTGACTAAAGATGCCAAGACAGGAGTTGTTTCTTATAATGAAAACGCCTGTATCGGTTGCCGCTACTGCCAGGTGGCGTGCCCATTCAACGTCCCCAAATTTGAATGGGACAATCCTTTTCCGAAAATCGTTAAATGCCAACTCTGTAGTCATTTACTGGCTAAAGGTCAAATCCCTGCCTGTTGTGGAGAATGCCCCACCGGAGCTTCCTTGTTCGGCCCGGTAGCAGATCTTGTAAAAGAAGCCGAGCGCAGACAAAACATGACCGGCGGAAAATATTATGAATTTCCGGTGTCTGAAATAGCATCAAAGAAAATCCAGATTCATAAAGCCAAAAATTATATCCCCAACATTTATGGGAAAAATGAGGTCGGCGGTACTCAGGTCCTCATGCTCTCCGGTGTGACCTTCGACAAACTGGGCCTTCCGATGCTTCCGGATCGATCATACACGGCTCTGGCCGAAAATATACAGCATACGCTCTACAAAGGGATGATTCTTCCCATCGTTGCCCTTGGCGGATTGATCTTTTTGGTAAAAAGAACGGAGAAAAAGAAAGAATAACGCTCCCGGTCCGGTTCCGGGAAAGCATAGTGGTTTTTATCCATTTATGTCGATTCTTTTAAGGAGTGATTTATGAAAACCGAACAACCCCTGGAAGGCAAGATTCTGACACCGACCTTCTTGATTTGTTGCTTAATTTTTCTGATTTCCCTGATTTTCATGGCCAAACGGTTCATATACGGTCTTGGCGCGGTATCCAATATGAGCGACGGCTATCCCTGGGGAATATGGATCGCATTCGATGTGGTCATCGGAACCGCTTTTGGATGCGGCGGATATGCCATGGCCCTTTTAGTCTATGTCTTCAACAAGGGAGAATACCATCCCCTGGTGCGGCCGGCGGTGATGACCAGTCTGTTCGGCTACTCCCTGGCAGGTGTGGCGGTGGTTATCGATGTCGGACGATACTGGCAATTGTATAACATCTTTCTGCCCTGGTACATGAATCCCAATTCGGTTTTACTGGAAGTGGCATTATGTGTGGGCGCTTATGTCGCAGTTCTGTGGATCGAATTTACGCCCACTTTCCTGGAAAAATTCGGGGCTGACAATGCAAAAGCCTTTATGAACAAAATCATGTTCGTCTTCATTGCCCTGGGAATCCTGCTGCCGACCATGCACCAGTCGTCGCTGGGAACCGTAATGGTGGTTGCCGGCAGCAAACTCAGCCCCTTGTGGTGGACCGGTCTGTTGCCGCTGCTGTTTTTAATATCATGCATTTTCTTGGGATATGCAATCGTGGTTTTCGAATCCAGCATTACGGGTTCACGATACCCGATCCATGATGAAACCGCACCTGCTCGGCAAGGTTTCTGCGGTTATGGCCTGGCTGATCGCAATTTATCTGGCAATCCGGTTTGCCGATGTCGGCATTCGAGGCCATCTGAATCTTGCCTTTAAAGGAGATCTGCTAGGAAATATGTTTTTGCTGGAAAACTTGCTGTTCCTGATTCCCATGGGCATTCTTTTTGTCCCTGCCAATCGGGAAAATGCACCCGTTGTGTTTTTCTGTGCTGTTTCAGTTGTTCTTGCGGCGTCACTCTACCGGCTCAACACTTACATCATTGGATTTGATCCGGGAAACGGCTGGCATTACTTTCCGGCTGCCGGAGAAATTTTTGTATCTTTAGGAATCGTGTCCATGGAAATAATGGCGTTTCTGTGGTTTATCAAAAGGCTGCCGATCTATCGTCGGTTATAAGCACGAAGCATCTGCAAATGAAGGAGAAATTAAATGTCTAAACGAATCGTCATCGATCCCATTACCCGGATTGAAGGTCATCTTAAAATTGAGTGTGAGGTCGACAACGGCAAGGTGGTCAATGCCTGGTCATCCGGACAAATGTGGCGCGGCATAGAAGTTATTCTCCAGGGCCGCGATCCCCGGGATGCCTGGATTTTTACCCAGCGGATTTGCGGGGTCTGAACCACCGTTCATGCTATTACCTCGGTCCGGGCGATCGAGAACGCACTGAACCTGGAGGTTCCCCTGAATGCACAATATATCCGCAATCTGATTATGGGAGCCCACGGCATATTTGATCATATTGTTCATTTTTATCACCTGTGTGCGCTGGACTGGGTGGATATCGTGTCCGCGCTGACGGCTGACCCCAAAGCAGCCGCCGGTCTGGCGGAAAAGCTCTCCTCATGGCCTCAAAACAGCCGGCATGAAATGCAGGCCGCCCAGGACAGGCTCAAGACTTTTGTAAACTCCGGTCAACTCGGCATCTATGCCAGTGGTTACTGGGGTCATCAAGCCATGAAGCTGCCGCCGGAAGTAAATCTTCTGGCCTCCGCACATTACCTCCAGGCCTTGGAATATCAGCGGAAAATCAATAAAGTCGTGGCGATTCTCGGCAGTAAAACGCCGCATATTCAAAATCTGGCAGTGGGCGGGGTTGCCAACCCTATCAATCCTGACAACCAATCGGCCCTGAACATGGAACGTCTCTATTATGTCAAAACCCTGATCGATGAGATCGGTGACTTTATCAAGAATGTTTACATGGTGGATGTTGCCGCGGTCGGTGCCTTATACGCCGATTGGACGACCTACGGTAAAGGCGTCACCAACTATCTGTGTGTTCCGGATATGCCCCTGGATACCAAAGGAGATACATTTGAACTCCCGGGCGGTTATATCCCCGAAGGAAACATATCCAAATTTAAACCGATAACCTCTTTCAATGACGATCTTTTTAAACAGAGCGTCAAAGAAAGCATTAAGCACTCCTGGTACCAGGGCGACTGGAACCGCCATCCATGGGAGGAAGAAACCGTTCCAAACCATACGGAATATGACAGAAACGGTAAATATTCGTGGGTGAAAGCACCGACTTTCAATGGCAAACCGGCCCAGGTCGGTCCGCTTGCCAATGTATTGTGCATGTATGCCGCAGGACACAAACCCACGATGACGTATGCCACAACCGTACTGGATACGGTCAATTCCGTATTGTCTCTGGTCGGTTCAAAAGCGAGGGTCAACATCAATTCTCTTCATTCCACCATCGGCAGAATTGCAGGCCGATCCATCCGATGTGCGGTTCTGCATGATGCGGTGGTGGGCCAGTGGCAGGCATTAATTGACAATATCGGTAAAGGCGACACCGCCACTTTCAACCCGCCGGAATTCCCCAAGGGTGAGCAAATGGGCTTTGGTTTCCATGAAGCACCCCGGGGCGTACTCTCTCACTGGGTCGTCATCCAGGATGGGAAAATAAAAAATTACCAGTGCGTGGTGCCGTCCACCTGGAATGCAGGACCCCGCAACAGCGAAGATGCTCTCGGTCCTTATGAAGCCTCTTTGATCGGTACTCCGATTGCAGACCCGGAAAAACCGCTGGAAGTTTTGAGAACCGTACATTCCTTTGATCCGTGTCTGGCATGTGCCATTCACATGGTGGATACCAACAGCAAAGAGATCGTTAAAGTCAGGGCATTTTGAAATTCAACCCATTCGCATCCAAACATAATTGCCCGGAGTCTTCGAAAGACTCCGGGCAGTCTTTTTTAAATGTCCTGGTACTGGGTTTAGGCAATATCCTGCTTTCCGATGAAGGTGCCGGGGTTAAAGCCATCGAAGAACTTCAGAGACCGCTATGATTGTTCTGATGCCGCGGAAATCATCGACGGCGGGACAATGGGCTTGGAACTTCTGCCTTACTTTGAAGAACGCAGCCATATTTTGATCATCGATGCGGTTAAAACCGGCCGCGAGCCAGGTACCATCGTAAGGATTGAAGATCCTCCCGCGTATTTCAGTTCCAAAACTTCCCCGCATCAAATCGGCCTGGCCGATGTCATGGGAATCGCCGTTATTACCGATATCATGCCTCAAATATATTACCTTGTTCGGCATCGAGCCCAAACAGCTTTCCACAGGACTCGATTTATCAACAGAAGTTGCCCGGAATTTAAGCCGGCTGGTTGACATGGTGGCTGCCGAACTAAAGGATATCGGTGTTGAGATTCAACCCAAAAATCAGTAATTTTAATTTTCAAAGTTGAATGACGCCGAAACATCTGCTATTTTGATTTGACCAAAACTGAGGTTTTAAAGAATGTGTCTGGCAATTCCGTCAAAAATTGTAAAAATTGAAGATAATGTGGCCACCATCGACGTTGACGGTGTACAAAGAGAAGCCAGCCTGCTTCTGGTGGAAAACCCCAAGGTCGGGGATTACGTCATTGTGCATGCCGGTTTTGCCATCAACAAAATCAACGAAGAAGATGCTCTGGAATCCTTGAAACTACTCAGGGAAGCAGCCTCATTAATTTTCGACAATGATAAGCAAAAGTAAAGAATCCGGGACCAGACGCCGCCCCAAAGGGGCTGTTTTACATAAAACTAGACAAGTTAAAAGTGATCTAAAGTGCCTAAAGTTGAGGTAGCGCTAACGCGCTGTCATTAAAATATAATTGGCAGAATTCCTTAACCCTGGCCCAGACCGATTACCAATACTTTATACTGAGAAAGTCATGTTTGTATTGATATATAGTCAGATCAGTATATTAACGATTCGCACCAGGGCGGGCTTTAGCTCACTTTAAACTTTAGTTCACTTCAAACTCTACCAGCGATTCTTCAAGCATAGCCAAATATCTCTGACTGGCCAAAAGAACAGATTTTTCAAGACTGAAATACAATGTCCATCAAACATCTGCATGAATACCGAGATCCGGAGCTTTCCCGGAAAATCATCGAACAGATTAAAAAAACAAGTCAAAAAAATATTCGCCTGATGGAGGTCTGCGGCACACACACCACGTCGATTTTCAGAAACGGCATCCGGTCCCTTTTGCCGGAGACCATCTCGCTGCTTTCCGGACCCGGATGCCCGGTTTGTGTTACCGCCCAAAATGAAATCGATGCCTTTATTGAACTGGCCAGACTTGACGACGTCATTATCGCCACATTCGGAGATCTGATAAGGGTTCCCGGAGCGGATTCATCCCTTCAAAATGAACAGGCAAAAGGCAGGGATGTCCGCGTGGTGTATTCGACATTTGATGCAATTGAAATTGCAAAAAAGAATCCGGATAAAAACGTTGTCTTTTTGGGTGTCGGATTTGAGACCACGGCCCCCACCATCGCTGCATCGATACTGGCAGCCCATGGGTTGAACCTTAACAACTATTTTGTCATAAGTGCTCACAAACTTCTCCCGCCGGCCCTTTTTACCCTTGCAGAAAACCCGGAAACAAAGATTGACGGATTTATCCTTCCCGGACACGTTTCCGTAATTATCGGTGTTAAGGCCTACATTCCCTTTTACGAACAGTATCAACGTTCCTTGCGTCATCGCAGGATTTGAGCCGATAGATATATTGCAGGCCATACTCATGCTGGCGAAACAGATTGAAGATAATGCCGCAAAGCTTGAAAACAGATACAAACGGGCCGTCACTTTTGAGGGAAATCCCAAGGCCCGATCCACCATGAATGCTGTCTTTGAAACAGCGGATGCCGCCTGGCGCGGCCTCGGGGTCATACCTTTAAGCGGTCTCAAGATAAGAAAGGAATATGCAGCATTTGATGCACAAAAAGTGTTTGGTATTAAACTCGCCGAAAGTAAAGATCCAAAAGGGTGTGCCTGTGGTGAAATCCTCACAGGCTTAAAAATTCCTCCCCAGTGCCCGCTTTATAAAAAAAAATGTACGCCCATTCAGCCCATCGGCCCCTGCATGGTCTCCAGCGAAGGCACCTGCGCGGCATACTATCGCTACCACGACATATAATGGGCAAGATTTTTGAAAGTGATCTGAAAACGATGATCCACGAAATTAATACGCCATTGCCACTTCAATATATCAGACAGGATTTTCAGGATTGACTGGAAATAAAGCTTGAGAAAAAAATCCTGATAATCCCGTACATCCTGTCAAATTTAATTTTGCTTTTTGTCTATAGAGGGTTAAAAAATATAGCTAACTATGTCCCGAAAATCCTCAAATATTGATTGACAAATTGATAGCATAGATTATCATTGTGGTTATCATGGGTGCATTTTTCAAACCGCCGTTCAAAAAATTCGTAAAGAAACAAACAAGATCTTTACAACTCGTTATTGAGGATGAAGTCGAGAAAATAATAATCACACCCAATATCGGAGAAACTAAAAAAGGCGATCTAACTGGATTTCGAGTTCATAAGTTTGCTCATAGAAAACAGAAATTTTTAATAGCCTATCGTCCTCAAAATTCGGACATCGTTTTTTATAAAATAGGTCCCCATGAAATTTTTTACCGTGAACTCAAGAAATATCTCAGGGAGGTAGAATTATAATGATTACGGCTGAAAAGATTTATAAAGATATTATAAATATGCCTTTAAAAGAAAGGGAAAAACTATTTGCTGCAATCGCCAGAAAAGGGTTTGAGAAAGATTTTTATACCCACGATGAAGTCTTCGATGAAATCAGGCAATCGCCCTTTACGATCAAAGAAGCGTCTGAATATCTGGAGATCGCTGAAATTACCTTGAGGAGATGGGTTAAAGCCGGAACTATTAATTATAAACGGGTCGGAAGGAACATCGTATTTGACCCGGATGAGCTTAAATCTTTTAAAAGGAGCAAACAGTTCGGAAAAGAATAATACCGTCCTTCGTAATTGTTAAATGCCCCGAAATCATTTTATTCGTCTTTTTCACTAAATTTTGAGGCTCTCCACCGACTTATGATACCGCCTGAAAAACCGAAAAAGGAAAAGAACAGTCAAAAAGAGTCAAAAGCAGACCCTTTAAGGCAAGAAGATGAAACTATGGATAAGTGCTGGCCAAAGAAAGATTGCGGAATCGAAAATGCCCTTATTGCGGAGCAGATAGAAAAGATTTAGCTTATAACTAAGTTGAGCGATTGTCGAGGGCCACAGATACAAGGAAGATGTCGTTCCGCTATAGTCAACTATGCGGGACGACATCTGCGCAGTAGATGTAGTAGATCACCAATCCTGAAAGGTTTCAAATTTTAAAAATAAAAATCAAGATGATTCATTAAAAATAAAAAACATACTATCCCCTTTTAAATTTGAAACGCTCAGCTCAGGTTATGGTAACGTTGAGAACCACGGTAAAGAGGCCTTTCAGAGCGTTGCCTGCACTGTCTGCGAAAAACAATTTACCGAAGTGTATTCCTTTTGTAGAGTGATTCTTACTGACTATCCTGGAGAAGATTTTAGGATTGATTTTAACGACTGAATCTCAGTCGCAAATAAGGCAGTACTGTTCCCAGAAATTCTAACTCCTGCAGCCTAAACTCTATGAAAGCACGGTTTCGCGTTTTTAATAGCAGCGACTTATTTACAATTTAAGACACGCCCCCATTAATATTGTGTAAAAACCACACAATTTTATTATCCTTAAATCACCTCTTTTGTAACATATTGAATCACCTAATTATTTCCATTGATTTTTTCTCCATATTCAAGTATAGACCATTAGAGATTTTTAAATCAGGGAGAATATCGGGAACGCCCCTTGATTCTCCTGCCCGCTTCCACTTCAGAGCATGTCCGACTATTTAAGGACGTTCCCAACCTATATTTCTCCTTAATAATTAAAGCCACCGCTATATGGAAATTTCGGTTTAAGATCACAAATTGTGACCCTCAAAATCATAGGAAATGGTGTCAAAGACACTGTTTCGGAGGGATTCGACCGGTGCATTTATTTTCGATATAAAACATTAAAAAGGAGATTGAAAATGACGACAAACGACGCAACAGAAAAAAAGCCTCTCTGGTTGTTAATCGAGAAAAATATCCTTAAGCTCGATTCGCAGGACCTATCAGAGGAAAACTTTGAAGCATCGATTCAACGGATTGCGGGTGAACTTGACAACGCAGGTTATAATGTTTCGCGTCATGGGGGCAATATTCGTCAATTGAGATACGCAATGGATGACGCACGCAAGGTAGGAAGGCCCCTTATGGAGGATTTCAACACTGCGATCGCCGCACTTACACTGGAGGACGTGGCTGACCCTTATTCTGCAGTGAATAAGCTCCTTGACGACCTCGGAAAAACATGGCCAGAACTCAAATTAGCCGAGCGTAGACCAGATGTGATACGGATTGTCGAGAAGACAAAACTTGATCTGCTCATTACCAAGGCAAAAGGCATGCCCGACGATGAAGGTATCCGATTACTCATTGAGGAAAAATTAGCTCCTGAAGTGATTACTAACGCGTTGGACATTACCGGGGAGAAGTTGAAACAGGTGAACACCGAGATGGAAAAGGAACGTGCAGAGAGGAAAAGAATAGCCAAGCTGCTTGAGGCTGTAGAGGGCAAGTCCAACGAAGAAAAGGTGAAGCACCTTCTTACGAACAACGTCTCCGAAAAATCGATAATCGAGATGGCAAAAGTTGACCAGGACGCGATCAATGATGTCAAACAGGCAATGGAAGCGGAATTAAAGGAAAAACAAAGGTTAGAAGAAGAGGCGGCTGCAGAGGCGGCTGCACGGAAAAAGGAAGAGGCTGCAGGACCTAAATTGGAAGAAATTCCGCCGGATGAGATGCTCGAATACATCGAGTCCATTCGCGAAATCATGGAATTTAGCGATCAGGAGAAAGAAATCAGAGTTATGTGCGATCAGAGTTCCATCCCCAAGAGCCTTGTGGACATTGCTGTTTCGGAGCCTGACAGACTGGATGAGCTCGAAAAAGAGGCGGGGGGATAATCCATATATATTAATAAGATAGCGCGGTCCGACCCCCATTCGACAAAGGTACTAGGCAAGACATCACCGGCCGTCGTGCACCTGAAAAATTAATGAGAATTGCCGACCTGGTCAACGAAGTAAAAGAAATCAAGCATTATTTTAACCGGGGCGTTAAAGGGCGAACCGGGATCGAGCGATAGACGATCCCGGTTTTAAAAAGTTTGCACAACACGCATCAAGTATCTGAAATTTTCGGTTGATTTATCACGCATCCTTAATAGATTAATGGTAATCATGTGTCCCCGAAAGGACCGGGATCCCGGTGTTAAGCTCCAGGATTTTAGCCATTTTCTGGGCATCAAGGTAAGGGCACTCTGGTTTGGCTTTGGCAAAACAGGTGCTTAAATAAATCTTATCCGGTTTCATTTCCAACATTTTTATTGCCATACGCAGGTTTGCGACCAAAGATCGTCCCGGACATTCACACTTAACAAGGGCTAAAACCTGGGAAGGGTTTTCGATACTACCTTGTCCGAGCGCCGCCGCTTTGAGACAGCGCCATTCTCCTACACAACCATACCCGGTATCCATGTAAGCACCACACCCGACGATTGCAATTTTTTCCATTTCAACCTCCCTTTCTCTCCGTTTTTAGTATGTTGAATCTCAATACATTTTTTAAGAATATCAGCACATTCAATCATTTTCTTTAATAACATAACGCTCTATAAAGCCATGTACATGTGAGACAATTGCAGAGTCCTCGCCCAAAATAGAAATTAAAAAATATTTTGTATTGCAAAACTTAAGGTTATGAGCATAAACTCATTAAAAGCTATCTAAAACTTATGCTATTTTTAGTCAATATTTTTTATTATGTTTATTCATACAAAGGATAAAACAATGTACAAAATACACCCCATTGTAGTGGGAACAAAGGTTTTTGATAAAAGCATGATAACGTATCAGTATGGCAATGGTCAGGAATATTGATATCGCTACATGAACCAGAATTTGCATCTCCGGATACGATTGACCAAAACTTTAGGTCCTATAATAATAGTTAGCCAACTCCTATGATCCGGTCGAATGCCGTGAAAATTGATCAATTAAGAATTGAAAGGAGTTGAAATGAATTCAAAGACAAAAATTGGAATAGTTATCTGTGATCGCTACCGCCGCTGTGCGGGCGGGAAGTGTTTCCGAGCGATGAGGAACAAGGAAGGGGCTTTCAGCATATACAAGGACACCGAAGTTGAGTTGGTTGGTTTTACAACGTGCGATGGTTGTCCTGGCGGCAACATAGAATATGCGGGCGAAGAAATGGTGAAGAATGGTGCAGAGGTTATTCATTTAGCTACCGGCCTGGTGGTTGGTTATCCTCCCTGTCCCCATATCGATACATTTAAAGCCTTTCTTGAAAAACGCTATGAGGTTAAAGTCGTTGTAGGAACGCACCCTATACCGAAAAAGTATCTTGATATGCATACTTATCTTGGGACATGGGAGAATTCCGCATGGAAGCCACTTGTCGCGCCGACCATGAGTGATGAAGTGACCCGTGCAAGTTACGATTAAGCATAGTCACTGAAGGCCAGGTTGAGCGTCTTGATGAATTGATAGGACTTCGTTTAGCAGCCATAGTGTACGAATTCATCGCATGCAGGTTGGCTAACCATGCTCTTGCAGCCAATAGCTAACCGCAGCGGCTGAAGAGCGCCGTTACCGATATCTGCTATTTTTTAAAAGTTTTAGAAGCCGAAAAAATTTATGATATATGCAATCCTTATAAGTTGATCTCGGGTTTTTGTTTTGGCAAGATATGCCAAAGGACATAACTGAGATAATTAGGTTGTACGATACTGTTCGATGTCGATCAGAACAAAAAGGTGATAGAAAATGCATACTGAAGAACTAATAAAGAAATCGCGATTGGGCGATGTGCTGTCTAAAAAAGAACTTGTTTATCTGCTTGGCCTGGCGCCAGATTCTGCTGAAACATACATGGTAATGGCTGAAGCAACCCGTCTATCGAAAGAGCTTTCAGACGGCAAGGCTGAAGTACATGCGCAGTTTGCGATCAACCTCGCACCATGTCCTTGCGATTGCCTCTTCTGCTCTTTTGCGAAGATCAACGGTGTCTTTAACGAAGCATTGGAGATAGCTCCGGAGCATGCTGTGGCCTACGCCCGACAGTTTGAGATTGATGGTGCGAATGCTGTGTTTATGATGTCAACGGCCAAATATCCCTTTGAACGCTACATAGAAATATCCAAGGAAGTTAGAAAAAACCTGAAGCCAGAAACAACATTTATTGCTAACATCGGTGACCAGACGCTTAAAAATGCTGCTAAGCTTAAAGATACAGGCTTTTCCGGTGTGTATCACGCAGTTCGCTTGCGCGAGGGAAAGGACACCACTCTTTCAGTGGAAAAAAGAAAACAGAGTATCAATAATTTCAAAGAAGCCGGGCTTGAGATAGGCACTTGTGTCGTGCCTCCTTCATCTTCATATAGCGGTGTAACAAAATGGCAATTGACCTTTAAGAGGTTAAGTCGCATTATCAGCCTAAATATTAGTAAGGTAAACATAATAATTAAATTTGGGGCAAAATCAAAATAACTTTAAAACCATTGCACAGTTTTCTGTGCATCTATGCACATTTCTCTGTGCACTTTCCCATCTCACGTGTCTTAAAAAATCTCTATACGCTGAACCACTTTCTCATAAATTCCCATCAAATAGAGACCTTTGAAAAATGCTCATTTTTGTTCAAGTTCAAGGAAGACGAAAATTTTAACCACAGGAATACATTGAGTATTTTGAGGATTAAAATTTGAGCCTGACGCAGAAATTGGGCAAAAAGGGGCGTTTTTCAAAGGTCTCAAATAAGGATTTCCGACGACCCATAATCGCAAAAACAAATTTGGCATGTATGTTGTATAGCATTCCATGACAAGCCAGCTCAAAAATACATCTAACGCCCAATTACGGCGTTTCGAGCCTCTTCAAAATGCTCACATACTCTCAATGTATGCTCTGCTCTTTCATCGGCTCGCGTCTTGTCTTTGAACGTAATCTGCATCTTTGAGATGGCTTGCAATAACCTTACTCTAAAGGAGCTGATGCCATGAAAGATCTATTAACCCGAATTGCTCAAACGCTTGTCGACAAACCGGAAAAGGTGCAGGTTGATGAAGTCAATAACCACCCCTAAAAAGGGTGGCATGTTGTTGATCCTAAAAGGGTCTTTATAAAAATATAGGAGGACATTCGGGATGTCCATAAATAAATTATCCATACTTAATAGGTCGATAGTTACTTATTTATGGACGTACCGAAAGACCCCCCTCAGTAAAACTATCGCTTTGATCAAGTCCTCTAAAAAAATCAATGCTCATTAGCTAATGAAAATAATTAACACATCGTGTTAACTTTTTTGTTGCATCTCGTTCGATATGGTAATATCCTTTAGAACAAAAAAGTTGCAAAAGATCTGTAACCATACAGACGAATCCATCAAAAAACTCGGTCCTAAAATGACTCGGAAACTACAACAGCGATTGATGGAGTTAAAAGCTGCCCCCTGTTTGGCTGACATTTCGAAGGTGCCGCCTCCTCGATGCCATCCGTTATCAGGTGATCGTGATGGGCAGTTATCCGTCGATCTCGAACATCCGTACCGGCTTCTATTTATTCCTGCAAATGATCCAATACCGATCACACAAGATGGAGGGTTGGATTGGGCAAAAGTTACCGAAATCGAAATTGTCGAGATAACCGACACACATTAAACAAAGGAATACAAATATCATGTTGACGGCAAAAAAACTTTACGGGTTTGAGCCTGATTACGCTGTTTCTCCGGGAGAAACGCTTAAAGAGGTCATGGAATCGCTGAATATGTCACAGAAAGAACTGGCCATTCGCACCGGCCTGACTGTTCAGTCTCTCAACCGTATTTTCAAAGGAGAGCCAGCCCATTTCTTACGAAACCGCCAACAAACTTGAACTGGCCACTGGTGTTCCGGCACGCATGTGGAACAATCTGGAGGCACAATATCGGGAACAATTGGCCAAAGCTAAAGAACGAAAGCAGCTTGAATCTGATCTCGACTGGTTGAAGACGATTCCCACCCAAGAACTTATCCAGCGTAACGTGATTGAACCCCAAAAAGACAGAGTGCTTCCTTTTAAGAGAGACACTTAAGTTTTACGGGTTGAGCAGTGTGTCGGCGTGGAAAGATATCTGGGCGAAACCGGCTGTAGCGGCACGGCGCTCACAGTGCTTTGAGACCTGTCCGGGTCCGGCATCTGCCTGGATCAGATTGGGAGAAATCCGGGCGCACCAAATTGATTGCCTGTCTTTTGATAAAAATGCTTTTATCCAAGCCTTAAAAAAGATTCGCCTACTGACGGTCAAAGACCCCGAAGAATTTGTTCCCGAAACCATTCAGCTTTGCGCAGATTCAGGCGTTGCCCTGGCACTGGTTCGGGAAATGAAAAAAGTACCTTGGCATGGAGCTACAAAATGGCTGTCAGCGTCCAAGGCTATGATTCTGCTCAATCTTCGCGGCAAGATGGAGGATCATTTTTGGTTTTCATTTTTTCATGAGGCCGGCCACGTTATTTGCGATAGCAAAAAAGACCTTTATATCAACGACGGCAGCATAGATGATCCGCGAGAACATAAAGCAAATGAGTTTGCAGCCGAAATTTTAATCCCTCGTGATCGAGATCCTGAAATTGTCGCATTGCAGGCAAAAGAAGATGTAATTCGTCTGGCAAACGAACTTAAAATTTCACCCGGAATCGTCGCAGGGCGTTTTCAGCATCTTACCCAAAAATGGAACTATTTCAATGGTCTTAAACGCAGGTTTCAGTGGGCAGCATAAAATTTATAAAAAAAAGAAAAACAGTAAAAAGAGTTAAAAGCGGACCCCTTTTTTGTAAAAGGATGGAACTATGGATAAGGCGTTGGCCAAAGAAAGATTGCGGAGCCAAAAATGCCCATATCGGCACCTTGCAACTAAAGAATTGATGCCTTGTGTCGTTTCCGCAGCGTAAGCTGCTGAGGGTTTTCCCATCGCCGTCGTCCCTGCCCCGTTAAATCCTTGCCCAATGAAACGCGAAGCATGTTTAATCGGGGTGAAAGCCATTTAACCGGGGTCAACGGCAATAGAAAAATTATTATTCTCTGCGTCCTCTGCTTGCCCTGTGAAATTCACGATAGTGAAGAGCAAGGCTCATTTCACCGGGGTGCCTCGAATGAGCGAAGCGAACCCCGCTTAATGCGGGACAAGTGCGCGGTGAATATAAAATTAAAAAATGGCTTTAAATATGAAAAAAGACGAATTTAAACTTTGCTCCGCATTTATTATCCTTGAACTTTCTTTTATTTACCTTAATTGAGCGAAAGTCGAGGACGCCGCAGATCCCCCCGATAACGGGATCTTCGTTACACTGCGAAACGCGACCGAGGGTGAAGCCGTAGTGAACTACTGCAAACCCGTGACAACGCCGAAGATGGGGTATCATCGACTTTCCCAAAGGGTAAACAAAAGCGATATAAAATAACAGAATTCATATATCACTGATAGTAGAGATATTAAAATGTCTTCGAATCATCAAAATTGTTTTTAAAATAAATATATTATAATCGTTTTCAGTTTTGTTTACGCTCATTTAGGGTTTTAGCTTGTGCAAAAACACCATATTAAGTTGGAAAGTGGAAAGAGATTGGAAAGACGGCGACATTAGAATTTTGGAAAGATGGCACATTCAAGGCAATTGATAATCAGAAAATGGCTGTAAAAGGAAAATATACTCTGATTGAACCTGGAAATGTAAGGTTTGAGATTTTTCGACAGGATTCTTCTTCTGAGATTGTTAACGGGACATTGTTAATTTCCGGATTAAATTAACGTAGTCTTTCTGATTATTTTGAAGTACCAGAGAATTTTTCAGATTATTTAATCAAGTAAGGGCCGACCGGGCAGGCCAGCCCGGTTTTAGTCTTAGAATTTCATTTCATCATCTTGATTTAGCCCCATTCGATCCATAAGGAACTTTTGATCGTCATTAATTTTTTTGATACTCATCAGCATTATATTTACCAAAAGTTCCCTGAGCCGATCAATGATTTCATCAATATTTCTTTCATATACCCATTTTTCGTGATTGGTCATCATAATATTCTCCTTAGCGTGTAATTATTAAAAGATTTCGGTAGCCGCCAATCGGACATGTTCGGCATTGACCAGTGTTGACTGTTGATCGGCAGCGGCGATAAGGCCGCCACGTGCCAAGTGGTTTGCTTTTCTAAAAAGCCCACCGGAGCCTTGATGGATGGCGGTGACGGCGGTAGGGTCAAAAAGCATCTGATCGATGCCTGCGATGGCAAGATGATGCTTGAGATATTTTTCCATCCCTTTCAGTTCAACACCCTGAAGGTGGCTTTTGGCCACTATTCTGGAAGCCAGTGGTTGAGAAGAGCGATAGGTAAGGTTATCGATAAGGTTGTTTTGACCTGCCAGGATAATCGGCAGCCATGGTTTGGAGTCTTTTTCAAACTGGCAGATGGTATGCAGTTCGGCAAAGACTTCCAGGCGCATTAATGAGGCCTCATCGACAATCAGAACGATTTTGATTTTTTTCTCACAGATCAGGTTGGTTATTTCTTTTTTAATCATCCGGACCATAATGACTTTGGAGTTGCTTGAAAGATGGAGGTCCAATACCTCAACAAACTGTCTGTAAAATTCCATAATAGAGCCGGAAGAAGCCGTTATATAGAGCGTGCGATATTCTGAGGGATGAAGCTGTTGCATGGCATATCTTAAGGCGGTGGACTTGCCGCTGCCCACCTCTCCGGTGACAAGACCGATAGCGCCCAGGCGGATGACATAATCAAAGCGGTCCTTGATATCGACAAGCTCCGGTGTTTTTAATATTTCCGACACCCTGATATCCGTGCCGAACGGCTCTTTATTAAGACCAAAGAACGTGCGGTAATGATCATTCATCTTTATTCCTCCGTTTTGAAGACCAAAGCTTTCCGCCCCGGTAGCTGGCTGTATGGTTTTCAACGTGGATCTGCGGATTGTTGTTTTTATCTCTTTTAACCCGGCAGTTGACGTTAAGGTTGACCGGTCGGGCCATGCCGAAGGTTTGATTTTGATACTTGACCTCAACGCTTTCGGGTTCCGACTCATGGTAGAGCAGTTGTACCCGCTTGCCGATCAGCGGTATGGGGCCTTCGAATAAACGGCCGTTTAAAGTAATGGTTCTGTCTTTTGCAACCCTTCGCAGGACAACTTTTCTAAAATGGTCTTTCAGATTTTTCGGAGCACCGCGAAGACAATGCATCTGGGAAGTGAACCGTGCCAGCGGTGTTTGACCGGTGGCGCCGTGTTTTCTTTGATGGTAGGCGTCGTTGAGCCACAAACTGAATGCAGCATTGAGTTCATCCAGCGTTTGTCCTTTAAATCCGGCGAGCATCTGACCGCGCACCGTGAGAAAAAATCGTTCGATTTTCCCACGCCCCTGAGGCTGGTATGGTTTGGAATGGATCAGGGTAATACCTAACGACGCAGTGATGTACTCAAGATGTTTGCTGCGAAAGGCCGCACCATTGTCGACATAGAGCTTTCTGGGCAAACCGCGTCTGGCCAAGGCATTTTCAAAGGCATCCAGATAATTAACCAATGTTTCCGACAGATAAAAATGCCCGCAGACAACCAGCCGGGCTGTCTAAGGGGTCTGACCAAGGTAAGTTATTAGAAAGATAAAATATTTTAAATTATTCGGCACGAATTTTTGGCTTAGACCTATCTTTTTGCCACAAAAAATAGCTGTTTAAGGAGAATCTTTTCAATGTAGATCAATTGAGGATTTTAAAGATACATACAATAGATGGATTGAGGAAAGTCTCAGAATTAATCGACATGTACGAGATAGCAAGTGGACCCAGAGTGTTGCTGTAGGCGGCAAAGAATTTGTTGAAATAACAAAAGACAGACTTGGCTATCGTGCAGAAGGGCGAAAAGTTGTCAAATCGGATGAAGATTACCAACTTCGTGAACAACAAGCATCTTATATAGCCAATTCTGGCCATAAAAAGGTACCTCTTAGCGATGATAACACCTATTTATGGAACGTTTTCACTCTAAATTACGATAGATAGCTTGGTCAGACCTTAATAGTTGTCTATAAAAAATCGTGTGATATCGTTAAAAGACAGAAAGGTGAGCCCGCCAAACAACCCCGCAAATACGGGATCCTCCAAAGGCGGATAAATTTCCGCCACACGGCACAGGCGGACAAGTCCGCTACCCTCCAACCGACGGATAAAAAAAATCTTTCCTGGTTTCCCCTTTTACCTTAAAAATATCCTGCCGGCCCAGCCACTCCCAAAACCTTGCACAAATTTTAGTGCACTCATGCCCTGTTTTCTGTGCAACATCATTTTTCCTCTTTTAAACCATAAGACAACAAATCCTCTGAAAAATACATGATTTCAGCTATATAGATATGTGTTTGCCCGTTCAGCAAGATTGGCACAAATATTGATTATATAATACACGAAGCAAAATTGAATAAGGAGATTGCCATGGAAATTTATGAATTTCTCAAAACGTTGAACGAGATTAACAATGCCAATGAAATGGCACTTCACTATGCTGTTTCAATTTTAGAAGATTTCAGCAATCTATCTCAGGAATGCCGGAGGGTTATGGTTGATACTTTGATGAATTTACTTTCGGGGAAAAGGGAAGAGCCGGGCATTAAGACATACAATTTGAAAGGATGGAATACATGAAGATTCGAAACATCAATGGTACAAGCCAGAAAAAATGTAATTGCGGAAGTTGGCTTAAGCATTGGGAAAACTTCTCTAAGCAAACAGCAAATTTTTGCCCGGTTGAGAATTGCCTTGAAATGGATTTGGACGGTGCTCATGTTCAAAAAGACGACTCTAAAGATAAAAACTGGTACATTTATCCGCTCTGTGGAAAGCACAATGCGGCCAAAGGAAAATCATTTGAGGTAAGCGACACATACGAACTTGTGTCTGTAAACGTTAGTGAAACCTGTGGATGAGATATTATTTTTAGGATCGATTCCCTTTTTACCTTAAACCTTGACCATAAAGGGAACTTTATGATAATAGCTCAAAATCATTAATAATGAGGGAGCTATGATTTAAAATTTAATAAAACCCCGTTTCTCAATTAGAGAGGTGGGGTTTTGCTTTTGGCTGATACCGATTAGGTATCGCAAAACATAAGTTGTGACGATTTCTGTTAGGCACAGCAGGAATTTTTTGACTAAAACCTTTATAAATTTAACAAAGCCTGCTAAGTTGTTTGTAGCTCAAAGGCGGAGAAATTTGTATTTCACTGTATGGCATATGCGTCCATAAATGTACCTGTTAGCCCGCATTTTAGGTCGCATAATACTAGTAGTTAACCCGCTGCAACTTGTGAGTTAAAAGCAATGAACTTTTTATCGACTCTTGAGAAACAAAATAAGCTATCCTTTGTATTAGTAGGATTTGTGCTCACCGGATTAATAGGCATCGTTGACTTCCTGACGGGGTATGAAATGTCGTTTTCGGCATTCTATGTGCTTCCTGTTGCTATAGTCACCTGGTTCACGAGTCGAAGGCTCGGACTGGTGACATCTCTTGCCGGTGCCTCTGCATGGCTTTGGGCTGATGTGACCGCGGGGCATTCCTACTCATATCCTCTTATCCCTATTTGGAATACCCTCATCCGACTCGCTTTTTTTGTAATTATCACATTGCTTTTATCGGCATTAAGAAGAATATTGGAACGCGAAAGAGAATTCGCCCGTGTAGACAATTTGACCGGTGCTGTGAATCTACGTTTCTTTTATGACTTGGCACAGATGGAAATTGACCGTATCCAAAGATATAAACACCCATTTACCATGGCCTATATTGACCTTGACAACTTCAAGACTGTGAATGACCAGTTCGGACATCCCGTAGGGGACCAAGTTCTACGTACAGTGGCAAGTTCTGCCAGAAAGTATTTACGAAAAACAGATATTGTTGCGCGACTTGGTGGTGATGAATTTGCTTTGTTGTTGCCCGAAACCAACGAGGAATCTGCCCGCGTTGCCCTCTCCAAAATTCAAGACGGTTTATTAGAAGAAATGCGAATAGGAAATTGGCCGATAACATTTAGCATTGGTGCATTGACATGTAGTGCCGCACCACATAAAACCGAAGACTTAGTGAAAATGGCTGATGAATTAATGTATTCGGTGAAGCGTGAGAGCAAGAATTCAATTAAATATTTCACTTACGCTGGCTAACCCCAGCTTACAACCGATTCGATTTGCTCCGCTACACAAAGGGATGACGCACACTGTTACAGATACTTGTTGAGCCTGTCGAAAAAGGTTCAGTTAGCAGTTATATTTTTAGGAATTTGCTACATTATGATTATTCTTTAGCCTTCCTTTAAATATCTTTTTCAATGAGGGCAATTCCTTTTTTTGGGATTTGCCCTTTTTGCAATTTTGTAAGAAATACGATATATGAACTTTAAATGGTGATTCTCGAACTTGCTGTGATGGCAAGGTATCTGCAATTTTCTGTATTGCACGATTAAGACACGGCATCTGCTATTTTGGTCATCAACAAAATTTTTTACATATTGTATCATTTTTTTCCTCAAGCATAGATTTATGTACTTAATCGCACCCAACTTGTAGTCGTCAATAAATCAAGATCAAATAATTAATTTTATTTGAAATAGCCGCAACTGTTATGTGGTTGGATAAAAAACGGCTGTTGACTAAAGGGCTTACCTGTGGCATCGATTTTCGCATAGACTGAAAATTATATCTATTCACATATTGCAGTTAGCCTTTGTTTTATAACCAATCTGGATAGTTCGATAGCCCGGCTTTCAAAAAAAGGATTCTTATCAACATTTAACCATTCATGCCCATTAGAAGACGCGAAGAGGTCAAAAAACAACATGATTTTTAAGCTATGGATCGTCTTCAAGCTTGTTTGGATCGACCGGATGGCATACAGGGTCAATTTTTGTCTCGAGATCTTAAGTGGCATCGTTTCTTCCTTGATCGTGGTCTTTTTGTGGTTGGCCATCTATAAGAGTTCGAGCCGAAACTTTATTGGAGGCTATTCTCTTCCGGAAATGGTCACGTATATATTAGGTGGAGGGCTGATCAACACCTTCATTTTGACAACCGCTGAAAACCCCGAAACAAGCCAGACAATTCAGGATGGAAGCCTTTCCGGCATGTTGATCAAACCTATCAGCCCTTACTGGATTTGGCTCGTCCGGGATTTCGGCAGCAAATCCTTTTTGTTCTCTCTCGGGCTGTTGGGCTATGTGTTGGTCTTCCTTTTTTTCAGACAATATCTTGTTTTTTCTATGAGTTTGGGCACTTTTTTACTGTTTCTCCTTTCCATGGGGCTGGCAGCACTACTTCAATTCCTGCTGTTCGAAGCACTCAGCCTCCTTGCCTTCTGGGTTGAAAACACTTATGGTATTCGGTTCACCATGCGTGTTATCATGGAAGTGGTCGGCGGTGCCATCATCCCCCTTTCTTTTTTTCCGGGCATGCTTCAAAAGGTTTTTGGGTTCTTACCGTTTCCTTATCTCATCTATCTTCCAATGAGGATTTACTTGAACAAGATTGCACCGGAACAGGTCTCCGTAGAATTTATTAAGGAAGGGCTTTGGATCTTAGGGCTTGCAATCATTAACCTGGTGGTGTGGAAAAAAGGCATCCGCCAATACGTTTCAATGGGGGATTGATTTGCTACTGAAAATAAAACGCTACTTCTTTCTCCTAACTATACTCACCAAAATCGGTGTCATGCGGCAGATGGCCTATAGGCCCCAATTTTTATTCATGATTACGGGAAAAGTCCTTCGAATAGGCCTTCTTTTTTTATTCTTCCAGGCAGTCTTCATGAAAGTCGACCACATCGGCTCGTGGACATACAACCAAATTCTGCTGCTCTTCGCCACATTCCATCTTGTTGACTATCTCATGAGCATTACATTTCACCGGAACCTTGCCTTTCATTTGCCCCAATTGATTCGAACTGGTGAATTAGATTCTCGTATGTTGATGCCTGTTAACCTGCTTTTCCTGCTTTCCTTCGAAAACATAGACCTAATCGACTTCATGAGTTTCCTTCCATCAGCCGCCTTTCTTGGTTACGTCTTTTATCGTTTCGAATTCGCCTTCTCGTCGGGTCAAGTTCTGGCCTATGTGCTCTTGCTCATCAATGCCTTGCTCTTTTTATTTTCCGTTGTACTCATCATCGCTACGATTTCTTTTTGGACCACCCAATCGCTGGGACTCGCCAGAATTTTTGATAATGTTTTAAAGGTTGGGCGTTATCCGTTGGATATATTTGAGGGATTCTTGAAGATCTTTCTTGTTTATTTTCTACCTCTGGTGTTCATCGCCCAGATGCCTTCCCAAGCGCTGTTAGGGCTTCTCGCCCCTTCATCCGTTCTAAACGCTTTTGCTGTGACTTTCGCATTTCTGCTTTTTGCCATTCTATTATGGAGATTGGGACAGAGAAACTACATGTCAGCAAGCTCTTGAGAGTTTTTGAATAGTTATAGGAAAATCATGCTGTGATAAAATCTATCGTTACCAGAGGACTCTCCAAAACCTATTCGTATTATGAAAAAGAAGCAGGCCTTTCGGGGTCTTTGAAATCGCTGTTGCGGGCTAATAAGGTTGAGGTGAAAGCTGTCCGAGAAATCGACTTAGAAGTCAATGTTGGAGAGGTGGTGGGCTTCATTGGTCCCAACGGGGCCGGCAAGACAACCACCCTCAAGATGTTATGCGGAATCCTTTACCCCACCAGCGGTCATTTGGAGGTTAACGGCTTTTCACCCTTCCGGCGGGATAAGTCTTTTTTGAAAAGTATAACCTTTCTCTCAGGTCAGAGGAACCGCCTTTTCTGGGATTTGCCTGCCTCAGAATACTTCGAGTTCTGTAAGGTCGTATATGAAATTCCTAAGGAAACCTTCAAAAGGAATATAAACCGGCTGGTTGAAATGGCGGAGATAGGGGACATCCTGAAGACGCCACAACGCAAATTGTCTTTTGGACAGCGGAAGCGTTGCGAGCTGGTCGCAAGCCTTCTCCATGAACCGAAAGTGATTTTTTTGGACGAACCGACTAATGCCATGGATTTGATAAACGCGAAAAAGCTTCGAGATTTTATCAAAGAACAAGGGAAGGAAGGCAATCGAACGATTATTATCACCTCTCACAACATGTCCGATATTGAAAACGTCTGTGACAGGGTTGTTATTATCAACCGCGGGAATATCGTTTTTGATAACCCCATTGAAATCCTGAAACGTATGCATGGGTTTCGGAGACAGATTCGGATCTTTTTCAGTGGACCATGGAAGGTAGAGGAAATCGCAATGCTTGGAGACATCATAAAACAAAACGACCGAGAAGTCATTCTGGAAGTTGAGCCCGAGAAGACTTTAACGGTTGTTTCCCATTTGTTTCAGACCTATCCTGTGAAGGACATCAGTATCGAGGGGCCAGGACTGGAAAGAATTATCGAATCCATCTATCTGCAACCGGACAAATAAAGCCCAGGGTAGTTCACTTAAGGATACGACTTTTGTCTATCTGAAATGTTTATGTTTTATTGTTGTTATAATGAGATAGGAGAAATTGAATTAATAAAGCGTAGGATTATCATTTGGTCCTGATTTATTAATTTAGCCCAATACATTAAGTTTTAACAATTATGGCTAATATGGCCATATCGGCCTTGAACAATGAAAATTTCAAGCCCAAAATTTTTTATGGTTTAGATTTGAAATCTTCAATTCAAGACCTGTGCTTTACTGCAATAAAAATGCAAATATCACGTCCATAAAATACGTGTGATATCGTTTTTCCAATAGGGCAAATCCTTTTTACGGGTTTGTCTTTTTTTGCAATTTTGTAAGAAATAGGATATATGTATTTGAAATGAAGGTGCTTTGACCTTTGGTTTTGGCAAGATATGTGAAAAATCGAAATTAAGAAACAATTCTATAAAAACTATTAACTATTGGGATAGGTAGAATTAATTCTGTATAGTAATTGTTTGGTAAATAAACAATGATTGAATATTCTAAGGCTTTATTGAGGAAAATGATTTCAAGAAGACAACTATTATATTTTTCTGCTTTACTTTCTTTCTGTTACCCTATTGCAAACCTTAAATATTTTGCAGTGGCTGATGATAAAGAAAAAGATAGTCGATACCCGTTGACCATAAACATACTTAAACAAGCCTATTGGGCAGAAATAATAGCAAGCAAGCATTATGATGGATATTGTCAGAAAGCCCTTTCTGAAAATTATCCGAACATTGCATATGTTTTTTTTACTTTATCTGTTTCTGAGAAAATTCATGCCCATAACTATCAAAAATTAATTGTTACCCTAAACTCAACTTTAGAAGAAAAAGAGATTCCAGTCTCTATTGCTAACACCAAGAAAAACCTTAATGTTGCCGCAATTAAAGAATTAGAAAAAATAAAAGAATTCTATCCAGAAATTTTAAATAAATTGTCATCAGAATCATATGATCAAGCTATAATAAATTGCATGTATTCTTGGAAATCGCATCAGCAACACGAAGAAATTATAAATGATATAAAAAGATATTCTGGATTATTTTTTAGACCTTTCGCAAAGAAAATTGAAGGTATGAATCCTAACCATTATGTGTGTGAAATTTGTGGCTCTACAGTGGATGAAAAACCGGTAATACCTTGTGAGATATGTAACTACCCTATGTCACATTACAAGAAAATTAAACGGCCAGTTTTATTTTAACCAAAGGGCAAATCCATTTGACAGAGTTTGCCCTTTTTGCTTTTTTGTGGATTTTACGATATATGTAATCGGATTTGATCAACCTTGGGTTGCTTTTCTGGCAAGAAATCTGCATTTCACTATGCGCAATACTTGTCCAAAAATGTATGTTATCGCATATATTTTTAATCTCTTAATATTATGAAACCTATCTCAAATACGAAGAATCCTTTATGTTAAAAGAAAAACATAACTTGTCACGAAGAGACTTTTTGAAAGCCACCAGTGCAGCGAGTGTGGGATCTATCTTAACAGCTTTTAACCCTTTGACTGAAGCTTCCGAAGGGCCAAGAAAAGTGTCGACTCGTCCATTCGGAAAAACGGGAATAAATGTCCCCATATTGGCTTTTGGGGGAAGTCTAGACACTTCCATGAGTCTTTTGGTGCTAAAACAGGCCTTCAAATGGGGAGTGACCTATTGGGATACGGCGAATACTTACATGGGCGGCAAGAGCGAAAAGGGTATCGGAAAATACCTAGAAAAATATCCGGAAGATCGCAAACGGATTTTTTTGGTGACAAAATCCCATGCATGGACACTTAATGGAATGAGCCAGGACCTTGATCTATCTCTTAAACGTATGAGAACCGATTATATTGACCTCTTTTTTGTACACTCAGTGAGAAGCATAAACGATCTGGATGATGAAACCAAAGTATGGGCCAACAAAAAGAAATCCCAGGGCAAAATCCGTTTTTTTGGATTCAGTACCCACAGCAACATGGAAGCGTGCATGCTGGGAGCTTCCAAACTTGGTTGGATTGACGGTATTATGATGCGTTACAATTATCGAATGATGCACACCGATGAAATGAAAAAAGCCGTGGAGGCTTGCACCAAGGCAGGCATCGGATTAACAGCAATGAAAACCCAAGGCGGCGGCCAGGTGAATACCGACAGCGATACCGAGCTTAAACTGGCCGGTCGCTTTTTACAAAAAGGATTCACTGACGCTCAGGCCAAACTTAAAGCCGTCTGGGACAATCCAGATATATGTTGTATATGCTCGGAAATGCCCAACCTGACGATTTTGATGTCAAACATTGCCGCTGCAATGGATAAGACGAAGCTTTCCATTCGGGATATGGATCTGCTTCGACAATATGCACTAGAAACACGTTCACATTATTGCGCAGGTTGTTCAGCTATATGTGAATCTTCCATCCAGGGTAATATCCCCATTAGCGACGTTATGCGTTGTCTCATGTATGCACGAAGTTATGGGAACCCTCAGCGGGCGAAAACACGATTTCAGAAATTACCCGTAATTACCCACGAGCAAATGACACTTATGGATTATTCTTTGGCCGAAAAAAGGTGTCCTCAAAAGATGGCAATCGGCAAACTGATGAGAGAAGCGGTTGAAGAATTATCATGAAGAGACAAATTTGCTATAAAATAGCTTAAAAATAACCCATAAGAATGAGGAAACATCCAAGTTAGACTATACCGATATCACAACCTCAGTTAAACAATATTACAGTCCACATATTGGCAAGATATCTCTTGATGATGAAATGCATATTACACTTTAAAATTGGTGTTCTATTTTGTATATCCACCTTACTTTACCGGAGGATTCAATGAGCCCCCCAAAACCAACCTATGAAGAATTGGAACAAAGGGTAAAGAAATTCGAAAAAAAATCTCTTGAGCACAAGCATGTTGAAAAAACGCTGAAATTCGAAAGGGACAAATTAAAAGCACTTATAGACGGATTGGCAAGTACAAATATAGGTGTTGATATTGTCAGTACCGATTATAAAATTATTCAACAAAATCAAACTTTGATTGATCGGTTTGGAGATATCGCCGGTAAAAAATGTTACAAAGAGTATATGGCCCTTGAAGAACCTTGCAGTTTTTGTCCAATGGTTAAGGCTCTGAAGAACAAAAGATTAGAAAAAGCCGAAATGCGGAGTGTGGATGGAAGAGACTACGAAATTCTTTCGGCGCCGCTGACGGATCCCGACGGGGTAGTTGATAAGGCGATTGAGGTTGTCTTAGATATAACCGATCGAAAACAGATCGAGAAAGCACTGCAAAAGAGCAAGGCGATACTTAAGGCAATCTTTGACAGTTTACCCTTTGATGTTTTTGCCCTTGATTCGAACAACCGCTATTTTCTGCAAAACCCAATCTGCAAGAAAAATTGGGGTGATTTTATTGGGAAATGCCCAGAGGATCTTCCCCTAAACAAAGAAACATTAAATTTGTGGATGGATAATAACCGTAGAGCCTTATCCGGAGAAATAGTTGCTGATGAAGTGGAGTACCATAGTTTGGAAGGAAAAAAATACTTTTACCACAACATAATTGCCCCGATCCGAGATGAAGAGAAAATATCTGGCATTTTAGGCGTACTTGTGGACATTTCTAAACTTAAACAGACAGAAGAAGCTCTGATGGAAAGTGAAAAGCGTTATCGTGCTGTGGTGGATAGTCAAACTGAAATGATTTGTCGCTTTCTACCAGACGGAACACTTACTTTTGTTAACGAAGCCTATTGTAGTTATTTCGACAAGAGTCGTAAAGAATTAATCGGTCAAAACTTTATGTTTTTAATTCCTGAGGACGACCGAGAAAAAGTGTCTAAAAATATACTCTCTCTTAATCAAAATAATCCTGTAATGACTCACGAACATCGGGTTATAAGTCCAAATGGAGACGTAAGTTGGCACAGGTGGGCTAACCGGGCAATATTTGATGATCAGAATAAACTGTTAGAATTTCAATCGGTGGGTTGGGACATTACCGAACGCGTTCGGATAGAGAAAGCCCTGATGGAAAGTGAGGAACGATACAAAAGTCTTTTTAAGAACAATCACTCCGTGATGCTCCTAATTGATCCGGAAAATGGAGATATAGTAGATGCCAACCCCGCAGCTGTTTCCTTCTATGGATGGAGTTATGAAGAACTTATCTGTAAGAAGATTACAAATATTAATATGTTTACAGAGAAGAAAGTGTTTCAGGAAATGGAGAAAGCGAAGAAGGAACAGCGCCAACACTTTTATTTTCAGCACCGGCTAAGGAGTGGAGAGATTCGTGATGTTGAAGTATACAGTGGCCCTATCAAAGTGTATGGTAGAGAACTTCTATATTCGATTATTCATGACATCACCAAGCGGAAGCAGGCAGAATTAAGTTTGACAAAAAAAAGGAAAGAATTACAAAACAAATCTCATGAGCTTGAGGAGGTCAATGCTGCATTGAAAGTTCTCCTCAAAAACAGGGATGAAGATAAAAAAGACCTTGAAAATAAAATCGTTGCCAATTTGAAGAAAATCGTTTTTCCTTATGTTGAAAAACTGTATAATAGTCAATTAAACGATCGGCAGATGGTATATTTAAATATTATTAAATCAAATCTTGTAGATATTATTGCACCATTTCTACACCAGTTGTCCTCGAAATATTCGGATCTTACCCCAAGTGAAATTCAGGTTGCCGGGCTTGTTAAGGATGGCAAGACAACCAAAGAGATAGCTGAATTGTTGAATTCATCCACAGATGCCATTGATTTTCACCGTCACAATCTTAGAAAGAAACTGGGTCTTCGAAAAACAAAAACAAACTTAAGGTCCTTCCTTTTGTCCTTCACATAATATTAGTTTTTACCTCATAATAAGCTCACAGTTTTCTATCATTTACTTTTTTCACTGTTATTTGCTAAATTGGCCATAAAAATCAGAATCTTAGTTAACCCATTAAGCCTTCAACGAAGCAGAAGGTCCAAGCTTTGCTATGCGGGTAAGTGAGTGTATATTATTTCTCCCCTTTCTTGATAGAGTTCGGGCAAACAGATTGTAAAAAAAACTATGCACTCACCACCCGCTTTGCCTGCCCGGCATCGCGAGCACTCAGGCGAGGCAGACAAGCTTAAGGCGCTGATGGCACAGATACTCTTTTCAGCGATCATAGATTAAAAACATGGAACAAAGGACTGTCATACAGAATAGAAACAAAACGAAATATTATTAAGGCCTTAGATTATATAAATTCAGATGAGACCGAAGTTATGGCGTCATTTATCAGAGATAATGGAGGTAAGCGCTTAGGATTAGATCGGCGTCAATTTTCATATGACAAGCATATTCCTGAGTGCAGGTCTGACAAGGAACGAAGAAATGGACTTGATAGAAGACTGAAGCCAAGAACACCAAAAAAGATGTTTATCAGGGCAGGGTCGATTGCAGAAAAGAATGATTAAAATAATGATTGTAGAGGACGAAGCCGTCATTGCCCTTCGACTTCAACAGTGTCTGACAGCTATGGGATTCGATGTAGTAGGTGTCGCTTATTCCGGTGAAGAGGTTGTGGAAACAGCAAGAGATCTTCGACCTGACCTGATTCTGACGGATATCATGATTCCGGGAAAACTGGACGGTATACAGGTGGCAGAGATTGTGAAATCAGCACTGGATATTCCGGTGATTTTCCTAACCGCTTATCCAGAATATAAAATTATGGAGAGAACCAAACAAGCCGAGCCCTATGGCTACATTGTAAAACCTTTTCAAGATCGTGAACTCAAGGACGCCATTGAAGTTGCACTTTATAAAAAAGATATGGAACGACAGTTGAAAGAATCAAAGATATAACTGCAAAAAGCTCACGATGAGCTTGAACGCAGTGTTATAGAAAGAACTCAAGACTTGGAGATTAAGACAAAGAGTCTTAGGGAACTAAATGCGGCAATGAAGGTTTTGTTGGAAAAGAGGAAGGAGAATAGGATATTATTAAAAAGATAATTCGCTGATCAATGTCAAAAAACTGATAGAATTATTGTTATATAAAATTAGAGAAATTGAATTAGATGATCACCAGAAATTGATATTAAGAATCATCGAGTCAAATTTAAACGAAATCACATAACCTCTTACACGGAAATTGTCATAACTCATAGGGAAAATATCCGTAGAAAAATTGGTTTAAATAAGAAGAAGAGGGCAAATCTTAGGTCTTACCTTTTATCTATCCATTAAACGGAAAGGAAAATATTCTACCATCTACCTGGAAAAATTGAAGCTCGAAATTTTTTACAGATATCACAATGCCTGCTAAATTGTTTTAGCCCAAATGTTGGCAAGGTATCTGAAATTTGAAGACATCAAATTTTACAACCCTTCTGCATAATGACTGGTTAGCAATCAAAAGGATAAAACCATGGAATCATGCTATGAGTACTTAGGTTGTGACATGAAAGACTGCATCATGCATGGGCGGAAGGATACTAAGCGTTGTTGGGAAGTCGAAGGGACACTATGCAACCATCCTGGCATTCAAATCATGAGGGACAAACTCGCAGGAAAGAAAGAAGATATATGTAATCGTTCTGGTTGCATCTACTTCAAAACCGCAAAGGATAGGGGCATTGTATAGGGACCGGGGTCAGAGATACATTGCGAACATCGGGATTAAGCGGACGGGGAGGTTCATCCCACTCATGGGTCATTTGGAAAAAGATTTTAAGAAACCAAAAATTCTTAAAAGCGTGAGGCTGAAGGTGACTTATGGCAAGATGTGATTGTATTTTCTGTAAATTTAAGTGCTCAAAATGTGGTGCAGAGGACATTAAAGTTACATATTCACCTGTTTTTACGTTCAGGAATATCACAGAGGATTTCATTGCAGTTCTACGCGAAACTGACTTGCTTGAACTTGAATGTACTGAGTGTGGCGCATGGATAGAGCCTGGTGACGATCTTGTAAAAGTTTTAAATGAACGACTTGGAATTCCATCAAGTACTATTTTGAAACACAAAGATAATTGATCACACCAGATCGATTCAAAAAATTCTCCAGCGTCGCAATCATCCGCTGTGAATTCTTAGGCGCGAGATGTGCATATCTTTCCTTTCCACGGATCTCCAAATAAATGCGAATAATTGAAATGGTCTCAAAAAAACAAAATTGTTGGGAGTATATGAAATGCGGGAGAGAACCAGAGGGTGATAAGGTTGCTGAACTTGGAAATTGCCGTGCGGCAACTGATGAGTTTTTTAATGGAATGAATGGTGGAAAAAACGGCGGTAGAATCTGTTTTGCTGTTGCAGGAACATTTTCTAATGATGTGGTCCGATGCTCATATGGGGAAAAGTCAGCCTCATGTGAAGATTGTAGTTTTTTTAAAATTTTGTAATCCCATTTGTAACATTAACCACTCCCCGGATCTCCAAGGGCAGGGTCAATAATGTCTTTTGTTGCCTTGTTCAAGAAACCAAGCCCCGAAGCTCACCGGCATACATCTTGAAAATTTTTTGGCGATTTTAAAATTATGTGTTATTTGAGGATGCTTTTTTAATGAATGTGTTGAAAGGAAATGAGTTCATGATGATAGTTTGGGTAGGGGATAATAATAAAGCATCGATAGTTTGTCCTAAATGCAGATTTGAGACAAATATAGATGCAACGAAATATAAGAACACGCAAAGAAAGCTAAAGGCCAAGTGTAAATGTGGCGAAATTTTTCGGTTCACCATCGAATTTCGAACGCAATATCGTAAGGATGTTAGGTTGTCCGGTGAATACAGAATTAAAGGAAAAAAAGAAAAAGGAGAGATAATTATTAAAGATCTTTCACTTTCTGGAATCAAATTTGAAAGTTTTAGGCCAAACCAGATTTTGACAGATGATATATTGGAAGTTAGATTTATACTTGATAACACATCAAAAAAAGAAATCCGAAAAGAAGTTAAAGTGATTTGGGTCGATAACCGTATCGTTGGCGCACAATTCATTGAAAGAACGCTATATCAAAAGGATTTGGGATTTTATTTAAATTTCTAATTTTGATATTAACCATATCAAGAGCAGGGTCAGCAATGGCTCTGCTTTTTTATTATTACTGCAGGTTGTGCTTTCTGCTATGTATCCGTCATTTTGAAACTGTATTCAGAAGTTGCGATATCGTTTTTAATAGAGGCAAATCCATTTTCGTGGGTTTGCCTTTTTTTTAATTTTGTAAGAAATAGGATATATGTACAGGAAATTGAGATTCTTGGACCTTTGCTTTTGGCAAGGAATCACAGGTTTTACAAGCCATATTATCAGTGGGATTTCTAAATAAATCTGTATTGCGATGATAGTTAATTTTGTGGTAACCGAGAGTATCTGGTGATAAAGTTTTAATGGAATTCAGAAATAAAATTAGGAGGAATTTCATGTGTACTGGAAGGATATGCCTTATAGTTACTTTTTTTATAATATCACTTACTGGATGCGCAACAATGCAGTATGTTCCCAAACCTACTGATCCAGTAGTGGGTGCCGATTCTGTTCGTATAATAGTAGAAAGATCGTCTGATTTTGCTGCCGGTGGTTGCGATGTAAAGGTGAATGACGGTGATAATTTAATCGGAAAGGTTTTTCCTGGAAATAACGTTGTCTGGGATAGGCCTCCCGGCACAATAAAAATTACAGCCACACAAAAGTGTCCGTTTCAAAATCCTGATATCCGTACCCTTCAAATTCGGGCAAAAGCTGGAGAAACTTATGTTGTTGATTATAACCATGTAAATCATCTTATTTCATTAAAAAGTGGTAACCAAGATGATTTAAAACAAGAGATGACCAATGAAGTAACTGGTTATAATAAAAAGATAATTTCTCAAAATATTAATAGCACACCAAGTAAAAGTATTAATAAAGAGAAAATGAGCTTGGCTATAGGGAAAAAATGGGCTGTGGTAATTGGTATTTCGGAATATCAACATACTGGACCCAATGGCCTGAACAATCTCATCTATGCAGATGACGATGCTTTATCGTTTGAAGATAATCTTAAGAAACTTGGCTGGTCAAGTGACCACATTAAACTCCTTGTTAATAAGAATGCCACACAACGAAAAATTATGATTACCCTTGAATCATGGTTGACCAAAGCAGGGCCAAATGATCAGATTGTCCTCTTTTGGGCAGGGCATGGGTATCCAGATCCTGAAGATCCAGAAAAAGTATATTTTGCTTGCTATGACACAGATATAAGAATCCCAGCAACAGGCTATAGGATGGACAAAGTTCGGGCTGCTTTGGAAGAACGCAGAAGTAAAAATGTTATTGTTCTTGCTGACACCTGTCATGCCGGTAAAATTATAACTCGTGGTGATAGAGGAATATCTATTATTCCGAACATAGAAAAATTGAGAAAAGAAAAGAAGGTGCCAAAAGGCTGGATTTTTATGGTCGGAGCTGATACCGATCGCCAGGCAATCGAAAATAGCTCTTGGTCAAATGGAGCTTTCACCCATTCCTTGATTAAAGGGCTTTCTGGTGAGGCAGATGGTTTTCAAAACGCAGGAGTAAAAGATGGCGCTGTTACAATGGGTGAGTTAAAAGATTATATGAATACCGTCATGCCTGACGAAACACAGAAAGTTTTAGGCGTGGCAAAAAGGCCTGTTATTACAACCAGCACAGGCGATCCAGATATCTGGAATTTGACCCTACAAGTCAATTAATTGATGACCTGCTAAAAAATGCAGATTACTGCAATATATAGCAGTTTTTTAAAACCTATTAATTATTGTGATATCGAATTTCAATAACCTTATTTTTCGACAAAATAATTTTTTACGAAAAATTTCTGTTATCAAATTATCTAAATCGCCGGAGATTTTATGCTGACCTTTTTACATGCTGCTGACATACACCTGGACAGTCCGCTCCATAATCTCGATCTATATGAAGGCGCACCGGTTGAAGAGTTTCGTCAAGCCACTCGTCGGGCATTTGAAAATCTTATTCACTTGGCGATTTCCGAAAAGGCCGCTTTTATGTTGATTGCCGGAGACCTTTACGACGGAGACTGGAAGGATTACAATACCGGCCTTTACCTTGTCTCTCAATTAACCAAACTCCGTAATGCCGGAATCCCGGTGTTCATTGTGGCAGGAAATCACGATGCGGCCAGCAGGATCACCAAGAAGCTTCGACTGCCCGATAACGTCAAGCTCTTTCCCTCTGATAAACCAAATACGTTCCGTATTGAGAAGCTTAACATCGCCATACATGGGCAGAGCTTTCCAAGTCCATCTGTAAAAACAGACCTGTCGCAAGGCTATCCGCAAGCTTTAAAAAACGCTTTTAACATCGGTCTTCTGCACACCTGCGCCACCGGCCGTGAAGGGCATGAATCATATGCGCCGTGTTCGTTGGATGGTTTGAGTAGCAAGGGGTATGATTACTGGGCTCTTGGTCACGTCCACCGACACGAGGTGATTTTGGAAGACCCTTTTGTATTATTTTCGGGCAACACGCAGGGCAGACACATCCGCGAAACCGGCCCCAAAGGTTGTGTGCTGGTGTCGGTAAACCACGGAAGTCGTCCGGAGATCGAATTCAAACCTATCGATGTCGTTCGATGGGAGATTATAAAGGTGGATGCCCATGGATCTGAAAGCGGCTACGATATTGTCGACAGCTTCAGCCACAAACTGGAACAGGTTCTGGATGAAAACCAAGGAATGCCGACGGCTGTTCGCATTATCATTGAAGGGGAAACGCCGGCCCACGATGATATTTTGTCGGACGTAGAACGCTGGACCAACGAATTTAGGGCAGCAGCCCTTGAGATAGGAGCCGGAAAGGTCTGGGTGGAAAAAGCCAAGTTCAACATCACTGAACCCACATCTGATATATTCCCCGACCAAGCAAGCGGAGCCATCAGTGAACTTCTGAATCTTTTTGACGAGTTGAGTAACGACGCGGATGCCCGCCGATCGTTAGCTTTGGAACTGTTTGAAATAGAAAAGAAGTTGCCTGTAGAGCTTAAGAATAGTTGGGACGAAATGCAATTTGACGATGCGGATTGGATCGGCGATCTTTTAAAACAGGCAAAGCCCATGCTCATAAAACGACTGCTGAAAAAAGGGATCGCCTAATGAGGATTGACGAACTGCGCTTGATGGCTTTTGGGCCGTTTACGAACTTAGCCATAGACCTGAGCGGCGGCCGGCAAGGCTTTCATCTCATCTACGGTGCCAATGAAGCGGGCAAGAGCTCTGCCTTGCGAGCCTTAAGATATTTACTTTATGGGATACCGGAGCGGTCAACAGATAACTTTATTCATCCGTATCCAAAAATGAGACTCGGAGCAGCCATCCGATCGTCAAAAAATCAGGTTTTAGAATTCGTCCGTCGCAAAGGGAGGGGCAATACGTTGCGCACAGCGGACGACGATTCGCTTTTAGAGGAGACGGAGTTACAACGGTTCCTGAGCGGTGTCAATGCCGACCTTTTTGTTACGATGTTCGGTATTGGCCATGAAGATCTCGTTCGAGGCGGCCAGGACATTATCAGAGGCGGCGGCGACGTAGGTCGTCTCGTTTTTTCAGCAGGATCGGGAATCGTCAATTTGCGAGAGATTCAGAATGAAATCCAGGAAAAGGCAGATCAGCTTTTCAGACCATCCGGGCAAAGACAAAAAATTAATGAGACCTTGGGCCGGTTGAAAAGCAATCGCAACGAACTGCGAGAAGCCCAGCTTCCGGGGCAAGAATGGGTCAAACATGATGAGACGCTGCGTGCTGCGCTAACACGAAAAGACATTGTCGAAGCAGAACTCATCGCGCAGCAAATAAAACTGAGCCGCCTCCAGCGAATCCAGGAAGCGCTTCCGCTCATTGCCAACCGTCAGGAACTTACAGAAGAATTAAAAAACTACGCCTCGGCAGTCCTTTTACCACAAGATTTTCCGGAAAAACGTCGTGAACTATTGACCTCTCTTGGAATCGCCGAAAAAGAGAAAACACAGGCCCTAAACAACATCGAAACGACGGAACAAGTTATCTCGGAACTGGATATTATACCTGGTTTGTTGGACAACGCCGAACTCATTGAAGAATTACACCGAGAGCTGGGAAGAGAACACCAAGCATCTAAAGACCGTATCAAATTGGAAACCCGGCGCAGCACCCTGCAAGGGGAAGCAAAAGAGATACTCCGCAACTTGCGCGATGACTTAACATTGGAGGAAGCTGAAAAATTAAGAATTAAAAGGCCCGAAACGGTCAGGATACAAGAGCTGTCCGCCAAATATGAAAGACTCATCACTCGCATCGAAGATACACGTGAAAAACTGCCGGACCTCATTCAAGAAATTGATCACCTTGACAAGACTCTAAATTCCCTTGAAAAGCCGCAACCGCTTGATAACCTCCCGATAGCACTTAAAGAGGCTTTGGAATATGGGCCTCTCGAAAGACAAAACAAATCTGATTTATACGAAATTCAATCTGCTTTAAAGACAATTGCGCAAGAGATCGTCAAATTGGGGTTTGCTGATAATCCTACTGAAGAACTGGAACACTTGTCGGTTCCTTCTATAGAAACCATCCAGCTCTTTGAAAATCGCTTTGATTCAGCCGATAGACAAGCGAATGAAATCAGAGCGGAAATCAAAAAGGTCCGAAGCGCTCTATCCGAGGTGGAACGACAAATTGAGGCCCATCGTTTAGAGCAGGAGGTGCCTACCGAAATCGACCTTCAAAAAGCCCGAGAAATACGCAATCGTGGTTGGCAGTTGATATCGCGCAAGTTAAAGGACGAGCCAATCACCGAAAAGGAACTTCAAGACTACCTTAAAACGACCCCGGGTTCAATAAACATCGCTGAAACCTTTGAAACAAACCTAAAACAGGCCGATGCAATTGCTGACCGACTTCGGCGCGAAGCCGATCGCGTTGCCGCCAAAGCAAGACTTCTGGTCGATCAAACGGGCGGCAGAGAACAACTCCAACAGTTAGAAAAAGATCTCGAAGCCATAGAAAAAGAAAGACATGCCGTTACCCATGAATGGTCAAAAGAGTGGCAATCCACGGGAATAATGCCACGAACGCCCCGGGAAATGGAGCGGTGGATACAAGATTTCCATTCTTTGATCCAAAAAGCCAAGGATGTTGATGTTCGACGGACAAAAGCCGAGGCCTTGAAACAAGACATTGAAGCACATCGGACAAAAATGATTCGATGTATAGAGATACTTAGCCGGGCTGAAGATTTAGAAAAGATATCGTTGAGCAATCTGATAAATCGTGCGCAAGCGATCATTGACGATGACACCAAGCTTTTGCAAAAGCACGAGCAGTTAAAACGAGACAAAGCACTTAAGGAAAAAGAGTTGGCAGCGGCCAAATCGCGGTTGAAAACCAACGAACAGGAGCTGAAACAATGGCAAACCCAGTGGGAACATGCCGTTGCACCGATAGGACTTGAAGCCGAGGCCCTGCCCGGTCAGGCCACTGCAGTTATGGAGGAGCTAAAAAGTCTTTTCGACAAGCTAAAAGAGGCAAAAATTTTGCAAAAACGTATTGATGGTATAGACCACGATACCGAAGACTTCAAACAAAAGGTCAACGGCCTTGTGGAGGTTATTGCGATTGATCTAACCGCGCGACCGGCTGATGAAGCAGCATTAGAACTGCAACACCGACTCAAACGGTCCCGGGACTCGCTATCGAAACAAGAAACACTTAATAAGCAGCTTGAAAAGGAACAGGAACGCATCAAACAAGCGACCGAGGATATTTTGCAAATTGATGCTGAGCTTAAGAGTATGTGCAAAGAAGCGTTTTGCGAAAGCATCGACCAACTTTCTGAAGCCGAGAAACGCTCTGACACAAGACGCCGGATCGAAGCTGATTTAAAAACCACGGACCAAAGCCTTCTCCAGCTATCTGCCGGCGCCACTGTGGGTGAGTTTGTGAAGGAGGCTGCGGCGGTAGATCCGGATAGCATCGCTGGAGAGATTGAGAGACTGGATGGGGAAATTCAAAATTTGAACCGTGAAAAATCCGAACTCGATCAGACCATCGGAAGCGAACGGACCGAGCTTAGCAAAATGGATGGCAGTGCCCGGGCAGCTGATTTGGCCGAGGAGATCCAGATTCTTTTGGGTGGACTCGAAAACGATGTCGAGAACTATGCCCGCCTTAAAATCGCAACAAAGGTGTTGAGTCTGGCTATAGAACGTTACCGTGAGAAAAGCCAAGGTCCGATTTTGAAAAATGCCTCCGACCTTTTCAAACAGATCACCGGTGGATCATTCGAAGGTATCCGTGCAGAGTATGACGACAAAGGCCAACCGGTAGATTGTTGGCGTGCGGCAAAGAGACAAAGAAATCGTTTCTGTGGAAGGTATGAGCGATGGCACAACAGACCAGCTTTATTTAGCGTTTAGACTTGCGGGGCTTGAAATGTACCTGAAAACAAATGAACCGATTCCTTTTATCGTTGACGACATTTTGATTAAGTTTGACAACGATCGGGCAATCGCCACCCTTAAAGCACTTGCAGATATATCACATAAGACTCAGGTAATATTTTTCACGCACCACCGCCACTTGGTAGAGTTGGCAGACAAACATATCAATTCGTCCATATTGTTTCATCACGCATTGTAGAATTTTGTGGGTTTAGTTTATATCGATCAAAGTGAAAGGAATTTTAGAATAGTATGGTGATGAAATGGATTTCGTTATCAAGACAACGGTTCTGAGCATTTTCGATTTTCGGGTTAGATACTGAAGCGAATATTTAAAATATCCCCGTCTTTTACCTTGTAATTATAGATAGTTGGAAATCATAACAGGTGTCCAAGCCGAGGATCTAACTGATGAATTTGTATTTTTTACCTTTTCAATAACCTCACAAACTGTCTATCACCTTCCGGATGGCCTCGGCAATCTCCCGTTTTAAAATCGGTTTTGAGACAAAATCCCGGATGCCCATTTTCATTGCTTTTTTTTCATCCATCCTTACACTGAATCCCGTGCAGAGAATAATTGGGATATCCGGCCTTATTTGCATTAGTTCCTTGGCCAGTTCTTCACCCGTCATGTTTGGCATTGTTAAATCTGTTATTACAATATCGACTCTGTCTGGTTGTGTCTTAAAAAATTCCAAAGCCTCAATACTGCTGGTCCTTGTTACAACATCATATCCTAAAGACTCAAGGGTCTGCTTGCCTATATTCACGATTGCTGGTTCATCGTCAACGAAAAGAATACGTTCGGTGCCGGTGGGAATCGGTCTTTCGATTCTTTCTTCCGATTCCAAACGTCTTTTGAGGACAGGCAAAAATACTCTGAAAGTAGAACCCTTTCCAGGCTCACTGTAAGTATAAATGCTGCCGCCATGACTGTGAACTATGCCATGAACAACCGAAAGACCCATACCGGTACCTTTATCTTTCTCTTTTGTGGTAAAGAATGGATCGAATATCCTATCTAATACATCAGTTGCCATACCATACCCGGTATCCGTCACGGTTAAATTGATATATGTCCCTGGTTTTAATTCTGGATAGTCAGAAATGAACTCTGAATCAAGTTTAATATCGACAAGATCAACCGTCAATACTCCTCCCTTATCGTCCATAGCGTGGGCGGCATTTGTACATAGATTCATAAGTACCTGATGAATTTGAGTCGAATCGCCCATAACCAGTGCTTCACTTTGGATGTTCTGTTTAATCTCGATTGTAGAGGGAATAGATGCCCTGAGCATTTTAAGAGCTTCTTTGGCAATGAGTTGTACATTAACCGGCTTTTGTTCCTGATCGGATTGTCGACTGAAAGTAAGTATCTGCAACACCAAATCTTTCGCGCGACTGCCTGCTACCAGGACTTCCTGAAGATTTTCATATTGCAAAGTTCCTTTTTCTGCATCGTCAAGTGCTAACTCCGTAAAGCCGATCACAGAGGATAGGATATTGTTAAAGTCATGGGCAATCCCACCGGCTAATGTGCCAATTGCATCCATTCTCTGAGCATGCTGGAGTTGAGCTTCAAGTGCTTTTTCCTGTGTTACATCGCGGTTGACGGAAACAAAGTTTATGATTTCTCCCGAGCTATCCTTAACAGGCGATATTCTTGTCTCAAATTCACGCAGTGTGCCGTCTTTCATTGTGTTGATTATACGACCTGCCCATGTATGACCATGGGAAATGATATCATACATTTCCCTGTAGAAGGCCTCATCATGCTTATCGCTTTTTAGAATACGGAAGTTTTGCCCAATGATTTCTTCTCGATTAAATCCGCTGAGCTGCTCGAAGGCAGGGTTGACATATTGGATAGTTCCAGGTCTGTCTGATATGATGATACTTTCAGACGCCTGTTCAATTGCTGTAGCTAAACGAATCCGTTCTTCCCCAGCCTTCTTGCTCTCTGTCATGTCCCTAAAAATAGTCATCTTGGAAATGGAGCCATCTTGATGAAAAATCGGGGAATGGGAAACATTATAATAACGGTTGTCCTTCGGGCTTAATGTTGCTGTTTCAGCACTTTCACCTTGTTGTATTTTATCGTGAACACACCATGAACATCGTTCATCCAGATCGTGTATCGCTTTATGGCAAACTCCCCCTGTGGCGTCTATCCCCGTTCTCTTGATCATAGCCGGGTTCATATATTCTACGCGGAAATCAGGCGAGCAAATATACACCGCGGCCTTCATGGATTCCATCATAGAACGGTATTTTTCCTCACTCTCCCTCAGCGCCTCCTCCGCCCGCTTGCGTTCTTTCAACCCATTTTGAAGCGATAGCACCATTCCACCGAACACGCGCCCCAAGTGAGCGATCTCATCATGGCCCATTGTTAAATCTTCTATGTCCGAGGGCTCAAACGGCTGGTTGTGCTCCACAGCTGCCGCCACATCAGTCAGGCGACGAATGGGGCGAACGATACCGCGCACCAGCATAATAGAGATGATGAAAGTTATCACTGCCACCAACCCTACGCTGACCCAGGCCACTGTCCTCATCCCTTCCAGCGGGGCCAAAAACTGGGCCTCAGGCAGGTCTACCACCACAGTCCATGGTTTTGTCTTCAAAGGTGTATACCCGGCAACGTGGTATCGGTTATCAAGGGGGCTAAAATAGCGGTAGTTACCGGAATTCTGAGCCATGGTTAGCTGATCGGATAGCTGATCCATACCAAGAGTTTTTGGAATAACAGGTGTCTTGGTATCCTTGATAGTGCCAAAACGGATGGTTGAGGAAATGGTAGAAACGGCTTCAGATGTCAGATCCCCTAAGCTGTGGTACAACAAATCACGATTAGGGTGAGCAATGATAACGCCGTCCTGGTCTACCAGGTAGGCAATACCTTCTTTGCCAACCAAAACATTGTCAATAATGTTCCAGATGGTATCGGCCTTAAGCCATATTAGATTAATACCTACGATTTCCCCTTCTGCTGAAATGACGGGATTGGTGAGAAAGACACCCGGTCGTTTGGTAGCGCGTCCCACGAGAATGCCGGAGATGTAAGGCTTGCCCTGTATGGAAGCCTTGAAATAGTCACGGAAGGAACGGTCTTTGCCCACGAGGATATCATCCAGCGCAGCCACAACAATACCATTCACATCTAACAGGCCTGGTGAGTCATAGTCTGGGTGGGTGTCGGCAAAGTTCCGGAGCGTCTTGTAGACCTTGGATGTCAGGGCCCGGCGCTCTTTCTCAGAAGCGGCCAGGAACTTTGCCACCAACGGATCGCCTGCCAGGGTAGCGGAGGTGTGCTGGTTCTCCGTAATCAATTGCTCTATGGGATAGGCGGTGCTTCGCGAGAGCTCAATCAGATTCTCCTTGGCGAGTTTAACAACCTCATCGCGGCTCTGAGTCAGATTATAATAGGCAATAGCAGACATCGGGATAATGGCCAGTGCCAGAAATGTGATGATCAGCTTGGTGCCGATGGAAAAACGCAACATTGAGCCTCCCCTGACATTTGACTCAATCATAGACCTGTTTTCCATGTTATTTCCATTTTTTTTATGACTTGTAAAACTGATGATCCCTTGCCTGCATCAAGGCGTTTCGGACATGGAGTCTTTATACCAAATTTGGTAAGGGAATCGCAATTCTTTTTGGGCGTTATTTTTTCAAGGCCAAAGAAATCTACAATTTTTACTGATATGCTCTGACCACAAAATGGGGTTCAAGTAAAGATTCCTGGCCCAAAGGACCAGGTTTTTTAGGACGAAAAAAAAAGAATGGGGGGCTTGGGGAGGATGAAATTTAACCTTTTTAAAGCAGCCCTTGCCCCTTGCTGGGAACGATCTGAATTAATAGCGTCTAGATGCTGAAGCGAATATTTAAAATATCCCCGTCTTTTACCTTGTAATTCTTGCCCTCTAAACGAAAACAGCCGTTGTCACGGATACCTTTTTCCGAACCACAGGCCATCAGGTCGTCGTAAGAGAAGCACTCGGCGCGGATAAATCCCCGGCAAAGGTCGGAATGGATCGTTGCTGCGGCTTCCAGGGCCGTGTCTCCGTTGTGCAACGTCCAGGCCCGCACCTCATCGGTTCCCACGGTAATAAAACTGATATGACCCATAACTTCATAGGCAAAACGGGTCATGCGGTCACGGGCGGATTCGGTAATGCCCATCTCCGCCATGAAAAGTCCGGCGTCTTCGCTATCGCTGAAAGCAGTCAGCTCCATTTCGAAGTTACCTGCAAATTCTATAACCTTATATTTTGTTTCGATTTCGGCCAGCAGATCATGGTTGCGACCGAAGTTTTTTTCTTCGGAGTTCAGAATAACAAAAAACGGCTTGTGGGTTAAAAATTGAAATCCGCTGACCAGCTTTTGTTCGTTGTGGTTCAAGATCAAATCCCGGACATGCCGCCCGCGGTTTAATTCCTCGAGTATCTTCTTGAGGACTTTCTCTTCCAGTTGCATGGTGTTGGTCGTTTTACCGCGCCTGGCGCTCCAAGTGATTCGTTCGAGCCGATTTTCGGTAATGATCATATCAGACAGAATAAACTCGGTGTCGATGGTCTCGATATCCGCCAGCGGTGCCGAAGCGCCCGTCAAATCATCACTAAAATTTCGGACAACCAGGGCAATGGCATCCAGGTTGCGCACAAGAGTCATCTGAGCACTGGAAAAATCGTCTTTACGTTCCGAACCTTTGGTCAGGCCGGCAAAATCGACGATTTCGATGGTGGCATAGGTTGTTTTTTTAGGGTGGTAAAGCTGCGTGAGGCAGGTGATGCGTTCGTCTCCCACCTCCACAACGGCAACGTTCGGTTCGGCTTTGCTGTTGGCATAATCGCTAACCTCGGCTTCCGAGCGTGTCAGTGCGTTAAAAATAGTTGTCTTGCCGGAGTTGGGCAGACCTAACAATCCGATCTTCATGGATTTTCCTTTCCTTGATTTATAACAAACCGTATCTGCGTTCGTTTACGCGCAGGCGACGTTTTTTTAAAACCCTAACTGAGCGTAAAAGATGTGTAAGATAAGACCTTTCTGGTGGTTTGTCCAGCAGGAAAATAAACTCAAGCAGCCAAGGCGGCAAATAATATATATATCGGTTGCCAGCGTTGGCATCATTTCAAATCGTGATCGGGTTTTGTCCCCAACCCCTCCCCTGCCCTGCTCTCAGATTTGTAACAGTTTTATAGGTTTTTCTTCACCCTCCGGACATTGCTCAATAATGCGCAAGCAGCGCAAAAAATTATATTGCGCATTTTTGCGCATTCTTAGAGGGAATATCTTAGGGATATTCAAAATTTTATCCGTTTATTTATCCAATTATATCCAATTCGCTTGACATCATACTTTTTTTGGGTATAAATGGATATCAAAACGGCTATTTTGAGAAATAAAAAAATTTACTCGTAAATATATGAGCCCTCGGGGAGTTTTTTTCTAAATCGTTGAATATCAGCTGAATGGATGATCTTTTTTTAAATCGGATGCTGTTTGAGTGGCTTAGGGAACGTTAGAAAGAACAGGCGCATGTCGAAATCGTACCTTTAAAGGAATTTTAATGTAATGCAGTGACTCTATTGATATTTCAAAGATAGCTTCCTGTTCTTTCTTTGCGATCCCTTGCCACGAGTTCATGCGGTTTAAAAAAAGATTTTCCATGCAGCGGCTAGTTTGAAAAACACCCCGAACCCTAAAACATATCGTATTAAAAAGAGAACGCATGACACCTCGAATTGTGAAACTTATTGCTGAAATCGATGAATTCAAGGGATACTGGAAAGGAATGGCAACGCTTAACGTCGACTTCCTTTCAAACCTTCGAATCCTTGCAACCATTGAATCCATCGGCTCCTCAACCCGGATTGAAGGTGCCAAACTCAGCGATTCGGAAGTTTCGGCACTTTTGAAAGGAATCGGCAGGCGTTCTTTTAGAAGCCGTGATGAACAGGAGGTTGCCGGATATGCCGAAGCATTGCAGCTTGTACAGGAATCTTATGATGAAATCGATTTAACCGAAAACAATATAAAATATCTTCATCAAGTTTTGCTCAAGTTTTCAGAAAAGGACGGCTGGCACCTGGGGGAATACAAAAAGCATCCGAACCATGTGGCTGCCTTTGACGCTGACGGCCGTGAAATCGGGATTCTTTTTGAAACCACTTCCCCGTTTGATACGCCTCAAATGATGGAATCCCTTGTAACGGCCGCTATAAAGAATTTGAAAGACGCTGATACGCATCCTTTGACGGCCATTGCTGACTTTATCGTCCGATTTCTTGCGATCCATCCGTTTCAGGACGGCAATGGTCGCCTTTCTCGAGTATTGACCAACCTTTTATTGCTTCGCAACGGTTATGCCTATGTGCAATACAGCTCTCATGAAAGCATTGTTGAAGCGAACAAAGACAAGTATTATCTGGCGTTGAGAACGGCACAAAGCAAATTGAAATCCGGGGAAAAGTCGCCCGAGGTTTGGACAACATTTTTTCTGGAAATGCTTAAAGATCAAAAAGATCATTTGCTTAAAAAGATCGAGCGGGAAAAAATCGCTCATGCATTGCCTGATGTGTCGATACAAATTTTAAATCTTGCCAAAGAACACGGGCGGGTAACCGTCTCTTTTGTCACTAACGTTCTTAAGGTCAACCGAAATACGGTAAAAAAGCACCTTCAGCACCTTGTTCGAACAGAGAAACTTGTTCTCCATGGAAAAGGACGGGGATCATACTACTCCCCTTTTACACGGGGCTACTAGAGAATTGAAATGGGTATAAATAAGGCATAATAATGAAAACAGATACCATTTTACTGGATCACGGCAGCGGCGGGAAAATGTCGCATCTTTTGATTACGGATCTGATGCTTCCCGTTTTTGATAACCCCATGCTTGCTGCTTTGCATGACGGCGCAACTCTTGATATTGGCGGGAACCGCCTTGCCTTCTCAACAGATACCTATGTGGTGGACCCTATTTTTTTCCCGGGTGGAAATATTGGCGATCTGGCCGTCAACGGAACCGTCAACGATTTGGCCATGTGTGGCGCCGAACCGCTCTATTTGAGTGTCGGATTGATCATTGAAGAAGGTTTTTCAATGGCTGATCTTAAAAAAATACTCAAAGGTATGGGCATTGCGTCAGAAAAGGCCGGTGTGAAAGTGGTCACCGGAGACACCAAGGTGGTACCCAAAGGTGCGGTCGACAAGATTTTCATTAATACATCCGGGATCGGGCAGATACCTAAAGATGTGAACATCTCCGGCAACAGAGCCCGGCCAAAAGATAACATCATCCTCAGCGGAACCATCGCCGATCACGGCATGACCGTTTTAACCCAACGAGAAGGCATGACATTTGATTCACCACTAAAAAGCGATACGGCACCGTTAAACCATATGGTGTCGCGAATGCTTTCGGCATGCAAGGATATCCACGTGCTTCGAGATCCGACCCGCGGCGGTGTGGGCACGGCTTTAAATGAAATCGCCGGCAAATCCAATGTCGGCATTCGAATTTATGAAGAAAAGATTCCCCTCAAAAACGAGACCGAAAGCATCTGCGAACTTTTAGGATTTGATCCCCTTTATGTTGCCAATGAAGGAAAACTCATCGCCTTTGTCGATGCCGATCATACCAAGGAGGTTCTTTCCGTAATCCAAGAGGATGATCACGGCAAAGATGCCTCCATTATCGGAGAAGTGGTTTCCGATCATCGTGGCAAGGTGGTCATGCAGACCCGAATCGGCGGAACCAGAATCATCGATATGCTGACCGGAAGTCAGCTCCCGAGAATCTGTTAGTGTTCAACCATAAATGGTCTTTTTGCCCAATCTCTGCGTTATGCTCAAAAAATAATCCTCGGAATATCAACTATATGCCTGTGGTTATTAATAAGGTTCTTATTGGAAAAAATAATAGATGATAATAAAAACAAGAAATATTGAAAGTGGAAAATAGCTTTATGGAAAATGACTCATCCAAAATTGGTTCAACTTTAAAATACCTGCGAAGACTCTTCTTGATCTTTTTCATATTATTATTTGCCGGTTGTGGCCTGAAAAAGGAAGTTGAGTTTTCAGGAAAAACCATGGGTACGACTTACCATATTACAGCTGTTGCCGGTTTATTCACAAATACAAAAGACCTTAAAGATCAGATTGATATGCGCCTTGATGAGATCAATAAAAGTATGTCCACTTTCAGAAAGGACAGTGAAATAAGCCGTTTCAACGCCCATCAAAACGTTGGTGAAAAATTTAAAACCTCAGAAGATTTTTACAATGTCATGACCGTTGCAAAGACGATCTATGAAGAGACCGGCGGCGCGTGGGACGGCACCGTCAAGCCGCTTGTGGACCTCTGGGGATTCGGCAAGTCTGAAAACACACACACAATTCCCGAAAAATCACAAATAGCGGCGCTTTTATCCAAAATTGGATTCAATAATATTGAGATTCTAAATAGTCACCATCTTATCAAGAAAACAGCATCCATATCGCTCGATCTTGCTTCAATTGCAAAGGGTTACGGCGTTGATCAGGTCGCGGCACTGATCCGAGCCAATGGAATACATAATTTCCTTGTGGAAATCGGGGGCGAGGTCTTTGCGGCGGGTCTCCGTAAAGACGGCAAAAAGTGGAAAATCGGCATCAACAGACCCCAGAAAAATGCACCTGTTGATCAGGTCTATAAGGTTGTCAATTTGCAAGACAAAGGTTTTGCAACGAGTGGCGACTATCGTAACTATTTCGAAGTCAATCAAAAACGTTTTTCTCACGTCATAGACCCCAGAAATGGATACCCTGTGGATAACGGCGTCGTCAGCGTCTCGATTATAGCAAACACATGCACTTTTGCAGACGGGCTTGCAACTGCCGTTATGGTTCTCGGTCTTGAAAAGGGGCTTGATTTGGTCAACCGTCTGGACAACACAGAATGCTTCATCGTCACCAAAAGAGAGGACGGCGACCTGATCGATCACTATTCAAGAGGCTTTAAAACGGAATAAAACCTCCTGTAAAGGCTTGATTAATTTGCAAAAAGTATTCTCTTAATTTCTAACCATACCATCAAAAAGTTGGTAACAATCTTATTGACATCCAAAGACTATTCCTGTAGTTTTTTTTGTTCAAGAATGTGTCTTTTTTGTTTTTTTAAGGGGTTACCGTTTATCAACACATTACATGAAAGGAAAGGTAACGAAATTGGAAATTGTCGTATTGCTAAAACAGGTTCCGGCAACAGAGTCACTCATAGGGATTGCCGATGACGGCGTATCCATAAAAAGTGACGATATCAAATGGGTCATCAATCCCTATGATGAATTCGCAGTTGAAGAGGCACTTCGAATAAAGGAAGCACATGGGGGGTCGGTTTCAATCCTTTCTGTGGGATCGGAAAAAACGGTTGAAGCCATAAGAACCGCCCTGGCAATGGGTGCAGACAAAGGGATACTGATCAATGTGCCTGATGGAGATGTTTACGATGGGTTAACAACAGCAAGGATTTTATCCGCGGTGCTCAAAGAAACCCCCTTTGATATAATCATCGCCGGTCAGCGGGCGGTTGATGACGACAACTTCCAAGTCGGACCGGCAACAGCCGAGTTTTTAAATATTCCCAATATTTCTATGGTGATCAAACAGGAAATTACCAATGGTAAAATAAAATGCCACCGAACCGTCGAAGGCGGAACGGTTATCCTGGAAACACCCCTGCCCGTCCTCTTTACAACTCAACGCGGAATAAACGAACCCCGCTATGCTTCTCTTCCGGGAATCATGAAGGCAAAAAAGAAACCCATTGACATGAAAACCATAACGGACATCGGGCTCGATCCTGAAACCGTTGGAAAGCCGTTAACAAAAATCGTCTCATTGAAAACGCCTCCGGAGCGAAAAGGCGGTATAATGATTAAAGGCGACTCTGCACAGGAAAAGGCCGCCAGACTTGTCAAAATTTTGCACGAAGAGAGCAAAAGGTCCTTTAACAAGGGTCTCAGAGGGAGATGAATATGGCACAGAGTGTATTAGCAATCGCAGAACAAATAGAGGGTGTTTTCCGAAAAGTGACTTTCGAAGCATTAAGCGAAGGACGGCGTATCGCTGATCAGCTGGGTTGTGAACTTAACGCCCTTGTTTTGGGAGATAACATTGAAAACATTTCAAAAGAACTTGATCAATTTGGGGCGGACAGGATCATCGTTGCAGAAAGTTCTGCCCTTTTTGAATATTTGCCTGATGCATATGGCAATGTCATATCAGATGTCATCAACAAAGAAACACCGGATGTCGTGATACTGGGCGCATCCACCCAGGGAAAAGATATTGCAGCGCGTCTGAGTGCACGCCTGAACGCCCCGCTTGCCATGGATTGTGTTGCCATTCGTTTTGAAGACAATAACCTAATGGCAACCCGTTATATGTATGGCGGAAAAATTCTGGCGGATGTCGTGCTCAACGGAAAACCGCAAATCGTAGCCATTCGACCCAATGCCATGACCATCGCCAATGCTGCCGGAACCGGATCTATTGAAAAATTTGAGGTCAATACCGGTACTACCCTGGTGAAATTCATTGAAAAGCATCTTGATACCGGCAAAGTTGAACTTACCGAAGCGAATACGGTCGTGTCCGGGGGAAGAGGAATGGGCGGCCCTGATTTTACCGTCATAGAGGAACTGGCTCAGGTGCTCGAGGGTGCTGTCGGTGCGTCGCGATCGGCTGTAGATGAAGGCTGGCGCAGCTCCTCGGATCAGGTGGGACAGACCGGAAAGGTCGTTTCTCCGAATCTCTATATTGCCTGCGGCATATCCGGCGCCATTCAGCACCTTGCCGGAATGTCATCATCCAATGTCATTGTGGCCATAAACAAAGATCCGGAAGCACCCATTTTTTCCAAGGCCGATTACGGTATAGAGGGAGATCTTTTTGAGATAGTGCCCTTGATTACCGAAGAAATTAGAAAATTAAAGGGCTGAATCCAAATTTGATTCCATACGGCACTTCAAGCCATCTCAAAATTGCAGATTACGTTCAAGGACAAGGCGCGAGCCGATGGAAAAAGCGCAGCATACATAGGAGTATGTGAGCATTTTGAAGAGGCTCGCAACACCGTCATTGGGCGTTAGATGTATCTTTGAGATGGCTTGTAATCTCGTATACAAAGTTCTATGCCCTTTAAAGGCTGCCGATACCTTCCGGGAGCCTTTAATTTTTAATGGAAATAAACTCAAGTTAGAGGCTTTTCGTTCCATATTCGAGGCAAGCGTTAAAGCTCCTATATTTTCATTACGTTGTAGAAATGCTGGGACGTCTAACTTAGGAAGTTCATGAAACTCTATTTGGCCAGCTTAGGTTGTGCGAAAAACCTCGTGGACAGCGAAGTGATGCTGGGTCGATTGATAAAAGCAGGATGGCGCATCACACAAGATCCACAAAACGCCGACACGATCATTGTAAATACGTGCAGTTTTATTGAATCCGCAGTCAACGAATCCATCGACACCATTTTAGAACTTGCAAGATTCAAAAGCAACGGAACCTGCCGACGTCTCATCATTACCGGATGTCTCCCGGAACGCTATAGGGAAGCCATGGTCGAAACACTGCCGGAAGTCGACGTGTTCTTAGGGACCGGTGCTTTTGATAAAATTGTAACAGCTGCAAACGACGATCTGAATATTGGGAGGTGTTTTCTACCGGACCCGAATATCATTTCCTATGGGCAACCGGAATCTTTGAGGGTTCGGAGTTCTTCTTACATGGCGTATCTTAAAGTTGCGGAAGGATGCAGCCGTCACTGTACATATTGTATCATCCCAAAGCTCAGGGGAAAACATAGAAGCCGCCATCTCGAAGATATTGTTTCCGAAGCGCGTGATCTGATCTCATCCGGAGTCAAGGAACTCATTTTAATTGCACAGGATACCACCCATTATGGCACGGATCTTCACCCCCCTGTACCGCTTCATCGATTGCTTGAAAAAATATCAGAAATATCCGATAATATATGGATTAGAATACTGTACGGACATGTGGAAAGCATAGAGGATTCTTTTATTCGAACGGTTGCCGAACATCGGAACATATGTTCTTATTTTGATGTTCCGATTCAACATGCCAGCGACAGGATTCTTAAGAAGATGGGGCGTAATTATACATCCGAAGATCTGTATCGGCTCTTTGACGACATTCGATCCGCTGTTCCTGATGCAGCGCTCAGAACAGCCATCATCGTTGGTTTTCCCGGAGAAACAGATAAAGATTTTGAAACGCTGTCAACATTTATACAGGACATATGTTTTGATAACCTTGGGGTATTCATCTATTCCGACGCTGAAGATCTTCCTTCCCACAAACTCCCGGGTCATATTCCAAAAAGTTTAGCGATGGATCGATACAACCGGCTGATGGCTGTCCAGCAGAAAATATCTTTGCTCAATAACCGTAAACACATCGGCAAGAATTATGACGTCCTTGTGGAAGAATCGATGGACAACAACCTGTATAAAGGCAGAACAATTTTTCAAGCTCCGGAAGTCGATGGCATAACCGATATTCATTCCCGGAACCTACCCATCGGGTCCTTTGTTCATGTTAGGATTGAGGAGGCTTTTGAATATGATCTCACGGGAAAAGTGGTATGAATGATAGGAACGACATAAAACATAAAATTCTTATGCAGGTAAAAAATGATCTTGAAGAAATCGAGGTCGCCCTTCAGCAAAACTTAAATCCGTATTTAGACCTGGTCTCTCAAATTGCCGGGCATATATTGTTTAGCGGGGGCAAACGTCTAAGACCTTTACTCATGGTTCTATCGGCCAGGATTTGCGGTTATGATGGAGACTATGACAAGATTTTTTCGACGATTTTTGAATATCTGCATGCCGCCACCCTTTTGCACGACGATCTCGTGGATGAAGCGACGTTGCGAAGGGGTAAACCCGTGGCCAACTCCATATGGGGCAATGCCGCTGCCGTCCTTGTGGGAGACTTTCTGCTTGCACGATCACTGGCCATTGCCGCCGAAACAAAACAGCCTGATGTTATTAAGGTCGTATCAGGAATTACAGAAAATATGTCCCAGGGCGAAATTCATCAGTTGATGAGAAAGGGCAGTTTGGACCTCACGGAAGCAGAGTACATGGAGATTATAAAACGTAAGACTGCTGTGCTATTTCAAGGAACATGTCGTGCGGGAGCCCTGATCGCAGATGTGTCACCAATAAAAGAGACCGCATTGTCAGATTATGGTTTCAACCTTGGCATCGCTTTTCAGATGGTGGATGATCTTCTCGATTATACGTTAGATACCGCCACGCTCGGAAAAGAAGTGGGGGCAGATCTCAAAGAAGGAAAATTGACCCTGCCGGTCATTTATGCACTCAAATCGGCTGACGAAAAAGATCGAACACACATGGAAAAAATTATAAAAAACAAAAATTTCTCTGTTAACGATTTTAAAACATTGATAAGGATGATAGACAAGTACGGCGGCCAATTGCATACTCAAAATCTTGCTACAGAATATGTTCAAAATGCAAAGGAAGCACTCGCCATCTTTCAAAATTCAAAAACAAAAGAGGTCCTGTTGATGATCGCCGATTATACGTTGTCCCGGAACTTTTGAATAGACTATCTTGCCTAAATTGAGCGATTGTCGAGTTTGGCAATGTATATTTATTTATAATTATTATTTTTTTTAAAACCCTGTCACTATTTGAAACGCTCATTTTAGGTTTTTGTTGATTCAAGCTTGATGACCTCGTAAAATATCAAATTCATCAATTGAAAAAGAAATCATTTCGTCGGGAGCGGAGGTAAAAAAGATATGGATGTGTCTTCTAAAACCTTAATCAGATTTATTTTTATGATCTTTTGTCTTTTTGCTTTCTTTGCACATTCTGTGAACATTCAGGCTGAAGATCAGATTGCTGCAAAAACAGTTGTGGTCATCGGAACCGGTAAAATCTATAAAGAGGATTCTGCCAGTGCAAGAAAAGAAGCCATTGAAAATAGTCTGGTATCCGCCGTGGAAAGCGTGGCACTGGACCTTATACCACCGGAATCTCTACATCAAACATTTCAAAGCTTAAACGAAGCGCTTTATGATCAAACCAGCAAATTCATTCAGGGTTACAAAGTGCTGGCAGAGTTTAAGATTAAAGATGCTTACAGGGTAATGGTGGAAGCAAATGTTTCCATCGCCGGCTTGACAAAACTTATGTCAGACGCCGGGATTATGTCAGGTGGAAAGTCTTTGCCAAAAATACTGGTTTTAGTTTCAGAACAAAACCTTGAAGACACTTCACCAAAATACTGGTGGGGGAAAAAAGCGGTTTGGGGGGAAATATTTTCAGTCAGCGCTTTCATAGAAACCATGAGAAGCAAGGGGCTTCCAGTGCTTGATCATCCGAGTATCGCTCAAAACAAAAGCATTGATGATAGATACGACAAACCTGATCTCGACAAGCAAGAAGCCGTCGACCTCGGTCTCAATTTAAAGGCGGATATCGTCATTGTCGGCAAGACAATTATCGATCAAGCGCAGAATATCATGGGAAAAGACATAAAGTCTTTCAAGGGAGTTGTATCCGCACGTGCCATTCGGACAGACACAGGTGAAGAAATCGCCACCATAACTACAGAGTGCTGTCACAGCAAATGCCGATGAAACAATAGGCGCCCGGAAAGCGCTATCTGCTGCCGGATCCCTTACAGGTGAAACACTGGCCAGCCAGATCATTGATGCCTGGCAGAAAAAAGATGAGCAGACCAACATTATAGGGATCGTCGTTGAAGGTACGGACAATCTGGTAAATTTTGAGAAGTTCATCCGCATTATCAATAAGATATCCGGGGTGAAGAATCTTCAGATAAAAGAATTGAAAGCCAACGAGACCGTCATCAGCCTTGAATACAAGGGAAGCGCCAAAACACTCGCTGACGCCTTGATGCTGAAATCCTATAAATCGGTAGCTATTAACATTTACGAAGTTTCAAAAAATCACTTGAGAGTTGAGCTTATTTCCGGTTAATTCTAAAATGGAAACATAGATCATTGAGCATCAATATTCCCAATATTTTAACCGTTATCAGGATCTTGCTTACGCCCCTTTTTGTAATTTTCCTTTTAAAAGATCTGTTTCACTTTGCACTTCTGGTATTTACCATTGCAGCCATCAGCGATGGACTGGATGGCCTGCTGGCAAGATATTTTAACCAGTACAGTGTGTTGGGTGCTTACCTTGATCCCATTGCCGACAAGCTTTTGTTGGCGGCTGCTTTTGTAAGCCTGGCTGTTCTTAAAATAATTCCCGCCTGGCTGACAGTGATCGTTTTGAGCCGTGACATCCTGATTATCACCGGCATCGCTGTTTTTTCATTAACGGATATTCCTATTGAAATAAATCCGAGCCTTGTGAGCAAATGGACGACGGTTGCACAGTTTTTAACGATTTTTCTGACCCTTCTTGATCCGGGTATTCCAGGAATTCAAATAACAAAATGGTCGTTGTTCTGGATTACGGCAGGCCTTACCATAGTTTCCGGCCTTCATTATGTATACTTTGGCTTAAACGTTCTACAGAATTCTTATGGTAAAAACCAACAAAAGTGACAGCACAGCTTTGCTTTTGGCTGATCTTTTAATTCCATTAGAAGCTTATGCATAATTTGGTAGAGGGCTTTTCTTTTCAAATAAAATGATTAGTATAAGTTTATTTATAATCTGAAATATACCCTAAATTAGGGTTATATCTAACACAGGAGGTTACTATGTGGGAATATACAAAAACGGTGAAAGATCACTTTCTAAATCCTCGAAATGTGGGCGTAATTGACGATGCCGACGGCGTCGGAGAAGTCGGATCCCTGGCATGCGGGGATGCTCTGACGCTTTATTTTAAGCTGGATGAACATAAAAAAATCAAAGACGCAAAATTTCAAACCTTTGGCTGCGCAAGTGCCATTGCTTCTTCATCGGCCATGACAGAAATGATCAAGGGCCTTACACTGGAGGAAGCTGAAAAGATCACCAATGATAAAATTGCAGAATTCTTAGGTGGCCTGCCAAAACAAAAGATGCACTGCTCGGTGTTGGGACGTGACGCCCTTGAAAAAGCAATTGCAAACTATCGTGGAGAAGCCGAAAAAAAAGTGGAAGGCAATATTGTTTGCGAATGCTTCGGTGTAACCGACCTCGAAATAAAACGCGCGGTTAAGGAAAACAGCCTGAACTCTATTGAAGATGTGACCAATTATGTCAAGGCCGGCGGTGGATGCGAAAGCTGCCATGAAAAGATTCAGGAAATTATCGACGCAACCCTCGGTCGTGAAATCAAGGCAAAGAAAAAAGTCATCCGTTTAACCAATATTCAGAAAATTAGACTGATTGAAGAGACATTAGAACGTGAAATCAAACCGGCACTGAAAAAAGACGGCGGCAATATTGAACTCGTGGATGTGGATGGAAACAACGTTTTTGTGAAACTTCAGGGAACATGTGCCACCTGTAGCGCATCCCAAATAACGCTCAAGCATTATGTGGAGTCAAAACTCAGGGAACTGGTTTCCCCTGAGCTCCTGGTAGAGGAGGTGTCGTCGTGAAAGTCATTTATGTAGACAACAATGCCACAACAAAGGTTGCACCGGAAGTGCTGGAAGAAATGATTCCTTATTTTTCGGAATCTTATGGAAATCCTTCCAGCATGCATACTTTTGGCGGTGTGGTGGAACACAAAGTGGCTGAAGCGCGGGAACGCGTGGCCGAACTTCTGGGAGCTTCTCCGGAGGAAATCATATTCACCAGCTGTGGAACGGAAAGTGACAGCACGGCAATCCGGGCCGCGATTTTATCGAATCCCAATAAGAAACATATTGTAACTTCCAGGGTGGAGCATCCGGCAGTCAAGAATCTCTTTGAGTATCTGTCCAAAAACGGCTACCGGGCAACATTTGTGCCCGTTGATCGCAAAGGGCGACTTGACCTGGATTATCTGCATAAAAATCTAGATGAAGATACCGCCATTGTCAGCATTATGTGGGCCAACAATGAATCCGGTGTCATCTTTCCCATCGAAGAAATTGGAGGGGTTTTGAAGGAAAAAGGGATTGTATTCCATACGGACGCTGTTCAGGCGGTTGGAAAAATTCCGATAGATCTTAAAAAGGTTGATGTGGATATGCTCTCCATTTCGGGACATAAGCTTCACGGACCAAAAGGCGTAGGCGCCCTGTATGTTCGAAAAGGAACCAAATATTCGCCTTTTTTAATTGGAGGCCATCAGGAAAAAGGCCGAAGGGGCGGAACCGAAAATGTGGCCTCCATTACCGGACTGGGAAAAGCAAGCGAACTTGCCGCCGCCAACCTGTCGGATGAAAACATCAGGGTTAAACGGTTAAGAAACAAACTTGAAGCCGAACTATTAAATCGCATTCCCAACTCAATCGTTAACGGTGATAGAGAGAATCGCCTGCCAAACACCACAAGTATCGCATTTGAGTACGTAGAAGGCGAAGCCATTCTCTTAATGATGGACGAGTATGGCATCTGTGCCTCATCCGGATCGGCTTGCACATCCGGTTCACTGGAACCATCGCATGTTCTGCGGGCCATGGGAGTGCCCTTTACTGCGGCTCATGGTTCGATCCGTTTCAGCCTCAGTATATATAATACTGAAGAGGAAATCGACTTTATTATCGAAAAACTCCCGCCAATTATTGAGCGGCTGCGAGAATTGTCCCCTTTCTGGAAAAAAGCCCAATAGGAGCCGGTTATGTACAAAGTTATGATAAGGGACAATATGTCCCCTGTTGCAAAGAAAATACTTGAAGCAACCGGAAAAATAGACGTCGTCGTCGATAATGATAAGGCAACGTCAGATCCAAAAGCCTTGTCCAAAATTATCGGTGAATTCCATGGACTTGCAATCCGGAGCGGAACCCAGGTTACCGAAGAGGTACTAAAAAATGCCGGTCAGCTCAAGGTTATCGGCCGCGCCGGTATAGGGGTCGACAATATCGATGTACCGGCCGCTACAAAACAGGGGGTCGTTGTTATGAATGCCCCCGGTGGCAATACAATCACCACCGCAGAGCATACCATATCTCTCATGCTGGCCCTTGCCAGAAACATTCCCCAGGGTACGGCATCCCTTCGTCAGGGGAAATGGGAAAAAAAGGCACTGTCAGGCATTGAAATAACCGGAAAAACTTTGGGTATCATTGGCCTTGGTCATATCGGCAGGGTGGTGGCGGATCGTGCAAAGGGTCTGAAAATGATGGTCATTTCAGCCGATCCTTATGTTAGCGAGGAAGCGGCAAAAGCCCTTGATGTGGAACTTGTCCCCCTGGATGAATTGCTTGCCCGTTCAGACTTTATAACACTTCATGTACCGCGTCTCCAGGAAACGGTGGGCATGATCAACGAAACGACCATTAAAAAGATGAAACAGGGGGTCAGAATCATCAACTGCTCCCGGGGAGAAGTCGTTAACATCGATGATCTTTACCAGGCCATCTTAAGCGGACACGTCGCGGGCGCAGCCCTTGACGTTCTTCCCCAGGAACCACCGGACCCGGACTTACCCATACTCCAGCATCCGAACGTCATTTTTACCCCACATTTGGGCGCCAGTACCGGAGAAGCCCAGGTAAAAGTGGCGGAGATGATTGCCACCCAGATGGCCGCTTATCTCTTGGACGGCATCATCACCAATGCCGTCAATTTCCCGTCGCTGCCCATGGAAGTGATGAATCAGCTCCGTCCCCATCTGGACCTGACTGAAAAAATGGGCTCCCTGATGGGTCAGCTTGTCAGAAAAATTCACGATATCACCATCAGTTACAGCGGTAGTGTCGCCAACATGGACACACGGCCGCTGACACATGCCGGCCTGAAAGGACTGCTGGGTTCGTTTACCGACACGCCGGTAAATTATGTCAACGCACCGGCCCTTGCTCAGGAAAAGGGGATCCATGTCCACGAAACCATCAGTACGGCAAAGCATGATTTTACCAGTCTGATCCGGATGAAACTCGAAGGTCATGAAGGAGAGATCGACGAGATCTGGGGAACCATCTATGAAAAAAAATATCCGAGACTCGTAAAAATTGGAGAAATATACCTGGACGCCATCCCTGAAGGATGGATGATTGTTATTCAAAATATTGACAAACCGGGTGTTATCGGAAATGTGGGGACAACCCTTGGCCGCCATAACATCAATATCGCCCGTTTTCAACTTGGGAGACGCGGCGACCGGGCCATATGTCTGGTAAACATCGACACCCCGGCAGACGAAAAGGTTATTCATGATTTAAATCAACTGCCAAATATTATCTCCGTTCGGCAGGTTCACCTTGCATAGTTGATATCAAAGGCTTTGCGCTAATTTTGTCCCGTTTTTATCCTGTTTGGAATTTCTATCTGTCCCGACCTAAATTTGATTTGGAAGAATCGAAAGGCTGGTCAATACATCACTTGACAGTCCAATTTTCAGTGTTTGATATCACAACCGGTTAAACCATCGTCAAAATGGAAGATAAATAGCAGTAACATGGAATCGGGACTCGTTACGGCTTTGTTGGAGATATCACCGGTTCCACACAACTCACTTCACCTCAATATATTGTATAGCTGTTTAAATAAGAAAAAAACTTTATTATTAAAACCCCGGATTCCTGAAATAATTAATTAATGGAAAATGCTATTATTTCCGATAATAAGGATAGATACTCATACATTATCATACGAGACTTTTCTTGCGCGGGATTCTTTACGGAAAGAAGATCCGGTGAATACGCAGGAAAAGGTTCGATTATGAAATCTGTCAGACTGATAAAATTAGGTGTTATAGATAACGCAGAGAACCTTTTCATCGTTCAACAAACAGCGAACATCACCAGAAGCCCATGGCTGAGGAACAAACAAAAAACAGTGGCGATATTATTGAAATAAGGCAAACAGCTCAAAAACTTGAAATGGTTAAGGGTGTGATCGGTTTGTTATTTATGGCCGCAAAAACCCATAATATGTATCCTGAAAATCATGCCATCTACCAAGAGTCCCTCCATGCTGTCGTGTCCCGCCTGGATCCCTTTTTAAAAAAATATGGCGACCTTAGACTCGATGTCGAGAAGGATCGGCTCCTTTTCGAAGATGAAACGGTTTACCAGGATGACCCCAAAAGAGATCAATTGGCGTATCCCCTTTTTCGAGACGGCATCCAATGGATGGAATTTCAAGCAGGAATCGAACCTTGGGAAATCTCTGATCTTATAAAAATATTGAATCAGTACAGAATGTTACAGGAAGAGCCAAAAGGAGATCTTGTCACCGCCTTGTGGGAAAAGGATTTACCGCATGTGCAGTATGCGGCCACTGATGTCCTGTGGAAGGCAGAAACCGTAAAAGATTTTTCCACCTTCAGCTTAACCGGAGATGAAAAGCAAGGCGCAGACGGCCATGGCGTGGAGGACTCGGCATCTCAGGGTACGACGGGTGTGGGGGAAGCAATAGATGATGACCAGCAGGACACGGCCGATACGACAGGGGGAAGGGATACAGGAGGTGACACGGCCCTTTCGATCATGGACAGGACCATCTGGGAAATGACCCCGGAAGAGTTGCAGCGTCTTGAAGAAATGGTTGCAGAGGAAGAAGCCCAAACCAGTACGGAAGACGTGCTCGAGGTTCTGTGGCTGATTCTTAACACCCAAAATGAGCCCGAGGACTACGCGATTGTCCTTGAATTCATAAAAGAGGAGTTCAAAGCCACCCTCGCTCAAGGTGAATTTCGAATTGCACTCGATTTTTTGGCAAACTTAAAAAAGACTTACCAGTCCAGCAAAACCGAAAAACCATGGGCTCAGTCCTTGTTGCGTCAGCTCTATGTCGATATTGCCGCCCCTCAAGTCCTCGGGGTTGTGAAAGAAGTTTTGCCAAGCCTTGATAAACAGCGTGCCGATCAAGTCGACGTTTTTCGGAAATTACTTCTCAGTCTTCCACCTGTGTCCATCACTGCTCTGGCCCCAATGTTGGTGGAAAAACTATCCGATTCTTTGGAGCGGCAACTCATGGAAATCATCGGATCGCTGGCAAAAAGAGACATGAATCCTTTGGAACAGCTGCTGGATCGGCCGGAGGAGGATTTGGTTAAAAAGCTTGTTTATATTCTCGGACATATCGACGGCGAAAAGCCAATGCAAATACTTATCAGGATGACGCACCATTCATCAGCACGCGTGCGACTGGAAGCGCTGAAAGCCCTGGAACGCCGGAATAAAAATATGATCAAGGAGCTTTTTCATCTTGTAAACGACCCTGTTCTCACCATTCGGCGGATGATGTGGAACCACCTGGAACAGTATAAAAATGAGGAAACCGGAGACTTGATTTTAGATTATCTCCAACAAAAAAAGATTCTCTACAGGGACGATCAGCAAATTTTGAATTGTTTCAAAACTCTTGGTTGTTGCGGCACGTCGAGTTCCATTCCGTTTTTAGGCCAAACCCTTCTCGGTCAAGGGTGGGATTTTAGTTCCGAAAGGTCACTTCGGCGACAGGGTGCCGCCTTAGCGTTACTCGAACTGAACACACAAGAAGCCCGGAACGATCTAAAGAAAGCTTCGAGAAGCCTGTTTCCGAGTGTTCGATCTGCATACCAAAAAGCCTTAAAGGATCATCAATGAACCAGGAAATCGGAAAATTACACGGGGATTTCCTCAAGACGTTTTACAGACTGGTCTACCTGACCAAGATCCATCAAGTTAACAATCCATTGTTGATGGAATGCATCGGTGTTTTCAAAAAGGTTGCCGGCCGGTTGGTGGCGGATGATGATCATATTACCTTGCAGGTGTCCCGCGGCAATATTTTTATTCAGGATGAGAAGTTGCTTTACCGGCGTGAAATCGCTAAACTTGTCAAGAACATATTGCAGTATTTCGAAAAGCGAGATCTTCAGGGACTTTGTTTTTACCCTGCTGTCCAGGAGGCTTCAGACAAAGAGATTATGGATTTTGGCCGCATATTAAACGAGAGCGAACAGCAGAAGGATCCCCTGAACTGGTTCGTCGAACAGCTGGAGAAGCAGGGGATTGTCTGGGTGGAAGATATCCATGAACAAGACGCGCTGTTGACGGAACAGGACCCCGGAACCGAACCCCTGGATCAGGAACAACTCAGGAAAGCAAAAGCAAAAGAATCTTACTTTTACGCGCTGAACTCCATAAAAGAAGTGGCTGAAAAAATTACCTCCCAAAAGAAGGCGGGAGTTCGTAAGGCCCTTCGCGTGATCCAGAATATGGTGGATCTCGTCATGGAGGATGAGTCTATCGTTCTGGGGATCAGTACCATCCGGGACTATGATGACTACACCTTTACCCATTCAATAAACGTTGCCATACTTTCCATGTGTCTGGGGCGGCGAATCGGGATTTCGAAGACGTCTCTACACCGGCTGGGAATCTGCGGGCTCTTTCACGACCTGGGAAAACTGGATATCCCCGTTGAAATCATTCGCCTACCCAGATCACTGAGCAAAAGCGAGTTTGAAGTTGTAAAGAAACATACCATTTACAGTGTCGCCCAAATTATTAAATTACAGGCCGCTCGCGGTCTCAAGTCAAAAATTCTGCTTCCTCCATTTGAACACCACATGAAGTATGACCTTTCGGGATACCCTCAGACCCCTCAAAGAAAACACGTGAGTCTGTTCGGTCGGATCCTGACCATTACAGACGTTTTTGATGCCATTACCTCACCACGGAATTATCGCTCTACGGCTTTAACCCAAGATCAGGCCCTTGGCTACATGTTAGAACACTCAGGAACGGATTTTGATCCGATCCTCCTCAAGGCGTTCATCAATATGCTTGGAGTTTATCCCATCGGTTCACTCCTTGAACTGGACACCGGTGAATTGGCCCTGGTAATAGAAGCCGGAAAAGCAGTCGACGGGACGCGGCCCAAGGTCGTGCTATTGGCCGAAGACGGAAAGGGGGGGTATACAAAGGACGGTGTGGTGGATCTGAATGAACGCGATGAACAATCCGGTGTATTCCGGCGAAACATTGCTAAAAGCCTTCATCCTTCCACTAATGGCGTCCAGCCCGCCGAATTCCTCATTTAAAAAATAAACTCATCATAAGTACAAAAAGGAGGCTTAAAAACCTCCTTATTGAAGGAACAATATCATAAATAGGATACAAGTATCTCTATTGCCATGAATCAGTGATACATTGTTTGTGTCTCTGCTTGAGGCAGACTCGTTGATGGGCGGGACTCTCCTCATCAACGCCGGGATTTCGCTACCGCTGGATTTCCTAATTGGCAAATCTCATAACATCGTCGACACTTTTTAGTGGCACTAGCTGTTTCACCACATCGTCGACACTTAACAAAATTTATTTATGGGGATTCTATTTTTAACAGACTCCCTGAGTTTATAAGATATGGCTTTGAGTAGCTCTTTAGGAGCATCCTTTGGGCGACCTTTAACATTTTTCTGCCGGCATCTGAAAAAAAGCTTAGCGTTAAAAAAAAGTGTTAAGAGGTGCTGAAACAGTCCTTTTTGTGGATGATGAAAATATGATTATAAATGTTGGTCGTGATATTATCGGAAGGTTAGGTTATAAAGTCTTGATAGCCAAAAGTGGAAAAGAGGCTATAAAAATTTACAAAAAGTGCCGGAAAAAAATTGATATCGTCATTATGGACATGATCATGCTGGAAATGGGGGGTGGGGAGCTCTATGGCAAACTGAAAAAGATCAATCCTGACGTAAAGGTTCTTCTTTCAAGCGGGTATGACATCAATGGCTTGGCAAGTAAAATATTGTCTCGCGGATGTAATGGATTCATCCAGAAACCATACAAAATTAAAGATCTGTCACAAGAAATAAGGAAATTTTTAGACAAATAATGTTCCTATTTCTTAGCATGAAGCTTTTGCTTGAGCCATTGGAGCCAGGAATCAAAGCCATCTTCCGTCTTCGCGGATATTTCAAAAATCTGCATTTCGGGATTGACTTTAAGGATATTTTGAACTGCGGCTTCTCTGTCATAATCAAGATACGGCAGCAAATCGATTTTATTGAGTAAAGCCGCATCACATACGCGAAACATCAAAGGATATTTCAAAGGTTTGTCTTCTCCTTCGGTGACGCTCAGAACGACGATCCGCAAATTCTCACCCAAATCAAACTCGGCCGGACATACCAAATTCCCAAGATTTTCTACAATTAAAAGATCAATTTCATCCAGGTTAAAGTTACCGGCCGCTGTTTGAATCACATGGGCCGCCAGGTGACAGTCTCCCCCGAATGCATCTGTGTTGACCTGCACAACAGGTGCACCGAAACCGGAAAGCCGGTCAGCGTCATTTGAAGTACAAATATCTCCGACAATCACGGCGCACCTGATTTTTGGCGTGATATGAGACAATGTCTTTACGAGGATAGCGGTTTTCCCGGATCCCGGTGAACTCATGACATTAATGACAAAAACACCTTTTTCCCGAAACAGTTTACGATTCTGTTGCGCGATGGTATCATTAACATCCAAAACCTTACGAACGATTTTTATTTCTCTGGTGTCTCTGTTCTTGCCGCCCATTGAACCGCCGCCACCGCTATGAGAGTGATGAGGTTTTTGGAGATCCTTGTGATGAAAATATCTTTGATTTTTATACATAAATGCCAGCATCTTAAGCATCCTTGTCGACAACTTCGATGGAAGTGATATCCAGTTCCCGGCCCGACAGCATCTTTATGGATCCGCCGTTACACCGGCGGCATATAAAAACAGGTTCATTTACAGTCCATTCAATATTACAATTTTCACATCTGATCTTTACTGGAATTTGCTCTATGTTGAGATCCGCATCACAAAGGGGGGTATCCTGAGCTGCAATTTGAAAACAAAAATGAAGACTTTCGGGGACGACCGCCGCCATTTTTCCGACTTTTAGATTGACCCTTTTAACCTGTGCATTTTTCAATTCGGCAGGTATTGAAGCAACTGCAATCTCAATGATCTGCATTGCAATACCCATTTCATGCATTAATTACGTCCCTGAAATTCTGTAATATACTATAAATAAAATAGTTAGCTGAGGCTTGGTTTTTTCTCATCATACATGGAATAATGGAATGATGGAATAGTGGAATAGTGATTTCAAGAGGAATTCTATCGGATTTGGTAACATAGTGTAATCGTTGAATTGTCAAATGGTTTGTGACGATTTGATCAAAACTCCATATGCCCATTTCCCCAAAACCCATTTCTCCATTATTCCATTTTTCCAACATTCCAATTGCAAGCGAAGCGATCTAACAGAATACCTCTGCGCACAACTCCCCAAACATACCAAGATTCTCACAGATATGAATACCTGCCGCCTTCATGGCATCAATTTTCCCTTGGGCGGTACCGCTGCTGCCGCTGATAATTGCGCCTGCATGACCCATGCGCCTTCCGGGAGGTGCAGTCAGGCCTGCAATAAACCCGACCACTGGTTTTGTAACATTCTTTACTATAAATTCAGCTGCTTGTTCCTCAGCAGTTCCGCCGATCTCTCCAACCATCACAATGCCTGTGGTATCGGGATCTTTTTCAAAAGCGTCCAGGCAGTCTATAAAATTTGTGCCGTTTACAGGGTCCCCGCCAATACCGATGCAGGTGGTCTGCCCGATCCCTTGAGACGTTAACTGATAAACCACCTCGTAGGTGAGGGTCCCGGATCTTGAAACCACGCCGATGGGCCCTCCGGGTTTATGAATCGGGCCCGGCATGATACCGATCTTGCACTCACCAGGCGTAATGATCCCCGGACAGTTCGGGCCGATGAGACGGGAATGGGAACCCTTAAGATAGTTTTTAATTTTTACCATATCCATCACCGGAACACCCTCTGTGATGGCAACGATAAGATCGATCCCAGAATCTGCGGACTCCATAATGGCATCGGCTGCAAATGCCGGTGGAACAAAAACCATACTGCAGTTTGCCCCTGTCCGCGTCACAGCCTCTTTAACGGTATTGAATACCGGAACGTCATCCATTTTTTGTCCGCCTTTACCCGGCGTTACCCCGGCAACCACATTTGTTCCGTAATCGATACACTGGCGTGCATGAAACTGTCCCTCTTTTCCGGTTATTCCCTGAACCACTAAGCGTGTATTTTTGTCAACAAATATGCTCATTTTCATTCCTCGATTTTTGTAAAGTTTTCATTGAAAACTGGTCCTCCAGCTCAGATCAGAGATAGATGGATCTGCCTGAAAAATCACTAAAAAGTGTGAAGTGAACTAAAGTTTAAAGTGAGCTAACGTTAAAGAATTCTGTTAATTATATAGAATTATCGGAGTGAGCGACACCATAACTTTAGGCACTTTCGTATCACTTTAGGCACTTTAACTTGTCCGGCTTTAACAAAACAGCCTCTTTAGGGCAAGAGAAAGCCTTGTCCTATGGGCCAGGATTTTTACTTATCCGCAACAAACTGTGCGACCTTCTGCGCTGCATCTTTCATATCGGCAGCGGTAATCAGGTTGAGCCCGGATTCGGCCAGAATCCTTCGCCCCTCTTCCACATTGGTACCTTCCATCCGTACCACCACAGGAACACTGATTCCGATTTTTTCCGCCGCACTGACAACGCCTTTTGCCAGTACGTCACAGCGCAAAATTCCACCAAAAATATTGATGAGAATTCCTTTGACATTTTTATCACTGAGCATGATTCGAAAGCCGTTTTCAACCATCTCGGCACTGGCCCCGCCCCCCACATCTAAGAAGTTGGCCGGTTCTGCACCGGCAAGCTTGATGATGTCCATGGTCGCCATGGCCAGGCCTGCGCCATTGACCATATTGCCGACATTACCGTCCAGTTTGATGTAGTTGAGTTTAAATTTGGATGCTTCGACCTCAAGGGGGTCTTCCTCGTCGATGTCACGGTATTCAAGAATATCTTTATGACGATAGAGCGCATTATCGTCAAAGTCGACTTTGCCATCCAGTGCGATCACCGTCTCCTCTGCTGTGATGACAAGGGGATTGATCTCCACAAGCGAACAGTCATAATCCATAAACAGCCGGTACAGACTTGACAGCATTGAAACAAACGGTTTCATGACCGCCGGCGCCATATTCAGACCAAAAGCAACCTGCCGGCAGTGATACGGCTGAATTCCCATAAGGGGATCAATGTACACCTTGATGATCTTTTCAGGGGTGTCGGTCGCCACCTTTTCGATATCCATGCCACCGGCCTCACTGGCCATGATAACAACCTTCGCCGTTTCCCTGTCCGGAATGATACTCAGGTACAATTCCTTCGCGATGTTGAGTCCCTGTTCCACCAGGACTTTCCTGACGATCCTTCCTTCCGGACCGGTCTGGTGGGTCACCAGGTTCATTCCGATGATATCGCCGGCAATGTTCGTAACTTCATCCATAGATCCGGCAAGTTTTACCCCACCGCCTTTGCCCCGGCCGCCGGCATGAATCTGGGCTTTGACAACAACCGGAAACTGATTCAAATCTTTGGCAATTTCCCTGGCTTCATCCGGGTTGAAGGCTACACCCCCTTTTGGAATGGGAATGTTGTATTTTTTAAACAAATCTTTTGCCTGGTATTCATGGATCTTCATTGAACCAATTCTCCCCCTTTAGGATTGATGATTGTTGATTGTTGATTGAAAAAATCTCCTTTTAGCCTGTAACTTCAAAGGATTTTTAGCCATTTTATTAGCGGAATGGATGATCCTTTTTTAAAGCGGGTGCTGTTTGAGCGGCTCAGGGATCGTTTGAAAGAACAGGCGCATGCCGACTTTGCATCTTTAAATGAAATTTTAAGATCGTACAGCGAACCTATTGATTCTTCAAAGATAGGTTCCTGTTCTTTCTTTACGAGCCCTTGCCGCGAGTTCACGCGGTTTAAAAAAGGATTATCCATGGAGCGATTCAAAAAATAAAAACGCCCTGACCGCTCAATCATTTCAGCCGATCACGCACAGCACGGCGTCTTTGGCCACGGAATCTCCGCTGGAAAAATTAATGGCCTTAACGGCACCGCCCGCAGGGGCGGCAAGGGCATTTTCCATCTTCATGGCCTCCAGAATGACCATCGTCTCCCCTTTGTTTACTGCATCCCCCACCTGCTTGAGATATTTAACGATCATACCGGGCATTGGCGCTTTCAACGGCGTACCTTCAACCCCGACAGCAGCCGGTGCAGGCGCTTTCGGCTTGGGCGGCGCCGGTGCCGGTTCAGCAGGCGCGGCAGGTTTGGGCGGCGCAGGAGCTGCAGGTTTGGGTGCTGCCGGCGCGGCAACAGGGGCGGCAGGTGCCGGCGCTGAAATCGGTACTCCGGCGGGCAATTGTTGCACATAGCTGATAATCGGCGATCCGCCGGGTTCTTCTACACCGACTTCAAAATATTCGTTATCCACAAACACATTAAATGTTCGAAGAGCATCGGTTTTTGTCGGCGCTTTCTTTTCCACTTTTCGGACCAGCTTACCCAGTTTGGCCAGCTTCACCAGCTCCTCCTCGTTTTTAATCTCTTCCAGGGTTCGAGGCTTGACTTCCACTGGTGGATCTTCCTTGCCGTATTTCCATTTCAAAAACCGCTTGCCGGTTATAGGATATAGTGCATAGGTCAGAGCATCGTCCAGATCCTGGGCAAGCCCTTCGGTATCGATTTTGGCCTGTTCAAGCTCCGGCTCCAAGACCTCGGCCGGCCTGCAGGTGATCGGTTCTTCTCCCCTTGGATATCCTGCAAGTGCTTTCTTTTGAACATCCGGATCGATGGGAATGGCTGTTTTGCCATATAAGCCGTAGCACAGATCTTTAACCTGACCGGTAATCATCTTATATCGCTCATTTTCATCGTCAAAAAGAACGTTGTTGACGGTCTGTATCCCCACGATCTGACTGGTGGGCGTTACCAGCGGAATCTGTCCAAGTTCTTTTCTGACTCTCGGGAGTTCCTTGTAAACCTCATCAATCTTGTGCAAAGCGTCCATTTCTCTCAGCTGGTTGACGAGATTTGAAAGCATCCCTCCCGGTGTCTGGTGTAACAGCACACTAATATCTATGATCGATACCTTGGAATCGTCCAGCAGATGCTTGTATTTGGGCATGACTTTCTTTTCAAATATTTCGTTGATCTCCGCAAGTTGCTTAATATCGAATCCGGTGTCCCGGTTGGTCCCTATAAGTGTCATCACAAGCGGTTCAATGGCAGCATGTGACGTCCGATAGGCATACGGTGACATGCAGGTATCAATGATATCCACACCGGCCTCAATCGCCTTCAAATGGCTCATGGGTGACATTCCGGAAGTAAAGTGGCTGTGCAGGTGTATAGGAGCCTTCACCGCTGCTTTTAACGCCTTGATAACTGCATAGGCGTCATAGGGAGCAATAAGGCCCGCCATATCCTTGATACAGATACTGTCAGCGCCCATGGCCTCCAGGTCCTTGGCCTTGCTGATATAGTAATCAATGTTGTATACTTCGCCGCCCATCCGCGGTTCGGTCATGGTATAACAGATACAGCCCTGAAAATGCTTCCCATATTCTTTAATCACCTTGACCACCGTTTCAAAGTTGCGGTAATCATTCAAGGCATCAAACGTTCTGAAGACATCCATTCCGTTTTCAGCCGCCCGTTCCACAAAAGCCTCGGCAACATCATCGGCATAATTCCTGTAACCCACAAGGTTTTGTGCTCTGAGCAGCATGGAAAAAGGTGTCTTTGTCATGTACCGCTTTAAGGTGCGAATCCGCTCCCACGGATCTTCATTTAAAAAACGATGCATGGTATCAAAAGTGGCGCCACCCCATGTTTCAACGGCCCAAAACCCGACCTCGTCCATCTTTTCGGCAACCGGAATCATATCTTCGGTTCTCCCCCGGGTGGCGAACAAGGACTGGTGTCCGTCCCGCAGGGACAGATCTTGTATCTTAACGGGATTTTCAGCCGCAGGTCTCTCCTTGCTGTAATCCATGTTAGTTATTTTCACCAGGTTGTGATCACTCATCTTAAAGTTCTCCCCTTTTTAATTTAATATTTATGATTGGCGATTGACGATTGCAATCGTCAATTATCTGAAGGTTCTCATTTGTATCAAGTTTCGCATCTGCATCTGAGCCTGTCGGCCGCTCATCCCCCATAGTTTCACCGGCGCTGAAGTATAGGGAGCCGGTGACGGCGTAATCGAAGGTGTGGCCATAGATTGAATACAAATCGCCTCTTCTTCCGTCATGATATAGTTCAACACTGCAACGGATGCTGCTGCTACTTTCTTATTGTTTTCCATCGTTTCACCATTTACAACGGTTATGGGTCATGGATTACAGGTTATGGGTTTTTGAAAATGTCCTATTACCTCCTACCTATCACCTCTTACCTATTACCTAATTATACCGGTATATTCCCATGTTTTTTCGGTGGGAGGGTTTCCCGTTTACTGCACATCACCTCCAACGCGTCGATCAGGCGCGGCCGGGTTTCGCTCGGTACAATGACGGCATCCACAAAACCCCGGCTGGCGGCACAATATGGATTTGAAAAGAGTTCCTCATATTCTTTGATCAGTTCCTTGCGTTTGGCCTCAGGATCGTCCGCCCCTTGGATCGCCTTGCGATGAATGACATTGCATGCCCCTGCAGCACCCATGACCGCTATTTCCGAGCTGGGCCACGCAAACGCCATGTCGGCACCCAGATCTTTTGAACACATGGCAAGATAAGATCCCCCGTAGTCCTTACGCGTAACCAGAAGAATTTTGGGCACAGTTGCTTCTGAGTAGCACCAGAGAAGTTTTGCGCCATGTCGGATGATACCGCCCCATTCCTGCTCGCTACCGGGAAGATATCCCGGCACATCGGCAATGGTCAGCATCGGAATATTGAATGCATCACAAAATCGGATAAAGCGGGTGGCTTTGTCCGAAGCATTGATGTCCAGGCATCCGGCAAGAACCTGGGGCTGGTTGGCGATAATTCCGATACTTCTCCCGTTCAGTCTGGCAAAACAGATGATGATGTTTTGGGCAAAGTATTCGTGAGGCTCAAAAATCTCACCATTATCCACGATTAAACGGATAATTTCTTTCATGTCGTAAGATTGGTTGGGGTTGTCCGGAATAATGGTGTCGAGCGCCGGATCCGTGCGTCGCGGATCATCTCCGGTATTAACCATGGGCGGATCTTCCATGTTGTTTGAAGGCAGATAAGAGAGAAGTTTTTTGATCCGGTTGATGGCATCTTCATCGCTTTCACATGCAAAATGCGCGACACCGCTTTTTTCGTTATGGGCCATGGCACCGCCGAGTTCTTCAAAGGTAATCTTTTCCCCGGTGACGGATTTGATGACATCCGGTCCGGTAATGAACATGTAACTGGTGTTCTTGACCATAAAAATCCAGTCTGTCATGGCCGGTGAATAGACAGCCCCGCCGGCTGTCGGACCCATAATTGCCGAAATCTGAGGAATGACACCCGAACTCATGGAATTGCGATAAAAAATTTGACCGTATCCGGAAAGGGAATCAACCCCTTCCTGGATCCTGGCCCCACCGGAATCGTTCATGCCCACAAACGGAACTCCGGCTTTAAGCGCCATATCCATGATCTTGCAAATTTTCTTTGAATGCATTTCACCCAAACTGCCGGCCCTGGCCGTAAAATCCTGAGCAAAGGCAAATACATGCCTCCCTTCCACAAGACCATGCCCGGTGATGACACCGTCAGACGGAATATCAAGCTTTTCCATGCCGAAATTTACACACCGGTGACTGACGAACATGTCGATTTCCCGAAACGTTCCTGGATCAAAAAAGATATCCAACCGTTCGCGGGCGGTCAATTTTCCCTTTTCTTTCTGACTGGCAACCGCTTTATCACCGCCCATTTTAAGGATCTTGGCTTCGCGCTCTTTAAGATCCTTGATTTTATCTTCGATTATACCCATTACAAAATTCCTTTCATTAATTCATATTGACCTTTTATTTTTTTGGATTCAGATTTTAAATCCGATATCAGATCAATAACAACCTTCACTCAAAAATAAACAGAAATGCATCTTGTGCCTTTTAACGGCAACGTGTTATTCGTCATGAACACCCAAGATGCATTTTAGATTCGCCCTAATCATAGGTATACACCTCGTAGTCTGTCTTTTCACCCAGCAAATGATCGATTTTTTCCTGTGTTCCCCTTCTTTCGTCGCTCATCACCCATGCTCTCCAATTTTCCATGGACTGCCAGCTACTGACCACTAAACTCTCGCCGGGGCGATCGATTCGTTTAAATGTTTCACCGGAAATATAACCGGGTTGTTGCATGGCCAAATTTCTAAGTTTTTGAAGTAGCGGCTTTAAAGCTTCTGCCTTGTTTTTCGGTACGATTCGTTTAATGATTATCTTTACTGCCATTTCGCTAATCCTCCTTTCATTGGATGCAGGCCCCGTTCAATCAAACACGGCCCTCATCACTCTTGACGGGTCTTGGCTTGAACTTACCCTAACGTTCGACGTTTTTATTTATGCAACGTAGGATTTATTTTTAATTAGACGCTTTATTATCCAAAAGATGCAGCAATCGACTTGCAGCGACGGTGGATGCAATGGTCCCGTTTTCAACCTCCTTTATTGTTTCGGGAAGATTTTTTTTAACTTCAGGGTTTTGATAAAAACGGTCTTTTAGACCTTCTTTAACAAGGGACCACATCCAGTCAACAGCCTGTTTTTCCCGGTTTGCCTTAAGTTCTCCGGTTTGCGTAAATGTTCTGTGATGTTTTAAAACGGTTTCCCAGATCACATCGATGTCGATCATTTCCAAAGCACTGCATGTCAGGACCGGTGGTGTCCAAGTGGGTGATGAAGGCGCCAAAAAGTGGAGTGCTGTTTCATATTGCTTTCTGGCAAATTCCGCCCGCTCAATATTGTCACCGTCGGCTTTGTTAACGGCAACGGCATCCGCAAGCTCGAGAATGCCTTTTTTTATACCCTGTAATTCATCTCCGGCACCGGCGATCATCAACACCAAAAAGAAATCGACCATAGATGCCACGGTGGTCTCGGACTGACCAACCCCCACGGTTTCAACGATGACAACATCAAAACCGGCGGCTTCACACACAATCATGGTCTCCCGGGTTTTTCGGGCAACACCCCCCAAAGTGCCTCCGGAAGGAGAGGGGCGAATAAACGCCTTTTCTTCCACGGCCAGTTTTTCCATACGGGTCTTATCTGCCAGTACGCTGCCGCCGCTTCTTTTACTGCTGGGATCAACAGCAAGGACTGCCACACGATGTCCCTTTTTTACAAGCATTGTCCCGAGGCTTTCGATAAACGCACTTTTACCCACTCCCGGCACCCCTGTTATGCCAAGGCGTATCGCCTTCCCGGAATAAGGAAGTAAAAGATCAATAATCGTACGTGCCACCCGTTGATGGGCAGACAGAGAACTTTCAATCACGGTAATGGTCTTGGCGATCAGACGCCGGTCACCATTGAGAACACCTTGCACATAAAATTGTGGATCTTCGGATATCATTACGGTTGCTCAAGAGTATTCAGAACTTTATTGGCCGAATCGGTAACCACGGTTCCCGGACCGAATATCCCTTTGGCGCCGGCTTGATACAAAAAGTCATAATCTGCCGGGGGAATGACACCACCGACAACCACCTTAATCTCTTCACCTCCCTTTTCTTTGAGAACCTTGATAAGCTGTGGTACCAAGGATTTGTGACCGGCGGCAAGGCTCGAAACGCCGACCACATGTACATCGTTTTCCACAGCCATCTGAGCGGCTTCCTCCGGGGTCTGGAACATAGGACCGATGTCCACGTCAAACCCGAGGTCTGCAAATGCAGTGGCAATGACCTTGATTCCCCGGTCATGACCGTCCTGCCCCATCTTTGTCACCAGTATCCGTGGTCTTCGGCCGTGCTTTTCCTGAAATTCATCTGTCCTTTTTCTAACGGCTGCAAATATTTCGCTGTCCGCATATTCTTCGGCATATGCACCGGATATGCACTGGGTTGTGGCCACAAACCGGTTGAAGACCTTTTCCATGGCGTCTGAAATTTCTCCAACCGTGGCCCGCGCTCTTACAGCCGGAATACAGGCCTCCAGCAAATTCCCCCCGGATCCGGCAGCATGGATGATCGCCTCCAGAGCCCTTCGAACTTCATTAGCATCCCTTTTCGTCTTTATCCCTTTTAATTTTGCAACCTGTTCGTTGCGGACCGCCTCTGAAACTTCAAGAATATTTTCCAGCGGTTCTTCCTCGATCTGGTATTTATTCACGCCCACAATCACATCTTTCCCCTGGTCGATACGGGCCTGTTTCCTGGCCGCTGCTTCTTCGATACGCATTTTCGGCATGCCGGTTTCAATGGCCTTTGCCATTCCACCGATCTTTTCAACCTCTTCGATGATCTCTCTGGCTGCCTTGATAATGCCGTCGGTCAACGCCTCGACATAATAGGATCCGCCCATCGGATCAATGGCATGGCAGATCTGAGACTCTTCCTGAATAACAATCTGTGTATTTCTGGCAATCCTGGCGGAAAAATCGGTGGGCAGACCCACAGCCTCATCAAAGGAATTGGTATGGAGCGATTGGGTTCCCCCCAGGGCTGCAGCCATTGCCTCAATGGTGGTTCGAATGATGTTATTGTACGGGTCTTGGGCAGTCAGGCTCCAGCCCGAGGTCTGAACATGGGTTCGTAACATGAGAGATTTCTCATTTTTAGGATTGAATTGGCCCATCAGTTCGTGCCACAGAAAACGGGCGGCCCTTAACATGGCGATTTCCATAAAAAAGTTCATCCCAACACCGAAGAAAAACGAGAGCCTCGGCGCAAACGCATCGATATCCAGTCCCGCCGCAAGGGCTGCTTTGACATATTCGAGACCGTCCGCCAGTGTAAATGCGGTTTGAAGAACAGAGTCGGCGCCGGCCTCCATCATGTGATAGCCGCTGATACTGACGGTGTTGTATTTGGGCATGTTTTTGGAGCAGTATCCGATAATGTCGGAAACAATCCGCATGGAAGGTTCCGGCGGATAGATATAGGTGTTTCGGGTCAGGTATTCTTTTAGAATGTCATTCTGTATGGTTCCTCCCAGTTGTTCATGTTTTACACCCTGTTCTTCCGCGGCAACGATGTATCCGGCCATCACCGGAAGAACCGCGCCGTTCATGGTCATGGAAACCGTTATCTTGTCCAGGGGAATCTGATCAAAAAGAATCTTCATATCTTCGACAGAATCAATCGCCACACCGGCCTTGCCAATATCGCCGACAACCCTGGGGTGATCCGAATCATATCCCCTGTGGGTTGCAAGATCAAACGCCACCGAAAGCCCGGTTTGCCCGGCGGCAACGTTCCTCCTGTAAAATTCATTGGACTCTTTGGCTGTGGCAAAACCCGCATACTGCCGGATGGTCCAGGGTCTCCCGGCATACATGGTGGCCATGGGTCCTCTGACATAGGGCGCAAAACCCGGAAGTGTGTTAACATGCGGCATCCCTTCAAGGTCTTCCGCCGTATAGAGAGGTTTGACTATAATCCCTTCAGGGGTCTTCCAGTTCAAAGCCTCAAGGGGTTTTTTTCCAAGCTGTTTGGTGGCAAGATCTTTCCATTTCTGTAAATCAGGATGTTCAGACATGGCATCCTCCTTTTTAAATAACTTCAACATTCATAATTTGGTAACAGTTCCATCCTTTTAGACACATCAACTCTAAAGGAGCTTCAGGTATGATTAAATTTTTAACTGAAAACTGTCTGAGTGGACAAGGGATCGGTTATCTTTCACACAGTTCAACCAGAACACCGTTGGTCGCTTTGGGGTGCAAAAAAGCAATTTTTGCACCGCCCGCGCCCTTTCGAGGCTTCTCATCAATAAGGCGTATCCCTTTTTCCTTCAACTCTGCCAGCGCTTCTTCAATATTCTCTACCCGAAAGGCAACATGGTGAACTCCCGGCCCCTTTTTCTCTAAAAACTTTGCAACCGGACCGTCAGGAGCGGTGGATTCCAAAAGTTCTACTTCACTTTCTCCCACCGGGAAAAAGGCGGTGGTCACTTTTTGCTCTTCCACGGTCTCGGTCCCTTCAAAGGGAAGCCCCAGTGCATCTGTCCACAGGTTTTTTCCGTCTTCGATACTGTTTACTGCAATTCCAATATGGTCAATCTTTAATATCTTCATGAAAACCCCCTCTTTTAAATTGATGATCGATGATTGATGATTGAAATTTTTTCATCACCCGCTTAAATCCCGGCATGGCATTTTTTATGGTAAGATCATCCACGCAAAAAGCAATTCTGAAATGACCCGGACCTCCAAAGCCGCTTCCGGGCACGGTAAGGATCAGCTCTTTTTGTAATTCTCTCACAAATTTTACATCATCAGGAACAGGTGTTTTTGGAAAAAGATAAAAAGCGCCCGGCGGTTTGATGAAATCATAGCCGCAATCTGAAAGGCCATTACACAAAAGGTCTCTTTTCCGGGCATAAGCGGAAATATCCACGCTCGCGCCTTGAAGAGACGCTACCACTCGCTGCATCAGGGCCGGTGCATTAACAAACCCTAAGATTCTGTTGGCCAGCGCCATTCCCCCGATCAGTTCTTCTTTGAATGAAGCGTCGGGATGAACCGCCAGATAACCGATTCGTTCGCCGGGAATGGAAATATCCTTGGAATATGAGGTGGCAATGATGCTCTCATTATAACTTTTGAATATACTGGGAACCGTGTATCCTTCGTAAACAATTTTACGGTAAGGTTCATCCGATATCAGATACAATGTCCGGTTCAGTCTTTTTCCTTTATCCCTTAAAAGCGTTCCGAGTTCATCGAGACTCTCTTTTGAATAGACCTGGCCTGTGGGATTGTTGGGTGAGTTGATCAGGACAGCTTTTGTCTTTTCGGTAATGGCTGCAGAAATACCCTCAATGTCCAGAGAAAAGTCGGGCTTTGTCGAGACGGTCTTCAGAATCCCGCCATGATTATCAGCATAAAATTGATACTCGACAAAATAAGGCGCCGGCGTAATAACTTCGTCGCCCGGATCAAGAATTGCTTTTAGAATAACGTTCAGGGCGCCGGCAGCGCCACAGGTCATGATCACTTCATTTTCCGTTACCTGAACCTGCTGCTCTTCGCAAAGATACTCAGCCAAGGACTTGCGGACATGGGGATACCCGATATTGGGCATATATCCATGATCCGTTCCGGCCAAGGACATTACCGTATTTTTGAGTACCTTCCTGAATTTCTCAGGAGGCGCCAGATTCGGATTGCCGAGGCTGAAATCAAACACATTCTCAGCACCGTTCTCAGCCTTGAGCCGTGCACCTTCTTCAAACATTTTACGGATCCAGGAAGATCCGGATATTTTGGTTTTTATATGCTTTGCAATGGTCATGTTAAAACCATAAATTATTATTTAAAAAAAATCCATAATTAACTGATATCGTTTAGCATAAATTTGTGGTATTTTTATGCCGCCCCTATGGAATAATGGAGAGATTAAAGAGAACCAAAGTATATAATATATAAATATTATAATATGGGTTGCAAGCTATTTTTGAAAAATTCTTTTTTGAATTCCCCAAATTTTCCTTTGCATATGGCCGTCCGCAGTTGTCGCACCAGGTTCATGTAGTAATGAACATTATGGATGGTATTTAGACGATAAGCAAGCAGCTCTTTTGACAAATAAAGATGGCGAAGGTAAGCTCTTGAATAATTCCGGCAGGTATAACAGGTGCATTCTGATTCTATGGGATCAATATCATTTTTAAATCGCGCATTAGATATATTTATGGTGCCGGTTTTTGTGAACATTTGGCCGTTTCTTGCATTCCTTGTGGGAAGGACACAGTCGAACATGTCAGCGCCAAGGGCAACAAGCGCCACAATATCCTCAGGTGTTCCAACACCCATGATATATTTTGGTTTTGTATCCGGTAGCATCGGCAGGGTAAAATCGGCCATTTCGAGCATAAGGTCTTTGGGTTCCCCAACGCTGAGTCCGCCGATGGCATACCCGTCAAAATCGATGTTCAACAAATCATGGGCTGACATTTCTCTAAGGTCCTTGAACATACCGCCCTGAACAATACCAAACAGGGCGTTTTTCTCATTTTTAAAGGCATCTTTGCATCTTTTCGCCCAATGTGTGGTCAGCTCAAGCGCTTTTTGGGCATCACTTTTTTCGGCAGGATATTTTATGCATTCGTCAAGACACATCACTATGTCGGATCCGAGGCACAGCTGGATTTCTACGGATTTTTCCGGGGTTAACATATGTTGGGAACCATCGACATGGGATTGGAATAACGCCCCTTCGTTGGTTACTTCTCTGAGCTTTGCAAGGGAAAACACCTGAAAACCGCCACTGTCGGTTAAAATAGGACCGTCCCAGTGCATAAAACCATGTAGTCCGTAAAAACTGCGGATCACATCACAACCCGGCCTGAGATATAAATGATAGGTATTCCCAAGGATGATCTGTACACCACAGGCTATCAGTTCTTCAGGGGACAGTGACTTTACGGTACCCAGCGTTCCTACCGGCATAAAAATGGGTGTTTCTACTTCACCGTGTGCGGTTCGCAAAATTCCCGCCCTTGCCCGTGTTGTTTTACATTCCGTAATTATATTAAAATCAAACATAATAATATATTCAGGTAATAGGTAATGGGTTATAGGTTATAGGATTTCTTTCCATCACCCATCACCTATTACCCATTACCTATCACCTATCACCTATTACCCAATCTTTTCACCTATTACCCAATCTTTATACAATCAACATCGCATCTCCGTAGCTGAAAAATCTGTACTGTTTTTCTATTGCCGCTTTGTATGCATTCAACACATTTTCTACGGGTTGAAAATGCTGATACCAGCATGAGAAGTGTCGATTTGGGAAGATGAAAGTTTGTGAGCATTGCATCGACGGTTTGGAATCTGTATCCGGGGTATATAAACAGGTTGCAGCTACCTTCGCCCTGGACAACGATTCCATTTTCTTTGCTTGCATACTCCAGCGTTCGAACCGCAGTCGTGCCGACAGCCACGATACGATGACCTGCTTTTTTCGATTCATTGATCATGTCGGCTGTTTCTTGGGAAATAGAATACCATTCAGAATGAATCCGATGATCTCTGATATCGGATACCCTGACCGGCAAAAATGTACCGTAACCAACATGGAGGGTAATTGCAACGATCTTCACTCCTTTTTCCTTAAGTTTTTTCATAAGACTTAGCGAAAAATGAAGGCCTGCCGTGGGTGCAGCCACAGCTCCTTTTTGCGAGGCATAGACGGTCTGATAAAATGTTCGATCTTTATTATCATCATTCCGTTTAATATAGGGCGGCAAAGGAATACGCCCGATCCGGTCGATGATATGTTCAAAATCACCTTTATATGAAAACTTGACAGTATAAATCCCGGCTTTAAAATTGACGACTTTTGCCTTCAAATTTTGATTAAAAATAAGTGTGGTGCCGTCTTTGGGCCTTTTTGATGTTTTAATCAAACACCGGCAAACACATTCCCCGTTATCGATCCGGCTTTTTTTACACCCCGGATAATCTAAAATAAGAACTTCAGCTTTACCGCCGGTCTCTTTTTGTCCAAAAAGTCTTGCCGGAATGACTTCGGTGTTATTGATCACCAGAACGTCCGACGGAAAAAGAAGATCATAAATATCGTAAAACTTATGGTGCGCAATCTCTCCGGTATTACGGTCCATACATAAAAGTTTGGATTGATCACGCCGTGCAACAGGCTTTTGAGCAATACATTCTTCGGGGAGATGATAGTCGTAATCCTCTAATAAAAACATATTGAACCAATTTTCCGTTTTTGTACGATTTTAAATATTTCACAAATCCTAAAGCGTTTCAGATAGAATTAAGCTTTAGATCTTGTTTAACTTTTTCCCAGATAAACCAGAAATAAACCCGCTGACATAAGCACAAAACCGAATTTTTGAAGGGCCTTATCCGGCATTTCAATCACTTTTTGTATGACGAGCTTCATTTTTTCAGGAAATGCAAAATACGGAAGCCCCTCCACCACCATGACCATTCCGATGACGCACAAAAAAAAATTCATTATTCACCTCAATTTCAATAGATTATCATCTGAATCTTTCAGGCATTAAAACATCTTCTATAAAATTTCAAAAGCGCTTTTGTCAAAACAAAAGATGTTCATCGGCGGTGTTCTCTCCACCGTATGTTTCATACTCAAACCCTTTTTTTGGTTTTGTATGGGACCCTTAAAACATAATTGCGGTGGTTGTCCGATTTTCATTCTTCTTGAGCTGCGGCTTTCTTTTTTCGAGTAACCCCATTTGGGAGCATTTGAGTACGCGTTCTTGGCCAATCGAAGCGTAAATATGGCTTGACTAATTTTTTGCAATCATAGAAAATTCGGAATTCAGATACTCAAATATCTAAGGATTTAAAAAAATGGAATATGAACCGGTCATCGGGCTTGAAGTTCATGCCCAGCTCAAGACCAGGACAAAGATTTTTTGCGGCTGCCCAACACGATTCGGAGCACCGCCCAATACGCACACCTGCCCCGTATGTCTGGGAATGCCCGGTGTGCTTCCCGTCTTGAATAAACGGGTTGTCGAATATACCCTGCGGATGGCCCTTGCAACACACTGCACAATCAATCGGGAAAGCAGATTCGCCCGCAAAAACTATTTCTATCCCGACCTTCCCAAAGGATACCAGATATCCCAGTATGAGCAGCCCATTGCCCGTGACGGTTTTATTGATATAGACATAAACGGCGGAAAAAAACGGATCGGCATTACACGGATCCACATGGAAGAAGACGCCGGCAAATTGACCCATGACCCGGATCGCCCCTTGAGCATGGTGGATTTCAATAGAACCGGCGTGCCCCTGATGGAGATCGTCAGCGAACCGGACATCCGGTCTCCTGAAGAAGCCGGGGCTTACCTTCGACATCTCAGGGCCATTCTCCGTTATCTTGATATCAGCGACGGCAACATGGAAGAAGGGAGTTTTAGATGTGATGCAAATGTGTCCATCCGATCTAAAGGTTCTAAAACATTTGGGACCCGAACTGAATTGAAAAATTTGAACTCCTTTAAGCATGTCGAAAAAGCGATTTCATTTGAAATTGCCCGGCAAAAAGAGGTCCTGGAAGATGACGGCCAGGTGATTCAGGAAACAAGATTGTGGGATCCGGATAAAAACAGATCCATATCCATGCGGGGAAAAGAGGAAGCCCATGATTACCGTTATTTCCCGGATCCGGACCTTTTGCCGCTGATCATTGATGACGACTGGATCGATTCGATCCAAAAGCATATCCCCGAGCTCCCGGATGAAAAGAAGCTGCGGTTTATGGAAAAATACCTTCTCCCGGCCTACGATGCCGACTTTCTGACATCGAGCTGTGAGCTTGCGGACTATTTTGAGGCCTGTGTCAAAGATTTTTCGAATCCCAAACAGGTCAGCAACTGGGTCATGGGATCCTTGATGGGGCTTTTGAACGCCCAGGGAAAGCCTATTGACAGGTCGCCCATTTCTCCAGGGAACCTTGCCCAACTGCTTCGGCTGATCGATGAAAAAATCATCAGCACTAAAATTGCCAAAACCGTATTCGACGAAATGGCCCAAACCGGCAGATCTCCCAAAGAAATCGTTGCGGAAAAGGGGCTGGTTCAGGTTACCGATGAATCGGCCATAAAAGCGGTTGTATTAAGGGTGCTCCAGCAGTGTCCGGAGGAAGTGAACGATTATAATAATGGCAAGGCCAAGCTTTTCGGCTTCTTCGTCGGTCAGGTCATGAAAGAGACCAAAGGAAAAGCCAATCCCAAGATGGTGAACGAAATATTGAAAAATTTACTTAAAAATGAATAATAAAATTATAAAAACATTATCACGAAAAACATAAAAATCTAACAATTTAGCAAAGAAATGGAAACTGGAAATGAATTCTTTTTTGAAAAAAACAAATAATATCTCAAAAGCTTGTCTTATTGGTTTGATACTGATTCTCATAAGTGTCGGCATTCCGCTGTCGGCATTTGCCAAAGTGCTTCAGGTGTCCATCGTCCCGTTTAAGGTGAATGCGGAAAAGGACCTTTCATTTTTAAAAGACGGTATTGTCGACATGCTCTCGTCCCGCCTTTTTTGGGAAGACAGGGTCAACATTATCAATCGGCAAGCCACCGAAAAGGCGTCTGCGGCTGTTGGCGAGCCGTTGAATGAAAGCAAGGCGCGGAAGCTGGGAACCACTCTGGGAGCAGATTACGTGCTTTTCGGCAGCCTCACGGTGTTCGGCAACAGCGTGAGTATCGATGCCAAGATGGTGGATGTATCCGGTAAAAAACAAACCCTCACATTTTTTAACCAGAGCCAGGGAATGGATCAGGTGATTCCCGGCATCAACCTTTTTGCATCCGACATCAATGAAAAAGAATTCGGCCGTGTGACGGGAACCCGGCGGGTTGCTCCATCCGCCCAGGCACCTTCGGCTCAAACAGGTCAAGCTGAAACGGAGGTTCGATCCCATCCCGACAAACTGGTTGCCGGTGGGTTTAGCGAGAGTGACACGACAGATTCACAAAAAACCGCACCGGGTCCGGAATTTATCACAACACAAAGGACCCGGGAACACTCCGGTAAATTCTGGAAAAGCCAGGATTTCAGATATCTTATCAATGGCATAGCATTGGGCGACGTAGATGGTGACGGCAAAATCGAGACCGTCATCATAACTCCACATGACGTTCAAATCTTCAGGTTCGAAAACAACCGCTTTGTTAAAATCATACCAAAATTATCTGAAAACAGTTATCAAAATTTCATCGGAGTTGATGTTGCGGACATTAACGGCAATGGTTATGCTGAAATCTTTGTAACAAGCCTGAATGCTCTCAAAACCAACCTTACTTCCTTTGTGCTTGAATACGATGGCCAAAATTTCAACAAAATTGTCAAGGAGAGCTCCTGGTATTACAGGGTGGTTGAACTTCCCGAACGGGGCAGGGTGCTGTTCGGCCAGAGACAAAAAGGGATGAGCACAGATCCTTTTGCCGGCGAAATATTTGAGATGGCCTGGCAAGATGCAGATTATGTTCCTGAAAACAAGATCCTTCCCCCAAAGCGCGCAAATCTGATGGGCTTTACCTTCGGCAATGCAATGAACACCGGCCAGGATGTTGTCGTGGCCTATGACCAAAACGATTTTATCAGGATTATCCAACCATCGGGCGAGATAGTATGGAATTCCAGCGAACGTTACGGGGGGAGCACCCTCAATTTTCTTTTGCCCAAAACAGAACCAGACTCTGAAAACTATCTTTATCTTCCCATGTGCATCCATATCAGGGACTTTGATGGAGATGGAAAATATGAGGTCATCGCCGCTATCAACTATGATGTAACAAAAAGGCTGCTTGAAAGATTCAGGAAATTTACAAACTCTCAGATTGAAGTCCTTTCCTGGGATGGGTTGGGACTATCCCGGGTATGGCAGACCCGCAAGATTTCAGGACATATTCGGGATTTTGAAATCGGAGATTTTAATAATGACGGAAATGCTGAACTCGTTGCAGCCGTGATCATGAAAGAGGGTTCTATGGTGGGGACCACCCCCAAAAGTTCATTGATTGCCTATGAGCTGAAATAAAAAACCCGGAGCAATATCACCCCGGGTTTTTTTATCTATCTTTATACTGTTTTTACTTTATACTGTTTTTACAAAATTAGAAGGCAATTTTCCATGTTGCGCCAAAATAGGTTGTATCCCCTTCATCAACATTGGCAGAGTTTTTCCCTTCGTCAATTTTGCCTATCTCGGGGGAGATGGTAACGCCTGGAGCAACGGTTATCGGCATCATAACATACATCCAAGAAGCATCGTCCGCAGTAACTCCGGGAAGGTCGTCTTCGCCCTCTACATAGGAATAGCCGGCTTCTACGGTCATCATATCGTTGATTTTAAAACCGACAGCAATCAGATACCCAAGACCATCATTGTTCTTAACTTCCCCGGCAGCAAAGTTTGCACCGCCGTCAATAGGAGCATAGTTCAAGCCGTAGTTGGTTCCGTTTTGTGAAATATGGCCTTCTACGTTCGCATACATGGGACCAAAATTGAAATATGCGGAAGCACCGACAAAATAGCAATCGACGGAATAGCTTTCCGTAGCACTGTCAGCATTATAGCTTGCATAACCACCGGCAAACATCAATTTTACAGGATCCAATTTCAAGGTATAGACGGCCTCGATGGTAGGGATCGTACTTTCAATGTCTTGAAATCCTGTTACACCAGGATCGCTTTGGGTGGCAGGGGAGACGAATCCCAGCACAAAATCACCAAAGGTCAGCCGGATCTGATCAACACGTGCGGCAGCCCAGTTCAGGTTACCGTAAGCGGCGATTCCATTGGCATTAAAGTTCTGGCCGTTGGTAAAAAAAGTGGCCGGCGCCCATGTTTTACCTACCAGGAGCTTGCCGGCGCCAAAATCCCACTCGCCGAACCAATGTCTTACGTAGCTGGCGACATTGGGTCTGAGTTCGATATAACCTTTAATCGTCTCACTTTTAGCCGTGATGCTAAAACGACTGAGAGTATTATCCTTGGCCCATAGCGTGTCCCTATTGGAGTCATTGAATCCAGTTATTTCTTTGCTTCTATCCACGGAATAGGTATCCATGCGAGCATCGCCTTTAAAAGAATAAGTGAATTCTGCATAAGTCGGAACAGTAAACGCTACGACCATCGCTAATGCAAAAATAAATACGATAAATTTCTTCATCTTTAATTTCCTCCTTAATGGAATCAAGACTAAAGTTTACAAAATGATTAACCTAAACATTTCACCTAATAATCACCTAATAATTTCCACGCTTTTTCTTTTCCGGTTTACCTCCTTTCCCCGCGCAGCAGATTAACCCGACAATGAGCCTGCCCATCCGCAGATCTCGAAATACGCTGGCCTTGAACAAAATTGAACATTTTTAAAAGGTCTCGTTGTCTGCCGCTAAAACACCGGCAGAAAATTATCAATTTTTCTAACAGTCCGTTTTCAGATTGTCAAGCATCTTTTATTAAACGAATAAAACTTATTCATTTTTTGACAATCGTTTTTCAAAATCACCGAATATGATATTCTAATGTCTCAGGTTCAGAAGAAAAACAACATTTTTTTGTATTTTTGCCTGTCACGTTTATTGTGTCAAGCGAAATTATATATAATTTATATATAATTTTATAGAATTAGAACATATTGTATTTCTTTTATCACAAATTCCTATATCTTGTATAAAGATTTGTCAAAATTTTAAGCAAATTCGAGTTGTTCTGTTTAAAAACCTCCTGAAGTACCTTAGCACTTTAATTGTGAATTTTGTGTTTTTTGCGGCAAAAAAATCTAACACGGTATAATTTTCCTGTTACAAACGATTGATGATTGTCGGAGCGAAGAAAACTTGTCCGCCTGTGCCGTTTGGCGGAAATCCCGATTTATCGGGGAACCAAAAAAGAATTTTTATCACGAAAGCTCGAAATTTTAAAAACACGAAAAAGAAAACTTGTAATAGTTTAGCTCTTTGAAACAAATCGATTTCAAAGGAGCTTCAGGTATGATTAAATTTTTGGCTGGAAGCTGTCTGACCCGCCTGCCACGTAAGGCACGAGCGGGCAGGGTGGATTAGGGATCGTTTTGAAAGAACCATAAGCGATTTAACTTTATGGATGAAACCCCCTGTTAAAACAGAGACCTTTATTAATAGCCCGGACAGGTTTTTTCATTACGAGCCCTTATTCACGAGTTCTTTCAGCAAAAATTTAATTATACCTGAAGCGGAACAGCGGTCTCTTATCCTTGATCCCTGATCCCCGATCCCTGCTTGCCCCGTTAAATTCTTCGGAGAAGACGAGCGTAGCGAATTTAACTGGGGATCCCTGACACCCGACACCTGCCCCCAAATACCTGCAAGCCGCTAAAAAAGCCTTAAAATGTCAAAACTTTCGGGAAATGTGTTTGACTTTTAGATCATTATCTTTTAAAGAGCAGATAAAATTTAAGCGCTCCTTAAAATCAAACATTCCATATATTCTATGAAGAATATCAGAAAACAGGCAAATATCACGCGTTATATACAAATTGCATCGCGCGGCCTGTCTCCACTTAGACCAACCTTTGCCAAGCTCAGTATTGTTTCTAAAAAACATATTTTTTCAACCAGTCAACTTACAGGAGGTGGTGAAATGAAAAAGCTTTTTGTTTTTCTATGTGTCGCAGGCCTGATTGCCGCCAGTGCGTCTCCCCTTTTTGCCGGTGGGATTGACAACAAGCACAACTGGAGCGCCGAGTGGGTTCGAACGCTGAATAGAAATGCGGCAACCGACTCCGCAGACGCGGTGTCTTACAACCCGGCAGGTGTCATGAAAATGGACAACTCCTTCTATTTAAATGTTACCGGCCAGTATGCCCTCAAAGAATATTCGAATACAGAGCCGAATACAGCTCCATTTAGTGGAACCGAGTATACAACGGATGAGCCTGATTTTGTGCCCAGCTTGTTCGGCCTTTACAAACAGGACAAGTGGGCGGCCTACGGCGCCGTCACCGTCGTTGTGGCCGGGGGGAAAGTCAATTTTGAAAAAGGGGATAATACAACCGCTGGCCTTGGTTGGGGAATAATTGGCAGTTCTCCCCTCGGTGCTTTCACCGGTATCTTGGATCAGAATCTCGAAGGCAAATCTTACTTTATCGGATATACCATCGGTGGCGCATATAAAATCAATGATATGATATCCGTTTCTTTGGGAGCCAGATATGTCGATGCATCCAGAGAGTTTAAAGGATATGCCACACTTGGCGGTGGTTTTGCCGGCACACAAACATATTCTGTAGATTACGAAGAAACCGGTGACGGATGGGGGGGCATTTTGGGCGTCAATATTGCGCCCACCGAAGAGCTCAACATCGGGCTCCGGTATGAAACCAAAACCAGCATTGATCTGGAAACTAAAGTAACAACAAACACCTTGCCGGGAGCACTAAATCCGTTGATTACAGATGGTTTCAAACGGAACAGAGACCTCCCGGCCCTGCTGGGTCTGGGCGTTTCTTATAAGTTTACCCCAAAAATCAGAGTTGAAACAAACCTCACCTATTACTTCAACGAGGATGCAGACTGGGAGAATGTCCCGATAACATCGGGGGATGAGACCAAGAAAGATAACGGCTATGACATCGGTATTGCCTGTGAATACACATTCAACCCCAAATGGAAGGCCAGCGTGGGATACATGTACACCGATGTGGGCATCGAACCGGACAACATGTCCATCGAAACACCGGAACTGGATGCCAACACCATTGCCGGTGGCGTCGCCTTTAAGCCCGCGCCCAATTGGGATTTGAATTTCGGTATCCTCAAAACATTCTATGATGATGCCACAACAACATCCGGCATAAAATACGAAAAAGACGTCGTCATTATCGCATTGGGGGTTCAGTATAAGTTTTTTTAATAAAATCGCTTCACGATTTTATATAACGTCCCGCTTTAAGCGGGACTTAAAAAAAGGAAATTCTTATCCTATCAAATTATAGTAATTAAACACAAAACTTTTAATGCATGCAATCTGAAAAGGCCGGGAATATCCCGGCCTTTGTTATTGATATAATTTCTCAATTTCTTTTTACTGTTTTCTATTTACTATTCACTTTTCACCATTCACTCTTTTCAGACAATCCTTTTGAATAATTTTTCAAGATCCTTAAAGCTCCATCGAATCCACGTTGGGCGACCATGGGGACAGTTTGAGGGCTGGTCACATGTATCGAGCTGATGGAGCAACTCCCGGATCTCTTTATCTGAAAGCCTCTGATTGGCCCGAATGGCGCCGTGGCATGCCATAACCTCAAGGCACTGGTCAAGAACCGTTTCCATGCCAAAAGAAAACCCGATCTGGGCTGTCTTTTCCACCATTTCAATCACCAGGGGTTTAATCTCTTTGTTTTTCAAAAGCAAAGGAACGGCTTTTACCACAAAAGTATCTCCGCCAAAAGGCGCTATCTCCAATCCAAGATCATTTAGATTTGGAATCAGTCTTTCGAGAATTTTCGCTTCCCGGTATCCAAGATCGATGGTTTCGGGAATCAGGAGTTTCTGAGACGTCTTTCTTGCATCCTGAAATCGGTTTTTAAGCTGTTCGAAAAGGATCCGTTCGTGGGCGGCGTGCTGATCGATGAGGATCAGTCCGTCACCGGACTCGCAAAGGATGTACATGTCACGAAACTGTCCGATCACCCGTAAATCCCCAAACCGTTTTTTCTCCCAAAGTGGCGCCTGGACGGTGGTCTGGGCCAGGCTCGGATCCTTCTTCAGCGAAAATGCCGGTCGAAACGAAGCGGATGTCCCCATTTCACGGTAAGGCGGGTCCTTTCTTTGTCTTTCAAATTTTTCGAAATCAGCCATTGTTTCGGAAATGCCGGGCTGTTCCACGGTCGGCAGGTTTGGTCGAGTTCCCGGAGCATTCCACCCGGATTGATCAGTATGATGCAATGCCTTGGCCACAGCTTTTCTCACCGCTTCATGAACATTTTTCTGATGTGCAAACCGGACTTCGTGTTTTGCGGGATGGACATTCACATCCACCTGATCATAGGGAACATGGATAAAAAGCACCGCCAACGGGAACTGCCCCTTCACCAACCTGCCGGAATACCCTTCGAACAAGGCATGCTGGATGATCCGGTCACGGACAACCCTGCCGTTGACGTAGACGTAAATCCCCCGGGATGTCCTGCGCGTGTTCCGGTTAGAAGATATCCAGCCGGTAATTGAAAGATCGTCTGCTGAAAATTCTATTTTACACAGATCATCTTTGATATCGATGCCAAGGACATCCACGATCCTGTCAACGGGATCGCCTGTTGCCGGCCAGTTTTTAACCAGCTTTTCGTTGTGCGTCAACCTGAACTGAACATCAGGCCATCCCAAAGCGATTTTTGTAATGGCATCGACGATGTGCCCCATCTCTGTGGTAACGGTTTTTAAAAATTTTCGACGGGCAGGCATGTTAAAAAAAAGTTGCTCTGCGGTCACCATGGTCCCCTGGGGAGCGCCGATCTCTGAAACCTTTTTAATGGTACCCCCATGAACAATAATCTCGGTCCCCGACGAAGAGGCTTTGTCCCTGGTAACCAGACAAAATTTTGAAACCGCGGCAATGCTCGGCAGGGCCTCACCCCTGAAACCAAGGGTGTTAATGGCAAACAGATCTCCATCTGTGTATATTTTACTTGTCGCATAACGCTCCAGTGACAGCATGGCATCATCCCGGCTCATGCCAACACCGTTATCTGAAACCCGAATCAAAGACCGTCCGCCTTTTTTCACTTCGATCATGATTCGGCTGCTGTTTGCATCCAGCCCATTTTCAACGAGTTCTTTGACAATGGAAGCCGGGCGTTCCACTACCTCGCCGGCGGCGATTTTGTTGGAAAGGATCTCAGGAAGGATTTTAATCTTGGACATAATTAGTGTCTAGTGTTTAGTGTTTAATTGTTTAGTCCCGCCAATAGATTTTAGGTATCCATTTAAACAGGGGCCAAGATCGTCGATAATCTCTTTCAGACCTTCTATCTGAGTTTTACTGAGAAGATCTCGTTTATTGGCTCTGCGTAGCCAAAATTTTGTTTCATTAAAAGAACCTCTGGCTATTCTTATAAAACGCTGGTTATCCTTTGGAGTTCCCCTACCGGCATCTTCCGAAATATTGGCTCCGATACTGTCAGCCGCCTGTACCAATTGCTTTCCCACAGTTTTTTTCTCAAAATATTTCCATGACATAACAATATCCCAAACTTTATCAGCCAATTGTTCTGCCAATTGAAACACCTTAAGTTCTTCAAAGCGACAAAAAGCCATAAGCCTCCGATGATTAAACACTAAATACTAAATACTTGTTGTTTTTTATTCCTGTTCAAGAAGGTAGCGGAGTAAAAAATCCGCATCTTTGGGTGACAGGTCGAATTTCATGCACGCCTCTTCAATGAGGGTTTTCGATTCTTTTCCGGGATTGAACTGCCGTTCATCGGAAACCCACTTGACGGCTTTTCTTAGATCTTCCCCTTTCGGCTGAATACTCATAGCTTAATCTCCTTAAATTTTATGCTTTTTCGTATGAAAATCAGTTGCTTGCTCATAATTGTAGGCCACCTTGAATAGCTTTCCTTCATCAAAATGTCTGGCCATGATCTGGAGCCCCATGGGAAGACCTTCGGATGAAAATCCGCAAGGGACGGAAATCCCGGGAATTCCGGCAAGGTTTGCTGAAATCGTAAATATGTCGGACAAATACATGGTCAGCGGATCATCGGCCATTTCTCCAATTTTAAACGCCGGGAGTGGGCGCCACCGGTGAAAGGATCACGTCGCAGGTGTTAAATGCTTTTTTAAAATCTTCTATGATCAGTGTTCTCACCTGGGAAGCCTTTTTGTAATATGCATCGTAATATCCTGCAGAAAGCGAATAGGTTCCCAAAAGAATCCGGCGCTGCACTTCGGGACCAAATCCTTTGGAACGGGTGCTTTTGTACATATCCATGAGATATGTTTTTTCTTTATCCCTGTAACCGTATTTAACACCGTCATACCGGGCCAGGTTCGAACTGGCTTCAGAAGGTGCAATGACATAGTAGGCCGCCACCACATATTCCGTGTGGGGTAAAGAGATTTCAATGCATTGGGCGCCCAGGTCTTCAATTTTTTTAACAGCGCCTTTGACGGCATGAAAAACGTCCGGATCGAGCCCCTGGGTGGCCGTGTATTCTTTGGGAATACCCACGGTCATCCCTTTCAAACCATTTTCAAGAAAGGACGCATAGTCCGGAACATCCTCCGGCACCGATGTGGAATCCGAAGCATCATACCCTGAAATAGTATTCATCAAAAAGGCACTATCGGTGACATTCTTCGTCAAAGGCCCGATCTGGTCCAAAGAGGAAGCAAACGCCACCAGACCAAAGCGAGAAACCCTGCCATACGTCGGCTTCAACCCGACCACACCGCAGTGAGAAGCGGGCTGCCGAATGGACCCTCCGGTATCAGAACCCAAAGCGCCAATACACATATCCGCTGCTACCGCCGCTGCGGACCCGCCGCTCGATCCGCCGGGAATACGTGTCAGATCCCATGGATTACGGGTGAGCTTGAAGCCTGAGTTTTCGGTGGACGATCCCATGGCAAATTCATCCATGTTCAGCTTTCCGACAATTACCGCATGTTCGCTTCTCAATTTTTTTACCACCGTTGCATCGTATGGCGGTATGAAATTTTCAAGAATCTTTGAACCACATGTTGTCAAAAGGCCTTTTGTGCAGATGAGGTCCTTTAGTGCAATGGGAATTCCCGTAAGCGGTCTAATGTTGCCGTCTGAAATTGCTTTATCGGCAATATTGGCCTGGGCCATGGCCATTTCATCGTCCACGGTGATATATGCACCCACGGCTTCATCGACTGCATTTATGCGATCAAGAATTGCTCGGGTCAGATCCTGTGAAGAGATCTCTTTTTTTCTTAAAAGCCGGTGGGCTTCTTGTATGGTCAGTTCATAAAGCTTCATACCTGCTAATCCTTTTATTCTGTATTTCAGTAAAAATCTAACTATATGAGGGGTCGGGGAGTTTTTTTTTGTAAACCTTTATATATCAGCGGAATGGATGATTTTTTTAAAAAAGCGTGTACTGTTTGAGTGGTTTAGGGATCGTTAGAAAGAACAGACGCCTACCGAAGCATTTCAACAGTAAGGAAGTGTTTATTCTAAGTTGAACCCATTGTTTTTATATTGAAATCTGTTCTTTTTTTACGATCCTTTAACCACGAGTTTACACGGTTTTTTAAAAAACATTATCCATGGAGCGATTTAACAAATAAAAACACCCCGACCCTGAACTATATCTGAAGCGGCAATGTTTAAAAAATCTGAAATCCGCATTCTTAAATCAAATATCGTTCACCCAACCACCTTGGGGACAATGAAATTTCCGTCTGCCTTATCCGGTGCATTGGCCAGGGCCGAATCTCTGTTATAAAGCTGTTTTTCTTCATCTTCCCGGAAGGCATTGGTCATGGAAATGGCATGAGAGGTTGGATGCACGCCTTTCGTATCAACATTTTCCAAGGTATCCACATATTCCAGTATTGTTCCAAGCTGGACGGCAAATTTGTCGATAAGTTCTTTGTCCACATCCAAACGGGCAAGGTCTGCCACATGGATGACTTCTTCTCTGCTTATTTTCATAATATCTCCTTAACCCGGAAAAGCCGGAAAAGTGCCTAAGATGAAATCAACAATAGAGGTATAAATTTAATGCAATTGAAACACGAAAATCGGAAATTAAGCCCCTTACACGGATATTTCACGTTTGCGAGACGTTCATTTGCAAGGCATTCAAGGACACAGCCGTAATATACTACTGCAAGTCCTTGATAACGCGGCAAATGGGCGTCTCGGACACGCCCGTAGGGTGAAAATTTTTGAGAAATAGAATGATAAAATATTCGGAACAAACTGTCATCTTACAACTCACAGTAAAATTGTAAATAAAGAACGGATTTCATTTTTTAAAAAAGGCCCCTCGAAAATTTTCATGAAATATCCGGGTTAACGCTGAACGATGATAGCGTCTATCTTTTCTTTTTTTAGCCGCTGGAGCGTAGGAACGGCTTCGGACCTGCTGTTAAAATACCCAATCCGCACCCGGTACCAGATGCCTTTCCCGGGGATCTTTCCAATACTTCGATATGCCGGATATCCCCCTTTTTTTAATTGGTTTACCAACTTGTCGGCAATCCCGGAATCCTTTAATGAAGCGACCTGAATTGTAAATTTGTTATTGTTTTGAGATGCCTTTTCTGAATCGGAAGTTTTTACTTTTGGAGCCGGGCCGGTTTCTTGGGTTGGCATCTTTTTCTCTTGCAAAGAAGCGGTCTTTTCCGGCTCAGATTTTTTCTGACGTTCGATCGTGTTATTTTTCAGTCCGGCTTCACCGCCGGTCTTGTTAAGTGTTTCATAAAATCCCATTTTTGTTTTGCTGTCATCGATATTTGAATCTATTTTGTACTGATCCAGTTCCTTTTTGATAACAGCTTCCTTCAAAGCAGCCAATTCATTCTGAAGCTTTTCGATATCAAACTTTACAGGGACCATCTCTCTTCCCACAAGAATGCCAAGAACAAACATCCATGCACAGACAAACAACGTCAACCCTATCCATGGAATCAGTCCTTTACGCGTCTGTTTTTTGGAAGAGTTCTTTTCTTGGGACAGTGTTTTTTCTTTTTTGTCCATTATTTTTTATGATTCACTGCGGCTCTGCGGTGAGAAATACAAGGTTACATTTTTTCCGGCGCAGATACTCCCAACAGCGCAAGTCCGTTTCGGATAACTTTCTGAACCGCCAGCACCAGATAGAGCCGCCCCTTCGACAGCAGCGGATCATCGGATAGAACCCTGTGTTTATTGTAGTAAGCGTGAAAAGAAGACGCAAGATCCATCAGATAAAATGTGATTCGGTGCGGCTCCATATATTTTGCGCTGTCTTCGACAACTTCGGGATAACGGGTCATGGCTTTAATGAGGTTGATTTCCTCGGGTTCCTGCAGCATCGCTGCAGCCGCTTCATCCCATTCCAATTCGTTTAAACCTCTTTCCCGGCTTTTTCGCGAAATGCTCGATATTCTGGCATGAACGTATTGGACATAGAAAACCGGGTTGTCATTCGTCTTTTTCTTTGCCAGTTCCAGATCAAAGTCAAGAGGGCTTTCATAATGACGCGTAAGAAATATAAATCTTGCAGCATCTCTCCCGACTTCCTTGACAACTTCATTTAAAGTTACAAATTCACCGGCTCGGGTCGACATGGCCACCGGCTCTCCCTCGCGAAGAAGGTTGACAAGCTGCACCAGGATAACGTTAAATCGATCTCTATTCAGCCCCGATGCTTCAATGGCGCCGGTGACCCGGGGAATATATCCGTGGTGGTCAGCCCCCCAGACATCGATGACCCGATGAAACCCGCGCTCAAATTTATCCATGTGATATGCAATGTCGGATGCAAAATATGTGGTCTGTCCATTTTTACGGACAACCACACGGTCTTTTTCATCTCCAAAATTCGTGGTTTTAAACCATAACGCCCCATCTTTTTCGTAAATAATATTTTTTTCTTTAAAATTTACGATAACAGTGTTCACCTTACCGGTATCATAAAGACTTTGTTCGCTGAACCAGTTATCAAACTCAATGCCGAAATCCATTAGATCCTTTCGAATATCTTCAATAATTCGCTCTGCTGCGAAACGGGCACAAAAGAAAATCGACTGCTCCTCATCCTGATCAAACAGCGTCTTCCCTTTCAATTCTATTATCTCTTTAGCATAATCGCGGATATAATCGCCCTGATAACACTCCTCCGGAAACTGAATATTTTCCCCCATCAACTCCCTAAAGCGCAGATAAACAGATTTACCCAGGGTATTTATCTGACGACCCGAATCGTTGATGTAATACTCTTTTTGAACATCATATCCGCAAAACCGCAAAATGTTCGCTACACCGTCACCCACAGCAGCACCCCGTCCATGACCGACATGCAGCGGGCCTGTGGGATTGGAACTTACAAATTCCACTTGTATTTTTTTGCCGTTCCCAATATCCGAAGCACCATAAACAATATCCTCTTGATGAATTTTGCGCAAAACAGGATGCCAGGACAATGTATTTATAAAAAAATTAATAAATCCAGGACCGGCGATCTGTGTTTTCGCCAGAATTCGGTCCGGATCTTTGATATATTTTAAAATCGCTTCTGCAATTTTTCGTGGCGGCATCTTTTGAATAGATGCAGTAACCATGGCAATATTTGTGGAAAAGTCACCATAGGATTGAACTTTCGGCACTTCAATTTCGATTTCAGAAAACTCGGCCGAAGGCAGCGCTTTGTTTTCATGTGCAAGCGATATCGCGTTTAATATTATATTTTTTATCTTTTCTTTCATTTATTTTATATTTTTCACCTTTCACGTTTCTTGGTGTTTCATTTTTATAAGAGTTCAATTCATAAAGATTTTTCATTTCCAAGTCAAGATACTTTGAAATCAAAATTATTTCGGAGCACTTGAAGCGTATTCCCTTTTATGAGATAATAGATGCGTTACGATGTCATTTGTCCTTTTAGATGGAAATTTTTAACAAATAATTAGGGTCTATTCAAAAATGATCGGTGGTCTAAATTAACACAGGAGGGTAAAAGATGCTGGTTAAAAATTGGATGAGTAAAGAGGTGATAACAGTAGGTGCTGATGATTCCATGCAGAATGCCATTTATATTTTACAGGAACAAAATATCAAAATACTGCCGGTCATGGATGGTGGAAATCTTGCAGGCATCATCAGCGACAGGGATCTGAAAAAAGCATCCCCTTCCGATGCAACAACCCTCGATATGCACGAGCTTTTATTTTTGATATCCAAAATAAAAGTCAGGGATTTAATGAAAAAACCGGTTTATACCGCAAAGCCGGATGACACGGTAGAAGAAGCTGCCGCCCTTCTTCTTGAAAAAAAGATTTCAGGTCTTCCGGTGGTTGACGAAAATAACCGACTGGTCGGAATTATTACACGAAGTGATATTTTCAGAGTGCTCATATCTCTCAGCGGACTGGGCAAAAAAGGCATTCAGTTTGCCATTCGAATCAAAGATATGCCGGGCATTATAAAAGAAGTCCGGGAACTCATCCATGAGTATGGAGGGCGAACGGCCAGCATACTGAGTTCATCGGATAACGCGCCTGACGGCTATCTAAATTTCTACTTCAGGATTTATCAGATTGACAGGGAGAGGCTTCCGTCTCTTTTGGACAAAATCAGGGAAAAAGGAACTCTTCTCTACATGGTCGATCACAGAGAAAACAAACGAGATATTTATGAATCTTAATCGGTTGTCATAGAAAATTAAAAAATTGTAAATTTCCAAAGTTCAGATTGGGTAAACATCATCGCCCTTGAAAACGGTTAATTTCCTGAAATAACAAATGGTTTTGATATTTTATTCATTGGTGGTCATCGGTTTCATTCTCATGCTCGGGAGGATCGTGATCGTGATCGTGATCTTCGGACTCATGCCCCGGATGATCGTGGTCGTGGTAACGACGCGGTATGTGATCATGATTTTTCTCATCCATAGGATGGATGTGCGTGAAACGGTGAATGTGTTCGTGCACGTGTTCGTGAAAATGGTTGTGCTCAACCTCTCCATGCCGGTGCCGGTGCGTATGCAGATGATGGTGTAAATGACGATGCTCGTGTTTGTGCTGCATTGTCAGAATGGCGCTGCTGCTGCGCTGTCGGTAAGTGTATGATAATTCGTTGAGGTTGCCGAGTCGCTCATCTTCTAAAAAAGCATGGGTTGGCATATCTTCCAGAATTCGACCTTTGTGCATCACCAGGGTACGGTGGGTCAATTCTTTGACGAAAAACATATCGTGACTGACGATCAAGAGGGTCACGTTGAGATTGCACAAAATACCCAGCAGCATCTCCTCACCTTGGGGATCGAGTCCGGCCGTTGGTTCATCTAATATGAGCAGCTTGGGTTTCATGGCAAGAACACAGGCCAGCGCCAGGCGTTTGCGTTCACCGCCGGACAGATGCAAGGGGACACGCTCTTCGAAGCCTTCCAGACGAACCATAGACAGGGCCTGTGTAAGCCGTTTGCTGGATTCGTCCCGTGAATTGCCGAGCTGATGCAGTCCAAAGGTAATTTCTTCCCGCACACTTGGGCAGAAGAGTTGGTCGGCGCAGTCCTGAAAAACCATTCCGACCTGCCGCCAGAGGGTCTTGCGCCATCTGCGTGTCATCAATCGCCCGGCAAAACGAAACTCTCCGAGTCCCTGGCGCAGCCCGAGCAGGCAAGACAACAGTGTGGTTTTACCGGCGCCATTCTCACCGACAATTGAAATCCGTTCGCCATCATGAATAGACAGATTGATACCGTGTAACGCGTGTGTGCCGTCCGGGTACCGATAGTGGTAGTCGCGCAGGAACACAAGCGATTTTCCTTCAGATACATCAGGCAGAGTGGGGATTCGATGGGGCCCATCAAGCGGTTTTGATTTATTCTGATCGCATGATGAACCGCTGTGAACCAGACGAAAGGAAAAATCAAGACCGTGCTCCCGCAATGATTGACGTTGAGAGACCAGTTCACGCAGTGTGTAGTCATGATGTATCCGACCATGATCAAGAACCACGGCCCGGTCGCATAGTTCATAGAGAAAGATCAGGTCGTGGCTGATGCAGATAAGGGTGCCGGAGAAATCCCTCAGCAAACTGAGGAAGACCTCCTCTTGATGTGGATCTAAATTTGAGGTCGGTTCATCCAGGATCAGTACGTTCGGTTGCATGGCAAGAAGTCCAGCCAAAGCGGCGCGCTTTTTTTGCCCGAAGCTGAGATTGTGCGGCGCTTTGTAAGCCATGTCAAGCAGACTTACGCGCTGCAGCGCCTGCCGGGCCACCTGCTTCGCATCTTCTCGAGACAAGCCCTGATGGCGGGGACCGAAAGCCGTGTCGTCCAGCAGCGTATGGCCGAAAAGCTGGTCGTCCGGATCCTGAAAAAGCAGGCCGATCTCCAGCCTATTCCGGTACAAATGCTCCTCTTTCAATTGTTCCCCTTTGTAGAGAACTTCTCCGGCAGTCGGCAGCAGTAGTCCACAGAGCTGTTTAATCAGTGTGGTCTTACCGGACCCGTTTTGTCCAACCAAAGCGATTCTATCTCCGCAAGCAACGTCTAAGTCGATACAGGATAAGGCTTGGGTATCATCCGGATAACGATAAAACACCCTGCGCATGCTGAATAGGGGAGCATCCAAGGCAGGTTGCTGAATTGGCCCCAAAGGTTCGTGCATTATGCTTACTCCTTACCAGGCAATCCGGTCATATGCAATCAGTGCCGCTCCAGCGGCCAGCCAGGCCGCCGCCAGCAGCAAATCTTTGGTCCGTAAACACAGCTCGACCGGTTCCGGAAACCGTCCCCGGTAACCACGCGCTTGCATGGCATCAAAAACCCGCTCGGTTCGTTCGAAGCTTCGAACAAATAGCATTCCAATAAAATTGCCCACTGCACGCAGCGTTTCCAGATCCATGCGCTTGCGGAACCCGCGTACCTGCATGCCGAAAGACATCCGTCGGGCTTCATGCCGGAAGACATGCAAATACCGGTAGCTTAGCAGTACCATCTGTCCAACCATCTCCGGCGCACCGAGCCGGGAAAGTCCGTGCAGGGTTACCGGCAAAGGTGCGGTGGACAACAGCGGCTCCATCAACAGCGCGATGGCAACTGCTTTGGCGGCAATTGTCGCAGCCAGTCGCAAACCGCGCAGGTTGAAACCGAGCCAGTTCATCCCGTTAAAAACCAGCACCGTGTCACCATTATGTATGGGGGCTGAAAAGGGCATAACCACTAAAAACATACTAACAAAACCGGTAATCGCCAGCAGCCTCAGAACAACCTTTGCAAAAGAAGCCCTTGTAATCACCAAGATCAGCAACGAGATGCCGATGGCGGCCAGCGCCGACGCCAGGTGACTCAAGGAAGCGATGACAAAACTGTAGACTAGTATCGTCACGATCTTGCAGCGCACATCCCAGCGATGAAACAGCGAAACACCGGCAGCATCCGTCAGGGGCGGTACCGACCAGTCGCGGTCCTCTCCAGGTGCACTGCGGTTATGCGCAATACGCCGCAGCCATACCACGCCAGCCGCCAGCACTGCCACCGGTATCAATATGAACAGGGGCAGTTGCCACAAAGGCATCTGGATATTGATCACATCAGCCATGGGCCGCCTTGGTCGGGCGCAGAAACGACGGTCGCAACAGGGCCGGCTTGACTCGAGCCAGAAATCCGATGGTAAAAGCGCTTACCACGCCCTCAATGATAATGACCGGTACGTGTGCGAGCAAGGCAATTTTGGCAACGCCGAAAAAATCCTCACCGCCGGCAACCAGAAGGATCGCCAGAATAATTGCTGCCAGTGCTGTCCCTACAGCGCCCGCCAATCCACCGATGATCGCCTGCCGCAACTGAGTTTGGCCTTTGTATCTCTGGAAGAACCATCCGCACACCAGCGCAGGCAGCCCCATCATTAAGGCATTGGCGCCCAGCGCGGTCAAACCGCCGAATTGAAACAGCAAGCTTTGCAGCAGAAGGCCAAGGCCGATGGAGAGAAAGGCGGACGGCCCCAGCAATGCCCCCGTCAGGCCCGGTATGATGAGATGCACACTGGTCGGCCCAAAAGGCACGTGAACCAGTGAAGCGACAAAAAAGGCTGCCGTCATCACCGCCAGCTTTGGCAGCTCTTCGCTGCGGGTGCGGCGGGCACTCCAGGCCACTATCGCAGCGCTGGCGACATAGCCGCCGACTGTCACGGAAATGGGGAGAACCCCGTCGGAAATATGCATGATCTACTCCTTGCGGCGTGCGGCGACAAAAGCGGCCACCCCTAACAGACCGAAAATGTAACCGATCCCAGCGAAAACTTCTTTGAGGCCCGGCTTGTCGAGATCGGCACGCAGGGCTGCGATTTCCCGCTGAATGCGCCTTAGATCGCTGGACAACTTGCTATTTTGCTCCTTTAAAAGCGTAATGACCTCCTGAGAGCTCTCACCCGGAGGAGTCTGCGCAAGAAGTAAGCTTGGCGAGCTCGCCAGAAATAGGCACAGGACGCCAACCATAAGGCCTCTTTGAATAATCGTCATTTCCCAGCCTCCACGTCAGCTTTTTTCAGCTTAAAACTGTTCTTGTGTCCCATGGTTGCTTCAATGACAATGGTCAAATCATCAACCTTCGGCACGGCAAAGTCGAACAGTCCCTTTTTGTCGGTCACTCCCTCCAAAAGCAGTTTGTCTTGACTGTCATAAACCAACACCTTACCGCTTTCTACTGGGTTGCCATCCGGAAAATAGCTCTCGGTATAAACCTTCCCTGCTTCGGCATAGGCGAACAAGTTAACCTTGTGCGCAAGTGCGGTTCCGCTGAACAGTAGTAACACAAACGCCGGAATAAGCAAATAATTCATGATCTTCATAACATCCTCCATTTACTTTGAATCTATTGTCAGTCCTGAAAATCGGTGCCCCCCACAGGATGAGGGGCGCTCAATGAGGCAACGAAAAACCGGCTGCCGCTATTTCATATCCCGGGTATGGACCCAATAGACGGCGCCGATCTCAACTCCCTTTTCCTTGCCATCGTATTTCAGCTTCCAGTCGGCTTCATTAAGGGCTGCAAATCCCCACCAGCCAGCCTTGGGCATGGCGTAACTGAAAACGCCGTTAGCATCGGCTTTGACCACCTGAGTCACGTAGGGGTCTGCCGGAGGGATAACAACGCTGATATTTCCAGGTGACTCGTTCAGATACTCGATCTCCACTTCGGCAAAGGAGACCGGCTTGCCTTTGAGCAGCACTTGCCCGGTAAAGAGGTTGCCGGTCCACAGCCCGTAAGGCCGGGTCAAAGGAACAATTTCAGTCTCCAGGCCGACCGGCTGATCCCAGCCTTTTTCTAAGCCTAACGCGTTTACGCAAACTTTGGTGTAATGAACAATGAATTTATCCTCAGCGGGTTCCCAGTAAGGAGTGGGTTCGACATAGAAGGTATAGTCTCCCGGTCTACGGATCTGGAAGTCGGTGGTCCAGAAGGTGAACTTTTCATTCTGGCCGAGGCCTTTCCCTTTGGTCGCCTGAAGGGTGCCGAGCAAATCGTTCTTTTTGCCGTCGTGGACCACGCCGAATTGCTTGGGTTTGACCATTTCCATATAATGCATTTCCATGGGATGAATGAACTTGAACTGAAGTTTCAGAGTCTTGGAGTCATCCTGGGTCACGATGTCGTCCGATGGGGTAATGGTACCGAAATGTGCCAGTGCCGGAGCTGTAACTGCCAGCATAACCATTAAAACCATGACTGACAGAATTGAAATTACTGTGCGCATAATAATGTCTCCTTTACTTTTTATCGGTTTTGGTTCAATTATTCATAGAGTAAAAACCTGACAATGAGCAAACTAAATCAAAAAAACAATTTGGATAATGTCTTCTTAAAAAAAATATTCACCAATACAGCTAAAATTCAATTGCAAGCTGAGCGATAAAAGAATCTGTCTCCTGGGCATCATCTTCGAATTCTCCGTGCAAATATTCAATGGCCAGGTTGGTGTTTTTAAAAAAGCCCCAATTCAGCACTGCGCCATACTGGGATTCCGGTAAAAAGACCGCTCCGCCGTCATCAGATCCATCATAGCGAACCGCCAGTTCCAGATTATCAATTATAGCTACACCTAATTCCACATTCCAGGCCGAGGGCTTACGCTCTTTGGTGTCGGCGGCATCATATATTTCTCCGGCTTTGAAACTATCTAGTGCGCCGACATATTCACCAATCAGCTTAAAGCGTTCCAGAAATTTGAAACTGACAAAGGCACTCCAACCGCCGACCATCGAATCAAGATTGTCCGGGTCTACCACTACCGTATTAAATGTATCCGAACCTGCCAGATTCGAAGTGTAGGATGCACCGAACATCATGTTTTCAAAGGGATTCACGACAATGCTCCCGACAAAACTGTCGATGATGTCATCTTTGCCGTTTTCTTTAGCGTTGCCGTTAAAGGCACCCATCGAGACATCGACCATTTCACCGCCGAACCGGTAACCGGCTACGGCTGCACCCTCGTTGGTTTCCCCTAAAATCAGAGTGTTCGGGTCGGTGACGAAATGAGTGTCGAAGTTACCAAAAGGGATATACTGCCGCCCGGCGATCAAATAAGCGGAAAAGGATTCCGAACCCACCAACGTAATGAAGCCCTCATCCAAAAAAAGATCGTCATCTTCATATTTGAACATGACATGTCCGTCGACGTGTGCTGCAATTTTAGCATCCACCACCAGTTCAACGGCGGCCAGGTCTACATCGCTGGTTTTTTCATCTTCTACGGCCGGATCTTTGAAATCGGTTTTTCCATAGCTGGCTTCGACCTCGATGAGCCCGCTGATCTGAATACGATCGTACCACTTGTCGCTTTCCGGTTGTCTTTTGATAGCGTCTTCAAGTTGCTTGATTCGATCTTCAAGGCTTTTGACGCCGCCGACTTTGGGGGTTTGTTCTGCTTGGTCGAACGGCATCGATTCTTGCGCCATAATGAGGCCGGCTTGTACACATAACAGAATCAAACATGACAACAACAGAATCAATTTCTTCATCTGACAAACCTCCTTTTTGTTAAGATTGAGCATACAGGCTTTAGCTGAAGCAACTTAACCTTATAGCGCTTTTTCCTTTCCAAAACAAAAAAGGCCACACGGTCGCTTTCCTTTCCGGAAGCATGGACCTTCGTGGCCTTTTTACTTCAGCTTTATTGTCATCTCCGCCACTATCGGGCGAAGAATCTTATGTATTGGGTATTACCTTAAAATACAAACATGAGCAGCTTCTGCTGCATTTTAAAATAAATTCTCATATTTAAGATTCTATGGAAAGTCAAGCTTTTTTTATCGGAAGGACTTTTTCAAGGTCACAGGGATCAATTTCAACCATAAACCCTTGTTTGCCACCGTTGACGAATATTCTGCCGAGCATCACAATCAATGATGTTCACCTCATAACGCAAATTACATATAAAAAAAGGGGTCATCTCTACAAGTGACCCCTTTATTAAAAACTGTGTCAGTAATATTTTACGCCAATCCCGCAACCTCTTCCTTTATCGTTACCGCGATCTTAAACAGGGCGGTCAATACCAGAAAGCCTATGGCCCATATCGCGATGGCAATAAGAATTTCAGGTAATGTCGGGACATATTCATTCACATGGTGAAGCGGATTCGGTACAAACCCGCCTGAAATCATTCCAAGCCCCTTGTCAATCCATGTGCCGACAAAAACGGTGATACAGGCAACAACCAGAACGGTCTCATTTTTGCGTGTGACTGGATTCACCAGCAGAATAATCGATACCACCATCAGTATCATGGATGCCCACATCCAGGGCACAAGGACACCATGTCCGTGAAGTCCCACAAACAGATATTTTATATGGTCCATATGTTCGGGTATGTTGCTGTAAAATACAACAAATACCTCACAGAGAAAGAAGAATACATTAACCGTGATGGCATATGCCACGACCTTGGCAAGCGACTGGATCTGTTCCTTTCCGGGATCAAATTTAGTAAGCTTTCTGACAATCATGCACAGCAGGATTAAAAATGCCGGACCCGCAGCAAATGCTGAAGAAAGAAACCGCGGTGCCAATATGGCCGTCAACCAGAAGCCCCGTCCGGGAAGGCCGCAGTAAAGATAGGCTGTTACCGTATGAATACTGACTGCCCATGGAATCGAAAGATATATCAACGGTTTTAACCAGCCTGCCGGGGCAACATCGTTTCTTTCTGCTTCAAGTACTTTCCATCCGATAATGATGTTCAGCAAAAGATACCCGTTCAGCACAATCATATCCCAAAAAAGGACCGAGTTGGGTGTGGGGTGCAAAAGAACATTAACAACCCGTGTAGGCTGGCCGAGGTCCACAAAGATAAACAGAATGCACATGGTAACAGACGCCACCGCCAGAAATTCTCCCAAAATGGTAATCCTGCCAAATGCTTTATAGTTATGCAGGTAGTAGGGTAGAACCACCATTACCGCAGATGCAGCAACACCGACCAGAAATGTGAACTGGGCAATGTAAAATCCCCACGATACATCCCGGCTCATGCCTGTAATTCCCAGACCGAATTGAAACTGCCACAGGTAGCAGGCAAAACCAACACCGATAACAGCCAAAAGTGCCGCCATCCATCCATAGTATTTCTTTGTTCCTATCAACGCCTTTTCAAGCATAACCACCTCATACAATATAGAAAACTGATGGGCCCGTACCCAGGGCCGGTTTACGACGAATTGTGTAGTTGTTTCTTAAAACTCTTCTAACTTCTGATTCAGGATCATCCAGGTCTCCGAAAGTCAGAGCACCGTTTGACACTTCCACACAGGCAGGAATTTTCCCAATCGCCAGTCTTTCCGCACAAAAGTTGCATTTCTCGACAACCCCTTTTGTCCGTGTTGGGAAATCGGGATTGGTCTCCTTGATAAAGGGGCGTGGATCTCTAAAATTGAAACTTCTCGACCCGTAAGGGCATGCCGCCATGCAGAATCTGCAGCCGATGCATCGGTGAAAATCCATCAGTACAATGCCGTCTTCGCGCTTAAAGGTTGCCTTTGTGGGGCACACCCTGACACATGGCGCCTTTTCACAATGATTACATAGCGTCAAAAAGGACATGTGCTTGAGTCTGTCATTTAAAAAGTCCGGTTCCTGCATGGGAAACACATGTTTAAACTCTTCATCCCAGAGCCACTTGATTTCATGATTCTTATTCTCAAACTTGGGAACATTATGGATTTTATCGCAGATCTCGATCATCGGCTCGAGATCTTCTTCTGATTGCAATTTCCGGGTGTCAATGACCATTCCCCATCGTTTGGCTGTAAGGGCATTTTCACCCCTTGTGGTTTTCGGTGCTGCCGTTTCACTAGAGGAAGCCATTACATCGAGGACCGGTTTGGCCCCTAAACCCAGCGCTGAAATTCCAGCTACTTTTAAAAAGCGTCTTCTACTGCTTTTCATCACTTTGCCTCCTTCGGATCGATGTGGCAATCCCAGCAGTAAGGGGTTACCGAAGCATAATTGTGGCACTTGTCACAAAATTCAGCCTTTTCTACGTGACAGTCCAAACAGGTATCGGAAAGACTCATATTAAATTTCTTCCCGCTGCTGCTGACATAGATTCGCTTGGCATCCCGAACAACCGTATCCCGCCATTCATTGAGAATCTGCATATGCTCGTATTTCATGATTGCCTTGGGCATGACGCACTCTTTGGCGGCTTTTGCTTTTTCGCTGAGTTTGGGTTCGGGCACCGGAGCGGCCTTTCCAAGGTTGAACCAGAAAGGAAATGTTATCAACACCACAAAGATGCATAGACCTGCAACGACTTTTCCCTTATCATACATCTTCTTGTTATTCGGCATCGTCATCCTCCATTCCCGGCAGCGGTTCACTGCGCAGGTCCGTTGTTCTCTTTTTCTTCTCCGGGTAGATATCAACGCATTGGCGACCAGTTCGTGTAGCGCCGGTGACATCCACTTCAGGTACCCAGTATTCCATAGAAGCCGGGAGAACCGCCCGGTCAATGGCGCAAATACATGACAGCATATTCACCCCATGTTTTTCATGAACATATTTGACCGCATTGGCCCTGGGCAGACCGCCCTGCATCCTCAATTCCATGTTTTCGCCGGCATTCAGGCCGGACCCGCTGCCGCAGCAGAAGGTCTGTTCCCGGATGGTGTTGGCCGGCATCTCATAAAAATTGTTACATACGTTTTTAATCACGTAACGGGGCTCTTCCAGCAGACCCATACCGCGGGCAGGGTTGCACGAGTCGTGAAAGGTCACCTTCAAATGGTCATTGCGACTGGGGTCCAGTTCAAGTTTATTGTGTTTGATAAGATCGGCGGTAAACTCGGCAATATGAACCATCTTGGTCGACTTGGCATTTTCAAATTTGGTGCCGGTAATGGGGGAAACCGGTTCTTCCAGAAAATCGGCAGGACCGTTCATCGTATCCATATACTGGTGAATGACCCGCCACATATGACCGCACTCTCCTCCCGAGGATCCATTTTACGCCCAGCCTTTTGGCTTCGGCATACATTTTTGAATTCAGCCGTTTCATCATCTCATGGGAGGTAAAAAAACCAAAATTTCCACCCTCGGAAGCATAGGTGCTCCATGTGATATCAAACCCATATTTTTCCTGTAAATAGTGAAACAGCATCATGTACCCCATGCAGGTGAATGTACCGGGATCGGCAAAAACATCTCCGGAAGGGGTGATAAAAAGGATTTCCGCGCCTTTTCTGTTAAAACTGGGTTCCACCTTTACGCCGGTGATCTCTTCGATGTCATCGGCAAAAAAGTCCATCATATCCTTATAGGCATGTGGCTGGATTCCGAGATGATTTCCTGTTCTGTAACAATTGGCCACAGGCGTGACAATCCAGTCTATATTAAGGCCGATTAGATTTAACAGCTCCCGGCCCATGATGGTAATTTCGGCCGTATCGATGCCGTAGGGGCAAAAAACCGAACAGCGCCGGCACTCTGAGCACTGAAATAGATAGTACCACCATTCTTTCAAGACTTGCAGATCCAGTTCCCTGGCACCGATAATTTTTTTAAAGTTCTTTCCCAAGGATCCGATAATCTTGCCGGCAGTTGTAAAATCGTTTCTGTATACCGAACGAAGGAGTTCCGCCCGTAAAACCGGCATGTTTTTGGGATCACCGGATCCGATAAAAAAATGGCATTTGTCGGCACAGGCCCCGCAACGGACACAAATATCCATAAAGACTTTTACGGAGCGAAACCGATCGAGCCGTTCCCTGAAACCTTTGGAAATTATCTCTTTCCAGTTTTCGGGCAGTTGCCAGTCCTCATCAAAGCAGCTCCATTGCCTTGCATTGGGAAGACTCACATATTCAAGACTTTTGGGATTTCCGGCATAACAGGCGACACCCTTTCTAATTTCAACAGGGGTATCCATCCATCCTGTTCGCGAGGGTTTATAATCTATATTCGTAAACAGTTCATTTGGTTCTGGAAGTTCTGACATTATTTACTCCTTTTCCTCTTCCTCGGGTTCCTCCGGTGTTTCCGCTTCTATCATTTTTTCCACAGGAAGTCCTGCCTCTATCATTTTTTCCCTGAACTCATCTTCATAAGCTTCGTATGAATGAACCTTAACCGGATAATTCCACGGATTGACATGTCTTTTGACCCGGCTGTTGTTGGCCAGATTTCGAGTGGGGCTCATAAAGATACCCCCCAAATGCATGAGTTTGCTAAACGGGAAATAGGCCAAAAGCACACTGACAAAAAAGAGATGAACATAAAAAATGCTGCCGACCCCTTCGGTGATGTGGGGTTTAAAAGTTACCAGTCCCATGGTGAACGCTTTGATCGCCTACAATGTCCACTTTGGTAAAATACCGCATCAGAATACCGGTAAACGCAATACCGAAAATAAGAAAAAGTGGGAAATAGTCTGAACCCAGGGATATGTATTTTACCTGGGGAATCCATATTCTTCTTAAAAATAATAAGGTTACGGCCGCCAGCAGTGCTACGCCGGACAACATGAGTCCCGGCAGACCGATCTGAAGAAATCCGTCCAGTTTTTCCAGCAATTGTAACACAAGCCGGCACCGGTTCGGTAAAGAATCGCAGATGTCTGAACAGCACGGTAAAAAATGACCAGTGAAAAATCAGTGAAAAGAGCCACAACCACTTTTCCCACTCATAGGAAATTTTGGTCCCCTCTTTTAACTCGCATTTTGTGTTTCTGAATAACGACCGTAAAAAAACAACCTCCAGTATCATTCGCACGATAACGCCGCCTGTGGTGGAGGGGTTGTCGATGTTGGCCGGTTTAATCCAGGGAAGTGATTTTTGTTGACCGCATGTTGTGGGAATTCTGAACGGCACCGGTGAACGCGCCCAGTCCATAACGCGGTTAATAAATCCCAAAACAAAAATAATTATCGCCAGATAAGGTATGATAACGCCGAAAAATACCTCGCCCCCCGGAAGTTTAACACCTACATAAGCCAGCAGAAATAGAACGATGACCGCTATGAGGGAATACATGTAACTAATATTCATTATACCATTACCTCACTTGATGGCCCCATAACGACGAGATAGAATTTATCCAAAATTATTTCGGGCTGTTTTGATAAAAAAGCTCGAGCATGATTTTGCGAAAAATCTCACCTACAGGTCGTTTGAAGCCCCCTTACATATATTAATATTATCTAAATCCGGCTGTTCCGCCGGCATCTCACGCACCAAACCCGCCCGCTCAAAAGCCCTAAACGTCCTGTTTTTCATCTCGTTGGCCTTGAGTTCATATATCTTTTCCCGGCAATCCATGTAAAGGTTAAATGCAATCAGACCGAGTTCATCGATCTTAGACTCAAACAACAACAGCTCGCTAAAAAGTTCCGCTCGGAAATCCTCTTTTTTTATATTGTCTCTGATGACATTTTTTAAAAAAAAGATAAAACTTGTGGCTTGGGAGGGGGAAAAGTTCTGAACCGCTCTGATTCTGATAATCGGATCAAGGAAGGATCGCATGACTTCATGATTCGTTTCCTTAAGGAGTTCGTCAAATAATACCGCCAATCCTTGATGGATGGTTCGACCCACAGGGTTGGCAAAAGGATCTTTCTGGCTTTTAAGGAATTTTGCCGTATCGGATGGATACGTCTCAATTGTCGCGGCAAACCACTTTTTTACAATGGCGGTTTTTCTCTGTGCCAGTAATGTATTCAGTCTCATATTCAGGACTGCTCCGAACTCCCAATTTTATCGCCGATCAGCAATCGAAATTAAAAAAAGATCCATGATTTATTAATCGACGGTTCCAAATGGAAATAACCATCAGGGTCATTACATTTAAGAGAAGTCCTATAGACATTTTATATATTCATGTCAAGGATAAATGAAAAAAAAATGTCGAATGTAAAAACGCAAGTTTTGCACCCATATTTTTATGTGATTTTGTGTTTTACACCATTTTTATTACGATGACATTATTTGCGACAGGACCCAGACCCGCGCCTTCATCCTCTGGTTGTGTTGAAAAAATGGGAAACAGATGTTTTACAAGGTTTTTAAAGATTCGGGGGATTGATTTTTGATCAGTTTTTCCGCCATCAAATCCAAAAGTGCAACTTTTTTTGTGCATTGATGCACAGATTTTTGTGCATCGATGATTGGAGTATCGATTTCTTAAACGTCGTCGGTTCTATTTATCAGCAAAAAAATGTCATTAAAGACCAAAATCGTTTGTTTTCGTCAATAGGGTATTACGATGAATGCCGAGTTTTTTGGCCGCTTTTGTTCTATTTCCATCTACGCTTTCCAGGACATCAGAAATATATTTCTTCTCAAATATGCTTACGGCCTCTTTAAGGAGCATGTCCTTAATTTTCTTTTTGCCGATATTATAGTCTGCACTATTTTCGAGATGGATGATCGGACCTTTAGTAATGGTAAACAATCTTTCCACCAAATTCTTAAGCTCTCGAACATTTCCAGGCCAATCGTATTCGATTAACGTCTTAATCGCTTTTTCAGCAAACGTTTTTGGTGGTTTACCGGTCTCAGTGGAGTTTAATTCCAAATAATGTTCCAGCAGCAAGGGAATATCATCCTTTCTCTCTCTCAAGGGCGGAAGCCATATCGGAAAAACATTCAGCCGATAATAGAGGTCTTCACGAAATTCACCGTTTAAAATCAAGTTTTTAATTTCTTTGTTAGAAGCCGCGACAAACCTGACATCGATTTCGACAACCTTCGAGCTACCAAGTCTTTCAAATTCCTTTTCCTGGATAATCCTCAAAAGTTTTGCCTGCATGTTGACATCAAGAAGATCGATGTCATCAAAAAAAACGGTGCCGGTATCGGCAAGCTCCAGCTTTCCGATACGGGTACTGCTTGCCCCGGTAAAAGCGCCTTTGTTGTGTCCGAAGATTTTGCTCTCCATCAATGTCGCCGGTATGGCTGCACAATTTACAACCACAAACGGCTGATTCTTTCTATGGCTACGATTGTGTATGGCCCTGGCAACAAGTTCCTTTCCTGTTCCGCTTTCTCCTTGTATCAGTACGGTCCCGTCACTCTGAGCAATCGTAGAAATTAAATCAAATATTTTTCTCATTTTTTTATTTTTACCCACCATTTTTTCAAATGGATGATACCGTTCCAGTTCGTTTCTGAGATACGTCACTTCTTTCACAAGGCTTTGCTTTTCTAAGGCTCGCCGAATTACGGTTAAAACATCATCCACGACAAACGGTTTAATGATGTATTCGTAAGCCCCCAGCTTAATCGCCTGCACTGCCGTTTGAATCTCATTGACAGCGGTCACCATGATAATTTCCGTATTCGGGTCCGTCTCTACGAGTTTTTCAAGGAGTTCAAGGCCGTTAATGTCCGGCAAAAGGATATCGAGGAGAATCAAATCTACCGAGTTTTTCTTAAAAATATCCATCGCTTCCTGACCTGTTCCTGCGAGAAGCACATGATAATCATCTTTTAACACCATGTTAAACGACTGGCGTACGCCATTTTCATCGTCAACAACTAAAATCGTATCTTTTTTTTTCATACCAATAATTCCAATATCCTAAAAAGCGAGTAAAAAAGATTTTCTCGAATCCGACCCGATAAAATAAATCGTCGATAAAAGTCGTGCGTTATAAAATACTTGACTTATTTAGCAAACTCTATGCCAAACTGCAATATCGAGTATTATGACTAAGTTAATGAAGCACTATAACCACCCAGTTAGATATGAACGAATCAATGTTCCACAGATGATACTTGAACAAAAAAAATGTAAAAAATTATATCAACACAAAATTGCAGACGCGTCAATTAAAGAGGTTTGAATACATTCATGCACAGAAAAATGTGCATTAATGCACAGTTTTATGTGCATGAATGATCCTCAGCCGCCAAAATGAAAAAGATTTACCAATTCGTTTAAACTTAACAAAACCTTCCACTGGTAGGTCATTGTGGATGGGAATGCCTTTGAAACAAGGATTGCCGGTAACATAAAAAAAATAATCTAACAAAAAAACGATTTTTGTTTCAAATACCCCTTTCAGCTGAAGACTTTGGCACGCTTTTTGAGAGAAATAAAACTGATTGATAGACATCAAATCTTCATTGCCGATATTTTGTAATGTATGACCATAGCTTTAAATCCACCTGTTGCCTCCGTGCTACCCTTCCATCTGGATGTTATCAATTCTTTTTTAATTCAAGGCTTATTATCATAAGAGAAATATTTATAACTTTCAGGAGGTGTACCATGAATATTAACTTAAGTTCTTTTTTACAATGGCGGTTTAACATTTATTATGTGCATGACAATTGGGTGGAATTTCACTTATTATTACATCAGCATTCTGGGGAAATTATATTTTTTCTTTAACAGAAAAGAGAAATGGAAAATCAAAAAGGCTGTTAAAACCGTTTTCACAGGCCACAAAAACAGTTTTGAAATCAGATCTATTACCAAAAACGTTTTTCGAGGGATGTTCTTTCATTATTATGAAAAATTTTTTAATGCCTATTCCACTGCCCGAACATTGGAAAATTTCGTTATGAATCACATGGAAAGTGAAGGCATGAATGCCATCGAGCAAGGGCTTGCAAAAGGTAAAGGAATACTTTTGATCACAGGGCATTTCGGCGGAGTTGAGTTCATTCCCGGCGTTTCTCGGTGCGAACAATTTTCCGGTATCGATTGTCGCAAAATTCAAATCAAAGGACTTGCGGAATGCTTCGGTTCATCAGGCAAACAATTTTTCGACAAAAATCATCGACGCAGACCAGACACCTAATATAATACGGGCAATTTTTGATGACCTCAAAGCCAATCGAATTGTAATAACCCAGTGTGACGAAATAGATGAATGGAAACCGAGTCGTTGCGACAAGCTATTTTTTCTGGGCAAACAGATCCGTTTGGACAAAACCGTTAACATCTTATCAAAAAGGTGCGGTGCCACAGTTGTTTTCGGTGTTATGCACAGAGATGATAATCATCGATATAAATTTATTGTAACGTCATACGAAGAAATCGCAAAACAGTGTGCAGCGATCCATAAATATGTCTATGGGAGTGATGGTGTTAAAATTTATGGAACATTACATATACAAATATCCCGAAGAATGGTATCAGTGGAAGAAATACCAAGAGTTGGATGTGTTCGCTCCCTCTGGTGCTGATGTCAAAACACCGGCATCGATTCCTGTTCTGAAGCCTTCCCTTATTTAAAAAGGATTCTACGATGTTCTTATTTGTTGAACCGATTTCAAAAAATACAGGAATGTATGTTCCTGCTTATCCATTGCCCATCATGGAAATCGCAAGCTTTGTTAAATTCAACCTCCCCGATGTCGAAATTAAAGTTACATCCATACCCATGGACTATGGTTTACCGCTTACCAAAGATGGAAAAGAACAGATATACAAGGAATTCTTAAAAGATCTGTCCACAATAAAACCAAAAGGGGTCGGTATTTCATGCACGGCGATTTCACAGGCGGAAGAAGTCGTCAACCTGTGCAACCTTATCAAGGCCCTTCATCCGGATATTTTTATATTTTTAGGCGGATACTTTCCAACCCTTTATTACGAAGAAATATTTTCCAGAACTTCAGCCGTCGATTTGATCGTGTTGGGTGAAGGTGAAATATCCGCACTCAAGATCATTGAATCCTTAGAAAGCGGTGAAAATCCCATAAACCATAAAATTCCCAACCTGGCTTGGAAAACAGACGGCAAAATCCACCTCACCCAAAAAGGAAAACCGTTTGACCTCAGCAAAAAAGCGCTTCTAAACCCAAGTTTATTAAAACATCCGAGCGGATATGATATTCTGCCGTATGCTTTCAGCCGGGGATGTCCCTATAACTGTAATTTTTGTATGGAATCGTCCATACGACCCCACAGAAAAGCAGTCCCCAATAACATAATCCATCTCGATCTGAAAAATTTACGACATCAGACCAACGCCCATACCCTGTTGGTCAGCGATGCGCTTTTCAAGTCGTTTGATATCTTCCCATTGCTTCGATCCTTGGGTTTAAAAGTTAATTTTGAAACCCGTTGCGATGTTCTGGATCCATCCATGATATCAGAAATTTCAGATGCTTGCGGGGCAATTGCCCTTGGATTCGAGTCGGCCAGCTACCATACATTAAGACGGATGAATAAGGTCAAAGACAAATCCCACTATGAAAAATATATGGCAAATACCATGGCCATATTCAAAGAAGCCGCCCGGAATGAAATTCCGATGATGATCTTCATGATTGCCGGATACCCGGGTGATACGGAAGAAGATCTTAAAAAAAGCCTTGCCTTTGCCCAAAGGTTGTCAAAGAACACAGGCCCAGGAGGACATGTTTTTAAGATCGGAGAATGTCACGTATATCCCAGAACCAAGATATATGACCTCGCCATTTCCCTTCCGGATGTTGTTTTTGAAGACAACGGTGTTTTTGGGCAAAATATTGTCCGGCAGCCGTCTAAACACTTAAACTTTGACAACATTCTTGATTATTCTAAAGAAATCTTCAATCTTTCCAATTACACGCCGAAACTTCAGAATGCGCTCTTAAACATCATGCCTTTTTTCAGGCTTCCAGCCCAAGCCCTAACGGACAGTATCCTCCCGGACAAATGCTTCAGGGACGAGAACAGGACGATATTTAACGTGCAGGGAGAAAGCCTTTCAACGTTCAGGAAGTTGGTCCCCAATTTAACTAAAATTTATAATCCATTGATGTCAGATCAAAGAAGCACCCGAAATTTACCTTTATGATGAAAAAAAATGGAAAAAGAAACGAGCTGCATAAATTCCAGGGCCATCATTAATTATATGAAGGATCATTATAAGGGGGACTATTCCGGTCTTCTCGAGAACCTTGACCCTAAAATCAATTCTCTTTCAGACCCTGAAAGTTTTTTAAGTGATCCCAACAACTGGATTTCCTGCACTGTTATTTCAAAGTTATATGAACGGGCAAGATTGCTTCTTGATGACGAAATGGTTGCTTACAAGATGGCCAGGTACGCTTTTGAAAAATTCTCACTGGGCTATACTCAAAGAATCATCGTTAAGACATTCTGGTCGATTAAAACCCTAATAAAAAATGCTCAAAAAATAAATGATAAATGGAACAGAAACAAACAAGTTGAAGTCGTAAAAATCAAGGGAAACAGGGCCATTATGAGATTACACTGGAATACACGGATGGATGTATCCAAAGACATCTGTCTGTATAATCAAGGCGCCTACACTTCCATGCCGCTCACATGGGGAGGGAAACCCGTCGACCTTAAAGAAAAATGCTGCTACTTTGAAGGCGCCCCCTACTGCGAATATCATATAAAATGGTCTCACCGGAACAGACTTTATGAGATTTTTTCAAAGTTTTTCACCACAAAATCGGTGCTGATGGAAACCATCGCTGAAATGGAAGAAGACAAAAAATTAATTGAAGAAAAATATGAAGAAGTCAATCAGCTCAATTTAGAACTGAATTATAAAATAAGACAACTTATGGCCATACATGAGACGGGCAAGGCGATCCTCTCGGTACTCGATCAGGAACAGCTGTTGACGGTTATCATGAATATTCTATCCAACGTCTGTCGGATCAACGGTGCCATAATCATGCTCGTCAATGAAGATGAGGGGGCTCTTGAATATATACACGGCATTGGTTTTGGTGGTGAAGTCCCGGAGATAATCCAAAATTACAGGGTTTCCCTGAATCGTTTAAGTAATATTCTGGTCAGGGTAACCAATACAGGACGGCCAGAGTATGTGCCTGAAGTAAAAAGTTCAAGTCTAAGAAAAGAAAACATTATGTTGACTCACGGCAATCCGACTTCGGTCATTGTCGTTCCTCTGATCACCCGCTCCAAGGTTATCGGAGTCATTGCCACGGATGCAGTGGATGGCAAGGGTGTCCCGAAAGAGACCCGGGAGACTCTGGAGGTCTTTGCTCCACAGATCGCCATAGCCATAGAAAATGCGAAACTTTACAGCAGGCTACAAGAACAGATGGCGGAGCTGAAAAAATCTCAAGCGCTGTTGAGTCGCTCCGAAAAATTCTCTTTTTTGGGCAACCTGGCGGCAAGACTGGCCCATGAAATAAAGAATCCCATGACCGCCATCGGAACGTTCATCCAGATGTTGCCGCAGAAATACCATGATAAAGAATTCCGGGAAAACTTCCATAATATTGCATTGGAAGAGACAAACCGGATAAACAATCTCATTACCGAACTGCTGGATCTGGTCAAGAAAAGAGAATCAAACTTTGAATTAAATAACCTTCACGATCTCATTGATAAAATGATTCTCCTTGTTTCGCCCCAGAGTAACGCCAAGAAGATTAAAGTTACCCGTCAATTTGATTCCAACATCCATCTGGTGTGGCTGGATAGTGAAAAGATGAAGGAGGTTATTTTGAATCTGCTTTCAAATGCAGTGGAGTTTACCTCCGAAGGCGGTAAAATCGAGTTTGTTACAACACAATGTATTGAAAAAGGGAAACCGCCCACAATTTGCATTGAAATCAAAGATAACGGCCCCGGGATCCCTCAATCGATGATTGACAATGTATTTGATCCCTATTTTACAACAAAACACAAAAGCAGTATTCATAACGGTACCGGTCTGGGTCTGTTTATCGCCCATCAGAATATGCAAGATCATGGCGGAACCATAGACGTAAAAAGTAAGATCTAATGAAGGGTCTATATTTACGCTGACCCTAACCGTCGACAAATCAAATTTATCATCACAAAAAGATAATGAAAATAGATAAGATCACCGTATACCCTGTAAATCTCCCTTTTTCTCTTCATTTCTCCCATGCACTGAGAAAAAGATCTTCCGTCAAAAATATCATCGTTGAAATTGTCGCCGAAAAAGGAGAAATCAAAGGATACGGTGAAGGGGCTCCCAGATCTTTTGTAACTGGAGAATCACAGCAAAGTTCGGCACAAAGCGTATGCCGCTTTGTTCAGCTGGATCATTTTCCATGGGATCTGGAAGATGTGTCTCAGCTATGGAATTTCATTGACAGCCTGAACAATGGAAAATCGCAAAATGCTGCCACCTGCGCCCTGGAAACAGCCTTGCTCGATGCCTTGGGAAAAAGTCATAAAATGCATATCATAGACTATTTCCCAAAAGAATTCATGACAGACAAAATTTTTTACGGTGCTGCGCTGCCGCTCGCCGGCAAAGAAAAAATTATTGAAATTATGTCGGCAAATCAAGAAAATGAAAATTAAAAAGCTGAAGTTGAAAATGGGGAAAAGTTTATTCCAAAACAAAGAAATCCTCGAAGTGGTTCTTCGGATGTTTGGAGAAGATTATGATCTTAAAGTCGATATTAACGGTGTTTGGAATCATACCCTGGCTTTCAGTCACTCATCTTTGATAAAAAAATATAAGGTAAAAGTTGTTGAACAACCCATGGCTCCGGACTCTTCGGAACTTGCCGATTTTGCAAACCTTATGCAAAAATCCGGCGTAATCCTGATGGCCGATGAGTCTGCATGCTCTCTAAGTGATGTGGAAAAGATTTCAAGAAACGGCCATTATCAGATGATTAACGTTCGCCTATCCAAAAATGGAGGATTTAGAAATTCCTTGAAGATTATTGACCACTTAAGGCGCAACGGAACTTCTTTCCAGATCGGATGCCATCTTGGCGAGTCTGGGATTCTTTCTGCAGCCGGTAGAATTTTATGCCTTCTCTGTAATGATGCCGTGTATTATGACGGTTCTTATGATGAATTCCTGCTCGAGGAAAATGTTACACTTGAAAATGTATCCTTTGGGCTGGGTGGTGAAGCCGATCCCTTGAATGGCCCTGGTCTGGGCATCGAAGTGAGCAGTCAAAATCTGGCGCGTTTAACCGAAGGTTCTCCGACCGTGATAGAAAAACCACGCTAAAGAAATGGTATCAACCATCACGGTCTTTCCAGATAATGAGTCAGTATGTGTCCAAACAGCCGGGTCCCCACATCCAGAACCTTTTCGTCAAGATCGAAATAAGGAGAATGGAGACCATACTGAAAGCCTTTGCTTGGATCGTGGCAACCGATCCCTACCATTACCCCACCCCATTCCTGACAAAAGTAAGCAAAATCTTCGGCGCCCATTCTCGGAAGACCGCTATGGACATTGTCGGCACCCAAGACTTCTTTGGCGCAGGTCACAATATGTTCCACCAGTACGGGATTATTTACCAGAACAGGATATCCCTCTGTAATGTTCAGTGTTGCTGAGATGTCGAATGATCTGGCCACACCTTCCACCATATCTTCAAGGCGCTTTATTATCTCTATACGAATATCCGGTTTCAGGGTGCGAAGGGTTCCTTCCAAAACAGCTTCCTCAGGAATGATGTTTGATGCTGTTCCAGCGTGAAAACGTCCAATGCTAATCACTGCGCTTTCAAGGGGTGGAAGTTCGCGGCTGATAATCGACTGCAGTTGTGTAATAAGATACGCTCCTGCGACAATAGGATCTTTACAATGGTGCGGATGGGCACCATGCCCGCCCTTGCCTTTTAAACGGATGAAAAGACTGTCCGCAGCGGCATTGCTGATCTCCGGCGCCAGTCGAATATGTCCTCTCGGCAGTTCAGGATACATATGCCCGGCAAAAGCAGCGCTTATCGGCTCGTTATCAAAAATCCCGGTATTCAGCATTGCTCTTGGCACCGGCGCCACCTTCTTCAGCAGGCTGAAATATAAATACAATTTCACCGCAGCCGTTCTGAGGCCATCGGTTTTCAATCAACCATCGAATGATACCCAGGGCAATGGTCATATGCCCGTCATGTCCGCAGGCATGCATAAATCCCGGGTTCCGGGATTTGTAGGGAACATCATTTTTTTCTTCCAGTGTCAGGGCATCCATATCCGTCCGGAAAGCAATGACAGGTCCAGTGCGTTTTGCACGCAGCTTCGCCACCACACCGGTTCCCCCCACACCCGTCTGAAAAGGAACCTTTAGGGTATCTAAAGTCTCACAAATTTTAGCTGCGGTTTTCACTTCCTTGTAAGCCGGTTCCGGGAACCGGTGAAACCAGCGACGCAACTCCACAAGCCATTTAAAAAAATCATCCGGTAATGTTGTCGACATGTTATACCTCCCACCCCGGATTCTTCTGAATCACAGAACCATACAGGATTGAAAAGCGATAGTTACTTAAAACTCAAGTTTCGCACCCTTAATTTTCAGCAACGCCGGCACAGAGCAGCAGACCGAAATAAATTTGTTCTTGTCCGCCTCACCGCAAGCGGCATCTTTGACCGGCGGGAAGGTAAAATTATAAGGTAATAGAAGATACCATGCCTTGCATAAACGCTTTTGTCAATTCGAGTATTTTCAAAACCAAAAACATTTAGAGCCCTTTGGGGAAAAATTTATTATGGATGGCATTGACCGCACAATGTAAATCCTGGTTGCGCACCAAAAAGTAGAGAGCCACCGGAGAAGGTCCGAATGAAATCATCTCAACATTGACGCCGCATTCAGCAACGGCCGAAAAACATTTTGCCGCAATCCCTTTACTTTGAATGAGACCGGCGCCAACAATACTTACCAATGCCACATCTTCAATCTTTTCCAACCGTCGATGGGGCTTAGGATGAATTGATTTAATAGCGCGACAACCGGGCTCCAAATCCTTCAAGGCAAGCAGCAGACTGATGCAGGTTTGAGACGTCACTACAGATTTAATATTAATGCCGCTTTCAGCGATTTGCTTGGAAACAACAGAAAGAATAAAATAAATAAAGTTTATTGTTTGTATACTTTCATGGTATAGTTTTGAAGGTAATTTTATTGAACAATTTCAGGGAATAAATGAAATTATGAATTCTTTCGGCAAAACTCCAGATTTTATTGACCGGGTAATGCATAGACTCTATGAAAAAAACCGTCATAATCGTATTTTTTCAAAAGATGTTACGAATTCTTCGACGACATCCGCCGTGCTCTTTTTGCTCGGCATGCATTGTAAAGAAAAAGACTTTTCCAATGCGCCGTGTTTGATTTTGAACAAACGCTCCCTAAAGGTGAAGCAGCCCGGAGACTTGTGCTGCCCCGGTGGAAGCATATCGTCCCGTGTTGATGCCTTTTTATCAAAAATTTTATATTTACCGGGTTCTCCTCTCACACGTTGGCCGTATTGGCAAATGTGGCACAAACAACGGCGACACGAAGCCCAAAATCTGGCACTTTTATTTGCCACATGTTTGCGAGAGGGTTTTGAAGAAATGCGTTTGAATCCCTTGGGAGTAAAGTTTTTAGGGCCACTTCCGCAGCAACAGCTTATCATGTTTCACAGGGTGATCTATCCAATGGTTTGCTGGATCAGCCGTCAAAAGCAATTTTCCCCAAACTGGGAAGTAGAAAGGGTTGTTTATATTCCACTTCAAAATCTATTGAACCCCTCTAATTATGCACGATATAGGTTGCAGATTGAAACATCTCAGGAATATGGAAACAATCCGGAGGTGAAAGATTATCCCTGTTTTATCCAAAAGCAAAAAGATCATAATGAAGTGCTTTGGGGTGCCACCTTTCGCATCACAATGGCTTTTCTTGAAATTGTCTTTGGATTCAGGCCGCCGGATATGGGATCGCTTCCCATTGTCTTCGGATCTTTGGATAAAAATTATCTCACCGGAAATGGGTAGCTGCAATTTAATTGTGTAACGATTTTATGAAACTCTCGCAGTATGAAAATTGATATTTTAAAACGCCTTCCATTGACAAATTCCATTGTCAGCACTATTTTAATGGAAATTATATTCCAGGTAGGATATATAGATTATTATGAAAAAAGGAGAAAATAATGGTTGAAGTCACAGAGGTAGCTACAAAACAAATTGCTGAATATTTCAAAGGTAAAGAAGTTTCACCCATTAGAATTTTTTTAAATTCAGGGGGATGAGGCGGTCCATCACTTGCCATGGCTCTGGATGAGCCAAAAGACACAGACGATGTTTTCGATATAGACGGCTTTCAATATATTGTCGATAAAGATTTCATGGAAAAGGCAAAACCTATAAAGGTGGATTTTTCTGAGATGGGTTTTAAACTCGATTGTGCCATAGATTTCGGGGCAGGATGTTCAGGCTGCGGAACAACGAGTACCTGCGGTTAAGCATATAACCAATTCTGTTTCAAGGGCAACACATCATGTGTGTTGCCCTTTTTTATGATTGTTCCAATTTTAGGAAGCACAGGGAATGCACAAGTGCTTACCGTTTTCTGTCTCAACCATTTTGGTCGACATGGTCATTTCACCGCACGTTGCACAGGCTTCTGAGCGTGCCAGAGGTGCATAAGGCGGCATAACACAGTCAACTTTTTCTGTGGAGAAGATATCGTCAAACGGTCTTTGGAGAAGATCATCTGATTTCAGGATCTTATGGCGCCGTTTATCTTTTTCCGTTGCAGTGCCTGAAGAAATAGCTGCATCAAGTTGAACAAATTCGTCTTTGGGTTTACCCTGATATTGATAATGTTTTTTACGTGAAAAACGGTAAGCCTTCTTGTTTTGGCGGTTCAAAATGGTATATACATTTTTTCCGTAGTCTTTTAAGATGAGGTTGCCCTTGCCGATTGAGGTCCCCAGAAGGATTTGTAATGCGTCAACCGCGCATGAATCATTTTCACTGATGGCAACGACCTCTTCATCCCTTGATCGGTTGAGTTTGAGAAGATCCATGGCTGCTTTTGGCAACCATGTAACCATATATGAGCCCCGGACAAAGATGTCCGTGAAATTCAATGCATTTTTTTAGATCTTCCGGCAGTTGAAATTCAATATTTTTGCTCTCTTTCATGGAAAAACTCCTTTTATTACCGTAAAAATGGAATTGTTTAAAACATGTTCAACGGATTTATTAACTTTCTATCTGAATTCTGGCTGATTTTTTCTTTTTCATTCCTTGTAGCATTAACCGGAGCCATGTCGCCCGGCCCCCTGCTAACCTATACCATTATTAAATCGGCCCAAACAAACAGGCGCGGTTATCTGATGGGGCTTTGGATCATAACAGGACATGCAATCCTCGAAATGGGCATTATCATTCTTTTGCTTTTCGGTTTTTCTTTTGTTTTGAAAAACATTGCTGTTGTCCGCATTATTGGCGTTTCAGGAGGTCTCATTCTTATACTTTTTGGAGCATCCATCATAAGGGATATATTTAATGGAAATATTTCTACCAACTTCTTGAATCCACGAGACGAACCCAATAAAGATCATGGGCTGATTGAAAATAAAGGTATCGAAAATCCTGTCATCGGGGGTATTATGGTTTCCATGTCAAACCCTTATTGGTGGGTCTGGTGGGCCACAATAGGGTTTGCCTTTATGATCCAGTTTAATATTTCTTTCAAAAATTGGCCAAAACTTTTAGCATTTTTTTTAGGGCATGAAGCTGGAGATCTGATTTGGTATTTACTTGTTTCAACACTCGCATTCTTTGGTTTGAGGCATATGAACCGAAAAGCATATTACGGGATTCTAATGTTTTGTGCACTATTCATGGTTCTGTTCGGCATATACCTGGGTATCTCTCCTTTTCTAAAAAACACCATGTAATTGGATGATTTAACCATATCCTCTCGATAAATCAATTGATTCAGCCCATTCAATTACTTAAACGCAAATCACAAACTGTCAAACTCTGCGAAAAAAGGATCGATGGAATCATCCCCGCTATCGGATTTTTCCGAAGCATCGTCTTCGGCTTTATTTTGGCGTTTATCTTCACGAACACGCAATTTGATGATCTCGATATGTTGTTTCGCCAGCTTCTCACCCCCCAATTTTAAATATAATTGAATGGTTTTTTGAGTATGACTGTCACTTCTAAGTTTTTCGGGTACCCGATACATCAAGCGCTTAAAAGTTCCTTGAAGCTCGTCCGGGATATTCAAGTTCTCTGCCATCGTCTCTCCTGGATACGGTCTAAATAAACACTCAATTAAATGAAATCACTAAAAGTTTATTAAACACCTGTGGTCCCGCCTGTGGCAGGAGACAATGTTTATGCGTGATCATATCGGATTTTTAGATTTCGATAAAAATCCACTTTACAAGTTTATTAGACATGACAATAAGTCATGGCTGGAAAATGTAAAGCGTTTTTCACATAATTTTTCAACTCTTTTATTCCAACCGCCCAACTTTTTTTTGTACGGAAGAATACCAGAATCTTTGTGCCTGAAAAAATATTTGGAATTGAATAAAACATGACATATGTGTTAAAGTAATGAGAAAGTATCGCAACAATGAGCAAACAAGAAATGAACCCTTCGAATTTATTACAAATATCAGGAAACTACTGGCAAGCATGTACGCTCCATGCCGCGGTTAAACTTGATATCTTCACCATCATCGGTAACAGTCGCCTGAAAAGCGAAGATGTATCGGATAGGCTTTATGGTAACCAAAGAGGCGTTAAGATGCTTCTGAATGCCCTCTCAGCAATGGAGTTACTGGAAAAAAAAGAAAACACCTACTCAAACACACCCTTAAGCCTGGCGTTTCTTGTCAGGAACTCTTCCCGGTATATCGGTCATATCATCATGCATCATTATCATCTGGCGGATTCCTGGAACAGGCTGGATGTTGCTGTTCGAACAGGCCAACCCGTGAGAGGTAGAGTCTCGCATACAGACGAAGAAAGAAGGGAAAGCTTTCTCATGGGAATGTTCAATCTTGCGATGAATCTGGCACCGGTTCTGGTCCCGAAAATAGATCTTTCCAATCGGCATCATCTGCTCGATTTTGGGGGTGGCCCTGGAACTTATGCAATTCATTTCTGTCTGAACAATCCCCAGCTTAAAGCCACTGTTTATGATCTTCCAACTACACGACCCTTTGCTGAAAAGACCATTGCCAAATTTAATTTGCAGGATCGAATCGATTTCAAGGATGTCGACTATCTCGAAGAAGATATTAAAGGGGTATTTGATGTGGCTTGGCTGTCACACATTCTCCATGGAGAAAGTTTCGAAGATGGCCGTAAAATCGTTCAAAAGGCCGTTTCCACCCTTGAACCCGGCGGCTTGATCATCATTCATGAGTTCATTTTAAACAATACCATGGACGGTCCGCTTTTCCCTGCATTGTTTTCTTTGAACATGCTTTTGGGTACACCGGGTGGACAGGCCTATTCAGAAGAACAACTCATAACCATGCTCACCGGTGTCGGCGTCAGGAATTTTCAACGTATTTATTTCGACTCTCCTAATGATTCTGGAATATTAACAGGTATTGTCGGATAAAAAGGACTGCCATACAATGTATCATAATCCCATTACTCGCAGAGAATCGATAAAGAAGCTTCTTAAGATTTCAGGAGGGCTCGCCATTAGCCAATCTGACGGTATGGCCGTTTCAGAAAGACCTGGCAACCCTTCCCGAGCCGACAAAGAATAAATTTATCGTCGAAGGGATCGGCCGAAGTCAAGGCTATTCCATTAAAGCCTTAACCCATTACTCCAATATTCCAACATTCCAGTGCAACTTTTTTCGGCAGAGCCAAAATTTTCTCTGACCCCCGCAATTCGGGACAGGCAAGGCCCAGAGGGCCAGGTTTTCAATAGTAGAGTAAAGCCTTTTATTTATGCGCGGTTTATTTATGCGAAGTTGTTTGCTCAGTATGTGGAACCGCCTCTTTTTGTTCGGTAGGTGAAGCTGCCTCTTTCTGTGTTGCATATACATTTTCTTTTTTACTGATCTTCCATTTTTTGCCATGTTTGACCAAAAAGAGCTGGCCGTCAAAATTAATTGTGCCCGAAACTTTTACAGTGGCCCTGTTACCTTCTTTTTTCGTGACAGTATATTTTAGTTTCGATGTATCAATTTTGAAATCGTTATCGAATGCACACTGGTTTTTTACATAATCCTTGGCTACATCTTCAACACTGGCTTTGCCACATGCAAAAAACATGAGAACAGACATAAGAATACCGAGATAGACGATTTTTTTCATTTTACACCTCATCAGTTTTTTAATTGTTGAAAAAAAGCTGGATTGTTAAATAGATTATATTCACGGGTGTGGACAGATATCACCTCCATATAAAACGGTCAAGCCCTTTAAGGAAGACCCGGAGATGTGATCTATAACAAACACTCAACGACTTAAGGAATTAACCAAATCTGAAACAGGAGGAATTTTATGGAAAATCCCATTGAGAACTACTGGAAAACCAGGTTGACGGAACTTAAAGAAACCCTGACCGAAAATAATTTTGAAGTCTTTGTAGCGGAAAACACCGATGAAGCCAAATCGATTGTGCTTGAAAAAATAATCCCCGAGATAGCACCCAAGAGTGTCTCTTGGGGCGGATCTTTAACATTTGTTGCCACCGGGCTATATGATGTTCTCAAAAACAACAATGATCTTAACGTACTGGATACGTATGACAAAACCCTGTCTCCTGAAGAAAGTCTGGAACGGCGTCGGCAGTCACTGTTGGTCGACCTTTTTATTACCGGAAGCAACGCGGTGACCGAAACCGGGCAGCTTGTCAATCTGGATATGATCGGCAACCGGGTTGGCGCACTCACTTTTGGACCCAAAAATGTCATTATTCTTGTCGGTCGCAATAAGATTGTTCCGGATCTGGATGAAGCCATGTTTCGTATTAAAAATTATGCGGCTCCGGTCAACACCATGCGACTTGACAAAAAAACACCCTGTGCCAAAACATCCTTTTGTGGGAATTGTAAAAGCCCGGATCGTATATGCAACACCTGGACCATTACAGAGAAATCATTCCCCAAAAAAAGGGTGAAAATTATCCTGATTAACAAGGATCTGGGGTTTTAGCCTGAATATTTCATGAAAAAATCGAAAAAGGGTTTCAAAAAGGCTTTGATAAGAGAATATTAAAACGAAATTCATTCAATTTTGGCAGGTGACAATTTGTTGCTTAAGATATAACCAGATTAAACTTCTTTCATTTTCTCTGTCATCTGGTCTTTGTACAGCTCATAATACTTAAACACTTTTTTAATGTAATAACGGGTGGCTTTATAAGGGGGGACACCTTGATAATGTCTGACATTTTTACTTCCGGCATTGTAAGCTGCCAGTGCCAGTTTGACATCTCCATCAAATCGGTTCACGAGCTGTTTAAAGTAGCGAACACCACCGCTAATGTTTTGCTCGGGGTTGAAAGCATCTTCCACACCGAGAGCCTGGGCGGTTGAGGGCATCAGCTGCATAAGGCCTTTTGCACCTTTTTTTGAAATGGCGTTGGGATTATATCCGGACTCAGCCATGATAATCGCCTTTACAAGGGCAGGGTCAACCTCATGACGACTGGCCTCCTGAAGGATGATGGGATGAAACAAGTGTTCTTTTTTATGTCTATATTTTAACGGCAATTTGTATACGACAACGGTTGTACGATTTTTGCCGTCCAAGGATAAGAAGGCCTTGATCTGTAAAATATCTTGAATGTTATCCATCACCTGAGCATCTTTAGATCCGTTATGTATCGAGACTAAAGACACCCCCAGAATCATTGTAAAAATAAAGAAAAAACGGATTGCTTCCACGAATAGTATCTGTATGTTGATTTTTTTATCCATTTTAGATTTCAATTTTAAACCTGTTTGATCTGTAAAAATTAAGATTTCATACTATAGGATTGAGGATAGGATGTGTCAAGTAAAAAAAAAACCGTATATTGTGTTTAACATAAAAAGAACAACAATATATTGAGGTTAAGTAATTGAGGGGTCGGGGAGTTTTTCTAAATAGTCGCTCCATGGATAATCTTTTTTTAAACCGCGTGAACTCGTGGCAAGGGTTCGTAAAGAAAGAACAGAAATCAATCTTTGAAAAATCAATAGGTTTGCCATACAATCTTTAATTTCTTTTAAAGATGCGATTTCGGCATGCGCCTGTTCTTTCTAACGATCCCTAAGCCACTCAAACAGCACCCGCTTTAAAAAAAGATTATCCATTCCGCTCTCCGAAGCGTAGACTCTCCGAGCCGGAGGCTGAGACTCAAGGATTTAGAAGAAAAACTCCCCGAGGGCTCAAGTAATTACTTTTTAAATAGCAGCGACCTTAATCGGTTCAAATTCATTTTATCCGTGTCCGGGCCGTCCTTTTTTTTTGGGTGTTTCAATAATTTTGTAAGTTCAAAAAATATTCCTTGCATTAACCCTAGAGATGCGATTTATTACAAAATTGTAAATTTTGCTTTAAGGATATCGGGACAAGATGAAACGCATCGAAGACATCACATTGCTGTATGAAATCAGCGAAGCACTCAATGAACACCTGGATCTTAAAAAGTCTTTATATCAGGTTTTGGAAATTCTCTCCAATTCCCTGAACATGGTGCGCGGCACCGTAACCATTTTGCACCCTTTGCGCAACGAAATCCACATCGAAGTTGCCCACGGTCTCTCTCGAAGTGCGGTGGAACGGGTAAAATACAAACTGGGGGAAGGAATTACCGGACGGGTGATTGAAACCGGCAAAGCCATTACCATCCCCAAAATTAGCGATGAACCGCTATTTCTAAACAGAACCGCTTCTCGCAAAGCCTTTAAGGATGAAGAACTCTCTTTTATTTGCGTTCCAATAAAAAAAGGCAATCAGATTATCGGTTCACTCAGTGTCGATAAGCCGTATGACCCGTCTTATGCCTTGAGCGACGGTGAAAAACTGTTGTCTGTGGTTGCAACCATGGTCGCCAGGCATGTAATCAACCTGGAAACCATCCGCCTGGAAAAAAAGCGGCTCAGTGAAGAGAATATCCGGTTGAAAAATGAGCTTGAGAATAAATACCACATAACGAATATCATCGGCAACAGCAACAAAATGCGAGAAGTCTTTCAGATGGTTTCGCAGGTGTCAAAGAGCAATGCCACGGTTTTAATTCGAGGTGAAAGCGGTACCGGAAAAGAACTTGTGGCCAATTCCATCCACTATAACAGCCTCAGGGCCAAAAACAGATTTGTTAAAGTCAATTGCGCAGCCCTTCCTTCAAACCTGATTGAGAGTGAACTCTTCGGGCATGAAAAAGGTTCGTTTACAGGAGCCATCAGTCAAAATATCGGAAAATTCGAGATGGCCAATAAGGGCTCCATCTTCCTTGACGAAATCGGATCAGTGGGACTTACTGTTCAAATCAAACTCCTGCGAGCCTTGCAGGAAAAGGAGTTTGATCGCGTCGGCGGACATCAAACCATCAAAACGGATGTGCGCATTATTGCCGCAACCAATAAGAATCTCGAACAGGCCGTTAAGGATGAAAGCTTCAGAGGCGATCTGTATTACCGTCTCAATGTTTTTCCTATCTATATGCCGCCTTTAAGAGAACGCAAGACCGATATTCTGCTTTTGGCCGACCATTTTCTCGAAAAATACGTCGCAGAAAACCATAAAGATATCCGTCGATTTTCAACCCCTGCCATCGACATGCTCATGCAGTACCACTGGCCGGGAAACGTTAGGGAACTCGAAAACTGTATTGAACGGGCCGTGTTATTGTGCGAGGAAGGTGTCATTCACAGCTATCATCTTCCGCCCACCCTTCAGACAGGGATTGAAACCGATACGCTCCCTGCCCTATCCCTTGAAGATGCCGTGGCGAATCTTGAGAGGGAAATGATCATCGACGCCCTTAAGAACACGCGGGGCAATACAACCCTAGCAACCGGCATCCTGAAAACAACGGTAAGGAAATTCGCTTACAAGGCCAAAAAATACGGGGTTGATTATCGTCGTTACCGGTAAGAACACTTCAAATCCAATTGTGCCCGTTCAAATGGCTTTAGAACAAAAATAGAGGGAAATCCAAATTATCATTCAAATTGGGAGATTTCAAACGTGATCGTATCTGTTGTGGAATCCTCAATTTCAAGATATGCTGTCTGCCCGGGCACCAATTCTTCCTTAATCTGACGAAGAAACCTTCTAAACAAGTCGTCTTGTCCCTTCTCGGAAAGATCTGTTTTTGCCCGAACCACATGATCGTTGTCTATTAATGCAATGATCAATCGATCTCAAACGCTCTTTCTCCATGTATGGTGTTGTCCAGTCCAACAATTTCATTCTCCTCATCCACTCTCAGCCCACCGGTGATGAATCGGGTCACATAAACCACAATGAGCGTTCCCACCGCCGTAAAAAGGATGGTGCCCACAATCGATATCGCCTGAATATAAAGTTGTTTTGGATTCCCGAAAAGTAATCCTCTGCCGACTTTGTTGATGGCCGGGTTGGCAAAAATACCGGTTGCCAGTGCACCCCACATACCGCACATGCCGTGTACACCGAATGCATCCAGGGAGTCGTCATAACCTATTTTATTTTTAAGTACGGAAACACTGAAAAAACCCAGAATGCCCGCAATCAGTCCAATCACCAGCGAAGCGGACAAACCAACAAATCCGGCAGCAGGCGTGATGGCCACCAGTCCGGCAACAACTCCGGAGGCGATCCCCAGTACCGTTGGTCTTTTATTAACCCACCATTCGACAAACATCCACCCCAGGGCACCCATTGCTGCGGAAGTATTGGTGACCAAAAACGCCGAAGCGGCCACACCGTCTGCGGCCAGTTCGCTGCCTGCATTAAAACCGAACCACCCGAACCACAACAGGGCAGCTCCCAGTGCGGTCAGGGAAATGCTGGACGGAAACATGGCTTCCTTACCGTATCCGATTCGTTTTCCGAGGATCAAAGACAGGACTAAACCGGCAACACCGGCATTGATGTGAACCACGGTGCCACCTGCAAAATCAAGTGCCCCCATGTTTGCCATCCAACCGCCGCCCCATACCCAGTGGGCAAGGGGAGAATAAATGAACGTCAACCACAACACCGTAAAAACGATCCACGAAGAAAACTTCATGCGATCGACGATGGAACCGAGAACAAGGGCCACGGTAATTGCGGCAAATGTCATCTGAAAAACGACAAACACGTAGGTGGGTATGGTTCCGGACAGACTGTTTACACCAATTCCGCATAAAAACAGGTTTTCCAGCCCACCGACGATTCCCGCCTTGTCCGGCCCGAATGCAAGGGTGTAGCCCCACATCATCCAGATCACGCTGGCAAGACAATAAGCCACAAAGGTCATGGCATAGGTATTCAAAAGGTTCTTATATCTTGACATGCCGCCGTAAAAGAGCGCCAGACCGGCCGGCGTCATTACCATGACCAGAGCGGTAGCGACAATCATCCAGGCGGTATCCCCGCTATTTAATGCATCGGCAGCAAAGGCTGAAGAAAACGGAAAAAGCAGACAAAACGCGGCAATCACACAACTGATTGTTTTCATTTGTAATTATTCCTCCATTTTTAGTCCGTTTCGAGAATGAAATAAAATTAAAAATTCTCTGTTTTACATTCCCGGGATTTTTCTTGATTGTAGAGCAAGAGGAATGCCAAGTTTATCAAAAAGGCAATAAAAGAGTGTATCTCATAGGAATAACAGGGAAATGTATTATGATTGGGGAAATATCGGCGCACTATTTAATTTACATAAATGTTATTTAGCATTATAATAACTACATTTATGTTATTATTGAAATTAATTATAACATAAATATAAATTTAGGGATCGAGATGGGGCATAATCTTTTTTATGGGTATCTCGCAGGCTTAGGTGGGTGAAGAAATTTTATCCACTTTACGCTAACGGGAAATGTATTCAGACTAGCGGGATCTTCGGCGCCAAGAGTGAAGCCTACATAAATCTTACTCGAACCCTTGGCAACCATCTGTAGTCCTGCTTTCCCTATAAAACATCTCAAATAGACCCCATCCTTTAATTTTTGGAATCAAAATGGGGCATTCATGTTTTTTGTTTGAAACTCGAAGGCTTAGTTGATTGATGATATTTTATCCACTTTATTATGAACTCATTATTGCAGTTCAATGGATGAACAATAAAGTGAGTTTGACCGGTTCTCACCGAACGGCAATCAACGAGTAAGAAGTATTTAATTTCTGTAATAAAAAGTCATGAATTTTTCTTAAAACCTGAATAAGTTTCTAAAAACGCCTCAAGATGTTTTTGGGCAAATTCCTTAATATTCCATTCTAACGAAGAGAGATGATTCCTAAATTTGGGTCTTGATGACATATGCTTCGGCATTAATTATTTCTCCCCCCTCCATTTCTGCCAGGATAGGAGTTCGCTGATACAGATCGCCTTCGAATGCGTCCAACCGCTCCAATGACAATTCATCCACATCAAAGTAGATGATCCCTTCAGTGATTGCACTCTGTTACCGGGATAATTCCAGGATAAGATTCTCCTTTCACCGTAAAACGCGCATAGCCTCTCAGGATAGCGTTTTTAAAACGAAACTCATGGGCTGCAACGGCATACATTACATCAGGTATCATTAAGGTTCCGTAGGCAAAAATGTTCATATCCGATGTCTTCCGAAGGTTTATAAACTCAAACACATTTACCATGTTTTCAGATCTGGTAAAGCCGTCTTTTTCATATAGTGTGTTCCGGCCGAAAAAACAACAGCCCGCCAAAGATAAAGATATTGATGTTTGAGGGACCACCATAGTCGCTCGATGAAAATATTGTCCTGGACCCGGCCACGACCGTCCATGCTGATTCTCACATTATTGTCTTTCAACATATCGGTAAACGCCTTGCTGGTGAACTGGGCGCCCTGATCGGTGTTGAATATTTCCGGCCGTCCAAATCGCCGAAGGGCTTCTTCAAGGGCCTCGACACAAAAATCGGCATCAAGGGTATTGGAAAGTCGCCAAGATAGAACTTTGCGGCTATGCCAGTCCATTACGGCAACGAGATACATAAACCCTTGGCACATAGGAATGTAGGTGATGTCCGCCGCCCACACCTGATTAGGGCGGTCAATTTTAAGATTTTTCAGCAAGTAGGGATATACCTTGTGGTCCGGGTGCGGACGAGACGTCTTGGGTTTCGGATAAATGGCTTCCAAACCCATGATCCGCATCAGTCTCTGGACTCGTTTGCGATTCATTTTGTGACCCAGTCTACGCAGATGATTCCTCATGGAACGACTGCCCCATGAAGGGTTTTTCAAGTATTGCTCGTCGATGAGTTTCATCTGTTCAAAATCCAGAGATTTAACCGGCCGCTTTTTATAGTAAACCGTGGATCGGTTGATTTTAAGTATCCGGCATTGCTTGAGAACGCTCAGCTTCTTATCGGCATGATCGATCATTTGCCGACGCTGCGTTGGCTTCAGTAGCCGAGCTTTCTGGATAAAAAATCGTTTTCCACCTTGAGTTCGCCGATTTGCCGATGTAGTTCGTCGATCTTGTTATCAACCTGTTTGCGTGACTTGTGACCCTTATCGAAAACATCAGTGGCGCCATCGATCAAAGCTCGCTTCCAGGTAGCGATCATTGTCGGATGGACGCCAAATCGTTGGGCTATCTCGGCGGTGGTTTCTTCGTTTTTTAAGGCGGCCAGTGCCACCTTAGCCTTGAATGCTGGGGTGTACCTTTTACGTTTATTGCTCATGTCAGCTCCTTTCAAATTGTCCTCGATTTATCAGCGGGCTGCCGGGGTTTAGGAGGTGTGGCTATATATCGAAATAGAGAAAAAATTCATGGGGATGCGGGCGGAGTTTCACGTCATTGACCTCATTATCCGTTTTGTATTCAATCCACATATCAATAACATCCTGAGTGAAGACATCCCCTTTCATCATGAACTCGTGATCTTCCTTGAGTGCTGACAGGGCTTCTTCCAAAGATCCCGGTGCCGAGGGAATCTCCGCCAGCTCTTCGGGTGGGAGACCATAGATGTCTTTATCCAGCGGATCGCCCGGATCGATCTTATGTTCTATACCGTCGATGATGGCCATCAGTATGGCGGAAAACGCCATATACCCGTTGCACGAGGGGTCCGGTGTCCGGAACTCGATGCGTTTGGCTTTGGGTGAGGGTGAGTACATGGGAATCCGGACGGCCGCACTTCGGTTACGGCTGGAATAAGCCAGATTCACCGGAGCCTCAAAGCCGGGAACCAAGCGTTTATAGGAATTGGTGGTCGGGTTGGTAAAAGCGCACAGCGCGCGACAGTGTTTAAGTATCCCGCCGATGGCATACAGGGCTTCCTGAGACACGCCGGCATATTTGTCGCCGGCAAAGAGGGGTTGATCGCCGTTCCAAATGCTGCAATGGGTATGCATGCCGGTACCGTTATCGTTGAACAGCGGCTTTGGCATAAATGTCACGGTACGGCCGTGTTTGTAAGCCACATTTTTAAGAACATACTTAAACCACATGAGTTGATCACCCATTTCAAGCAGGGGCTTAAATCGCATGTCGATTTCTGCCTGGCCCGCGGTGGCCACCTCATGGTGCTGGCATTCAACATCTATTCCCAACCGTTCAAGGGTCAGGAGCATTTCGGTGCGAATATCCTGAAACTTGTCCATGGGCGGAACCGGAAAGTAGCCTTGCTTGTGTCTCGGCTTGTATCCCAGGTTGGGGCATTCTTCCCGGCCGCTGTTCCAGATACCTTCAATAGAATCGATCTCATAAAAGGCCCGATAATTGGAAGACTCAAAGCGGATATCGTCAAAGATAAAAAATTCAGCCTCAGGTCCGAAATAAGCGGTGTCGCCGATTCCGGTGCTCTTGAGATATGCTTCTGCTTTTCTGGCAATATTTCGCGGATCCCGGGTATATGACTCAAGGGTAATGGGGTCCACAATATCGCCGATTAAAACCAGGGTCGGAACTTCAAAAAAAGGGTCCATTTTGGCGGTGGCTGCGTCCGGCACCACCAGCATGTCGCTGGCGTGAATGGGCTGCCATCCCCGGATGCTGGAGCCGTCAAAACCGAAACCCTCCTCGAAGCTCGATTCCCCCAGTTCACTCATGGGCACCGTAAAATGCTGCCACAGGCCTGGAAAATCCAGAAAGCGAAGATCAACCACTTTGGCCTTATTCTCTTTTGCAAATTCCAATACTTCTTTGGGTGTCATAATAATAAATCCTCCTTGCGGTATAAAAAATAAGCTTTATTTAAATAATCTCTATACTTCTTATCTTATGCCTTAGGTTCCAATTTACCGAGTCTATATGGCATCTTCTCCTTTTTCTCCGGTACGCACCCGAATCACCTCTTCCATGGGCAAAACAAAGATTTTGCCGTCTCCGATTTTCCCGGTATAGGCGGCTTTTTGTATGGTTTCCATCACCTGTTTGACCCTGTCAGACTGAACGATAATCTCGATCTTTATTTTTGGGATAAAATCCACCACATATTCAGCACCCCGGTAAATTTCCTTATGGCCTTTCTGACGGCCGTATCCCTTGACTTCTGAAATCGTCATCCCCTGAATTCCGATTTCATTGAGGGCCTCTTTGACATCATCCAGTTTGAACGGCTTAATGATCGCCTCTACCTTTTTCATAACGTTTCCTCCTTATGTCGTTAAACCTTGGGACCAATCGGCGGTATCAGTTGCCGCCCCAATCACAGATCGAAAGATCCACATACGACAGGTGAATATGTTCCCTTCATTTTGGTATTAAGTTTTGAAACCCGGCAGAACTTCTTTAATGGATGTTTTAATCTTCTCTACCTGATCCGGTGAATCAACTTTTTGTCCATCAAAATCCCTGATATAAAAAACGTCCACAACCTGGTCCACCTTTGTTGCAATCTTGGCCACCCAAATATCGAGACCGCACCTGAAAAGTGCATCGGTGATCGTGTATAGAAGTCCCGAAAAATCATAAGTAAACACTTCAATAATCGTAAAAAAACTCGAGCTGTCATTGTCCACGTTGATTTGATGGGGCCTGTCTTTTACGTAACGTTTGGCAGGTCGGTAGACCGTTATTTTTTCTTCCAGCATCGTCTTTAAATCCAGATCGCCGGACAGCGCAGATTTGAGATGAGCTTCAGCCTGTTGCCACCTTTCCTTTTCAAAAATCTGATCCAACGGCGGGTTGACTTCAAAAATATCAAGGGCAATATTATTCCGCCATGTGAAGATCTGCGCATCGAGGATATCCAGCCCGTTCAGCGTAAATGTCCCCGCAATCTTTGAAAAAAGACCGGGACGATCCTGTGCGCAAATGGTGACCGTTCGGGTATTGGAATCCGGAGTTTTTGTAACGTTCCAGATAAAGTCCGCTGTTCCCATATTTTTGTACAGTTCGATATGTTCCATGATACTGTCAGATGGCGTATAAAGAAGGTATCGTGGAGACATGAAATTGAAAAGTGTCTCCATATCATTCTCGGCATAGTGCTTTATTGCGGATCCGAGAACTTCGGTTTTTTTCTTCTCAACAGCTTCAACAGCCTCTCTGGATGCAAGTTCCCCCTTTTCAAGGACATTTGAAACTTTAAAGAAAAGATCTCTTAACAGTGTAGCGGTCCAGTCACTCCAGGCTTTTGGACCGGTGGCCATGGAATCGGCCACAGTCAACAAATAAAGCATTTTTAGACAATCGATATCTTTTATCTTTCTGGCACACGAGATGGCTGTCTCTTCGTCATTGAGATCTCTTCGAGTGGCGGTCTTAATCAATAATAGATGCTCTTTTATCAAAAAAGAGACCGTTTCAATATCCTCGGTGGGGTAGCCTTTCTTAAGCAGTATCGACTCTGCAATCTCGGCACCACTGATAGAATGGCTCACACCGGTTTCACCTTTACCGATGTCGTGCAACAGCGCCGCCCACAACAAAAGATTACGTTTTTTAAGCCTTTTATAAATATCACTGCATAAGGGATATTCTGAAATTCCTTCGGATGTGCCGAATCTTTTTATATTCTGAACGGTCCTCAGCAAATGTCGATCAACCGGATAAAGGTGGTACTCATCATATTGAATTCTATCGGAGATTTCTTTAAATTCAGGAATAAATCGGATTAAAAAAGCGGTATTTAGCATTTCGTTGAGCACATTAAATGTCGATGACGGTTTAGCTAAAATCCGTTCAAATGATTCAAGATTTAACACCGAAGAAGAAAATTCTTCGTCAACAAGAAAGGAAAATTCCCTGACCAGCCTTTTGGCCTCTGCACTTAATGGAATATTCAGAGTCGCGCTTTCTTCAAATATTTTCATCAAAAGGTTCGGATCGCGCAGGATGTCTTCGGAAGAAACAAAGTTGATCATCCCATTTTCCGTAATTTCGAGCCCCTTAATGAGGGTGTGTTTTAGGGCCTTTCTCGAGCGTTTAACATCCTTAAACAACCCCAGCTCGTATAGAAACATCAGGTGCTGCTGCTTTAAAAATTCCATTTGGCTATGAAGCTTGCTCAAAAATCGTTCCACCGGCTGCTGTCCGTTTTTTTTGCCAAACTTCAGGGCATCAGCCATTTTGATCTGGTATTCAAAATAGAGCTGATCACATTTCCTGCCGGACAAATGATGCAGACAGTTTCTCACGTTACCTATGAACTCAAGCGCCTGCCTCATGTTTTGAAATTCATCATGGGACAAAAACCCATAATACTCGAGGTCTCTGAATTGTGTGAGATTCGATTTCAGCCTGGCGATCCAGAGCATGGTGTGATAATCTCTCAATCCACCCTGGCCTTCCTTGAGATTGGGTTCGAGCAGATACGACGAATCTCCGAAACATTCATGCCTGCTTTGGCTGATGTCGACCAATTTCTTTATAACTTTAGTCGAATGCTTCTTTTTAAACCGTTTACGAAGATGCTCCATCAAGGATGAATACAACAACGACATGCCGCATACGAAACGTGCGTCCAGAAGGGACGTCAAAACCTCGATGTCATCAATAGCTAATTTGACACATTCTTTAAGGGATCGTGTGGCGTGACCCACTTCAAAACCGATGTCCCACAACGGGTAGACAATTTCCTGGATAAGATACTCGGCCTTTTCGGGAACATACTTCTCAAAAAGAAACAAAAGATCCACATCCGAATGAATGAACTGCTCTCTTCGTCCATAACCCCCAAGCGCAATGATCGCATAGGGATTCTTTTCCATCCCCATTTCGGGTCCCACACGAGAGCTTTCGAAACTATCGAAAAAATAATCGTCCAGAATTTGTGCGTGCTGCTTCATAAAATCCGGCGTTTTTCTTTTCAAAAAACCGGATATCAGATGGGCGCTTTTTTCCCGAAGCTGCTCTGCGGCCGGCACATACGTCTTTATCTTTTTCGTGTTTGTTAATGTCATTTCAACTCAAACGATTTCAAAGAAGCTTCAGGTATGATTAAATTTTTGGCTGGAAGCTGTCTGAGTGGATTAGGGATCGTTTTGAAAGAACCATAAGCGATTTAACTTTATGGATGAAACGCCCTGTTAAAACAGAAACCTTTAATAATAGCCCGGGCAGGTTCTTTCATTACGAGCCCTTATTCACGAGTTCTTTCAGCAAAAAATTTAATCATACCTGAAGCGGCAATGTTTTCAAAAGGCTAAAGTGTTACGATTTATTTATATCAGCAACAAGTGTGCCACAACACCAAACATTCATAAATATCTATTAATACAAATAGTTGTTAGTCAGAACTGGCGTAAATATAAAAATGATCGCTTACAATTTTGTTAAAATTAAAGTCAATAAATTACAAAAATGTAACTCTCATTCAATTTCCATAATATCTTTCCAGATTTGTCTGACATTTTCTCGCGTACCACGAAATTTTTTTTCAGGGGTTTTGGCGGGTTTCTCCTGAAGGCTGAACTGGTGTACCGCCGATCGGTAGGTTAGATAGGCAACTTTTAAGATGTGAGCAACCTGGTCGTTGATGATACCGGTTTCTTTTAACGTTTCAAGGAGCCTTACAATATCGGTCCACTTTAATAATTCTTTGTATTCGCAAGACCTTAAAAGAACCAGATACTGCACCAAAAATTCAATATCAACGATGCCCCCTGAATCCTGCTTGATGTCGAAAAGCCCTGGATCCGTACTTGAGAGTTCTTTTCGCATCCGTTCGCGCATGTCGATAACATCTTGTTTTAATTGGGCCTTGATCCTGGGCCGTGCAAGAACCTCGTTCCGAATTTGTTCAAAGCGTTTGGCCATATTGATATCACCACTGATGGGTCTTGCTTTGATAAGGGCCTGATGTTCCCATGTCCAGGCTTTGTTTGTCTGATAATCCTTAAACCCTTCTATGTGGCTCACCAGAATGCCTGAACTTCCGCTGGGTCGAAGGCGCATATCCGGCTCGTAGAGCTTTCCCACAGCGGTATGTGTGGTTAAAATGTGTATGACTCTTTGCCCCAGGCGGGCAAAAAATTGTTGATTATCAATAGGATGCTTCCCGCCGTAGGTTTGTCCTTGGGTTCCGGCGTGGAGAAAAACCATATCCAGATCCGATCCATAACCGAGTTCAATCCCACCCAGCTTTCCATAGGCAATGACAGAAAATCCCCTGCCGATTTCCATGCCGTCCGTTTGACACGTCGGAGCCCCGTGCTTTTCAACCAGATGGTTCCATGACAGTTCAACAACTTCATTTAAAACCGTCTCGGCAATTTCGGTAAGATGGTCACTGGTTCGCATCAATGTCAGGGCGCCGGTGACATCTGCTGCAGCCACCCGTAATGTATTCACCTGTTTAAAAATACACAATTCCTGAATCTGATGCTCGAAATCCTGACTGGATGCCAAGTCAAGCCGTTTGCGGATTTCTTTTTGGAGTTCCGGCTTCTCCGGAGGACGATAGAGTGTGCGAGGATCAAGAAGTTCATCCAAAAGGACCGGATGCCGAGACAGAAACGAAACGATCCAGGGGCTGGCACTGACCAGGTTCACCATATGAACGATAGCCGTAGGATTTTCCAGCAGCAAAGCCAGGTAATTGGTGCGCTGCTCGATGGTTTTGATCAGATCGACGATTCGATTCAATACAACAATAGGGTGTCCAGAACGTCCGATTTCTTTAAGCATGAGCGGCATCAGCCTGTCGAGACGTTGACGGCCGTCGCTGCTGAGTGATCGCGTTGCCGGGTGGTTACGAAGGTGATCCAATAAACCCTCGACTTCATCGAAGTTCTCATATCCGGCTATAAGAAGTATCTTTTGGCGTTTTTTATCTTCCAAAAGATTTTCCCATACCGCCTCTAAACCGGTTTTAATTTCTTTGGTCCGATCATCGGTAGGCTCTGAATCTTTGGCTTCAAGTAATTTATCGAAATGAGAATGAACGATTTTCCTGTGTTTTTCTAACTGGTGGTCGAACGCTTCCGGGGTATCAAACCCCATGGACGCGGCCAAGCGCGTTTTTGCAACAGAATCTGAAGGGATGACATGGGTTTGTTGATCTGAAAATTCCTGCAAGCGGTGTTCTGTATTTCGTAGAAATATGTATGCCATAGTGAGTTCATCACAAACTTCTCTGGAAATATAATTTTCATTGGTAAGGACTTTTAGTGTCTTTTGTATACGCCGCTCCTGAAGCGAAGGCGTGACGCCTCCCCGTATGAGTTGGAATATCTGCCCAAAAAACTCAACCTCACGTATTCCACCGTATCCGAGTTTGATGTTATTTGTCATCCCCTTACGCTTGACTTCAAGGGATATTTTTTGTTTCATCTTCCTTAAAGATTCAAATACACCAAAATCAAGATACCTTCGAAAAACAAAAGGTTTAAGGCTTTTTAAAAGTGTTTCGCCGGCATCTTTATCACCTGCCACAACCCGTGCCTTTATCCAGGCGTATCGCTCCCACTCCCGTCCCTGCTTCTGGTAATATTCTTCAATGGCATCAAAGCTCATCACCACGGGTCCGCTTTCACCATAGGGTCTTAGGTCCATGTCGACCCGAAATACAACGCCGTCAGGGGTATTGGCGCCGATGATTTTTATTAATTGACGACAAAGGCGAACAAAAAACTCTTCGTTGTTTATCGATTCCAAACCCCCTTGGGTTATTCCGGTTTCAGAGTAAGCGAAAATCAAGTCAACATCCGAAGAAAAGTTTAACTCCTGCCCGCCAAGCTTTCCCATTCCCAAAACGACCAGCCGTTGATGAGATCCGTCGTGTGCAATTGGAATGCCGTGTTTTAAACATTGCCATTGATAAAGAAAAAACACTGCCTGATCGATGCATGCATCGGCCAGGGCCGAGAGATCGTCCATGGTTTCCGAAAGATTTGCCCAGCCGGCCAGGTCTCGCCAGGCAATCCGGACCATTTCACGTCGCCTAAACCTTCGAAGATACACTGAAAGTTGTGCATCCTCTTTGATCACGGACAGATACGATTCAAGTTTCAAATCGTACTCGTCCGGTTCGAGTTTTCTTTGAAGATCACCGCTTTCCAGCAGGTCTTTAAAAATTCCAGGATGGTGAATGCAGGTTTTGGATATAAAATCACTGAAAGTAAAAACCCGTTTTAAGGTATCCATAAACTCAGAATCATCGGGAAGAGAAACGTCTGCATTTTTTGCCGCAAGGCAAAATGCCTCAAATTTGATGGTTGCATTTTCCTGCAACACTTGTGGAATATCGGCTGACACTTTCATGTTTAATATATATAGGTGCCATAACAGATTTTCAATAAATATTCCCAATCCCTTTTATTATGTTTTTTAAATAAAATCAGTACCCAGGTTGCATCGTTTTTGTTGTCTATGGTAGGCAACGATCGCTAAAAAAAAGAGAAGGAGAAAATGAACATATTGAATTTGCTTAATATTTGACGACAATATGGCAATAGGTATTGACATAAGTTTCATTTTATCATAATTTGAAATCTTCATTAGTTTCATCCAAGCTAATGTCAGAAGACTTTCCCATAAGGAAAGCCTCTTGTTTGATGCTTGGCCCAAAAGGAATTATACCCTTTCTTCGAAGCCATATCTTCCAATTAAGGTAAGGAAATGTTATAGCCTGTTCCAATAATCTTGATTTATCTTAATGTGATAATTCATAAGGAGAGACGACCAATGGCCCCAAAAATAGATTTAGATACCCTCATGGAGGTGCTTCCCTATCAGAGGAAAAGAGGTAAATGGAAAAGCCTTCAGCTGGACTGGAACAGGGAGTGGGAGCGGTTCGATGCCAAAAAGCTCTTTGAGTTCGATCCTTCCGACATTGATGAACAAAGATTGAACGAGTTTCGACAGCGTAAAGAAGCCATTCTGGACGGCAACCATGCCGCGCTTTCCATCCTCACCCGGCTGGTGGACGGACTCTGCGGCTATCCGATAACACCATCTACGCCCATTGCCGAGGATTTTGCCAAGGCAGCCTCCCAGGGACAAAAAAATTTGTTCGGCACCGAACTGATGTACTTTCAGCCCAGTGATGAGCTTTCGGCCATTGCAGCGGTGGAAGCCATGGCGTGTCAGGGGGGGAGATATGTGGACAATACCTCTTCCCAGGGGCTGGTGTTAAAGACCAAAAACCTCTATTCAGTGGCCGGCAAACGGCTACCGGTGATCATGACGGTTATGGCCCGGGAGGTGAACAAAGGGTCACTCAGCATTCACTGCGGCCACAACGATTTCTACGGTGTTCGCAATACCGGCTGGGCTCAGCTTGTTTCCGAAAATAATCAGGAGCTTCATGACTTGCTGCCGGTCGCCTTTAAAACCGCCGAGCTGCGCCAGGTCATGCTGCCGTTCATGGTTATCGGCGACGGGTTTATCAAATCCCATGCCCTTGAAAACGTCAGACTGCTTTCAGACGACTTTCTGAAGTATTTTTTGGGACCTCCGAACCGGCTTTACCAGCCCGATTTCGAGCAGCGTTACCTCACCGGAACCTTTACCGATACCGATTTGACCATGGAAGGCCAGGTGGCCCAGGATTTTGCCTACCGTTTTGTCAAGCGGGGTGTCGTCGCCGCCATGAATGTGATGAACCGAGTCTTGGACACGAATCTAAAGGTTGTGGAATGCTACCGCACCGAAGATGCCGAAATGGTCGTCGTTGTACTGGGTTCGGCGGCCGGCGTTCTCAAGGACGTGATTGATTACTACCGGGATGTGCAGGGCCTGAAAATAGGGGTTGTGCGGCCGGTGCTGTTCAACCCGCCCTGTTATGAGGAGATCGCCTATGGTGTTCGCAATGCCAAGGTCATCACCGTACTGGAGCGCACCGGCAAGGTCCACAACCAGCTCCTTCTGGCCGATTTGCAGGTGGCCCTGCAGCTGTCTCAAAGAGCCTATCGAGAGGGCAAGGATGAACACAAACTCTACGCCCGCGACGACATGCCCACCCTCTTGCATGGGGTTTACGGCCTGGGCAGCAAAGATTTCAACAAGTCCGATGCCGCTGCGGTCATTGAGAACATGCGGGCCTGTTTGGAAAGCAAAAGGGACAATTTTATCCGGGACTTTTATTCCGGCGTCGAAGGCCCCTACACCCTGAAACCGGCGCAACTTCCGGGTTACAAGGACCATGAGTTGGGCCTGACCTTTATCGGTATCGGCGCCGAGGGCGTCAAGACCGCCCTGGAAACTGCCGCTGTGATTTATGCTGAAGAAAGCTGCAACGGCCGGCGATACATCGAGTCCGGCGCCCGTTACGGTGCAGCCAGAAAGGGTGCTCCGGTGTTTATGAATCTTCGAATCAGCACCAGTCCGATTCGCAATGCTTCGGAGCTCACCGAACACGGTGTGCTGGCCTTTTTCAATGAAAAGTTTCTATCCGGCGAAATTTTAAGAGATTACGTCGGCGGACTGAATCAAAACGGACTTTTGGTCATCAACAGCCCCAGAACCGCAGATGAGATCTTAAAGGCCTTTCCTGTTGAAATGAGCAAATACATTACCGATAAAAACATCAAGGTCATTGCCGTAAACGCCACCCAGGCTTCCCTGAAGCATCTTAAAAAAAACCTGCCGGGTGCAATGATGCTGGGCCTTATCAATAAAGAGACGGGAATCTTTACGCCCGAAGCCTTTGAGATGAGGTTTGCAAGCATCATGAAAGAAAAGCTGGGGGCTAAAAAAGGACTGGAGATTATCGATTCCAATGTCGCCCTTTTACGAGAAGGTGTCAAGAAGGCTTCAAGCGACCCCATTGACGGAATCTGTGCGTTTGCCGCAGTGTCCGAAAGCCAGAATCCGTCAGCGTCGATTGAACCCGAAGGTTTCGGCCAGGCTCCGGGTGGCGCCGGTCTTTCGGTCACCATGACCGAAAAGGATGAATTGGGGACCATTAAACCGGTGAATTTGATAAAAGATTTTCAGGAAACCTTTCGCCGTGAAATGGTCGATCCGATTATGCAGGGAAAAAAAGTTCCCTGGGATCGGTTTATCCCCGTGGTGCCGTCCGGTACCAGCCAGTATAAGGATGTGAGCTTCATCGGTGCCCAAATTCCGGTCTGGGATGCCGCCAGATGCATCGCCTGCGGCATGTGCGCGGTCTCGTGTCCGGATTCAGCACTTCATTCTACAATCACGAACAAGCCTGTTCCCGAGGGTGCGACCCGGTATTTCAAGGTTTTCAAAAAACCGCCCAAAGGAATTCCCTGGAAGAATTTTGCCCTCAACATCAACGCTGTTTTTGATCGCTGCAAAGGCTGCGGGGTCTGCGCCCAGGTCTGTCCGGTGAACGCCTTCAAGATGGTTGACAAGACCCAGATAACCGCAACGGATTTTTTCCCCGAAGCGTACCATGATCTGGACAATACCTATGATGCGGCCCAGTATGTGGACCGCATGCCGCTCAACCACCAGGTGTTGTTTGTTTTTTCCAAGCTCTATCCGGGCAAGCATACCCTTTGTCCCGGCTGTGGTGAAGGGACCATCAACCTTTTGACCTTTTATGCCCTGGAAAGCTTGCGCAACAGCCCCAAAGGGATTGAAACGTTTTACCAGGGGATCAAGGTTCTTTCGGAAAAGAATCTGCGGGCCATCGAGCATATGATCGATCGCGGATTCAACATTTACAACATCAATGCCACCGGCTGCAACCAGGTTTCGGAACTGGTCAACCCCTATAACGCCCGCATTTACCAGGCAGGTCACTACGGTTTCGGCACCGCCTCGGCTGCGGCCCTGGGAGCCAAATTCGCTTTGGATCAGTCCTATGCCAACGGGTTTAACAATGTGATGACCAAAATCATTGTGTTTGCCGGCGACGGTGCCATCTACGACATCGGTAACGGTCCCTTCAATTATGCTCTGGGCGAGAACTCCGATATCACCTGGGTGATTTACAACAACGAGGGCTACATGAACACCGGTGCCCAGAAATCCGGCGCCACCCGCTTTGGGTGTGACCGCTCGACCTCGCCCATCGGAGAAAAATATGCCGGCAAGACCACCCTGCACCGGCGGATTGTGAGCCAGGCCACAGCGATATCTCACGTTTATTCGGCCAAGCTTACCGTTGACAACCCCTTTTACGCCATTAAAATACTGAAGGAAGCCATCGCCTACTGCGGCCCGTCGGTGGTTGAATTTTTCTCCTACTGCTCGCAGGGTCAACAGAGCCATGACTGGGCCGGCCCCTTGGTCTCAAGAATGATGAACGAGGCCAGAAACTGGCAGATCCAGGTGAGAAGACCGTTTCAAAAACTCGACATCTCCGCCAACCCGGATCCAGACCAGGTGTTTCCAACAAAAGGCAAATCCTTCAAAAAAGGAGTCAAGCGAGAACCGGCGACCTTCCACGATGTGGTCGGCATGCTGGGCCAGTATAGTCGACATATCCTGTCCCAAAAGGAGGATGTCATTCCCGAGCTGATTGAAGTAAATGAGACGGTATCCCTTTTCAGGTGGATTCGTAACCAATGCCTGGCTGGTTATCGGGATACCATGCCGACGGAAGAGGAGGTTGAACGCATTATTACGGAACGATACAAGTTATAAAACCAAACTCGAGGTGTTATTTCGGCCTGATAGTTCAAAGGCTTTTCAGCCATATTCGGGTGCGAAACTTAAGTTGTGGCTTTTATCGTTTATATTTTCAGATAGGGGGCCGGTTGTAACCATCTGTTCTGATTGGCATCATAAAACCATTTGTCCGGGAACCCGCGGCGTCTCCGAAAGGAAGGATTTTCCGCCCACCGGATGAGATCCAGGTATGCCTGGTGAATTTTTCTGAATGTATCGGTATCTCCACCTAAATCGGGATGGTGTTTCTTTGCCTGCTGCCGGTAGGCACTTTTAATGATTTTTTCCAGTTCAGGAGAGTTCAACTGTGATTTTCCAAGCTTAAGACATGTTAACAACGATTCTTTTAGGACAGGGATCTTAAACTCCACAGGTATGACTGGACGATTTAACAACTTTTGACGTTTGGCGTTTTCAAGTAGATACCGCGTGGCCAGGTAGTGACGATTCGTCCTTTTTTTCTCTGCCCACCATTCATTCCCCAACATATTCGACATACTGCTGTAATCTTCGGCAGGCTTTTTACCTGAAGAACGCGGATAGATGAAGCTGAAGATTTCTTTGGTATCATAGGGAAGAACATCCATTACAATTAACACGTCTGTAAAATAAAACGATCCATAGCGCGTATTTAGTGCTTTGAGTAATCCTGTTCTCATATCAAGCGTATACCGCAATTTCTGACGGCAGCCGATAGAGCAATACCTTCGCTTGCCGATATCTTCAGTAGTACCGCATGACAGGCATCCGTTATTTTTCCAGTAATCTGAACCGGATCTATTGTTATGTTTTGAGTGTCTGGCCATAAAATTTGAACTTAGTTCGCTTCGCTCACAATTGGAATGATGGGTTCTGGCATAATACAATGTTGGATTAATTATAAAACTTGTGTCGAAAATAAAACTAAAAATGGATAATATCCTTTTAAAAACCAACCATCCAGTATTCCACTATTCCATAATTCCTTATTTGAGGCAAGCATTCAAGTCTCTAAAGATATCCTATATTTTCATTAAGTTATAGAAATCCCGAGACGTATATTTATTATTTAACATATCCCCAATCAACCAGCCGCTGATATGCATATTTTGCCTTAGCTCCCTGATTGACGACTTTGATGTATCGATAGTACTTATCGGCTGATTCTGAAACTTGATTCATCTTTTCTAACGACAGCCCCTGATAAAACGTAATATTCGGATTTCCGGGTAATATTTTTTCATAGGTTTTAAAATCTTCATAGGCTGAATCAAACTGTTTTTGATTCATGTTGACAAATCCGGCGAGATAATAGGCTTGAGCCTCTTGCGGATATACTTCTTTGGCTTTTTTGACAAACCGGTCGGCTTCTGAATACTTTTCCCGGACCATTTGGCATTTGGCCATCATGACAAGTCCGGCATAGTCGTCCGGCACCTGCTCCAATGCTTTCTTAAAATAGGTTTCGGCCTCATCATATTTTTTCCCGGCCATAGCGCTTTCACCCTTTTGCATGGCTTCGATGGCCTCTTTCATTGCCCGAAGTTTTGCTGTGTGATCCATGTAACGTTCGCGATAAAGGGGAAGGTTTTGAGCATGTCGGTATTTTTTTTGGACGGTTTGAACGGCAGTGCTGTAACGTTCATCGCTCATGGGATGCGTTGAAAACATGAGTTCTATGGCGCTGGGTTCATGTTTTGACATGCTTCTTAGCATATTCATCAACCCCACGAACCCGTTGGGGTTATAGCCGGCTTTAACCATATATTCCAATCCCAACGCATCTGCCTGACGTTCATTGTCACGACTGTAATGCGCAAGAAGTGCACCGGCGCCAAGCATGCCCAGTTGTGATGTCAGGCTGCCAAGGCCGGGAATTTGGGTCCCTGCAAAGGTCGCAATTCCGCCGATCAAGGCGCTTGTGAGTGCACCTTTAGACATCTGTTCAGCAGTGTGGCGCGCGTTGACATGTCCCATCTCATGTCCTAGCAGCGCTGAAAGTTCTGCCTCATTTCTAAGTTCGATCAGGATTCCTCGAGTGGCAGCGATGCTGCCGCCAGGAAAAGCATAAGCATTCACATAGGCAGCGTTTACCCCTCGAAACGAATACGGCATATGGGGTCGATGAGTCAGGGCAGAAATCTTTTTGCCGGTCTGATTGATATAATTATTCAGGGGCTTATCCTGAATCGACCCATAATCTGTAGAAAATTGATAGGGAGAGTTTTGTCTGTCTATCTCAATTTCCTGGTCTTCAGATACCAGCATGAGTTGAGATTTTCCGGTAACAGGATTTGCCGCACAGCCAAGCAAAAATCCGGCTGCAGACGCTGAAGTAACCCACAAAAACTTTCGACGGGTTATTCCATACTTTGTTGGGATATGTATCAATCTGTTTTTCATATCTTTTCTCTTTATGCTTATCTATTGTCCATCCATGATTTCAAAATGAACACAATGGGTGTCCAATTCAGAAATGAGCAATTTTTGTTCTGATCAAGGCCGCACAAGGGTTTGCGGTGAGGCGTACGTCTGTACGCCGCAGCCGGAAACCCGCGGAGAACGCCGAGCAGGACAAAAATGGCCATTTATGGATGGACACTACCTAATGTTTCTTTCCTTCTTTATAGTTTCATAGGCTTCCTGAATTTCACGGAATTTATCATTTGCAAATTTTGTAAACTCTTCGGGAAGACCCTTTGATGCAATCTTGTCAGGATGATAATCTGATACAAGGTTCCGGTATTGTTTTTTTATATGTTCATTAGAATCGTTACTCTTACATCCGAGAATCGCATAATATTTTTCCACATCCTGAATATATTTCGACTTGAATCTTCTGTATTTTTCATCATCGAAATTGAATATCCTCACGGCAGACAAAATAAATTTTTCTTCACTCGGACTCAGCGCACCGTCGGCCACGGATACTCTGAGCAATATATCGATCATCAGGTCGAGCATCTGGTACTGTTCCCGAAACTGGCTGTAAAACTGGGTGGCAAAATCATCGAAGTTGTCCTGAGATTTCATGGCTGTATGAAAAATATTGGTTGCCAGACTTCTGCTTTCAGGATTCAGGTTCAAATCGTATATCATGAATTTTTCAACTGCGTCTATCTCCTCTCTGGATACCTGGCCGTCTGCTTTGGTTAGTTTTGCAAGCATTGAAAACGCTGCAACGAAAAAGGTAAACTGGGCTTCTTCTCCTGCTGAAAGACGGACTCGTTGGTCAATGTAATACGTTTGAGCGTTGGAATCAAATGCATGGCCCAGCGCTGCACCTGCAATTGCACCTAAAGGACCGGCCATAGCAAATCCGATGGTCCCTCCGATGATTTTACCGAGCATACTCATCAATATCTCCTTTATTATTCTTATATCGAATCTGTTTCAAATGTTTAAAATAAAAAATTAGTGTGTGTTCACGGGGTGTGCTTCCTCGATTAACGACATTGGCGGAGTGGCTTCGTCATTTCAATGACTTAGCAGTGAGGGAGACCGCGGCTCCCGCATGTTTTTCGCGGGAGAACACGGAGGGGGCAGGAATGCCACCGCTGCTAAGTCATTGAAATGACCAGACACGTAGACACCAGAGTGAATCGGGGGAGTACACCCCGTGAAAACGTACAAAATTTATATAACATTTTAGATCATACGAAACAACACTGCCGTCAAATTTTCAGGGTGTTCGGCCTCTCAGGCACCGCCAGACTCAGATATCGATGATTTTCTCTGAACATCAGCTTTTTGTCCACCATCATCTTTAAGAACGGCTCGATCCTGTCTGACGGTATAGAGGAGAAACGGTCAATGATTCTTTTTAATGCACGGTGTTTTTGACAAAAAAGATAGATGGCTCTACTTGTTCCTTCCAAACGGTGTGTCAAGGGTTCGCCATCAAGCTTTCTCTGGCGTATTATCAAAAAGCTTCTGCCATCCCGGAAACTTAAAATGTTCTCATGTTTTGGCCCCTGATGAAGTTTGGCATACGCCCTTTCCCAGACTTTCAGCTTTTTTTTAACCGGTTGCCAGAGTCTTTTCTGATAACCAAGGTCTCCTCTATAAGTCTGTATGGTAAACTGCATTGATTCAACAACGTTCGGCGGGAAAATACCGGCGTAATTTCCGTGGTTAAACACAGCCTTGATGCCAAAAGTTTCCGGATCCTGCCAAACAGGACTCCCGAGACCGAGCCAAAAGTGAACCAGCCGAAGCGGTCGAAACGAAAAGGTAAATTCAAGATTTTGAAGTGTCTCAGCCACATCTTCCTCATCACTGCCCGGAAAATGGACAATAAGGTTCGAAGAATTTTGAATCCCCAGCATTTCACAGTGTTTCATGATTTCGATATTCTGTATTGCTGTTGTCCCTTTGTTCAGTTTCTTAAGAAGACGTGTGCTTAATGCCTCGATGCCGATCTGGACCTCCTGCATGCCGGCTGCATGCATTTCGCAAATATCTCGTAAAGGCGTCGTGGCCCGGATCTCTCCAAACAGGCGAACGTCTTTTTTTAATGTTTTAATCTGTTTGAAAATGGCCCGAGATGTTTTCAAAGGCAGCAAATTATCCGTAAATGCCACGGAAAGTGTCTTGTATGTTGTGGTAAGATCATCAATCTCTGAAACCACCTGTTCGGGTCGTTTTGTCCGGTATCCGTCCCACTGTAGGTTGAGATTACAAAAAGCACATCCTTTGGATTTCCGGCCTTTATTTTTATTTTGCCACCAGCATCCCCTGGATATCTCCATGGGCAGTGTGGGGAAAAAGTTTTTTTCAGGACCGAATGATGTCAAAAGCTCAAAGTAATCGCTGTAATCCGGGGGGGTAAGATTGGATAAATCTTTCATCTGATTAAAAGAAATCTGAGTCTCTTTTTCAGCGGTTTCCGGCATGATGATCCCTTTTACGGAAGGTATTCTTTTTTTCCCCTCAAAGTCTCTTAGGCAAAAAACCAGTCGGCTTAAAGGGATCTCCCCCTCACCGTTCACTACAATATCGATTTCCGGAAACACGTTAAATATATGTCGGGTGGCTTCGCCCGTAAACATCGACCCGCCCACAACGATGAAAAGGGTTGGAAAACGTTCTTTAATCTTCTTTATGAAATAAAGAGACGCAGTTAACTGACATAGACATATCGAAAAACCGACCAAACCATATCCTCGCCAGTCAACGCTTTGTATAAATTTTTCTGAGACCTCCTGAACCTGTCTTGTTAGGGAATCAAAACTAATGTCCCGCAGCAAAGTTTTGCCCTTGGCCTTTTTATAAAAAACTTTTTTAATGCCCTCTAAACTTTCAGGATATAACAGTGCAGCGTAAACGGTTTCAGCCAGCCACGTTCGCTCAGATATGGCTTGATAGCGCCTGTATCCGACGGCCTCGGCCACCTTTAAATAGAAGTGATGTGCATCAACTTTCAGTTCCGGAAACTTTTTTATTAGATGTGCTTTCAATGTTCCGATTTGAATTGAAGGTCTGTTGTAAAGTGGCCAGGGTGCTGAAATGAGAGCTACTTTCTGAAATGGGGTTGTCTTGTTTAATTTCATCTGTATTCACCCGATCCGGATAAACCGTTAATCATAATATCATGTGCTTTAGGCCCGCAATTTAAAATAAGATCGAGTGCGGAAAGATTGGGGATGAAGTCTCCCCAGAGTTGCGGGTAAACCGGTGATGGTGGTCTGAAATCGCAGAGCTTGATCCCTGCTGCTGATAAGCGGTCAGAATTAATATGTTTTCTCGCAGCCTTTTGCACCAGAAATTGCGAAGCTCCCAATTTGCTGCAGATCTCTAAAAGGAGCTTATCCCCTTTCGTATGAATCCCGAGTTCGGACGATAAGATGACATTTGTGTCAACTTGAAGTTGTTGCATCAGATAACGGATAATCTTCAGGTTTAAATGAATGAGTTTTTCAAATTTCGTTGAAAAAAGATCTTCTAAAAAATTTAGATGTTCCCTGAAATATGGCGCTCTGACATACGCATTTTTCAAGCTTTGCAAATGTTTTTTAGCCCATCGGCCGTCATGGTATATCCTGACGGCATTGATTTTTTGAAGTCCCAAACCTTTCTTTATCACAGGCACGGTCATCCACAGGGTTCCCTGGGCGTTTTTAAATCTGTTTCTGGTAATCCATGTGGTTCCTCTTGGAAACTGAACGTCATCCAAAATTACAAAATTATCAGAAAGATATGCTTTATAAAAGAAACCGACAAAGGGGAAAAAATAAGGCTGATTTACGGATATCATCATTTTTTCAATACATTAAAATACTGCAATAATTTTTAAAAGCAAAAAAAAATTTGTAGACGTTCTCAGTTTTACAGTGTAAAAGTTTTAATATAGCAAATTCATCCGGTTTATTCCACCTAAAGGAGCTTAAAATGTATGAGATAATTGCAGATCCTGACGATTACGCCATTGGGGCTTTAGAAGAGGGGTTTGGGCATGGTCAAATTTCCTTTCCCGATAATAAACGAAAAAAATGGGCTGAAGAAATCGGTGCCTTTGCACAAAAGCTTGACGGTTTGTCTGATAAAGCAAAAAATCTACAGAAACTCCTTTTCAGTGAATCCGCCATAATGGCAACACCTGCATCCCTCAAGACATTTAAAGTCCAACTGTTTAAAATAAACGATGCATTAAATACCGCTTTCAATCTGGCCCAAAAGCTTGAAGCCGACATTGTAAAGAAATAAAGTTGACGGCCTTGTAAAAAAATCGTTTTTGTGATTCCTATGAGGCTGCCAAAACAATAAATTAAGCTTTAGCCCTAATTGTGAATTTTGTGCTTTTTGTGGCAAAACTTTTTTCTTCTCGCCACAAGCCCAAGACACTAAGAACGAATAACAAAATAAAATCCTTCGTGCCTTGGTGGCAAATATTTTTGGTTCCGACTTGTCCGGGTTAGGTTTAAGAAAGGTCAACTCAAATGAAACAAGACGTTATCGTACGCTTTGCGCCCAGTCCCACCGGATACCTTCATATCGGTGGCGCACGCACAGCTATTTTTAACTGGCTATTTGCCCAAAAGACCGGCGGCAAACTGATTCTCAGGATCGAAGATACAGATGCGGAAAGGTCCACTGAGGAATCTATCAAGGGAATTGTCGACGGTTTGAAATGGCTGGGGATTACCTGGGATGAAGGCCCGTATTTTCAGACCCAGTTTATTAACGAGCATCTGGCTTCAGCAGAAAGACTTCTCGAATCAGGTCATGCCTACAAGTGTTTTTGCACCAAAGAAGAACTCGAATACAAGCGACAGGAGGCACTGAAACAGAAAAAAGATCTGAAATACGACGGCACATGTCGCCAATTGACATTGGATGAGGTTACCGAAAAGGAAACCGCCGGAGTTCCTTACACCATCCGCATGAAAGTGCCGAACGGCGAAGGCTCCGTCTGCTTTGAGGACATCGTCTATGGAACCATTGAATACAAATATGAAGATATTGAGGACTTTGTTGTTGTCCGTTCCAACGGTCAGCCCCTTTATCTCCTGTCAAATACCGTTGATGATATCCGTGACCGGGTGACCCACATTATTCGCGGACAGGACGGACTATCCAATACCCACCGGCAGATTTTAATCTATCGGGCACTGGAAGCCCCTGTACCGCAGTTTGCCCACATGTCGCTCACCCTCGATCCTAAAAAAGCCAAGATCTCGAAGCGAAAACATGGTGAACTGGTGGCCGTCCATTTTTACAGAGAACACGGCTTCTTACCATGGGCATTGGTAAATTTTTTGGTCCTTTTAGGTTGGGCAACCCATGAATCAAGAGAAATTTTTTCAAAAAATGAGCTGATTGAAGCATTTTCTCTACAGGGGATCAATCGCGCCAATTCCATCTTCAATGTCAACAAGGATGATCCAAAATATTTTACCGATCCAAAAGCCATCAGCATCAATGCCCATTACCTGAGGACCATGCCGGTTGAACAAGTCGAGCCTTATGTTCGGGCTGATCTGGAAAAAGCGGAAATCTGGGACCCGGCATATGAAAGTACTAAGCGCCGGTGGTTTCTGGATACCATTGAGCTGATTCGAAGCCGGTTTCATGTGACCACCGATTTTGCCACACGTGGCCGCGCTTACTTTTCAGATGATTTCCCCATTGAAGATAGGGCGTTGAAAAAAAATATCGTTAAGTATCCACAGCTTAAAAAATGGCTTCCGATGATGGCCGATCGTCTGGAGGGTTTAAAGGAGTTTACAACCCCTGAAGCCGAGAATGTCATTCGTGATATAGCGGAAACCCTCGACATCAAACCCGGCGTGTTGATCAACGGCATTCGAACCGTTGTCACCGGACAGCTCGCCGGCCCGGGGCTTTTTGATATTTTGATCACCATCGGTCAACGTCGTGTGGTGGACCGCCTTCGCAAAGCTCCGGCACTTTTCGATAAATCATAACCCGGGCATAGTCCTACAAGTGTAACAGGCTGAGAACAAAAAGATCTTTATCACGAAAGCTCGAAAATTTGAAACCACGGAAAGAATTATTTAATTTCGTGCTTTCTTCCTTTCGTGTTTTCGTGATTCGTTTTTAATTCTTTCTCATAAAAGTTATTGATCCACCGCTTGAGGTTACAATATTATAATAAACCAAAAAAAAAGAATGGAACTTTTGATATGACCAAACCTGAGTCCACCCCTGTTTCTAATTTTATTCGAAATATCATCGCCGAAGATCTAAAAAACAATAAAAACGACGGCCGTGTTGTGACCCGTTTCCCGCCGGAACCAAACGGTTATCTTCACATCGGACACGCCAAATCCATCTGTCTCAATTTCGGCATTGCCGAAGAAAATGAGGGGGGTATTTGTAATTTGCGATTCGATGATACCAACCCCAGCAAAGAAGACGTCGAATATGTGGAATCCATAAAAGAAGACGTTCAGTGGCTTGGATTCCATTGGGATGATCGGCTTTTCTATGCTTCTGACTACTTTGAACAACTGTATGCATATGCGGTACAATTGGTCAAAGCCGGCAAGGCTTATATCTGTAGCCTGAGCGCCGATGAGATCAGAGAAAACCGTGGCACGCTGACCATGCCCGGGAAAGACAGTCCTTATCGCACACGGTCGGTTGAAGAAAATCTAGACCTGTTCAAACGGATGCGGGCCGGAGAATTCGAAGACGGAGCCCACGTACTACGCGCTAAAATCGACATGACCTCCCCAAACGTGGTGATGCGTGATCCGACGCTCTACCGGATTCGAAAGGTCCCGCATCACAGAACCGGAAATACGTGGTGTATTTATCCCATGTATGATTTTGCACATTGTCTTTCAGACGCCATTGAAGGGATTACCCATTCTCTATGCACCCTGGAATTTGAAAATAATCGTCAATTGTACGACTGGATACTCGACGAACTGGATGTGGATTGTCATCCCCGGCAAATCGAGTTTGCACGCCTCAATCTCAGCTATACTGTATTGAGCAAACGCAAGCTTGTGGAACTGGTCCAAGGGGAACAGGTGTCCGGATGGGACGATCCTCGAATGCCGACCATCAGCGGACTTCGTCGACGCGGTTATACACCGGAATCGATTCGTAATTTTTGTGAACGCATCGGTGTTGCCCGGCGGGACAGTATGGTTGACATTGCACTGCTTGAGTTCGGTATCAGAGAAGACCTGAACAAAAAGGCGCCACGGGTCATGGGGGTTCTGCGACCGCTTCGGGTGATCATCGATAATTATCCGGAAGATCAGGTCGAAGAACTCGACGCGCTGAACAATCCCGAAGCCCCGGCCATGGGAACACGGAAAATTCCTTTTTCACGTGTCATCTACATTGAACAGGATGATTTTCTGGAAGATCCGCCGAAAAAGTTCTTCCGTTTGGCTCCCGGTCGCGAAGTACGATTGCGTTACGCGTACTTTATCACCTGTGTAGACGTTGTTAAAGATGAAGAGACCGGCCAGGTAATTGAACTTCACTGCTCCTATGACCCGGCCACACTCGGAGGTTCATCTCCGGATGGGCGCAAGGTCAAAGCGACGTTGCACTGGGTTTCGGCGTCCCACGCCATCAGCGCCGAGGCACGTGTGTATTATCATCTCTTTGTAAAGGAAAATCCGGATGAAGAAAAAAATGTTGATTTTAAAACACATTTGAACCCAAATTCTCTGAAGATATGTCCTTTTCTTGTGGAACCCAGCCTGGCAGGTGCAGAATCGGGTAGCAGATACCAGTTCGAAAGACTCGGGTATTTTTGCGTCGATTCCGTAGATTCTTCTGACAACGCCCTGGTATTCAACCGTACGGTGACATTGCGGGATACATGGGCGAAAATACGGAAAAAACAATAAAAATCTTGGCATAGAGGAATAGGCTTTGGTTTGCCCCTGAAAGGGTCTATTTTTGTTAAAATCGTAAAAGTTAAAAGTGCCTAAAGTGATCTAAAGTGCCTAAAGTTATGGTATCGCTTCGCTCTGCTAATTTTATATAATTGACAGGGTTTCTTAACTTTAGCTCACTTCAAACTTTAGCTCACTTCAAATTCTTCTGTCAATCCTCTAAGCAGAGCCCTTTATCTTTGACCTGGCTAACAGGACCGGGTTTTCAATGCAAAATTTAATTGAAACGAGGTGAAATTATGCCAATCTATGAGTTTTATTGCGAGGATTGCAACACGCTGTTTAACTTTTTTTCAAAAACCGTTAACACAACCAAAAAACCAAAATGCCCGAAGTGCAAAACAAAGACGCTTTCAAGACAGATATCCCGGGTTGCTTTTACAGGGCGGGCCAAAGAAGGCGGCGATATGAACGATCTTCCTTTTGACGAAAGCCAAATGGAACGGGCCATGCAAATGTTGGCCAGTGAAGCGGATAAAATCAATGAGGATGATCCGAAACAGGCAGCCAATCTGATGCGAAAACTCTCCGATATGACCGGAATGAAACTCGGAGACGGGATGGATGAGGCGTTAAGACGGATGGAAAAAGGTGAAGACCCGGAACAGGTTGAAGCTGAACTGGGAGATATCCTGGAAAAAGAAGACCCGTTTTCCCTTTCCGGTAAAAAAGGAATCCGCAACCAAACAAAACGCAAAGAACCCTTCAGGGACGAAACGCTCTATGACCTTTGAGTCTCAGCAACGCCAATACAGGGCAGCAGATTATTATTTCGATTCTTTTTATAATTGGTCATCATTTTGTTTACGCTCATTTGAGGTATTTATTTTAATAGATTATAAAGCGCCTTTTCAATATCCGGATACTGGAATTCAAAGCCGTTTTTTAGAAGCTTATCCGGAACCGCCCGCTGGCTGCTCATTACAATTGTTCCCATTTCCCCCATAAGAGTCCGGATCATAAAGGATGGCGCTCTTATAAAAGACGGCCTGCCCAGAACCTTACCAAGCGCTTTGGCAAAATCACGATTTCTGACAGGATTCGGTGCGCAAAAGTTCACAGGTCCTTTTATATCCTGATTTTCAAGAATAAACAACACTGCTGAAATGAGGTCATCCAAATGAATCCATGGAAACCACTGGTCCCCGCTCCCTATGGGGCCACCGGCAAAAGACTTAAACGCCGGAACCATTTTTTCCAGAGCACCGCCGTTTTTCCCCAGAACCACACCAAAGCGAATTGCAGCAACTCTGGCGCCTTTTTTTTCTGCCAGGAACGCTTCTTTCTCCCAATCAATAGAAACCGTTGCCAGAAAGTCATTCCCCGGAAGCGCTTCTTCGTTTAGAATTTCTTCTGCTCTGTTGCCATAATATCCCACAGCAGAGGTGCTGCAAAGCACGACTTCTTTATCGTCAGGTATGGCTTCAACTATGTTGCGGGTGGTAAGAATACGGCTGTTGTATATTTGCTTTTTATATCGCTCGCTCCAACGATTGAAAATCGTTCGACCGGCAAGATTGATCAGCGCATCAACATCTTTAAGTGAATCCTGCCATGGTCCTTTCTCCGTGGTATCCGTCGATATGTAGCGAAAATTTTCATGATTGACACTTTTATGGGTAGAGGATGTACCGGCAGCAATAACGCTGTGCCCTTTATCCAGTAAATATCGGGCCAGGTTGGTGCCGACAAATCCGGTTCCGCCGGAAATGAATATTTTCATGGTTCTGCTCCTCATTATCCGTTTTTGTTTACGATCAGTTGAGATTATACTGATCCATAACTGTGCAAACCGGGCAGGAGATTCACACCAAAATAGGTGAATAAAACCGCCACAAATCCGATGATTGAAAGATAGGCGATCCGTTTGCCATACCATCCCCGCATCATCCTGGCATGTAACAGGGTTGCATAGATAAACCAGGTAATCAGAGACCAGGTCTCTTTCGGGTCCCAGGACCAGTAACTGCCCCAGGCTGAATTCGCCCAGACAGAACCGGTAATGATGCCGATGGATAAAAAGAGAAAACCAAACATGATCATTTGGTGATTCAACTCGTCCAGAACCTGAGTTTTTGGAAAATGAGAGAGTAAACTGCTCGTTTCCTGCACATCTCTTTGCTTAAAAAGGTACATGATACTTATGCCAAAAGCGATGGCGAAAGCGGCATATCCTAAAAAACAGGCAATGACGTGGGCAATCAGCCAGTTGCTTTTTAATGCCGGAACAAGGGGTTGAATACGATCACTGATGTTCGGAGACATGGAAGCATATGCCATGGCAAGGAATGCGATGGGTGTTGCAAACGCCCCAATTATCGCGTTTTTAGACTTTCGTTCAATGACAAGATAGATAACGACAATAGTGCCGGCAAAAAAGACCAGGGATTCATACATGTTTGATAGCGGTGCATGCCCGATACCCATCCGATAAGATTCCACCCATCTCATGATAATGCCCGCAAAATTTCCGGCAGCACCGATTAAAGCAGTCCATGTGCCCAGTCTGCCCAGCAACGGTTTTTTGAAAATCCAGTAGGCAAAATAAAAGAATGTCGCAGCTCCGTATATGAAAGTGGTGATCGACAACAAATTCGAACTGGTCATAGTTTATCCCCTGACTATTGAAAATTTAAATTTGAGTAAAACTTTAGTTTTTTGAAAACATTGCCGCTTCAGGTATAATTAAATTTTTGCTGAAAGAACTCATGAATAAGGGCTCGTCATGAACGATGTGATAAACTGGCCAACTGATCCGACAGTTTTTTAACCCTTTGTTGCATTCCCATTTTATTCTTGTTGGCCGTGCCTGTGACGATAATTTTGCTTTTTGTTTTTCCTTTAATAATTTCAATACATACCCTTTTATGGGACATGAAAAAAGTGATAAAACAACCGATGATTATTACGACAAATCCTGCATATACCACCAGAACTCCGGGATCTTTTGTTACCTGAAGGCCGGTATAATACCGTAAGCCGGTTTGTTCTCCAGGGTTAAATTTTTCTGCTGTTTGATCGGCCACAGAAATAACCACCGAACCCTTTCTCATCCGATCAAAATTCGGAAAATGCAGGGGCAACAGCACCTCAACCGGTTTTTCGCCACTAGGTGTGAGGATTCCCACATAGGCATCGCCTATGTTCTGACCGACAAACTCAGCAGTTTTTCTGTACTCTACAACAACGAATTTGCCCAGACCCTCAGGGATATCCACCGGCTTACCGATAACGGTTTTTATCTGGTACGACTTTCCGGATTGACTGCCGGCAAAATTTAACGTGATCTCATCCGAAGGTTTTTCGACAGCGGTCTTCTCTTTAGGATCAGCCTTTGGAGCCATTCTGCCGTAACTCGATTGAAATATGTTAAACCCTTTATATCGAAGGGGGTCATTGACAATAATATCTTTTTTATATACCGGATGCCCCTTTTCGATGATGGTTAAACTGGATCGGTACTCTTTGGGCGCCCCGTTGTCGTAGAAACTGACATTAAAATCCTCGCACTTGATTTCAAAGCCAAGATATCGAATTTCGACGGAATTTCTGTCTCGAACACTGTCAATCTTTTCGCCTTCCGGAATATTGACAAATCCTTTAAAACCGAAGATAGAACCTATGAGGCCACCGAGCAACAGCAAGATGACACTCAGATGAACGGTGTAAACCCCCAATCGGGTCCATCGCCATTTTTCAGCAAAGATGCACAGTCCTTTTTCAGTCTCTTCAACCCTGGTATATCCAAACTTCTTTGAAATAAACGGTTCATATCTTTTTTTCAGCTCGTTAGGGGGATAACTATCGTTAAATTCTTCCTTTTGAGACAGCTTCCTGAACCTTGAAAGATTAAATGAAGGATTCTTGGCAAATACAATCTTCCATGTAGCGGAAAGACGGTCGATTGAACACACAATAATGTTCATGGTCAATAATAGCAGTAGAAACTGAAACCACCAGGAATGATACATGTCAAAGATATCAAGCACATCAAAAAGCCTGTAAAGATATTCACCGTATGCTCTAAAGTAATCCGCAGGGTTCTGGTTCTGCGGAATGATCGTGCCGACAATCGATGTGAGGGCGATTGACAACAGCAGCACCACGGTCAGCTTCACAGACACAAAAAATTTCCAAAATCTATTAGAATATTTCAGAACTCACCTCCGTATTGATTTCATCTTAAAATATTTTCCCGGCATGATCGCCATTTATAGGCGTTTACCAAAAATTAAGGGTGCAAAATCTTAAGTACAAGTAATCACATGAATTTGTGTTTCATATTTTTATTCTTTACCATTTCAGCACCGAAAAAATAAAGAAAAAATGTTTACCCCCCTGAAAATCAAGGAAAGTAATTTGGACTAGAAATTTTCGAGTTTATTTTTAACAAGATAGTTCTTTAAATCAACAAAACAACCCGAAAAGGTAAAAAAAAAGCCCCTCCTTATTATAGATTTGGACGGTCATTTTTTCTTGACAGAATCCATCCCATACATTAATTTAAGCTTAAAGCTTCTCTGGTGCACGTGCATTTCATATTCCGGTCACCAGCATATAATGCAAAAGAAAAAAAATAAATTAAATGTGCACCGAGTATAATGACGGCATTGAGGGAAGTCTTTAAAATTGGCAAGGGCTTTGATGGATGGTCAACCTATCTCCATAACCTTTGCTTGGGCGATCCAAAAGGGTCGCCCTATTTATTGTCCATTTACTATCTCTCTCAACTTACCAGAACACCTAAACGTTACGACCTTCCTTGGTTCCAGCATCAAATCCTCACCAGTTGCTGGATTCCTGCCTTTACGTTCCCTCTTTTCCTTTACACAAAACTTTCCAAATCCAGAGATCAGGACATCCTCACCTGATTCCAAAGTTATTTTGATGATCTCTAAAAGGGTTTCTACAATTTCTAATGATTTGTTCTTGGGGAAACCAGTCTGATTCTGGATTGATTCTACGATCTGAATTTTTGTAAGGGTCATAAGTAGGTGCTCCTCATGTATTAGGTTGGAATTATAAGTGATTTATCTCAATTATAATGTTGAATGTCAATTGCAAAGGCTTATCTGCTACAATGTGTCGTCTTTGGCAATATTCTTGACATATGGATCAAATATTGGCAAGAAAACACAACATTTTCTCTTCTAAATCTAACAATAAATAATAGCTGTAATTGACATTTATTCCTTCATGAATACTTATATAATATATTTTGATATTATTTTTATTTCACAAATTCAAAGAAATACAATTCAGAGACAAAACGATGAGAAAAATGAAAAAATATAAATTTCTAAGTGTTTTTTTGGTCGCTATTATTATCTCCAGTTGTGCGTTATGGTCAAAAAACTACGGAAAGCTTAGAATTGTATCAAAAAGCCAGAATGAAGTGACCATTCAAGATTTAATAGACAAATGGGAAGATTATAACATTTATTATTCCGACAAATATGAAGGATACAACGTTCGAAGACCTCTTGGGATCATGTTCGATCCGAAAAATAATGATACAACGCTGGTGGGTGATCGGTGGAAAAAGGTAGAGAATCAAAGAGATTTGATAGAGATGACGGAATGGATTTATCCGAACACTCATTATGAGCCGTGGCTCAATGAGATTTTGGGGCCGGATGGCAGGTTTTATGGATATCTTTATTGCTCATATGTATTTGTAACCCTTAAAGTTATTGATGATAAAACGATGTATGTATTTAACTTAGAGGAACCTCTTGAAGAGAAGAGTGGTATCTGACATTGATTAAGTATAAAATCTCAATTCGAAACTTGAGATCTGCTATAAATGACAGGTTTTTGATGCCATAAAAATGTTGTGATATCCTCAAAAAATATAGTATCACAAGTCAGGCCAGAGTTGTGTTTATGGCTATCTTGAAAAATTTTAACAATTTATTGGTAAACATAAGACTGCACCGTTCGCTCTAATTATTGTTGTCAGAAACAACAAAGGGTATTCTGTTTTGAGAATAATAACAGACCGTTTCTTTACATCAGAACTATTCATATCTTTCCTTTATCGATTTTGTCGAGCTTATTCATGGACATTTCGTCTAAAGGTCGAAAATGAGAAAGAATGGATGGATTATATCGAAAATGGTGAGTCTGTATTGCTTTGCACATGGCATCAACAATTTTTTTCTGCTATTCGTCATTTTCAAAATTATAAACTATTATCATTGTACACGCACACCTATGAATGAGAAATCCGGTACACAGCACAGCAGCAAACAAGTTATCTGTATGTCTTTTATCACTCCGAAGAAGTCCCATCCAAGTGAGCACCTACCAAATATTATCTTCCGATTCACGAACCCAACATTATTAAATCAAATACTAACACATTAGAAACCTTGACTTAAAATACATAAATAAAGTATTTTTGTCCTATTAACAGTTTTATATCTGCCTGAAGCTAACGGCAAAGCTATAGGCTCAGACAGGCTAAAAAAGGAGAAAGCAAGAAATGGTAAAACTTACAGGCAATCAACAATATGTGGTCGATGAGAGGACGGTCAAAATTGTAACTATTGATGGGACTCAAATTAAGGGGTTTGTCAATAGTAAAGGACTTGAGAGAACTTCTGATCTGTTTACCAAAGACGATTCGCCTTTCATTATTGTTTATAAGGTGATCGCAAAAGGCCATGAAAACAAAGTCCTCGCGGTTAATAAGAATCAGATCATTTGGGCAGAGTTTGAGTAGATGGTGATTCATAGTGGTAGATCAAGTCCATCTGAAGTTTGAAATATTCAAGCTCCAAAATGTATTGATTTCGCTTTGAAATATTAAATCCAGGACCTTTGCTTTCTGTGTATGCCAGGAATTTCAAACCTCAAATCTTTACAGATATCAAAGAACATGGTCTTTAATCCCGGCATGGATTTAAAAACCCCCTCCATCCATGATGTTTACCAATTGCTGGTCCAATAATCATGCCAGAATGTTAATCGTTGATATAGAATTTTTATAAGATATTAATTTCAGGAGATTAGAGGAAAAGGGATGTATTCATGGAATGAAATGGTAAGGTTTAAAGTCATGAATGTTATAAATCGTATAAAAATAACGCCCTTTCAACCTGACATACCTGTACGAAGTGACCTTCCACCTGTGGCTTGCTCAAGCTTAAAATCATGAATGAAATCTTGTACATATTTCTTGATTATGTTTTTCAATTGGGTTTTGGATAGAGTTGACATTTTTCCTTCCTGTCTAATATTATTATAAATTTGCTGAATGAATTTAGTAATCGATCTTGAAAAGTCTCGGAATAATACGAGATGTTTCTGTGGGAAACATAGGCATACTTTTGGGCTGAATTTTTGGACAAAATAAAACCCCCAAATTGTACCAGTCTTGTATTAGGTGGTACATTCGGAGGTTTTCGATAAAACATCTATAATATAATCAACATCTTAAAATATAAAGAGTGCCGAAGGGGAGAATCGAACTCCCACGGAGAAACCCCCACTAGACCCTGAACCTAGCGCGTCTACCAATTCCGCCACTTCGGCATGAATAAAATCATTTAAGATTGATTTAATATAAAGGGTATTTTATATATATGTTTTTCTATTTTTGTCAAGGCCGATATTTGTTAACGGAAAAAATTAGAATGGAACTCATTAAACACATTGATAAGATTGAAAAACCATTTAAAAATGCTGTGATTACCATCGGCAATTTCGACGGTGTCCACATCGGACATCAAGCTCTTTTTCATGAGGTGGTCGAAAAGGCTGAGAGCCTTGACGGCACATCCATCGTTATGACCTTTGAACCCCATCCGGTCCGTGTTTTAAAACAAAACGGGCATTTGCCGCTCATTACCCTCTATGAACAGAAAGTCGAACTGATTGAAAACTCAGGTATAGATGTTTTGATCTGCGTTCCCTTTACCAAGGAATTTGCGGCAATATCGGCAAAGGAATTTGTGGAAGATATCCTGTTAAAATCAATCGGTATGAAAGCCATTGTCGTGGGTAAAGATTATACCTTTGGTAGAAATCGAGAGGGAGATATAGATCTTTTACAAACCTATGCCAAGAATTTAGGATTTGAAGTTGTTGTTGCCGACTGGATTCAAACATCAAAGAATGGGCCGGGCCGAATCAGCAGTACGCGAACACGTGAACTTGTCATGGCGGGCAAGGTAGATGAGGCTCAAAAACTATTGGGTCGTTATTATCAGCTCAGGGGGATTGTCACTACCGGACGCAACAGGGGTGGAAAACTTCTTGGATTTCCCACGGCAAATATTAACCTTCACGACGAACTTTGCCCAAAGAACGGTGTTTACGCGGTTACGGTGGAATGTATGGGAAAAATTTTTCAAGGCGTTGCCAATATTGGCTACAGCCCCACTTTCGACGATCATGTTTTTTCGGTGGAAGTCCATATTCTCGACTTTAATGAAAACATTTATGGTCAGAAAATTCGGGTTGATTTTGTACGACGCATCAGGGATGAAAAAAAATTTTCGGATATTTCCGAACTGTCTGATCAGATCAAGAAGGACATTGTAAAGGCACGCAAAATCCTTTCTTAGGGTTCGCTCAAAAATATATTCGCAGAATTGGCGTTCAGATTTAGGTCAGGTTTGGTTGCTGCGATTGAGCGAAGCCACAGGAATATCGAGCTATTTTGAGGACTTCGGGATTGAGCAGCGACCAAAGATGGCCTGAAGCTGAAATGCGAAAATGTGAATATATTTTTGAGCGAACCCTTAATACCTGAATCCTCGGTTTTTATTTGGATCCGATCTGTGATGATACTCCAATGAATAAAAAAATAGGGATTTCACTGATTCTGGGACTGGCAGTCTCTATTCTGACGCTTTATCTGGCCTTTAGAAATGTCCCGTTTAATGATCTTATCATCTATCTTGCATCCATCAATTATGTATGGATACTGCCGGCTGTTGTAGTTATTTTATTAAGCTTTGCTCTGAGAGCCTATCGATGGAAAATAATACTTGAATCGGCCGGTAAAATAAGGTTCTGGCAATCATTTCATCCGCTGATGATCGGCTTTATGATCAATTGTATTCTTCCGGCAAGGGTGGGAGAAGTGGCCAGACCTGTTATTTTGCAAAAAAAGGAAAATATTCCATTTTCCACCGGTCTAGCGACGGTCGCCGCTGAGCGGGTGTTTGATGTCGGTATTCTGATTATTCTCTTTGCGGTGCTTCTTGCCACAATTGAGATAGATCCAAATATTGATATTGTTTTTGGCAAGTACCATCTCAATAAAACAACACTTATGACTGTCGGCAAAGGAACATTCGAACTGCTTCTACTGCTTATTGGCGGAATAGCCCTGGTCGGGTTCAGCAAAACCCGGAATGTGATCAACGGCTTCATAAAAAGGATACCACGGATGCTTTTTTTTGCCGGACCTGATCTTAAAAAAAAGATACAAAAAAACATTTGCGATCCCATGGTGAGTGTCGTCGAAAATTTCGCCACTGGTTTCACACTGGTCAAACACCCCATGAAAATATGTGCCTGTTTCGGTCTCTCTGTTGTTATCTGGGGTCTTGCAGCTTTTTCATATTACTTGGTGTCATTGGGCTGTCCGGGAATCGAATTGTCGTTTATTGAAATTACAGCGACCATGGCCATTATCTGTTTCTTTATCGCACTTCCTTCTGTTCCCGGCTTCTGGGGGATTTGGGAGGCAGGGGGTGTCTTTGCCCTCTTACTTTTTGGGGTTTCATCCAAGGATGCCGCCGGTTATACTTTGGCAAATCATGCCATTCAAATATTCCCTGTTATTTTTGTGGGGATTATTTCCGCAATGGTAACCAGTGTAAATATATTACAGGTTTCATATGAAGAAAGGACAAGAGTTATCCTTAACCCGAACGATTCGAAATCAAATAAGGTTAACTAACGTAAAGGAATTGAAAATTGACGATTGAAAATTTATAGTATCGCCCTGCTCTGTTAAATCAATGTTTTTGCTTTTATTTAACCGGGGCCTGCTCTATCTTTTTATCAATAAGCACCTAAAAAAGGTCACCCCATGGCTATGCTGAAAATCATAACATATCCGGACAAATTCCTCAGTGAGCCGACCCAACCGGTTGAAAACATCGATGGCAAAATTCAGGACTTGATTGAAAACATGGCTGAAACGATGTACATGGAGCCTGGCATTGGTTTGGCTGCAATACAGGTGGGGATTAACAAAAGTCTTCTTGTTTACGATGTTTCAGCCAAGGACGGAGAACGATCTTTACATGTGTTGATCAACCCCAGAATTATATCGAGTGAAGGGAGTATCTTATCAGAGGGCGAAGGATGTCTGAGTGTCCCTGATTTCAGGGCCGACGTTAAACGATCAGCCGCTATTCTCGTTGAGGGCGTTGACAGAAACGAGAAACCTTTGCGGATAGAAGCGGAAGGATTCCTTGCTGTGGTCCTTCAGCACGAAATCGACCATTTAAACGGCATTTTGTTTATAGACCGCATCAGCTCTTTGAAAAGGGGGATGTATAAAAGAAAAATACAAAAGAACTTAAGAACAAAATGAAAAAAAAGGCCGGAATCATATTCATGGGCACACCTCAATTTGCGGTGCCTGCTTTAAAGGCCCTTCACAAAAATGATCAAGATATAGCTTTGGTCGTTACCCGGCCTGACCGGCCAAAAGGTCGGGGGCGCAAGCTCACTCCTTCCCCGGTTAAAGAAACAGCCATGAATCTGGGGTTCTCGGTTATTCAGCCATCTTCGGTCCGAACAGCCGAATTCTCGAACTGCATCGAAAAACACACCCCTGACTTTATTGTGGTGGTTGCCTTTGGCCATATTATCCCGAAAAACATACTCGCTATACCCAAAATTGCGACCATTAATATTCACGCATCACTCCTTCCAAAATATCGCGGACCGGCGCCGATCCAGTGGGCAATCATCAATGAAGAAAAAGAGACCGGCGTCACGACGATGTTAATGGACGAAGGCCTGGATACCGGTGATATCCTCCTTTCTTCTGAACTTGAAATAGCGCCCGATGACACGTCAGGCACCCTTCATGACCGTCTGGCTGATCTTGGCGCAGACCTTCTCATTCAAACCCTGAACGCTTTTGAAACCGGCGACATCAATCCGATCTCTCAGGATCATACCCAGGCCACTTATGCGCCCATGCTTAAAAAAAATGATGGTCGTATGAATTGGAAGCTGCCCGCCGAATCCCTTGAAGCATTCATTCGCGGGATGACGCCATGGCCCGGTGCTTTTACCTTTCATGATAAAAAACGCCTTAAAATTTTCAAGGCCAAGACCATTGTTATGGATACCGAAGCTTCTCCCGGCACAGTAATAAAAGGCTTTCCCGATGAACTGTGGATCTCAACCGGAAAAGGTGTTCTATCTATTATGGAAATTCAGGGTGAGTCTGGAAAGCGTCTTTTTATTAAGGATTTCCTGCGGGGATATAAGTTAGGGCCTTCTTCCAAGTTGGAATAATGGAGTAATGGAATGATGGTTAATAACCCACGCAAAACTTCGCTACACATCCTGAACACCCTGGATCAAGGGAACAAAACTTTAGACAACATATTGGATGAGGTTCTCTCTCAACACACTTTTTTTTCGAAGAAAGATCGTGCATTGCTTCAAGCCATTGTATACGGCGTTCTTCGGTGGCGGGCAAAACTCGATTGGATCATCGCTTATTTCTCGAAAACCCGTTTGAGCCAAATCGATCCCAAAGTGATGAATATTTTGCGGATCGCACTTTTTCAGATCATTTATTTGAATCGGATACCTGTATCGGCAGCAGTAAACACATCCGTTGAAATGGCAAAATCTGTAACCGAGCCTTATGTCGTGCGCTTTATCAACGGACTTTTGCGAAATGCCGTAAAAAAATATCAACAGGTCTCCTTTCCGGATGTGAACAAAGACCCGGTATCTGCATTGGCGGTGAAAAAGTCATTTCCAAAATGGCTGCTTGAAAGATGGCTGGATCGGTTTGGCTTGGAAGAGACCGTTTTGCTTTGTGATGCAATCAACACCATCCCGCCCCTAACCGTTCGCTGCAATACGCTGAAGACCCGCCGTGAAACGTTGTTAAAACGCCTTGAAAGAGATGTGGAAAAGGTTGAGAGTACAGGCTATGCACCGGACGGTGCCTTTTTCTTTAATCCAAAAAAATCTATTCCGGAAATGAAAGCGTTTGAAGACGGACTGTTCCAGGTTCAGGATGAAGCCGCACAGCTGGTTACATTTCTTTTAAACCCGAAGCCGGGTGAAACGGTTTTAGATGCATGTGCCGGTCTTGGCGGAAAAACAGGGCATATCTCTCAGATGATGAATAACCGTGGAAAACTGATTGCCATGGATAACAATGCGAAAAAACTGTATCGCCTTCAATCTGAAATGGTCCGGCTCGGAATCTCAATGGTCACACCCCTCACTTATGATCTGAATGATCCTGCCGGCGGTAAATCCATTAAAAAATTTGATCGGATCTTATTGGATGCGCCGTGCTCCGGCCTTGGTGTTTTAAGAAGAAATCCGGATGCAAAATGGAGCACATTAGAAAAGGACCTGATTCGCCACGCAAAAAGGCAGGCGACATTTCTGGATAACCTGGCGCATCAAGTCAAACCTGAAGGTCTCCTGGTTTATTGTGTCTGCAGTACGGAACCCGAAGAAAATGAATCCGTGATAAAAGGTTTTTTGAATAAGCATAAAGATTTTGCTATAGAAAAAAATCCGGACGGTTTACCTTATGAAGCACGTTCTCTTTTAACCGGCAACGGATATTTAAAAACTTTTCCCCATCTCCACAACATGGATGGCTTTTTTGCTGTCTGTATGAAACGGGCAAAATGATCTCGCGAGCATTAAAAATAGTTATTCTGTTTTTTGTGTTTATCCTCGTAGTGGGTGCAAGTGCCTATTTGACCCTTACAATGATTATAAAAAGTGAGGATACTGTGGTAGTGCCCGACCTATCAGGAAAAAAGGTAGTTTATGCACTTGAATTATTAACAGATTTGGGACTTAATACAAAGGTTGAGGGATCAGAATACAGCACCGAGATACCCAAGAACAATGTTATTTTTCAAGAACCGGAACCTGGATCGGAAATAAAAAAAGGACGGGATGTCAGGATCATCATTTCAAAAGGTCCAAAATCCATCCTGATGCCCAACCTTGAAACGCTGCCCGTTCAGCAGGCCCGGATCATTTTGGAAGAAAACAGCTTGTGCCAGGGACAAATATCCAGTACTTACAGCAATCGTATAAAAAAAGATTCGATTATTGCCCAGGTTCCTTCTGCCGGAACGATGATAACCCGGAACGAATGCGTAAACCTCCTTGTCAGCATTGGAATTCGACCACAGGAATACAAAATGCCGGATCTTAAAGGGCGCTTTCTTGACAGTGCAATTCCCCTGATCGAAAACAGCAATCTGATACTCGGAAAAATAAAGTCTGTATTTTACGAAGACAAACCCTTAAATACCATTATTGCCCAAGAACCGTTATCCGGTTATTCAGTAACTGAAGGCGGCACTGTGGACCTTGTCATTAACAGAAAACCCGGACGGAAAGGCAATGGTTATTTAGCGGGTTCGCCTGGCGGGAGCTTATTCAGGTACAGGGTCAACGACGGTTTTTTAAAAAGACATATCCGGGTGATGTTAAACAGTTTTGGCGTTTCGAACACCATATTTGACGAATTCATACAACCCGGAGAGGAGATCTGGCTCATCATCCCCAATAATAACAATACCACCGTTTTTCTTTACGAGGATGACAAATTGATAAAGACCCAGGTTTATGATGACGGGTAAGGTTTTTGACACTTGACACGGGGTATTCATCGTGTAAATATCGTGAACAAAACTGTTTGATATTAAATGATTTTCGAATTATCCGGTACAGGATGAGATCTTTGAAAAAGGCTCATTTTTGTTCAAGTTCAAGCCTCCGGCTCGTAGGGTCTACGCCCCGGAGGGGAAGGCGAAAATTTTAACCACAGGAATACATTAAGTATTTTGAGGATTAAAATTTGAGTCTGACGCAGAAATTGGGCAAAAAGGGGGTGTTACAAAGGTCTCAGGAGATTCAACAATGAAATATATTGCACCCTCGATACTGTCTGCTGATTTTTCAAAACTGGGAGATGAAATACGATCTGTTGAAAAAGCCGGAGCCGACTGGATTCATGTCGATGTCATGGACGGCCATTTTGTCCCAAACATCACCATCGGCCCTTTAATCGTCGAAGCCGCACGGCGTATCACTTCACTCCCCCTTGACGTTCACCTGATGATTGAAAATCCGGATCGGTATATTGAAGACTTTGCAAAAGCGGGCGCCGACCTGATTTCAGTTCAGGTGGAAGCCTGTATCCATTTAAACCGGACCATCCAGATGATAAAATCGCTGGATTTGCGTGCCGGTGTGGTGCTGAATCCTTCAACGCCGCTATCTGCCATTGAATGGACCCTTGAAGATGTGGATTTTGTCATGATCATGAGCGTAAATCCAGGGTTTGGCGGTCAAAAATTCATACCCAACAGCCTTGACAAAATCCGTTCCCTTCGAAAAATGATTCAAGACCGGGGGCTTTCCATTCTTATAGAGATCGATGGGGGGGTGAACGAAAAAACCATCAAAAATATTTCAGATGCCGGAGTTGATGTCTTTGTGGCCGGGTCGGCCATTTTCAAAAGCCCGGACTATAAAGAAACCATCTCTAAATTTCGAAAGATGATCGAAGAATAACAATCCTGTTAGAATATAGGAAATAGGAATTAGAAAATAGATAACCGCAAATGGACGCAAATGTAATTAGAAGATGAGAAGGTTAGAAAGTGAGAAGTTTGGAAATCAAGAACATGTGCCGACCTTCTGACCTTCGCACCTTCTTACTTTCTTATTTTTCAAAATATTTGTGTTTATTCGTGTTCATCCGTGGTTTCCCTTATCCTCTTTTCTCTTTTCTCTTTCCTACAACTTGGAACAGGAAAGGTTAACATGAATCAAGGAGTTAATAATCAAATGAATCAGGAGAAAAACAAATTGAAAGTTTTGGTCATTCACGGACCCAATCTGAATATGCTGGGTAAAAGAGAGCCTGAAATATACGGCAAGACAACACTGGATGAAATCAATTCCGAACTTGAAAAACTAGGGACAACACTGGGAATTTTTGTCGAAACCTTCCAATCCAATCACGAAGGGGCCATTGTCGAAAAGATCCAGGAAGCTGCTGCAACTCAAAAAGGAATTATTATCAATCCTGCTGCATATACCCACACCAGTATCGCAATCCGAGATGCACTGCTTGCACTTGATATTCCGATCATCGAAATACATATTTCAAATATCTACAAAAGGGAACCGTTTCGACACAAATCTTTGATATCGGATATTGTAACCGCCCAGATTACCGGACTGGGTATTAAGGGCTACAGTATGGCACTAAAAGCATTGGCAGAAATGATTCAGAATCGTTGAAATCATATTTTATCGAGTCCGTTCCTAAAACAAAGGGAGGGCTTAAAAAAGAAGATTTTCGTACCGGATTCAATCATCAAAATGACAACAAAATATCCCCATGAGTTCTCATGACTTGATCCCGAATAAATAAAATCTTATCTATTCATCAAAACCTAAGGATATAATGGAACATACGCACCAATCCACAATAGCGGAAGAACTCGATATAAACGAGTCACAGGTTCAGGCGGTTGCAGTGCTCCTTGATAAAGGAGCAACGATTCCGTTTATCGCTCGATACCGAAAGGAAGCGACAGGGAGCCTGGATGAAGTTGAAATCACATCGATTCGCGACCGGTTGAACCAGCTTAAAGAACTGGATAATCGTCGGGAAACCATACTGAAATCTCTCGAGACGCATGGGCATCTTACAGATGAACTGAAAGAAGCGGTTTTTGCTGCAAAGACCATGGCGATCCTTGAAGACATCTATCTTCCTTACCGGCCCAAGCGTCGAACCAAAGCCACAATTGCCATGGAAAAAGGCCTTGAGCCCCTTGCAAAGATCATATTTGAGCAAAAAGGAAAAGATCCATATGTATTGGCCGCTAATTTTGTAGATGATGAAAAAAAGGTCGATTCGGCGGAGGATGCACTCACCGGTGCCGGACATATTATTGCGGAATGGGTCAATGAGGATTCTAAGGCTCGAGCATGGTTGCGCCGGTTATTTGCTGAAAAAGGAATCATTAGAAGTGTGATTTCGTCCGGGATGGAATCAAAAGGGGCCAAGTATAAAGACTACTTTGATTGGGAAGAACCTATTTCCAAAGCGCCTTCACACAGGATACTTGCCATGCGTCGGGGAGAAAAAGAAGACATCTTAAACCTTACCATAGCGCCTCCTGAAGAAGATGCCATCGCGATATTGGATAAACTTTTTGTCAAAGGGGATGGCAAGGATTCAAAACAGGTTAAGCTCGCTGTTCGCGACAGCTACAAAAGGCTTCTATCACGATCCATGGAAACAGAAACACGTCTGGTCTCAAAAGAACGCGCCGATGCCGAGGCCATTAAGATATTTGAAGACAACTTACGACAGCTCCTATTGGCCCCTCCCCTTGGATCCAAAAGGGTTATGGGAATTGACCCGGGGTTCAGGACAGGATGTAAGATAGCCTGCCTGGATAGACAAGGGAAATTCCTTCACCATGAGACGATATATCCTCATCTATCTGAAAAAAAAACCCAAGAGGCTGCGCAAACAGTTAGGATGCTGTGTCACAGGTATCATATCGAAGCAATTGCCATCGGCAACGGAACAGCCGGAAGGGAAACTGAAGATTTTGTTAAAAATTTGTCCATTAACGATGTTCATGTCATACTGGTTAACGAAAGTGGGGCTTCTATTTACTCATCATCGGCCATTGCCCGTGAAGAATTTCCCGATCTCGACCTGACCATCCGCGGAGCGGTTTCCATCGGCAGACGTTTGATGGACCCGCTTTCCGAACTTGTCAAAATCGATCCAAAATCCATCGGTGTAGGTCAGTATCAGCATGATGTGGATCAGTCTTCCTTAAAGCAGGCCTTAGATGACGTGGTGATAAGCTGCGTTAATAGTGTCGGAGTGGATGTCAATCAAGCCAGCGTCCAGCTCCTAACGTACGTTTCGGGGCTTGGTCCTCAATTGGCCCAAAATATCGTGGCCTATAGAAATGAAAACGGTCCATTTCCATCAAGGATGGCGTTAAAGAATGTGTCGCGGCTCGGTCCCAAGGCCTTCGAACAGTCGGCGGGTTTTTTAAGAATAATAGAGGGTAACAATCCTTTAGATGCAAGCGCAGTGCACCCTGAAAGCTACCCCATCGTAAATACCATGGCCCGAGATCTTGGGTGCAAGGTGACAGATTTGATGGCCCATGAAACACTCAGGGGAAAAATAGACATTTCAAAGTATGTAACAAACACGGTTGGAATACCGACCTTAAATGATATACTGGATGAGCTGTCAAAGCCGGGCCGTGATCCGAGAGAATCATTTACAGCGTTCGCTTTTGCAGATGACATTAAAGAAATCAGGGATCTAAAGTCCGGCATGAAGCTTCCGGGCATTGTTACCAACGTCACTGCATTCGGGGCTTTCGTCGATATGGGAGTGCACCAGGATGGCTTGGTGCACATTAGCGAACTGTCGGACAGATACGTAAAAAATCCGGCGGATATCGTCAAGGTCAACCAGAACGTCATGGTGACGGTCATCGGTATTGATATTGACAGAGGCCGGATATCTTTGTCCATGAAGACGTCTCCGGGAAAACATGTTCAAAATAAAAACTCATCATCTCAGAAAAAAATTCCCCATTCTCTTCTACTGTCGTCAGACCGCTTCGATTGTTGAAGGGGGTTTTGGTGCTATGTTGTACGTGACACTGACGATGCCGGGCACATCGCGGAGAATCTCGCTGGCGAGTTTCTCGAGGATTTCGAAAGAAAGTTTTGTCGGTGTTGCCACCCGCGCATCAACGCTTTCCCAGCAACGCACCTCGATCTGCTGACCAAAATCGCGCAATCCGTCGCGCATGCCGGTCACGCGGTCTTCATGAAGGATCGCCATATACTGGAATGCACCGGTGTCTTTGAGCAGCCGTTCGACCACGACCGTTGACTTTCGAACCGTCTCGATGCGTTCCGGGGTTGCTTGGCCGATCACACGTGCCGCGAGTGCCGGACCCGGGAATGGTATTCGATCAAAGATCTCTGCCGGAAGCCCCAAAGCCTCACCAACTTTTCTAACACCGTCTTTGCGAAGCTGAATGAGCGGCTCGATGATGTGATAGCCAAAAGCCTCTTTTGGATCGATTCCGAGCTGCTCAAAGACATTGTGTTGCCGTTTTATCCCTGCGACGGTCTCGTCGATATCGGTCAATATGGTTCCCTGGAGAAGGTGTTTTGCGCCACTTTCCTTGACGAGGCGTCCGAAGACGTCTTTGTAAAAAGCCTGGGTAATCGCTTCGCGCTTTTCTTCCGGATCCGTGATTCCTTCGAGTGCGGCAAAAAATTCTTTTTGTGCATCGACAACCTCAACCTTAACACCAAGCTTTCGGAAAAGATTGACAACCTTTTCGGGCTCTCCCTCACGCATAAGACCGTTTTCGATAAACACGGTCTTGAGGCGGTCTCCTAAGGCGCGATGGCCGAGCATCGTAACCGTGGACGAATCAACGCCTCCCGAGAGCGCATTGATCGCTATCCCGTTTCCGACAGCTTGCTGAATCTCTTTGACCTTCTCATTGATGAAATGTTCTGCGTTAAGCTCCTTTGCGGTAATCTCTTTGATCATTTGATTGTCCCCTTTTCATTTAAATCGTCTTTGCATGACATCCGATCCCGTATTCCCCCCCTGCCATTTACTCTGAAGTCCATTTCAGATTTTCATAAGCGATCTCAGTAGATACTGACGGGCTCACACCCGCAGGAGCAACCAAGGCAGGCATGTTCTTTAAATCGCTTTGACAAGCGCCTTGCCGGCCTCATAGGCCTCTTCAAGATATTCCGGATGCGTTAAAACATCATCTTCAAAATCCAGCCCGCGATATAACAGCGATCGATAAAGCTCCGTATCCAACACGTCGAAAAAATATTTGACCGTCAAAAGGGTCCCGTCGAAAAGTTTTTTACCCTTCGTTGCCCCGACGGAAATAAAAAGACCCTTTCGTTTAGGCTCCCATTGACCGAACGGAACCTTGTCGATCCAATATTTTTTCACCCACAGCGACTGGCATCGATCCATTAATATTTTCGTGTGGGCACTCACCGTATAAAAGAATATGGGACTGGCCAGAATCAATCCTTTGGCCGACAGAATTTGATCCACAACCTGGTGAAAATCGTCTTTAATGGCGCATCGTCCTTCTTTTTTACAGGCGTATATTTCCAAACAAGGAGACATCTTTAAATCTCTTAATATGATCTCATCGACCTGGGCGCCGGCGTCGACCGCTCCCTGAACAGCATGCTTGAGCAAAGTTGCGGTATTTCCCCGTCGCCTGGGGCTTCCATAAATCGCTAAAATTTGCGCCATTTTCTTCTCCTTATCTTTATATAAAAGTATAAAAGCACTCTACGCTCTTTTATTTGAATTCCACGTTTTATGTCAAGATGGATATCTTTTGACATCAATTTTCAAATGGTCTACGGTAAATGGTTTTCATATTCAGCTCCCTGTATAAAACACGATTATTTTATGAAACACGTCAATCCTTCAAAATCACGGCAGGAATCCTTGTCCGGCGCAGTGTATGCATCGTCGGCATTTTTGATCTGGGGGTTAAGTCCCATCTACTGGAAAGTGATGCGCGACATTCCTGCCTTTGAGATCATTATGCATCGAATGATCTGGTCCTTTTTCTTTCTTATTATTGTACTTGTATTCCAAAGGCACTGGAATGAATTCATTGCGGCCGTAAAAAAGCCGCGGACCTTCGTGATCCTGATCCCCACAACAATACTTCTTGGATTCAACTGGTTCATCTACATCTGGGCGATTAACAATGAACACATTCTCCAGGCAAGTCTTGGATACTTTATCAATCCGCTGATCAATGTCCTGCTGGGCATGGTTTTTCTCAGGGAGCGATTGAGACGCATGCAAACGGTATCTTTGGTGCTGGCTGGCATCGCGGTACTATATCTGACCTTTCATTATGGAGAATTTCCCTGGATAGCCCTGTCCCTTGCCTTTGCATTTGGGTTTTACGGCCTGATTCGAAAAGTGGCCCCGGTCAGTTCCCTGGTAGGCCTGTTTATAGAGATGCTCCTTCTTTCAGGCCCTGCCTTGGCTTATATCCTATTTCTGCACAGTAAAGGTGTCGGAGCTTTATTTCGCATCAGTATCAAGATCGATCTTTTTCTTATGGGAGCCGCTTTTCTTACAGCCTTTCCGCTTCTTCTCTTTACGCTGGGTACGAGGCGGCTGAATCTTTCCACTGTCGGTTTTTTACAGTATATCGCACCGAGCTGCATGTTTCTTTTGGGTGTCTTTTTGTACAATGAGCCACTTTCAAGCACCCAGATATTTGCTTTTGTTTTGATATGGACAGCCCTGTTTATTTATTCCACAGATGCTGCGATGTATTATCGGCTGACCAAAAATCTGCCTGATCTAAATATTTCGTAAAAAACATGGAAACAGCTTTTCATTTAATGATAACTCAAGTTTTACATCCTTTATTTGTACGTGTTCACGGGGAAGCAAATCCCGTGAACACGTACCTTTCATAAAGGAAAATGATTAGCGAAGGCTTAGACGACTTCACACCCAAAAACACCACCCTATCAACTATCCCTGTTAAAACATCGATTTTGGGCTTTTCCCCGACAATCAGCCATAATTCCTAGGCTGCTACCGTTCAAATTGTGTAATCAATTTCACAATTCTTAGATGTTTTTTACTCAATATCACACCTCCGTTCTTGTGCAAGATATTTTAACTATCTATAATATCTTATATTATTTAACGATATCTCGTCTGGCATAGCTTTTGCTATAATTTGCTATACTTTACAGTCAAATCATAGTGTCACATCAATCGATATCACTGTGATGAAAACAGTTATAGATATTCATAACTCAAGTTTCGCACCTAACGTCAATAATGCGTAGCAAGGCGGAAATTTTTTTAAGGTAAAATCATATGGGTGCAACAGATGAAAGGTAAAAACGTCGGATTTGTCTCGACACGTTTTGCTGGAATCGACGGTGTTTCTTTGGAAGCCAGCAAGTGGTCGGAAGTCCTCGAACAAAACGGACACAACTGTTTCTGGTTCGCCGGTGAACTGGATCGGAATCCTGAAAAGAGTTTTCTTGAACCCAAAGCTCATTTTCAACACACTCAAAACCAATGGATCAATTCACAGATTTTTGGGAAAACAGGGAGAAAGCACACCATTACCGAATTGATACATGCTTTGAGATCTTATTTGAAAATTCAGCTTTACAGTTTTATCAATCAGTTTCAAATTGACCTTTTGATCGCCGAAAATGCCCTGACCATACCGCTTAACATTTCTCTGGGACTTGCTTTGGCGGAAACAATAGCGGAAACAGAAATCCCCACCATTGCCCACCATCATGATTTCTACTGGGAAAGGGACAGGTTCTCGGTCAATGCTGTAAGCGATTATCTGCGAATGGCATTTCCACCCAATATACCCAGCATCCGGCACGCAGTCATCAATTCAGAAGCTTTGGAACAGCTGGCTTTACGTACGGGAATCTCTTCGATCATTGTTCCAAACGTTCTGGATTTCGATCATCCACCTGTTGTGGATGAAAAAAAGGTTCTATCGTTTCGAAAGAGCATTGGTTTAAATCCCGATGATAAAATTGTTTTACAGCCCACGCGCATCATCCGCCGAAAAGGTATAGAGCAAGCCATTGAACTGGTGAAGGCGCTGAAAGATCCTCGTTATAAACTGGTTGTATCTCACGAAGCCGGTGATGAGGGTTTTGAATACGAGCAGTGGCTTAAAGACTATGCCTTGGAACGTGGGGTAGACCTTCGCATGTTAACGACACAAATTTCAGATCCCTGGAATGGAAATGGAAATTATCAAACAGAATATACGCTATGGGACATCTATCCTTGTGCAGATTTTATCACATATCCCAGCGTCTGCGAAGGATTCGGCAATGCGCTTATTGAAGCCGTTTATTTTAAAAAACCGATATTGGTCAATCGATATGCCACATTTATCAGAGATATAGAACCTAAAAGTTTTGAACTGATTGTTATGGATGGATTTCTCACAAAAAACACCGTTCATAAAATAAAAGAAATAATTGAATCCCGTGAACTAAAAGAAAAGATGGTAAATACAAACTACGAAGTCGCTTCCCGTCACTATTCATATTCAGTTCTTAGAAATCAGCTGAATACAATGATGAACGACTTTTCTTTTCAGCAGGAACAACAAATATCCAATAAAGTATCAGACTCACAGCATGTCATCTATTTAAAAAGAGGCCCATCTCCGGTCCATTATGACCGGTCGATGCAAAAAGTCACTATGGATGTATCCGAATAAAATCGTACAACGATTTATAGAAAAATCGACAAAATTTAAATATGTACCGATCTCATTACAGTCTCGCTAAAAAGCCATTCCAGTTAAGCACAGATCCAAAGTTTCTTTGGCTCGGTGAGAAGCATAAGGAAGCACTGGCAACTTTAAAATATGGCGTCGTCGACCAAAAGGGATTTCTGCTTGTTTCCGGAGACGTGGGTACGGGCAAAACAACATTGATTAATGCATTGTTGGAAAGTATCGAAAAAGATACGCTGGTGGCAAACATTACGGACCCTGCGTTAGATCTCATTGAATTCTTTAATTTTGTTGCATTATCATTCAATATTCCCAAGAAATTTGACTGCAAAATAGATTTCATTGTTTATTTCAGCCAATTTTTAAAAAAAGTATATTCGGAAAATAGAAATGTTCTGCTCATCATAGACGAGGTTCACAGCTTATCAAAAGAAGTTCTTGAACATATTCGGCTTTTATCCAACATAGAGCTCCCGGAAGAAAAACTCATCAACATATTCTTCGTGGGCCAAAATGAAATACATCAAACCTTGGCCTTGCCTGAATGCCGCGCCCTTCGACAAAGAATCAGTTTGGTTTATCAGATTGAGCCTTTGTCAGAAAATGAAACTTTGGCATACATCAAGCACCGATTGAAAGTCGCCGGGACTGAAAAAAACATTTTTACTCAAAATGCCGTTCAAGAGATATATCATTTTTCCAAGGGTTACCCGCGTCTTATAAACACCATTTGCGATCATGCTCTATTAACAGGGTATGCGCGGGGTTTCGAAAAAATTACCCCGGACGTTATCACAGAATGTGCTCAACAATTCAATTCCATAGGCGAAACCCGGAACAACAACCATTCAATTTCCCATGAGCGACATCATCCAGAATGTCGATCCCATTCTGTAGCGTGTCCGTTTTTAAAAGATATAGCCGAGGAAGCGGCATCGTCTGAAAACACAGGAGCTCGGATTTTTATTTTACCTCAGCCAGAAAGCACTAGGAAACACATAAACTCCCAAGGAGAAACTCAGAATAATAAAGCTGATGATTCTAAAGTGTCTATTGTAACACGATTGCGAAAAAGAAAATTTTCCTGGACGCCTGTTTTATCTTTTGCAACACGCATGCAAAAGGGACTGTTTTCCCGGGCATCTGCTGCCGTACCTTTTATAAAACGCATGCAAAAAAGACTGTTTTCCTGGGTCTCTGCTGCCGTGTCTTTTACAAAGCGTATACAAGAAAGACTGTTTTCCTGGGCATCTACTGCCATACCTTTTTTAAAACGCATGCAAAAAAGACTGTTTTCCTGGGTTTCTGCTGCATCTTTACCAACACTTCTTCAAAAAAGACGGTTTTTCTGGACGTCTGCTGTATCTTTGGCGTTGATGATCCTGTTCATTACAGGTCTTTTTCAGAAGGCGTTGACGACAAAAAACAATCCACCCAAACCGACAACACTTGCCCTCAAAACAACGGCATCATCTCCAGGTAAATCCGAAGGTCATTTAACCTCACATAACGTCCAGATAAAAGATGCCAAAACCACACCGGATCACCCAATAAAAGCACCATCTCCCCCAAAAACCGAAATATCAAAACCCAATGTATTGGAGCAGGCTAAAACAGCACTGCACAACAAAAATTTTAATCGAGCAATTGAATTGTTTGAGCAGGCCATCGCACAAAACCCAACAAATGCGTCAACGATTAAGATGTACTACTCAAAGGCGTTACTAGGGCAGGCAGCCGGCGTCTTTATAAAAAACTCCGATACAGCCGAGATATTACTGTCCAAGGCAATTGAAGCTGACCCTCAAAATGCTGAAGCCCACTTTGATTTAGGAAGGCTTTATACAAAATCAAAAGATTACCCAAAAGCCATAAAAGCCTATCAAAAAGCTGCAAATTTAAGCTACCGTCCTTCGGATGCATTTTATAATCTTGGGTTTATCTATGCATCAACCAAAGATTTTGCAAATGCCGAAAAAATGTTTCTTCATGTCGTTGATTTAAAACCGCCTTATCTCGACAAAGTACTATTTAATCTTGCTGTGGTTCAACAACAACAGGGAAAAAAACAACAATGCATCGAAAACCTTGAAAAAGCTATGATAAACAACCCCAAGAATCAAAGGGCACAACAATATCTAAATCAGCTTAAAAATTATAAGGAAGTGTCATAGTGGTGTGTGGCAAACAACAGAAAATCGCTAAAGGCTTATTGGCACTATCCTTGATCTGGATCCTAAACTGTTGTGCATACCAACACTCTCCACTCCAGCCGGCACCTGAAGTGCCGCCTGCCCAGGTTGAAATCAAGCCTGAAACTCCTGTTGCAGTGCCCGATACGCCTGCTTTAGAGATACCTACACCAGCGACGCCGGAACCCCGTTTCTATTTACACAAGGTTCGCTGGCCGGAAGAAACACTATCTCACATCGCAAAATGGTACACCGGGGCCGTGAAAAATTGGAACGCCATTGCCAAAACAAATCCCGAACTGGATCCTAAAAAGATCGACGTCGGCGACACGATTTCCATCCCCGAAGAGCTATTGACCTCGCGCAAACCAATGCCCCATTCCTTCGTGCGTGCATCTGTTCGTAAAAAAAGCGCCCCACTTTCCTCATCCAAGAAGATATCAACACCATCCGAATCACCGAAACTGTTCGAACCCATAGAACCCGAACCGTCAATAATAGAAACAGATTCAGCAAAACTGTTTGGCCCTGTTGAAACTCGACAGTCATCAATAGAACCCGATTCAGCAAAATTGTTTGGTCCCATAGAGTAAAAATTATAGTTCAGAGGATCTGACTTGGTATATACCCAAAGGGGGGACTTGCTTTGCCCGCTCTGGCCTCCGGCTCGTAGAGCCTACGCCTCGGAGAATGCGAATCGCTCATATTTTGATCCGGCTTATTCACCATTGCAAACATAACTTTTGAGCACAGAGTATCGGTGACCGGTCTGGGCCAGGGTCTGGCGGGTTGGAAGTTCATTTCAGAAAATAGGAATTAGAAAATAGATAACCGCAAATGGACGCAAATGTAATTAGAAGATGAGAAGGTTAGAAAGTGAGAAGTTTGGAAATCAAGAACATGTGCCGACCTTCTGACCTTCGCACCTTCTTACTTTCTTATTTTTCAAAATATTTGTGTTTATTCGTGTTCATCCGTGGTTTCCCTTGTCCTCTTTCCTTCCTTTCCTATTTCCTATTTCTGGCTTAGTGGTTTTGTTATCAATCCGGTAAAAGATCATAAAAATAAACCATGGTATCCGATCGTGTCAGAATTCCGATGATCTTCCCATTGTCCACCACGGGAAGCCGGCCAATATCGTGTTTGACCATAAGTCGGGCTGCTTCTGTGGGACTTTTTCCGGGAGCAATGGTCGTAACATCTGTTTTCATAAATGCTTTTACCGGCGCCTTTAGCTGGGATTCTTTTTTTACTCTTTTAAAGTCTCTTCTTGAAATCATGCCCATAAGTTTTCCATCCTCAACCACCGGAAAGCCGGTACATCCCTTTTCTCTTAACATGGAAGCCACCTTTTTCATGCTGGTGTCCGGTGGCACCGTATAAACAGGAAAAGACATCAGATCACTGATCTGTACGGATGCCTGTTGATTTCCTTGGATCAGTTCACGAATCATATCTTCCACGGCATCCGGGTTAACCGATTTGAGTACAGCGGAACCTGCAGCCGGGTGTCCGCCACCCCCCATACTACGCATGATGGAACCAATATCGAGGCCGTCGACATTACTTCGGCCGATGACCATGCATTTATCGCGATCCTCGTCCACAAATACACCAAAGGCCGCATCCACGTTAAGAATCTCTCTATACATATGAACCACAACAGCCAAATTATCCACATAGTCTTTTAAATCCAGTTTGCCAAAACTGACACTGTATCCGTTCACCGCAGCTCTTTTTGCAGATTCCAACATCCTAAACAGAACATTTTTCTGTTTTTCCCCGTAGGCCGGACGCAAAAATGAACTGATGATGTTCAGATCGGCTTTGCGTTCAAGCAGGTACGCTGCGGCATAGGCATCTTCGGCTGTTGAAGCGGGAAAGGTAAGATTGCCCGTATCCTCATAAAGACCCGCTAAAAAAAGCGTGGCTTGTATAGGGGTTAAAATTTTCTTTTCCTGCTTTAACTGTCGAATCATAAGGGTAATGTTTGCACCCACCGGCTCCTGGCATTTCCATGTCGGTTCTATATCTCCGACATTGGAATGGTGATCCCACAGATGGACCTCTAAATCTTTCTTCTCCCTGAGCTTGCGGAGTCTTCCGAGCCGTCCCCAGCTGTTGATGTCAACAACAATCAGACGTTTCACATCGTCAAGAGAAATATCGTCAAAGGAGGATGTTTTAAAGATATCCTTGTGAATGGATAAAAAGGCTTTAACATTTGGATTTGTATTTTTCGGAAGGACAGGGATGGCTTCCGGATACATAATTGTTGCAGCTATGGTCGAAGCCAGCGCATCAAAATCCGTATTTCTATGGGTCGTCACTAGTTGCATACAGCGCTCCTGAATTTTTACCGTCATCCGGTTTCCGGACTGCCAAGCATATGGGTTCCTTCAACATCGTGTAACAGTATGATCCATTTAAGCCGGTTCGCTGTTATTTTCGGATATTAATGGAAAAACTTTAAAAAATTTTTCCAAAGACACACCCGGTAGTTACCGGCGCTCGGTCAATGCTGTTGACACGAACAGGTTCATTGTATTAATCAAACCAGATGAATTCGTAAAAAGTCTCTTATCAGATTCTTTTGACATCATCAAACTTCTTGTCCAATGCATGTTACGACGATTTAGGATATGCGTTTTATTTACGTGTAACCATTTGAATTTTAAATGCAATCATCGAAACGAAAAAATATCCCCGGATGGTGGCTGCCGGGAAATAGTGAACCTGAATCCGGAGAGCAAGCTGTCAGATCGGCAATTTTAAAGGTAACACAACCGGTTTACCTTTTAGATCTCAACGGCCTTCCGGCCGTCGGCAGAGACGGTACGATCACCATCGGCAACGATTCCCCAATGCCGTCCGCTGCTGTTCTGCTGCACGCATATGCACCGCCGCTGCACCCCGAACATCTGGGGGATTCGCTGTTTAAGGCCAAGCATAATCTTCGCTATGCTTACATTGTGGGTGCAATGGCCAACGGCATTACATCCGTTAAAATGGTCGAAAAAGCCGGAACCGCCGGATTTGTCGGCTTTTTTGGCGCTGCCGGTCTTGCCCTCGAAAAAATCGAATCCGCCATTGATAGATTGCAGGAAAATTTGAAGAACATCCCCTTTGGCTTTAATCTGATACACAGCCCCAACGACCCTGAGCTTGAAGCAGCCGTGGTTCGATTGTATCTGCAACGAGGTATCAAGCTGGTCAGCGCCTCGGCATATCTGGATCTCACCCTTCCCTTGGTATATTATCGCGTAAAAGGAATTCATCGTGATGCGCGCGGTGAGATAATTTGTCCCAACAAGGTGATTGCAAAAGTCTCCAGGGTTGAAGTGGCCGCAAAATATTTTTCCCCGCCGCCGCAAAAGCTTCTGGCACAGCTCATTGACAAAAACATGATCACCCGGGCGGAAGCAGAACTCGCCGGAATGATCCCTATGGCCGATGACCTGACTGCAGAAGCGGATTCCGGCGGCCATACCGACAACCGGCCGGCGATTTCGTTATTACCCACCATGATCGCCCTGCGCGATGAATTGGCCGAAAAATACACGTACAAAAATCTGCCCTGTGTGGGGCTCGGTGGCGGAATCTCCACCCCCCACTCCGCCGCAGCGGCATTTGCTATGGGTGCAGCCTATATTCTCACGGGTTCCGTCAATCAATCCTGCGTGGAAGCCGGCACATCCGAAGCCGTCCGCCATATGCTGGCGGACGCCGGCCAGGCTGATGTGACCATGGCTCCGGCAGCGGATATGTTTGAAATGGGCGTTAAGGTTCAGGTACTCAAACGGGGCACCATGTTTCCGCTTCGGGCTGCAAAACTCTACGACCTCTATTCCACCCACGACCGTTTTGAGAGCATTTCCGACAAACAAAGAAACATGCTGGAGAGAGATTTTTTTCGGTGCAGCTTTCAGGAAGAATGGGAGCAGACCAAAGCCTATTTTATACGCCATGATCCCAAACAGATTGAACGGGCCGAAAAAGACCCCAAACACAAAATGGCCCTTGTGTTTCGATCCTACCTCGGCCAATCTTCCAACTGGGCCAACTCGGGCGACCCGTCACGAAAAATCGATTACCAGATATGGTGCGGCCCGGCCATGGGCGCTTTCAACCAATGGGTTAAAGGCTCATTCCTCCAACCGCCTGAAAACCGTAATACGGTTACCGTTGCTATGAACCTTCTTTTTGGTGCTGCCGTGTTGACCCGAGTCAACTGGTTGAAGAATCAAGGGGCTGTATTGCCTGCCGGTATGGACAGTTTTTCTCCCATGCCCCTTGAAAAGATACGGGAGTTGCTGGAACATTGACATCCCCGGCTGCCCTGCTGTATCCACGACTGCCCAGAAAACTGTGCACCGCTGCCCTGTTTTCTGTGCATCGAAGACTTCGCTCCCTGCCCCTCTTCTGCTGCAAGCCCTCTTGAGACACGCCGTTTCCTGAGTATCGGCATATCATTACCCGTTGATATTATTTAAATATTTTATTGTCGCTTCCAGATAGGCGCCCTTTTTGCCGAATTATAATGCGATCCTTATGAAATGGCATGAAACTTGATGGTAAATTATTGACTTTACAGTAAATCATCAAAGTGTCTCAGATTTTTCGATTTTAAAATTATGCCGAATCGGCATAACCATTAAATTTAAACATAAAGTTGAAAGAATTACATTTTTGTTATATAAAAATTTTGTTTGAATATTTCTAAACATCTAAAATAAAAATAATTTTGCAAAATTGACTCATTTCCATTAATGGTACAAAAATGTCTCAAATTCGTTTTTTTAGATGAAAAAGACGACTCTACATAATATTAATGTTAGGATGCCCTTAAAATTTAGCAAAAGAGCATGCACATAAAATCAACATATGAGGTTACTAAAATTCCTCTTGACGAAAGAGGTAGGCCTTCGCTAGACGCCAAAAAAATTAATGAAGTATATGAATCGGTTCGCCCTATTCGGAATATGATTATCGAAAGCGCGTTGCTTGTTGAACATTCCCTAACCTCTGCTATCCTCTATTTCATAGATGGCAAAAGTCTCGATAGAAGATCTGTCTTAAAGAATTTGTTTTTTGACTCTGACGACTTCACTTTTATGCAAAAATAAGGAAATTAAATAATATGAGCTAACAAATCATTTGAGAGGGAGCGGGAAAGGCCGCGGCTTTTTTCAACAGCGTCGATGGGTGTACTTTCTGGGCATTTAAATAGTCCACAAGTGAGCGTTTCCCGCCCCCTCAATTCTACCGTTAGTGGTAAATAAACTATAAAATGGAAGATAAAAAATTAAAGCAAATATATTCAAGTAAGAAACAATCACTCAAAAAACATCCACCACTAACAATCGGTTTCACCAGATCGCAGGGGCCCTTAGCCCAATACAAAGAAAAGGGATTCTGAGAAAATTCCATAAAATTTAAAACCGTCGGTTCGCTCTTTTGATGTTTTTTGCCTGCGGCATTTGAACAAAGAGAAGAGGCTGCGGCATATGAGATAAACCAGCTCAACGGTTTTTGGTCACCAAATAAGTATTATGGCTTTCTAAATACCTTTAAATACAATGAAGAAAAGGTAGTGCTGGACAAATACACAATTATTGAGCCTGAGCGCACGAGACATGTGTACAACTGGCTACAGCATTTTGCACCTGAGGACCTTGAGAGGGAATTTGTTGAGGCGGATTTTCTCGTTAAAGAGCTCTTTTCCGATGTCGCAGGAACTCCATATGATCGAGGATCAAGTGAGTTTGCAGTCATTGCCAATAAGACATAGACCGGCACAGAACATGCTTTTGCAGCGGAGCGCAAAAAGCCCCGCGCCAGGTGAAACGAGACGTCCGCCTTTTAATAAAAAAGGAGAATCTCATGACAACCTTAGAAAAAATCGTTGAGAATCTGAAGACGATGCCGGAAGCGGCTCAGACCGAGGTTCTGGATTTTGTCGAATACTTGAAATCGAAAGAAGACCGAAGAGGCGACGGTTACAAGTGGAGCGAATTCTCTCTGGATTCTGCCATGCGTGGTATTGCTGAGGAACCAAGTCCGTATGTGTTACAAGATATCAAGGAGAAGTTCTGATGATCCGAGAACGGCAGGTTGTCCTCTTCAGATTTCCTCAAACAAACCAAACCGTGGGAAAGTTGCGCCCTGCCTTGGTGATTCGAAAGGTTCCGGGTCCGCATGGCGACTGGTTGATTTGCATGATTTCTTCACAACTTTCACAAGAGGTACCGGACTTCGATGAACTAATATCGGAAAAAGATGACGACTTCATTTCATCGGGTTTGAAACAAGCCAGCCTGATTAGAATTGCCCGTCTTGCGGTGGTGGAAACAAACATTCTGCTCGGCGCGATTGGGGAAATCAGTACCGCCCGATTGAACGGGATCAAAGACAAGCTTTCCGATTGGCTGATTGGCAGATAACAATTCACTCCACCAGATCGCTTGCAGCGCCTGGTGAGTTCAACCGTTAGCTGCTTCGAAAATTAACAACATAGGAGTAAAAGATGTCTTTTTGGAATCACAGGGTTATCCATAGATATAATGAAGAACATGATAGCCATACATATCACATTCACGAAGTATATTATGATGACGATGGTTCTATTGAAGGATGGACCGAGAAAGCAATGGAACCATTTGGAGAAACACCCGCTGAGCTCCGTGAAGACATCCGACATTTTATTAAGGCATTTCAAAAACCAATATTGACGGAGAAGGTAAAAGACGGCAAAGAAATCCTGATTTTAGATGAAGATGCTCCCGAAATAAATCAAGGACATTATGCTGAATTCTTGGATAGAGCATGGGTGGCCATAGATTACATATACCAATTTCTCGGTTCTCATCCATTGCTGAGAAAGGAAAAACGACTTCAGGATATTTATGTGAAAGCAGAAAGTGCCCTATCTGATTTATATCAAGAAGCCGGAAAAATCGAATATGGATTAGAACCAAACAGCAGCTAACATGCTGCTGGTAGGGACGCGCGAAAACGGCTGCGCGCCCCACAGCAGCGGCGTTATTGCTTGGAGATAAATATGAAAACTATAGGAATGATTGGAGGAATAGGCCCAGAATCAACAGTTGATTATTACAAAGAAATTATTGCAGCATTCCATACACAGTATTCTGACTTGGCATACCCTGAAATTATTGTCTACAGCGTAAATATGAATGAACTCATGAAGTTCGTTGAAACTAAGAATTGGCACAAACTCTCTGCGTGGTTATTAGAAAAAATATTTTCTCTTCACCATGCTGGTGCCGAGTTCGCTGCAATCGCTTCAAACACACCGCATATCGTTTTTGACGAAATTAAAATAAAATCACCTATACCACTGTTAAGCATAGTCGAGGCAACCTGCAATAAAGCCCAAGAAATGGGATTGAAAAATGTTGGTTTGATTGGCACAAAGCTCACGATGGAGGCGGAATTTTACAAAAAACCATTTATTTCAAAAGGGATATCAGTCGTTGTTCCTTCGGAGGAGGAACAACAGTTAATCCACCATAAATTATTCTCGGAAATTGAATTAGGAATCTTCAAGGACTCAACAAGAGAGCAATTATTGTTTATCGTCAAAAGAATGGTGGATGAAGAAAGAATTGACTCATTAATTTTGGGATGTACCGAATTGCCGCTGATATTAACAGAAAGCAAATACAGCATTCCCTTTTTAAACACTTCAGCCATTCATTGCGAGAGCATCATAACACATTGTATTAAAGGGTAAAAAATCATAACAAATCAATTAAGCTGACGACAAGAAGCGTGGTTTAATTTTGTTATTTTTTAGCTATTATAAAAGTCCAAGAAGACGCAACCGCTTTCCTATCTGCAGCTTATATCAACGTTATGCCCTCGATAAACTTTTTGCTTGCATGCACCATAGATTGTACGCTATAGTGTACAAAATAATTTATTATGAGGTGCCTTATGCAAAGATTAAAAATCGATCAAGATATCCGCCCAATGTCTGAGTTTCGAACTGGGATTGCTTCCTTTCTTAAGCAGATACATGACACAAAAAGACCTCTTGTTATTACACAGCATGGTAAAGGAGTCGCAGTTTTGCTTGACGTGGGTGAATATGAAGCCATGCAAGAAAAAATTGAATTGCTCCAAGATATACAAACTTCAATTGCTCAGCTTGAGAATGGAACCGGTATAGACCATGAATCCGCAAAAGCAGATGTGTTGAAGCGAGTTGATAAATGAGAATAATTTGGTCCCCTTTAGCGGTGGAGAGAGCGGCAGATATAGCCGAGTATATTTCTCGTGACAATCCGACTGCAGCAGAGAAGTGGATAGATACTGTTTTTTCAAAAGTTGAGCAATTAAACTCATTTCCAGAAAGTGACCGTATTGTACCGGAGATCAATAGCAAGGATTTTCGGGAACTAATTTATGGCAACTATCGGATTATTTACCGGTTAGAAAAAATACAGGTCTCCATTCTTACAATCCGTCACGGAAAACAAATATTACCCATTGATGAAATTCAGACATAACATATACTTATACACCATCCAACATGTTTTTAATGCAACGTTAGGGATTATTATGAAAGTACCGCATATCTCGTCCTATCCAGCTCTATCGCACCGACAAAATCAGTCAATATACCGGTAATATATAAGGTTTTAACAACATTCATGTCCATCTCCGATGGTTTTTCATGCCCTTGATTGAATGATGTTTCCACATACAGTTTTTTCATCACTTCAAAGCCCTTGTGTTGGACCGATTCATTTGAGATGATGCCTCTGACCGTGTAAATAAATTTGAGGCGCTTATCCGGCCTCTTTTCACGCCGTATAAATATGATATACTTTTTGACCAGCGAATCCATACCGTTATCGGAAACTGAATGACCCCTTAGGTCAAAGAAAAAACCCTTTTCCGACAGCCATTTATTCAAATCTTGAATTATTTGACTGGCTTCGGGAATCGAAAATTTCAAATCCGCCACCAGATGCCCTCCCAAAAAGACCGTAAATGCTTGATCCGGATTATATTGTCTGGCATATCCGGACTGCATACCGCCCAATGGGTCCGGCGGCAGAAATTCCCGGGACCAGCGTTTCCACTTGGCCAGTTTGATGCATAGCCTGTCGGAAAGCTCCCTGTTCGTAAAAAATTTGATCATATGGCACCTCAACGACTTGTTATGTTGATGTATTAAGTGTGCATTTATTGCCCGGTAAAGTATCCGGATTCAAAAGACCCGGCTTTGGTTTACCCCTGGAAAGGGCTGCTCTCCTTCAAGTTGGAAAAGTTAGAAGTGCCTAAAATGAGCTAACATGCCTAAAGTTAATGAAATATTTTATCTTACCGCCGGTCTAAGATGCCGCTTTCGGTGAGGCTGACAAGTACAAATTTATTTCGATCCGCTACTTTTTTTATCCCTTTTTTTAAAAGTGCTTATATTGATTAAGCTTTTTTAGGTCACTCTCATCTGTAACGGTAGTTTATTCTGCACAGTTAATCATTTGACGTATCAATGTGTCAACTATTCTTTTATGATCATTTTCTTGCAAATACTTTTTTCTTGCATTATAGTAAACAAATTATTAAAAGTTCAGATTTTTCTTTACTAAAATTGAATCATCTGCTGCATCAACTTCCTGTGAAGTTGTGCCGCTAAAAGATCATCATTGAAACCGACAAAAAATAAAATACCACGCCAACTGCCGGTGGCCATCATCGGCATGGGGTGTCTCTTTCCCAAATCATCGGGGTTAAAAGCATACTGGCGGCTCCTTTTTAATGGTGAAGATGCCATCACCGATGTGCCGGAAACCCACTGGTCTTGGAAAGATTTTTTCGATGCAGATCCCAAAAAACCGGATCATGTTTACTGCAAGCGGGGCGGATTTGTATCGCCGATTTCCTTTGATCCCACTGAATTCGGCATCCCGCCGTCTTCCCTTGAAGCCACGGACACCTCTCAGCTCCTCGGCCTGGTTGTGGCTAAAAAAGCCATTGAAGATGCCTTCAACAAAAAAGATGACGCGTTCAACCGGAACAGAACCAGCGTCATCCTCGGCGTCACCGGAACCCAGGAACTCGTGATCCCCCTGGGATCCCGGCTGGGACATCCCATATGGCGAAGCGCCCTTGAAAATTCGGGAATCGATCCTCATAAAACCGAAGAAATTATTCAGAAAATATCCGATTCATATGTATCCTGGCAGGAAAACTCGTTTCCCGGGCTTTTGGGGAATGTTGTGGCCGGCCGAATCTCCAATCGTCTGGATCTTGGCGGTACGAACTGCGTGGTAGATGCAGCCTGTGCCAGTTCCATGAGTGCCATCCATCTTGCGGTCATGGAACTTATTTCAGGTCGAAGCGACACGGTAATTACCGGTGGCGTTGACATGCTCAACGACATCTTCATGCACATGTGTTTTTCCAAAACCATGGTGCTTTCTCCCACAGGAGATGCACGACCGTTTTCACAAGATGCCGATGGAACCGTTCTGGGTGAGGGAATCGGGCTGTTTGTTCTCAAACGGCTCGAGGATGCCCAAAAAGACGGCAACCGGATCTATGCGGTCATCAAAGGTGTCGGATCATCCAGCGACGGAAAATCCCAGAGCATTTATGCTCCCAGCGCCCGGGGACAGGTCAAAGCACTCAAGAGGGCGTATGATGAAGCTGGAATCGATCCCTCTACCGTGGAACTCATCGAAGCCCACGGCACCGGTACCAAAGTCGGCGATGAAGTCGAATTTCAGGCTTTAAAGGGTCTTTTCGGCCAACCGGACAATAACCACAGAAGATGTGCGCTCGGCTCCGTGAAATCGATGATCGGACACACCAAGGCAGCGGCTGGCGCCGCAGGCCTGATAAAAGCAGCTCTCGCTGTTTATCACAAAGTGCTCCCACCCACCTTGAAGGTCCACGAACCGGACCCCAAACTGAACATTCACAAAAGTCCCTTTTACCTGAATACCCAATCCCGACCCTGGTTTTCCAAAAAAGAACATCCGCGCCGGGCAGGCGTCAGTGCATTCGGTTTCGGCGGCAGTAATTTTCACGTGGTGATCGAAGAATACCGGAAACAAAAAGAAAAGATCTCCTGGGACGGATCTAAAGAAATCATTGCGTTCTCTGCCTTGAATCAACATCAACTCAAACAGGATGTTCAACGCTTTAAAACCTTTCTCGACAACGCGCCCTCGCATGAAGACATTTCGGCAAAGGCCGCAAAGACGAGAAATGATTTTTCGGTCAAAGATCCATATCGGTTCCTGTTGGTTCTTGAACCATCAAATAATGTCATCGGTCTTTTGGACCGCGCCGTCCATTCCCTTGGAGACAATTCTTCGCAGGAAGCATGGCAACTTGAAAATATGTTTTACGGCGGCCCTGAACCATCCGGAAAAATGGCTTTTATTTTCCCCGGCCAGGGGAGTCAATATATCAACATGGGCCGTAACCTGGTCTGCTTTTTCCCGGATGCAATGAACGTTATAGAGCTTGCTAACAAAACATTCGAAAGCACAGGATGTTTGACCGACCATATTTATCCGCTTTCGGCTCAAAACGAAAAAGATCGACACCTTCAAGAAGAAACGTTGAGAAAAACAGATATTGCCCAACCGGCCATTGGCGCCGTCAGCATGGCCATGTTGAAAATCCTTCAACATTTCGGCCTTCAACCCGACGCTGTCTGCGGTCATAGCTTTGGAGAACTCTCGGCCCTTTGTGCCGCCGGCTGGATCGATCCGGAGTCATTTCTTTCTCTCGCCATAACCCGCGGCCGTTTGATGGCTCAGGCTGGTGATAACAACGATCAAAACAATGGGGTCATGCTGGCGGTTAAAGCCCCGCTGGACGAACTCGAAAAACTAATCAAAGACACAAAAACCGATGTTATTCTGGCCAACCGGAACAGTCCCACACAGGGCGTTTTCTCCGGGTCGTTGGACGCTATCACCGGAGCTGAAGAAAAATGCAGGGAAAAAGGATTTAGAACCGTTCGGCTTCCGGTCTCCGCCGCGTTTCACAGCCCTCTGGTTCAACACGCCCAAAAACCCTTTTCCCGGGCTTTGAAAAACATTGATATTTCGCCTTCGGATATTCCGGTATTTTCCAATACCACCGGCAAGCCCTACCCTTTCGATCCTGAAAAAGCCAGGCAAATACTGGGTGACCATCTGTTGTCACCGGTGGATTTTGTCAGCGAGATCAAAAATTTATTCAATATGGGCGTGCGAACCTTTGTTGAAGTTGGGCCCAAATCGGTTCTGACCGGTCTCGTGAAATCGATACTCAAGGATCAAAATTTTCAGGCCGTCTCCTTAGATGGGTCTTTGGGAAAACGATCCGGAATCACAGATCTTGCCAAAACACTCTCTTTTCTTGCATCACTCGGCCATGCCGTTGATCTGAGCGCCTGGGAACCCCAGGATGGAGATACGACAAAACAGCGGATGCGCATATTGCTCTCCGGCGTCAATTATAGGGATCGGAAGGCAGAGATCAGAGGTCGGAGGTCAGAGGTCGGAGGTCAGGAGTCCGCAATAGAAAATCAGAAATCAGAAGACAAAAGACCGGTTATAAAAACTGAACAGAACACACCATCGGAGCAACCGGTGATCAGACCGGAACATCGAAAAATTCGCTCCAAAAACATACAAAACAGCCCAAACGTCATGAAAACGAAACACCCACAAAACAATATCATGCTGGATGCACTTCAGGTGTTGCAGGAGGGTCTGAAATCCATGCAGGCCCTTCAAAAGCAGACCGCCGAAACCCATCAAAAGTTTTTGGAAACCCAAACCCAGGCGACAAAAACCCTTCAGCATATGATGGAAAGTACCCAGCGACTGGTTGAAGGATCTTTGGGGATTCATTCGGATAGAATTATATCTCATGAGCAGGTCGAAAGGTTCGAAGAAGAACTTTCGAGCACGGAAAAAACCTTAACCAGTTTCAACCAAACGCACAACGATCTGCAAACACCGGTGGAAGAAAGGATGCTCCAAACACATTCGGATGAAGGAGTAAAACCGGATCTCACCAAAGCGCAATCCAAAGAGGCCGCATTCAAAACACCGGACCCAAAGCCTGCCGCCAAGGACCCGACATCTCCTGATGAAGATCAAAAAAACATCGAAAATCACCTGCTGAGCACCGTCAGTCAGTTGACCGGCTACCCCGTTGAAATGCTGGCTTTGGACATGGATATCGAGGCCGATCTCGGCATCGACTCCATCAAACGGGTGGAGATCCTCTCGGCACTGGAAGAAAAAATGCCCGACCTGCCCACCGTCTCCCCCGATGTCATGGGTACCCTCAAAACACTGGGGCAGATCGTCTGCTACCTTTCAGACACGCCGGATGATGCCGCCGTATCTTCTGAAACAAAGGATGTTGAACCATCTGCTAACGCACACCGGGAAATAGAGGGCAGCCTGTTGGAAACGGTCAGTCGGCTCACCGGCTACCCCGTTGAAATGCTGGCTTTGGACATGGATATCGAGGCCGATCTCGGCATCGACTCCATCAAACGGGTGGAGATCCTCTCGGCACTGGAAGAAAAAATGCCCGACCTGCCCACCGTCTCCCCCGATGTCATAGGTACCCTCAAAACACTGGGGCAGATCATCGAGTACCTTGCCGGAACCTCGACACCCCGAAAACCGGAAATTGACACAATTGTTTCTTCGTCTGTTTCTCATGTGGAACCCGTCCGGGAATCTTTGGAACCCCCATCACAGCAACTTTCTGATTTTTCTACAGAATACCTGGCAAGCAACATCGGCAGAAAAGTCGTATCCGCTGCTGAAAAACCGTTCGTTCAAAAGGATGTTTTAGCGTTGCCTCACGGACGGACCGTATATGTCACGGACGATAACGCCGGTCTATCACAGGCCATTGTCGATCAATTCAAATCACAGAACATCTCTGCCGAAATCATTCCAAAAGATATGCTCTTCCAGGGTTTGGACAATAAACCGCACTTAACAAATACCGGCGGTCTGATTATTGTGGCGGAACAGGTGCCGCAGGATGACAGCCTTTTAAAACATGCATTTTCTTTGTCAAAGTCTCTCGGTCCGATTCTTCTTGATTCTGCCGAAAAAGGCGGTGCCCTGTTTGCCACCATCACCCGCCTTGACGGCGCTTTTGGCTTCAAGGGTCTCGGGATAGGCCATCCTGTCCAGGGGGGCCTTGCCGGTCTGGCAAAGACCGCTGCCATTGAATGGGAAAATGTCCGTTGTCGTGCTTTTGACATTTCGCCCCTTTGGCAGGACCACACCGGCATTGCAAAGACCCTTGTGTCCGAACTGTTGTATGCAGATGCTGCAGAATCGGTGGAAGTGGGTCTGGATTCGGATTCAAGGTGGATTCTGGAGCTTGAATCCCTGCCCTATCCCCAAGGAGAAATAGATCTTGGTCCAAAAGATGTCGTCATCGTCACCGGCGGCGCCAGAGGCGTCACCGCTGCTGCCGCATGCGCCTTGGCAGAACACGCAAAACCGACCCTGGTGCTTTTGGGACGGTCTGCAACTCCGACGCCGGAACCCGAATGGCTGTCGGGGATTGAGGACCCGGCAACGGTTAAAAAAGCCATTCTTGACAATGAATTTGGCGGCAGCAATCCCACACCGGTTCAGCTGGAAAAAATTTATAAAAAGTACATGGCCCATCGAGAAATCGAAAAAAATATCGAAACCATGAAAAACTTCGGTGCCGATGTGCACTATTATTCGGTGGATGTTCAAGATGCCGGCACAATAAACGCGATTTTAAATGATGTTCGAAACACCCTTGGCCCCATAAAAGGGATTATCCATGGTGCGGGACGCCTTGCGGATTGCCGGATTGTCGACAAATCCGTCGAGCAGTTTGAAACGGTTTTTAACACCAAGGTCAAGGGTTTGAACGTTCTTCTGGAGGCCACTAAAAAAGACCTCCTCAAATACCTGGTACTGTTCTCGTCGGTCACCGCGCGGATGGGGAACAGCGGTCAGGCAGATTATGCCATGGCCAATGAAGTGTTAAATAAAATGGCCCAAAAAGAATCCATCCAGCGCCCGGATTGCAGGGTCGTTTCCATCAACTGGGGCCCCTGGGACGGCGGCATGGTCTGTTCGGCGCTCAAACGAAAGTTTGAAACCAGCGGCATTGATCTCATTTCCGCGGACGCCGGTGCCATGTGTATGGTCCATGAAATGAAGGGCCATGGCAACTTGCCGGTGGAAGTGGTCATCGGCGCCAGTGTCCTTCCTGAAAAAGAAAAAGATGTTACCGAAATTGCAGAATCTGCCTTGGAACGGTCCATTGTTCTGAATAAAAAAGAAAACCTCTCTATGACCGTTCAGCGCGAAATCGATGTGGATCGATATCCGATCCTCGGCGCCCATATTCTGGATGGAAAACCCGTGGTGCCCTTTGCCTTGATCGCCGAATGGCTCGGCCACGGCGCTCTGCATGAAAACCCGGGACTTTTGCTTCACGGCCTGGACGATATGCGCATTTTTCAGGGCATCAAGCTCGACAAAAATAAAAAACACATCCGTCTCATGGCCGGTAAAACGAGAAAAAAAGGCGCTGCTTTTGAGGTGGATGTCCAAATCAGAGACGGCATTAAAGACAATATCGAGGTGATCCACTCCGGAGCCACGGCCATTTTAGCCGATCAACTTGAACCGCCGCCCAGTTTTGACCTATCCGCATATATCGGCATCAACGGATATTCAAAAACCATCCATGAAATCTACGAAAACATTCTGTTCCACGGTGTTGAACTTCAAGGTATCCAGGAGATTATCGGGTATTCATCCCAATCCATCACCGCACGGATCTCTTCAGCGCCCTCCCCTGTGAAATGGATGAAGGACCCATTAAGAAGCCGGTGGATCGCCGACCCCCTGGTCCTTGACTCCGCGTGCCAGATGGCCATACTGTGGTGCTTTGAAGAACGGGGCATGGTGTCTTTGCCCAGCTACAGTGCCAGCTATCGTCAGTACCGTGATGCTTTCCCCTCGGACGGGGTGACCGCGGTCCTTGAGATCAAAGAAGCCACCGATCACAAAATAAGAGGAGATTTCACATTCTTAGATACCCATGAAGTTGTGGTGGCCCGGATGACCGGCTATGAGGCGGTCATGGATGCGTCGTTGTCCAAGGCATTCAAGTCCGGACATGCTGCATAAACTTGCAAGATCATTTTAGGCACTTAATCCTCCTACCATAATTCTCACAGGTTATATGTTTTTTGCCTTGCCCTTGCCATGGCTTTGAGCACATCCACCTGAACATCCACATAATCATAAACCCGGGCTTTTTCTTTACCCGGCGCAGGCCGTAAAACACGCCCCAGGTATTGCAATACCCGACCGCTGAATTTGATGGGGGTTACCAGAAACAGCGGCGACAGATCACTTCGGTCAAAGCCTTCCCCGATCAATTGCCCGGTAGCGATCAACACCCTGATATCTCCTTGATCCAGACGTCCCAGCACTGCTTGCCGCTCAGCAGCACTCAGATCACCAATCAGAAGCCCGGCGGAAATCTTATGCCGGAATCGTAAAATAGACTGCAATGTCTCACAGTGTTTTTTCCGATCTGAAAGCACCAGACAGACCCCTTGGTTATGCTCGACTTCCGCAGCGATATCCGATGCGATGAGGCGGTTTCGCTTGTCGTCCCGGGTCAGCTCCGACATCATCTTACTATACTCGTTCACCGGATCGTAATAGGGTTTGAATTCCGTCTCTCGAATAATGACCTCGGCAGCTAAAACATCGCCGCTTTGAACCAGAAGGTTCTGATCGATTTTGTGGTGAACGTCTCCCAGGTGCCAGAAGATAAGCCGGGACAGATTGTCCCGGCGATAAGGTGTTGCCGAAAGTCCCAGAATATACCTGGAATCGAATTCGGCCACCGCTTCAGTAAATGTTCTGCTGGGACACCGGTGGCATTCATCTACCACCAAAAAGCCGATCTCTTTTGAAACGTCTTCAGCACATTTGTACAGGGTCTGAACCAGGGCCACGGTCATCTCTTTACCCATATTGATTTTGCCGCTGCCGATAAATCCCACCGAATCCTTTGGAATCCCTAAAAACTGTTCGATTCGCTCCATCCACTGAAAGGCCAGATCCTTGGTATGCACCACGATGAGACAAGGCTGTTTCCGTTGGGCCATAATATAAAGCGCCATCACGGTTTTTCCGCTGCCGGTGGGAGCGCTCAAAGTTCCGAAGTCTTTTGACACCATGGCGTTGACGGCCTGTTGCTGAAACGGCTTTAACTCTCCCTCAAAATGAAAATCCATTGGCTTCAAGGTACGGCGCTGATCGTCGATATCGTATTTTACACCCTCCCTTCTGCAAAGCAGCAATAACTGCCGCATGTATCCCCTGGGAATCCACAGACCGTCCCCTCGGATTTTGTCATAAAATTTGAGCATTTTGGGGGTGCCCCGGTTCCACCGGCCCATGCGTTCGTTTTCCATCCATTTTGGGTTGGGAAACGTCAGGGTCTTCATCAGTTTTTGACGAATTTCCGAAGGAATGTTGGAAAGCCGCAGGTTGTTGGTGAGGATGATTTTCAAATCATCTGTCCTTTTTTCAAGATTGCCATTCTTTTTGATATGCTTCATGAGCTGTTCAGATTAAACTTATATATGTGTCAATATCATCCAGCGGATTCACAATCCTTTCTTCGCCTTGTTGCAAAACATCGAGTCGATCCCAACAGACACGTGCCCGATGTCAATATGAATTGACAGCAAGTATCGGATTTGATTATTGTCTTTAATATGAATATCATAATCCTGTTGGGCTTGTCCAATTTCATTTATAAATGTGGAAATCGATCATGATCAAACCGATTTACTTAGATTACAACGGCACCACACCCCATGACCCGGAAGTGATCGAGGCCATGCGGCCGTTTCTGGAAACCGAATTCGGAAACCCCTCCAGCTCTCACTGGTACGGCATCAAACCCAAACAGGCGGTGGAGACTGCCCGCAGACAGGTGGCCGGCATCCTTAACTGCCGTCCAACCGATGTTTTCTTTACCAGCGGCGGCACGGAATCGAACAACCACGCCATCCTCGGTGTGGAGCGGCGGTTCAGGGAAAAAGGAAATCATATCATCACCAGCAATTTCGAACATCCGGCGGTGCTCGAGGTCTGCCGATATCTCGAAGCGGACGGGATCGAAATCTCGTATTTGCCGGTCAGTGGAGACGGCCTGGTGGATCCCGCCGATGTAGAAAGGGCCGTTCGGCCCACGACCATTCTGATCACCGTCATGCATGCCAACAACGAAGTCGGAACCGTTCAACCGATTACCGAAATCAGCCGTATCGCAAAAAAACACGGCATCGCCATGCACACCGACGCCGCTCAATCGATAGGGAAAATCCCCACCGATGTAGAACACCTGGGAGTGGATATGCTCTCGGTGGCCGGGCACAAAGTGTATGCACCCAAAGGCATCGGTGCGCTGTATGTGCGCCCGCCGCTGGAACCTGAAAAATTCTGTTTCGGTGCCGGTCAGGAAATGGGTTGGCGGGCCGGTACCGAAAATGTACTGGAAATCGTCGGGCTGGGAAAAGCCTGCGAAATCGCACAGCGGGATCTGGAAAATAATATGGCCCGTATGAAATTTTTGCGCGACCGGCTGCACGAGGGTCTGTTGGGCCGGCTTTTCGACATTCGCCTTAACGGCCACCTTCAACATCGCCTTCCGAACACGCTGAACATTTCCTTCAAGGGCCTGGAAGCCAACCGTATCCTGGAAGACATCGGTCTCGAAGTGGCTGCATCCGCCGGAGCGGCGTGCCACTCCGATTCTGTGGTAATTTCCCATGTCCTGAAAGCCATGGGCACCCCCCTGGAATGGGCCAAAGGAACCATCCGGTTCAGTGTCGGCAGGATGACCACCGAAGCCCAGATCGATAAAACGATTCGAGTGGTGGTTGACGCAGTCAACAAATTAAAGACGGTTTGTTAAAAGATCAAAGCCTTAAATCCTGGAACCCATTCTCCCAAAAGTGTTAATGCAGGTTGAAGATGAAAGCAAAACGCATGGATTCTTCAGCGGTTTTTACCCTGAGGATACGTATTGTCCTTGGAGGGATATGTATTTTTTCGGCATTGCTTATTATTGCCGGTGCCTGGACCATACCGTTTCTTTTTGAATCTCCTTCCATACTCTACAAATTCGGTATTGAAAAAACGTTTCTCCGCACCGGCAAAGTATTGGGTGTGACCGCTGCAATACTTGTATTTTTTCAGGTTCTGCTGGTTTCGCGCTTAAAATTTTTAGATCGAATTTTTTCTTTAAACCGAATCGTCACCTATCACCGAATGAACGGCATCTTCATTGCTTTTCTGGCCCTTTTGCATCCCGTACTTATTATCGCCGCAGAAAATTTCACCCTTTTTCCCTTTGAAAAAAGATATTGGCCTGAATTTTTGGGCGTTGGCGTATTAATCTTTATCCTGGTGATCGTGACAACCGCCACCTGGCGTTTGGTGTTTAAAATTGCTTATGACAAATGGCTTCGTTTTCACCGTTTGCTAACTTTAGGAGCAATAGCGTTGATGATCACCCATATCCTCTTTGTCAGTGAAACATTTAAATCCGGCCTTCCTCATACACTTGTCTTTGGGGCCGCCGGTATTAACCTTATGCTGATATTACGGCTTTGGTTTCGCAGATTTTTCCCCGGAAAAAGGCGCTTCGTTGTTTCCAATGTCGAACCGGCCGGCAAAGATGCTTATTCTGTAGATGTCAGGTCCCACAGCGGCCGAATTTTAGACCATATTCCCGGCCAGTTTGTTTTCATCACACCTGTATCTGCAAATGTGCCAAAGGAAGAACATCCGTTTACCATATCTTCCACGCCGTCTCGACCAGATGTTATGCAATTCGTCATTCGGTCATTGGGTGACTGGACAAGCAACATTAACCGTCTCAAGGCTGGAGAAACAGTCCTCATTGACGGGCCATACGGCCTTTTCAGCCACATGGTCTCATCGGAGGGCGACCCAATCATCATGATTGCAGGAGGAATCGGCATTACCCCCATGTTGAGTATGCTCAGATATATGGCAGACGTGGATGATCCAAGGCAAATTCTGCTGATCTGGAGCAACAAAACAAAAGAACATATCGTATTCCCGGAAGAGTTCAAAAATCTGAAGTATCGATTGCAAAATTTCAATATCATTCATATTATTACACATGGCAGCGGGAGTGAAAACGACATCGGCCGACTGGATCAGACCAGGCTCGAAAAAATGCTGAAAGGGTGGAGCCGAAAATCAGACGTATTTGTTTGCGGCCCTTTTGAGATGATGAAAGAAATGACCCGTGCGGTTAAAAAAATAGGTTTTTCATCCGCCAGGGTTTACAAAGAAGAATTTAAGCTTTAATTTTTGCGGAAAACCAATTTTAAAAAAGGAGCACTATCATGAAAAAAATCATATATTTTATCCTTTCTCTGCTTTTATTGGGTCAAACTCATGTAATGGCAAATGAGTGGAAAATAGATCCGAATCATTCAGATATTCTGTTTGAAATCAAACATATTTACTCTACGGTCAGCGGTCATTTTTCGGATTTTATTGGCGAGGTATTTTTTGATCCTGACAATCTTGAAAAAAGTAAGTTCGATTTTGTTGTTAACGTTGACAGCATCAATACCAACAATGAAAAAAGGGATACTCATCTTCGATCAAATGATTTTTTTGCCGCAAACAAGTATCCGGCGATGACATTTAAGTCCTCCCGTGTCTCTCATGCCGGTGGAAATAAATATATTCTCGAAGGCAAAATGACCATCAAAGATGTCACCAAGGACATGGTGTTGGAATTTATCCATTGGGCACAAAAAGAAAATCCGGTTAAAAAGAATGAGATGGTCGCCGGTTTTGACACCCGCTTTAACATCAATAGATTGGACTTTCATGTGGGAGACGGCAAATTTTATAAAGCGGGGGTGGTGGGAAAAGATGTTGATATTTTGATTACTTTGGAAGTAGGAAGGAAGAAATAGTTACACAGTTTAAATCAGCAATGTGAAGAATCCGGGCATAGAGAATTCGGCTTTGATATAACCGCTGTAAGGATCTGTTTTACTTAAAACCCTACAAGTTAAAAGTGTATAAAGTAATCTAACGTGCCTAAAGTTATGGACAACTGAAATACAAAAAATGCATGGTTACAAAATAACACATAATGGTCCGATTTCCGGACTTATCCCATACTGTATCGGTCGTGTATGGATGTGGATATTTGGGTGGGATGTTATAGGCCGGGTTCCCCACGGTGAAAAATTTGTCCTTATAGGTGCACCCCATACCAGTAACTGGGATTTTCCCTTTACGCTTGCCTCATTATACATATTTCGCCTAAAAATGTCTTGGATGGGAAAAGACACCCTGTTCAAAAAGCCTTTTGGAAAAATCATGAGATGGTTAGGGGGAATCCCTATTGATCGAAGCAGCGAGCACGGCGTGGTTGATCAGATCATCAAAAAATTCAATGAATCCCGGAAACTTGTCGTTACCATAGCGCCTTCAGGAACACGAAAAAAGAGAGACTATTGGAAATCCGGTTTTTACTGGATTGCATATACCGCACAAGTTCCCATACTCTGTGGATATTTAGACTACGGCCGTAAAAAGGCATGCCTTGGTCTTTCTTTTATACCTTCTGGCGATATTAAAAAGGACATGGACCGTATTCGCGGGTTCTTCGTAGATGTCCGGGGAAAAAACCCTGAGCTGAAAACACGAATACGGCTGCGTGATGAAACCTGTTGACTACAGAAAAATGCATACCAAAGAACTGCTTTGCATAGGACACAGGGGCGCAATGGGGCATGCGCCGGAGAACACGCTTTCATCCATTCGTAAGGCGCTGGAGTTGGGTACACCTTGCATGGAAATGGATGTCTACAGCATTGACGGACACCTCGTTGTTTTTCATGATAGCCGGCTCGAACGCACAACCAACGGCACGGGGTACTTGCTCGATCAAAAGTTCAACGACCTGCGAAACCTGGACGCCGGTAACGGCGAAAAGATTCCGACCCTGAAGGAGGCATTTGAAGCGATTAATTTGAAAGCGGGGGTGAATATCGAGTTGAAAGGCCCCGATACCGCCGGCCCGGTGGCGGAGTTTATCGCCAAGATGCGGGAAACAGGTTGGAATGATGATCTCCTTTTGGTATCGTCGTTTAATCATCGGGAACTGTCGCTGGTGCGCCGGCTCGATCCGAGAATAAAACTCGGAGCGATGATTGTCGGCCTTCCCTTAGATGATGCGGCATTTGCCGAATCCCTGGGTGCCTATTCGGTTCATCTTTCCCTTGAATTTATCGACCGCAGGTTTGTAAAAGATGCCCACGCTCGGGGTCTTCGCGTATTTGTGTTTACAGTCGATCACCCAGAGGATATAGAAAAGATGAGAGAACTCGGTGTCGACGGCGTTTTCACCAACTACCCGGAGAGAGTGCTTAAAAACAACACGGTCACAAACGCCGTCGGATGGCCCTGACCGTTGTTCGCCCGACAACACCTTTAAAATAGAATACCTGATTTTTACAAACAAAGAGGCTAATCGTGAATCGCGAAGAAATGCTGGGCAGGATATCGGATCGAACCGACCCGTGGGATATGCTGATTATCGGCGGCGGCGCAACCGGTGTGGGCATTGCAGTGGACGCCGCTTCGCGGGGATATGACGTTCTGCTCCTGGAACAAAACGATTTTGGAAAGGGAACATCCTCCCGAAGTACAAAGCTCATTCACGGAGGCGTTCGTTATCTCCAACAAGGTAACGTCTCTCTGGTCATGGAGGCGCTGAGAGAACGCGGTATCCTGCGGAATAATGCGCCCCATCTGGTGCATGACCTGGCTTTTATTGTCCCCAACTACGATTGGTGGGAGGCACCTTTTTACGGCATAGGGCTCAAGGTTTACGACATGCTGGCAGGCCGCTACGGTTTCGGGCCTTCTAAAATTCTCACAAAAGACGAAACGCTGGAACGAATTCCCACGATTAAACGCGACGGCTTGCGTGGCGGAATCATATACTACGACGGTCAGTTTGACGATGCCCGACTCCTCATCAACCTTGCCCGCACCGCATCCCATCAGGGCGCCGCTCTGTTGAACTACGCCCCCGTTGTTTCGCTGACCAGGGGCGGCGACGGCTTCATAAACGGCGTGATTTTTGAGGATCTTGAGGCCGGTACGGAACACAGGGCGAGATCAAGAGCGGTCATTAACGCAACTGGTCCATTCGCTGATCATATCTGTCAGATGGATGATCCGAACGCATTGCCGTTGATCTCACCCAGCCAGGGCATTCATCTTGTCTTCGATAAGTCCTTTTTGCCCGGCGGATCCGCCATAATGGTGCCGCATACCAAAGACGGACGTGTGATGTTTGCCATTCCCTATCTGGGGGTCACGCTGGTGGGCACGACCGATACCCCCATCTTTAAAATCGAACTTGAACCTCGTCCCATGCCAGAGGAAATCGATTTCATCCTGGAAACCGCGGGAGAATACCTCGAAAAGGACCCCTCCCGGGAAGACATTTTGAGCGTATTTACGGGGATACGTCCGCTCGTCAGAACCGGCGACGAAAAAAACACCGCCGCTTTGTCAAGGGACCACATCATCCATATCTCCAATTCGGGACTGCTCACCATCGCGGGCGGTAAATGGACCACCTATCGTCTGATGGCGAAAATCTGCGTCAATTATGCGCTCTCCCTCGCGGGCCTCGAATCGAAACCCTGCGTTACCAAGCAGCTCAATATTCACGGTTTTCACAAGACGCCGGAAAAATTCGGAGAGTTCGCACTTTACGGGTCCGATGCGCCGGCCATTCAAGATCTCATGCGTGCGGATCCAACCCGAAAGGAACGACTGCATCCTGCGCTGCCGGCCCGTGTCGGAGAGGTCATCTGGGCCGTCCGGTTCGAAGCGGCGCGCACCGTTGACGATATCCTGGCCCGCCGGACCCGCAGTCTTTTGCTGAATGCCCGTGCCGCAAGTGAAACAGCACCCAAAGTCGCTTCGATCATGGCCAAGGAACTGGGGCACGATCACAAATGGGAAAAAGAGCAAACCGAATCTTTCCGCAAAATCAGCAAGCTTTATCTGCCGGGATAGTAAAAATATTGCTCTCGAAATAATATTTTGTTCTGTTTGGGTCTTGTTGGACAGGATATGTTTTACCCTAATTGATCTTAAACAAAAAAGGTGAAAAGATGAAAAAAATATTTGACGGTAAAAAACCGACGAAATTGGGCACCGAAAAGAATCCCGCTGTCGTTCATGTCAAAACAAAAAATAGAATAAAAGAGGTTGCCAAGATTTTTGAAGAAAACGCCTGGAAATATAGAATTGATTTAGAACAGGATAAACCGGAGGACATTACCGATTTAGAAATTTTGCTGAATCGGCCGGAACCCAAGGAAGTCGAAAAGAAAGTCGGACGCAACGAGCCCTGCCCCTGCGGAAGCGGAAAGAAGTATAAAAAATGCTGCGATAGATAAGCAGGAAAAGATCCGGTTTCAATGGGACCGAAAAGAGACGGTATTCTAAAATTGACATGTGGGGGTCATCAAATCTATCCTTATAAAGACATATTTGGCAATTAAACAACAACTGATTTTTTGATATAAAGATTACTTTTAATTTTGGTGCCGTACGTTATTTCTCCAAAGACTTATTTTACCTTAAAAAATTTATTTTTTCCTGCAACGTCAAAGGCTTTTAAATCATATTTGGGAGCGAAACTTAAGTGTTTTACATATCAGACCGGTGCTTATTTTTCTCGATCACTTATGTCCTCTATTTTGAATGCGGATAAGTGCTGATGGCAAATATCGGCCTGTTTTTTTAAAGTGTTAAGGGCATTTTGGTTTTCCGTTAGCGCCATTTCACCCGCTGTTACATCTTCCAATGTTGCGATTAGGAGGTCATGATCTTTTTTGATGGTCATGATGTGGTCAGACAGAAAATCGATCATGTCATTAACCTGAGCGGCTTCATTTTTAAGAAAATCATAGCGCCGTAAAAAAATTTTTCGGGTTAAGTCACCCTGGGAGATTTTTTTAAACGTATTTGAAAAGTTGACCAATGGGCCGCAGAATTTATGATTGATTATCATCTGATATATTAAACTAATCAGGAGCACGGCAATGAGCGCTAAGGATAACCGGTCCAATAAAACAACAAAAAACTTTGCCGAATAGTGTTGAGCATATATATCGTCGATCTTAAAAATTTCTTGATAAAATGGATATAACACCACCCCAATGACTACAGCAACGACCAGCAACATAAGTATCAAGTTGGCGAGCATCATTTTGAAGTGAATTTTATTGGCGACCAAATAGTTCTTCAACTGTCGCCGATTAGCTGTTCGTTTCATTTTGCCCTGCCTTTTTATTTTGATCTATTTCTGAATTTTCTTTAAAAGCAGCATCCTTTGTTTTTCGCCACTCGATATGTTCTTGGTGCTTAAATTGAATGGCCCCTCCATTTTCCGGATGATAATAAAAGGATCGGGTGAACGCTAAGCCGTCTGTATTTTTGTAATTAACGATATATAGAATATTATTCCCTTCCAGGCTTTCTTCCACACTTGAGATAAAGTAGACATCTTCTTTGTCTCCTCCAAGCCCATAGACAAGTGTTTCTTTTGTTATTTCAAAAAACCGATCCTGATATCCGGGTGCCAAGGTTGTCCATTTGCCGATTAAATTTTCAGGAACATCTTTGTTCTTTTTTGGAAAGAACACGAATACTAAAACGGCAACCAAAATAACTACCGGGATGACGATCCATTTACGTTTCATTTTTCTTCCATTTTTTTCGTAATATTATGCTGTATAACCTAATTTTTAAATAATACTTTTTTTATGCGGCCCTTGTTTTTTCTTGTCCCATGACCGCCAAAAAGGCGTCTACAACAACAGGGTCGAACTGACAGCCTGCTTCTTCGGTTATCAAATCAACGACGCGCTCAACGGCCCATCCTTCCCGATAAGGACGATCTGATTTTAACGCGTCATAAACATCGGCTACGGCAAGAATCCTGGCCCCGATGTCTATTTCATTTCCGGAAAGACCGCCGGGATATCCTTTCCCGTCGAATCGTTCATGATGTTGTAAAACCATGGGGATGATGTCCTTATACGACGCAATCGGTTCAAGAATTCGCGCGCCCATAGAAGGATGCTTTTTAATCATACCGTATTCGTCGTCGTCGAGTGCCCCGGGTTTATCGAGAATGGCCACGGGAACGCCGACTTTTCCGATATCATGAAGCAGAGCCGCGCGATGCAAATCATCCAACTTTTTGGGTGAAAGCGCTAAAACTGCCCCAATTTCCAAGGCTACTTTCGTTACGCGCTCGGAATGACCGGCGGTCCAGGATGACTTGGCATCGACGGTACGCGCAAGGGCCTTTATTGTGCCCCAGTTCAGCTGGTCCATCTCTTCGATGAGGGTTGCATTTGAAAGCGCAACCGCCATCTGATCCGCCATCTGGCGGGCTTGGATAATGTCCTCGGCGTTATAGGCTTTGGTTTGTGATCTTCCTATGGTTATCACTGCTTTCAGATTTACTTTGACAAAAATGGGAAGGATTAGAAACGATTTAATCTCTTGTCCGACAAGGGTCGAAAGAAATGACAGTCGGTTTTTGTCCGCGTCAATGATCAGATATTCCGGATGGGTATTCAATGTGTCAAGATCGAAAGGTCTTAACTCGATGGATGTTTCGAATGATTCCTTTCCATGACCGTAGATGTTGGAATATACCCGGGCGGTATTCCCCTGATTGGACTCCATCAGGCTTATGGCGACACTGTCACAGTCAAACCAATCGTATATGCCATGGATGATGGTTTCAACGATGATTCTGGCATCCAGTGATGACAGAATGGCGCGATCGATCTCTGCTTTGGTCTCTAATGTTTTGAATTGGCTGTTCAATTGATCGGCCATTTCATTAAAATCCATGGCCAACTCTTCGAATTCATCGCCGCTCTTTACGTCCACCCGGCAGTCAAAATTTTTCATGGCAATCCGGTGCGTTCCTTTTTTCAGCGACTCGAGCGGGACCAGGCTTTTTCGGATAGAATAAATGCTGAAAAGCAATACCACCCAAAAGGTCATCAGGACAATAGGTGGGAAGATCGTTTTAAAATGCGACATGGGCGCAAGCACATCGGCTTTGGATTGACTGAGCACAACGGTCCATATATCAGCTAAAAACCGATAGTTCAAAAAGATTTTTCGATAACTCGCCAGGTGTTTTTCGTTTTCACGGACAAACTCGAACTGACCTGAGACGCCATTTTCAACCTGAAAGTCGTCCTTCTTGGAAGACGGATCTTCATGCGCAAACGAGCTAAAAACGATATGTTTAGATTCATCCAAAACACAAACTTCAGTACCCGGCAACAGTGAATTCTCTTGCTCACTTCCCCACAGGTAAGCGGGATTAATTTCTCCGATCAAATATCCTGCTCTCAACTCCTTTGAATCCATCAGTCTAACCATCATTATTCGCGGCAAAGATTCCGGATGCCTCACCATGAAAATGGCTGTCTTTCCGGTATTGAAGATATGCTTGATCTCATCCTCCCCCGGTTTCTTAAAATTATGTATTTCGTTGTAAATTGGAATCGTCCTGTTTTCAGGTTTGAAAAAAGCGAACGCCTTGAAATGGTGTTCCGATCGTTTGTTAAAAACACCCGAACGGGTTTGGCCGGGATCATTCAAAGACGCTTTGACAGAGGAAGCGATAAGCTGCAATTCGGTATCTAAAAATATCAACCGTTCATAGACGGAATAAGCGTGCCCTGTGACCGATTGTTTTAGTAATTTGTAGCTTTGCTCATTGAGCTGTTTGGCTACGCGAATAAAAGAAATTATGGAAAGGCACAAAACAGGAAACAGCGCACAGGAAACAAACAACATAAAAATTCGGCGGGCGATTTTGCTGCGGAATATTTTTGTATCAACCTTCATTTGGATAGACACCTATGTTAAAGTTCTGAAACCAGACCGACATACCGACCGTCGTAAGCGCGGACAACATCGTCCCGACTCGTCTTAAATTTGAACTGCGGTTTGCTCAGGCCATCTTTCCCCAAGCTGTAAAGGTCATAATCGGTATTGACCGGATTGTCACTCATGTTTTTTCGTAGACTTGCCTTTCCCTTTACAGTGCCCCCTTCAATTCTTAAGTACTGGTAAGGATTCCCCCAAGGATCATTAATGGTGCCAATGGTGGTCAGGTCGTTGAGGCTGTTAGGAAGCTGGCCAGCATTATTGAAAACAAAAAGAGCGATCTGTTTTTCTATCATTCGAATATCCGTGATGGCCACTACGATTATAGCTTCATATTTATATCGCAAATAATTGGGCAAGGCGATGGCAGACAAAGTGCCAATAATCGCAATGACAATAAATAGTTCAATAAGCGTAAAACCTCTATTGCAACCGTTTCGAATTAAACGCTTTGAGTAAACGAAATCATTTACGCTATTCTCGCAGTCCAAAGACGGATTTCCCATTGGATTATTCATAAGTTATAAAAATCAAACAGTTAGGCGCATCATGGCTCAAACAATACCAAGCACTGTTGCTTTGAATCGATATTTACAAATATATCGGCAGTTTTTAACGATAAATTAAGTATTACTAATAAATTAAATCTTTGGTGGGTATGCAACTTGGTAAGAACGCGAATGGGATAGAAGCATATTTTGTGTGCCAGGGAAAAAAATACAATATGTGGGGATTATTTGCCGAAATTAGGGACAAATTGAAGAGTCAGCTCGATAAAGCAACGCCGAATATTTTGAAGCGCTATCGATCTTTACCGGATATCCCCTTGTTCCGACGATACAGTCGGGCAATGGTATCCGGTGATATGCCCATGAAATACGATAAGACAACCAGTTGATTGATCAGGGTGGTTTTCAGGATACCATGGTTCAGCCATCGACGCGGGGACGTAACAACCGGATCGAACAATGTCACCACATCTCCTCTTTTTCGTAATCGCCGGATCAGTATAAAATCTTCCATAATCGGAATATCCGGGAATCCGCCCATTTGATGAAACACTCTGGATAACATGAAAATGGCCTGGTCGCCGTAGGGCATCTTAAAGCATCGTGAGCGCCAGTTTGCAATGCGCTCTATGAGCCTAAGGGATGGAACAGGGGAATCGATACGAAGCTCGAATGCGCCGGCAGCAACACCCGACTGCGCAAAAGCACCAAGGACGTGCCGGTTAAAATTTTCAGGCAGCAGGGTATCTGCGTGGAGAAAAAGAAGTATCTCTTTGGATGCTGCATCGGCCCCCTGGTTCATCTGGCGAGATCGGGGGGATGAACCCTGAATGATTTTTGCGCCCAGTGTTTTTGCAATGGAAACCGTATTGTCTATACTTCCGCCGTCCACGACAATAATTTCTGTGTTATTTCCATGACCGATGCTTGTTATGGTGTCAGCAATGTTATCGGCTTCGTTTAGGGTCGGTATGATCACCGAAATGCCATCGGGTGTGACATCACGATGTCCCAAAACCTGGGAGCGTTCCCAGATGAAAATGTCTTCGGGCCGGTCCACATCATCCATCTCTTTAAGCAAAGAATAACTAAGTCCAAGGCGATTTGCAATGTTTATGGTTTTTTTCAAAACATCACGTTCTCCCCATTTTATTCCTGCAAACAGATTGCCGACAGCCTGTAAAAAGGCATTTTTTTGTAACCCGATCAAATAGTAGCCGCCGTCTTTGGCCGGACCCAGCACCATCTTTTTTTGTTTCAGAGCGGCAAATGCTTTTGTCATATCCACAGCGGTTAAATCCGGGATATCCGTACCGATGATGACCACAGCCACTGCCCCGGATTTAAAGGCATCCTCAAAAGCCCGTTGCATGCGATATCCAAGATCGCCGTCTCCCTGTGAAGCGTACTCGAATTCGGATCCAAGCCATTGCTTCATCAATTCTTCATTGCCGCCGTCATATCGGATCTCTATGGTTAAATCATTTGAGGCTGTCAGTCCCATCATCCGTGACAGGGTGTGCTCCGTCATTTTGCGCTGAAGATTTGCAGCACCTTCTGGCTCCGAGGAGCGGAATCAGCCGGGTTTTGGTGGTTCCTGTTTCCGGATAACGGGTGAAGATGATGAGACGTTCTTTAGATATCAAAGACATGTTATCATCATAAAGTTATGTTAAATTTTCGGTTTAATAATTTTATTTTCACTCATGAGATAAGGAAGAAATCCATCGAAATTGCCAATAATGCTTCATTTTTTGTCTATTATTCGCCTCTTATTTTTTTAATAATCTTTGGAATGAAAAATGAAAAGATAAAAAGTCCTATTGAAAAGAAAACCTTAAAGGATATCAGCTCTCCCCAGTTTCCCGAAGCCCACACATTTTTTAGCGTTCCAATGAAAAAGGTGAATATAAATGTTCCAACAATGATGCCCAATCCGGTTCCGGCAATATAGTCCCGGAATCGAACCTTGGTCAGTCCCATACCGAAATTCATGGGCGTAAACGGAAAATAAACCAGCCGAAGATACAACACCGTCGCAAATCCGTTACGCTCGATGGCATCATCATATTTTTTCAGTTTATCACCGATCAAAGAGGCGGCAAAGTCCCTTCCCAGGGTCCGCCCAATAAAAAAGGCACCGCCGGCACCCATCATGGCGCCGATCCATACATATAAAAATCCCCAGTAGGCCCCGAATATGGCTGCCCCTAAACCGGTCAGCAAGGTGCCGGGCACAAATAGACAAACACCTGCGGCATAGGTCATCATATATACCACCGGCGCCCACAGACCGGCGCCTTCAAGAAAACCGCCCAGGGCGTCGGCCGTGAGATAATTTTTGACCGGTGTAAAACGGATTAAGAAAATGGCAGCGATAATAAAGACAACAAAAACAATGGCCTTAAATATTGGTTTCGATGTTTTTTTTGTGGGTTGTTGCAATGTTTCTTCCATTTCCCTGTTCCTTTTTTCCATTAAACTTGATTATTTCCCATTGAGAGACCAGTCGTAATGGAGATATTTAACGTTGACTTTATTCTTTTTAACTTCCAATTCTTTTTTTAAATTATCGCCGGCGTATTTTAAGAAAAAACCGGAGACATCATCGTTGAAATCCTTACCGAACCAGTTAAAGATTTTGCTAACATTAAGCGTTTCTCCGTCAAGATAATTGCGTTTGGAGTTGTTGAATCCTTACATCACCCCCAATTTAAAAAAGCGATTCATTCAGGAGGATGGACAGTGTGTTCATCGTTATCCGGCACTAAACGAAACGTCATGTTCAGATAATATTTAAAAGTAACACTTTCGCCTTTTGAAAAACACTACCGCTTCAGATATAATTACATTTAAAGTGTTATCCATGACGGGCAAGGTGTTCAGGTGAAGGTAAATAAAAAGATCGCTTTCATCGAAACTATTCAGGGGGCAGTTGTTTTCCCGCACGTATTCAGGGGGTGCGCTTCCCCGTGTAACGATATTGGCGGAGTGGCTTCGTCATTTCAATGACTTAGCAGTGGGGGAGACCGCGGCTCCCGCATGCTTTTTGCGGGAGAACGCTGAGGGGGCAGGAATGCCCCCGCTGCTAAGTCATTGAAATGACCAGACACGTAGACACCGGAGTGAAGCGGGGGAGCGCACCCCCTGAACACATGTGTTTCATCAATTCGTGGGGCCACGATTACCGAAACAGCGCTGTTTATTGTTGAACGTGTTTTGTTGGTGAAAAATCCGCTGAGAATCGTATTCTATCGCCGGACCACTTTGGGTTTGAAACCCTCTTTCTGTAAATCTTTGGTGACTGTTTCAGCCTCTTTTTCGGTCCAGAAGGCACCGACCAAGAGCCTGATTTTGTTTTTGGTTGCTCTGTTTGGAAGACTGTAAGCCGAATATCCTTTTGAGATAAGATGGGTTTTAATTTTTTTCAGTTTTTCATCGCCAGAAAAAATCCCGAGCTCTACAGTAAAGGGCGGCCTCACCACAAAGGCATGGTGATACTCACGCTTTTTCAATTCTAAAACAGCTTTTTGTGCCTCTTCGGGAGCTCGATAAAAACCGACGAGTACACGATACCATTCTCCCTTTCCGGCAATACGGGCATGAGAGATGCAGACAGAATCCCCTTTATCCCTTAGTATCATTGCTTCTCGCATGGAGTCTTCCTTGCTTTTATAAGAACCGACTTGAATCATATAGGGATAAAATTCTTGATCTTTTGCAGGGGCATGCTGTTTGCTTTGCAGCGTTGTTTTTCCTTTATCGTTTTTTTTTACCGGGGCCGTTTGAACCGATTGAGAAGGTTGGCAACGCTCTTTGTTTCCGGGGCCGTTTGAACCAATTGAGAAGGTTGGCTAACGCTCTTTGTTTCCGGGGCCGTTTGAACCAATTGAGAAGGTTGGCTAACGCTTTTTTCTACTCCGCTCCGATGCATTCGTACATCTACGGCCTTCATTTTGTTAAGTTCATCCCAGGCGTGGGCCAGTTCAGCCTCCAACTCTTCTCGCCGTTTGGTGTCAGATTCTATGTCACTGGATTGTTTTCCAGTAATTTCCAGAAGTCTGTTCTTTTCTTCAACCATAGAGGAAAGTTCGGCTTGTAAATCATTAATACGTTCCACCATGTAAACATAGAATGTTGCGGTCTCTTTCTCCGCAGGAGATAGTGGCAATTTGAGATAAACTTTCAGCCAACTAAGGGATGCAGCATAATTGATTTCCGGATTGGCCGGATGAATGTTTAGCAATGCAGCCTTCCAAACCGCGAGTTTATGGTAACTTGTGGAAGGATAATGCTCGGCCACCATCGCATATTCCTGCGCAGCTTGGTGATATGCCTCTGTGTTCTCAAGAGCTGCAGCGCGGTCCATGAAATCCCGGGCTTTCAATTCAGACTCCTCCGTACCGTGAATTTTAGACAAACAACTGGTCATGAGGAGGCACAAAATAATAATGATTATGTTACGAATTTTCATAAGCACATCCTTACGTATGGATTGGCAAGTTTACCCTATCGTTGCAACGTTAGGGTTTATTGCCGGGCTTTGGAATTCCTCGGGCTCGACCGGCAGTTCAACTGTAAATGTCGAACCACGATCAACAGTACTTTCGGCATAAACCCTGCCCCCGTGCCCTTCTGCAAATGCCTTGACAAGGGCTAAACCGACCCCGGTTCCCCTGCTCTTTATTCTGCCCGCACTTCCGGCTTGATAGAACTTTGTAAATATTTTGGGAAGTTCCTCCTGAGAAATACCAATTCCAGAATCCTGAATTTTCACCTGTGCACCCAGAGGACAGGGACCGACTTTCACCCTGACCTTCCCGTTGTTTTTAGTATACTTAATAGCGTTGCTGAGCAGGTTGCTCACAACGATTGATACTTTTTTTGAATCCACCCTGACTTTAGGGGCAGGAAGGGAAGACATCTCTACAGTGATATTCTTAGGTTCGGCAATGAGCTTTGCATCTTTAACAAGCGGCTCAACGATTTGAAGAAGGTCTGTCCATACCATGTGATATTTCATCATGCCGGAGTCAATCTTCGCAAGATCAAGATATTGCCTGCTAAAGCTCGACAGTTTAATGATTCCCCGACGAATGGAGTCAAGCATCTGAACCTGTTCAGCATTCAGCAAGCCGGAGCATTGGTTTTTCAAGATGTCGTGCCCAGATAGCATCACCTGTAACGGGGTTTGAAGCTCGTGGGAAATCTGTTGCATCATATGCGTTCTCAATTCATTTATATCCTTGATTTTGTTGCTCATGTCATTAACTGCGTCAACGAGCAATGCAATTTCATCATTGGAAGAGACTTGGACCTGCTTAAAATTACCACGTGCGATCTGCTGGGTTCCTCGTATCAGTTCGTCGATGGGTCTGGTGATGGTGCGGGTAATAATGAACGCCGCCGAAACAGCAACCAGCACAGTCCCAATGATCAATAACAATGCTATTTGGGCGGAACGGGTTGTCGTTGCCTTCATCCTTGACATTGCATTCTCGATGGATCCCCGATTGATGTTGATAAGATGATCAAGGGACCTGTTCAAGGTTTCCATGGAGTCCACTTTCAAGTTGTTTCGCTCCAAATTGTCTTTTGAATTTTGAAGATTCCTAATGTTCTGCACTCCGGCAACAAACGTTTCATGGGTTCGACGCATGTTTTTAATAAGGGAACGCCATGCCTCATCCGATTGCGCATGAAGCAACAAATCTAAATAACTGTCAAATCGACGATTGCTTGCAATGAATAGAGAAAAATAGGTCTCATCATTGGAAATAAGGTATTTCTGAGCATCTACGTTTTCATCGTGGAGAATATCCTGGAGTTGTTTGGCAAGATCCACCGCCTTAACATTGGCAGTAAGGGTCGTTTCGGCAGAATTCGAAACATCATTCAGCTTAAGCAGGATATAGGTGCTGGCGATGATCATAATAACGATGATGGCACCGAAACCAAGCATCATTTTTTTATAAATCGTCAGCTTCACAAATCTTGGTCCCCAAGAAATCTGCCCTTTATAACCTGAATCAGGTTATGGATTCCGGCGCTTTGCAGTACCACAATCGGAATGACATCTTTCCTGAATCTCGCATATGCGGCAAACTCGGCACTTGCAAAATTCAGGTCCTTAATTGCCTGTTTAATAGTTATCAAAAACAAATCAAACAGTCAATCCGCAAGATTTACAAATTTTTTACAGATTCCGAAGGTTTTAGGTATAGCTTGTTACTTTGCTTGAACCAGGATGTTCTGAAGAATGTCATAAACAACTTCGTTCATCAATCACTTCCAGCAGATAAAAGGAAAAGGTTGTAAGGATATATCTCGGATTGAAAGTCCGAGACGTTAAATTATGCTCTCAAATAAAAGGATAAATCCCTTTCAAATAATTTCGGTTCAATGTACCGAGCGCCAACATCGCGATCCCTGACCCACATAACCTTTGCGGATCTTCGGATTTCTGTTCGCGCTGGGTTGTCCAAGTTAAATTTCAGTTCCAGCGTATCATCTGTCAAAATTTTATGCGGTCTAAAACTTGTAAACTGGACACCACCCAGTGATAGGTTTTCAACCATGATCTCTCCTTTCTCTCCGCTTTGCTGGATAGTGTATTCACCGGGCAATCTGACGTCTTTTCTATAATGTTTTCGAAATTCGAGCGTGAACTTAAAGGCTTCGCCGCACTTGCAATTGGCCTTCAACCGCTTTTGAGTCTCCTTAAAATTTGTTGTGTCTATCGTTTTCGCAAAACCGCATTTGGGACAGACGATCGTTGTTTGATTGGTATCGTTTACATAAAACTTAGTCATACAATTATCCTCTTTTTTCATTAACAACCGTAACAGACAAAGCCGAATCAAAATTTGCTTCAATCCGGGCTGAGTTGACTTTGGTTCGGCAATGTATATTATTACCTATAATGCCACAATGTATCAAGCTTTTATCAGTGCGGACAATTGGATAAAATGGATACTTAATATTCACTTGAATCCAAAAAAAAACAATCGGCCTGAATACTTAATATCCACTGCTTAATTTTGGTTGGATTAAAAAGCCGTATTTATGATGTTGCAAAAAAAGTTTTTTGTTAATTATTATATATTTACAGTATGTTATTTTCAATATATTTTTGAGTCGTTATTGTGGCATACGATTTGCTTATATAGAATATCAAAGCAATGCAAACACAAAAAAATAAAGGAGATATAAAAAAATGAAACGTATTGCAAGCAAAATTCTCGTTGTTCTGACGGTATTTACGGTTATGGGATTCGGTGTATATGCCTTTGCCGATGGAGGAATGGGCTACGACAGACATCGCGGTGGAGGGGGTCACCATGGATCTGGATGGAATAATGGCGGTTATGGATGTCCCGGTTATGGTTACATGAAGGGTGATCTGAGTGATGAAGACATCCAAAAAATGGACAAACAGCGTGAGGAGTTTTTCAAGTCAACCGAGGAAATGAGACAAGAAATTTATCAAAAAAGACTTGCCCTTGAAAGTGAATTTGCTAAAAAGAATCCTGACGCTAAAAATGCCGCAAATCTCCAAAAAGAAATATCCGATCTCAGAGCACAAATCGATCAAAAGCGAATTGCACATTTGATTGAAATGAAAAAAATAAACCCAGGCTTAGGTGCCGGATTTATGGGACCCGGCATGATGGGCGATGGATACGGCAGAGGATATAAAGGAAACGGCCCCATGATGGGATCCGGTTCTTCATCCGGGCATCCCTGCCGGCAATAGATTTACATCTCTATCCGACGATTCGGATAAATCCGCTAAAGCGGGATGATTCCCCACATGGGGGAATCATCCCGCATATGAGTTTTGTCATGTATAGGGATGGCCTGTTTTTTTTAGGATGAATCCGTAATGCGAATCCTCATATGTCTCATCACTGTGCTTGTCATTGTCCCCCCATCGTCATTACATGCCCAAACCATTTTTGATGTCGGCAGATTTTCGGCGGCCGAACCCGGTGATCAGTTGCCGGCGGAATGGCATCCCTTGATATTTAAAAAGATACCCTCCCACACACAATATACGCTTATCAAAGACGGAAATACCGTTGTCATAAAAGCTGTAAGCCGGGCATCCGCATCCGGATTGATGCGAAAAATCAGGATTGACCCACAAAAGTATCCCTTTATCCGATGGCAATGGAAAGTATCCAATGTCTATAAAAACGGGGATGTAACAAAAAAAACAGGAGACGACTATCCTGCCAGAATTTACATCACCTTTGAATATGATCCGGACCGGACAGGGCTTTTGGAAAAGATAAAATACAATTTGGCCAAGCAATTCTATGGTGAATATCCCCCGAGTGCTGCAATTAATTATATTTGGGCCAGTCATGCCCCCATAGGAACCATCGTTTCGAATCCCTATACCAAACAGAATAAGATGATTGTTGTGAAAAGCGGAAAAAAAACGTTAAACACGTGGATTACTGAAGAACGAAACATATTCGATGATTATATTCGTGTATTCGGTGATAAACCGCCCATGATATCCGGGATCGCTATCATGACGGATTCGGATAACACAAAGGAGGCTGCTACGGCTTTTTATGGAGATATTCAATTAAGGGGGAAATAAACATCCACTTTAGTATAAGCAAGAACACATAAACAAAACGAAATATGGCGAATGATGCATATTTTTGATATTTAAAAAGATTTGAGAGTCATCAATTTTTCTCATCGGCCAAATTCCAACGCTTCGGTTCTAACATGATTATTTCACACCGGTTCAAAGCCGGTTGACATAGGTTGTTTTGTATCTATTTTTAAGTTAATATCTTTAATGGTTTCTCAAATAAGTCAACATTCAAAAAAGGAGGCGAGGGTATGGACAAGCAACTTTCAGAAATTATTGATTTGGCGATCCAAAGAGAAGAGGAGGCCTACGACTTTTACATGGATATCTTCAACATACTGGAAGATCCGAGCATTAAAGATACAGTTGAGTTCATCGCCAAAGAAGAAAAGAAACACAAAGCGTTCCTTGTGAATTACCGTGAAGGGGATTACGGCCCGGATGCATTGAGGATGACCGATGTTGTGGAGTATAAGATATCAGAATATCTGGAAGAACCCGAAATCACAAAAGAAACAAAGAGAGAAGATGTCTATCTGATCGCCTCTCACAGGGAATTCAGATCGCACCAGTTTTATACGAAACTGGCCAACATGCATAGCGAAGGCAATCTTAAAGAAATGTTGCTGAAAATGGCCAATGAAGAGTTGAAACACAAGGAAAAAATGGAGTATCTCTATGCCAATACGGCCTTCCCACAGACGGCAGGGGGATGATACTTCATTTAAGATACCTTTTCAAAACCCCTTTTTTTGCCCAAGTTTGTGTCCCCGATGAACGCGATTTACAACAGGCTCAAATTTTAATCCTCGAAATACTACATGTATGGATGCCTGTCCCGATGGGTTTCTTATCGAGGTGGTTAAAGTTGTCGCCTCCCCTCCGGGGCGTAGGCCCTACGAGCCGGAGGCGTGAACTTGAGCAAAAATAAACATTTTTCAAAGGTCTCGTTATGTGAACTCCTGTCCCAAGTCTGGTGAAAAGAATTTTAAAGGAGGTCCAAAATGAAAGAAAAACCAAGGGGCCGTTGATATAACGGTTCCCCTCCATTGTTGCGTTCAAGGAAAAAATACCCCGCTTATCGGATGAATACCTTCATTTAACACAATATGTCGTATCCCATTGGCACTTGAACGTTTTTACTTCCTGCGCTGTTTTAATCACAGCAGGCGTTCCATTCTTTAATATTATCTATCGTTTTAGCAATCGGTTAATTATCCCTTTTTTTGATAACGCCGGTTCCGGAAGGCCTAAATGGCGGCATATGGCGGCTTCCAGTTTGTCTTCTTTGACATCAGATCCTTCGACAACAATTTCATCCCCAACCATGATTGCAGGTGCAACCGGCAAATCCAGCTCAAAATACGCGTCGGTCATGTAGTCTTCCTTGAGTTTGGCCGTAATATCGATTTCAATATCGTATTTATTCCCCAGCCTGGGAATCATTTTTTTAAAATGCTTTCACGGTTTGCCGTTGGGCAAATTAAAAAAGAACCGAACTTTCAGCATTGTCTTCTCCTTTTGTTCGTTATTCAAAAATCCGATGTTGATATTTTATTTATTTCCGCCATGCGAATGAGAAACTTGTCGGGCGGCAGAAAATCCACCAGACGCAGGTCCCGTCGCTCCTTACCCGATGGATCTATAAAGACAACGCTGGGAACGCCCTTGATCTCAAAGTGCTTCACCAGCCATTCATGTAATGGATTTCCCTTGCGGGTGAGATCCACCTTGACCATGATCACATCCGATTTTGACAACCTGACGATGTCAGGATGATGAAAGGTGACTTCGTCCAACTCGCGGCAGGGAGCACACCAGGCCGCTGAAAAATCGATAATCACCGGCTTGTGATGTCTAACAGCATCAGCAATTAACTGGTCAGAGTAAGGTTTCCAGTTTACACCGGGGCCAGTCATCGCCGGCGAGCCGATAAGATAAGTCGCCGTCACCAGTCCGGCAATGCCGGCAACTGCTTTCAAGAAGTTAAAGGCACGAAAGGTAGCTCGCGTGCCATCGATCCACCCTAAATGCAAGCCCGCCCCCAGGGCCACGCCGGCCAGGACAATGTCACCTGCTGTTTTGGTCAAGACCGGACAAATAAAGTAAGCTGCCATGCCGACCAGGATCCAGCCCATGAGCTTTCGCACCCACAGCATCCACTCGCCGGATCGTGGGAGTTTCTCGATCTGCCCTGAAAATATGGCCAGAAAAAATAGGGGCAGCCCCAGTCCTAAACTGAGGGTAAAAAAGATCAAAAAACCAAAGAACGGATTCCCCATGCCGGCAACCCAGGTGAGCAATCCCAATATAAAAGGACCAATGCAGGGGGCAGCCACCACACCGAGGGTAATCCCCATAAAAAGGCTGCCGAAATAGCCTGTATACGATTTAGAGGCGGCCTGTGTCAGCCGGTACGGCATTCTGAGTTCCCAGAAGCCGAACAGACTGGCGGCAAATACCAGTAGAATAATGGCTACCGATCCCAGTACAAACGGGTTCTGCAGCATGGCGCCCATGAGGCCGCCGGTCAGTGCCGCCGCCGCTCCGAGGCTGGAATTGGTCAGGGCCAGTCCACCGATGTAACACAATCCGTGGGCCAGCAAAGGTCCTTTATTGCTCGTGCTACGGCCGCCAAAATAAGAGACGGTAATGGGAATCAGGGGATAGATACAAGGGGTCAAATTCAGAGACATACCGCCCAAAAAAATTCCGAAAAGGGTCCATATGATGCCCCAACCCGTAAGAGCGCCGTATTTCTGCGGCCGGTTTACAGGGTGTGACGGTTCGGGGGCTGATATCTCAATTGGCAGACCTTTTGCCTTCCAGTCAGGATACCCGTAGGGTTCACGAAACACGTTCTTATATCCAAGCTTAACGGCCACCCGGACCGCCGAGTCGCTGCGGGCTCATGTCAGGCCGGCTCAGTAAAAAATGACATGCCGATCCATATCGGTTCCAAGTAATTTTTGCATGCCCCCTTTTTTTCGCCATCTTCCCCACCAGGTGGGTTCCATGGGAAAGTTTACGGCCCCCTTGATATGCCCTGTACGAAACTCCCACTCCTGACGGGTATCAACCATGAGCAATTTGTCCGCATTACGGCTGAACAGCGTCCATAATTTTTCATTACTAATCAGACGATAACCGCCTCGTTCAGCCTCGGCCAGAACATCATCATGGGTGGCCTTTTTGAGTACAACCGGCCGATGCCCATACCACAAAATACCCAGCGTGATACAAACAGCCAGCAAGGCCAAAATTATCGTTTTTCCTTTCTGCATCGATATTTTTCTCTACAGTTTTTCTTCTCTTCTCAATTTGCAGATCAGAAAAGAAGCGACTGCGCGTGAAATGCCCAGTTTTTCACTTATCACCTTAGACCTGTTTCTTTAACGGCCGCAATTGTCTCTCGTTCCAGTTCCTCAAGCCAGTCCTTAAAAAACAACGAGATCCGGATCTGCTACTGCCATTAACTGTATTGATTTAATATATGTCAAGGAAAAATTGCCTGCGTGTAATGTTTATCTCATATCAAACGACCGAATACTAAAAGCCGATTGACGACCATTTTAGTATCTGGTAACTTAATCAGAATCGCTGATTTTGTTGACCTAAAGTGAAGATCTTCGGCCATCTTTTACTACCTGAAAGAGAGAGCCACCTTGACCTTTCAAAATGATGGAGGTATTGACGATGAAACTCAATAATTTCCTGGCAGATATTTATTTTGGACATTTGAACAAAGATATCTTTCATGGATTCAAAGATTCTAAGGACGATGATCGCACGCGTAATTTTATTGAACACTATCTTGAAATCAGTCAACTGTATCCGCCCCGGCAACTGGAGGCCGACGGCAGTCTGAGTCCTGAACTTTTGGAAAAACTGAAATCCATCGGTTTTTTCGGTTTAAATATTCCCTCAACCCATGGCGGTGCCGGATTGAGCCTGCGCCGGTATTTGAAAGTCGTGGAGGTGGTCGCTACACAGAGCCTGGCTATGGGATTTACGTCCCTTGCCCATCTTTCCATCGGAGTGAAAGGGATTGTATTGTTTGGCAATGAACATCAGAAGCAATATTATCTACCCAAGGCAGCCTCTGGGGAGATGATTTTCTCCTATGCCTTGACCGAGCCACGGCACGGGTCCGATGCCAAACACATAGAGACCACTGTAACCTTGTCTGAAGATGGCCAATACTATGTTCTCAACGGTAGCAAAGCATATATCACCAACGCCAATTACGCCCAGGCCATGACCGTTTTTGCCCAAATGGATCCCCAGCGACCCGGTTTTATGGGTGCTTTTATCGTTGAAACCGAATGGGAGGGGGTCAATATCGGAAAAGACATTCCAAAGATGGGGCTAAAAGCCAGTTCTACAGCAGCCGTTCATTTTAAGGATGTCCGCGTTCCAAAACAAAATCTGCTTGGTTCGCCCGGAGACGGCTTCAAAATCGCCATGACGATTCTTAACTACGGACGACTGGCACTGGGAGCCGCATCGGTGGGGATTCTCAACCAGGCGGTGGAAGATATGCTCAAGCGTTCTAAGAACCGGGTTCAGTTCGGCCGACCCATTCAGAACTACGAACTGATTCAGGAAAAAATCGTGACAGCCCGCGTCAATGCTTCGGTGGTCTCGGCGATAACGGCATTTACGGCGGCAATGCTTGAAGAAAATCCTTTGGCGCCGGTGGCCATTGAAAGCTCGCATTGCAAACTCTTCGGCACCACCCGTGCCTGGAACTCGCTTTACGATGCCCTTCAGGTGGCCGGTGGGTCCGGCTATCTGAGTACCCAGCCCTATGAAATGCGCTTGCGCGATTTTCGGGTAACCACCATTTTTGAAGGGACCACAGAAATTCATTCCATTTATCCGGCATTGTTTGTTTTTCGAGCCCTAACCAAACAAATTCAAAAAACGCATCCCGGCAAAATCGCACAGCTTCGTCAACTGCTGAAAATACTTTTTCGTCGAAGTTCATGGAAAATGAGATTCAGACATCGCCGCTTTAACCATTCCATACGAATGGTAAAATCCCTTGCACGACGCATCCGTTTTTTAATTCTCGTCGGCCTTATGATTTACGGCCGCAAAATTACGGAAAAACAATTTTTCCTTCGCCGAATCACCTTTCTAAGCTTTTACCTTTACGGCTTGCTGACTCTAACAGCACGCCTTTCATCCAAGCAAAAGGATGGAAGCGATCTATCGGAAGATATGGACATTTTGGCCTACTTCATGGAAGAGGCCCGTTCCTATCAACGACACAACGGGACCATCCGTGCTTCCTGCAGGGAACGTCTTCACAAACGTGTTTTTCGACATCTTTCGTCGACTTAAAATTTCTCCGTTCCTTTCCAGATGAGTTTAGACAAAATTGAATTTTGTGCTTTTTTTGACAACACTTTTTCCATTTTGCCACTAAGGCACCAAGGTACGAAAAAAGAATAATATATCCTTTGTGTCTTAGTGCCTTTGTGGCAAATATTTTTGGCAACTTTCAGTTTTGCTATTCAATTTTCACATGAGTCACCACATTGATTTGTAGACGGTCGGCGTTCCGTGGGCTTGCGCCGTACCAGATAATTGGCGCCCCACGCCAGCAGCAATCCTAAAACATCCCTCCCATTCTGCCAGCATGCCAAAAGTGCCAATGATTCGGATAATACCATATTCAGCTTCAAAAATGAAAAAAAATTGAGAGTTACACCAAAGGTAAAGCACAACCATAATATCTAGGAAACCCGGGTCATAATGATGTGCCATAGAGGTTCCCCTGGTTGGAAGGATTGCACAGTACTCGTTCATATCCTTTTTTTCAAAAGATCATCCTAATAGATTCTTGCCGCTTACTGTCAAACGCTTCTTTATAATTTCACCCAGAGCAGCGCACTCCGTGAGGGTTGCAATTCCCGGCGTTAAACGGCCCTTTTCAATCTACAAAACATCATTTTATGGAATTGACAACTGTTAACGGATAAACATTTTAAAAAAAGATTGTATTTTACAAACAAATCTATTATCTTAGTTAAATATCACAGATTAATAAAGCGAGCCTATGGGGGAATTTGTCTGCTGAATGCTTGAGTGTCAAGGAATGGATATCTTTTTTTAAAGCGGGTGCTGTTTGAGTAGCTTAGGGATCGTTAGAAAGAACAGGCGCATGCCGAGTCAAAACACGATTCGGCGTTACAAGGCGAGTATTTTATATCCACCCAAACCGTCTTTCGGAATGATATCGGGTAATTTTTACCCGCTCTTTCGCGCCTTTTTTAAAGAAAAAATGCTTTCATAAATACGAAAACGAATAACATTAGTAAATTTAGACCATTAAATATAATAACCACAATGTGGCATACTCCTTGCTTTGTGAAACCAAAGAACGCTAACAAGGAGGTGTATCGTGGAACAATCAAAAATTTCGAGCCAGATCTTTATCGATCCGGTCTGCTTGATGAAAGTGGCTCCAGGCAAAAAAGATCTTGCGTATACTTACCAGATGCGCACCTACTATTTCTGTGCCGAATCCTGTCTCAAATCTTTCGAAGCAGACCCTGAGAAATATCTGGAATCAATACCTATCAAGCGTAAAGGGTGGTGGAGCCGTTATCTGGATCGGTTGAACAAGGCTATCGGGGGCAAGCCGCCGAGGTGTCACTAATGAGTATGTAACTATTTAAAATCCGAAGATTAACAGGAGGCACGACATGAAGCAGTTTCTGCTCAAATTATTATCGTTAACGCTGGTAGTGGTAGGGGCGGTTGCTTTCATCGCCCCCAACGGATCAGCGGCCGACCCTTCCATCTGGGCGCCACCGCAATTGGCCATGCTTATTGAAGAGGGTTTGGCCAAAAACCAGGATATCCAGAGTCTGGCGTCTAAAGTAGAAAGTCTTAAAGAGGAAATTTCGTTTGCGGGGTCGTTGAATGATCCTCGCATTGGTATCGGTTTGTTGAATCTTCCAACCGACACATTCAGGTTTGACCAGGAGCCGATGACCCAGAAGCAAATTTTTATCGCTCAGAAAATACCCTGGTTCGGCAAATTAAACCTCCGTTCCCAACAGGCTGCAATCAACGCTATTCACCAAGAAGCGATCCTAAAGGCAAAGCGTCTGGAACTTTCCCGACAAATTGCTTCGGCGTATTACGACCTGGGTTTTGTTGCCAGTGGTCAGAAAATCAACGAAAGACTCATTAACATGTTGACCCAGCTACTCAAAGTATCAGAAACAAGATATGCATCAGGTCAGGGTTTACAGCAAGATGTTTTGCAAGCTCAGGTAGAAGTGAGCAAACTTATAGATGAACAGATCACTTTGGACAAAAAGCGCCGCATGCTGGAAGATCAGATCAACGGCCTGCTGAATCGGGAGAGTTTCATCCCTGTTACACCCCCTGAAAACTTAAAATATCCTGATACGGTGCTTGAAGAAAAGAAATTGCAAACTCTTGCTCTGGCGATGAATCCCTGGCTTAAAGTCAAACTGGCTGAAATCGATCTGGCCGGTACAGAAATTGAACTGGCCAGAAAGGATTATTGGCCGGACATGGATTTCATGGTGGCCTATGGTCAGCGGGATGAAAGTCAGAACGGCCAGGACCGGGCAGACTTTATTTCAACTTCTGTTGTCATGAATATTCCTCTCTGGCAAAAAACCAGGCAGGACAAAAAGCTGGGGGCAACCAAGTTGCGCCACAAGGCTGCCTCACAGTCTTATCAAAATTTGGTAAACAGTCTCCCTCACAAAATAGACGCCCTGGTAACCGATATCCGAAACTTGCAGAAAAACTACAAGCTGATTACAGGGGCCTTGATCGTCCAGGCAGAGCAGTGGGCCCGGTCATCCTTAACCGCCTATGAGGTTGGTAAAGTAAATTTTAATACCACGATCAATGCTCAAATTCGTTTGCTTCGCTTCGAACTTCAGTCAGAAAATTACTTGTTCAGCCTCTACAAAAAGCGCTCAGAACTCGAAGAGGTTTTGGGCACACCGCTTTTGTCTCAGAATCCTGGTGACAATGTATCTCATTTGCATAAGGAAAACGCATCATGAAAAAAAGTATAAAAAGATCCCTTCTTTTAGCAACCTTTGGATTTATCGGTGTTTTGACATTGCTCATCACCTGGAATGGTTTCGACAGGAGCCCCACCGGCGATCCGATTCTTGCGGTTTCAAAAGCCTTTGCTGCGGAAAATGAACTCAAAGCAGGAATGATCGATCCCAAAACCGGCAAAAAAATCAAATACTGGGCCGCCCCCATGGACCCGACCTATATCCGGAACGAACCGGGAAAATCTCCCATGGGGATGGATTTGGTGCCGGTTTACGAGGAAGAAGGTGATGAGAAAGAACCGGCTTCGACCATCCGTATTGATCCGGTGACCATTCAAAATATGGGAGTTCGAATGGAACGGGTAAAACGCAAACCTTTGGTTAAAAACATTCGAACATTCGGCAACATTACCTACGATGAAAGACGGATCTATGCGGTCAATACCAAGTTTAACGGATGGATTGAAAAACTGTATGTGGATTTTATCGGTGAAACAGTGAAAAAAGGCCAACCTCTTTTCGATATTTACAGCCCCGAACTGGTAACAGCCCAGGAGGAATATCTTCTATCACTTCATCATAACGAAAGTTTAAAAGAAAGCCCTTACGCCAGCATCCGGGAAGGGGCCCAGCGGCTTTTGAATGCCTCCCGTACCCGCTTGAGGTACTGGGACCTGACCGAAAAGCAGATAAAAAAAGTTGAAAATACCGGTATTGTTCAAAAGACGCTGACCATATTTTCTCCGGCCAGCGGCGTGGTCATCAAAAAGATCGCCTTTCAGGGTCACGATGTAAAGGCAGGCGAACACCTGTATGAAATCGCCGATCTTTCAAAGGTGTGGGTGGATGTGGAAGTTTATGAGTATGAGTTTCCCTGGATTAAAAAAGGAATGCCTGCAGAGATGGAGCTTTCCTACATCCCGGGTAAGATCTTTACCGGTAAAGTACTGTATGTATATCCGTTTCTTACAGCCAAGACCCGAACGGCCAAACTCAGATTGGAATTTCCCAATCCCGATTATCAGCTAAAACCGGACATGTACGCCAATGTGAATCTGAAGACTGCCGTTTCCGAGGATAGTTTGGTTATTCCTCAGGAAGCGGTCATTGACAGCGGAGTTCGAAAGCTCGTTTTTGTGGCCTTGGGAAAGGGCAAATTTCAGCCTCGTGAAGTCAAGCTTGGTTTAGAAGGCAATGATGATGAATTCCAGGTATTGGAAGGCCTCCGGGAAAATGAACAGATCGTGATTTCCGCTCAGTTCATGCTCGATTCGGAAAGCCGTTTGCGCGAGGCTATTCAAAAGATGCTGGAAGTTCAGCAGCAGGGTGTTCCCAAAACCGATACCCAGCCCTTGAAAATGGAAGACAACAATCTCGATATGTCAGATATGAAAATGGACGAAACGACTGAAACTTCGAAAGCGCATCAACACAAGTAAATGTATAGTTGTTGATATTCTTAAAATGATCCTCATGGTTTTTAAGAACAGAAAGAGAAAGCCGAAATGATAGAAAAGATTATAGATTTATCCATAAGAAACAAATTCTTGGTAATCCTGATGACCTTGTTTGTAATTGCGGCCGGCACCTATGCGATGTTGAAAACACCACTGGATGCCATACCGGACCTTTCTGACGCACAGGTCATCATTTTTACCGAATATCCCGGCCAGGCGCCCCAGGTTGTGGAAGACCAGGTGACCTATCCGCTGACAACAGCCATGCTTTCGGTACCGTTTGCCAAAGTCGTCCGGGGCTATTCCTTTTTTAACCTTTCCTTTGTGTACATCATTTTTGAGGACGGTACTGATCTTTATTGGGCTCGCAGTCGGGTACTGGAATACCTAAACTTTGTCTCCGGACGTCTTCCCAGAGGGGTAACGCCCTCTTTGGGACCGGATGCCACCGGTGTGGGCTGGGTGTATGAATATATCCTGGAAAGTGATCGACATGATCTTTCCCAGCTTCGCTCGATTCAGGACTGGTTTCTGCGTTACGAGCTTGCCAGTGTCCCCGGTGTTTCCGAGGTGGCGTCTATAGGGGGTTATGTCAAGCAGTACCAGGTGGTCGTCGATCCCAACAAGTTGCTGGCATACAACATTCCCCTTCAAAAGATCAAAATGGCCGTTCAACGCAGCAACAATGACGTTGGCGGAAAACTGGTCGAGATGGGCGAAACCGAGTTCATGGTTCGAGGACTCGGCTATATCAAAAGCATTGAAGACCTCAACAACATTCCCCTCGGAGTGGATCAGCGGGGCACGCCAATTTTGCTCAGAAATGTCGCCACCATCAAGATCGGACCGGAACTCCGGCGAGGCATTGCCGACTATAACGGTACCGGCGAAACCGTCGGCGGCATCGTGGTGATGCGCTATGGAGAGAATGCCCTCAAGGTCATTGAAAATGTCAAAAAACGCCTCGATCAACTCAAATCGGGATTGCCTGAAGGGGTTCGAATAAAAAGCGTATACGACCGTTCAAGTCTGATCCTGCGGGCCGTGGACAACCTGAAACGGACACTCATTGAGGAATGTGTCATCGTGGCGCTGGTCTGTATCGTCTTCTTACTTCACTTTCGCAGCGCTTTTGTGGGAATATTTACACTACCGGTGGGCGTGCTGATCAGTTTTATCATCATGGAACGACAGGGGATCAACGCCAACATCATGAGTCTGGGAGGCATCGCCATTGCTGTCGGCGCCATGGTGGACGCCGCCATTGTCATGATCGAAAACGCCCACAAGCATATCGAACACGATGGCGGAAAAAAGCCTCACTGGGATTTAATTGCAGATGCTGCCAAGGAAGTCGGACCGTCTTTGTTCTTTTCTCTGTTGATCATCGCCGTTAGCTTCCTGCCGGTGTTCACCCTGGAAGCCCAGGAAGGACGACTTTTCCGACCCCTGGCCTATACCAAGACTTACGCCATGATCGGTTCTTCGCTGCTGGCGGTGACCATCGTGCCGGTGATGATGGGCTATCTGATTCGGGGCAAGATTCTGCCCGAGCACAAAAATCCGGTGAACCGCTTTCTCATCTGGATCTATCATCCCATTATCAAGCTGGTGCTGAAAGCCAAATTTTTAGTGATCCTGCTGGCAATAGTGGTCATGACGGTCAGTTATATTCCCTGGAAGCGCACCGGTTCCGAATTTATGCCGCCGCTAAACGAAGGTGATCTGCTTTATATGCCCACGACCCTGCCGGGCATCTCAGTGACAAAGGCCAAGGAACTTTTGCAGCAGACCGACCGAATTATTGCCAGTTTTCCTGAAGTCCACCATGTATTCGGCAAAATCGGCCGGGCTGAGACAGCCACCGACCCTGCACCCCTTTCCATGATAGAAACGACCATTATGCTGAAACCTGAATCCGAGTGGCGAGAGGGGATGACCATGGAGAAACTGGTCGATGAACTCGATAAAGCCATCCAGTTTCCAGGTTTGACCAATGCATGGACCATGCCGATCAAAACCCGAATCGACATGCTTTCCACCGGGATCAAAACACCGGTGGGAATCAAGCTCATGGGTGAAGACCTGCAGGTCTTAAGCGATCTGGGAGAAAAAATCGAAGTGGTGATGCGGGACGTGCCCGGTACTCTGAGCGTTTATTCCGAGCGGGTTACCGGCGGAAATTTTTTAGATTTTCAGATCAAGCGCAAAGAAGCCGCCCGTTATGGTTTGACCGTCGGGGACGTGCAGGACATCATTATGACCGCCATCGGCGGGATGAATATTACCCAGACCGTCGAAGGCTTGGAACGTTATCCGGTGAATCTTCGGTACGGGAGCGAGCTTCGGGATACGCCTGAAAAATTAAGACGTATCCTGGTGCCGACACCAACAGGCGCCCAAGTGCCGATAACACAGGTGGCAGACATCCGGATTCTCAAAGGACCTCCGGTTGTAAAAAGTGAAAACGCCCGCAACACCGCCTGGATCTATGTGGACATTACCGGCATCGATGTGGGGACTTATGTCAAAAAAGCCCAACAGATCGTTCAGGAAAAAATTGAACTGCCTCCCGGCTACAGCATGATCTGGAGCGGCCAATACGAGTACATGATACGGGCACAAAAAAGGCTGATGATCGTGGTGCCGATGACCCTGATCATCATTTTCGTGTTGCTGTATTTCAATTTTAAGAATGTCGTTGAAAGTCTTATTGTAATGCTCAGTGTACCCTTCTCTCTTACCGGAGGATTGTGGCTTATGTATCTTCTGGGCTACCACATGAGTGTTGCGGTGGGGGTAGGCTTTATTGCCCTGGCCGGCGTTGCAGCGGAAACCGGGGTCGTGATGTTAATATACCTGGATATCGCCTATCGCAAATATAAAGCCCGATACGGTGATGCATTCAGCAAACAGCATCTCCAAGAAGCCATTGAAGAGGGCGCGGTACTGCGTGTACGACCGAAGATGATGACTGTTGTGGCCATCATGGCCGGATTGATGCCGATTATGTGGAGTCACGGCACCGGATCCGAAGTGATGAAGCGCATCGCCGCTCCCATGGTCGGGGGCATGATCAGCGCAACTATTTTGACACTGATTGTGGTGCCGGCGATATACGGACTGTGGAAGGAATGGGAATTACAAAAGGATCATTCTGACTAAAAAACAGAAAAATAAAAGATAAAAAGGAGAGGTTATCATGAAAAACATTATCGTTGTTTTTACAATGTTTATAGTTATCGGATTGGTTTCGCTTAATATCGGAACAGCAGGCACGACCCATGAAGGGCATGGACAAACAAACACGCCTGCACCAACTGCAATGGAACACACCAGCCCGACAGATACATTTAAACATAAAGCGGTTGTCAAAAATATCCGGGCTGAATTTCAGATCATGAGCCTGGCAAGTATGAACATGAAAGATCCCAACGGCACCACCCATCACATTATGGTGAACCTGTTTCATGATTCCATGAACCATCCGATTAAAGAAGCGGTTGGAAAGATTAAAGTCATAGGACACGACAAAAAGGAACAAATAAACACCTTGAAAAACTACAATGGGACTTTTGCAGCCAACTTTACATTTAGCAAAAACGGCAAATACGGTGTGATTTGTTTGGTGAAAGTTGATGGCGAGAAACACACTTTCAAATTCTGGTACCCGCACGGCTAATGCTTGGCCCGTAAAAAAGTCCGTTTTTGGGGCACCGGATCAAGACGAAGAAAAATTTGACCAAAGAGCGAGGGGTGCGGATGCTTACGAATCAGCGACCTCCGGCAAAGCCGGAGGCTTGATTCGTGAACCGCTCAAAGCGGTCATAAAACCATGAGTCACCTAAAGGTGGACAATCTTAAAACAGCCTCAAGTTTACAAAATGATATATCCAAGCTCCAGGCTCAGCTGGATCAAAAACGGATCGATCACATGGTTGAAATGAGAAAGATTAATCCCAACGCCGGAAGAGGTTTTATGGGCAGAGGTGGCATGGCTTACGGTAACGGCCAGGGCCGTTATTGCTGGCAATAAAGACGATCCCACGAATCACACGTTAATTGAGGCGGCTCACTTTGGGCCGCCTCAACATTTCTACGATAAGATAAACAGATGGATAATTTTTATCCACTCTTTCTTCCTTTCTCTTAAGAAAAATTAACCATTGTTCACACTCAAAAGGATTATCACCACTGAATTTAATTGGTTAAGAAAATATACCACGATGTGGCATAATTATTGCTTTAACTCTAGCTTAAGACAAAAAAACCATTAAGGAGGTCTATTATGGGGAAAGTAACATAAAAAAAAGTTGGCGGAATGGTCAGAGATCCAGTTTACGGTATGAGGGTTGATGAGATGCGGACTTGGCACAGTGCCGTGTATATGTTTGACAACTATTACTTTTGTACTAAATACTGTAAAGCCAAAATTGAAAACAACCCAAAAGAGTATGCAGTTGTGCTGGAGAAAAAAAGTTTAAATAACTAGAAATGTGATTGTGGCGTTCAACGCTCGGTTCCTGAAGATCTTAAAAAGGAGGACAGGGGGATTGCACCAGGGAAGGATGCCGTGAAGGTTCTCATTAACGAGGTTCTCTGGAGAGGGTTATGGAATATTCAAAGATAACAGCAATTATCAGGACGTTGAAACTCGAAGTGGTAGCAAGGCGCCTACAGGAAATAGGCGTAAAGGGGATCAGTATTAGCCGTGTTAAAGGATATGGTGAATACAAGAATTATTTTAGGCGGGATTTTTTGGTATCCCACGTTCGAATCGAGATTTACAGCAGTGTGTCCAAGGTGGAAGAAATTGTCCAAGTCATCATGGAAGCCGCACACTCAGGACTTGCCGGAGACGGGATCGTAGCGATTATCCCGGTGGAGCGAATTTATCGTATTCGTACCAAAACTGAAGCTACTATCGAGGGGATTTAACCCAAGTTTACCAAGACTTCTCTTGGGTCAAGGCATTGCATAATGATATTTTTTACCCATTTGAGTCGATTTAATCTGCCGTGCTGTCTATTTTCTACCCATTATCTTTTCTTGACCTTTTCTTTAGATGTCATTTCCCCTTGATGATAAATTTGGTTATCGAAGTAAGAGATTTTTTCTTGACGGCATTTGAAAATATGTAACAATGTAGTTATAAATTGTCAAAAGAATTTGACTGTCCATCTATTGAATCTTAATTGAAATTGTCATGGCTAACGTTACTTCACAATTCACTCGAATTTTCAAAACCGGATATGTTCTCAATAACAAATGGGTCATCATCGAATTTGTCGGCAAAGGTGCCATGGGCGAAGTTTATCGCGCCCATCAGCTAAACCTCAAACGGGATGTGGCCATTAAGGCCATTTCTCAGGAAATGCTCGAATCTTTTGAAGACGATCCTGATGAGATTGAAACCGCCATACACAGATTCCGGCGCGAAGTTCAGGCCATGGCACGGGTTCGGCATCACAATGTTCTGCAAATTTTCGACTATGGCTCAGAAACAATCCATAAAGATGACCGTGATGTTCCGGTGGAATACATCGCCATGGAATACATTCCAGGAGCCACACTTCGCTTTACCATGTCCGAAGAAGGGTTTTTTCCTGAGCAGGATCTAATTGCGGCATGGCTTTCCGATTACTTTCTACCATTATTAGAAGGCGTTGAAGCCATCCATGCCAAGGATATTTCCCACCGTGATCTGAAGCCTGAAAACGTTCTCATGGACGGAAAGACCCCCAAGATCGCCGACTTCGGCCTAGCCTGCTCTGTTTGCATGAAACCCGTCACGCAATCTTTGGATGTGAAAGGGACGCCGGCATATATGTCGCCGGAACATTATTTTGATTTTAAAAATGCCGATCAACAGAGTGATATTTATTCATTGGGCAAGATACTTTATGAGGCCATCGATGGAAAAATCACCTCAAAGGTCCTTCCGTTTAAAAGTGCATCCCTGTCAAATCCGGATACAGCCTTTTTAAAAAAACTGGACCAAATCATTCAAAACGCTACTGCCGAGAAAAAAGAAGAACGATTGACATCGGTGGTTGATTTGTGTGTTGCCATTTTGGAAGCGTTAAATGTCCTGAAAAGCGAAACTGTACCTGACCCACCGACAAGACCAAAACACTTTTCTTTATTTTATCAGCCCCGGTTTCTCTGGACAGGTATTGTCATTGCCGTTTTGTCCATGGTGGCAATGGGTTTTTGGCACCTGATGGGCGAACCTGGAAAAAAGAAGGCCATTTCGAAAAAACCGGAAACGATCCAGATGAAGTTGCCGCCAACCGGTTCCGCCGGGCCTTTAACGCCGGAGACTGCAACACCCAAAACTCCTGCCCCCTTAATCCTGGGCAAAGACGGCATCACCCTGCATTTTATTACCGGTGGAGAACTTAAGACCGAAAGCAAAGACCCGAAGAATGCAGGGCAAATTATTCGAATATCCCCTTTTTATATGGATGAAAAAATGGTGACCAATCATCACTTCGCTGAATTTTTAAACGAAATGAAAAACGGACTGGTGGTTGAAAACGGTATTGTAAAAAATAACAATGAAATCTGGGTCTATCTGGGAGAAGGCGCCGAATCGGACGAACAGATTATTTTTAAACATGATCGATTCCATTTGCGGGATGCCGAGTACGCAGCATACCCGGTTACCCGTGTGACATGGTATGGCGCATCGGCCTATGCCCGCCACTACGGTAAACGACTCCTGGCGGAATCAGAATGGGAATATGTGGTCTTAAAACACATGATCCCAGGCAAACAGTCTTTGGGGAAAAAAGCGGATAACCCCCAAATTAATAACGACAGAACGTCGACAGGCAGCCAAATCCACACCCATATGATGGACACAGGTGCCACATTAGACGCCGGCAATAGCCAGTCAAGGACGTTAGCGCCCAAGGAACCTGGAGAAAATTTCAAGGAATGGGTCATACGAAATGTTACGGGGCAAGAAAGCATCTATGAAGATGAATCTAAAGAGAATATCTTCTATCCAAGCCTGGTGGTGGCAACGTCCCAATATCCCGGTCAACAATTTAAAAACTTCCGGTATCCATGGGAAGCCTTCGCGGACGTCGGCTTCCGATGTGCCTTATAGAGATCCATGTGGCTTTTTTCTATTTAGCCATCGCATTCATATGATTTTACCTTTAAAAATTTCTCCGGCAGCTGTTCTGTACCGAGTTGCTGAAAATTAAGGGTGCGAAACTTAAGTTATAATTCTTAGGTTCGATCTTGACAACCTCCCAAAAAGTACCACTTTGTTACAAGATAATCATCAAAAGCATGTTTGATGTAACATCCTTGTAATTTAGACGAAGGCTCTTGATTGCCTTTGCCTTAGAGAAAGATGAGGTGGTATCATGAAAAAATTATTAACGGTCATTATTGTTTTCGTGTGTTATATCGTCGGGCCGGCCTGGGGGTATGATGCCGCACATTTTTATAATCTCGGCATGGACAGCACTATGGCGAACACAAAGATCAACTATTTCACCAGGGCCATTGAATTGAATCCTGCGTTGTCCGCCGCCTATGAAGAACGGGGGATGCTCTACTATTATCAGGAACATTACACTAAAATGATTCGTGATTTTCTGAAAGTTACCAAGTTGAGCCCTGACAATGCAAATGGCTACACCATGCTGGGAGTGGCATATTTTAAAAAGAACGATTATGATTCAGCGATGTCCAACTTGACTCGAGCCATTGAATTGAAGCCTGAGCTCGCTGAACCTTATGGTTATCGCGCAGAAACATATCGTCTAAAAGGGATGTTGGATCTTGCAGTTCAGGATGCCACCCGAGCCATCGAAATCGGTGGCAGCAAACGGACCATCGGCAAAGCTTATTCGACACGAGCAAAGGTATACAGAGAATTAGGGGAGAACGAACGGGCCGAGGCTGATTTACAAAAGGCGGTTAATTTAGATCCTGTATATGATATCTATAGATTATTTACCACCACCGAGTATCTTGCCGATTCCGCAGGCCGATCCGGAAGTATAAAAGGCGTCGGCAGGATGGGAGCAGCCATGATGTCTGCCATTTTTTTGGTGCTGATTTTTAAACTTACTCTGCCTGCACCAAAGAAGAAAAAATGGTCTGATTGGTGGAAACGTAACGAATAACCTTTTGAAAAGTGTGGATATGCGGAGGATATAAATTTCATGTCGGAACAAACCATAACTTTACCTGTAACCGGTATGACCTGCGCCAACTGTGCATTGAACATTGAACGAGGATTAAAAAAACTTGAAGGGGTTCAACGCACCAATGTCAATTTTGCGGCAGAACAGGTGATTGTTGCTTTTGATCCAAAACAGCTTCACGTGAAAGATGTTGTCAAAAACATTCAGGGATCGGGCTACAACGTTACACCAGCAAAAACAGAACTTCCCGTCACCGGAATGACCTGCGCCAACTGCGCGGCGAACATCGAGAGGACTTTAAACAAAAAGGTCTCCGGTGTGATCAATGCCGCTGTAAACTTTGCCACGGAACGGGTGTCGGTGGAATATATCCCCGGTGTTTCCGGCATCGACGATATCGTATCGGCCATTGAAAAGGCCGGTTACGGCGCCATTCTTCCGGACGACGCCATGGAAGCAGAAGATGCGGAACAGGCCGCACGGCAGGCTGAAATTAAAGACCAAACCCGTAAGTTTGCAACAGGTGTGATCTTTGCCCTTCCTTTGTTTGTACTCAGCATGATGCGGGATTTCAACCTTATCGGTCCTTGGAGCCATGCATCTTGGGTGAACTGGTTTTTTCTGGTTCTTGCCACGCCGGTTCAGTTTTATACCGGATGGGATTACTATATAAACGGATATAAAAGTCTTAGAAATAAAAGCGCGAACATGGATGTTCTCGTGGCCATGGGATCATCCATCGCCTATTTCTATTCGATAACGATTTTACTTTTCCCAACGCTGGGTCAACATGTCTATTTTGAAACCTCGGCGGTCATCATTACTCTGATCAAACTGGGCAAAATGCTCGAAGCCCGTACCAAAGGCAAAACCGGCGGCGCCATCCGAAAGCTGATCGGACTTCAACCCAAAACCGCAACCATCGTGGAAAACGGCAAGGAAAATGAGATCCCTTTAACCCGAGTCAGAGTGGGAAACATTGTGATCGTCCGGCCGGGCGAACGGATTCCCGTAGACGGCATTATTCTCGAAGGAGAATCTTCGGTAGACGAATCAATGCTCAGTGGTGAACCGCTTGCCGGTGGACAAGCATCCCAAAGATCTTGTTGTGGGCGGAACCATCAACGGGGAAGGACTGCTAAAGTTTGAAGCCACCCGTGTGGGAAAAGAGACCGCCCTTGCACAGATCATCAGACTGGTTCAGGAAGCCCAGGGAAGCAAGGCCCCGATCCAGGCCATTGCAGACCGGGTGGCGGCCATCTTTGTCCCGGCTGTTATTGTTATTGCCCTGGTTACCTTTGGATTATGGTGGAGCATCACCGGTGAATTCGTGCCGGCCATGATCCGTCTGGTAGCGGTTCTCGTCATCGCCTGTCCGTGTGCCCTCGGTCTTGCGACACCAACGGCCATTATGGCCGGCACGGGAAAAGGCGCTGAAAAAGGGATTTTGTTTAAGAAAAGCGAAGCCCTCGAGACGGCCACCAAACTCGACACCATTGTACTTGACAAGACCGGAACCATCACCATGGGCAAACCTGCCGTGGTCGACATTATCTCTTTTGATTCTAGTTTTGAAAACGAGGATCAACTTTTGAAACTCGCGGCTTCGGTGGAAAGAGGATCCGAACATCCCCTGGGAAAAGCGATCGTCAATGAAGCCCAAAGAAAGGGGCATCGATCTGTGGGAACCCGAACATTTCAAGGCAATGAGCGGATTTGGAGTTGAAGCCGAAATCGAAGGAAAAATCGTCAAAATGGGAAAACCCAAATGGTTTCGATCTACAGGCATAGATATCGAACACGCCAAAACCAAAATCGATCAGCTCCAGTCCCAGGGAAAAACCGTAATGGTTCTCGTGAAGGAGAATGAATTGTGCGGCCTTGTTGCAGTGTCGGATACCCTGAAACCGGAATCAAAAGCGGCGATCCAACAACTCCATGAGCAGCATCTCAAGGTGATCATGCTGACCGGAGACAATCTACAGACCGCCCAGAGCCATTGCTTCGGAAGTCAACATCGATGAAATTTTCGCCGAAGTCCGTCCCGAAGAAAAATCATACAAAATCAAAGAACTTCAGGAAAAAGGCCAAAAGATCGGAATGGTGGGCGATGGGATCAATGATGCCCCGGCCCTTGCCCAGGCAGATGTCGGAATGGCCATCGGAACCGGTACGGATGTGGCTATTGAAACCGGAGATGTTATTTTATCCAGCGGCAGCCTAACCGGCGTATCCAGGGCCATTCGAATCAGCCGAGCCACCATGGCCACCATCAAGCAAAACCTGTTTTTTGCATTTATTTACAATATCGTTCTCATTCCCGTTGCCGCAGGGATTCTTGCACCGTTTGATATGGTTCCCATGTTCCTAAGACAGCTCCATCCCATTCTTGCGGCGCTGGCCATGGCGTTCAGCAGTATCTCCGTGGTCTCAAACAGTCTTCGATTGTATCACGCCAAAATCGAATAGCGCACCCCTTTCATGATACAATTATCCGATGTTCCTCAGTGATTTTCGTAAAAAATTCAGATCCAAAGCAAAAAGGACCGGGAATCCATCCCGGTCCTTTTAGAAAAAATAATGTATTTTTAACATAATCAATTCTTAATGAAAAACCGTCAAAATTCTCTACAAACTGTTAAATTTCACACCTGCTCTCGGCTCATATTCTAACGAAATATCTTGAATATTCCATGACCCAAAAATAACAGATTGAAATATAAATGAAATAAAAATATTCATTCAGTAATTTTTTTGGAATGAAATTTGCTATAAATATTTACAGCCGGCAACAACATTATTGGAAAACTCATTTAAATTTTTTGACTGTAGCATCCTTTATAATGATCCAGTACTTAATATATCACAATGTGTACTTAAAACTAAAGCAGATCACTAAAATAACACATTAATATATTTATATATTATAGCTTCTATCTTGCTGAACAATATTTATAGTAAAAATTTGGTTCAAAGTTGCAATCAGAAAACAAGGAATTATTTTATATGTAAACCGGAACGAGCGAGTGAAATATTATCGGATGGAAATGATACACATGTCTCAGGACATTGTTTTTTATAAAACATTTTAAAAACACCGCTGAGGGTTCCAGAACGTAAAATGGACATTCAGTTGGAATATTTTGAGGAAGATAAAAGATATGAAAAAAATATATATTTGCATACTGATACTCTTGGTGACGGTAGTGTGGCCGAAACATGTCCAAAATGTTTACGCCTTTGACGGAAATGCCCTGGAATACTTCGCTCTGGGTTTGAAAACCTCGATGGCCTATAAAAAGACCAATTATTTTACCAAGGCGATAGAGTTGAACCCGAGGCTCGCACCTGCCTATGAAGAACGAGGATTGAATTATTATTTTCAAGGAAAATACAACGAGGTGATCGAGGATTTTACCAACTATATCCGGTTGGTCCCCAACAAAGCCGATGCCTTTAGAATGCTGGGGATGGCTTATCTCAAAATTAACAACTATGAAAAGGCCATTGTCAACTTTGACAAAGCCCTCGATCTGGAACCTGAAATAAAGGGGGTGTTTGGTTACCGGGCAGAAGCTTTCCGCATGATTGGTCAGCTGGACAAAGCCATCGATGATTCAAACAGAGCTCTTACCATGGAAAGTAATCTGCGAATTTTAGCAGACATTTATAGAACCCGGGCCAAGGCTTACCTGGAATTGGGTCAAGAGGAATTGGCCAACGCCAATTTCAAAAGAGCGGCGGAAATCGATCCAAGATACTTCTTTTACCGATATATGTCAGGATATGCTGACCTTGAAGATATGAGAAGGGCGGGCTTGATCGGTATGATCGGTATAGCCTTTGTTTTTATCTTCGGCTTGAAATTAAAGCCTCCCAAAAAAGACGAATAATTCAATATAAACAGGCTGCCTTATCCGAGAAAAAACGAACAGGCCAGAACCGCAAAGATCACGCCGGCTATATCTGCCGTTAATCCGGCGGCCAGCGAATGGCGGATACGGCGAACCTGCACGGCTCCAAAATAAACAGCCAACACATAAAAGGTCGTTTCAGTGGACCCCTGGAGTGTTGAAACCAGATAGCCGGTGTAACTGTCGGGACCGATGGCCGGATCGTTGATAATGGAAGCCAGAATACCGTATGCCCCTGATCCGGAAAGGGGCCGCATCAACGCCATGGGAAGGGCCTCGGCAGGCAGGCCGAAACGACCGGTAATACCGCTCAGCAAACCGACCATGGCCTCCAAAGCACCGCTTGCCCGGAGCATATCCACGGCCACAAGGATGGCCACCAGATAGGGGATGATCCGAAGCGCCACCTGGAAACCGTCCTTTGCGCCTTCAACAAACACTTCATAGACGCGTACGCGACGCACCAGACCGAAGCCTAAAAATCCGACCATGAGCGCCGGAATGATCCACGGCGATATGGACCTTCCATAAATAACGGAAACGGGTATCAATGTTATAAGTGATGCAAGAGCCACGAGACTGACCCACAAAGGATATCCTTCGGCAGCGGCTTTGAGCGGCACTTCTTCCCCATCATCTGAAGGCACCTGCTGCAAAGAAGCTTCGGCATCAACCTTTAGCGGCAGTAGTCTCTGATACAGTTTGGCTGCAACAACAGCAACAGCGGTGGAACCGATGGTGGCAAACAATGTGGTGGGCAAAATCGCTGCCGGATCTGACGAACCGGCGGCTGCGCGAAGGGCGATAACCCCGCTGGGCAACAGGGTCACACTGGAGGTATTGATGGCCAAAAACAGGGCCATGGAATCGGTGGCTGTTCCGCGCTGAGGGTTGAGCTTGTCAAGCTCCTGCATGGCCCGGATGCCAAAGGGTGTAGCGGCATTGCCAAGCCCCAACATGTTGGCCGAAAGGTTCAGAATCATGGCCCCCATGGCCGGATGATCCGCCGGAACATCAGGGAAAAGCTTCACCATCAGCGGACGAATCAGCCGCGCCAAAATGGTGAGCATTCCGCCGGCTTCAGCCACTTTCATAAGCCCCAGAAACAGGGCCATTACCCCCACCAGGCCGATGGCCAGTTCCACCGCTCCGCCGGCCGATTTGATCATCGCTTTGGAGAGAATCTCCATGGGCGACGACGCATCTTGCATCGAAACAAAGAAAATTTGCTGCCATCCGGCAAATAAGAACGCACTCAGAACAATCAATACGAATATTACGTTCATGGACACCATTCCATAAAGTGGTTGCCATTATTATATCGCTCTTCATCTAAGCATTATCATCGTGATGAATTGCTGGCAAGGCGTTAAAAAAAGAATAAAAAAAAACCGTCCTTCACGAAAGGTTTCAATAGCATATAATTCTCATCCATATACTAAAACCATCTATCAACTGCTCAAGTAGTTTTCAACGTATTGTTACAAGAAAATTCATGGAAAAATTTCTGTAACTTGAAACAATATTGTATCATGAAATTGTATCATAAAAATCTTACACTTTTGTATTTCCCCTTCGATCAAATTGCAGACAAGCATAACTCATTGATATATCATTTATATTTATTTAATTGAATATCTGATACAATTGGCACAATTTTTGATATAATTAATTTAATGAAGGTGTCGGATGAATCTCAAAAATGATTCTTAAAATGTTCAAACGGCTCTTTAAGAAACAATCATTTTTTACTTTGAAATTGAAAGGAAAACTATCATGGGAAACGAAGTTCATGTATGTAATAGTTGTGGAAAAGTCGCTGAAGGTACCGGTCACCTGTGTGATCCTGTGGAATTAAAAAAAGCTTACGTATGTGAGCACTGTGGCCAGGCAAACGAAGACCCCAGGCATATATGCAAGCCCAAATTGCAGCACATCAATTTCGTTTGCATATCCTGCGGTCGTGTGGCAGAGTTGCCTAAACAGTTATGTAATCCAAGGGATATTGTGCTCATGGCTAAGGGTGAGCCGCCAACGAAAATTATTTAAAACTCGGTAAGAGTTTACCTTTTTTATCAATTGATCGCTTCAGGTATGATTAAAATTTTTTCTGAAAGAACTCGTGGATAAAAATTCGTAATGAAAAAACCGGTCCTGTATTTTAATAACGGTGAGTGTTTTGAGACAATATGTTCCCAAAATGTCGAATCAATGATGGTTTTTTCATAACGATCTCTAATCCACTCAAACAGCTTCCAGCAAAAATTTTAATCATACCTGAAGCTCCTTTAACATCGATTTGCTTCAAAAACCTAAACAATTACAAAATACGGAATATTCAATTTATGCCTGCACTTGGCAGTAAAACCTGTCTTTGTTTAGAGTTTTCGCTGATGGAATACAGGACAGCGCTGGATCTACAGCGAAATCTTGTACTTGCCCGACAAGCCGGTATCATTGAAAATGATGTTGTTTTAATTTTAGAGCATCCTCCCGTTTTTACACTGGGACGAAGGGCTGGGATAGAAAACCTGAAGGCTTCAAGAGCTTTTCTGGAAAGAAAAAAGATTCCGGTCATACCTGTTGAACGGGGGGGCGATATTACGTTCCACGGTCCGGGCCAATTGGTCGTTTATCCCATCATCAATCTGACCAAAACCGGCCTGAATGTGTTGGATTACGTGGCGAGTCTTGAAGAAATCATGCTTCGAACGGCTTCAGATTGGGGCATACCCGCAAAGAGGAATCCCGTCAACAGGGGAATCTGGGTTACAGGCAAAAAACTCGGTAGCGTCGGTATTTCTATCAAACGGGGCGTCTCCTTTCACGGTTTTGCACTAAATGTCAACCTGTCGCTGAAACCGTTTAAATGGATCAATCCATGCGGACTCCAAGGTGTTGGCGTTACATCCATGGAAAAGGAATTGTCGCATAAAATATCCATGAGTCAAGTTCGAGAAGTCGTAACGCATCATTTTGAATCCGTTTTCGGATTTGACCTTGTCAGCATTGATGATAAAAAGCTGAATCATCTTGTAAATTGCTGTGCCGCTGAAGACGTTTTTATGAAACTTTCGAGGTCAACATGAAACCGCGTCGAACGGCCGAAAAACAAAAGGTAAAACCCCCCTGGCTCAAGCAGAGGTTGCCGGCTGGATTCATCTGCGAAGAAGTCAGTATACTGATAAACAACGCAAATGTTCATACCGTTTGTCAGGAAGCACAATGTCCCAACATCTGGGAATGCTTTTCCCGCAAGACCGCAACTTTCATGATTATGGGTGATCACTGTACGCGCAACTGTCGGTTTTGCGCTGTTACCCACGGCCCAAACCGTTTCCCGGACCCGGAGGAACCGATCAGGATTGCCGGAATGGTTCAGAATTTGAATCTGGACTATGTTGTCATCACTTCGGTTACCCGGGATGATCTTCCCGACGGTGGGGTCTCCTTTTTTGTCCGGACAGTAAAAGAAATCCGTCGAAAGCTTCCACATGCACTTATCGAGCTGTTAATTCCCGACTTTCAGGGAAATAAAGATGCTCTGAGAAGTATTGCCGAAGTTCGACCGGATGTATTAAATCATAACATAGAGACGATTCCCCGTCTTTATACCATCGTCCGACCGGAAGCAATCTATCAGCGTTCCCTTGATCTTTTAAGGCAGGTTGTCACTTTTGATTCAACTATTATTATAAAATCCGGTCTGATGCTCGGTCTTGGAGAGCAACCCGAAGAGATACTCAATGCGCTAAAGGATCTTCTCGATGCAGGATGTCAATTGGTGACCATGGGACAGTATCTACAACCCACCAAAGCCCATCTTCCAGTTGAACGCTATATTCCGCCGAAAGAATTCGATAACTGGCGTAAAATTGCTCTTGAAATGGGATTTGCCGAAGTGGCCAGTGGACCGTTTGTCCGGAGTTCCTACCACGCCAAAAACCTCTACCAAGCTGTTAAAGCATTTACGCCTTCTTCTTAAGGTCAAAGGAACAAAACCCTACCGACTTTTTAATCTTTCCAAACAACCCGGGTTCTAACTGGATCCCGTCTTGACAACCTTCCGGTCATCCTTATTTTTAATAAAACATTTACATTTCACACCGTTTATTTTCAGCTACTCCAATAAAGGGTAGCAGGCCAAAAATATTTTTTCTTAAAAAATTTATTTCGGCCCGCTAAGTCAAAAACTTTTTAACCATATTCGGATACGAAACTATAGTAAATAACTACTACGGGAGGTAACGTATTATGACACTTGAACATGTAGATCTTAACATCGATTTGGATGGCGAAGGATATCTGCGCAACTTTGAAGACTGGAACGAGAATATCGCCTGTGCGTTGGCCGACAAAGAAGGGGTTTCCCAGGAATGTCCTTTGACCCAGGAAAGAATGGAGATCCTTAAATTCATGAGGGACTATTACAAAAAATTCGAGGCATTCCCCATACTCCGTGCTGTGTGTAAGAATGTCAAGCAAACAAAAGATTGCCATTATCAGCAATTCCCTGACCCGATTGTCGCATGGAGAATCGCCGGACTGCCAAAGCCCACTCCAGAGGTACTTGCAAAAATCAAGCACGACGTTTGATTGTTGTTTGGTTCGTTTTGAGATATTTATTATTAATTGATAGGCCCGAACGAATCGGGCCTATCAATTACCCACTTCTCTTAATCTCTTTTTAGACAACGGCCGGCAGCTTCCCTTGTTATTATGACTATATAAAAAACCACCTAATTTTTAAGTAATATATTACATAATCCTCACGATTGTCATTATACCTTCATCATTGTTGTCATTAGCAAACTTTTTCTATCTAAATGATTTTACTGCACTTTATTTATTAAATGCATTAAACAGATTGCTTTTGCACGGTATTTGCATTTAATAGTGATCAAAATTCTTTATATACGATAACAAGCAGTTATGATCCTGAAATATTGAGAAAGTAGTTATAATGGACAGAAAAATATTACTCGATAATGGCGGCAGGCGCTCAGGGATTGATCGCCGTAGATTTTCCTATGCTGTACACATTCCTGAGCGCAGATCCAGTATAGATCGTAGAACGGGTTTAGAAAGACGCGGTGACAAGAGAAAATACACAAAACATATTATAGAAAAGGAGAAGCAGGAGCAAGCCGTTTGAAGAAGCACTCCGTCAAAGGGGGCTATAGCCTTATTTTCGGCGACGTCAAAAAAGCATTGCAGACCGGGAAAAATTTTTAATTTAAAATCATAATCCGGATGCAACACTTGAATTAAAACATGATTTTTTCAGGAGGGCGCCGCTCGGGGACATATTCATGGGAACTTTTATTCTGATTCCAGTCTGTTGAAACATAAAGGTTGCAGTAGCAGCTCCCGTATTCTTCAACATCCGGCTTCCGGTAAACGCATGGACAGATAATGTCCCCGTCATTTTCTTTACTCCCTGAAGCCAGTCTGCAAGGACAGGCCATATAGCCATAGCGATCTTTATTTATAATCAGCGCCTCCAGCAGTTCAAATACCCGTTTTTTATCAATGTTAAAATAGTATCCCTTTGGTTCCTGTATTTTTTTTAACATTTCATAAAGTTTTTCGACTTCCATTACAAACCCAGCGCCTCCTTAATTTCCTCTTCTTTAAACCCTACAATGACCGTATCTCCAATGATGATGGTCGGAAAAGAGCATTTCGGGTTGAATTTTCTAACGTCTTCCAGTATGGCCTTACGTTCTTCTCCCTCTAAAAGATCGACATCGACAAATTCATACAAAACAGTGCAGTCACTTAAAAGTTTCTTGGTCGATTTACAGTGACTGCAAGTGCTCAAAGAATACACTTTAATCGGTTTTTCAGACATGTGAATTTCCTTTTAAACGGATTTGGCTTCAATTTTTCTTGGCATCATTGCCATTGAATTATTGAATTTGGCCGTCTTTGGTTAAAGTCATTTAAAGTTGAAAGCAGGTATCGATTCATAAAGATTGTTGCAAGGTTTCCTAACTTCAGGTATTCTTTATCTCATATTCAGTGAAATTTTACAACAATCTCTTCGCCGGATCAAAATAATTCACTGCACGTCTATTGTTTATTACAGCAACAATTTCCATGATCGTCTCCTATTCTTTACAAATTAAAACGATATGTATACACTATAGATCTTCTTTTTTGTGTGTCAATTCAGCATTTTTTTCACTGCTTCAGGATCAGTGACCGGCGGCTTACATGTTTTGTCTGTACAAACATAAGCCGTTGTTTTGTTGTCGATCTTTTTAACCGATGCGATAAATGGAAGATATTGGGCCAGCCTGTTTTGGGTGGTGTCATTATCCACCAACATCACAATTTTCCCGGGATAATACACTGAATTTACGGTTTTCAGCATGGATCGCGTTTCCGCAATGTTCCGTTCTCCGGCAATAATCACTTCAACCGGTTGGGTCAGTGATGTGATCAGAGCAACCAGAAGTTCCGGTGCCGAATCCGGATGAGAATGAATTCTTGCCAAAATACTTTTAAAGGTTTGCTCCACTATGGCTGAATATCCCTTTGAATCGGCAAACCGTGCAAGGCGCAATCCATTCGACACCGCCACCGATCCGGCTGAAGGTATTACACTGTCCGTATCCTCCTTGATCCGCAGATCGATCTTTTTATCATGCCCCTTTCGGGTCATAAAAAAACCACCGTTTTCTGCATCGTAAAACAGCTTTATCTGCTCGTCCATCAGTTTAAGTGCCCATTCGATCCAGCCCGGATCAAAATCGGCTTCATAAAGGTCGATTAAGCCCTGGATTAGAAAAGCATAGTCATCGGCCATACCAGCGATTTTTCTTTCATCCTGACGCCACCTTTTAAACAATGTGTCGGTCTTGTCATCATAAAGGTTTTTTCTCAAAAATATCGCTGCATTTCTTGCTGCTTCAAGGTATCTTTTTTCTCCCAACACCTGATAAGATCTTGAAAGAGCGGATATCATCAGTCCGTTCCACGAGGTCAAAATTTTGTCGTCAAGATGCGGCCTATGTCTTTTTGAGCGTACTGCCAAAAGTTTTAATTTTGAGTGAATAAGGGAGGTTTCAATGTCTTCTTTTGACAAATCAAACTTTTCAGCAACTTCATCAATGGAATGCGCATTGAATAGAATATTTTTTCCTCTAAATTCATTAAAAGGATCAAATTCGGCATTCCCTTCGGGTTTTATGCCATAGCGATATGAAAATATTTCTCCTGGACCGTCACCCAACAGATCTTTAATCTCTTTTTGTTCCCACACATAGAATGCGCCCTCAGCTTTTCTTTTTTCTTTATCCTCTAAATTCTTTCCAGAAGGAAGGCTGTCTGCATCTTCAGCCGAATAAAAACCGCCGTCAAGATGTGTCATATCTCGCAGAACATAATCTGCAGTTTCCCTGGCTATTTTCTCAAAAAATCTGTCACCGGTAATCAAAAAAGCATCCAGATAATTTTTTAACAGCTGGGCATTGTCATACAGCATTTTCTCAAAATGGGGGACATGCCATTTGGCGTCCGTTGAATAGCGATGAAACCCGCCGCCCAATTGATCATAAATGCCGCCGTTTGCCATGGCACGCAGCGTCGCATTTCCCATCAAAAGGGCAGTTTTGTCATTTTTCCCACCATTTTGGGCGTAAAAATGATAGGCAAATAAAAAATTCTGAATGGATGGAGACGGAAACTTGGGTGCCGGACTAAACCCTCCAAGATCTTTGTCGAATCTTGAGGAAAAGGCATCCAGGGCCTTATCTATCACATCCGTATTGATGACGCTGTCTTTTGACGTCCATGATAATGCATTGGCAATACTCTCTTGAAGATTCGAACTGAAAGATTGAAACTTGTCCCGCTGGGAAGGATCCTTCCAGGCAATGGCGATGAGTCTTAGAATATCCGGCCATGCCAAAATTCCTTGTTTTGGAACCGGAGGGAAATAGGTGCCGCCAAAAAACGGCTTGAGATCCGGTGTCAAAAATACATTCAAGGGCCATCCTCCGGAACCGGTTATGGCGGTTACAGCGGTCATGTAAATTTTATCAAGATCCGGCCGCTCTTCTCGATCCAGTTTAATACAGACAAAGTGGGTATTCATCAGCTCAGCGATGTCGGGATTCATAAACGATTCCTCTTCCATAACATGACACCAGTGGCAGGTGGAATAACCGATGGACAAAAGAATGGGTTTATCTTCTTTACGTGCTTTTTCCAGCGCTTCGTCTCCCCAGGGATACCAGTCCACAGGATTGTATGCATGTTGAAGGAGATACGGGCTTTTTTCATGGATGAGGCGGTTTGGTTTCAATTGATGTTCAGCCATTGTTTTCTCCTTATTTTCACTGGCGATTGCAGAATGCTGAAACTTATAAAAACAACCGTTAGAATCAAATTGAGTGTTGACTTAAAAATCATAATAACAGGCCCTTAAAACCATTAGAAATTTAGCTGCGCAGTTTCGCTCCCGAATTATGATTTTTCCTTAAAAAACTTTTCCAACCTGCTTTCTTTTATTTGCGTTGCTAAAAATTTTTAGTTCAAAACATGAGAAAGTACCTTTGGGCAACTTAACTCTTTAATAGATAATAAGATGTATTTTTAACTTGACAAGGAACAATGTGGTATTTATTTTTAACAGTAATCATTACTATTAATGTGTGGTGTTTAACAATCTTTAATTAAATAATTCTTTCCGTAAAGGAGGTAAAATGGAAGAAAAGAAAGTGTTGTCCAAAAAAAAGGAGATTAATCCAAAGGATGTTACAATATGTGACGCTACCGCACAAATGCTGGAAAAAGCCAAAAGAGACGGCGTAGAGACCGCCTTTGACAGGGCCGCCAGTATGAAAGCCTGCCCTATTGGTGCGGATTCCGCTTGCTGCAAGCATTGCGGCATGGGTCCCTGCAGACTGAATTCCAGGGATCCTTATGGCAAAGTCGGAGTTTGCGGTGCAACCATCGATACGATCATGTCTCGAAATTTTGCGCGTATGGTTGCTGCCGGTGGTGCAGCCCACACCGATCACGGAATGAGCATGCTCGATCTTTTCCGTGAAGTGGTAAGTGGTAATATTACGGATTATAAAATTAAAGATACACAAAAACTCGAAGACGTTGCGGCATCCATCGGCATTGAAGTCGAGGGGCGTGAAATTAATGATATCGCCATGGATCTGTATAAAGAACTGGAGCGGACATATACTCAGGTGGAAGGGGAAATCCCCTTTGCAAAGCGGGTTCCGGAAAAAACACTGGAAACCTGGCGAAAGCTGGGCATTGTCCCCAGGGGCGCCATGCGGGAAATTATGGAGCTGATGCATCGAAGCCATATGGGAGTGGATCAGCATTATGAAAACATTACCAAACAGTGCAGTCGAACTGCGCTTGCCGACGGCTGGGGTGGGTCCATGGTGGCCACGGAAATATCCGATATTCTTTTCGGAACTCCGTCTCCGGTCAGCATCGAAGTGAATATGGGTGTCCTTAAAGAAGACGAGGTGAATATCATCGTACATGGTCATGAACCGAACCTTTTTGAGTCCATGCTGGTATCGGCGAATGAGCCGTCACTCGTTGAAGCCGCCCAAAAAGCCGGCGCCAAGGGTATAAATCTGGTGGGAATGTGCTGCTCAGGCGCTGAAATGCTGGTGCGTCACGGTATTCCTCACGCAGGGAACTTTATGTCCACGGAAACCATACTGGTCACCGGCGCAGTCGATGCCATGACCGTGGATGTGCAGTGTATCAAACAGGGGCTGGCCAAAGTGGCTGAGTGTTATGGTACCCCGCTGCTCACCACCAACCCGCGATGCCATATCGAAGGTGCACAGCACATCGAATTCAATGAACACAATCCAAGTGCCTGTACCGATGAGATCGTCATAAAGGCCATCTCCAGGTTCAAAAACAGAACATTAGAAATAGAAATCCCGAGAATTAAAAACATCGGTGTCCACGGATTTTCCCACGAATATATCAATTATATGCTCGGCGGTACCTTCCGAGGGTCCTACACACCGCTCAATGACAATATCATCAACGGCCGGATCCGAGGGGTTGCCGGTGTCGTCGGATGTACCAACCCAAGGGTAAAACAGGACTGGGTTCATGTAGAACTGGTTAAGGAGTTAATTAAAAATGACGTACTTGTTCTCCAAACCGGCTGTTCTCAGATTGCGCTTGCCAAAGGCCGGATTAACCACCCCTGAAGCGGCAATTCTTGCGGGACCGGGGTTGCACGAAGTCTGTGAAACGGTTGGGATGCCCCCGGTTCTGGGTATCGGTTCTTGCGTAGACAACAGCCGGATTCTTATTGCAGCTTCCGCCATGGTCAAAGAAGGGGGACTTGGACATAGCATCGCTGACCTACCTGTGGCGGGCGCCGCTCCCGAATGGATGAGCGAAAAAGCCATCTGCATCGGTCAGTATTTCGTTGCATCGGGTGTGTTTACCGTTTTCGGTGTAACCTTCCCTATTATTGAAGAGACCAAGTTCCATAAGCTGCTGTTTGAAGGACTGGAGGAACAGGGTCTTGGGAAATGGGGCTTTACACCCGATCCGTATGAGATGGCAAGAATGATGATTGCGCACATCGATAAAAAGAGAAAAGAGCTCGGAATTGACAAAGCCAGGGATAGAGTCCTGATGGATATGGCGGATCGCCGGGAAATGGAGGCGAAATATCAGCAGGCCTAACCCGATGAAACATCGAAACATCATCAATTAAAAAAGGCTCCTTTTAGGAGCCTTTTTTTTAATGTAACTCAAGTTTCGCACCCGAATATTGCTAAAAAGCCTTTGATGCAGCAGCCGAAACAAATTTGTTTTTGTCCGCCTCCGGCGGGAAGGTAAAATATTTTATTGGCGTTAAAAAAATTAAAGGTGCGTAACTTGATTTATAATTTATCTTCAAGAAGCATCAGGGTAGTCGGCCAAAAACCGGTATAACGTGGCCCGGCCTACACCCAAGATTCTTGCAGCCTTTGCCTTGTTACCACCGGTTTTTATTAGTGCGGTTTTTACGTTTTCCACAGTTAGCTTTCTCGAAGCTCCGCGAAAAAGGCCAAGGATACTCTGATTTTTGAGTTCCATAGGAAGATCTTTGGGAAAAATCGTATCACCACTGCAATTCACAATGGCGAACTGTATGGTGTTTTGCAACTCCCGCACATTACCCGGCCAGTCATACCCCATCATTGCGGAAACCGCTTCCTTGGAAATTTTCGGTGGCATATTTTTATGCATCTCTCCTGCTTCCTTTAAAAAATGATCCACAAGTAGCGGGATGTCGTTTCTCCGTTCACGAAGTGGCGGAAGATGGATAGGAATAACATTGAGCCTGTAAAACAAATCCTTGCGGATTCTTTTTTGCTGAACTTCCTTTTTGAGATCCTTGTTAGTGGCACTGATCACCCTGACATTCACATGAGCTGTCTTTTCTCCTCCGACTTTTTCAAACATACCATCTTGTAAAAAGCGTAAAAGCTTTACCTGCATCTGTCTTGAAAGTTCAGCAACTTCATCAAGGAAAATGGTGCCTTTGTCAGCCAGTTCAAAACGTCCTTTTTTGTCCCGAAGGGCGCCTGAAAAAGCGCCTTTGACATGACCGAACAGTTCGCTTTCAATGAGACTCTCCGGCAGCGCTCCGCAGTTAATCGGAACAAAGGGTGCTCCGCTTCTGTGACTTTCATTATGAATGGCGCTGGCAACCAGTTCCTTTCCGGTACCGGTTTCACCCGATATATGTACCGGATAATCGTAGCCTGCAACATCCCGGATTTGCCGAAAAACCGTCATCATTTTGCTGTCTTTGGCGATAATGCCTGAAAAGCTGGTCAGTTCATGGGCCTTCATAGAAAGGTTTAAAATTTCGGTAACATCTACTATTGAAGCAAGTACACCGAAGTTCCGATTGTTTTTATCTCTTATCATCGTGACAGACATTTCGACGCGTCGGGATTCACCGTTTTTTGTTACAATATTGTTTAAATACTCCTTTTTGTCTTCAAAGGCAGGTTTGTCGCCGGAAAAAGAACATTGTCCTCCGCAAAAAGGTTCTCCAAAAACTTTATGGCAATCTTTGCCTAGAACTTCTTTCCTATTGTAACCGGTTATTCTTTCGGCTTCCTTATTGAAATAAAAAATATGGCGGTTCAAATCATGGGCGATGATACCGATCTTGAGGTTGTCAAGAACGCGCTCCAAATTTTTTTTGTCAGCGAGTATTTTTGATATCATGGCTTCGGACATAATGGGTAGATATAAGATATCAGTACTTTTTTGTCAAAGATTATCTATATTCATATCGTCTCTGATCCCAAACCGGGTCAGTACAAAGTCATATTTTACCGGATCATCAGGAATAATTTGTCTAAAACCGGTTGTTATCTCAAGGGCGGTGCGCATGTTCGCCTGTTGCTTTGTGGTAAAACCCAACTTCAAACTTATCTTGTGCATGTGAGTATCCAAAGGAATGATGAGTTTTGACACAGGCACACCATGCCACCCACCGGGATCGACACGGTCCTTTCGGACCATCCATCTTAAAAAAAGATTCATCCGCTTACAGGCACTTCCTTTTTCAGGCAAAGCAATAAGATGTCCGGAGTTACTGTTCCCGACGGTAAGCGCCTTTGCAAAAAAATTCAGGGCAGGAATGACGGTCCTGTCATCATCAGATATCGCACGAACAAAACAGTCGTTTAATGAGCCATATCGGTCGATGATGTTTTTTATACCCTGAAGCAATGCCGCGAGATGATCTCCATTGGCAAACCTGTGTTTAAATCCCTTAAAAACTTCACACATGGATGAATGCGTCGATTCCTTAAGAAACAGATGGGGAGAGGGTGTCATTATGTCAAGAACACATGAAACGCTTTTCAGTATTTGTTTCACCCTGCCATAAGCCAGAGAAGATGCAATCAATCCGACAATCTCCCGGTCTTTAATATCTCTGTATAAATAGAGAAACTCAATTGGATCCGGATGGATATATTTTGGTTGATTATATCTTTGATATAAATTTTCCAGTTTGCATTTAATGTTTTTTTGGGGCATTTTTATTCAGGCTTGTCAAACACCAGTTTTTTCATATATATATACTCGGGTTGAGTGGTTCAACGTTCAACGTTCCAGGCTGAAAGACTCTAACTGGCTCAAATCAAAAAGATTTCGCCGCATAGCGATGATAAGAATCTTTCACCCGATGGGTGAAAGAGGCTAATCGGCACATTATATAACAAAGTGAGAGCTGACAAGTAATCACAGCCTTTGAACCCTAAACCTTGAACCGATCACTTTATATTATGGAATTCTGATGAAAAACGAAACAAATAACATACATTCCCTCTTTTTTGAAGAAAAAGAAGTCATACTTGTGGGCACAGCACACGTATCCAAAGAGAGTGTTCAACTGGTCAGCGATATCATCGAGACGGAAAAACCGAACACGGTCTGCGTCGAACTGTGTGAAGCCAGGTATCAGTCTATTCGCCAAAAAGACAAATGGCTGGATACGGACATCATCAAAGTTATTAAAGAAAAAAAATCTTTTTTGCTTTTGTCCAATCTCCTTCTGGCATCTTTCCAAAAACGGATCGCCGATAAATTTGATATTGTGCCTGGAGCTGAAATGATCAAAGCCATCGATGCCGGTGAAGCCGTCGGAGCAGATATACATCTATCCGATAGAAACATTCGTATCACCCTGTCAAAGACTTGGCGAGCTATGGGATTGTGGGGCAAAATCAAGCTGCTGTTTCAACTGGTTTTGTCAATGGGTGAACTTGGAGAAATAAGTGAGGAAGACATTGAAAAAATGAAACAGGAGGATGTGCTTGAAACACTCCTTGCCGATGTAGGAAAGTCACTTCCTGTTTTAAAGGATATCCTGATCGACGAAAGGGATCAATACCTGACCCATAAAATACGAACAGCGCCAGGGAAAAAGATTGTTGCTGTTGTAGGTGCCGGTCATGTTCCCGGTATTAAAAAATACTGGGACGCCGAAATCGATATTGAACGCTTAAATCAGATCCGACCCAAAGGAAAACTATCCGGCATCTTAAAATGGATCATTCCTTTAGGTATACTTGTCCTCTTTGTACTGGGTTTTTATTATGGCGGAGCCCATGCAGGAGCAGATATGATCACATGGTGGGTAATGGCAAATGGTATTCTTGCAGGTCTTGGCGCGGTCATCGCTCTGGCTCATCCGTTTACAATTCTGTCTTCAATTGTGGCCGCTCCCCTAACCTCTTTAAACCCTATGATTGCAGCGGGCTGGGTTTCAGGACTTGTAGAGGCCTTTTTACGGAAACCGAAAGTCAGGGATTTTGAGAATTTGCCCAATGACATCCTCTCCATAAGAGGTTTCTGGAAAAACAAGATCACACGTATTCTTCTGGTAGTGGTTTTTACAAACCTGGGCAGCTCAATCGGCACCTTTGTTGCTATCCCATTAATGGTAAAAGTATTGTAACTCATATGGAGATGTCAGCAATGAACCAAGACATTCGTATCGGCGCACTGATATCCGGAAGCGGGACAAACCTCCAGGCCATCATGGATGCTTGCGAATCCGGGCAGATACGCGGAAGCGTTGTATTCATCGGAACGGACAATCCTGGTGCCACCGGCCTTAAAAAAGGTGAAAGATCAAAAATTCCTTCTTTTGTTGTTGATTATAGCTCGATTATTCGACGATTTAAAAAATCGCCTGAAAAGGTAAAGCTTCCAGACGATTTTGATTTCAATGAAATCCTTTCAAAGCAAACCCTCTATCCGGCAGATGCCGATAAGAAAAAGATGAAAGCCTTTTTTACCACGCGGGCGATTGCCGAAGCAACGCTCCTTGACAAAATGAAAAATTATCCGTTTGACCTTCTGGTTCTGGCTGGCTTTATGCGGAATCTGACGCCCTATTTTATCGACAGGGTAAATACTGTTCCCGATCATCCCCGCATCATGAACATTCACCCTGCACTTCTCCCGGCGTTTCCCGGCATTGACGGATATGGTGATACGTTTCGTTATGGATGCAAAATCGGCGGATGTACGGTCCATTTTGTCGATTACGGCGAAGATTCAGGTCCCATTATCGGTCAAAGAGCTTATACGATATCAGAAGATGACACCATAGAATCTGTTTGGGAAAAAGGCTTGAAACTGGAATGGGCGCTTTATCCGGAATGTGTAAAACTGTTTGCCGAAGACCGCCTTAAAACCGTCAGGATGTCATATGTTCTTAACAGCGGAGAAAAAACACACAGGACTATAGTGAAGATTTTGCCCTCGCCGAAAGGATAGCAAATAGTATCTTACCTAAGTTTCGCACCCTTTATTTTCAACAACGCCCTCACAGCCCAGCCGGCCGGAATAAATTTTATAAGGAGAAATTATGTCACATGGTGCTGATTCTGTGAAAAGTATAATTTTTGCTTTATGTGCCAATCTGGCCATCGCTGTCTCAAAACTTATCGCGGCGGCTGTTACGGGTTCCGGTTCCATGATGGCTGAATCCATTCATTCATTGGCGGACAGCGGCAACCAGCTTCTTTTGCTGCTGGGCATCAAGCAAGCAAAACGACCCCCTTCACCGGATTACCCCTTAGGTTTCGGCAAGGCGGTCTATTTCTGGTCCTTTATTGTCGCCCTGATGTTGTTCAGCATGGGAGGGGTGTTTTACTGGTCATCATTGCTTTTCTCGTCGGAGTCGAAGTGCAAGCCCTATTGATCGGTCAGAGTGTGGAACCGGAACAGCGGATTCAAATGCTCGAGTGTTTACAAAAACAAGATGAGATCGATCAGGTCTTTAATTTGCTGACGTTACAGTTGGGAAAAGATGTGATGGTCGCCGTCAAAGCGAAAATGGTAAAAATGGATTCTGCTGAGTCTCTCGTAAAGGCCATCAATCGTTGTGAAGTTGACCTTAAGCAGGCATTCCCTCAAGTGCTGTGGTTGTTTTTTGAACCGGATTTAAAAGATTAGACATTGTTCTGATCAAAAACTGATTTATTCGCCAATATCCGCGCCTGCCCCGTGGAATGCGGAGCCTATTCTTCTGGGGTCAGACTCAAATTTTAACCCGCTACAGACGGATTAATCCTCGATTTGTAATAAATAACAATGTTAACAATATGTTCCATCGAATTCTTTGGGGTGGTGAAGTGTTGGAATAATGGGATATCGGCAAAAAATGTTTCTGGCATGACTTCTGCCTCTCATCTAAATTGCAGTGTTTTATCGCGTTTAAAACCTTTCATACGAACGCACAATTTATGATATTACGCAATCATTTTTTAGTTATGATGACAGCATCATTGACCGATATTAATACTGGACTCTGTTCTTACTTTACGACCCTTTAACCACGATGTTTATCCGCCTCTGGCGTGATTACACGATTTAAAAAAATATTACCCATAGAGCAATGTAACAAACCAGAAACTAATGTAAAAAGCATTTTTAAAATCGGAAGAAAAAAAATAAATTGAAGCCCAATTGTTACAATCTGAAAAAATGGCCTCCATCGGCAAGCTTGCCGCCGGCGTGGCCCACGAGATCAACAATCCCACCGGATTTGTGAGCAGCAACCTAAAAACCCTGTCCGATTATATCGAAGACATCATCGGTTTGTTTAAAGAATACCGAAAACTCATCTCTAAACTAAAGAAAAATTCGGACTCTTGCGGCCCCCTCCCCGAAATCTCAGAACAGGTGAAGCGCATTGTAGCCCTGGAAAAAGAAGTTGATTTGGACTTTGTGCTGAAAGACATCTTTGAATTGATCAATGAAAGCAAGGAAGGAACCGAAAGGATCAAGAAGATCGTTCAGGATCTTAAAGACTTTGCTCATACCGGACAAGACAAACCGAAATTTGCGGATATTAACCAAAACATCGATTCTACCGTGAACGTGGTCTGGAACGAACTGAAATATAAGGCCAACGTCACCAAAGATTACGGCGATCTGCCCCAGGTGCAATGCTACCCCCAACTGCTCAACCAGGTATTTATGAATCTTCTGATCAATGCCGCCCAATCCATAGAAAAGCGCGGGGAGATTAATATTAAGACCCGGGCGGATAACGGATATGTAAAAATCAAGATCAGCGATACCGGGTCTGGAATCCCTAAAGAAAACATTAATAGGATATTCGATCCTTTTTTTACAACCAAAGATGTCGGTAAAGGAACGGGGCTGGGCTTGAATGTTGCGTATAAAATTATCAAAAAACATCATGGAAAAATTGATGCCAAAAGTGTTGTGGGCAAAGGAACGACGTTTACCATTAGGATACCGGTAGCCGACGATCAATGACAAACAACAAATGACAAATAACCGCCATGGATAATCGAGGGTTACTGATAGTAGACGACGAAGAAAACATCCTTCATTCCTTAAAGCGCCTGCTGCGAAAAGAAAACTATCGGATACTGACGGCCACCAGCGGGGGCGATGGCCTTGAAATCCTTAAAGAACATGATGTTCATCTGGTGGTTACCGACCAGAGAATGCCGGGAATGAGCGGCACCGAGTTCCTGGCAAAAGTCAAAGAAAATTACCAGGAAGTCATCCGAATTGTCCTTTCAGGATACACCGAGGTGGATTCCATCACCGAATCCATCAATAAAGGACATATTTATAAGTTCATGTTAAAACCATGAAATGATCAAAATTTAAAACTGGAAATACGGGTTAAAGAAAGGACCGTGGATTTTGAAATTCAAAACCAAGCCCTTGAGCTGTCACGGGCCATTCTTGAAGATCTGCCCATGCCTATTTTGGGAATCAGCAATGAAATGGTCATCGTACTCATCAATCGTAACGTGGAAATCCTGTCATTCAACAATGAAAGCTTAAAAATAGGCAAGAGACTCTCGGATTACTTTTCAAGGGATGTGGAAGAAAAAATTATCGGCGTATTAACTACCGACACTTGCGATACATTAACGGAATACCGAATTTCAGATGCGACGTATGATTTAAATTTTATCCCCCTTTCCGGAAGGTTTAGCGGCAAAGGGGTTGTCATGACGTTAACACCTTCTTAACCAGGATGAAAATAACCGGCGACATGCAAAACCGTCAAAACGGAAAAGAGAGCGTAATATTATGAAAAAAACACACCATACTCATTGTCGACGATGAAGAAATGATTCTCAAATTTTGACCATTATGCTCACCGGCAATACGAATCTTGGAATATAAACAAACAACAGAAATCCCTGAATGAAAAAACCGATAAGGGTCATGACGGCCGAAGACACGAAAGCCATTTGATATGAAAAGACTTCCGATGCGCCATAAGCCATGAGTATATCCGTAATGGGTCCGGCAATGAAGGTTCCGGCAATTCCCCAACTCAGAAAAAATGTGGCGTTGAATAGGCTGAACAGTTTGGCGCGTTTTTCCTGAGGAATCAGCACGGATGCAAACGCATATGAAGATGCCAGAACAATGACCTCGGAACACCCTTTCAAAAAGTTGCTGATGTAAATAAGCGTCAAATTGCCGGCAATCGCCAGTAAAAAAAGTGACCCCACCGCCAGAGCAGTTCCCAGCAGCAGTGAATTTCCATCTCCTATTTTTCCGCCCACCCAACCTGCAATAAGCCCGGTTAAAATCATCGCAACCGATTGTGTATTGACAATATAACTCAACACCGTGCTCGAAACCGCAAAACCGGAACCAAGAACCAGATACTGCGACTGAATAACGGCAATGGAATTTCTGCCGAAATTGATAAAAACCATTGCAATAATAAAAATCGTGAAAATTTTCCCAGCGGATACCGATGCACCGGTTTCCGGAATGGACGCATCCTCCAGTTCACGCCGGATACCTCCCTCGGGCACCAACATCATGGGAACAACGGAGATAAACATGGCAGCGCCTGCAACAAAAAAGAGCGCGCCTTCGTGAAAGCCCCATCCATTATACTTAAGGCCCAATCCATCATACAGCAGCCCCCCGATCCATACACCGGCAATTCGGCCGATGCCACCGATGCTTGCCAGTCGACCCTGCACCGCATTTCGGTCCTCCTGGCGATAGATATCCGATATCAAAGCGCTCCAGCCCACATTGGACATCGACCAGAAAATTTCAACGATCGACAGACCGAAGATAATTACATATCCTGCCAAGGATAGATTCCCGGTCAGGGTGTGTGCATACCACACCAGGACCGTACCGAATCCCGCCAGTATTTCGCCGGATATGATCAAAGTCCGCCTGAGTTGATATTTATCTGAAAACGCGCCCCATACAAACGTCTGAAAAACAATATTCATCACCATGGGTAGCGTGGCAAACAACGTTGTCTCTGTAACGCTTAACCCCAGAAAATGGCGCAAATAGATAGATAGATAGCTGTAAAACAATCCGCGCCGGAACATGGCGAGCATCTGAAAGGAAGATATCCCGAAAAAAACACGATGTGACTTTTCATGTTGCCGATTCAATTAACATTCTTCCTTGGTTACGTTTTAACATTGATTCTAAGACATCGGTTTCCAAATCAATCTTTATAATGATTGTCAATCATACAATTCCACGCTGTCTTTTATCAAGCTATAGAATTTAAAAGGGGTGAAAATTTTATATAATAAAAGAAGGTTAACTGGCTAAAGCTTTTATTAAAAATGGCCGATATAAAACAAGATTCTCGGCGGTTATATCATCTGTGGACAACACAAAGTACAAAGATGTTTGGCGTCCTGGCGAACTGTTATCCAAATTCAATTTTACCGGCTTTGAAACGTTTCTTGATAACCCTATGGATTCAAAATTACATACGCAAACAAAAGCTGTGGTCAATACACGGCCCTGGAAATTGATTGTTATCATGTTATTGGTTACAGTAGCCGTAGCCCTGTCCTTATATAGTCTGTCAAAGGGAGATGGCGGGTTCAATGACAAAATCGGCAACATCCGGGCCATCGAATCGATCCGCATACCGCTGGAAGGTGACTTTAAAATTGCCCAAGTGATCTTTATTGCCCTGCTGGCAGGATTCATGTCTTTATTTTTTCTGTTATTTTTTAACAGGCGGCAGAAAAATATGATCAAGGTTCGTACGAAAAAATTAGAGAATGAAATCTCCGAACGCCTTGGGCAGAAGCCGCCATGAAAGAAAGTGAAGAAAAATACCGGTTGTTGATCAAAAATCTACCCGGCATTGTTTACAGGAGCTACCGGGGTTGGTCGGTGGAGTTCATCGATAATAAAATCGAACAGATCACCGGGTATGCGGCTGAAGAATTCAATACACGTAAAATCATTTGGTCGGATATCATCTTTCAGGAAGATATTCAAGCTGTTAGCACTGACTTTCATAAAGCCCTTAAAACAAAAGATCAATCCTATGTTCGGGAATACCGGATCAAAGCCAAAGATAACAGCATCTATTGGATACAAGACCGGGGGCAGATTGTCTCCAATGGTAAAGAGACTGAATACATCAGCGGCGTCTTTTACGATATAACCAAGCAGAAACGACCCGAAGAAGAGAGCCTCCTTTTGGCCACCGCCATAGAACATGCGGCGGAGAGTGTTATTATAGCCAACAAAAGTGGAACGATTCAGTATGTAAATCCTGCCTTTCAACAGCTCAGCGGTTTTTCAAGGGAAGAAATCGTCGGACAAAACTTTCGTATCCTTAGAAGTGATAAGCACGATAAAGGCTTTTACAAGGAGATGTGGGGAGTGATTTCCCGGGGTAAAATTTGGTCGGGACACATCACCAATAGAATGAAAGACAACACCCTCCGAGAATTTGAAACCAAAATCTCGCCGGTTCACAACCGATCGGGAGACATCGTATCCTTTGTTTCCGTCAACCGGGACGTCACCCAGGAAAAGGTGCTCGAAGCCCAGCTGCAACAGATCGACAGGATGCAGTCCATCGGCACCTTGGCCGGAGGCATCGCTCACGATTTCAACAATATCCTCTCCGCCATTATCGGCTACACCGAGTTGACCGTGGATTATCTTGAAAAAGGTTCCCTGCCCTACAACAACCTTCAAGAGGTGCTTGAAGCAGGAGAACGGGCCAAAGACCTGATCAATCAAATTCTAACCTTCAGCCGCCAGAGCAAACAAGATCTTAAACCGCTTCAATTAAAACTCATTATCAATGAGGTGCTAAAGCTGATTAGGGCGACATTTCCTTCCTCCATCGAGATTCAAAAGGATCTTACAAGTGATGCCGCCATTCTTGGAGATCAGATCAAAATCCACCAGGTGTTGATGAACCTTTGCACCAATGCGAGCCATGCCATGCAGGAAAAAGGTGGCATGCTCAGTGTAAGTCTTTCTGAAGTTGAGCTCGATTCCAGTTATATTGTCAAACATTTTGACATCAAACCCGGCTCCTATCTCAAATTGTCGATCAGCGATACCGGTCATGGCATGTCGGCAAGTTTGATGGGACATATTTTCGATCCCTTTTTCACTACCAAAGAAAAAGGCAAAGGAACCGGCATGGGACTATCTGTGGTCCACGGCATTGTTAAAAGTCATAACGGCACCATACATGTCTACAGCGAACCCGGAGAAGGTTCGACCTTTAATGTCTATCTTCCGATCATCGAAAAGCAACTGGAGCAAAAAATCAGAGCCAAAAAACCGATTCCTACCGGAACGGAGCATATCCTCTTTGTTGACGATGAAGAATCGCTTATAGACATGGGTAAACAGTCGCTGGTATCTTTAGGGTATAACGTTACAACCCGAATCAGCAGCATTGAAGCCCTGGAACTATTTAAAACCCAGCCGGATGCATTTGATCTTGTTATTACAGATTTAACCATGACAAACATGACCGGTGATGAATTGGCTGAAAAAATAATGGCCATTCGACCGGACATCCCGGTGATACTCTGCACCGGGTTCAGCACCAGAATCACCGAAGAAAAAGCGAAAAGCATGGGCATCAAAGCATTTATCATGAAGCCCATGATTAGAAAGGATATTGCCGAAACCATCAGAAAAGTAATAGATCACAAGCAATAATCATCTAATTTTGTTGAAATAATCGGTCTTTTTAGCACCCTTCAATGCCTTTTTTAATTTTTTCACGATCTTTTAGATCAGCAGCAACTTCATTGGCACCTCTATTGAACTTTATCTCTTTATTCTTTTTTATAGCGTTGAAAATATTAGACATTGTAGAAAAAGAGAATCATGGTTGAAGCTTCATATCTGTTTGAAGAATTTTCACTATAGTTAAGGATACAAAATGAAATTTTCCTTGCATGGAGATCAGCGCCAAAGGTATACCCTAAATAAAATCGTGTAACCGGACGGGAAAATTTTGTATTGAAAATAAATAAGCTCCACAGACTCAATTTTTTTTTAGCCGCATCCAGCGGGTTTTTACTGACATTATCCTTCCCTATGTTTGATATTTCCTGGCTGGCCTGGTTCGCCTTCATTCCCTTGTTTGTTGCATTAAGAAATCTTTCCCTTAAAAACAGTTTTTATCTTGGTCTGTTTGCCGGCCTTGTCCACTATTTATCGCTGGTTTACTGGCTGGCACATACCATGTCAACATATGGTCATCTTCCCTTTTACGTAAGTATACCGATCCTTTTTCTTTTATCATTCTATTTGGCGCTTTACATCGCGTTATTTTCAATGGCAGTCACCCGCCTGTGCTCAAGCCCGTTTTCTCTTTTATTTATACCACCATTAATATGGATTTCATTGGAATATATCCGTTCATTTCTTTTCACTGGTTTCCCGTGGGAACTCATGGGATATACACAGTTCAACATGCTGCATATCATACAAATTTCAGATTTATTCGGTGTATACGGGGTCTCTTTTTGTATTGTCTTAAGTAATGCAGTAGGTTTCCTGATTTATCTTTGCCTGATGGACAAAATCTGGCAAGGAAAAAGGGTTCAGACAAAACTGGCTGCCGGAGCGATAGCTGCTTTTGTTGTGATCCTTGGCGCTATATGGTTTTATGGGAAATGGAGAATAAATAATATCCATGAACTGGCTGTAATGTCTCCGTCGTCTAAAGTTACCATTGTCCAAGGTAATATTGACCAGGCAAAAAAATGGGACCCTGCTTTTCAAAAGTCGTCAACAATGAAATATATTCATCTTTCATCTCTTTCAAAAGACCTTCAACCGGATCTTGTCGTTTGGCCGGAAACGGCAACACCTTTTTACTTCATGCATGACACCGAACTGTCTAAATTGGTCCTCACGGGAATTCATGAGATCGGAGCGGATTTTTTAATCGGCACCCCTGCTTTCACACTGAAAAACAACAAGATCGAGTACTATAACAGCGCCTTTTTGGTCGACGCTGTAGGAAACGTAAACGGCCGGTATGATAAGACCCATCTTGTACCTTTTGGAGAATACGTTCCCATGAAAAAATGGCTCCCGTTTGTGAGCAAAATGGTGGAAGGTGTGGGAGATTTTGACACCGGTGAAAAAGGCCAAACCATTAGATGGCAAAAATCCAGTATCGGAATACTGATCTGTTATGAAATTATTTTTCCGGCTCTTTCCAGGGCCATGGTTCAAAACAATGCATCACTGCTGGTCAATATCACCAATGATGCATGGTACGGGAGATCCAGTGCACCTTATCAGCATTTTTCCATGTCTGTTTTCAGGGCCGTTGAAAATCGGCGATCCCTTGTCCGCGCTGCAAATACCGGAATCAGTGGATTTATAGAGCCTTCCGGCCGTGTCATTGAAACCACGCAGATTTTTAAAGATGCCGTGATCACCCAAAAAGTTCCCATACTTCAGGTTGAAACCCTGTATTCAAGGTTTGGAGATGTGTTTGCAATGGCATGTTTAGGGTTGTCTGTATTTTTTATTTTACTTCGGCTACTCAAGTTTCGCACCCGAATATGGCTGAAAGGCCATTGAAGTAGCCGGCCGAAATAATTTTTTAAATATTAATTGAACGGAGTATTGAAACATATAAAAAATCGTATTATAATTACTATTTAAAATCGAACCATCAAATCGTAACCAATGATGTTAACAAAACATCTGCCAAAGGAGGCAACATATGACCATTGAAATTAAAGAAAATATAAAAGCGTTATTTGTAAAATTAGAAAAGATCAAGGACTATCTTTGACCTGCCCGCAAAGGAAAAACGGCTTAAGGAAATCGAAAAAAAGATTGCCGAAAAAAACTTCTGGGACAACCCCGAATCCGGTAAAACAATATTAAAAGAGCGAACAGTGATTTCGAGTATCATCAGCAGGTTTAATGACCTTAGCAGAGATCTGGAAGAGAGCGAGATACTCTTTGAACTTGGTGTTGAGGAATCGGACACGGATACGATTGATGAAGCCTCACGTCAGATTAGACAGCTGGATAAAAGGATAAAAAAATTTTCCATCGATCTCACACTTGATGGAGAAGACGATCCGAACAACTCCATCGTATCCATTAACGCGGGAGCTGGAGGAACTGAAGCTCAAGACTGGGCTGAAATGCTTTTTAGAATGTATATGCGATGGATTGATCGAAGAGGATTTAAAATCAATATCGTCGATTTTCAGCCGGGTGATGAAGCAGGGATAAAAAGCGTTACGTTTACCGCGTCCGGGAATTATGCTTACGGGTACTTAAAAACGGAAACCGGTGTGCATCGTCTGGTCAGGATTTCTCCGTTTAGCGCCAGCGGTAAAAGGCATACCTCCTTTGCCTCTGTCTTTGTTTACCCTGAACTGGACAATGAAATCGTGGTCAACGTCGAAGATAAGGATCTGCGTATCGATGTTTATAGGGCCAGCGGTGCCGGCGGACAGCATGTCAACAAAACAAGCAGCGCCGTCCGCATCACGCATCTTCCCAGCGGAATTGCTGTTCAGTGTCAACAAGAAAAATCGCAGCATAGAAATAAAGACCTGGCCATGAAAGTCTTAAAAGCCAGGCTGTATCAGCTTGAAAAACAGAAACAGGATGAAAAGCACCAGGAAATGCATGATAGCAAGGATGAAATCGCCTGGGGAAGTCAAATCCGGTCCTATGTCATGCACCCTTATCAAATGGTTAAAGATCACCGTATCAATATGGAAGTGGGCAATATCAACAGTGTTCTTGACGGCGATCTGGATCCGTTTATTGAAGGGGTGTTACTCTCGGACAAATCCTAATCCGGACAATCCGATTGGAGCGAAGCCGGAATACCGATTTATCGGGGAAGCCAATTGATTATTGAAGATTTTCGATATTAAAATATTTTTTAACACATGAACCCAATTGATATCATAGCCGAATTTTATGAGCCCGGCTCCGAATCCTTTCAAATTCTTGTAAAACATGGGCGACAGGTGGCCAATAAAGCCATTGATGTTGCCAAAAGGGTCCCCCATCTTAAACCGAATCTTAATTTTATAAATGAAGCCGCCATGCTGCATGATGTTGGTATTTTTGAAACCAACACCCCTGAACTTGGATGTTCAGGAAAACATCCATACGTCTGTCATGGCTACCTGGGAAGAAAAATTCTGGAAAAAAAAGGGTTGTCGCAACATGCTCTTGTATGCGAACGTCATGTGGGTATCGGCATCACCGCTGAAGAAATAAAATTAAACAATCTTCCATTGCCCCAACGGGATATGATTCCAATATCCATAGAAGAACAGATCATCTGTTTTGCCGACAAATTTTTTTCCAAAAACGGCGAAATGGATAGCTGTGAAAAATCACTGGAAGATATCCTAAACACGCTTCGAAGGTATGGCCCTGAAAAAGTAATACGTTTTCAAAAATGGATGCAGCTTTTTGGACATCATTGAAAAAAGGTAACCATTTAGCTTTTTAAACATTTCCGCTTCAGGTGTGATTAAATTTTTGCTGAAAGAACTCGTGGATAAGGTCTCGTAATGAAAGAACCTGTCCGGGCTATTAATAAAGATCTCTGCTTTAATAATGGATTTCATCAATAAATTTAAATCTCCTATGGCTCTTTCAAAACGATCCCTAATCCACTCAGACAGCTTCCAGTCAAAAATTTAATCACACCTGAAGCTCCTTTAAAGTCGATTTGTTCAAAGGACCAGACTATTAAGATAAAAGATATATAATATGGTCACTAAGCGAGGAGTGCTGATTTTGACGGTTTCGTAAAAAGTTCAAATTCAAGGCGTGCAATTTTTGTAATCATGAGGCGTACTTATCGTACGTTGAATGATTGCGAAATGCAGCACAACGCAGAAGTTGGACTTTTTACGAAACCGTCAAATTTAGTTTTCCTGAACATGCTTAAGCAGATGCCCAAGCTCAGGAAAAATTAGGGCTTTGCAGGCAAGTTTACAGGCCTTGAGACTGCCGGGGATGCAAAAAAGAACGGTTTCTCCAATCAGACCGGCCGTTGCACGGGATAAAAGAGCGGCGGAATCAATCTGTTCAAAACTTAGCTGGGCAAAAAGGGGACCAAAAGCTGTAAGCTCTTTTGTCAAAAGCGGACGAACGGCTTCAATGGTTACATCTTTGCTGCTGATACCTGTACCGCCGGTCAGCAGGACAACCCGGACATCACCATCGTTGATAATCTTATGAATTATTTCGGCGATGGCCTCTGCATCATCAGGAACAACCCGATGCACGACAACGTCATGCCCCTCCTTTTTAGCTCTTTTGCTGATCCACCGGCCACTTTTATCATCCGCCAGTGAGCGGGTGCTTGAAACGGTAATTATAGCGATGTTGACCTTTTTCGGAGCGCCGGCCTTGTGTGTTTTGGTACTCATTATATCCCTGACTATTCTATAATAACCTTATCCTCTCCATCATGTTCTTTCAACATTACATTCACGGTTTCCGATCGCTTTGTTTCAACGAATTCCCCAACATAATTTGCCTGAATCGGAAGCTCCCTGTGGCCGCGATCAACCAGAACGGCAAGTTCTATGCGATCGGGTCGTCCAAAATCTATCACAGCATCCATGGCTGCACGAATTGTTCGACCGGTAAATAAAACATCATCAACCAAAATGATCTGTCTTTCATCCACCGAAAAGGAAATATTCGTCGTCTTTACAACGGGATGTGAACTGATTCGGGTCCAATCATCTCTGTAAAGTGTAATGTCCATCTTTCCACATGGAATCTCAATCCCTTCGATATCATTGATCCGGGACTTAATGCGTTCTGCCAGATATACCCCCCGGGTTTGAATCCCGATCAAGCTTAAATTGTCAGTTCCTTTGTGAACTTCAAGGATCTCATGGGTGATTCTGGTCAGTTTACGATGTATATCCGATTCATCTAAAATGATAGTATTTTTGTTCATTGTGCTACTCCGATATTATAGCTAAGATTAACACGCACCGAAGACAAAAGTCAGGTAGTTACAATTTTTATATCATGCACAACGGTAAGATCAAGATTAATATAACATTTTATTATAACAGATATAGTGAAGCTTTTGGAAATGGTCTTGATTTTGAGTTATAATTTCCCTATTGTATAAAATGATGAAAAACAAGTTTACAGGTGTGATATTGGCCGGTGGGAAAAATTCCCGTTTCTCCGGCAAGAACAAGGCATTGGTTCGTATTGGCGGAAAACGTATCCTTGACCGTATCTATGAGGTCTTTACTATCCTGTTTGACAAAATTATTTTGGTGACCAACGATCCGGTACAATACATGGAATGGGATTTTGATATTGTAACTGACATTTTCCCCATTCGCAGCTCCTTAACAGGAATACACACAGGTCTTTTTTATATTACCACTCCGTATGCTTTTTTCGTAGCCTGTGATATTCCTTTTATCAAAAAAGAATTGATAGAAATTCTCCTTGATGGTGTTGAACCGAGTATTGACATTGTTATCCCTGAAACTTCCAAAGGGGTTGAACCGCTTTGTTCTGTTTACTCGAAACGATGTTTTAAGCCCATTGAAGAACAACTTGAAAAAAAATCTCTCAAAATTCAACGGGTGTTTCAGAAGGTTCGTGTTAAAAAAATTCCTGAAGATATTTTGCGTACTATTGATCCGGATCTGGTTTCTCTTTATAATATCAACACACCGGACGATCTGGCCCGGGCCAAACAAACTGCAACTTATTTAACCGAGGTGTCACAGTGAATTTAATTCGAATGGTCGACACCATTAAAAAACACCCTGATTATCACAAGGCGGGAATGATCCTGTGCCATAACGGAATTGTCCGTGGCACATCGCGTAACGGGCGCAAGGTTTCAGGCCTGACGATTTCCGTTGATTATATTAAACTGCGTCAGGTCATTGAAACATATAAACAACAGCCCGGAATAATAGAAATACTCGTTGAAATTGCCGATAACAGGCACCTGAATGTAGGCGATGACGTTATGCTTCTGGTTGTTGCCGGCGATATTCGCGAAAATGTTATTGCCGTGCTGAATGATACTCTGAATGCCATTAAAACCAGCGTTACGAGTAAAACAGAATTTTTTATGCCCATATGAGGATTTTTTATGTCTGAATTTACTCACATTGACAAACAAGGACGCGTGAGGATGGTCGATGTCACCGAAAAAGAACCGACCCTGCGTATTGCGGTTGCCCAAGGGATTGTCTCCATGAATCCGGACACTTTCGATAAAATTATGAATCAAACCGTACAAAAAGGGAACGTTCTCGAAACCGCACGAATTGCCGGTATCATGGCTGCAAAAAAAACTTCGGAACTGATCCCCATGTGTCATCCTTTGAACATCACACATATAGCAATCGATTTTTTCCCGGACAAAACAAAAAGTACCATAAAAATAGAAGGAGCGGTCCGTATTATCGATCAAACAGGAGTTGAAATGGAAGCTCTAACTGCGGTATCCATCGCCGGGCTGACCATCTATGATATGTGCAAATCTTATGATCGTAAAATGATCATTTCTGATATATGCCTAATTGAAAAATCCGGAGGGAAAAGCGGTGTTTTTATGAGAAAAGAGTAACAATTTATATTCCTGTCACTATTTGAAACGCTTAGTTTAGGTATGATTAATACAGCAAACCATCAACCCAACAACGTAACTTTTTAACAATATCTTTATCCAGAAAGGTTAACATTATGTCAAAATTAACAATTGCCGGACTGGTTTCATGGTTTATTGGCGGTCTGCTATTCGGTTTTCAGGCGATAGAAGCACTTGTTGGTTCCGGAGGAAATATGGTCTGGAAAAACTTGATACTTATGGATGTCATCGGCAAAAGCCACTTTGATTGGATTGCAGGGATGCCCGAGGGAATCGTTCACAACATCGCTCAATATGTTGTTACCATGCCGTTATATATATTACTGTTTTGTGTCGGCATTCTATTTTTTATCTTGAACAGTTTAGTGTCTAAATTATAAATGAAGCCTAAATTTTTTATCAGATACATCTCAATTGTTCTTGTTTTATTTTTCTTTTCCCTGATTTTTGCAGGATGTGGCCTCTTCAAAAAAAGATTGCCTGAAATAAAAGATACTGCGCTGATAAGAATAGATTCATCAGCCTATCCGGATTTTTTTGATGATATGGACTATGATAGTTTGGAGAACTGCATTCTGGGAAGTATTTCATATCTTAATCGGGTACCGCCGACAAAAACATTCAGGTTTGGACAAGAAGTCTTTGATGCGGCCCACATGATGAGATCCCTAGAATACTTTCTCCAATTTATCCGAACAAAACCATTAAAAGATGAGCTGATACGATACATTAAAAATAACTATCTGGTCTACACCACTATAGGCAGTGATACTCCGGGCCAGGTTTTTTTTACCGGATATTACGAACCTGTTTTAGAAGGAAGCCTAAAAAAAGACTCTGAATATTCGTTTCCAATTTATGCTCGGCCTGACGATTTAACGACGATTAACCTCTCTCTTTTTTCCCAGCAGTTTAAAGGGGAAACCATTGTCGGGAGATATATTAATCAAAGTGTTGTGCCCTACTATGACCGAAAAGAAATTGAATACCAAGGGCTTCTGGAAGGTAAGGTCGAAGAAATCGCCTGGCTTAAGGACCGCCTTGACCTTTTCTTTTTACAGATTCAAGGATCAGGAAAAATTTATCTCGATAACGGTGAAATCATTAATGTCCACTACCATGGATCAAACGGCCAGCCCTACCGGAGCATCGGCAAACTCCTCGTTGAAGAAGGAAAAATATCCCGTGAAGAGATATCTATGCAAAAAATTCGTGATTATTTACGCCGTCACCCTGAAGAAGTTGAAACCGTTTTAAATTATAACCCAAGCTATGTGTTCTTTAAAGTCGAAAAAGAGGGTCCTCTCGGATCTTTAGAGGTAAAATTGACGCCAGGACGATCCATTGCTTTGGACGGTCGTTTATTTCCTTTGGCCGGTCTGGCTTTTATTGAAACCAAAAAGCCTTTGATTAATGGAGATGGGACAATTCACAAATGGATGGCGTTTTCTCGATTTGTTCTGAATCAGGATACCGGTGGAGCCATTCGCGGTCCCGGCCGGGCTGACCTGTTCTGGGGAAACGGCCCATACGCTGAGATCGTAGCCGGTCATATGCAGGAATTCGGCAAACTCTATTTCTTGATACTTAAACCGGACATCCTTTAATGTGAATCAGGCATCGCATCTTTGCTATAAATAGGGTTATATGCTTGACTCTTTTTTGTAAAAAATTTATGAGTATTTTTTAGCTTTTATCATTTCTTTTCTTCTGTTAAGGAGTCTCTTATGTTTGGCATTGGCATGCCTGAAATGTTCTTGATTTTGGCAATCGCACTGATTGTTATCGGACCTAAAAAACTTCCGGACCTTGCAAAATCATTGGGACGTGCGTTTGCCGAGTTTAAACGGGCGACATCCGAATTAAAAGAATCTTTTGAAATTGATTCTGAATTAAAGGATATTAAAACAACCTTTAATGACATGAGTAGCGAAATTAAGGAAGCCATCGATGTAGATGTCGATACAAAACCCGAAGATCAAAACCTTTCTGATAATTCCGGCGAAAAACAACATGAAAATAAAATCCAAGAAAAAAAATCAGACGGTTCAATAAGTAATGGATGATCAAGATAAAATCCCTTTTACCGCCCACCTTGAAGAACTCAGAAAACGTCTAATTATCTGTTTTGCCGCCGTCGGTATCGGTTTTGTTCTGTCATACGGCTTTAAGGAAAAACTGTTTCAAATCTTAACTCGCCCCTTGATCGGCGTCATGCAAACCGGTGACAAGCTTATCTTTACCGGACTTCCCGAAGCTTTCTTTACATATTTGAAGGTTTCATTTCTGGCCGGTATCATTCTGGCCGCTCCTATTATCTTTTATCAGTTTTGGATGTTTGTCGCACCGGGGCTGTATGACAAGGAAAAACATTTGATGCTCCCAATTGTTTTTCTGTCTACCATTTTCTTTGTCGGCGGTGCATTTTTCGGATATTTTATTGTATTTCCTTATGGCTTTAAGTTTTTTTTAGGGTTTGCCTCTGATATTATACGTCCGCTCCCATCCATGCGGGAGTATTTAAGTTTTGCCTCAAAATTGTTACTCGCCTTTGGTCTTGTTTTTGAACTTCCTTTGATTATTACATTTCTAGCCAAACTCGGTATGGTTTCCGTACCTTTTTTAAAGAAAAACAGAAAATATGCGATACTTTTGTTTTTTATCGGGGCAGCAATCTTAACGCCTCCGGATGTTGTAACGCAGATTATGATGGCGCTGCCTCTGATGGTGCTTTATGAAATCAGCATTGTCGGCGCAAGAATTTTCGGAAAAAAGAAACCGGCAGAAGACGATAATAATGAGGTATTTAATAGAGAAAAGAGCAAAGAGGATAAGGGAAACCACGAATGAACACGAATAAACACAAATATTTTGAAAAATAAGAAAGTAAGAAGGTGGGAAGGTAAGAAGGTTGGCATGTCCTAGAGTCTCCGACCTTTTGATTTTCTAACCTTCTTAACTTCCTGTTTTCCGAGACCTTCTCATCTTCTAATTACATTTGCGTCCATTTGCTTGCCCCGTAGGTCTCCGTTGAAATACCGGAACAGGTCGGCAAATCATACTGGGGCGGTTATCTATTTTCTTATTCCTATTTCCTATTTTTAATATTGACAGATAAATTTTCAGTTGATAGATATCTTTTCGTTTTGTTCGTCACAACTCAAACAGAGAACGAAAGGGGACAACAAGTGGTTATGAGCAAAAGATACTGGATCATTGCAACGATTGCGATAATAGCAACCCTCTTTATCTCCACCGGAATTTATGCCGGAAAAGAGGTCAAGAATGAAATCAAGATGGAAAACAAAGCCTATGACAAACACACCAAGGGCATACAAACGTTTTCGCACATGAAGCACCAAAAGGAATATGCTGAGAAACATCCGGAACTTTATAAAAGAGGTTGCGGAGAATGTCACCATGATAAGGACAACAAACCGCTGACCAATTTAAAAGAAGGTGACGAGGTCCAAAACTGCATCGAGTGCCACAAAAAACCCGGATATATTAAAGGTAAAGAAGCAAAAGGGCTGAAAAAAGAGCAAAAACGCGAATATCACGCCAACGCCATACATGATAACTGCAAGGTATGCCACAAGGATTTCAACAAGAAAATGAAGTTGAAATCAAAGGATAAAGGCGCTGCGCCGGTGACCTGTAAACAGTGCCACGGCGGAGAAGACGAGAAAGACGATTAGTACAGGGAAAAATTAAAGGGGGTAATCGCTGTTTATAGGGTGATTACCCCTTTTTTGCTTTTTTTAGTTGCATTCACAGGTTCCGGGTTCACCGTTCAAGGGTTGATGGAAGATTAAATTATATATCTAACCTTGAACTCTGAACTTTGAACCCTGAACGGTTATTTTTATAGGCCGTCGCATTGCGAACCATAGCTTCGGCCCATAAAGGCGTACCAAGGGCATGGATATGGGTATAAGTGGCCAGAACATTTTTATAACAGACCCCGTCCCGCTTATTCAAAAAACCGCTCCCGCGTTTCATGCCAAAGGCCAGATCTTTATCCGTTCCACGCCATTCTAAAACTTTCGAATAGTGAAACTCATGACCTTTAATTTCAGAACCGATTTTATAATAGGGATTTTCATGTTCCACTGAAACCACCGTATAACCGTGCCCCTGGGGTTTTTGGGAAAATCCGAATACCACCGGAAGCACCCCGGCCATGGGGAAGGTCCCTTCGTCCAGAACAAGCTCCTCCCCGAGATACATAAGACCACCGCACTCTGCATATATGGGCAGACCCTTTTCTGCCAGATCTTTTAATTGTCTTCTGAAGGTTACATTGTCTGCCAGTTTTTGAGCATGGGTTTCGGGAAATCCGCCGCCAATATACAAGGCGTCCACCTGCGGGATGACATCGGTTGTAAAAGGGCTGACCATCATGGTTTCTGCCCCTGCTGCATGTAGCGCCTCGATATTTTCAGGATAATAGAATTGGAACGCAGAATCCTTGATGATACCGATGAGGGGGACCGGTGGGGGTGAATCGGAGATCCCGCTTCGGCGGGGATGCTGCGTGCGGTTTTCATACCGGATCTTCCCCTGTGCAGCTTCCGGAACAGCAAGCGGGCCGGCATTAACGGAAACTTCGGCCAACGCTTTAAGGTCAAGATAACGAGCGGCTATTTTGGATGCATCATGAATGGCATCCATTGCGCAGCCGTGTTCCGGGAGTCGGTACCAGCCCCAAGTGTCTTTCCGGGAATTTTTCCCAGTCGAGTTTCGGGATTGCACCCAGCACCGGGATATTGCAATACTGCTCAATATTTTTCCGAAGAACATTTTCATGCCGGAATCCCGCCACCCGATTCAGTATCACCCCTTTTATCGCAACATCAGGATCGAACTTCAAACACCCCAACACAGCCGCCGCCATGGTTCGGGTGGATTTTGTGCAGTCGATGCAGAGCACAACAGGTGTATTAAGAAGCTTGGCCAATTCCGCGGTACTGGTACTTCCATGGATATCAATACCATCGTATAATCCACGATTTCCTTCGATAACCGAAATACCGTTTTTTGTGGAATGGGATAAAAATGACTGAAAGATATACGGTGTTTTAACCAGGAAGGTGTCTAGATTGTAGCAAGGCCGGCCGGCCGCAAGAGAAAGCCAGCCGGCGTCAATATAGTCCGGCCCTTTTTTAAAAGGTGTGACGTGTTTGCCCGCTTCTTTCCATGCAGCAGTAATTCCGATGGATACGATGGTCTTCCCCGCTCCTCCCCGCAGGGCTGAAATTAAAATTCGGGGGAAATCCATATCTTCCTGCTGCATAGAAAGCTTTTAAATAAAAACAAGTTCTCTATCGGCCATTTCAAACAGAAAATGTTTGATTTTTAATCTTCGTGCTCGGCATGTGCCTGTTTGCCGGCACCTTTGAGCCCGTATAAGGATGTGCTTCCGCTGGACCAGTATTCGAGAACTTCCTCTTGTACCATCTTATTAATCAGCTTTTTGGCGTCTCTGGGTTTTTCACCGATCATTTTTGCCAAATCATTAAAGTAAAATTTGGTTTTACTTTTTTTCTTTTGCAGCCCTTCAACAATTATCTGTTTTGCCTCTTCGTAGTCCATTGATTGAGCCTCTTTTTATAAAGGGGGCACATATCGTACCCCCTTTTTGTATTAACGATTAGAATTTAAATTGTGTGGTCTGGCGCCAGGTAAAATAAGCCGGATCACGGAAATCATCGATAAGGTGATGGGTGAACTCAAGTTCACACTTTTCAAAAAATCTCTCCCATCCAATCCTTTCCGCCCACTCACCAACACGTTCATATTTATTGGCACCGACTGCATAGGCTTCGACGATTTTCTTAATACAAGCCGTGGTCGAAGGCCAGCGTGGCATCTCGTTGGGCAGAAAAGCCACAACGACCTTGGAAAACTTGGGAGCGCTGACCCGGTTGGATACCTTGCCGCCGACCATGATCACGATGCCGTCGCCCACATCATCAGCAAGAGGCATTGCAGGACACATGGTGTAGCAGTTGCCGCAGAACATACATCTGGGCTCGTTTACGGTGATACTTTTAACCTTGGTTCCGTCTTCAAGCGTCACCTTGCCCGGTTTGAGAGCAGCCGTGGGGCAGGCAGCGATGGCCAGGGGAATTTCGCACATCTTGTCCAGATATTCATGATCCATTATTGGTGGCTTGCGATGATAACCCAGAATGGCGATATCCGAGCAGTGAACCGCACCGCACATGTTCAGACAGCATGCCAGGGATACTCGCAACTGGGCCGGAAGCCGCATATTTTGAAAATCATCAAACAGCACATCCATGGTGGCCTTTACCGGGCCTGATGCGTCGGTGGCCGGTGTATGACAGTGAAGCCAGCCCTGGGTGTGGACGATGTTGGTAACACCTGCGCCGGTACCGCCGATGGGGAATTTAAAACTCCCGGCCGCAAACTTGCGACTTGCAAGATCCTTTTTCAACGGTTCAACCTTGTCTTTGCTGTCCACCATGAATTCGATGTTGTTGCGGGTGGTGAACCTTAAGTGTCCGTCACAATGCTTGTCTGCGATTTCGCAGATTTCACGGATATGGGATACGCTCATGAGACGGCAGCCACCCACCCTTACCGTATATATTTCATCACCGGATTCAGCCACATGGACCAGAACACCGGGTTCCAGGATCTCATGATACAACCATTTACCCTTGTTTTTCTTAATCACCGGAGGGTAGAATTCTTCAAAATGTCTGGGACCGATGTCGGTTATTCTATTTTCCATCGGTTTTTTAGGATTATAACCTGATGATACAAATGCCATGGTCTTTACCCCCTATCTTTGATGGTATTTTCTAAATTCGTTGATATCACGTTTGAATCCGCCTTCGACTTCTTCTTCTTTCCAGAAGATGTACGGGTTGGTGCGTGGTTCCTGAACCATCCGCGGATCCGGTTTGAAACCCGTCACCTCAAGGAGTTTCTGGAATCCTTGTCGTTTCATCAGCTCGCCGAGTCTTTCCCGGTTCTTGCCTTCTTCCATCCACCAGTCCCAGATGGGTTCAATGACCGTCTCCTTGATTTCATCGTAAGGCTCTTCAACCTTAATAAACGGAACTATAAGAGAGCCCATCTGAGCACCGTCAAGAATCGGCGCTTTTGCCCCGGCGAAGATTGAACATCCTCGATCATTACCTATTCTCAAGGCTCTTGGCATGACATTGATGCAGTGCATGCATCTGGTGCACTCACGATTATCAATCTTCAGCTTTCCGCCTTCTAACCACATGCACTTGGTGGGACAAAGGTCGATCACCTCTTTCTGGATATCAAACGGTCCCCAGTCACGGCCGGCATGGGCACCACCATTGGGCGGCAGTTCTCCGCCCATATAGGCAGCAACCGCTTCCTGATCTATTCCAATATCATCTCGCCAGGTGCCGACAAAGGACAGGTCCGCCCGCGCGATGGATGCCACGCAGCAGTTGGGGCACCCGTCAAATTTAAATTTAAACTTGTACGGAAACGCCGGCCGATGGAGTTCGTCCTGATATTCAACGGTGAGATCATGGCATATTGCCTGGGTGTCGTAACACGCCCATTCACAGCGCGCCTGGCCGACACAATCGGAAGGCGTCCGCAGGTTTGAACCGGAACCGCCCAGATCCTGATTCAGATTATGGCCCAATTCCCAGAAGATTTCTTCCAGTTGAGGAGTTGTGGTGCCCAGAAAGATAATATCTCCTGTTGAACCATGCATGTTGGTGATACCGCTGCCGCGTCGGTCCCAGAGATCACAAAGCTGTCTGAGATATTCAGCGGTATAAAACTTGCCGGCAGGCTGGGACACACGCATGGTGTGGAAATGGGCAACGCCCGGAAACATCTCAGGCTGGTCGCAATACCTTCCGATGACGCCACCGCCGTAGCCGAACACACCGACGATTCCGCCATGCTTCCAGTGGGTTCTTCCGTGCTTGAAGGATAATTCAAGCAAGCCCAGAAGGTCATCACATACATCCACCGGAATCTGGTACTCTACCTTATCCTGATTCTTTGCCCTTGATTCGGCCTCCTGCTTTAGATCAGACACAAAACTCGGCCATGGCCCGCTTTCAAGCTGGTCCAGCAAAGGGGTTTTATGTTTTGCCATTGTATTACCTCCATTCTAATTGAAAATTAACCTATCTGACTAAAAAAAATCACCGTCCCCTTTTAGGGCAGCAGCAATCACCTCCTCTCAATTTTTTCATTTTTTTTAGATGTTATCATTCAATACTTCTTTGTATAAAGGTCAAAACAAACAAAGAAATCATATAAAATTAATATCGATGCTTGTCAATAAAAAAGCAGGGTTTCAAAGCGTTAAACACCATTTTATTTTGAAACTATGGCGTTACACTTTTTCTAATTGCCTGATGCTATTGTATAGATCCTTGACATGCTTTTCAAGATGCTGCCGGATGACCGGAACCTCCGGGGCCTGTGAAGGATATGTATGAACAATGGCGTGATTCAGATCAAAAAAATCCGCCCGACTGCAGGATAAAAGATGCTGCCGGAAACAGTGGTCTAAAGGTTCTGCAAACACGCTGATGAGTGGTTTTAAGGCCAACCCTTCAAAAAAGCCTTTCAGGATTCCTTTGAGAGCAACATCATTAGACCACACGATGTCTCCAACACCATCCAGCCGGTCGATACGCATTTTGATTGCCATATTAAAAAAAAACACCAGCAATGCTTCTAAAATCAATTCAGAATCCGGTTCTATAGATTCAGACACGATAGTGTTCTCATACATGGATCTGTATTGTCTCACGGTAACGAGCTTTAATTCGATATCATCTTTTTGACACTTTAAAACAAAATCACCGGCACCATGATGCCACGAAAATATCTGTTCAAACGTTTCGATGTTATAATAATAGGTTAAAATTTTCGCGGCCTGCCGGTAAAGTTCCATGGTTTGATGGGGTGTAAGGAAAAAGTTCCCGTGTTCATGATCCCATACAACGATTTTGTATTTTTTATCATCAGGATCAAGGGACATGTGGAATTCGTTAAACCCTTCGAACCATTCACCTAAAAACATCCTGGTTTCAACTTGATCCATTTTTGTAAAAACGTTGCCTAAAGCGTATACTTTGGGAATAAAGGAATCAGGGTACTGTGTGTTGAGTTTTTTTAAAATCCGGTATTCTCTTTGAGCACATTGTTTTCCGACGTCTGTAACAGCAACGTTCAGGACAAAGGGAATTTTGACGGCCTGCAAAAAGGTTTCAATTTTGGATGGATGATAAAACTCGCCGTGTTTGTCGAGAAAGATTCTGATCTCTTCTATTTCTTGGGATGATATCTTTCGATGGAGATGTTGGGAGACCGACTGTGTAATGATCGCATATCGGTCTTTTTCCAGAAAATTTCTCGCGGCTAAAAAGCAGTCGCCGTGATTTATGAACATATCACTTTTTGACTCAAATGTTCCGGCAGATTGATGTCGGCTGAGGGGAATGGGAGTCGACCATATAAAATCACCCTCACGGACAGGATTGTTTCTGCTGGATAAAAAAAACTTGAATCTCGGCATGCAGGCTTCTTCTGCTGATATTGTTTATCTGTATTTTTTGATTTCATCTAATATTTCAGGGGCAACCTCATAACCGAGTTCAGCCGCTTTATCCACATGTTTAACAGCAAGCGCATATTCCCCTTTTTCGAGGTAAGCGATGGCCAGGTTGTTGTATGCCACGGCAAAGTTCGGTTGAAGTTCTATGACCTTGAGGCTGGTCTCGATGCTTTCATCAATCATCCCTTTCATGAGATATGCATTGGCCAATGTGGTATAGGCTTGCAGGAATTTGGGATTCCATCGAATCGCTTTTTCAAGGGCAGGAATCGCTTCCTCAATATTTCCCAATTGAAGCTGCGCAAATCCAATATTTCCATAACCTTCGGCAAACCCTGCCCTTGCCTGTACCGACAGCTTATTGTATTTAAGGCAACCTTCCAGGTCCCCGCGCTGCAAACAGATCCCTCCCAACTGAACATACGCCTCTGCAAGATTCGGGCTACACTCGATCGCAGCAAAAAGTTCGCTTTCAGCTTCATCGTATTTTTTAAGTCCCAAAAGGCCGATTGCAAGATTGTAATGGGAGTTGCCGCAGTCTGGATTTACAGCAACGGCAGCTTGTTGGTGAGCGATATATTCTTCAACGTTTTTTGCTTTAGGCATGATTATATCCCTTAATAGGTTTTAGTTTTACCAATAGTATGAGGAAAAGTATCTATCAATATATAGATTGAAAATGCTTTATTTTTGAGTTTAGTATGGTAGTGCTTTTGGGTTGTCAAGTAAAAAATTAACCTGCATTAAACGGGACAAAACTATTGACAAATCATTACCATCCGTAATAGAAGAATTAGCCTGAGTATATATTGTGTGTTAAAAAAAACGTTAATTGTTTTATATTTATAACTTTTTCAACAGGAGGTTCTCATGGCAGATTGTTATATTAATATCTTTTTGGATGATGATAAATTCAAGAAGATTGAAGATGCAGGTTTGGCCGATCAGGTTGCCGAAATAGATGGCAAAAAGGCAATTCAGGTAGCGATGACAAAAAAAGATCAAAAGAAGCTTGAAAAGGGATTTAAAGATTTAACCTTTGATGATTCAAATGAGTGTAGTCTACCTGAAGGAGGCGAGGAGATTTTGTTTAATATCATCTTGGAGATGAAAAGTATCGATGTTATGAAGTTCGCAATTACGAAGCTCTATAATCCGCTTGCAGGACGGGATGTTTTTGGAAGGGGTACCGGAATGCGCTAAGGATACCCTAACATAAATCCGTGTAATCAAGACCCTTGAAAGCGTTCGATTTTGCAGCCACCATCCAAATGCGAATAAAAATCGGGGCAACGCGAATATTTTTCAAGGGTCTGATACAAACCGCATTGTCAATCCTTCTTTCATTGCCCGTTGTAAAATTGATCTTAAGCCGTATCATCCACTTTCTAAAAATTCCGGACGGGTTTATTTTGTTATTTCCAAAAATTGAATACTTTTCACTTGACATAACCCCTCACCTTCTTTAATTTTTTTATTTGTAAGTATTTTGCTGCACCTGTTTGTTTTTCAAAGAAGATAACGTCATTTAAATAAAAAGGGGGACGATATGATCGCAGGATGTTTCACGGCAATTGTTACACCATTTAAAGACGATGCTGTCGACTATGAAGGTCTGGGTAGATTAACAGACTTCCAGATCAAAAATGGAATTACCGGAATATTGGCCGTGGGGACCACCGGAGAGAGTCCTGTTTTGAGCTGGGATGAACATAACCGTGTTATTGAAACCGTTGCAGAAAAGACAAAAGGTAAGTGTCTTTGCATTGCCGGTGCCGGAAGCAATAACACAAAGGAATCTCTTGAAGGAACAAAACATGCTGTTTCGGTCGGTGCAGATGCGGTTCTGCTGGTGGATCCATACTACAATGGACCCAGCTCTCTTGAAATACGCAAAGAATATGTCGCTCCGGTGGCCAAAGCTGCTCCGAATATAGAAATTATTCCTTATGTCATTCCGGGCAGAACCGGTGCACAACTGTTGCCTGAAGATATAGCACTTTTAAATGAAGCGTTTGATAATGTTAACACGGTCAAAGAAGCCACCGGTAATCTTGAAAACATGAAGAATACAAGAAGATGCTGCGGACCGGATTTTACCATATTGTCCGGTGATGACGGGATGACATTGGAAATGATGTTGAACCCTGAGATAAAGGCTTCCGGAGTCATTTCTGTGGCGTCGAATGTTGTGCCCAAAGCGGTGACACAGATGGTTCACCTGCTTCAGGAGGGTAACCAGGCTGAGGCCAAAAAACTGCTCAGCGCTCTTGGACCTCTTTTTGATCTGGTAACGGTTAAAACAATGGAAATGACACCTTTTGGTGAAGTGGTATGCCGCGCCAGAAACCCGCTCGCTTACAAAACACTGATGTCGATTCTGGGAATGCCCGCCGGCAGGTGCAGGCAGCCTCTAGGGAAAATGACACGAAACGGCCTGGAAACGGTGCTTAAAGCTGCACGAAAAGTACAGGCGGATAATCCTGAAATATTGGAACCTGTGGCCGAATTCTTCAATGTCGACATTGAGGGGCGCTTGAACGATCCATCCATCTTGGAAGGGCTTTATTACAAAGAATATTGATGACTTCGCAAAAGTTAAAAAAATAAATTTTTGCGAGAGTGTTTTGTATTTGGTGTTTAGTATTTTCAGATCTAACAAGCTGATATATCAATATATATTTTAAATCAAAACACCAAACACTTAATGAAACATGGTTTGATGCCGGATATCATTATGCTCAATATGAGGTATCCGGCATCAAAATTCTTTTCTAAGAGTTCGCATCTTCTTTCAATTTAAAACTTCCTTCTTTAAACAAAACATCTTTCAGCCACTTCAAACCAAATTTTAAAAGTGCTATGTCATCTGCTTTGATTTTTTCTATGGTTTCAGCGTCTATGTCATATCGATCCAAAAAAGAGCTTTCAAAAACAAAGGCTTTAAATTTATCGATATTGTAGCTGACTAAAAAAAACATTTTTTTACTTTCTTCAATGAGCTTGAGATTGGGAGGGAAGGATCGTTTACGCACCACCAGATCGGTCCATTCGGCGTTGATGTCATCATGGATGTCGACCCCCTGATCTTTTCTCCACTCACGGATGGTCCATTCTTTTTCTTCTTCAAACCCCAGACAGTGCGGTTCATGAACAAAAAAATAAAATCCTTCATCCCGCACCTGCTCTTTATGGCTGAGTGAAGCAACCCCCAGCGGATAATACCGGCAGGTGGTGGGCCTGTCAGCATAAATGATGCAACCATCGTCTTTGACAAAAGGACACGATTGTAAATCGTCATCCATCAACTTTAACGTCACAACCGGCAAATCCGTTTTTTCCCAAAGTTGGAGGGTGGTGTACACGGCAAGAAATTCTTCTGAAGATAGCTGCAAGCGTTTTTTGAGTCTGATAATATCATAGGGAGTGAGTATGATATTAATCCCCCTACAGCATTTGGTGAAACATTTTACACCGTTATGACATTTAAATTTGAACTTGTTGTCTAACCCAAGTCTTATAGGTGGTATATCAGCCATATGATCTGATGAATTCATATTTTTTCTTCCTTTTTCATATTAAGATTTTGGACCTTACTACCTGAATCTTGCACGAGTCGGAGGCTTTCATATGCAAGGCATTTAAGGGTGAAGCCATAGTGAACTATTGCGAACCCTTAATAACGCAGCAGATGAAAGCCTCCGGCTTGCCCTTTGGGTGAAAATTGATGAGAAAAATAGATCTTCATCCGATATACCATTCGGATAAAATGAACGATGATATGATTTTTCTTAAACCCTCTTCAATCAAGTCACCTAAAGATTCTCATTAATTTTCATGCAAGGTTCAGGTATTAACTGAAGCACCGGCCGATGTCAACCATTGAAAAATAAGATATTATCTGCCAAGATCTTCTTGAAAAGTAACATTTCAATAGGTCCCGGGGGGCAATTACCCATAGCACCGATTTGCTGAGAAGTGGCCTTAAACATAACTTAGGTCTTGATTTCAATTCAAAAAGTGCTATAGCTTTCGAATCGTATGGTATTGTTGGATTTTTTATATCATAGAGGTTTCTTATGGATGAACTGATCTGCTCTGAATTCAAACTCGGACGTCGCTTGTTAGGACGCCTTCCTCACGGAAAAGACCTGATCACATCCATTTTTCAGAAACCATAGTCTTTGCCGGAGAAATTGATCTTCAGGAAATGACAGGGAAACCTTTAGAAAGGGTTTACGACGACAAAACGGGGCTTATGCTGTTGAATTTAGAGCGCTAAGGAGGAGAGTAACATGAAACTGACCATTACAAAAAGAGATCAATTAAAGACCAAGCCTGACGATTCCAAACTCGGTTTTGGCACCATTTTTACAGATTACATGTTCAACATGGATTACAATCCTCAAGATGGATGGCATAATCCACGTATCGAGCCCTATGCATCCATAGATATGGACCCGGCAACCATGGTGCTTCATTATGGTCAGGGTGTTTTTGAAGGACTCAAAACATACCGGACAAAAACAGGCGCTATCCAACTTTTCCGTCCCCGAGACAATTTTAAACGGATGAACAACTCTTCGCATCTTTTATGCATACCGGAAATTGACGAAGATTTTGCCTTAGACGCCCTCAAAGAACTGTTGACCATTGAAAAAGACTGGGTGCCTGGCGCTCCGGGAACCTCTCTTTACATACGGCCGACAATCATCGCCACAGATCCATTTTTGGGTGTGCGGGCTTCGCACACTTACCGATTCTTTATTATTCTTTCTCCTGTGGGGGCCTATTACGCCGAAGGCTTTAATCCCGTCAAAATCTGGGTCACCCGTAACCATGTGCGGGCCGTTCGGGGTGGTGTCGGTGAAGCCAAAACTCCCGGGAATTACGCCGCAAGTCTTTATGCCGCTGAACAGGCACACAAGCATGGTTATACCCAGGTTTTGTGGCTTGACGGCATTGAGCAGGAATATATCGAAGAAGTCGGTGCAATGAACATCTTTTTCGTCATCAATGGTGAGCTGATCACCCCCATGCTAAACGGAAGCATCCTCCCGGGTATTACCAGAGATTCTGTAATGGGCCTTGCCAAAATGTGGGGCATAAAGGTTTCTGAACGAAAAATAAGCATCAGCGAGGTGATAGATGTCCATGCCTCTGGAAAACTTGACGAAATTTTTGGTTCAGGTACTGCAGCCGTTATTTCTCCGGTGGGTGAAATTAAGTACGGAGATACCGTGATAACCGTCAGTGACGGTAAAGTCGGCGCCATGGCAAAAAGATTCTACAAAGAATTAACAGATATTCAGTACGGTAAAACCAAAGATCCTGCAAGATGGATTGAACCAATATAAACAAAAACTTATGCAGAAAAATTCAGATGCACACAAATACCTCGCATCTTTTATATTAAAGATGGAACGTGCGAACCTTCATCCTGTTGTCATCGATACGTTTGCCCATTATTATAAAAAAATCATTTCAGGCGCAACCGGCCTTATCTCCGACGAAGATATACGGTCGGTGACCTCAGACCATATCGAAGATGCCGATCGGATTCAAAAATATGCCGAAGCCGGCCGGAATGCATTGCAACATGCCGTTATAATAAAACTCAACGGCGGTCTGGGAACCAGTATGGGGCTTACACGGGCAAAGTCTCTTCTTAAAGTAAAAAATGAAAAAACCTTTCTTGAAATCATATTAAATCAGGCAGAAAAGCGTCATGTAAAACTGGCCCTGATGAACAGTTTCAGCACCCATGAGGACACGCTTGACGCCCTTTCAAAGATTAAACCGTCAGATTCACCGCTCTTATTCCTTCAGAATAAATTTCCAAAGATTCTTCAGGAAAATTTAGCGCCTGCCGACTGGCCCAAAAATCCTGACCTGGAATGGAACCCTCCCGGGCATGGTGATATATACTCAGCTCTTTATACGTCCGGGACATTAAAAGCTCTACTTGACCAGGGAATCGTTTATGCTTTCATATCCAATTCAGATAATTTGGGAGCAACGCTGGATGAATCGCTTCTGGGGTATTTTGTTGAAAACGGATTTCCCTTTATGATGGAAGTGGCGCCAAGAACCCCTTCAGATGTAAAAGGAGGGCACATCGCAAGACATAAAGAAGGGCATCATATTCTGCGTGAATCGGCCCAGTGCCCGGAAAATGAACTGAGCGCATTCAGAGATATAAAGCGTTATGGATTTTTCAACACCAACAACATCTGGATAAATCTCAAAGTACTTCACAAGTTGATTCAAAAGAGCGGGGCTGTAAAACTCCCCATAATCCGTAATCCCAAAACCCTTGACCCCAGAGATGAAAACAGCCCAAAGGTATTTCAGATCGAAACCGCCATGGGCGCTGCCATATCCCTTTTTGAAGGTGCGGCTGTCATTAAAGTTCCTGCATCACGTTTTTTACCGGTTAAAAAATGTAACGACCTTTTATCGATCCGGTCCGACCGCTTTATCTTTTCTACAAAAAACAATCTGATTGCAAATCCAAATACTGGAACAAAAACGATCCAAGTCGATCTAGACCCGAAATACTACGGAAAAATAGATCTTTTTGATGAAAGATTTTCCAGGGGCGTACCGTCACTAACGAATTGCGAATCACTGACCATCAAAGGAGATGTGCGGTTTGAAAGTAATGTTGTCATAAAAGGCAAGATTGTTATCACAAACAAAGGAAAAACACAGGCTGTAATCAAAGAAGGAACCGTCGTAGAGAAAGATCTGATCTTTAAATAGAATCGTGTAACGATTTTATGAAATGCAGCTATACCGCTCAGTTATGCGAAAGGTTTACCCACCGACAGGCTATTATTCCATCATTCCAATTAGTGCGAAATACCTAACTTATAGGTTAACTTTTGTTAAAAATGGAATAATATTTCATCACCTGTTTCACAAAATTTTCTGTTTCTTCGTAAGGGGGAATCCGCTGATACTGTTCAACGGCTTTGGGACCTGCATTATAGGCCGCAAGCGCCAGATGCAGCTTCCCTTCAAAGCGATGAATCAGTTGTTTTAGATATCGGGTACCACCCATTACATTATCATTTGGATCAAAAGGGTCTTTTATTTTAAGTCTCCTGATATTCTCCGGCATAATTTGCATCAACCCCATTGCTCCGGCCTTTGAAACCGCCCGCGGATTAAAATCCGACTCTGTTTTGATCAGTGCTTTCAGCAATGAAAAAGAAACGCCGTGCTTTTTAGATGCTGCTGAAATAACATGATCATACAGGTCGGTAGTGTCTGATTCTAACGGTTTTTTAGGGGTTTCTTTGATATAGACCTTATAGTTTGATGATTTGGATGATGTGGGTACGTTTGTAAAATGAAGCACCCCTTCACTGTCGGCATAAACATAGATATCGGCATACAGGGGCGTAGCTACCGAAACCATAATATATAAAAATGTATAAATTCCGATAAAAAAACAATTCATGCCGATTCGTGTCATCACTTTAAGTTTGCAAATATAACCATTGTTGGATATCTTTAGTTTTTGAAACCCTTGATTTAAACTCATCCAAACCTATACTACGTTGTTCTAATGGACGTTATCATATGAAAAAAGGATCAAAATACATTACTTATCGCAACCGGCCCTTCGCGGTCATTGTTGCTGTTTTTCTTCTTTTGAGTGTTGTATCATGCAAAAATAATACCAACGAGAAAACACAAGCGCAGACCAACAATTCTATTATTGCCAGCATCGACAATGTGGGGCAGCTCAATAAGATCGTCGAAATATCTAACGAACGCCTGTTAATTTTAGAATTCTATGCGGATTGGTGCCCTCCATGTAAAGAACTTACCCCTATTCTTGAAAAAATTGCCAAAGAAAAAAGTGCAACCGTATCAATCTACAAGATTGATATTGATCGACATCGCGAACTTATGAATTCGTTTCGCGTAACCGGCATCCCCCATGTCGCTTTTATTAAAAACAAAGAAAATGTTTTTTCCCTAACAGGCTTATATCCAAAAACCATGTACTTGAAGGTCATCGAACAGTATACCGATCCCGCTGAATCCTGATTGAACGGTAAATCCGGCCTTAGTGTTACATCTTCTGTATAGTTTTTTTTACAAAATTACCATCTGCCGTTGCGCCGAAATGCTTCATAATTAAACCCATGGCCTGCATTTTGTTTTTAAACTGAGAGAAATCAATGTTCTGTTGAATCCACGCTAAAATTTCCTCTTCAGTGGCCATTTTGGGTAAATAGTGTTTAATAATTTCAATAAACGCTGAATCCGCCGCTTCACCTTTATGTTCCAACACTTCTTTTTCTGATTTTATCAATTTTTTCAAGATCTTTACTACTTCATCATCTGAAAGCTCTTTTTTATCGAGCCTCCCGAATTCTCCGAGGATAACACGAAGCGTATCTTTTTTATTTTCGTTTTTTGCCTTTATTGCCGCGGACAAATCCTTTTTCATCTGACTTTGAAGATTCATTTTTCACCTTTTTATTTTTAAAATAAATTTCGATGGTATCGTTAAAAGTCATTAAAAACAGTCAAAATATTATCGTTCATTGACATATTGTGTCAATAAAGTATTGATTAACGGATAAAAATCTTTTACGATCTCTTCAATTTTAACATCCCCGACCTAACACGATCTGAAAATATTCTAAAAGGCCCGTGACTGTAAATAAAAAATCCAATCGAAAAATCTCGACAGTGCTGCTCATTTTGTTTTTTTTTGCATTTGCATGTTCGGATGTTAAGGAACAGGCCCAAGCACCCGTTCCCAAAAACCCACCCGTCTTAAAAAAGCAGCGCCTTGAATACGGTATCAACTGTGAAGATCTGTTCCTTATCAAAGACACCGTTCAACCCCATCAGAATCTGTCGGATATCTTATTGAAATACAACGTCCCCAACTATGTTATCCATACTGTGGCAATTTCATCCAGAGCCATATTTGATGTGCGAAAGATGCAAGCCGGTAATCGATTTTGTATTATCAGCACCATGGATTCTAATAAAAAGGTCCGTTATTTTGTGTACGAAATAAACCCGGTGGATTATGTGGTCTTCAAACTCGAAGATCCGACAACCATTTCTTTAGGGAAAAAACCTGTACTCATTGAGATAGAAACCGTTTCGGAATCAATTGAATCATCGTTATGGGAAACCCTGACGGAAAAGCAATTAGACCCTGAACTTGCCATCAAACTTTCTGAAATTTACGCATGGACCATCGATTTTCATCATCTTCAAAAGGGGGACGGCTTTCAGACGATTTTTGAAAAGAAATTCATTAGGGGAAAACTCATCGGGCTTGGAAGGATAAAGGCCGCCAGGTTTTATCACAAGGGTAAATTTTTTAATGCTTTTTATTTTGATCAGGATGCCCATGGAAGTTATTTTGATGAGCATGCAAACAGCCTACAAAAAGCATTTCTCAAGTCACCCATAAAATTTTCAAGGATTACTTCAGGCTATTCTAAAAGAAGATTCCATCCGATTTTAAAAAAATACAAATCTCACTTTGGTATTGATTATGCTGCCAAGACCGGCACGCCAATCATGAGTACCGGTGATGGCGTTGTTGTGAGGACCGGTTACGATTCAAATAATGGCAGGTATGTCAAAATAAAACATAACGGCATCTATACGACCCAGTACCTTCATATGTCCAGAATCGCCCGTGGAATAAAGCCGGGCGTAAAAGTAAAACAAAGAGAGGTTATCGGATATGTGGGATCTACCGGGTTGGCCACCGGGCCTCACCTTTGCTATAGATTCTGGAAGAACGGCCGGCAGATCAACCCTTTCAGGGAAGACATTCCATCGGTAGGACCTGTCAAAAAAGAAAATTTTCAACAGTTTAATCAGCAAATGGCGGAACTGAAGCAGCAACTGGATGCGCTGAATATATCACAGGTGGTGGCGAATTCCCGATAATGAAGATTTGAGTTTTTCGCATACCAGAAGATCTGTTGGAAACGCCATTTCTTGCGGTAAATCATCTAACGGAAAATATTTTGCTTCACTGGCATCGGATCCGGCCTTTAGTCTGCCGCCGGAACGTGTTCCCATAAACCATATCCCCACAGTCTGATGTTCCAGGTCGTGGAAATTCGAATGAACGGCAAAAACAGGCCCGATTTTCACATCCAGCCCTGTTTCTTCTTTAAACTCACGTGTCGCTGCCACCCGAACATCTTCATCGTACTCAACATGTCCGCAGGGGATGCACCACATCCCCTCATATGAGCCGTTCCGTTTCACCAGGAGCAGTTCGTTATTTTCTAATATAATAACCGCCACGCCGACGGTTGGATTTTTATAATGCGTCCATTGACATCGCTGGCAAGACATCCTTTTTCGATGCCTTTTTAGTATGAGCTGCAATTGTTCCCCACAAAAGGGACAAAATTTGAAATTCATTGCGTTACCCTTTATCTCTACTGGCGTTTAACAATGAGATCTTCTTTACCTCCTTTTTGTATGTTTTAAATACAAACTGTTTAGGGAAGATTTCTTTTGACAGGTATTTCAGCGAGCTGTTCAAGAACATATCGCATAATTCTTTAAACGCCGTTTCTTTTTTGGCTGTTGCCACAAAAATTTTTTCTCTTTTCTTCTCAAACAGCACGCTGTCTCCAAGTATATCCTTTATTTCATAGATATTTTCCATGGACTCGCTGCTGTTTTTTTTCAATGCTTCCGTCACCGGAACGTCCATTCGAACGATCAGAGAAACCAGCCAACGATCGCCCACCAGCTTTCTCGATCCATCATATAAATTCAATTGCAATCCGTTTTCCAGATCTATGGTTTTTATGAGTTTCTCTTTCATGTTCAATTCCTCTTTATCCTGTTTATAGAGATTGTACGGCAAATATGTTCCATTCCGAAAAATACAATTTCAGTGGTATTCAATTTCAAATGCATGATTCAATCGCGCCGGAGGCGGATAAATCGGAACATAAATCTGACATTGCTTTTATATGTCCATGTTTTAGATTTCAATTTTTACACCGGTTCTGTTTAAAAATACAATGCTTTTTCGGAGGCTGTTTTTATATTTGCCACATAGCCCTATTTATTGGTATGGTAGATTTACTGCAAAAGTATAGAATCTGGGTTAAGAGGGTACGTCTTTGATATAACCCAATAAGAAGAGGTTGTTTTACTTAAAACCGTACAAGTTAAAAGTGCCTAAAGTGATCTAAAGTGCCTAAAGTTATGGAGTCGCTTCGCTCCGATGATTTTATATAATTGGCAGAATTCCTTAACTTTAGCTCACTTTAAACTTTAGTTCACTTCAAACTCTTCCAACGATTCTTCAGACAGAACCATAACCATTTAATTTAACCTGGAAATAAGGTTTTTATTACTAAATTAATGCCTTATTTTGTGAACCGCTCTTCGTATTTTCGGAAAAGGCAGAGAAAATCTCATGAAATATTTACCCATTGACAGCAGTCTGTTTATCCAGAACCGGAAAAGATTTGCCGCCGAGCTCAAATCCAATGCCATTGCAGTGCTGAATTCCAATGATGTTATGCCAACGAGTGCCGACGGCGTCCGATCTTTTATTCAAAACACAGATCTTTTTTACTTAAGCGGAATTGATGAGGAAGAGAGTATCCTTGTAATTTTTCCGGATGCCGGAGAAGAAAAGCACAGAGAAATCCTGTTTATTAAAGAGACCAACGAAGAAATTACCGTATGGGAAGGACCGAAATATTCGAAAGAAGAAGCGTCGAAGCTATCCGGAATTAAGACGATTTACTGGACCCGGGAATTCGAAAAAATTTTTAGAAGTTTGGTTTTTGAGGCTGACCGGGTTTATCTGAATTCCAATGAACACCTGCGGGCCGACGTTTTCGTTGAAACCAGAGACACTCGTTTTTTAAAATGGTGCAAAAGACATTATCCTTTACATAAATACGAAAGATTGGCGCCCATTATGCACCACATTCGGCCCATCAAATCCAAGATAGAAGTGGAATTGATCAAACAGGCCTGCAACATTACCGAAAAGGCCTTTTTGCGATTGCTTGACTTTATCCGGCCCGGGATATGGGAATTCGAGATCGAAGCGGAGATTTACCATGAATTTATAACCAATCGATCACGGGGGCCTGCATATGCGCCCATCGTTGCCTCAGGGGCCAATGCGTGTATTTTGCATTATGTCAAAAACAACCGACAATGTAAGGATGGTGATGTTGTACTGATGGATTTTGGCGCTGAATATGCCAACTATGCCTCGGACCTGACGCGAACAATCCCGGTGAATGGCAAATTCACCCCGCGCCAAAAAGAGATCTACAATGCGGTGCTTCGCGTCCAAAAGGCGGCCGTTCAAATGCTCACACCGGGCAATACCTTTGAAGCATACAATAAAAACGTCGGCCTCATTATGGAAAAAGAGCTCATCGATTTGGGTTTGCTGGACGCTAAAGCAATAAAGAACCAGCCCTCGGACGAGCCGCTATATAAACAATATTTCATGCACGGCGCATCCCATCATTTGGGTCTGGATGTACACGACCTTGGGAGTAAATACCGAAAATTTGAAGAAGGCATGGTGTTTACGTGTGAACCGGGAATTTACATTAAAGCAGAAGGGATCGGCATCCGGCTGGAAAACGACATCCTGGTCACCAAAGACGGTCCTGTTGATCTCATGGAAAACATTCCCATCGAAGCCGATGAGATTGAAAACTTGATGAACAAATAAGAACAGGTTTCGTTTTCGATATCACAATGAATTTGTTTTTGTTTTTCAAGTTGTTCAGAGACCTTTGAAAAATCCTCATTTTTGTTTAAGTTCAAGGAAGGCGAAAATTTTAACCACCCCGATGAAAACCCATCGGGACAGGCATCCATACATTTCGTATTTTGAGGATTAAAATTTGAGCCTGTCGGAACGTAGTGTAGATCCCGATTATCGGGGACGCAGAAATTGGACAAAAAGGGGGGTTTTGCAAAGGTCTCATTCAAGGTTTTGATCAACTTTATACCGATCACCTATACAATAGGAAGCGGCAGTTCCCGTAAAATGAATAAGTTCGGGCAAAGAAATTCTTTGATTAAACCCTCCCAGATGTGGACCTGTCATAATTGTTATATCTTCCAGACCTTTTGATAGGCCATTTATGTTGTCCCCGGTAAACCCGCGCTCTAATAAAAATTCATTGAATTCATCATCGCTCATTTCCTGTTGATCGGTCGCTCTGAAAATTTCCTCCATGTATTGATCGACTCCGAATTCATCAATGAAACGCAAAACAAAATTATCAAAATCAACCGGCAAACGATCAGCTATTTTTCTTCCTGTGAATCCTTCATAATAGGAGTTAAACGAAGCCTCTATCAACTCTTGCATTAAATCAGGACAGAAAAGATTCCGTACATCTATGGGATATCCCTTTTTATCAAAACCTATCCGTTCAGGATGATGATTGCGGAAATAGCTCGCACATATAAGAATAATACTCATAAAATGATTCCCGATAAGCCTGTAATACTTGGGAGAAGATCCTGAAACAGCCTCAAGGTGCTCAAAATCTCTGACACCCGATTTCCCCAAATTAGGATAACGGCATGATATGAGCCATCTATCCAGCCGTCCTCCTCTCGGCCATTCATAATATCCTTCATCGCGCCGCCTTTGCCGTTGTATACGATTGTGAAAAAGAGGTACCGGAGCGGTGTGAACGATACCCATAGAGGCAAGTCTTCCCAAAAGCCAAGCGTTTCGCCTCATAACCTCCATAAAACTGTTCCAACCAATTCTTTCTTCATCAAGAAGAGGATTCGGATAAATAAAATAGTCGGAATGGACCATAAACCCTATGGCGGAATCCATATTTATCATCATTTTCTTTTTCAGCTTATCCGGAAAATCTGTAAGTCTGAATAAATACGTTTCCCCGAACCGAATCGGTGCCGGTATATCAAATTTTATCGGAAATTCGTGTTTTATTGTTTGCAAATACGCCATCCATAATGCCTCACGATTCAACCCTGTACTCTCGGAATCCGATCTTGATAATTTTATTACAAACAAAAGATCACTCGCTATGGAGAACACAAGACTCCGACCGATACATTTCATATCGCAGTCTTCATTTAAACCTGTTTTACTGCACAAATCATCCCAGCGGATCGAAGCAACCTTATTTATGCTCTGTTCCTTTAAAGACGGCCCATTTATTTTCAGAGGAAGTGAGCCCAATGCCTCAGCCGCCGCCCGATGTGAAGGTCCGACGGAATCAGCAACAATATGTTTAAGACGCTTTATAGATTCTGTTGCCAAGCCCGGATCTTCGCAGGCGGACGCAAGAAATGAGAGGGTGTTGGCCGCTTTTCTGTATAAAAAATAGGATTGTCTCTGGGAAGAGTGAACTCTTTTTATGATAACATTATGCAAAGCACTAACCGTCTTCGATGATGCCAAAAAAGCGTTTTTGCTTAGATCGTATTCAAGCATGGAAACCGCCATATAGGTGGCGGAAAAATCCATACATGAGTTTAACAGATAATTTTCACTGGCAACAAGATCGCTGTGCATTCCCTTGCTCTTCATTCAGTTTTTTAAAAACCCTTTCACTATTTGAAACACTCGGTTTAGGTTGTAAATATATTCAATTATTGCCTGCTTTACAAGATCTGAGTTTTTTCTAAGAATTTAAGTTAACGGATGGTCCCGGTGAATGGTAATTTCACTCTGAGACATAAAGAAAAAATGGTCATACCGGGATTAGATTTCAGATTTTCAACAACATTTCAAATTAAACAATACAGATTCTTTATAATTACAATACGAAAAAAATGTTCTTAGCGGATTTAACCGTTAGTTAATTTGGAAGGGCTTAACAGTTGTCGATATCACAACCCCTGAAAACCATTGTCGGATTCAAAATATATGGTAGTGAATATAAATTCGGCAAAATGCTATATGGGGTTAACACAATAATCAATACAGGTATGATTCGTGTGATCTCCATTACTGATCTGCAATTTACTTCTTTCACAGATATCATCATACAGAAACAGAGTATTTAAATGATACAGACGCGGTGATCAATTGAGATAAAACGTAAAAACCGAGCTTGTCAAAATTTTTGTGATCTTGCCATACGTACAACCTGAATCCGGTTCTTGATGATTGCATATAAAAACTTTAAGGGCAAACGCCATGAAACTGATTTAAAAATAGATTTTCCCAATATCATTGACCTTTCGAGTTCAATCCGGATCAAATCCTTTACAGCCGGTTGTCAGAGCGTGTCTCTTTGAATGAGGATAGTTGCGGCAATGGGTCGGTTTGGTATGATGTATCCGGCAGATATACTTATTATTATTCGGGAGTCTTTTCAGCCATGGGCACCTGCCAAGCTCTTCTCCGGTTTCCTGATTGATCCAAATATCATTAAAAAAAGAACTCTGATCGACAAATTTGAGAATATCGTAGCGATCTCCCAATTTCCACCGGTCAACATCTTCATCGAGTACGGAATTGCAGTAAGCATCGGAAAGATTTATGCAGCAATGACCGCACTGTTTACAACTGAATTTTTCCATTTCCGTTTCCACCCAAATCCCTAATTCACTGTCTTCCGCATCAATGCCCGCATATGAATGGACCCAAAATACTTTTGTATATACAAGCGCAATATCTTCCGGTAATTTGTCTTCAAAAGCCATTGTTAACAAATCTTCAAACTCACTCAAGTGGTAAAACTCCTCCTCATCCGATTCTTTCGGTTTATAGATGATACCGAGGGCTTTGCTTTCCATAAGAGGATGGATCCCTTTGCTTGTCCTGGCGTTGCCGCCCTCAAGAAAAGAGAAAATCTCCGCTATTTCCTCAACACAATCCGGTCTTAAAAGAGAATCGATTATCTCCCTTATCGCTTCTCTAATTGTTAGAAATTTTATATGCTTTTCCATAACGATATTTACATTGGTGTTAAGAACAACATTTTTTCGTCAACTTATTGTCAACCAACATTTAATATTATTGTCAACTTTATCTTTACAAAGAACATTCAGTGGGTGTTATTAAGAGATGTTATATTATCGGTTATGGTGGGTCGAATCGTCAGTGTCCGGCCGTCTGTCCGCATGGATACGGCGCCGCTGTGTGCGGTTTCGAGTACACGGCACCCTTTTGCCTGATATCGTTTTAAAACCGACGGGTGAGGAAATCCGAATCTGCTTTTCCATCTCGATGATATGACGGCAACCTCGGGATTTACCTTTTCCAGGAACCTTTCGCTGCTCGATGTTTTGCTGCCGTGATGCGGCACCAAAAGTACCGTGCTTCTTAACTTATCCCCGACCGTCGAAACCAGCGCATATTCCGCCGGAGTCTTGATATCGCCGGGAAACAGAAAGGATACGCCTCCGAACGACACCTTTAATACCAGCGAATTGTTGTCCAAGTTGCGCCACGTTTGAATCCGACTCTTTTTACTAAAATCCACAGGCGGATACAATATGTCGATATGAACCCCGGTGATATCGTGAACACCGATGATTTTATGATACGCCGGCATTTGAATATTGTTCTTTTTAATGGTTTCCATGAATAATCGATACCCAAAGGTGTCGGCGGATTCGTGGTTTAACCATACCTGCTTGACATGGAAGTTTTCGGCAATATAGATCAGGCCGTTTAAATGATCGCTGTTGGCATGGGAGAGAACCAGGGTATCAACGGTACGAATCTTTTTTTGCCATAAAAACGGCGCAACAATACTTGCCCCCACATCAAACACCCGATTGTCGGAAAATCCGCCGCCGTCTATCAACATATTATAGCCGTACGGAAGTTCCAAAAGCGAAGCATTTCCGTGTCCGACGTCGATCATGGTTACCCTGAGATCATCATGCCAATACCGCTGGTACAACCAGTAAGCCACATCTGCGCTAAACATCAAAACCGTCAGCAGGCCAACAATGACCACCGGCTTTTGAATTGAATTTTTGCTTTGACTGCTCCGGTCTTTATTTAAAGCCAACGGCGTTCTGATCTGTACACTTTTGAGGTTTAGCAGCACCCAAAACAGAACATAAAAACAGAATATCTCAAGGTAATTTGGAGTAATGGTCTTTATTGCCGCAAATGTCCACCCGGATATCACAGTGATGATCTTTATGACCTGTTCCAGAACCGTCGAGGCGGTTTTAAGACAAATCAATGCGCCGGAAACCGAAAACGGACAGATAAATACCGCCAGTATTCCTAATGGAACCGCCACAAAACCGATCAGGGGAATAAAGATAATGTTTGCCGGGAGCCCGATCAGGGATACCTGATTGAAATAATACATCACAAGGGGGAGCGTACCTAAAACGGCAAAAAAGGACGTCATGAAAAAGTAATAGAGTTTTATGGCCGCCTTTAACCATTTTTGTTTCCGGGTTCTGTTTTGGCCGGATGGCCAAAGTGGCGGCAGTCTGGAAAGGCCGTATATGATGGCAAGGACTGCCGCAAATGAAAGTTGAAAGGAGATTGAAAAAACAGAAGGCGGATAAACGATCAGAATCAGCATTGCCGCTATTGCCAGGGTATTGATAAGATCATGTTCTCTCTCAAACAAAAACGCCGTCAAAAATATGATAACCATGATCACCGCCCGTTGGGTGGACGGGGACATGCCTGAAAGAAGACCATATACAAGTACGGGAACAATAGATAAAACGACAGCACCTTTTTTCGTCCAGGCATGTAATAAAAAAAACCGGATATGAGATAATATCCATTTGAAAAATAAAAATGAAGCCGTCGCGATAATGCCGATGTGAAGTCCTGAAATGGCGAGAAGGTGTCCGGCGCCGACCCGGTTGAATGAATTTCTCAATTCAGGAGATATCGCGTTCCGGTCACCCACTATCAGCGCTTTTAGCACAGCCTGCTGTTCTTTATCTCCAATTTGGTCGATAAGATTGGACATCCGATGACGTGCGCCCGAGATGATGGCACCCACCCCTTTTTCCGTTTTTTTCTCGATCCGGGTCAATTTGTCCGCTGAAACATAGGCGCTTCCCCATACGTCTTTGAAAGCCATATAGCGTTGATAGTCAAATCCTCCGGGATTGTTGAAATTTCGAAAGGGTCTGATTCTGCCCCCAAAAACAACCCGGTCCCCCTCTGACAGGTTGGGCCCATTCCCTGAAACAGTTAACCGAATCCTTCCTTTCACAGCAAATGGTTTGCTTTTTCTTTCAAGAAGCTCCGTACGAAGAATACACTTTTGACGGTTTAAACTTCTGACATCGAATGCGACAATAACACCGGTAATTTTCCACGGGTAATTACCCGTAAAATGGATAATATGATTGGAGGGGAACCTGGGCGCCACCCAGGGCTGTATGGACAGGTAGCCCAGGGCAACCAAAAGAACAAGGGGGAAAAGTTTAGGCGTTCTCTTTTTTCGAATGAAAAAAAGTAGTGTGGCTGCACATACCGAAACAACGATAACCATCCATGTGCCGTGCCCCGGGAACCCGGCGCCGACGACAATTCCTGAAATCATCGATAAAAGGAGAGGAATAACCGGACGGGAGTAAAACGTTGTGGTTCCCATTTATATCATTTAAATTACTAAGGGGTTCAAAACGTATTCGATATCTATTTGATGAGATGTTACTTGAAAAACCAAAACAGGCAAGTTAAAAGTGCCTAAAGTGAACTAAAGTTAAGGATTATGATGTTTAATTTTAATAAAAATGACAGCGCGTTAGCGCTTCCTCAACTTTAGGCATTTTAGATCACTTTAAACTTTAGGCACTCATGCGAAGGCCGAGGTGGTTCACTCATCGACAATACATATCTCGGATATCTAAATTTCATAATAGTAATAGATCTACGCCTGTATGTGTTCACGGGGTGTGCTTCCCCGTGTAACGATATTGGCGGAGTGGCTTCGTCATTTCAATGACTTAGCAGTGGGGGAGACCGCGGCTCCCGCATGCTTTTCGCGGGAGAACGCGGAGGGGGCAGGAATGCCCCCGCTGCTAAGTCATTGAAATGAACAGACACGTAGACACCAGAGTGAAACGGGGAAGCACACCCCGTGAGCACGTACCTACGCCTTTACCCGCCGGATAGCGGCCCCGAGTTGAGAAAACTTTTTTTCAATTTTCTCATATCCACGATCCAGGTGATATACTCGGCTGATCTCGGTGGTGCCTTTTGCCGCCAGCCCGGCCAGAATCAATGACGCGCTGGCCCTTAAATCCGTTGCCATAACCGGCGCACCGGACAGCATCGGCACACCGGTAATCATGGCGGTGTTTCCCGATATTTTAATATCCGCCCCCATGCGTTTCAGTTCGCTGACATGAATGAAACGGTTTTCAAAAATGGTTTCCGAAATCACACTGAACCCGCTTGCAATCGACATCAGCACCATAAACTGGGCTTGCATATCTGTCGGAAATCCCGGATACGGCAGAGTTTTAACATCAACGCTTATGATTTCATTTGCTCCCTTAACCTGTATGCTCTTATCCTTGACAGATACCTCGGCACCGCTAAGCCTGAGCTTGTGGATCACCGCTTCAAGGTGGTCGGGTTCACAATCCAAAAGGGTCACATTTCCTCCGGTCAAGGCTGCTGAAACCATAAAGGTACCGGCTTCGATCCGGTCAGGTATGATTTTAACCGATACGGGTTGCAACTTTGATACGCCTTCGATGGTGATGACCGAAGTGCCGGCTCCTTTTATTTTGGCACCCATCCGGCTCAAAACATCAGCAAGTGCAACAACTTCAGGCTCACCGGCTGCATTGTTCAACACGGTTGTCCCTTTGGCCAGAACAGCCGCCATCATGAGATTTTCAGTTCCGGTTACGGTGGAAATATCCATATAAATCTCTTCTCCTTTTAGATGATCCGCCGTAGCTTCCACGTAACCATGTTTTAATTCAATCCTGGCACCGAGACGGGCAAGCCCTTTTAAATGAAGATTTATGGGTCGTGCGCCGATGGCACATCCTCCCGGCAGAGACACCCGAGCTTTTTTAAGTCTTGCCACCAGCGGACCAAGAACCAGAATTGAAGCTCGCATTTTTCTAACAAGATCATAAGGCGCTTCGTGGTTGCCCACACCCCCTGCATCTATTTGAACAGTATCTTTATCTGTCTTTACCCTGGCGCCGAGATTCAAAAGTAAATCTTTGGTGCTCCGGATATCTATGAGGTCCGGAACGTTGGTATATGTATTCCATCCATCGGTAAGCAGTGAAGAAATAAGGATGGGAAGGGCGGCATTCTTAGCGCCGCTAATTTTCACTTCTCCCTCAAGAGAGCGCCCGCCTTTAACGATGATTTTGTCCATTTAAAAAATCCTTAGAACGAACTTTACCGGCTCAACCAGGATCGAGATTTATAAAAAATTTTTAGCAAAATGATTAATGTCAAAACAATTGAGCCTCGGGGAGTTTCTTTTCTAAATCCTTTAGTATTAGCGGAATGGATGATCTTTTTTAAAAGCGTGTGCTGTTTGAGTGGCTTAGGGATCGTTAGAAAGAACAGGCGAATGCCGAAATCGCATCTTTAAAAGAAATTGCAGATCGTGTGGCAAACCTATTGATTTTCAAAGATGGGTTCCTGTTCTTTCTTTACGAGCCTTTGCCACGAGTTCACGCGTTTTAAAAAAAGATTATCCATGGAGCGACTATTTAGAAAAACTTCCCGACTCCTCACAAATAATTATTTTGTCCTGAATTATTTTGCAATAAAAAGAAAGCGCTTCATGTTAAACAATTAAATAAAAAAGCGCTTCCCCGGTTTCATGGCGAGGCAAGCGCTTTTAACCTTCAAAAAAACAAAAATGTTAATGGTGATGTTCGCCATTCTCCTTGGATGCATCAATGGCGGCTTTGATAATGCAGTAGGTCATACCAATGCCTAAAATGGTAAGTGCATACCAGAGGCCTCCCATAAAAACCGCATGGCCCATGTCCCAGATCCATTCAAAATTAAAAGGAAACATAATCTATCCTCCTGCCCGCTTTATGCTTCAGCCGGCGTTAATTCCTGTTCTAACTCAACCGGAGATTCAACCGCCGTCTCTTCTTCGTCCAAGGGTTCGATGGGATTCAGTTCCGGCTCGTTGGGAAATACCGGCAGATAGCGGTATGAAATGGCAATGAGAATAATACCGTATGCTACCGGGAGTATGGTTGTTGCAACCTCCTGCCAACTTGGGATGTACAAGACCCATTGATCAAATGTCATGACAGGTACGGCCATGACCTGCAGCACCATGACCCATCGATTAAGACACACCCCGATAACCGCCAGGATCACGGCAATCCAAAGCGTCATGGAATTCTTGCGTCCTTTATCCGTAATCAGGATAACAGCGGGAATTAGACCGCAAATCCCAATTTCCGCCACAAGCATCCAGATGCCATACAATGGGTTGTTGGAATAAAAATCCATTAGCGCGAATCCTTGCGACGGTGCGGTAACGGTGAACCAGTACCAGGTATCAAAAGACTTTGCAATGGTGTATGTCAGAATCATCCACCCTGAAATTTTGGCCAAAAGCTCGATGGCAACGTCCTTTACCAGTTTTTTCCCGGTGACTTTTTCGGTAATCTTTGTAACCAGAATGGTAAAACACGGCCCGCATGCAGCGGCCGACCAGGTAAACAAAAAGAAGGTCCAGGGCCAGATAAAGATCCCTTCTCTAAAGGCAAAGGGGCGTCCGAACAGAACACCGGCAACTCCGCCCAATGATCCCTGGTGGAAAAAGGAAAGAAATGCACCGGTTGCCGCAAATACCGCCATGACTTCGTGCATGTTGTGACCGAGATGATGAAAAAACGGCACTTTGTCGATCTGTCGGTTTTCAAGAATCAGCGGAATATATTCAATGGTCAATACGGCGAAATAAGCTGAAAGACAAAAAGCCACCTCTGTCAACATGGAGTGAACATTGGCATGCCAGAAAATAAACCATCCCCTGAGCGGTTGCCCGATGTCGATGGCTAAAATCAGCAGCGCTGAACTGTAGCAAATAAAACCGATCAGCACTGCATAATTAATGATATTCTTGAGCGCATCTTTTCCAAAAATATATCGTAATAATCCGGTAAAAAATGCACCACCACCCACCGCAATGACTGCAAGATCAGCCCAGATCCACAAAGCAAATCCGTAGTAGTCGTTCATATTGGTCTGGTTAAGCCCCTTGAACCAGCAAAGTAACATGGCATAAACGCCCCACAGCAATACAATGCCGACTGCACCGATGAACAGAAGAAATTGCCACAACGGACAGCGCTTAACGCCTTTGGGTATTAATGCAGAATCCATATGTTATGTACTCCTTGAATAGCAGTTTCAATTCTTGTTAGGCTCTAACCATGGTGAACGGGCTTTTTAACTTTTGCCTCATCTTTTAGATAATTATCACCGGCTTGTCGAACCCAATTTCGGCTTGAAAGATAGTAGACCTTGGGATTTGTTCCCAGTCGTTCCAATAGCCGAAATGCATGAGGGTTCCTCGGACGCCCGCTATGTTTGTGGTCAGGCTTGACCATATTGTATACCGCATGGTTCGGATTGTTCAGATCACCGAACGTAATGGCACCGGCAGGGCATGCCTGGGTGCACGCGGTTTGATATTCATTCTCTTCGAGTTCACGCCGCTTCTCCATAAATGCCTTTTCCTTGGCCAACTGATAGCGGTGAAAACAAAAGCTGCACTTTTCAACCACACCACGCATTCGGGGAGAAACATTGGGACTGAGGTATTTTTCCATACCGTCCGGCCAAATCGGATCCCACCAGTTAAAATAGCGGGCATGATACGGGCACGAAGCCATACAATACCGGCATCCAAAACAACGGGTATATATCTGACTGACAATCCCGGTTTCAGTGCTGTAATCCGTTGCAATGGACGGGCATACGGATACACAGGGAGAATGCCCTTCATGTTGACCTGCACATTGCATACAAGGTCTTGGGAGATAGCATATATCTGTATTCGGGAAAGGCTCTCCGTTGGTCAGCCGATAGACGCGCATCCATGTGATACTCAGAAGTTTGTTCGACTCATCTTTCCTGAAAGGCACATTATTTTCAGACATGCAAGCCACCATACAACTGCCGCACCCGGTGCATTTATCCAGATCGATGACCATCCCAAATTTCTGGGCTTTGTTGTGTTTCATTAGGACCTCTTTGGATTGACGATGATCAATTGAATAATGAAGCAAAAAATTTTCAGCGTTCAATGGTCAATCTTTAACAATCAATATATTTAGACTTTACTCAGTTTAGCCCTGATTCCCCACGCAGCATCCATGCCTGAGTCAGGGTCTTCCACCGTCCCGATAAGCGTATTAAAATTTATCCCCTTACCCGCCAGGTAGTCGTCATAGGCAGTATGTCCCAATCCTCTCGGCAAAGCGATAATGCCGGGCATAATACCCTCAAAAAGGTGAATCTTGACCTCTGCTTTTCCTTTCGGCGTACTTAACAGGACCCGCTGGCCTTCATGCAGTCCGGCAGATCTTGCAGTTTTTGGGTTAATCTCCACAAAAACATGCTCACCTTTAAGAACAGTATCTTCAACTGTCTTGATGGCAAATGGCGGATCTCCGATATAACTGTTGGCCAGTCTGATGGTATCATAAGGGATGAGTACAAGGGGATAAAGCCTCTCGTCACCTTCAATACCGACCGGCTTAAATTGCGGCATCGAGCCGGTATCCGGGTTGATAAACTCAAATTTACCGGAAACTGTATCAAACGACGATTCCAGGGTCGGACTCATCAACTTAGTGTCTGACCAAAATCCCTTTTCAACCAAGATTTCCCATTTGTCATTTAGGGTCTCTTTTAGACAGGAATAATAACTGTTCCAGGGAAAAGCATTTGCAACACTTCCGCCCAACCCCTTTGCCATTCGAATGATGACATCACCGACATGTCTGGTATTAAACTGGGGCTCAACCACAGGCTTCGAGAGGCCGATAACCGGCTGAATCAGGCCGACCGGTGCCGGAACATCTTCATAGCGTTCGAGAAAAACGTGGTTCGGAAGAATAAGATCGGCATTTTGAGCTGTTTCATCCATATAAGAAGAAAAACTGACCACAAACGGAATCTTGTCAAAGGCTTTTTCGGTACTCTTTGTATCAGGAAGTGTATATAGAGGATTTGCACCAGAGACAAAGAGTGCCTGCAGCGGGTACTGTTCTCCTGAATTGACGGCTTCTGGAAGACGGTTCATCAGATACCGGGAAAACAGATATTTTTTGCTCCCAGCCCCATCCAATCGTTCATGCTGCATACCGGCTGCAGCCCTGGCATCCATTTCAATTTCCGGCCAGCTAATATAATCCGTATCAGAAACGGCCCAAACACCCCCCTTTTTATTGACATTGCCCACGAGGGCGTTCAAAGCGTGAACGGCCATGCATTCTTTAAGGCTAACGGGGGAGGATCCATCACCCCGGCCGCAAATGGCCAGAGGTCTTGAGGCATTGGCAAAACTTCTGGCCAGGACAACAATTGTTCCACTATCAATTCCGGTAATCGTTTCGACACTATCCGGGCTGTAATTATCCATTACAAGCCGTTTCCAATCTTCAAACCCTTTGGTGTAATTTAAAATAAAGCCCGTATTGTACAAATATTCTTTGATAATAACATGGGCAAGACCCATTACCAGGGCTGTCTCAGTTCCGGGATTAATAGGGATCCATTTGCTTGATTTGGCTGCCGTGTTGGAAAGGCGCGGCTCAATTTGAATGACTTTCACATTGGCATTTTGCCAAGCACTGTTGGCTCTGAACATTCGTACCGGTGATCCCCAGCCGTCGATAATGCCGCTTCCAAGGCTTAAAATAAAATCGGCATTTTCAAAGTCAAATCCGGGCAAGGCCTGAACACCCTGCATCATGTGCAATGTTAGCTCATAGGAATCACGAACAGACAGCATCCGCATCAAATTGGGAGAACCATAGGCGGTCAGGAATCTCTCAAATAGACGAGGTATGGTACCACGGTCCGAACCTGATACGAAACCGACAGTATGTGACTGACCTTTTGACCTTAGGTTGCCGAGCTTTTCCACAATTTCTGATACAGCCTCTTTCCAGGATATTTTTTCCCATCTCCCCTGACCTCTCTTCCCTGTCCTTTTTAACGGACTCTTGATCCGTGTGGGGCCATAAAGCAATTGAAGTCCGGAGAGGCCAAGTAGACAAGCGCCGCCGTTATTTATAGGGTGACCTTTCATGCCTTCAATTTTAACAGCCCGTTCATCTATTTTTCGAACCGTGATGCCACAACCACCGGAACAGAGGGTACAAACAGAATTGACGTAACTGGTTTCGCCATCTTTCGGCACCGGCGTCCACGGCCACATCTGAGTCCATATCGAAGAATCATCCGTCAACTTCCATGGCAGCGGTGAAAGGGCTGTTCCTGCAGCCCCACCAATTACAAACGACAAGAAACTTCTTCTGCCAATCTTCATCTCTATTTTACCTCTTCAGATATCATTAAAAACGTTGTTCGCATTCTCTTTTATAAAAAAGTTGAAAAATCAAATTTTCAAGGCAACTTCGCCAAATAAGCTTTAGCTATAAAAACTTAATTTTCAACCTAAAACACTCGATTATTTATGGCATACAAAACATGCATCTCTTTCCGTCTGAACACTGGTGCCTTTGCCGGAGATCGATGACCCTGGAGAAACCACTTCAATAATATGGTCAACAAATCTTTTTGTCGGTGTTTTAACACCTGTTTTTTCTATATTGGCAAATTCTTTTTGATGGCAATCGGCACAATCGTCCATCTTCATCCGATCCCAGGTATTCTTTTTGAAACCACCGATACTCTTTCCCCAAATATCTCGACTGTAACCTGTAATCCGATTCTCTTCATAAACTTTTAAACTTTCAGACTCGCCGATATGACCGTGACAGGTAACACATTCCATATCGGCAGCCTTGATATGGGCGGCATGACTAAAGAATACGCAATCCGGCTGTTTTGAGTAAATCAACCACGGGACTTCCCTTCCTTTGGAAACATATTCCTCAACAAATTTAATCTCATCCGGATCGACTCCTTGAATCTCTTCATGACAATCGATGCACTGTTCCAACTTCGGCGCCCCTGAAAATGTTCCGTCTTTACGAAAGAAATGGCAGCTTTCACACCCGTTTTCGACTTCGGCAACATGAAATGCATGGTTAAAGTCTATGGGTTGTTTTTTCTGAGAATATAATAGTTTCGGGAAAATGATCCACCCCACGATAAGACTGGCAAACAACCCTAAAATAAAAAACAGGATGATGGGCCCACCGGGTCCGTTATCCTGTTTTTCCATTTTTGTCTCCGGGGATTGTGATGCATCCGCCCCACCGGCAGTATCCTCAGAAATCTCTTTCGCATGATCATCCAATGTACTCATAAAAACTCCGTCAAGCTGTAGTTGATGATTTCACGATACAAGCTAAATCTTTAAAAAAATAAAATGAACTTCGGTTTTGTACCTACAGATCTCTTTTTTGTCAAGGGAAAATCTCGCTGAATATGCTTCATTGTGCTGGAAACAAGAAATTCTATAAGCCTCTGTAAAAAAGGACTAAATGGAAAGGATAAGAATTCCCTTTTTAAAGGAAATTGAATAAAAAAGTGGATTAACTTCCCGCCAGTGCAGGGGGAGGGCAGTAATGAGGTCACCCATTAAATGTCTAAACCGTTACACCAATTGAGATAACAATGTCTTTACAGGAACAATGATGGGTTGTTTTGTTGAAAAACAATCCGCGTCAAGATAGTCTATCCACTGAAACTCTTATTTTTTTAGCAAGATTCGAATAATTGATCATTTGACCGGTTTGATATTTCAGCGTTTCGGCTAACAATTCAATCTGCTGTACTTCCTGGACTCGCGTAAGATCTCTGATGTCTTCAGTCAACAGTTGCTGCTGCCGGAGACGTCTCCAGCGGTTTGAAAATCTTACGTTCGCCTTCAGAAACGGTTCGGGAAAACCACTAAAAGCATACAATGAATAAAATGCCTGTGGATCTATTGGCATAGGAATTTGTATCTCATTTGCAGCAAGGCGGGTTCCTATAATTTCTCGCACTGAGATGGAATGAAGATGATCTTTTCATGATGACATTATTATATGGAAACAGATAAAAATCAAGACCAATTTGCGAAGCGTCGTAAATTGGTCTTGACTATTTTACGAAGCATCGCAAACCAGCATTCCCATTTGCTCATAGTGCCCAGCAAATTTATTCAAGCCCGCCTCGACATACTCAAGCTTCGATGGATACCGCAATTCCACGACATTGACCGTATCGACCAATGTTTGCGCGGGAGATGCCCATACACTACTTGATAAATATGTCAACATGGGGATTTATCTTTTGATTTTTTTGCCATAAGAAGTGGTGTGACCGTCCCCGATTACCCACTACTGTTTCATGTTCGATTCTTATGTCGATTAGCTAATTTGCTTATTGACCAGTTACATATATTCGGCAATTGAAACCGTTCTGTCTCCGAGAATATTTACATAACTTCCTTGTTCATTATCGTACCAGCCGTAGATGACAGCCTGCGTAATCGGTATTCTGATAACGACATCTTTTAATGAACTCAAAAATTCTTTTTCCAATCTTGGCACTTTTTTTAGATCAATGATCTGTTCTGCAGTACGGGTGTGGGTCACATGTCCTTCGATAATCGCCGCCGCTCTGGGCATTCCAATGATATCCCCCGATACGTTCTGTTCATCGGTATAGTGGAGGTAGCCCTTGATGTCGTCAGCCGCGGCCTGTCGAAATATATCATTGAGCATTTCCCTGGAGATCGGTGCTCCGGAAAGCTCCTCTTGCAAATTCAACACCAGTATGATGAGAGAGCCTGTGGAGATGGGTACTCTTACTGATTCTGCAATAAATCCGATTTCTTCCATTTCCGGAATAACGAGCCTTAACGCATGGGCAGCGCCTGTAGAAGTTAGAATAATGTTATTCATTATGCTTCTGTTCTTCCTAAGGTCCGTTGCCCCTGTTTTTGGAAGTCTGTCCAACACCTGCTGGGAGCCGGTTACTGCATGAATCGTAGCCATGGAAGCCGACAGAATTTTTTTGGAACCTAACGCATTTAAAAGAGGTTTTATCATATGCGCCAGGCAGGTTGTGGTGCAGGATGCATTGGAGATGATTTTATGACGTCTGGGATCGTAGACATTATCATTGATACCCATTACTGTGGTGACTGAATCATCCGGCATGGCTTTGCCCTTATCCTTGATTTTAAATGGCGCCGAGACAATAACCTTATCGGCACCGGCGTCAAGATGGCCCCGTACAGACCCTTGTGGATAATCAGGAGGAAGGGTCGGATCAATAAATTTCCCGGTGGTATCGACAACCAGCTTCACACCATGGTTTTTCCAGTTCAATTCAGCCGGATTTCTGGACGACCTCAAGAAACGAACCTTGACACCGTCAATGTTCATCTCGCCGGTATCTTCGTCTATATCACTGATTAAAGATTCAGCCTTTTGACCGTATAAAAATCCATGAAGTAAGCCATAGGTTGAATCCCGTTCTGTATAGTGCCCAATGTCTTTTAGGGATGTACCCACCGCTCGACCGATATTAACGATAATTTCACTAAAATATTTTCTTCCCACATGGTGCCAGAGGGTAAGCTTTCCAATTCTGCCAAATCCGTTGATACCAAGCTTTAATCCACTATGTTTTTCGGTTTCCATGCGAATCCCCTCCAGTTTTAAAAATAACCTTGATGAATTCGTAAAAGGTCGAATTCATCAAGTGTTTGGTGTTTAGTGTTTAGTGTTTTGATTAAAATATATGCTGTAATACTATATTGTTATACTTCCAAACACCAAATACTAAATACAAAACACTCTCGTAAAAAGGTCGCTTTTTTGACTTTTTACAAGACCATCAATCTTCAATTGTTTGGGTTTCTTTAACCCTTATCAAATCTCGGTAAACCGATCCTTCCCTGCCGTCAATACTTAAATAGTCTCCGGATTTAAACTCTGCGTCGTCAAATCGACAGTACTTTTCCTTTTCGTTGCAGACAAAGTTAGCACATCCCACAATACAGGTTTTTTCCAGCCGGTAGGCCACAACAGCGGCATGAGACGTTACCCCGCCACGGGCCGTTAAAAGGCCGTCCGCTGCATAGATCTCCTTAATGTCATCAGGAACAGTATCTCCCCTTACAAGAATCAAAGACGTTTCGGGCTCCCTGTTTTTCCATTGGTCGATCTCTTCCAGATCAAAAACGATCCGCCCGCTCATGGCTCCGCCGCTGACACCGACACCATGCCCCAGTAATTTATCTTTCGTAATATCATCAAGGTCAAACGTTAAAACTTTCTTCCGTTCACGTATGGTCATGTCCCGACTTTGCATCAGGTGCAGATCTTCAGCACGAGGGCTTTCAAAAGTAAACTCCAATTCCTGAGGACTCCATCCCCTTACGTGGATCAATTCGTTCGCCAAACCTTTTAAAGCCTTGTAAATCTCGGGGAAATGACTTTCAAGGGTGATGTCTGTTTCTCGCATTTCAATATCCTGCTGTATAATCGATATCGGCAACGTATTTACCAGGCCTGAAGCGACATCTTCACCCTGATTTCCGATGGTGAAATCACCCCACAGCCTCAGGCTGTCCTCTGACCATCTGGGATTATGTGTAAAGAAGACGCCGGTACCAGATTGCTGGGAAATGTTTCCAAAAACCATTTCTTGCACAGTAGCGGCTGTTCCCCAGTCATTGGATATTCCCATAATCTTACGATATGTTCTCGCTTTGGGACCCTCCCAGGAACCAAAGACCTTTTTAATCGTAAAATAAAGCTGTTCAAAAGGGTCGTCGATAACATCTGTCCCCGAATTGATGATCATACTTTTGTAAGTCACGGCCACTTTTCGCATCTGCAAACCGGTAAGTTCCCTTTTAAACTGGACACCGGCTCTTTGCTTCAATTCACTGATAACCGCATCAAAGTCATCCCTTTCCAGTCCTGAAGCCATGCCGTAACATTGCAGAAACCGGCGATAACTATCCCAGGCAAACCACGCATTACCCGTGCGTTTTTCAATGCCTGTTGCAATCTCCTCGTTCATCCCAACATTAAGAAACGTATCCATCATTCCGGGTTGTGAAATGGCAGACCCGCTTCTTACTGATAAGAGCAAGGGATTCATAGGGTCACCAAAGGTTTTGCCGCTTATTTTTTCGATGTCGGATATTTGCCGCAAAATTTGATCCTTGAAATTTTGTTTGGCCGGCGAATAACCGTCTATTATTTCTCTACATCGGAACGCCTCGGTCGTAATAATAAAACCAGGGGGAACCGGCATTCCGAAATTCTTCAGTTTAACAAGATTCAGTCCTTTACTTCCCAGATGAATAATTCCGGAAACCAATCTGGGAATTCTATTCATAGACGTCATCGCCTTTTTAGGATCATAAAGAAGCAGTTGATGCAGTTTATCATTAGGGAGTTTATTGGCCTGTTGAAAGAGGGTGCTTAGAATTCGGCTTAAAAACAGATCGAGTTGTTGAAGCCCCAGAGAAAAAGCGATCCGATCCCGGAAGAAAATTTCGGACACTCTGTGTTTCAGCTTTTCATCATCAATTGTGCCGCTCAACGGGAGGTATTTCGGCAGAATCTCCTCCATAGGTATCTGAGATAGAACCTGGTTCAGATTTTCACCATGAATATTATTAAAATAATCGTTGATGATATTCCTTACAGCAAGGGCGAACCCCTTAAAGATGTCAAGATACTGCGTAAAAGTAAGTTCTCTCGCTTCAAGTGATTGGGCCAGCATGTCAAGCTGGCGCTCAATTTCGACCGAGGGGATTCCATCGAGTTGCAAAGCTTTGTAAAACAAACTTAACCGGCTGTATATTTGATAAAAAGTGGCTCTTGTTATAAGGCTGAGATCAGTATCATCCACCAGCTCTTCAAAAAGTACATTAACCAGAGATTTTATTCGAAATGCGAGCCCAAGAGAGTCAAATTTCCTTTCACGATAGCTACCGTACATGGAGGGAATGTCTATGGTAATGTGTCTTTTTTTATAAATATCCTCTTTGATTTCATAGGTCTGTTCAGATAGTATTATTTTTTTTAATTCTTCCAGATAGTCGAGCAGTTTGTATATCTTTTTACTTACATCAGACTCTTTTAAAGCATCATGCAACTTGCTTAAATCCGGGAAGGCTTCGGCTTGGAGTTGAGCAAGATAATTATCCATTTCGATAAAATTGAGATTGTATTTCTGATCCAATAGTTTATATAAGGCTATCGCAAGTTCAACCCTCTCCAAATCTTGCTTTGATACGCCTGAAACCCCTTTAAAAATAGACTTCATCTCATCTTCTTGAAGCGCGATAAGACCGTCCGGCAAAGATATCCCTTTTTCTTTAAAACGTGTTATTACTTTGTGAACGCCGTCGATGTATGGTCCCTCGGTATTGATTTCCGTGTAAATATTGGGCGGAACAAAGGCTTCCAGAATTCCTTTTTCTTTTGTTTCCCAGAAATTAAAGATTGCCTTCATAAAATCGATGATCCGATTATTGCTTTCCACATGGCTCTGCTTTCTTAAAAAATGAATTAAACGATCCCTTCTACCTGATATTTCGTCAATTTTTGTAGATATATCCCGAAGTTTTCCTTCTGCACCAATAACATTAAAATAGACTGGAAAAAGCCTGCAAAGCTGTTTGACCAAGTTATATACCGGTCCAATACCGCTGTTGAGCAGTTTGGTAATATCACGTGGAAAAAGGTCTATATCTTTAATAAATACACCGCATATTGACAGATGGATAATCAGATATGAAAGAAGCCGGGTCGACCACATGGGATTGAGTTCAACAAGCTCGATCCATGTTCGGATATTAAGGATATGGGCGGAGTTGACTTTTATTTGCCAGTCATTTCCGACACCGCTGATACCCGGTGACTGAAATCCTAAATCAATAACATATTCGATAAAAAATTTGACGAGATCACTGTCATCTGTTTTATATACCCCTTTTCCCATATTAAGAATACAGTTCAGTGTTGTTGCCGGGTACTCACGGGTTCGTGTTTTTAATATGGAGAAGGTTTTATGAATCAAGTTTCCAATATTTAGATGACTTTCATGAGCAATAAGCCAGCTCAATGTTCTGTTGATATCCCTTAAAGCTTCCTCATGGATCAGCGACAAACCGGAAATATTCATAATATGAAAAAGGGAAATAAGCTTCCATCGATGACCCAAATGGATTTTAGGACTTACATCCAGAAGGTTTTGAGGAATTTTACGATACGCTTCAACAAATTGGGTGTAATCGGAAAGTTCAACCAGTCTTTTCAGAGTATCTTCCGATGTAATGGCTTTAGAGGATGCTATCTTTTCAAGCATAGCCTGATGCTGATTGACCTGATCGTGGGAAATATTTTTAAAAAAACTCTTTAACTTCTTCGGCCTGTTAATTTTATCCGCCTCTTCTTTAAACCATTCCCAAGGATCCTTTTCATTCAGCCAGTATCCATATATACGATCATAATATTTGACAAGGAGTCGATTGACAGATTCACAATCCTCATTCATTTCAGTTGAATAATTTAATAGCGCCTGAGCCAGTTTCCTTATTTGATAAAAGCTTTTAACAAATAAAAAGAAATCATCTCCCTCATAATTTCTGATACGATCGAATGCATCATCAATGATCGGCTTGAATCTTTTATAGTCAGCCTCAGATTCTTTTATAACTTTTTGAATAAAAAGCAAAAAATTGTCTGCGGCATCACCTCTGACTTCTGAGTCGATTTTTGTATTAATTGCCTGTATGAAAATATCGACAAACAGTCCTGCAGCTTCAGGTCCCTTGGGGTGGTTTTTAAGGAGATGAAAATAATCGAGGGAATAGACCCTTGCTTCCTGAACGATAAATTGCCAGTTTTTATAAGGATGCGAAAGTTCTTTAAGGAAGGTATTAAACCCTTCCATGATGCCGTAATATTTGGACATCACCTCTTGTAGAACTGAATATTTTTCATCAATGGTGACGTCAACATAATAACTGGCAATATTAACTTCAAGGGCTTTTGATTGTACCATCAGACCCCCATCTGATTGATGATTTATGATTGTTGATTGATGATTGAAAATATCTTCAAACATCAATACATAAAAATATCAGACGTTGCCGCTATTTTCAAGTATATTTCAACTCTATTATTATATAATTCAAGTTTCACACCCTCAACTTCTATCAACGCCAGTAAAGTGTAGCAGGCCGGAAATTTTTTCTAGGTAAAATCGACAGATACGATGGTAATATAGGATAAAGCCTCTTGGCAGGGGTTCATATAATTCCGTAACCAATCGACAATCATCAATAAAAAAAGCCCCTCCAAAAGGAGAGGCTTTTTAACAACGTATTTTTAATTAACAATTAGAGTTCAAGCCATGAATCCGAATAGAGAGACTTGCCGAGGATGACATTGGTGGTCTTTGCATAATCTTGCAGCTCTTTTGAAAGACTGCCCATATCCGGTTCATCACCATCCATAATGCCATAAATCAGATCGACAATATCCTGGCGTTTGCCCCTGGCAATGGAAATCAACTGGTCGTCCAGCGGATCGGCAATCACCGACTCCATTCCGTATTTCTGGAGCATCACCATGTAAGTCTGATTCAGAATCGGCCGCAGATGATCCGGCGGACCATTGGATATGTTCGACAGCCCACAGGTGCTCCTTGCGCCTGGAGCGATATCCTGAATCATACCCTGAAATTCCATCAGGCTGATGGCTTGTGGCTGTTGGATATTCACCGGTGTTACAATACCATCCACCCAGATCTTTTCATTGGGGATGCCGGCTTCATTGGCGAAATACAGAAGTTCAACGCACAGCGCCGCTCGTTCATTCTCATCCCGCGGAAGACCCTCAGGCCCCCACATCAGAGCAACAAAGTCGGCATTATATTCCGCGGCCAGCGGAATCATCTTCTCATAGCGTTCCGGGCGGCACATGATGGAATTGATAATGGGCGGCAGCTTGCAAACCTTAAGCGCTGCTGCTATGGCATCGATGTTGGATGTGTCCAAAGCCAGGGGGATATCGTCCACCACTTCCTGGACCACCTCAACCACCCAGGGCATCAACTCGTGTCCGTCTTTTTTGGCAGGGCCAAGGTTGATGTCGATAATATCCATCCCTTTTTTCTTTTGAAAAAGGGCTTCCTCCTGAATCGGCTTGGGATCACGCGCTTTGAATGCCCTGCCGATCTTTGTAGATATAACGTTTAAACTCTCACCTAATAAGTAGCATATGACCTCCCTCCTTTATCGGCACCCGCCAAATGTTTTCGGGGCATGACCCCGTCACTATATCTTATTTGTCATTCATACATTAAAAACGATGGATATTTCACCATCCGGCAATGCTTTTTAATCCGTTATTTTGACTTGAGAAATGCCGGAATGTGAGCGGCTTCTCTCGGTCCTACGGTAACGGTCCAGTCCGGCAATTCTTCTTCCATATCACCCACAATGGACGCTGCATATCCGGGAATAATAACTTCCTTATTTTTCACTTTATCCGCGATGCCGCATTTTTTAACAAACATTCCCACATCGTCACCGGAAAATTTTCCCGCAGCCCAGGCCGTTAAAACGGACAGGCCTTCAGAGTCTTTGATCAGCAGCCATGCCGGCACCTTGCTTCCTTCAATTTCACCGGAAACAATAAAGTAGGTCAACGCAAAATTGGTGGTCACCAGTACCGGAGAATTTTCATCCGGGTTGCCGATTTCATAGATCCCTTCTGTCACGGTCATGGGTCTCTGAGGATCGGTGAAGATATTCAGCCGTTCAACCAACAAAGAGAAAAGGCTCCCACCCTTAAAATCGGATAGGATTGTGATGCCGCCGTACTTTGCAATAAACATGGCCGCGATGAGTGTTTCCATGTCCAGATTCGATGCCATTTCACACGGAAACGTAATGGTTGGAAAACCGAGTGCTCTGTTTAAAGACTTGAGGGCTGCACGGCGGATGACAATCTGGTCCTGGAACGCCTGCTTGATCTCTCTGGAGCCCGAATCGAGGACCAGGTCTTTGAGGCCCATTTCCGTTAACTTGGTGGTCAGCGGAACAAGACCTTCAACAGAATCCGCCTTGACCGCCAAAGGCAAATCATTATCTTTGGCAAGGGCACCAAAGGCATCGATATTGCCTTCAGTGGCAGCATAGATCAACGGGCGTTTGAATTTGCAGGCCTCGATTCCGGCAGCCATTACGTCGGCATCTTCGGTCATCAAAACCAGGTTGAATTCCGAAGTCTCGGCAATGGTTTTTGCGGCCGCTGCAAAGGCATCCTTGTCACCGTTGACATCTTTCAAAGCCACCAGCTCGGGCCTTAGATTAAAACCCACCCGTTCAAACTGGAAAGCATTCCAGGTTTTAAGTTTGCTTTCAAGATCAGCCGCGGCAATATCGGACCCCACCAAAGCGCCAACAGGTGTCGGGCTGTAAAAGGTTTTTTCATGACGGTAGAGCACGGTTTCACCCCCGGCTTTCGTCTTTCTAACACCTTGTCCCATCGCCACAGGCCGAATCGGTGGTGCCGACGCTTCAGCAAGTTGCTCTCTTGCTTCGTCGGATACATACGGGCAGGCATCGAGTTCCGCCTTGCCGGATGCCAGGTTCATGGCAAAAGCAAGGCATGTGGGAACCCCGCATTCCTTACAGTTGGTTTTCGGCAAAAGTTTGAAAATCTGAATACCGGTTAATGCCATTTTTATCTCCTTATTCTAATGGATCAGGTTTCAAGTTGTGATATTCAATTGCAAGGTTTAAGGAGCGACTATTTTGCGCTCCTTAAACCTTTGAAGTGTATAGATTATCAGATCAGCGGATCCATGGAAAGAGCCGGATGGCCGACTTTTTCGAGGAACGGCAAAATCTCTTCTTCTGTGATGCCCACGGTCTCGTCAGCAATCATATCATACAAGTCCGGAACGCCAAGTTCCTCACCCCGTTTTTGAAGACGCTCTTTGAATTCTTCTTTAAGGCCCTTGGGCATCCAGACCATCCGCAAAAGGCCGCCGTCTCCCAGGAGGAACTTTCGCTGGATGATATTGTACTTGGAATGGCCCACAAACCCCGGCGAAGAAGCACCACCGCCCATAACACCGGCCAGAGTGGTAAATTTCATCCCGCAGGGCGTTTCACCCATATAGTCCCGGCCCACGGTCATAACGCCGTTGCAGGACGGCAGCATGGCTGCAATGCATTCGCAGCATCCGCAGGTGGTCATGGGGTCATGCACCAGGGAGTAAAAGTTGTAATGGGTGACGTTTCCCCGTGAGGCCTTAGAAACAAAATCGTTGACCCCTTTCCACTGACCCAGTACAGGATCGAGACATTCACCCTTTTCGATGGGCTGGTTGGGACCGGTGGGATTGATCTCAAAGGATGCCTTGCAGTCCATCCAGTTGTAAGCACCGCAGAGACCGGTTCGCTCGGGACTCACCGTACAGACATGGTTGGGCGCAAAAGACTGGCACAGCGTGCAGGAATAATAAATCTCTTCCGCTTCATCCGTCATGTTCTCCACCCGTTCGTCCCGATGCTTGTACTCTCCCCGGGCCCTTTTGGTCAGCTTGTCCACATCCTCTTGTTTGGTGTATAGGGTAACCTGTACTTTATCCAGAATTTTTGAAAAATCCTGATGGAACTTGGCATGAAGAACAACGCCGATATCTTTTAAGGTAAAACCCTTTTCCATGGCCGATTTGCTGACCCGGATCCAGGCAATATCCCGCTGACCGATATGCATGATCCCCTGAATATAGTTAATCAGATGATGAATCTGGCGCTCAAGAATCGGTTCAAAATCTTCCTGGAACTCACGACCGGCAATCTGAATATAGATTCCCAGGGGGAAGGTCTCCCCTTCTTTGAGTTCGGTGATGTCAGGTCCGATCACCTCAACCTTGCCGTCATCGATATCCTTCATATCGGCCATTTTAACCAGTTCTGTGGCCTGGGTTTTGCCGCCGCCGCACTGGGCATACAGATCTTTGCCCCTGACCCGCTCACCCTCAAACGCCGGACCAAAGGACAGCGGGATATCGATCTTGGTGACATGGACCTTGAGCCCGCGGACCTCCACGGATCTCTGGCAGATTTCATCATGGCGTACATTGGGCACCACGTGTTCGTAGGTACATATACCGGTGGGCAGAATCTCGGGCACATCCGTATCGGCCAGGGTCGGGAAACCCCAGTTGACACAGCCTGCTGCCGCACATGCCCAGTGGGTTCCGATTTCACCAAAGGCGTTAACAAACGCAAAGATTCTGTTCTTGTTATACAAAAGAATCTTTTTATAGTCACCGGGTTGAACCCCGCCGAACGCCATGGCCGCCCGATTGGCAAATCCCAGCGCAAATACGGCCGATGAAATATCCGGACCAAAAGGTACGATCCGGGTGTTCCATCCGATCTGAACACCGGCTTCAATGAGCTGTTCGATGACCGATGTTCCGTTGTGGCCGGATGCACAGAAGATATAAAGATTCTTCAACTGGTAATCTTCGACAATCATCTTGGCAATCTCGGGCGTGGGGCATGCCCCTACGATGGCGGCAAAGCCGGGCGCGGAGCCGTCCACAAATTCAACCCCTCTTTTTCTCAAAATAACATCGTCGGCCGGACCCAGCCAGATCTTGCCGGCCTCTATATCCGGATCTTCCTGGGGATAGTAAAAATCAGGATCGGTAACACTGCGGATCCCTTCTCTAATTTCATAGGCGAGTATCGCCGCCATACCGGCATCCAAAAGGGGACCCAGATACGGCAGATGATTCACCCGCTTGATATGGGGCGGGAGCAGCCCCCGGGCAAACTTCATCGGTTTTTGCATATCTTCCAGGGTTTCAACCTTGTGACCCAGAAGTGAGTAGATCACCGGCAAGTAGTAACCGGTGTTGGGAAACTCAACCTTGGTATCTGCACTATAGGTTGCCAGAGCGTTTCGTAAAAGCCCTTCAACCTCTGAAACTAACATTATAGCCGCCTTGAATGGCAGCAAATGCGACTAGTTTTGACATACGTTCCTCCTTCGTTGAGGATTTATTCCAATCTCATATGATATGAATAAATCTGTAACATTAAACTTGCTGATATTTGGCCTCCATTTCCCGGCGATCAGCCATATCCATGAGGACTCTATCCCTGGCCTTGTCGATGCCCAGAGCTTTGCGCTTTTTATCGATATGGGCGATCATCTTATGGGCATGTTTGATCGGATCCGGCTCACAGTCCCACATACCGCCGTAAATCTCTTCCAGTTCCTTGTACAGATAATCCTTGAACACCGGAGCACCCGTCCAGAGGCATATGATACCCAAAGACCGTGTACACGCCGGATGTCACAAAATAATGTCCGATGCTGATGGCCTTTTCACTCATCCATTCCGGCGCACTTCCGGCTGCAGGCAGATCCTGAGATGTCATTCCCGAGACCACCGGCCTTGACAACTTCCGTTGCCGCCAGCAAAATCCGGCTGTTGTCCACACAGGATCCCAGGTGAAGCACCGGAGGAATACCAACAGTCTCACACACTTCGGCAAGACCCGGACCGCAGAATACCTGGGCGGTTTCCGGTGTGAGCAGCCCTTCCATTGCACAGGCAATACCGTTGCAACCGGTGGTCAAAACCAACACGTCATTCTTGATCAACTCTTTTACAATTGTAATGTGACCTTCATTGTGTCTTGGTTCGGGCATTGTTGCAACCCACCACACCGGCAACACCACGGATGCGGCCGTTGATGATATTGTCATTTAGGGTATAATACGATCCGCGGAAGGTTCCGCCCAGGTGGTATTCGATGGATTCCACGCCAAATCCGGCAATCTGGGTGGCCTTATGTCTCGGAATCATTACCTCGGCGCCACGGTTTTTGAAATTGTCAATGGCCATGGTCACAATCCGCTTGGCGTCTTCCAATGGCATGATGCTCGTCAAACTCGATGTGAATCACGTTATCCTGTTCCATCTTGGCGATGGGATGGGTGGTGATCAGCTTGGTGTGAAAGCATTTGGCCACATTGGCAAGGTTCTGGAAGATACACTGGATATCCACCACCATGGCATCACAGGCGCCGGTGATAATGGCCAGCTCTTGCTGCAAAAATGTCCCGGCCGGCGGTACGCCGTGGCGCTGCAGGATCTCATTTGCCGTACAGCAGATGCCGCCCAGTTGAATCCCTTTGGCCCCTTTTGAGTGGGCATAATCGAGCATCTCCTTGGATTGGGCGGCAGCCACGATCATCTCGGACAGAACGGCTCATGTCCGTGAACAATAATGTTGACATGATCTTCTTTCATGATACCCAGATTGGCTTCGGACTGCAAGAGGAGAGGGGGCTCCGAACATAACATCCTGAAGATCGGTGGCAATCATACTGCCGCCCCAGCCGTCGGCCAGAGACGCTCGGGTGCACTGCTTGACAAGATTCTTATAATCCTGGTCAACCCCCATATGGGTGCGGTGCATGATCTCCACAATTTCCCGGTCAATATTCCTGGGAAGAACCCCCAGTTTCTTCCAGCGTCTCATAAAGCGGCTGCAGGTGCCCGTTTCAGATACAGCAGTTCACCTTCGGGCTTGCCCCATTCAGTCAACGCTTTTTCAGCCACTTCAAGGGCGATTTCATCAAAATCACGATCGAGCTCTTCGCCGTCTACTTCAACCGTGGTGGCCACACCCAGAGTGGGGCGCAATCTGCAAGAGTCTTTTCAGGAGATCTTTGATCTTATAAGTCTTCGGTTTCCTTTCGGGCCACCGACAAAAAGACTTCGGCCACACCCGGCCGTGATCTGAATGGGCCGACGCACCCGCTGCAACCATTCGGATAAAGTTTCGTGCTGCAATGGTATTGGCCGTGGCACCGCACAGCCCTTTTCGGGTATCTTCACCCTCGATCCCGGCTTTTGGCAAGGGTAAACGGCACGGCCCCATGGCACAGTTTTTACAGCAGGTCCCCTGCATGCCGATATTACAGGGTTTCATGGTAACCGCCCGGTCAAATACGGTGTCGATACCCAGTTCCTGGGCCCGGACAATCATTTCCTGGGTGGCAACATCAATAGAGGCCGCTATAGGATCCGCCATCTTTTTCGGCTTTGACGACCTTTTCTTTTTTCTCTTCTGCCATTAGAGGTTCCTCCTCGTATTTTTTATGCTCTTTTATGTATCCTGTTAAGACTTACCAGCATTTTATCCAGTTTCGATTTCTGCTGGGCTGCCGGTGTCATGGAGACTTCGCCGGCTACGGCCTTATGCTTGGCCCCAAGCGCTTCACGTTCTTTTGCGCGCTTTTCTCGGATCGCTTCCTCTTCAGCCTCTTTCTTTGCCCTGGCTTCAGCCTCGGCTTTGGTCTTGGCTTCTGCTTTGGCTTTGGCTTTGGCTTCTGCATCCGCTTTGGCTTTAGCCTCCGCTTCGACTTTGGCTTTGGCTTCTGCTTCGGCTTTGGCTTTGGCGTCCGTCTCTGCCTTTGCTTTGGCCTCTTGTTCGGCTTTGGCCTTGGCTTCTGCGTCGGCTTTGGCTTTGGCCTCTTGTTCGGCTTTATCTACTACTTTTTCTTCTTTCTTTGGCGCTGCCTTTTTGGCAGGCTTTTTCGCAGGTGCAGCCTTCTTTTCAGCCTTGGGAGGCGCCTTCTTTGCAGGTGCCGCTTTCTTTGGCGCTTCGCCTTCTATGGTCAGATCCGGCTCCGGTGCAAAGGAGGCATAATCGATATCCACGTCGTCAAGTTGCTTGCTTATGGGAGCAACATCTAAAGCACTTCCGCCATCCAGTCCCAAATCGATAAACGCCTGGGTGAGCCGTATGGCTTCCGGATGACGCATGATCAGAACATTGGCGCCTGACAGCAGATATATGACGGCAGTCACGGCTTCCATTAGAATTCCGCGTCTTTCCGGATCACCCAATGTCGGCGCTTCATCGACCGTCAGCTTGGCTTCTTTACACTTCCAGATCTCGTTGGCCATATTATTGATCATCGGCAACTGAAGCTTTTCGTCACCCTGAGTCAGGGCCGCCATACAGAGCCTTTCCATGACGGAATACGTGTATTCAAGACCGTAACCCAAACCACCGGTGGTGGGATCGACGATTAACCGATCCGACGGCATCCCCAGATTTTCAAGAAGGATATTGACTTGTTTGGCGAGGTTAATATCGATGGGTGAGGATGAAATTAGGGTGTGCCCATATCCCATGGCACTGGCCCCGATTCCCTTATGGTTCTTATCCTCAACAGGCCCAATAACCAGATTGGCGCCATGGGTCTCTTCTGAAATCTTCTTTAAGACCGCTTCATCTTTCTCAATGTTGCTGGTCCCCCAGACAATCAGTGGCACGTCGACGGCGTCAAGGACCTTTTTAACCGTGGCCGCTGCATCTTTAGGGCTGGCGTTCAGACCGTTCGGGTCGGTACTCTTGAGTTGTAACACGATTATCTTGGCCCCGAATTCATCAACACATTTTTTGGCCCATGCAGCCGGATCTGAAAGAACATCCTTAAAATGGCTCAGCGCAGCTGCCGGCCACTCATCCGGCTCCATGTCCCAAACTTCCATTGCAATAACCGGCTTGTGCGGCATATCTCCTTCAAAATTATAAAAAGGATAGCATGCCTGACCACCGACGGTAACGGCGTTATCGCCTTTACCCAAAGTGATTTCTTTTATGTTGCCGGTATAAGATTCTTTGTATATTTCCAAACCCAATGTTACCTCCTTTACGTGACAATAAGTTTAGTGTTTGAGGTGTATTACATTGTAACCCAGTCGATCGGTTCTACAGGGGCAGAAAAATCTAAGCCCCTGGCCTTCAAAAAAAAATCAGCCCCCCTTTCATGATATGAATTAATTATAAAACAATCTACATCGGTAGATTTATAGCCGGAAATTCCAAAAATATACCCAGAATTTCTCGATCATTTTAATTTAATGGTTTTCTAATAATAAAAAGGGATTGCAGTATACTCTATAAACGAAGATGATCTTTAAAACATGCCAAATATGACCTTTTATATTGGGATGGATTATTTGTCAATAGATGAGTCGAAATTAAGGTAATTATAGATGAATTTAAATACAAGTTGGTTCGCTTCGCTCACTATCGGAATGATGGAGTAATGGATTGATGGGTTTGAAGGAGTTTTTTACAATTAAAATGGTTTATTTCCGCCCTTACTCCCAATATTCCAACATTCCATTCTTCCATTTTGATGCCACAAACCAGGAGCTATTAAAAGATCTTTAATTTCAAAAAGTTGTAGAATTTCCGGGACGTCGTTACTCATTGCCTGTCACCTGTTATCATTTCAACTCGTCAAACATACAGGTCAATTCAACCACTTCGCCATCATAGAGGGTTTTGGTTTTATAGGGCAGGCTTTTGAACAGCTTTAGCATTCCCTGATTTCTGGGCAACGTGTAAGCCATCAGGCCGGAGATTCCGTTTTCTCTGGCAGCCTCTGATAACTTTTTCATGATGATCTTGCCCAATCCTTTCCCCTGCCATTCTTTGCTCACTGAAAAAGCGATTTCTGCTATGTTCTTTGCAGGGTCAAGCAGATATTCCCCTACAGCGATGACTTTTCCAAAGCCGAATTCCCCCACCACAGCTAAAAGCGTCAAATTTTTTACATAGTCTATCTGGAACATGCTCTCCACATCGTCACGGACAAAACGGGTCCTTGCCTGAAAAAATCTGGAATATATGTCATCTTTATCCTGCGTATAAAAATGTTCCTGTATCCTTCTTCCATCCACTGGTTTGGCCGGCCTTATGGTTATCAAATCACCATCTATTTCCCTCGTCTCCTCCAACCTTATCGGATAGATGCCCTGCACCGATTCCGATAGGGTCCGCTCTGCACCGAGCAGACCCATTTTTCTGGCCTCAAAAAAAAGTTCCTCTCGAAAATCAGGGTGGGCAATGCTGATCATGGCCATGGCTCGCTCCTGAAGACTCTTGCCAAAGAGATTTACAGCCCCGTATTCAGTAACCACATATTGAACATCACCCCTTGGCACAACGATGGCGGTATCATTGAGCATCGGGGCAATCCGGCTCTTTTTACCATCGACGGTGGTTGACGTGAACATAAGAATTGATTTGCCGCTTTCGGACCGGGATGCGCCTCTAATAAAGTCGAGCATGCCGGTTATACCGGAAAAATGGTTGTAGGAAAGCGCATCCGCTGCAACCTGGCCGGTGAGGTCCATGGCCATGGGCACATTCATGGAAACCATTTTGTTATGTTGAGAAATAATACCCGGATCATTGACATAATCTGACGGATAAAACTCAATAGCCGGATTATCATCAAGAAATTCATAAAGATTTTTTGACCCGATGGCACAGCTTGCCACCAGTTTTCCTTCGTTGAATCCTTTTTTCCGGTTCGTAATCACTCCCATTGAAACAAGGCGCATGATATCCGTGGTTACATACTGGGTGTGGACACCCAGGTCATTTTTCTCGGAAAGCGCAAGCAAGGTGGCCTGCGGTGTTGTACCGGGGCTGATCTGGATGGTTGAACCATCGTCAACTAGCCGGGCAATCAGCCGGCCGATATGATTGGCGGCATCGAGTTCCGGAAGTTCTTCTATGGTTAAAAGTTCTTCTTCATGCTCGACAATTGCATTCACGTCGTTGACATGGATGAAGCTGCGACCTAACACTCTGGGCATCCTGGAATTCACCTGGGCAATGACAAGGTCGGCGGAGAATGCCGCCGACAGGGTGATATCAACGGAAATCCCCAGGCTCATCCATCCGAAGTCATCCGGCGGAGATACCTGAATAAGGGCCACATGAATCGGAAGCTGACGGGTTTTAAAAAGGCGGGGCACAGCCGAAAGGTTCATCGGAGTGATAAAACGTTTATTTTTTGCAAGACTTTTTGGTTTTGCCGATCCCAGATAAAATGACCGGATATTGAAACTTTGATCTTTGGTCTTATCAGCAATCAATGTTAAAGGTGTACTTTCCAGGCTCAGTAGACGCACAATCTCGATATCTGTAAATGTATCCGCTGCATCAGCGAGTTTTTTGACCAGATATTGGGGTTCTCCACAGGATGAACCGATAAAGACCCTCTGACCCGATCTAATCCGTCCGATCGCTTCTTGTGCAGAGCATCTTTTTTCAACATAATTGTCAGCCCAATAGGTTGATACGGCCATGGTGCCCCCTTGTACTGTTTATTGAGGAAATTGATAGGGTTAAGGAAAAAGTGGTATGAATCACTGTTTTAGTAAAACCTAAAAGCGCTTCAATTTTTCTGCTGCCAGCAGAATAAAAACTTAAAGACGGAATTTAGGGGCTTCGCCCCAATTGGAATAATGGCATGATGGAGCAATGGAACGATGGGTTTGAAGGATTTTTTGACAATTTAAATATTCAATAGTTTATTTCCGCTCTTAATCCCAATATTCCATTATTCCAACACTCCACCATTCCATATAGTTCGAGAAAGCATATTGTTAATAATATCATTGATTACAAAGAGCTGTAAAAATCATATTAATCAGACCTGCTGAATAACGCGTATTTAAAATGTATTCTTTAACTTATCCGGTATTTATTATCAAGAGAAAGATGATATGTTTTTGTGGCTAACAATTGGGAATCAAACAATCAAAACGATGCGTTATGTATGGAAAATCGTGCGGCGGGAGAGGATTATTTTAAACTTCGGGCCTTGTTGCGTATTTCTCAATAAACGTACCCAAGTGAGCCAACTGGTGTAGACCTACTTCGCCGAATTGAACACCCAGTTGCCTCATTTCAAAAGTACTGAAAGGGACAAAATTATCTACATGGATATCTGAAATTTTTTTACACGGTATACCTTTTAAAATAAAACCATAACCGCTTAAAAATATGTCAACTTCAGTCGGTTCATGTATTTGCTCTCCATCGTTAATGTACATAAAGGCAAGGCCGCCTTTACTGATATTTTTAATCTGGCCCAGTTTTGATGAACCATTTTTAAGCAGAGCATATAAGCCTTGCTGAACCTGAAACCGCTCATGGAATCTTCGTTCAATTACCTTCTCACTATTTATCATCTTAACCTCCATCACATAATTATGACTAGATGATTTATTTTTACAATTTAAAGAATCGTTGTAAGTCGCATCTCTTGACGCTTTAAATTTTGGTTGATTATAAGTTGATATATATTGTGTGTCAAGAAAAAAATAGCACAATATATTGACATTTATAGCCCGATAACCATTTAAACATAACGAAAAACACATAACCAAGTTTTGAATCCATCGAAACGTCGATCATTTAAAAAGACGACCCACCCAAAAACAGAAAATATAGATTGAATAAATGGCCGATTTGTTGCATACAACACATTGTAAATGCAGATGGTTTCAGAAATATCTCTCAAACTATAGTTCCGCACCCTTATTTTTTACCAAGACTGCTACTGAGCAGCAGGCCGGAAAAATTGTTTAAGGTAAAATCATTCGGATGCAAAACTTGAGTATATTATTCTGCATCAAAAGGAGCGAAAAATATGGCTACATGTTCAATCTGCGGTTTAACACACAATGTCGGATTTATATCAACGCGTTTTGCAGGAACAGACGGCGTATCTCTGGAAACCACAAAATGGGCCGATGTTTTTCAAAAGGAAGGATTTTCCTGTTTCTATTTTGCCGGTGAACTGGATCGCCCTCCTGATTGTTCATATCTGGTGGAAGAAGCTAATTTTACACACCCGGATATAAGATATATCTATAATCATTGTTTTGGCGTTCATAAGCGCGAGCGCCGCATCACACAAAAAATTCATGCCGCAAAAGAACAATTAAAAGATGAAATCTACAGCTTTATCGAAAAATTCAGTATCGATCTTTTGGTGCCTGAAAATTCACTCACCATTCCATTGAATATACCCCTTGGGCTTGCCATCACGGAAGTAATTTCCGAAACTGATATCCCAACCATCGCCCATCATCACGACTTTTTCTGGGAACGACAGCAGTTTCTGACAAACGCGGTCTGGGAGTACTTGAATATGGCCTTTCCGCCACATCTATCGTCCATACAACATGTGACCATTAACTCTTCAGGAGACAATCAGCTGAGCCTCAGAACAGGTATTTCCGCTACTATTATTCCCAATGTTATGGACTTTGAAAACCCACCGCCACCCATTGACGATTATGCCTTGGATGTGCGAAAGGCACTCGGCATTGAAGATGATGAACTTTTTATCCTTCAGCCGACCCGGGTCGTAAAGCGAAAGGGAATCGAGCATGCCATCGAGCTTGTGCATCGACTGGGGAAAAAAGCCAAGCTGGTGATTTCACACGCTTCAGGGGACGAGGGTTACGACTACGAACAAAGGGTCAAGGAATATTCAAGGCTGTTAAATGTTAACACCCTTTTCGTGTCGGATATCATTAATGAAAACAGAGGGCGTACCAAAAAAGGAAAAAAAATTTATACATTGAACGACATCTATCCGCATGCCGATCTGGTTACGTATCCATCTACCTTTGAAGGTTTTGGCAATGCCTTTTTAGAAGCCGTTTACTTTAAAAAACCCATCGTGGTAAACAAATATTCAATTTATACTTACGACATTGAACCCAAAGGGTTTTTGACCATAGAGATTGACGGATTTGTTACAGAAGATGCTGTTCGAATGACCAGAGATGTTCTTGAAAATTCGGAGCTTTGCAAAAATATGGTTGAAAAAAATTATGACATTGCAACACGCTGTTATTCTTACTCTGTCTTGAAGCAGAAACTTAAAAACCTCATTTATGACGGTATTGCCTGCAATCCTGGAAACTTAAGACAATAATTATGAATCCTGATCAAAATAAACTCCGATATGGCTTGAATTCCGGAATTCAAAAAGGATGGCGCGGATTTGTCTGGATGCTCAAAATTATCGTACCCATATCTTTTCTTACCGTTCTATTAGAGTATAGCGGATGGATACACCAAATTGATTTTATTCTAAAACCTGCCATGAACCTTTTGAATCTTCCGCCCATGGCTGCCCTTCCGCTGATCGTTGGAATGCTTACAGGAATTTATGGCGGCATCGCTTCCATGGCAGTCCTTCCACTGACGAATAATGAAATGACCCTGATTGCCATCTTTCTTCTCATCTCGCACAACCTTATCCAGGAAGGAATTATTCAGGGTCAGTCCGGGCTGAATCCTTTTAAAGCAACACTTTTCCGCCTGACAGCTTCCAGTGTTACGGTTATCATTGTCGCCAGATTCCTTGAATCCGAACCTGCACGTTTGGTCGAAAAAAATCTATCTGTTGCGATACAGCAGCCGCTGTTTATCATGATGAAAAGCTGGTTTATGGCAACGTTATATCTCAGCCTAAAGATATTTGTGATCATCATGGTCATCATGATTCTGCTTGAAATAATGAAAGTTTTTAATATTATTCATCAGATCGTTAAGGTTTTGAACCCTCTTTTAAAGACCATGGGACTCAATCAAAAAGTAGGTTTGCTATGGCTTACAGCCGTTGCCTTTGGCGTCGCATACGGCGGCGCCGTCATTGTTGAAGAAGCAAAGGAAGGGCATATTAAAAAAGAAGAACTTGAAAAACTTCATCTTTCCATAGGAATTAATCATTCTATGATTGAGGATCCGGCGTTATTTTTATCACTGGGGCTCAGTGCCTTCTGGCTCTGGGTACCCCGGTTTATCCTGGCAATCGTTGCCGTGCGCCTGCTTGATATATACAATAAGCTCAAACCTAAACTGAGTGTTTCAAATTATGACAGGAAATTATAACTTCATCACTGTTCATAATAAATGCAGCCCCGGCAGGCAGGAGTAATATTTTAAAATGGCAGAAATATATCCCATCGGTGGTGGAAAAGGTGGTGTTGGAAAAAGTTTTATAACGGCCAGTCTCGGCGCATTAATCGCCAAATGGGGTAAAAAAGTCGTGCTTATCGATTTGGATCTGGGCGCTTCAAACCTTCATACATTGCTGGGAATGAACAGCCCGAAAATCGGTTTAAACAGCTTCTTAAACAAAACCGTGAAAAATCTTGAAAGTGCGGCCGTTCCAACAATGATCCCCAATTTGTTTCTTATCAGTTCTTTCCATTGCTACATGGAAATTGCAAATTTGTTTTATGCTCAAAAGCTAAAAATAATTGATTCCATAAAAACACTTCCTTTCGATTATATTCTTTTGGATCTGGGTCCCGGGACAAATTTTAACACACTGGATTTTTTCTTAACTTCAAAGGAAGGAATCCTGATCTGCACACCCGAACCAACTTCCATCGAAAATTCTTTTCGATTTATAAAGACAATCTATTTTAGAAAATTAAAACAAATGATGAAAAAAAACTCTTTTGATTCGGTGTTCAAGAACACTTCTTCAGATTTAAATAGACCAGGAATTAATCCTCCTGATATCATAGAAGTTGTTTTAAAACATGACCCTGAAAAGGAAGAGTTTCTGAGAAACACATTAAGCAAATTTAAATTCAAGATCATTTTCAATCAATTTCGCAACAATGTAGATCCAACCATAGGCGATCAATTTGAAAATGTATGCAATCGGCATTTTTATTCCATTTTTCAATTTCTTGGCAACATTAGTTATGACAGTCGTATTCATGATGCAATTTTTTCAAAAATACTTTATATCCATAAATATCCTCATACACAATCTGCTGCCGATTTAAAAAAAATCGCAGCACAGATAATGAACAAAATACCATCTGCATCATTCGCGAAAGATATGTTATGAAAAAATTTGACGGATTGAATTATTATGAAATCTTGAAAATTCCGATGAGTTCGTCTTATTTTGAAATAAAGCGGGCATATAAAGATGCACTTTCGTTATATAACGAAGATTCTATTGTTACATATTCTTTGTTTTCAAAGGAGGAAAGGGACAAGATCATAGAAAATATCGAAAATGCTTTTTCGACGCTAACTGATGACCCAAAAAGAGCAGCATACAATCAGATGCTTGTCGATTCAGGGCAAGTGGAAACATTGATTCCATCCAGGGAAAAACAATACGCATCAACCCCTCTATCCTCCATGCATACAAGTGTAAATGAGAACCATTTATTTTCCAGGGTTAAAGAAAAACTTCTCACGGAAAACGTTAAAACACTATCAGATGAAATTCTTTTAAAGGAGCGTCTTTCAGGAGATGATTTAAAAAAGCTAAGAAAAGCCGTTGGTGTCAAAATACAAGAAATTCAATATATTACTAAAATAAGGGCCCCTGTTTTAAAAGCCATCGAAGAAAACCGGTTTGAAGAGCTCCCTCCGGATACCTATTTAAGAGGTTTTTTGAGATCCTATGCAAAAATTCTACAGATAAATCCTCAGAAAGTTGTCGACGGTTATTCCAAAACCATTTCTCTTGCTAAAAAAACAAATGTTTTAGACCCAAAATGACGGACTGCCGCCCAATATGTTTTCCAACTAATTAAGATATCTGTATATCAATTGTTGTTGTGAATGGTTTAGATACAGTGGTGCGGTCAGGAATTATGCGATTTTTGCATTTGCCATCCCGCTGATCAAAGCGGCCGCTGCCGCTCGGCCGGATTTGCTCGAGCGCCCCCATGTCAAGGCTATCGTGGACGGCGATATGAAATACTTTGCCAAGGCAGGGAAATTCGGCCCGGAGGGGCTGTACGCCACGCTACTGGAAACACACACCGGCAAAACAGAAGCACGGTATTCCGCCGATGCCCGCCTTTTTCTGTTTGGACAAAAGCATCCCCGTTTTCAGGTGCCCTATGCCGAAACGGTTTATCTGCCCATGCTGGTCAAAGACCCGACCAGCGGCAATGTTTATTACACAACGAAAATTAAAGATGAAAGATGCCCCTGAAACCAAAGAGGTCAAAGAATAAACCGCTTTGCAGATATGGCTAAATGCATTGAAGCGATGTCTTTATTTTAATACAATACAAATCCGTTATTATTTCAAGAATAGAGATCGGAATTAGAGGGTTGACCTCAGTTGAGTTGCGAATTCTGGTAGCCGGTGGACGGGCCAGACAGAGATTTTTTCCTCTGCTGGATAGCTGTGCTGCCCGGGATAGATGATCCAAAGGTGCTGGAGATTCAGATCGTTCAGCGCGATATGCATCGACTTACTTACTTTCGGGGCTTCGCTGAACTTGAATTCAACACCAAAGCGTCGCCCCTGATGGAAAAAGAAAAGATCGAGTTCTGCACCGCTATGCGTGGACCAGAAATACATCTGGGAAGGCCTCACAATTTGCATGAATTGGCTAAGAGCAAACCCTTCCCAGGAATCGCCAATGCGAGGGTGTCCCCAGAGGCCGTGCATGTCAACGATATTGAGCAGGGTATGGACAATTCCTGAATCTCTCAGATATATTTTGGGAGATTTGACCTGGCGTTTGCCGATGTTTTCGTGCCAGGGCTGAAGCTGATGCACCATGAAGGTGCCGGTAAGGATATCGAGATAGGAACGTACGGTTTTACCGGTCAGACCCATGGATCTGGCAAGCTCCGAGGCGTTCCAGAGCTGTCCGTGATAATGTGCCAGCATGGTCCAGAAGCGGCGCATGGCGGCTGAGGGTATGGTGATGCCGAGCTGGGGAATGTCGCGTTCCAAAAACGTATGGATAAAGCCCTCTCGCCAGGCTATACTGTCGTTTCCTGAATCAGCGAGATAGGAGCGGGGAAAACCGCCGCGCAGCCAATGCGTTTGCCAAGCGTCAGCGCCGGTTTCACTCAGATCAAAACCGGACAGTTCCACGAACTCCACTCTTCCGGCCAGCGTTTCGGAAACATTCTTAACCAGGTCGGGGGAGGCACTACCCAGGATCAGATAACGTGCGGCGTTTTCCGGTCGATCGACGAGGACACGCAAGACATTAAACAAGATCGGCATTCTCTGGATTTCATCCAGAATTACCAGACCTTTCAGCGATCCGAGAACCATTTCCGGATTTTGAAGACGCTGCAGGTCGGGCTGGGACTCAAGATCAAAGTATTCGGCTTTACGGTTACTTCCAAAGATACGTGCCAACGTGGTTTTTCCGCACTGCCGGGGACCGATAAGCGCAGTGATAGGAGAGCGGTGATGCGCTGTTTCGAGCTTGTTAATATAGACAGGACGTTTAATCATGGCGCTATTTTACCTTGAAAATTGGGAATGTCAATCCCAATTTTCAAGGAACTAAGAAAATTGTATGAAAATGCGACAAAAAAGACTGATAATGGTGCGGTTTTTTCGATGAAAATTCAAACCAAGGCGTTCTGTAGAATGGACAGGAAAATTATTGTAAAGATCCGGCTTCATGGGCTCAGTGGGACGCTCTTATTGCTAAATACCCGAATGACAAGGATGTTCAAACACTCCACGCACTCCGAGTAAGGCTGTGCATCAAAATCGATCACGGAACTATAACACTCAAGGACGCCATCAATCTTTTTAACCGCGCCCACAACATGGTAATCCAAAATAAACTCGCTGAACAAAATGAGGGCAAAAAGTCTCTTTAAAAAGACGGCGCCATGATACTATTTTTCAAAATCATTTACACCGCTTTCCTGATCTGGGTATTCAGCTTATTTGCCGCCCTCCTGGAAAGCCTATTCGAAGACTGGAAATTTTGATATCTGTATAACAATTGTTGATGTGAATAATGCATGTACTAGCAAGAAATCTGTTCGCGCCAAGTTAAATCCAGATCGTTGGGATTGAGCGAAGTTCATGAAATTCGATATTGTTACCCAGTGGGTGCTTCCGATACTAAATTGGAAAAGTCCCACCTGATTAAAGTTTAGCCAACAGGTCAGTAGTGAAGTCCGCGGGCAAACCTGGTAACGGGAGTCCGAAGCCGGATGGAACGAAACTGCAGGCTGTGAAATTGAGCCCCGAAATCTTGCACATTGTGGTTCTGAATAGCTCTCGTAAGACCGAGCGTGAAAGCCGACGTTCTACAGATAACGGAAGGCAGCAGCCCTGATCACGCTATGGCGAGTGATCAGGGCACCACCGGGTTCTGAGACCAGGGCATGTAGTCACAGGGGTAGCCTGGGAACTTGGGAGATCCAAATGTTTCCTTGTGCAAGAGGGTGGCAACAGGAGATCCAGCAACAGCAAAATCCCGGCGTTGATGAGGAGAGGCCTGCCCATCAACGAGTCTGCCGCAGGCGGAAACACAAACGTTAAAGACGGGCGACGCAAGGTATCACGGGGCGGATAGCGAAGAGCGAACAAACCTGAGATAGACATTTGGAAGTCTTAGTGGATCATAGTACCGATGGTTGGTGTTAATTGTAGCACCGACTGGTAAGGTGGGGAAGTGAGACCCAAGCGACCCACTGCAGGGAAGGTGAAGCCGGGCATAACGATCTGTCGAAGGGAACTACGGGAGGTACTCTGAGACCACAAACCGTATCACCGCAACTTCGGTGGAGTGTGTTAGCACCTGTCGTACAAACGGGTTAAGGGTAGCATAGTTGTGCGCCAAATGGGGTGATCCTTGTTTGGTTTCCGATCTGGTAAGAAGGGTCGGAACTGAGGAACCGGATGCGGTAGTCCCGCACGTCCGGATCTGTGGGGAGGGCGCCGGGTAACCGGTGCCTTTACCCAGAACTTTTTATGATTTCGGTTCGAAACTTTCATTATTCTTCTATTCTATTGAAGCTACAGGCATCAAAGCAAGTATCAACGACTCAACAAGCCGACCTCAATATAAACATTAGAACCACGTTCCCTCCTTTGTAGGACAAACACTGACAAGGTAATAAGCCAATCACCTATAAAAAAATCAGAAAAACACGGATACAGCCACCTTGTTTTTTTGTACATAAATATTTAAAAAACCAGATCAATTCTTCATGGGTTATTCGGTTTAAAATTAATTGGTTACATTGAAATAGTTGGCTATGTAATGCTTGGGTTCAAAAATTTGAATCAGGGGCAGTGGAATTCTTCATTATTAATTTAAGGGGTTATATGGTTAGCTCCCAATAGAGTTCAAAAATTTGAACCGGCAATGCGGTAATTTTTTGCCATTAAATTAGGGAACTACACAATATAGCTTTTAAGAGGGTTCAAAAATTTGAACTATACAGTCGATTTTAAGGATATTGCAGGGATAAAGTATAGATGTATTTTTTGGGCGTTTCATAGTATAACATATTAGAATCGCTATATTAATCGATATGCCAAGAATTTATTAAGTCTTGTTCCCATATTTTGGCAGGGAAATTGCTAAATAATTTATGATCTATAATTTCTTTCTAATTTCATCAGTAGAGTGTCAGATATAACTACAATTAAGGTGGAACTGAAATAACCAGAAATTGTTGGGGATAAACTGTGGAAATTATAAACGTTCTGATACCTTTGTTGATTTTAATAGGCGGATGTTATCTGTGGCACAAAACCTTTTCCTGATAATTCATCTGTTTTCCTCCTTAATGGCTAATCGGCAAATACATATCATAAGTGATTCTGCATTTAAAATGAGACAAGGAATTGTCCTATGAACAATGTAGGCATAACAGATAATGGAAATAGACGTTTCGGTATCGATAGGAGGGAGTTTTCATACACAGCATATTTGCCTGAAAGAAGATCGGACAAAGATCGTAGGGGCGTATCTGATCATAGAAGTATCCAGACTAATGAAAGCAGAAGCGATATAGAGAACCAACAATACCATAGCGGTATAACATATTAAGGAAGGTTAATATCAAAAAACTGTGAATCTTCGGATTACCAAGGTGGAGTCAAACAACTCCGCCTTTTTTTGTTTCGTTTCCCAATAGTGCAGATGCTCTATATCTTTAGGGTGTTTGACTTCTGCCTTTAACCTTCATTTTAGACCACTCTAATATGATTACGATTTGAAATCATCAATTCGAAACTTGTAGTTACTGCAATATATCCAACATCCTAACGGTGGGTTCAGAACCTGTGATATCGTTTTTTCAATAGGGCAAACCTTTTTCGAGGGGTTGCCTTTTTTTGCAATTTTGTAAGAAAACGGATATATGTACTAAACGAGACTCGGTTTCGGCTTGTTCTTATGGCAAGGAATCTGTACTTTTTATGATTTCGGTTATTAACCTCCACTTTTCGTAAATTGAAACTTCAGGTACGTAATCTGTAACCGACAATTCATTCACCTAAAAATTATCAAAGAATTTATTTTGAAAAAATATAAAAATGGAGAATAAACAACTAAGGGCGATATGCGGGCAACTTGAGAATCGGGCTATCAGCATGGGTGCTCAGTTTTTTGGTGTGGCCGACCTAACCGAAGCTCTTGAGACGATAGTAGAACAAGGTGGTGATTTTCTGGCTGCCTTCCCTCGTTCTTTTTCTTTAGGCATAGCACTGAACGACAGCATTGTCGATCAGTTATCTCGCCACAAAGAAGTAGGCGTGGCGAGAACTTATGATTACCTATATTATACTGTTAACCAATCTTTGGATCGTATAGCTCTTCATCTAAGTGCCATTTTAAATGAGAATGGTTTCCAGACACTGCTTATCCCTGCTTCAGATACAATTGACAACAAAAAAGTTCATGGGCTTTTTTCTCACAAACTGTCGGCAAGGCTTGCGGGGCTAAGTTGGATCGGCCCAAGTTGTCTCCTGATCACACCAGAGTTAGGGCCTCGAGTACGTTGGGTTACAGTTTTAACTGATGCTCTTTTAGATTCGGGCAACCCAATTCCAAATCATTGCGGTGAATGCCAGAAATGCGTAGAAGCCTGCCCTCCAAAGGCTTTTACTGGCCGTCCTTTCGATCCATCAGAATCTCGTGAAACTCGTTTCAACGTTCAACGCTGTATAGATTATCGCATCTACTTAAAAAATAAGGTTACAGGAGTTAGGGTTTGTGGGATGTGCGTGCATGTGTGTCCGGTCGGTTCTAAGGAAGCTTGAACCTTATATCAAGACTTTCTATCTTGATAATATTGTAGATGATCTTTTCGATGTTTGCTCTTTTGTTTTTTTGCCAAAATTTAGTTATATGTAATCAGTATGGATTGGCTTCAGCTTGTGCGTATGGCAAGATATTGCGATTTTGATGTCGTACTAATACCCTCACTTTTTGATAATTCAATTGTCTGAACGAGACCTGTAAAAATACAGATTCATAGACACCCCTTCCTCACCTAAAAATGAAAAGGATGTCTATGAATAACAAATATTAGGGAGTCGTTTCTCTGATAGAAAGATACAGTACGTGACTCTATCACTCCATCTTTTTCTTTGCCTTCTCAGCAGCTTCTTCAGCCCCTTCTTCTGCCATCTCAGCAGCTTCTTCAGCCCCTTCTTTTGCCATCTCGGCAGTTTCTTCGGCCTTTTCTTTCACCATCTCAGTGGTTTCTTCGGCCTTTTCTTTTACCATTTCGGTAGTTTCTTCGGCCTGCTCCTTCACCATCTCAGTGGCTTTTTCAGGTTCACTGACAGTAGCTTTTTCAGCTTTTTCACCCTGTCCACACGCAACGAAAAACAATAGGCAGACTATACTCACTAAAAGTGCAGCATGTTTCATAATTCTTCCTCCTTGATAAGATTTAAAATAATTTGCCTGTCCCCAAATACATTAGTAAAATATTTTATTTATAAATGCAACCCATTTAATTTTGAAATCATCAGCTCAAAATCGTTGCTTTACTGCTATGTATTCCATATTTTAATGCCAGTTCAAAAGTTGTGATATCGAATTTCAATTGTTTCAGATTGTCGCCGAATAAAGTTCAATGACCCCAAAAAATCGCGCAAAAAAATGTCGCCATATATCTATCCCCCCCTCAAGCGGGCAAGTGCATTTGCTGGTTAACCGGTGGATAATTTCCTATTCCTCATCTTCGGGATAAAACGTAAAACCTGTTGTTGATTTTTTGGCAAAGAATTTTAGAAAGCTGACCTCCTCTATTTCTTCCAAATTAATTGTCGGGCGATCAGCATTTTCATTTAATACGGTATCCCTTAAATTAGGATTTTGATGAGTTAAAATGATGGCAATTTTTTCAGCCTCTTGTGGGCTCTCTGCCTTTACAAATCTCGTGGCATAAAACCCAAACTTTTTGAGTTCACCGTCAAGATTGAGGAGGAAATTCTTCCCATGGAGTTTAACCTTGAATTTTTTCATCAAATTCTCTTTTCCGGCTAACATTAGATATTAAATAGTCGGCGTTATAACTGGTACTCTTGCCAGTAGGCCAACTGGAAATCAATTTATGCCTAATACATATATCATATAAATGAAAAGGGCAAACTCCTAAAAAAGGATTATAGGATGTTTCCCTATTAGAGATTCAAGTATCATGCAAGGATGCTTGAATCCTAAACATTACTATTTAACGCCATTTCTGGCATTATTTGCCTAACAGTTCGTTATCGTACGCTTAACTGCGGATCTTTTATTTTTATTAAAAATATTAGACAATTAACTTGACAGCAATTCCAACTACCTGTATGATCCCCAAAAATTAATAGTGTTCCTGGTTGTAACTAAAAATCACGTAAGCCCCGGAATAACTCCGGGGCTTTTTTTATTGGAACACAGAAAGAAGGTATTTATTGAACTTTGAAACATTTAATTTTCATCCCTCCGTTGCCGCAGGCGTTGCAGCGGCGGGTTATGAAACCCCGACCCCGATTCAGGCTCGGGCAATCCCGCAGGTATTTAATGGTCGTGATGTAATGGGTCTGGCCCAAACCGGCACCGGTAAAACGGCGGCATTCGTTCTGCCGATACTCAATCGACTGGTGGGGAGTAAATACGGATGCGTTCGCGCCCTGATAATCGCCCCCACCCGTGAATTGGCCGAACAGATTCATCAGGCTATCGAAACCCTGGGTCGTAAGACGCGCATAAGAAGCGTTACTGTTTACGGTGGCGTGGGAATTAATCCGCAGATTCAGAAACTGAAGCATGCCGATATTGTTGTTGCCTGCCCCGGCCGGCTTCTTGACCATATCGGACGTCATAGCATCGATCTTTCCCAACTGGAAGTGCTGGTTATAGATGAGGCCGACCAGATGTTCGACATGGGATTTATTCCTGATATCCGGCGAATTTTAAAACATCTTCCAATGAAGCGCCAGACGCTGCTCTTCTCGGCTACCATGCCCCCCGAAATCCGTCGCTTGGCCGGGGATATCCTGCGAGATCCGGCCACCGTCCAGGTGGGAATCACCGCACCTGCTGATACTGTCAGTCACGCACTCTACCCGGTAGCCCAGCATTTAAAAACGGCGCTGCTGTTAAAGCTGCTGGGAAACACCAATACCAGGTCGGTGCTGGTCTTTACCCGAACCAAACATCGCGCCAAGAGCTTGGGGAAAAAGCTTGTTGCCGCAGGATACCGATCGGCTTCACTGCAGGGAAACCTTTCCCAGACACGCCGCCAGGCAGCACTGGACGGCTTTCGCGACGGGACATTTCAGATTCTGGTGGCCACCGATATCGCCGCTCGCGGCATTGACGTTACCCAGATTTCTCATGTCATCAACTATGATATCCCTTCCACCCCCGAGGCATACATTCACCGCATCGGACGGACAGGCCGGGCAACTCGCAGCGGCGAAGCTTTTACCCTTGTTACCGGAGAAGACAAGGATATGGTGCGCGCCATCAATCGAATCATCGGTTCTGAGGTCGAGCAACGCACCTTATCAACTTTTGACTACGGATCACCAGCGCCTAATCGTGAAGGCCGCTCGCAGTGGATAGGAAAACCGCAACGGAAATTATTCGGAGTGAAAAAGAGTCGGAACAAAACGAAGTCACTCTCGAAGTTTTTTATTTAGACAAAACGTTACTGAATATTTCAAAAATACCGAATGTAAGTACCACTAAAAAGCGTGTTTTTACTATTCATCTGTTTTTTAGCTGTTTTTAATATAATTTTAGCCTGATAATCTGATAGAGGATTTATAAGCCCGTAGGTGAAGTAATGTTTCACACGCGGACTTTATTATTTGAAATCATCATATACTAAGGTTGTCAAGCCGAGTAATTCTGAATTTTGATGAAAATCATTTTATTCAAGGAACATCCGCTAAAATTCCCCGACCCCTGAATTATTTAAGGAGTAACAGCGCACCACATCTATCCTGGGATGCGACATCGAGGCGCGCCTTGCAGCTCCGGCAACACCGCCAAAGGCGGGCAAGCCTCGACAATCACTCAATCTATGTATTACTGATTAATTGTCTTTCGTATCTTTTTCATAACGTTCCGGGTTGACAAGGACGACCATTTGCTGTTCATAATAAAAATCTAACACAAAGCTAACTGTTTGATAACATAAATGTTGTTTTCTATATTGTATTAACAATTTATTAATAATATGATAAATGCTAAATTGCTAATAAATTCGGATACCCCATATAGAGATTACTATGCCTAAAGAACGCATTCTGGTTGTCGAAGACGAAGAAGACATTTTGGAACTTGTTAGGTACAATCTATCCAGAGAAGGATACCAGGTTATCTGTGTTACGTCCGGTGAAGAAGTCCTGAAAAAAACAGGGTCCGAGGCATTGGACTTGATTGTTCTTGATCTAATGCTTCCCGGAATCGATGGCCTTGAAGTTACTAAGATTTTAAAAAACGATTCAAAAACACAGGACATACCTATCGTTATGTTGACGGCAAAAGGTGATGAGGCGGATATCGTTACAGGATTGGAGCTTGGAGCGGATGACTATATCACCAAGCCGTTCAGCCCCCGTATTCTGATCGCACGGATTCGGGCTATTTTAAGGAGAAAGACGACAAAGGCATCGATGGATGATGATACATCCATTATTCAAATACATGAGCTTCGGATGCATCCCGGAAGGCGTGATGTCTCAATTAAAGGGGAGTCTGTTGAATTAACCTATACGGAGTTTCAGGTCCTTCACTACCTTGCCCGGCGACCGGGATGGGTTTTTACCCGTTTTCAAATTGTCGATGCGGTTCGAGGCGATGATTATCCGGTCACGGATCGCAGCGTCGATGTCCAGATTGTGGGACTCAGAAAAAAACTCGGATCCGCCGGTCGATACATCGAGACCGTTCGGGGTGTCGGGTATCGATTTAAGGAAAAACCATGAAAAAAAAGAAACGATTGCTCCGGCATCTTTTTCCTTCATATCTTCTGATTACTCTGATATCTTTAATCGCCGTAACCTGGTTTGCCTCGAGTTCAATCCGGCATTTTTTTCTGGAACAAACCGCCGCAGATCTGCTGACCCGGGCTCGCTTATTGGAAAATCAGATTCCCCAGTACCTTGGGCCTTTGGAGACCAGCGTGGTCGATGCCATGTGTAAGGAAATCGGCCTATCATCGGCCACCCGGATTACCGTTATCCAGCCGTCCGGCCACGTTATTGGTGATTCCAATGAAGATCCTGCCATCATGGATAACCATGCATTACGCCCTGAAGTGATCGAAGCCCGTAAAGGGAATGTGGGAACATCCATACGATTCAGCACCACCCTCCAGAAACGGATGATGTATATTGCCATTCCTTTGAAAGACAAAGAAAGGATCATTGCCGTGATAAGGACGGCACTGCCGGTTACCGCCATTGATCAGGCACTGAAAGCCCTACAGTTAAAGATTATCCTTGGGGGACTGTTTATCGCACTGCTTGCGGCAGGAATCAGTCTTTATGTTTCGCAGCGCATCAGCCGGCCCATTGAAAAACTGAAACAAGGTGCGGATTTTTTTGCCCGAGGTGATTTATCTCACCGGTTGCCGGGTACGGATCTGGTGGAAATCGACAGTCTCATTGAAGCGTTGAACCAGATGGCCATTCAGCTTGAAGATCGTCTTAACACGATTGTTCGTCAGAAGAATGAACTGTCAACGGTTTTGTCGAGTATGGCCGAAGGCATCATTGCGGTAGATATGGATGAAAAGATTATCAGCATTAACAAGGCCGCGGCAAGAATTTTTGAAAACCTGCCCGAAAACCTGTTAAATCGAAATATTCCGGAGGTCATCCGAAATCCGGACCTTCAAAAATTTGTCAACAAGGCACTTTCAAGCAAAGAAAACCTGGAAGAAGACATTACCCTTTACCAAAGGGGTGAACGAATTCTGTATATTCACAATACGCCCCTGGAAGATCCTGATGGCCGTCGAATCGGTATTCTGATGGTTCTGAACGATGTGACCCATCTCCGGAAACTCGAGAATATGACGAAAAGATTTTGCCGCCAATGTTTCCCATGAAATCAAAACACCGCTGACAGCTATCAAAGGATTTGTTGAAACCCTCCGCACCGGAGAAGGTGCTGACCCAAAGGAAACCGATCGGTTTCTGGCGATTATTGAAAAGCATGTAAATCGCCTTACAATCATTATCGAAGATTTGATGAAACTTTCCAAAATCGAGCAGCAGGATGAGAAAAGTGAAATTCATCTTAAAGAAAGTACCGTAAAAAATGTAATTTTGTCGGCAATTCAGACATGCCGGGAAAAGACGAACGCCAAAAACATCACCATTGATCTCGTATGTCCGGAAGATATTTCGTTCCGGATCGATTCCAGATTGATGGACCAGGCCTTGGTAAATCTGTTGGATAATGCAATCAACTACAGCAGCGAGAAAAGTGATATTCAAATTTCAGCATCTTTAAAAGATAAAGAGTTGAGGATAAGTGTTCAGGATCACGGTATCGGAATTCCAAAGGAGCATTTGTCCCGTCTTTTTGAAAGATTCTACCGGGTCGATAAGGCCCGTAGCCGGGAGCTCGGGGGCACGGGACTTGGCCTTGCCATTGTCAAGCACATTGCACATGCTCATGGCGGCCGTGTCTCCGTTGAAAGCACCCCTGGGAAAGGAAGCACGTTTTCGTTGCATTTACCGACGCGCTAATTCGTCTGCGATGCCATTAAATCCGAAGCCAGGTGATCCAGGAAGCGGCAACCCATTATTCTCGATTGCAGCAGACAAGCCATACGGCGCTGGCGGTTGTTGCGGTATGTGTTTGCATTTTGGCGATTGGTCATTGTTCGACACAAAATTTCCAAAACGACCCGGGCCCGAAATCAAGTGGAACGGATCATTTTCTGGCTGCTTGTTGCTTGCTCGACCATCGCTATCTTTACAACCATCGGCATCGTTCTTTCCGTCCTCTATGAAGCCATACGATTTTTTAAATCGGTTTCAGTGACCGAATTTCTTTTTGGGCTTAAATGGAGTCCCCAAATCGCAATTCGAAGCGACCAGGTGGGTGCTTCGGGGGCGTTTGGAGCGGTGCCGGTGTTTACGGGGACCCTTTTGATATCAGCCATTGCCATGGCTGTGGCCACACCCATCGGTCTGATGTCCGCCATTTACATGTCCGAGTATGCGAACAAAACCTTCAGGGCAGTGGCAAAACCGCTCATGGAAATTTTGGCCGGTATTCCCACCGTGGTCTATGGATTTTTTGCGGCACTGGTGGTGGCTCCGATGATTCGCGATACCGGACAATGGATCGGTCTGGATGTGTCTTCGGAAAGCGCACTGGCTGCGGGTCTTGTCATGGGCGTCATGATTATTCCGTTTGTTTCTTCACTCTCAGACGACATGATCAATGCCGTACCCCAGGACCTTCGCGAACGGCGCCTATGCATTGGGGGCCACCAAGTCGGAGACCATCAAACAGGTGGTGTTGCCGGCCGCGCTGCCGGGGATCGTGGGCAGTGTTCTTTTGGCCATATCCCGCGCCATCGGTGAAACCATGATCGTGGTCATGGCCGCAGGGCTGACAGCCAATTTAACGCTAAATCCTTTAAAGACCGTTACCACCGTAACCGTACAGATCGTTACCCTGCTGGTCGGTGATCAGGAGTTCGACAGCCCCAAAACCCTGGCAGCTTTTGCTTTGGGCCTGTTGCTTTTTTTCGTAACCCTTTGTTTGAACATCATCGCGCTCGTGGTGGTGCGTAAATACCGTGAACAGTATGAATAGCCAATTATCGCAACATATCGGATAAGTGGTGTCAAACCCATCGACATTGTCAAAAAGAATCTGGCCGGCCGGCGCAGGGCCGAACGCCGGTTTCGCAGAATGGGCCTTGCCGCCATTCTTGCCAGCCTGTTTTTTCTGGCGCTTTTATTTTTCAGCATTATCGGCAATGGATATTCTGCGTTATTTCAAACATATATTAACATCGATGTTTTCTTCGATCCCGGAAAGATTGCCAAGAACGATCCGAGCAACGGGGACTACCCGGGTATCGTAAAGGCATCCCTGCGAAAAATGTTTCCGGATGCCAAGGGTCGAAGCGACAAGCGCCGGCTTTATAAGCTGGTCAGCTCCGGTGCGGCATTTCAGATTCGAAAGATGGTTTTGAACGATGCCAGTCTTATCGGTCAGCAGCGATCGATTTGGGTGCCGGCAGATGATGACGTGGACATGTTGATGAAAGGTCATTTAAGTCGCCAGGATGACAACCAATCCGGAAGGTTTAACCGTCAGCAGCTTCAGTGGCTCGATCGGCTGGAAGCGGAGAAACGTGTTAGAAAAAAGTTTAACATCACCTTTTTTACCGCCGGAGATTCCCGGGAACCTGAACTGGCCGGTGTCTGGGGGGCGGTGGCCGGCTCATTCTTTACACTTCTGGTCACACTCGCGCTGTCGTTTCCCATTGGTGCGGCTTGCCGCAGTTTATTTGGAAGAGTTTGCACCCAAAAATCGCTGGACCGATCTCATCGAAGTCAACATCAACAACCTGGCGGCAGTGCCGTCCATTGTTTTCGGGTTGCTGGGGCTGGCCGTGTTTTTGAATTTTTTCGGCCTGCCCCGTTCAGCGCCGCTGGTGGGCGGATCTGGTGCTCACCCTGATGACCCTGCCCACCATTATTATCGCCGGCCGCGCGGCCGTTCAGGCGGTACCCCCGTCGATTCGTGATGCCGCCCTTGGTGTGGGTGCTTCAAAGATGCAGACCATCATGCACCATGTGCTGCCTCTGGCGATGCCGGGGATGCTGACCGGCGCCATCATCGGCATGGCTCGGCGCTCTGGGAGAGACAGCGCCGCTGTTGATGATCGGCATGGTGGCTTTTATCGTGGATATCCCCGGCGGGTTTACCGATCCGGCCACAGTGCTGCCGGTCCAGGTTTTTTTGTGGGCGGACAGTCCGGAACGCGCGTTTGTGGAGCGGACGTCGGCGGCTACGCTGGTATTGCTGGTATTTTTGTTTGCCATGAACGGTCTGGCGGTATACCTGCGAAAACGTTTTGAACGGCGCTGGTAGTATCCATGAACCAGGAATTCTGGCAGAAATATTAGTAGGTTTTGAATTATAAAGTTAAACCATGGTTCTTAAAACATACTAGAGCTTCAGCAAAGATTCATACCTAGCGTTCAACAGAAAAGTTAATAAAAATTCTTAAAAAAGGAGAAAGAAAATGGTGAAAAAATTGTTTTTGTTTGCTGCATCTCTTGCCTTCGTATTCGCGGGATTTACGAATCCGGCCGCAGCCGGCGCTTCTCGCGATTACATCAGTATTGTCGGGTCTTCGACGGTTTATCCCTTTGCAACGGTGGTGGCCGAGCAATTCGGTAAAACCACACGCTTTAAAACTCCGAAGATCGAATCCACCGGTTCCGGCGGCGGTCTGAAGCTTTTTTGTGCGGGCGTGGGTGTCGAGCATCCGGATATTACCAATGCGTCCCGTCGGATTAAAAAATCCGAATGCGAGACCTGTTTTAAAAACGGTGTCAAGGATATTGTTGAAATCAAGATCGGCTATGACGGCATTGTTCTGGCCAATTCCAAAAAAGCCGGTGTTTTTAAACTTTCACGAAAAGACATCTTTTTGGCTTTGGCCAAAGACGTACCGGACCCCAAGGGGGGTGAAAAGTTGATTCCCAATCCATACAAGACCTGGAAGGATGTCAATCCGTCACTTCCCGCCATAAAGATTGAAGTGCTCGGGCCTCCGCCCACTTCCGGTACCCGGGATGCCTTTGTTGAACTGGCCATGGAGGGCGGGGCCAAAAAATTTGCCTGGATCAAGGCCATGAAAAAGAAGGATAAAAAGCATTATAAAGCCGTCTGTCACACCATTCGTGAAGACGGTGCCTACATCGAAGCCGGTGAAAACGACAACCTCATCGTGCAGAAGCTCGAAGCCAATCCCGATGCCGTGGGCATTTTTGGATTCAGCTTTCTGGACCAGAACATGGATAAGATCCATGGATCTGTGGTGGACGGTGTGGCGCCGACCTTTGATGCCATTGCCAGCGGCGATTATCCGGTTTCAAGGCCTTTGTTTTTCTATGTCAAAAAGGCCCACGTGGACCAGATTCCCGGTATTCGTCAATATTTAAGAGAGTTTACCAGTGACAAGGCCTGGGGGCCGGACGGGTATCTGGGCGAAAAAGGGATGATTCCCATGCCGGATGATGAAAGAGAAAAATTCAGCAGCGATGGAAAAAATCTTAAAACATTTTCCTGCGGTGATCTATAGTCGATTAGAATTGCTTAAACCGGTCAATCATTTGCCGGTTCAACCGGTTTCATAACTCGAATTTCTCAATAGTAGTACGAAACACTATACTCGTTAGGTTCGTTATTACTATTTTAAACACAAATATAAACTCTTCATGAGAATTCTGGGGAGGAATTGTTTGCCAATGGATACACAACTCAGTATAATACCGACGGATCAGGACGAAATCGAGAGAATCGATGTCCGTTCAGAACACCGGATGACGAACCTGAGACACGGTAAAATAATGGAACCGTTAAAAGATCATCGAGATAAACCCGGAGCAACCGTTGGGGAACCGTTTGTAGAATACCCCCGTATGACCTGTCGTGATGTCGATGTCTACTATGGTGATAAGCACGCCATACGGAATGTGTCGGTGGATATCGCCGGCAACGAAGTGATTTCCATGATCGGTCCGTCCGGGTGCGGAAAATCGACCTTCTTAAGATGCCTGAATCGAATGAACGATACCATCGAAGGGTGCCGGGTGACCGGTGAAATCACCCTCGACGGCATGAATATCTATGACAAGCATGTGGACGTTGTACCGCTGAGGGCTCAGGTCGGTATGGTCTTTCAAAAACCGAACCCTTTCCCCAAATCGATTTACGACAATGTTGCATACGGTCCGAAAATTCACGGGTTAAGCCGAAGTCGGTTGGAACTGGATGAGATTGTGGAATCATCGCTGAAAAAGGCCGGACTTTGGGAAGAGGTCAAAGATCAGCTGAATCAGCCGGGGACCAGTTTGTCCGGCGGGCAGCAGCAACGGCTGTGCATCGCACGGGCCATCGCGGTAGGCCCGGAGGTCATCCTGATGGACGAACCCTGCAGTGCGTTGGATCCCATTGCAACGGGTCGAATCGAAGATCTGATTCATGAACTGAAGCGACAGTTTTCCATTGTTATCGTGACGCACTCCATGCAGCAGGCGGCCAGGGTATCTCAACGCACCGCGTATTTTCATCTTGGCAGATCTTATCGAAGTGGGTCAGAACCGATCAGGTTTTTACATCGCCCCGACACAGATTAACGCAGGACTATATTACCGGTCGGATCGGCTGATCGGTGAGAAATCCGGACCCACCTGTCAGAAATTCAGGCCAGCCAGATATCAAGAGGAACAAAGTATGGCCAAGCATTTTGATCGAGAGTTGGAAAAACTCAAAAAGAAAATCCTATCCCTGGGTGCTCTGGTTGAAGAACGGGTTTATCTGGCAATCAAAGCCATTGAAAGCAGAGATCCCGATCTTGCGAAAAAAATCATTCGCTCAGACCACGAAATCGATGAAACCGAAGTCGAAGTGGAAGAAGAATGTTTGAAAATTCTGGCCCTGTACCAGCAAGGTCAGACAATATGTTGGGGTGATGGGATTTTGAATGAATCCTGAGGTATCTCCAACATATTGGTAACTGAACCTTTTTCGACAGCCTCAGCCATTATTACCATTTTGAGCTTTTACTGTTTTTTCCTGTCCGATACCGCTCTAATAATTTCAGCCAATTCTCGTTTCAAGATCGGTTTTGAGACAAAAGCCCGAATGCCCATATCTACAGCTTTTTTTTCATCCATCCTTGCTTGGCATAAGTCCTATAACTCGTTCTCCCAACTCATCGGGAGAAAAACCTGTTTTTATATGATGTTGGCAATGAATGATCATCGCCATGTGTTTTTAAAAAAGCGACATGTTGGTCGGTGACGCTCACGAACATCGTTGGGAACGCTATTTTTCTACCGGAAACGTTATGGATGCCCCAAACCAGCCGATAAGCGCTATCATTGGAACCAATGAGAAGACAAGCAGCAGATAAATAAAACCGGAACCGCGGACAGGATCGAGGACATGCGGCACCCTGATTCGCCATATAAATAGGGTGATTTCGGTGATCAGCATCGCAAATGTGAGGGGAATTTTTATTTTCAATACCCTCATCGGCTTGGCCAGATAATTCAGCCACCAGGCATAAAAACCGGTCGCAATGCCTATCATGGTAAACATAATACCACCTGCCAGACAGTGGAATGCCGTAATCTCAAAGGATTTGATGCCGGTAAACAGATAAAGGAAGATAAATACCGGTGTGGAGAATGCAAAAACGATTGGAAAATGAACTGTCATCGGATGCGGATGGCGTTGCAGCATGGGATATTTCTTTAACAGTCCGGCAATAGCGGCAGGCAGTTGTTGTTCTACAGCCTCTTTTTTAATAATCCCGACTTTGGGATATCTTTCCAGCATATCCGGTTCATGGGGCGCGGCCTGGATATCGGTTGTCAGATCTCTTCCTGCATGATGGCGCCTCATATGCATGCCGTTGCGCCAGAGTTTGCTGTCACTGACATTGTATACATTGCCTTGATATGCAACGTAGACGGGATTTCCATTTTCACCGTTGTATCCGGCGAGTTCCTCCGCATCAAATTCCTTCAAAAGTTATTCCTTTATAAATCTCTATGGATTGGGGCAACAGCCCGTTGATCACAGCCACGACAATTGGATTCGAATCCGTAAAAACAGACAAGAGATTAAACCCATAAAAAATTTTCCAATTTTATTTACGATCAATTAGGGTTAAAATTTATATGGATTAATAGCACATCTGTTCTTAAGATCAAGGAAATGTTTTTGGGATTGTTTATCCGTCATATTCTCGTCGAAAAAGATGGCGACTATATCAGCCTTCTTTCCATTGGAGATGTTCTAAGGGCCAGCCTGGTCGCTAAAGATCTTCAAATTTCACCACTTGACAATCAAGGATTCTATTGTTTAAGATAATTCAAGTGTTGAGGCATTTTATTTGTTAAGTAGAAATCATGCCCTTGTTACAGGGCTTTAATTTTATCTGTAATATCCATTATTTTTACTGCCTTCGGCGCCATGAAATTTTTTTCTTTCAGCTTATCAAAATCCTTATGATGCGATAATACATATCGCGGTTTTTGCCGTTTTTGCGAATTCACCATCCTCAATTGCATTAAGAACAGCGCTTGGCGGAGGATACATGCATCCTGTTACGATTGCCGGAACGTTATCTCCCTGGGAACCGGGTGTTTTTAGCCTGGTCATTTATGGAATGATGATTTTGGCACTGATAGCCGCTCTTCTTTTTATCGCTTCATGGCTTGGGGAAAAGAAAATTAATCCCGAAAAATTAAGACCTTACGAAAGTGGAATCATTCCTACCGGTTCCGCCCGCCTTCGTTATCCCATTCCCTTTTTTCTCGTGGCCGTTTTTTTTCTCATCTTTGACGTGGAAGGCGCCTATATTTTTTCCTGGGCCATCTCCTGTAAAGAACTCGGCTGGTCGGGATGGTTGCAAATCTCGTTTTTCATCATTATGCTGCTTCTAGGCCTTGTTTACATCTGGCGAAAGGGGGGACTCGATTGGGGACCGACGCGGACAAGAGATTAAACCGCCTCGATAAATGCCTGGATCCGCTCATCAACTGGGCGCGGTCGATGAGCCTGTGGCCGATGTTTTTCGGGCTTTCATGCTGTTTTGTCGAAGAGGCGACAGCGTTCACCTCCCGCTACGATATCGCCCGTTTTGGTGCTGAAGTGTTGCGTCCTTCGCCCAGACAGGCCGATCTTCTGATTGTTTCCGGAACGGTGTTCAAAAAAATTGCGCCGGTGGTTCTGAGGCTTTATGAACAGATGGCGGAACCCAAATGGGTCATTTCCATGGGGTCCTGCTCCAACACCGGCGGTATGTATGACGTCTACAGCGTGGTGCAGGGCGTCAACCAGATTTTACCGGTAGATGTTTACATTCCGGGCTGTCCGCCGCGGCCCGAAGCCGTTCTGCAAGGACTTGTTTTTTTGCAGGAGAAAATCCTTTCGGAACGGCCCCTCCGCTCCATCCTGAACCTTGGCGGCGGAACCCAGGGTTCCCGGACACCCATTCTCGTGGACGGAAAAACCAAATCCCGGGATCCGCGCGGTCCGGGAATGGAGGGCGCTGTGATTCGCGGGTCGTCAGCGGTTTCGCCCGGATTTTTTGAGAGCCGATCCGATCTGATGTGGTCGCCGCCGCCGGTTCAGATTGAAATCAGCGAGAAGGACAAAAGCCTGGCTGAAATTTTACAAGCGCGATTTGGGGACACCATTGGGCAACTTCCGAAAACCTCAGATATGCTGACTTTTCAGGTCAAAGAAGACGGACTAAAGAAGATACTTCGCTTTCTCAAGACCGAGGCGTCGCCCCGGTTCCGGCGTCTGGAAGATCTGACGGCCATCGACGAATCCGCCCGCAGGCCGGGGCAAAACTATCCGGATTACTCGCTGGTTTACAGCCTCCTTTCATTTGAGCCGGCTTGCCGGATGCGTTTGAAAGTGTCGCTGTGGGGCGATGATCCCATAACCCAAAGCATTACCGATATCTGGCCGTCTGCCAATTGGTATGAACGGGAAGTTTTTGACATGTTCGGCATCCGCTTTGAAGGTCATGAAAATCTTCGCCGAATTCTCATGCCCCACGACTGGCAAGGGCACCCGCTTCGAAAAAGTCACCCCGGCAGGGCCACACAAATGCTCCCCTTTACCCGAAATGACGCAGTAAAACACCAGCCGCTGGATGGCGGTGTTTATGTGGAAAGATCGGACAGAGAGGAAGAACTGGTACTGAACATCGGTCCTCACCACGTGAGCACCCATGGTTTGATCCGCTTTATCGTTGCCCTCAAGGGAGAAGAAATCGCTGAAATGGATATGGATATCGGCTATCATCATCGGGGCGCCGAGAAGATCGGTGAACGACAAACCTGGCATCAATTCATCCCTTACACGGATCGTGTAGACTACCTGGCCGGCGCAGCCAACAACCTTCCATATGTCATGGCCGTGGAGACCCTGGCCGGGATCAAGGTGCCGGATCGGGCCCAGTATATTCGTGTGCTGTTGAGTGAACTTTTCCGTTTGAGCAATCATCTCGTCTTTTTCGGGACCTTTGCCCACGACGTGGGGGCCATGACGCCTACCTTCTATACTTTCCGGGAACGGGAGATGATCCTCGACATCGTTGAACGCATTACCGGAGGGCGACTGCATCCTTCCTGGTTTCGTTTGGGAGGTGTTGCCGCCGATCTTCCCGAAGGGTGGAAATCGGCCGTGGATGCATTTGTGGACGTCTTTCCTTCCCGTCTCAAGGAGTACGAAGCGCTGATTACCAAAAATGCGATTTTCAAGGCCAGGACCCTGGGCGTCGGGCGGCTTTCCCTTGATGATGCCATGGAATGGGGTGTCAGCGGCCCCAATTTGAGAGCCTGCGGGCTGGCATGGGATTTACGAAAAGCGTTTCCCTATTCCGGCTACGAGTCATTCGAGTTCGATATTCCCTTTGCTTCAGACGGCGATTGCTATGCACGCTATCTGGTTCGGGTTGAGGAAATGCGGCAGAGCCTGAAAATCATTAAACAGGCTGCAGCACAGATGCCCCCGGGACGCTATGTTACCGATGATTACCGCTATGCAGTCCCCAAAAGAAAGGACATGCTCAAAGATATCGAAAGTCTGATTCATCACTTTGTCAATGTGACCCGGGGCCCTAAAATCCCAAAGGGGGAGGCGTATGCGTCCTGTGAGATTCCCCGGGGGGAGCAGGGATACTATGTGGTGAGCGACGGGCTGGGATATGCGTATCGCACGCGGATAAGGGCGCCCGGCTTTGCCAATGTGCAGGTGTTACCACAGATGGCTAAGGGATGGTCTATATCCGATTTGATTGCCATCATCGGTTCCGTTGATTTTATTTTACCGGATATCGATCGTTAATCCGAATTTCGTACATGTTCACGGGGTGTGCTTTCTCGTGTAACGATATTGGCGCAGTGGCGAAGTCATTTCAATGACTTATAGACATTCTCAAAATAACATTTTGTTTCAGCCACAGAATCATCCTGCGGCTTAAGGTACATGCTGAATGTTGCCCGAAGAATTAAAATCATCACTTAAAAAGAAGATATCCCTTGCCGAGCATCCTCGGGAGCTGGTGGTGGATGTGATGTTTGCAACTTCAGGATCACTATCGGCTTCTTGAGTGACGAAGCCTTGGAAGAGGCGGCTGTTTTACTTGGCATGACGCCTCTTGAAATGGAAGAACTCGCCACTTTTTATACCTTTATCTTTCGTGAACCGGTGGGAAAATATGTCATTCATGTGTGCGACAGTATCATTTGCTGGATGGACGGATATGAATCCATTCGGGACTATCTCAGTCAAAAATTAGGGATAAAAATGGGCGAAACCACGTCCGACGGGTTGTTCACCCTTCTACCCGTGTGCTGTATCGGTTATTGTGACAGGTCGCCGGCCATACTTATCAACCGAAAAGTGTATGGTCCCCTGACACCCGAAAAACTGGATAACATTTTAGAAGAGTTAAGAACAGAGGCCGTGTAAATGTATCCTCAAGTCCTTTTTCAAAATCGCAAGCCGGACCGGATTGCTTCGCTGGAAGAATACCGGGCGAGCGGAGGCTATGCGGCGCTGGCCGATGTTCTGAAGAACTTTTCTTACAAGGATGTTCGAGCCGTGGTGCTGGATGCGTTGCTCCTCGGCCGGGGCGGCGCTGCGTTTCCTGCAGGACGAAAAGTAATGACCGTGGCCGATGACGCGCCCTTCCCGAGATATATCGTATGCAACGCCGATGAAATGGAGCCCGGGACTTTCAAGGACCGCGTGTTGATCCATGCGGATCCCCACATGCTCATCGAGGGAATGATCATCGAAGGATATTCGGCACGGTCGGAAAAGGGGATTATCTTTATCCGGCCCGAGTATGAGAGTGCTGCCCGGAATTCTCGAACGGGAGATAGAGAAAGCCAAAGCAGCGGGTTATCTGGGCAACAACATTCTGAACAGCGGCTACACTTTTGATATCGTGGTGCATCGAAGCGGGGGTCGCTACATCTGCGGGGAGGTGACGGCCCAGATCAATGCCCTTGAAGGCAAACGGCCGAACCCCAAACAACCCCCCCCGTATGCCACGGAGAAGGGTCTCTGGGGCCAACCCACGGTTGCACACAATGTTGAAACGCTGGTCTGTATTCCGCATATCATCCGCAATGGCTCCGAGTGGTTCCGGAACCTGGCGCTCACCGAAACCGGCTCGGGAACCAAAATTTTCTGCGTCAGCGGTAAGGTCAATCGGCCGGGATGCTATGAGCTTCCCATGGGCATCCGCTTGAGCGACATCATAGAAACGTACGCCGGCGGCATGCGGGATGGGGCCCAATTCAAAGCCTGCTTACCCGGTGGGGCTTCCACGGCGTTTTTGCCCGCTGAATTTTATGACATTGAGATGGATTTTGAAACCATGAAAAAAGCCGGACATCGGCTGGGTACCGGTGCCATCATGGTTTTTGATCATAAAACCTGTCTGGTTGCAGCCACTTTGAATCTAACCGAGTTTTTCGCCCGGGAATCCTGTGGCTGGTGTACGCCCTGCCGGGAAGGGTTTCCGTACATGCGCGATCTGCTCTGGCGCATCGAACACGGCCAGGGTCAGGAGGAATTTGTTTCGACCCTCAAGCAAATGTGCCGGCATCTATGGAATTCTTACTGCGCTTTTGCCCCCGGTGGGATCGCACCCATAGAGAGCCTTTTGACGTATTTTGAAGATGAAGTGTACGCGCACATTCGAGAAAAGAAATGTCCGTTTAAAAGTGAATAGGAAATAGTGAATAGTAAACAGTGAACAGTGAAGAGGAAATAGGCATAGGGCATGAGGGCAGAGGTAGCCCCGGTTAAATTCGCGTCGCTCCTTTTCTTCGAAAAATTTAACGGGGCCCTGATGACGGGATCTTCACTTCGCTTCGACAAGCAGAGGTCAGAGGCCGGAAACGATTAGCCAAGGTGAGAAGGTAAGAAGGTCTGGAGGTCTGAGGTTGGAGGTCAAATCAATCGACAATCGTTATAAAGGTTTTTCATGCCGAAACTGATTATCGACGAACAGGAAATAGAAGTTCCCGCGGGGACCAAGGTGATTGATGCTGCCGAAAAACTGGGCATCGTGATTCCGCGGTTCTGCTTTCACCCGGCCCTGGGGTCTGTCGGGGCCTGCCGGGTATGTGCGGTAAAATTCCTGGAGGGTCCTTTCAAAGGCGTGCAGATGAGCTGTATGATCGATGCCAGTGACGGCATGGTGGTATCGACCACCGATGAAGAGGCCGTCGATTTTCGTAAACATGTTATCGAATGGCTGATGCTGAACCATCCCCATGATTGTCCGGTGTGCGATGAAGGCGGCCATTGTTTGCTCCAGGATCTGACCATTGCCGGCGGCCATGGGATCAGACGTTTTCAGGGGAGAAAACGCACCCATCTTGATCAGTATCTGGGGCCGTTGATCCAGCATGAAATGAACCGTTGTATCCAGTGCTACCGGTGCTCACGCTTCTATCAGGAATTTGCCGGTTATCGCGATCTGGGGGTCATGCAAATCGGCAGCCGTGTCTATTTCGGCCGGTACAAAGCGGGCATGCTGGAAAGTCCGTTTGCCGGAAACCTTATTGATATCTGCCCCACCGGTGTTTATACGGACAAGCCGTCACGGTTCATCGGACGGCGATGGGATTATGAGCGCAGCCCGTCTGTCTGCATCAACTGCTCTCTGGGGTGTCGTACCGTGGTCAGCGCGCGCTATCGTCAAATTGTGAGGCAGGAAGCGAAATTCAGCGAGGCGGTTAACGGTCATTTTATCTGCGATCGCGGCCGGTACGGTTTTTATTATGCCGGGCAGGATGAACGGCCCCGGCACCCGCGGATCCATGGAAAAGAGGCTTCCTGGGAAAATTCTCTCCAGGCGGCTTTTGATGAACTGGACCGTATCAGCCGGGAATCCGGCCCTGCTGCCGTTGCCGGTGTGGGCTCTGTGAGGAGCAGCCTGGAAACCCAGGCGGCCTTAAAGCGCCTTTGCCGAACAAAGGGCTGGCAAGGGCCCGTATACGGGATGGATCCTGACATCGAAGTGAAGGTCAAAACCGCCGCATCCGAACTCGATTCCGATCTGGCCGTTTCCCTGCGTGATCTGGAAAAAGCCGATTATATACTGGCCGTTGGGGTAGATCCTGTCAACGAAGCCCCTATGCTGGCCATGGCCATGCGCCAGGCTCAGAGAAAGGGGGCCAAAGTTGCCCTTGTGGATCCCCGGCCCATCGGTCTGCCCTTCGATTTTTGCCATCTGCCGGTGGCTCCCGATGCCATGGGCCTTTGGCTGTCGTTTTTGCTGAAAAACATGGTTGAACCCGAGGCTTCCGAAGCGCCCGGACCCGAGGCCCGTAAAAATTCGGATGGAACCGTGCCTGAAGATCTCACGCTCCTTTGGAGTCCGGATCAGATGGAGGCTGTGGAGAAAGACCTTGGTCAGAGTTTGCGACCCATGATTGTCTGCGGTACGGAAATTGTGCCCAAAACCGTCCCCGGCCTGGCTGCCGACCTGGCTCGGCATTTAAGGTCCATGAAAAAGGCGGCCGGCCTGTTTTACCTGTTCACCGGGGCTAATGCCTTTGGTGCCGCTCAACTCTCGGACCTCGAGACCTCTTTTGATAAAATCCTCACGGGTATCGAAACCAATGCCGTCCGGGCTCTTGTGCTGGTGGAAAGCGATCCCTATCTGAATTTTCCGGATCGAACCCGATTAGAAAAGGCCCTTGAACGGCTCGAGGTGCTCGTTGTGCTGGATTATCTGGATTCCCGGGGATGCCGGGATGCCGATGTTTTTTTGCCGACCATGACCCTGTATGAAGCCGGTGGTTTCTTTATCAATCAGGAGGGAAGGGCCCAGAAAGTTCCCGTTGCCTTTCAGGGCGGCCGTCCCATAGTCCAGGTCAGCGGCGGGGGCCATCCGCCCCGGTCCTTCAGAGACGATATTCCCGGCCACAAAGCCAGGCCTGCCTGGCAAGCGCTGGCGGAACTTAGCGATGGAACGTCCGAACCCCGTAAAAAGGGAATGTACGCCGAACTCATGCAATGGCTGGTTGAAGCCCATCCGGTGTTTTCGGATCTTTTGTCCGTGGATGCGTTTCCGGATGCCGGCATACGGCTCAACCCCGGGCAAGGCAATAGGGCCCGTGTTGACCGGGATCGACCCGTCGCACCTCAATCGGATTTTAAACCTGACGGCGATCTGGAATTGATCACCGTGGACTGGACCTTCGGCACCGAAGAACTGTCCGTCCGTTCTCCGTATCTCCGGCAGATGGAAAAGGAACCCTGTTTGTTTCTGTCAAAAAAAGATGCGGCCCAACTGGGTATTACCGACGGCGACAGGGTGGCTATTCGATCGGACGCAGGGACCATCGATGTTCATGCGGCTGTGGTCGAAAATATGGCTCCCGGAATTCTCGTGCTGCCCCGGCATCACAGACTCGATTGGCAGCATCTGGAGGCCTTGAAGATTTTGCTAAACAAAAACCGGATTCTCGGAATGAATGAGGACACGTCATGTTGAACTGGATTGCAGGATTGATTCTTCTGATGGTTAAGCTGGGGGTCGTGCTGGGCGTTATGCTTTTTTTCGCCGCCTATCTGGTGTGGGCGGAACGTAAGCTCCTGGCGCGGCTGCAGGTCCGTTACGGTCCAAATCGGGCCGGAAAGTTCGGCCTGCTTCAGCCCATTGCCGATACCATCAAGATGATCACCAAGGAAGATATCGTTCCGGAAGCGGCTGACCGGGTCATCTTCCTCCTCGCTCCGGCAGTGGTTGCCTTTACGGCCCTTCTCATGTTTGCCGTGGTCCCCTTTGGGTCCGGCATGAAAATTTGGGGCCGGGAAATACCTCTGGTGATATCGGATCTTAATGTGGGGCTCTTGTATGTTTTCGCCTTATCCTCTCTGGGTGTCTATGGCGTTGCCCTGGGCGGCTGGGCTTCCAATTCAAAATTTGCCCTGTTGGGAGGCATTCGGGGTGCTGCTCAGATGATCAGTTATGAACTCTCCCTGGGTCTCTCTCTGGTTCCCATCGTCATGCTCGCCCGTTCTTTCAGCCTGATGGACATTGTACAGGCACAGGCAAATTATCCCTTTATTCTTGTTCAGCCGGTTTCCTTTATCATCTTTTTTATCAGTGCCATGGCGGAGAGCAATCGGATTCCATTCGATCTTCCCGAGGCGGAAAATGAGCTGGGTGCCGGTTTTCATACGGAATACAGCGGGATGCGCTTCGGCCTTTTCTTCATTGGCGAATATGTCCATATCCAGGTTTTAGGGGCGTTGACGGCGGTCTTTTTTCTGGGCGGCTGGCGCGGTCCATGGTTGCCGGCCCCGGTATGGCTGCTTTTGAAAATCATGCTGGTGGCCTTGGTCATGATCTGGATACGCGGGACCCTGCCGCGTCTGCGGTACGATCAACTGATGGCCCTGGGCTGGAAAGTACTGGTTCCGGTGGCGTTGATAAATATTTTGATTACGGGAGTATTTGTTTTAATTTAACATTTAAGGCAGAAAGAGAAAATAGGAAAGAGAAAGCAGAAAAGAGGGAAAAGGAAAGAGGATAAGGGAAACCACGGATGAACACTGACAAACACAAATAAAAATAATAATATTTATGTTCATTTGTGTCTATTTGCGGTTATCTATTTTCTAAAAAAACGAGACATTGTTTGGAATTTCGAATTTTGGTTCACCCTGTGAAAAAGTACCACAAGGCAGTCTTATGGCAAAAAACAACGATCAGCATGATATTGAAAAGGATTTGGGCGAAGAGGTCGCGCCCATGGCAGAGGCTTTGGAGGTTTTAAAGGCGTTTGCAGACGGATTCGCCACGACCTTCAAGCACCTTTTTCGAAAGCCCATTACCGAACAATACCCGGAATACAAGCGCCCCTTACCGGAGCGAACCCGGGCCCGAATCATCTTGACCCGGGACCCGGACGGCGGGGAACGGTGTGTCGCCTGTTACCTGTGCTCGGCAGTGTGTCCGGTGAGTTGCATCTCCATGCAATCGGCAGAACGAGAAGACGGGCGGCGTTACGCCGCCTGGTTTCGCATCAACTTTGGACGATGTATTTACTGCGGTTTATGTGAAGAGGCATGTCCCACGTCGGCCATCCAATTGACACCTGATTTTGAGATGTGCAAGCGAGAAATATTATCGCTGGTTTACGAAAAAGAAGATCTGCTTGTGGACCACGGGGGAAAAGACAAGGAATACAATTTCTATCAACATGCAGGGGTTGTTACGGATGTGGGAGACAAGGGGAGCCATATTCAGGAAGAAAAACCGGTGAATATTAAGAGTAATCTACCGTGATTCAGGTGTCCCCGGTTAAATCCGCTTCGCTCCTTTTCTTCGAAAAATTTAACGAGGCCCCGATGACGGGATCTTCGCTTCGTTTCGACAAGCAGGAGTCGGAAGTCTGAGGTCGGAGGCAGGACGAAGGAAGAGGGAAGAAGGTGAGAGGGCAGAAATTAGAAAAGAGAAAAGAGGATAGTGGAAAGGACGAAGGACGATGGATGAGGGAAGAAAGTGAGAAGTCGGAGGTCAGAGGTCGGAGGTCAGAGGCTGATCAATCAACAATCAACAATCATAAATCATAAATCCAAAAAATATGACCCTTTATTCCGTTATCTTTTATGCGCTGGCAGCTTTGATTCTCGCTTCCACGGGTTTGGCCATTACACGGCGCAATCTGGTGCATGCGGTGGTTTACCTGGTCATTTCCTTTTTCGGAAGTGCCATGCTGTTTTACCTTCTGGGAGCACCCTTTTTAGCGGCGCTGGAGGTGATCATTTACGCCGGGGCCATTATGGTTTTATTCCTCTTTATCATTATGATGTTAAAGGTGGAGGCGTTCGAAGAACAGTTTTTCCCCATTCGTCAATGGATTCCCGCCGCTGGAATGTGCCTTGTATTTATTGCCGCAGGCACCCTGATGATCATAGGTGATCCGGACAGCCGGATTCCACTGAAAGCGGCCGTGGCCGAACCCGTGCTCTTCGGACACTATCTTTTCCGGAAACACTGGCTGGCCATAGAAATCGTTTCTTTGCTTCTGCTTGTCGCAGTGGTCGCTGTTATGTATCTGGGAAAGAATGCCGGGAAAAAAATGAACGAGGACCGAGTATGATTGTTCCTTACAGCCATGTTGTTCTGTTGGCCGGAATCCTTTTTTTGATGGGGATGTTTTGTGCGGTGACACGGCGGAACCTGATCATGATTCTTCTGGGTCTGGAAATTATGTTAAATTCCTCAGCCGTGGCTTTTATCGGCGCAGCCTTGCGCTGGCAGCACCTGGAAGGACAGGCCATCGCGATTTTCATACTGGCCATTGCCGCAGCCGAAGTTTCCGTGGGATTGGCATTGATTGTCTGTGCGTACAAACGAAAGGGGTCTGTTGATCCCGGCGCTTATAACTGACAAGATTAGTCTATTAAGCCGGAAAGAGGAAAGAGGCAAAAGACCAGAGATCAGAGGTCCGTGGTCGGAGGTCGGAGGACAGAAGATCAGAAGGTAAGAAGTATGCGCTGCGCGAGCGACACCTTCAATCATCAATCCAAAAGCAGAGGTTGGAAATTAGGAAAGAGGAAAGAGAAAAGAGGAAATAGGAAAGCTTCTAAATAATAGGACAATATGACTTTGACGCTGATGAAAGATTGGACCTTTGTAACGACAGCTGTGACGGTGTTGCTTCCCTTTGGCGCCTTTTGGCTGATCATGCTCTTTACCCGAAAAAGAGCGCGGCTCAGTGCCGGTCTTTCCATCGGGGCCGTTACCGGCTCTTTGGCCGGCGCTGTTTTCCTGCTGATCCGATACCGGCACCTGAAAACGTCCATTCAGTACGCCGGGCAATGGCTGGTATCCGGTAACATCACCGTTCCCGTTGGTTTTCTTCTGGATCCCTTAAGCCTCTTGATGCTCACCATTGTGACCGTAATCTGTTTTCTCGTTCAGATCTATTCCCTCGGCTACATGGCCGGAGACAGGGGGTTCTCTCGTTATTTTGCATTCATGTCGCTTTTTGCCTGGGCCATGATCAGTCTGACCCTGTCATCCTCCTTGCTCCAGTTATATGTCTTTTGGGAACTGGTGGGCCTGTCCTCTTATTTGCTCATCGGGTTCTGGTACGAAAAATTCAGTGCCAGCGAGGCGGGGAAAAAAGCATTTGTCATGACCCGGTTCGGCGATGTGGCTTTTTTGATCGGCCTCCTTCTGGTGTTAATGAATTTGGGGAATCTGGATATCTTAAAATTGAACGGCCCCATGGTGACGGCGCACATGGCGCCGGGACTGATCACGCTTTCGGCCCTTCTGATTTTTGGCGGGGTCGTCGGCAAAAGCGCCCAGTTTCCTTTGCTGACCTGGCTGCCGGATGCCATGGAAGGCCCCACGCCGGTCAGTGCGCTGCTGCACTCGGCCACCATGGTGGCCGCAGGTGTTTTTCTTTTTGCCCGTCTTTTCCCTTTTTTCAGCCATTCCCCCACAGCCATGACCGTTTGTCTCGCCATCGGTACCATCAGTATGCTCCTGGCCTCCACCATGGCCATGGTCAGCCGGGACATCAAACAGGTCTGGGCGTATTCCACCATCAGCCAGCTGGGATTCATGATTATGGGGTTGGCTGCGGGAAGTTATGTTGCCGGGGTGTTTCATCTGACCACCCATGCCGGATTCAAGGCCTTACTGTTCCTTTGCTCCGGGGTTTTTATCCATAAATATGAAACTAACGACATGTTTGAAATCGGGAGACAGGGAGGCCGTGGTTTGAAAACTCCCATGATCTGCATGGTTATCGCCGCTGCCGCTTTGTCGGGCCTGCCGCCGCTTTCCGGCTTTTTCAGCAAGGAAATGATCATTGCACAATTGGCGAGCCGGGATAATCCCATATGGCTGGCAGCTGGATTTATGGGTATCTTTTTAACCGCTTATTACGCATTCCGGCTGATCTTTATTATCCTTTTTCCGAAAAATGTCAAAGATGAGAAAGCAGGAGAAAACACTGCAATCATGCGAGACGAAGAAGAGGAACATCATCATTACCGGGTGATGGCCTGGCCGCTGATCATCCTTGCGGCCATCACCCTGGTGCTGGGTTTTTGCCAAAAGATGCTGGAGCTTTTTCTCACCGGCCGCCCTGCGGGCATGAAAGAGATCGCTGGAAATCACCATGCTTGGCTGTTATATGCAGCCTTGAGTTTGGCCTTGATCGGGCTCATTCTGGCCTGGGTAGAATTTGGTCGCAGCAAAGCCGGCCAAATCGGTTTTGCCGAGCGGATTCCGGTGGTAAAATCGCTGTTTCTCCAGCGGTGGTACCTGGACCGGATGTATCGATGGCTTTTGGACGTCGTTATTTACCGGGGAGTATCCAATGCATGCACAAAAAATGACAATCAGGTCATAGACGGGAGCATCCACGCGGTGAGCAAAGGTGTCGTAAGAAGCGGCCGGGTGCTTTCCGATCTGCATCTTTCAATGATTCAGTATAAATTGATGACGATGTTTGTGGTCATCCTTTTTTTGGCACTTTACTTTTTTCTATAGGCTTATATTCAGATGAACATGGCATATGCTGATTTTCCGTATCTGTCCTCGATCCTGCTCAGTTGTGTGGGAGGGCTTTTGATCATCCTTTTTATCCCAAAAGATAAAAAGGACACCATCAAGTGGGTCAGCGCCGTCTGTTCCGGGATTACCTTGCTGATATCCGTTTATCTGTTCTTTGCCTATGACAAGAGTTTGGGCGGGCTCCAGTTCGTGGAAAAGTTCCAATGGATCCCGTCTTTGGGAATCACCTATTTCAACGGTGCCGACGGCTTTGGTCTGCCCATGCTGCTTTTGACCGGAATTGTTTTTTTTACCGCCGTACTCACCATGTGGGAGCTTCAGGCCCGGGTCAAGGAGTTTTTCGCACTGCTTTTTCTTTTGGTCTCCGGTGTCTTCGGACTTTTCATGAGCATGGACCTCTTCTTTATTTTCGTCTGGTATGATGTGTCACTTTTTCCCATGTATCTGCTCATTGCCGTGTGGGGCAGCACGCGCAAGGAATACGCGGCCATGAAGCTGACGCTGTATCTTTTGGCCGGCAGCGCGCTGATCCTTCCGGCCATTATTTATCTCGTGGTCAAATCGGGATTAAATACATTCGACCTGGTGGCGCTCATGCATCCGGGAACCTTCACCCCCTTTCAGCAGAAATTCGCGTTCCTTCTTCTGTACATCGGATTCGGCATCTTGGCGGGTGTCTGGCCGTTTCACACCTGGTCACCGGTGGGTCATGTGGCTGCGCCCACCGCGGTGAGCATGGTCCACGCCGGCGTACTCATGAAAATCGGCGCGTTCGGTGTGCTGCGTGTGGGTATCTTCCTTTGCCCCGAAGGCTGGCAGTATTGGGCGCATCTCATGGCGCTTCTTGCCGTCGTCGGTATTGTCTACGGTGTTTTTGTAGGATTGAGCCAGACCGATCTCAAGTTTGTTATCGGATATTCCAGTGTTTCACACATGGGCATCGTCGGTTTGGGGCTGGCCACAGTGACCGTTGAGGGGCTCAACGGGGCTGTCTTTCAGATGTTTGCCCATGGGGTGATGACGGCACTGTTCTTCTCATCGGTGGGCTACATCTATGATAGAACCCACACAAAAACCATTGCGGAGCTCGGGGGGCTGAGCCGTATCATGCCGGTGGCCACCGGATACTTAATTGTGGCAGCACTCACCGGTATCGGTGTTCCCTGTCTGGCCAGTTTCTGGGCGGAACTCACGGTCTTCATTTCTTCCTTCAAGGTCTATCCGGTGTACGGAACACTGGCGGTCTGTGCCCTGGTTGTGAGTGCTCTGTTCATCTTGCGGGTGGTGCAGCGAACCTGCTACGGGCCGAAAAAAGAACGTTTTGCGCATCTGGAAGATGTCTCTTTTAAGTTGGGTATTCCCAGGATGATCCTGGTCTCGATCATCGTATTTTTTGGTCTTTTTCCTAATGTCATGCTGGACATGATTCAGACGGCATCAATTCCTTTTGTTAACGGGTTGCCATGATGAGTTGGATGATTTTCAATCCTGAATTCTACTTTTTAGTGGCGGGTACCGTATTCTTGTGTTTATCCATGGCGCGGCGGGTCAGACCCGAACAGGTCTATTTCATTGCCCTCATTCTGGCCTCTGTGGGGGTTGGGGTTTGCCTGGCATGCGTCCGCTTGACCGGAGACCTCTTTTTGGGCACGTATCGTATCGACCTGTTTTCCCAGGTGTTTAAAGTCATGCTGTCCATGGGTCTGTTTCTGGTGGTGTGCCTCTGTACGGAACTCAATGGGATCGAGGAACGGCTTCATCCGGAATTCTACTTTTTGCTGACCGTTTGCACCCTGGCCATGATGATGCTGGTCAGCAGCGTTCACCTCTTGACCATATTCGTCGCTCTGGAGCTTTCCAGCTATTCCCTCTACACACTGGTTTTTCTGAGAAAGGGGCGAGACCGGGGAATTGATGCAGGCATCAAATATTTTCTGATCGGGGCTTCCGCCTCGGCCATGATGCTTTTCGGTTTTGCCTTGCTTTACGGCAGCATCCAGACCGCATATTTGGTGGAAATTCTTAAAATACTTCCGGGTGTCATTAACCGGCCGATGGTGATTATCGCCCTGATTCTGATGCTCAGCGGATTTTTCTTCAAGCTGGCTGTCTTTCCGTTTCATTTCTGGGCACCGGACGTATACGAAAGCGCCGCCAACCAGGTGACCACCTATATTGCCACCGCTTCCAAGGTGGCGGCAATTGCTATTCTCATGCGAATCGTTGCATTGAGCGGTGGCGGTAGTATCTACCTGATACATATCCTGGTAACACTTTCCATAGTCTCCATGACCATTGGAAACCTGACAGCCATTGTTCAAAAGGATCTAAAGCGATTGCTGGCATACTCCAGCATAGCCCATGCCGGCTACGTACTTATCGGAATTTTGAGTATGACTCACAGCGGTTATTCCAGCGTGATTTTTTATGCTCTGTCATTATTGGTGATGAAATTCACCTGTTTTCTCGTAGTGGTTAAGGTGGCTGACAATGGCAGGAATTTGAATATCGAACATCTGGCCGGATTGCACCGCCGTTCCCCGATTCTGGCCATGGCCCTGATGCTCGCGCTTTTCGGTCTGGCCGGCATTCCGCCCACCATCGGGTTTACGGGCAAACTTCTGATCTTCACCGCGGCCATGCAAAAAGGTTACTTCACACTGGTGCTCATCGCCATGATCAATGTGGTCATTTCTCTTTACTACTACCTCTTGGTGGTCAAAGCGGCCTACCTTCTGGAGCCTGAAAAGGAATTGCCGGATCTGAAGATATCTCCATCCACCAGGGTGCTCGCCGGAATATTAATCAGTGTGATGGTCGTGGCGGGGATCTTTCCCACCCACCTGATCGATCTGGCAAAAGCGGCTGCCATGGCTTTGATGTGAGAAATCTCGGTTCGGTTCATCTCTTTATACAAATTATCAGATAGTTAGCGTGGCTCGACCCCAAACCACATTGTCGAAATGCTTCTGTTTAAGGACAAATTATATTTTCAGATAAAAGCCAAAATCTTTTTCTAGTAATTTTGAATCGTTGAACAGTGCACCGACAGTGCGATCGATTGTCCATATTATTTTGACGAGTTTTTGGACTCTCGTTTTCATTGGATTATCTAAAGTAAATTTCAATTCAACTCTATCATACCTGGAAAAATTATGTGGCTTAAGAGTTGCGAAATTGATTCCGGTCATTGAAATATCTTCGATGAGTATTTCTCCCTTTTCATCTTTCTCCTGGACAAAGTATTCACCAGAAAGCCGGACATTCTTACGGAAATACTTTCGAAAATCCAAGGTGAACCGAAAAACTTCGCCACATTTACATTTAGCCTTTAGCCCCTTATGAGTATCCTTAAATTTAAATACATTTATATTTTTTTCTAATCCGCATTTGGGGCAGGTTATCTTTATCTGATTGGTATAGTCTACATAAACTTTTTCCATTTATTTCCTCGTTATTTTAATACAAAGCAAAAATCCGCTTCTTCTGATTTCTACAAGGCAAATCAGACCAGATCCCGGGAGAAACACAGCACCTCACAATTTTATAAATCCATGCAAAAGCTAAATTTATCCCTGACACCCTCTTTTAATCAAGAATCAAGGTTTGCCCCCCAACCCTGAACTGGGAACCTTTGGACCGGGAACCCTTGAACCGTGAACCTTTGAACCTGTGACCGTCTACCTGTATTTTAGACTTCTTTAATCACTGATCAAGAAAATAAACTTAAAATGTTGAGTACGTTAAGTCCCCTCCATCCTTTTTTGTGTATTTATTATAATTTCATTCAGTTAAAACAACGCCTCTATTAGATTGCTGATGACCCAAACACTAAGCCCAATAATAACCCCAATAAATATTTTACCTATAAGACTTTTATGCCATGACTCATCTTTTGTCGACTTCTCGTTGTAAAATGGAAATCTGTTTATTTTAGAGCGATAATCCAAAACTGAATATAGCTGGCAGTCTGTATAATGAACAGGTGTTAATGAGCTCCAAAACCATCTCCAATCGTTTTGAGACCCACCACGTTTTGTAAGTATTCGACCTGCACTATCACTGTCTATCCCATCTGTATATTTAGCAAGATGTGATGCAAAATAGCCAAATCTTTCATAAGCGATTTCTGGACAATAATTCAAAAATATCTTTGGGTTACCTTTAGGGCCAAAAACAGAAGTAGCGCATTCTCTTGTTTTAGGTCATAGATCAGATTCCTCCCAGTACTCTTTCAGTCGTCTATCCTCATTTTCCTCTATACTTGTACTACCTGCACTGCCCAATAAAGAAAGACTCTGATAATATCTTGGGCACGTTTCGACAGAAGCAAAAGGACAACGAGTCTGGACTTGTCTATTTTCGCTACATTTCGTATACCATTTTATGTCTGGTATCTCTGTTTGTACCTTTATTGTTTATCTGATCTTTCTTTGTATAGCCAGTTATTATACAGTTCTGTTTATTATGTAACTTGTAATAATATCCAGATTTCCTAAGCATTATTAGATTTTTTAAATGATTGATAAAAGGCAGCAAGCAAGAATCTGATGAACAAAATTACCGTCAGACATTATTTGTAAACCAGAGGGAAATTCGGCATGGTTCTCGGAATCTCGGTTGTGGGGTGCTGACCCCCTTGGGTCAGTTCTTTCACACGTTTGGTGATAAAAAGATCTATCTCCTTTATGTCCACCGTGTTGTCCCTATCATAGTCAGCTTTTCCTTCAAGTCCTTCAATAAGCGCCTTGGTAAATGCGCCGTGTCCCCATTCAGTACGTTCCTGACTGCTTTCCTTGCCGGTGGACGCTGTCATCACAACAACTCCGCTCCCCGAATTCATCAGTTCCCGGAGTGCGTCGGTCATATCTTGAACTCCCCTTCGCTTTCCGGTGACACTTCCGCTGTGGCAGGTATCCACAAGAAAAATAACCTTGGAAGGGAGACTCGATAAAACATCCTGAAAGTCAAACCACTTGACTCCAGTTGTCCGGAGTTTGTCAGGATTACCGTCATGGGGAAGGAAATAATAATTTCCTCTATCATCCTTTAAACCGTGACCTGCAACAAAAATGACAGACAGATCCTTCTGGGTGGATTCTTTCAAAATCCAGTCGAGTCCTTCAAGAATAGCGTCCTGGGTCGCTTGATGATCCGCAAGCACCCGTTTGTGAATCTTTCCAAAGAGTTTTCCGGACTGGCGGTTTAGAACCGATGCGATCCCTTCTGCGTCCTTGTGGGCATAATCCAAACTGTATCCTTGCTGCTGATATTTCGAAACTCCGATGGAAAGCAGATAAAGATCGGGTTTGAAAATGTCCTGTGTTCCTGCTGCCGTACCAATGGTTTTTGTCTCCCATTTGACATTGATGATTTCAGGTTCTGACTGGGTGTGTCGGTTTGAAGCGATGACAGATATCCTGTTGTCGGTCTGGGTCAAGGGTACCATAACATCTATTTCCGCCCTTGACCCGTCTATCTTTTTACTTGCCTGTGCTTTGACCCCAATCCCTCGACTTTCGCTGATGCGTCTACCGTTGACCAAAAGCCAGATATCGGTGATCGTCTCATTGTTTACTGCTTTTGCAACAGCCCTGACCCGGATACCGTTTTGTTGTACGGTAACATCCCTGTTGGCAGGAATCTGAAAAAATACCGTTGGGGGTAAGAGATTGCCGATGTCAGATACGGTTGTTTCCTCAATCTTTTTTTGTCTGGGTCTTTCCAGGTTTACAAGCCGGACTGCCTCCTTAATATCGCCACCGGTTTCAAGGTATTTTGCCACGATCTTGGGGGAGTAAAATTGTTTTGAAAACCGGGATGCCGGATAGTAGAGCGCTGATCTGTCTTCACCCTGATTGATATGCCACCCCACATATTTATCCCCGTTTAAAGACGCTGTGTAATACCCTTCAGGGGTCCAGGCCACCCACTCATTGTCGGTTCCCTGGAAGACGGTTAAAAGAAGTTTTCCTGAAGCGATCTCCCACAGTTTTACGGTCTGATCACGTGATCCTGAAACCAGAAACCTGCTGTCAGGGGATGCAGCAACTCCCCACACTTCAGCGGTGTGTCCGATAAATTCGTGGATCTTTTTTCCGGTTTGTGGGTTGTAGGATGATAGATGTCCGTTACTCCCTCCGCTGATTATTGTTTGTTCGTCCGGGGTCAGGGTCAAGCTTCTATGATCATATCCATCTGTTGATCCCCTTGTGATTTCATGAACCATACGACCGTTATTAAGGATTTCAAGAGTTTCATGGACCTTTCCGGTTTTGGTTCTAATTGACCAGGGACCCACAGATTCAATCCCTCTTATGAAATCAGATTCAGACTCGAGTTTAGGTCCCATAGACAACTCATAGGTTCTGCTATCTGACTTGATCTGAAAAGACTGCTCCAAGGGACCAAATTTAAATACGCTTTATAGTTTTCCATTTTTCACCCCACGCAATAGAACGACCGTCCTTGGAGAATCCAACGCTCCAGATCGTCTTACCTTTTCCGACCATCTTTTGTCTAACCTTGCCAGTAGTTAAATCCCAAAGAAAGATTTCATTATCATTACCACCTCCTGTTGCAGCGGTCCTTCCGTCAGGGGAGATGTCTGCTGCAAGGACATTGTTATTGTGTTTTGCGAAAGAGGTTATCTTTTTGCCGGTGGGGATGGAAAAGACATTGTTTGACCTTTCTCCGTATTCGAGTCCAAACCCGGTTAATATTTTTGTTCCATCAGGAGATGTTGAAAGGCTGTCTACGGTTCTGTTCTGTGTGGCCAGAACTTTGATAAATTCGCCGGTCTTTCCGTTCCAAAGCAGAATCGTTTTATCATCACTTCCTGACAGGAGGTACTTTCCGTTGGGTGTAAAGACCGCTGATCTTACATTTCCCGTATGTCCATTAAGGGTTGTAATCAAAGAACCGCTTTTTGTGTTCCACAGTTTTAAAGTATCGTCATAACTCCCTGTAACTGCCATTGTACCATCAGGTGAAAATGCAACCGCAAAGATAAAATCCGTATGCCCTTTAAGTACGTGGATGGTCTTTTGAGTGCGCACATCCCAGATGCGGGCGGTTTTATCGAAGCTTCCTGAAATCAACCGGTTTCCATCCGGGGAGAACGCGAGCCCGTTGATTATATCGCTGTGTCCTTTGAGAAGAGCTATAACTTCGCCGGTTTGAAAATTGATAAGACGAATTCTACCAGATCTTAAGTTCATCGTCTTTGCAGGTCCCATGGGCCATCCCCCCACCGCCAGAATCCGATTATCCGGGGAAAGGGCTGCAGTGTAAATCTTACCTTCATATCCTTCTCCTATTTGGCTACGAAACACCCGCACAACCTCACCGGTCGAGGTATCCCACACCCGTATGGTTTTATCATCAGATACGGAAATAAGGTATCTTCCGTCTTTGGTGAAAATGAGTTCCCATATTATTGACTTGTGTCCGCCCGTTTCGATGGTGAGGATCGGTTTTTCTGCAAGTGCGTGCACAGGGATAGCGATGATAATGATGAGGAAAAACGGTAGCATACGTTTCATATGGGTCCCTCCACGATTAAGTCCAAAATACGAATATGAAAATAAGTGGGTTATATAAGATTTGCGAAATATGTATCTAAAACAAAACCGCAAATATTTCGTTTGATGACTAATAACTTACCCACTCATATAGAAAAAATATCGAAATGGCAAGAATGGAAAATCCCACATATTGTGGTTCGCCCAAAACTTAAAAAGTGCATATAATTTGAGATTAAAATTAGGGCTGAATGGAAATTTCTCCGTTTTGGAGTTTCTCAACAAAGACCAGATCTGCAGGCGCAAAATCAAACTCAGCAAGCTGTTCCAGCGATATCCACTTAAAATCATCGTGGTCCTTAAGATCGATTTCCCCATTTTCCCAATACGCACGATAGGCCAAACCACAAAAGTGACTAAAGTGAGCTAAAGTTAAAACATTTATCAAAGATTATGGCCCCGATGTCAGGGTCTACCAGGGATCATGTTTGCACTCGTGCCGACCATGGGAGCTTTGTTCCAGGGTCTCGTAGTACCGTTCCTCGCTCTGTTCAATGAGACGCTCCAAGACTGATGTATCGGCCGACCTCGAATCCCAGATGGTAGCATTGCGGGAGCAGAAGGAGCCGCGAAACACGTCTGCGAAGTTTGCTGCGCACTTCTCATCTTACGACATGTATCCGACGGCATATGAGCGTCTTCGGGTTTCAGGTCTATTCAGTTGCTTTGTCTTTTTTTTCGCCTCCCTTTTTGTCCTTGATTTTCTTCTTTCCGCGAACATCCTTGGCAGTCTTCGCCGAAGCCGCCTTGCGGGCGCTCTTTCCCGCAGCCAGCTTTTCTGCTTTTGCTTGAACTTTTTCCGAATTTAACTTCTCTTGGGCGGTAATGCTTGCCAGCCGGTAATTTGCCTTCCGGATCTCGGCCCTCATTTTTCTGATCAAAACGTCTTTTTGAATGACAGCGCTATCCAAACCTTTCTCTTTGAGAAAGGCCAGCCGGACCGCGATCTTGCCCTCGACGACTTTCTTCTGATTTTCCGCATAAATCTTCTGTTTAAGGTTCATTCAGTTCTCCTTGTCCATTTCAAAATAAAATTTTATATAATATCTCCCTTGGAAATTTCAAAAAACAAAAGGATCGCATATTCAAATATCAAAATTTTTTGACAGAATCTATAAAATTTACACGATAGAAATTGATTTCTAATTTTCTGTTCTTTTCTCGGAGCCCGATCACATCATATGGGGTCAGACCGCCCCGAAGTGTTTCAGGACCAGGTAGGCCAGGGCAGATATCAATGCCGAACCCGGAAGTGTCAGCACCCAGGCCACGACAATGTTTCCGGCAACCCCCCATTTGACGGCGGATAACCGGCGAAGGGACCCCACGCCGATAATTCCGCCGGTAATCGTGTGGGTGGTTGACACCGGAATGCCGCCTAAAGAACTCCCGATAATCGATGCGGCGGCCGCTGATTCGGCACAGAATCCGCCCACCGGGACCAACCGAGTTACCCGCATCCCCAAGGTCTTTATCACACGCCAGCCGCCGAACAATGTTCCCAGCGCAATGGCAAAATGACAGGAAAGGATCACCCACAGGGGGACGTGAAAACTGTCCTGCCAGCCGGAAGCCACCAGCACCATAACGATGATCCCCATGGTTTTCTGTGCGTCGTTGGCGCCGTGTCCTAAACTGAACAGGGCCGAGGAAAGAAGCTGTCCTGCGCGAAACAGACGATCGACACGCCAGGGGGACCAGCGGCGGAAGATCCAGGCGGTGGCGACGGAAAAACTGATGCCCAGTAAAAAGCCGATGAGCGGCGAGAGGATGATAAAGGCGGCGATTTTGATGATGCTTTTCATCATCAGCACCTTAACCCCGCCTTTAACGAGCCCTACTCCCATAATGCCGCCCACCAGTGCGTGAGAGACGCTGATGGGAAGGCCCAGCATGGTGCAGGTGTAAGTCCACACAATGGCCCCAAAAAGAACGGCCAGAACAAACCAGAGCGACAGAACCTCCGGTGACACGACCCCCTTGCCGATAGTCTTGGCTACACCCACTCCAAACGAAAAGGCGGCAACAAAATTAAAAAAAGCCGCCCAGGCCACGGCAAGCCGCGGTGTGAGCACTCGGGTGGAGACGATGGTGGCAATGGAATTGGCTGCATCGTTCATGCCGTTGAGAAAGTCAAACAGCAGGGCAAGCATAATAATGATAACAGCTATAATCGTCGGGTCCATCGACACCTTTTATGCATTCTTGATGATAATCGTCTCAATGACGTTGGATAGATCTTCACAGCGATCAATGGCATCTTCAAGGCTTTCGTAAATTTCCTTGGCTTTGATCACATAAAACGGGTCTGATGCTTCCTTGAATAAACGTTCCAGGGATTTCCGAAGCACTGCATCACCCTGATTTTCAAGGCTGTTGACCTCCACGCAGATTTGAAAGATCGCCTCCCGGTGTTTCAAGTCCCTGAGCATGCCCACGGCAGAGGAGATCCTGTCGAATGCTTTTTGGAGGATTGTGACCATTTCACCAATGTTCTCCGGTGGAGCGGGCAGATCATAAATCTCCATGCGCGCACTGGCTTTTTCAAGCAGATCCATCACATCATCCATCCGGTTGACGAGGGTTTGGATATCTTCCCGGTCAAAAGGCGTCACAAAGGTGTTGTTCAGCAACTGGATAATTTGGTGGGCGACCGCATCGGCATCATTTTCTATATCTTTAATCTGTTTGGTCAGTTCTTTTCGGCGTGAGTATTCTTGAAGCAGTAATTCAAACAGGTCCAAACCTTTCTTGATAACCGCCGCCTGCTGTTCAAAAAGTTCGAAAAAACGGCGTTCCTTGGGCAAAAGTTTTTTAAACATAACCAAGTTCCTTACCGAATCTATGTTCTCTGCAATTCTTTTTATCGCCTTTTTTTGAAAATATATGGCGATGGGCTACGTTCATCGAAATTCGCTTGAATATTACCAATCCAAATAACATTAGATAAGACTTCAGCCTCCGGCTCGTAGAGCAAAATTTAAATGTGCGAAACTTGAGTATCATACTTTATTTGGTAATGATTTCCTTTATGCCCTCCGAAATGAGTGTTGCAAGGTCGGTAAGGATATATAAAAGGATATATAAAAGGGAAAGGTCGCCTAATGAGGCAGGGTTTTCATGGATTTTATATTAATGACTCAACATAAAATCAGCCAAAGCCGTCCGGTCCGAATCGGACATGGCCTTTGTCTTCTCAATTTGCCTTTTCATTGTGCCGGCTCTTTCCGAGTTGACAATCGGATCGGCTTCTCCATTAAGATACTGTAATAATTGTTTTTGTTTTCCTTTATATGCCTTGGCCAACTCAGAAAGGGAAGGAATCGTGCCGGAAGTGCCTTCCTGCTTGTGACAAAAAATGCAACCTTTCGATTTGAAAATTTCCTTTCCCTGCTCTTCCGCAGATAATGCTGCCGTAAAAAACAAACATAAAAAAACAACAAGAATTGCACCTGACGTTTTCATGGTTCAGCCCTCCTTTTTAGGAGTTTATATTTTTTACATGGTTGCAGTTTTTTTAATCCGGCCGAAGCAGGGCAAAAGCCCGGCCGGAAGATACACTCGCTGTTCAATGAGCGGTTTATCCGGATATCGTGAGTGTCAGGAAAAGTGTCGATCCGTCGCGATTGATCAAAAAGAGGATCGTGTTTCCCTTTTTATACTGTTGTATCTTACGGTTGAAAGCCGCTATTGTTTTAACCGGTATCTGGTCGACCTCGATGATGATATCTCCGCTCCTTAAGTCGGCTTCGGCTGCCGGAGAATTGCTTTCAACATTGACAATAATAAGACCGCTGGTTTCCGCCATGTCATATTGTTTCGCAAGTTCAGGCGTAATCTCCTGCAGGGTCATTCCGAAACTGGGCTTGGCTCTGGATTCCTGCTGAACTTCTTCTTCTATTTTTAACTCACCGACCCTGACCTCTGCTCTCATTTTCTCCCGATTGCGAATGACTTCCACGGGAACCGTTTTGCCCACAGATATTGAGGCCACAATATAAGGCAGTTCTCTGCTTTCCCTGATTGGTTTATCGTCAAAAGAGACGATCACGTCTCCGCGCTTGATGCCGGATTCATCGGCCGGACCTCTTGAAACAACATCTGAAACCAGGGCGCCTTTTTCATCCGGAAGATTAAGCTTATCTTTGAGTTCAGGGGTAACTTTCTGAATTATGACACCGATCCATCCCCGGATCACCCTTCCTTTTTTAAGCTGGGGTAGAAGGTCTTTGACCATGTTGATGGGAATGGCAAATCCGATGCCGACGCTCCCCCCGCTTTGGGAAAAAATAGCCGTGTTGATACCGATAACCTCACCGTCGGTGTTCAAAAGAGGACCTCCGCTGTTACCCAGGTTGATGGGGGTATCGGTTTGAATAAAATTATCGTAAGCGCCGGCGCCGATCTGTCGGTATTTGGCACTCACGATTCCTGCTGTCACCGTATTTCCAAGACCAAATGGATTGCCGATGGCAACCACCCAGTCGCCGACCTCCAACCGGTTCGAATCGCCCAGGATAAGAGGGATGAAAGGCGTGCCGGATTTGATACGGATAAGCGCCAGATCTGTCATGGGGTCACGTCCGACGATTTTGGCGGCAAATTCTTTACCATCTGCCGTACGAACTCTGATCTCATCCGTCTGTTCAACCACATGGTTGTTGGTCAGGATAAAACCTTTTTGGTCGATGATAAAACCGGTGCCCAGATTCGTCTGTTTATACTTTTTGGGTATCTGACCCCCAAAGTAACGTTCAAAGAAATCTCTCATTGGATCGTTCGGACCGAACGGCATCGGATCTTCTCGCTCCTCTTTTATGATTTTGACAGTACTGATATTTACCACCGATGGATTGGCGATTTTAACCAGATGCGAAAAAGATCCGGGAGGTGTTGCAGCATTTATTGTCGAAAAGGACTCCGATGATCCCGCCACAACCAACACAGCGATAATGACCCAAACGGCCAAGAATCTGCCCAGGTTCAGAGGTATTCGGACAGGGTTGTTTTGATGCAATTTCAGTTTTTTCATGACGTTTTCTCTTCTTTTAAATCAAGGTCTTTTAAGTTCGTTTCGAATTTAATTAGGATGTGTTCAATGGCCAGGTTCCAGCCTGCCACCAAAGCATCCGGGGAATTTCTTTTAATAAGAATTTCTTCGTGATATGTCTTTTGAAAAACGATGACCGGTCGGGAAGATACATTTCGAACGAGGAAAAACTGCATTTCCAGCACGGCCTTTGGAACCTTGGTATCCCTGTAATCTCCATAAAGGGCGCTGATCACACCTTCCAATTCCACGGTCGGTTCAACAGGGCTTGAGGAACTTGTTACATACTGAAACAGGCCTGATCCTTTGAGCCATTTATCCACTTCTTCGGCAATCATCGAGGCCGGTGAAATGAAAAATTCGTTATAAAAATCAGACGCATAATTCAAATTGCCTTTACGGTAAACAAAACCTTTGCCTTCGAACCGCGGGGAAACCCGGAATCTGCGGATTCTCAGGACCGCATCCGATTTTGACACCGAGAGTCCCTCACTCCTTTTAGCACTCAGAACAAAGAAGCGTTTTTCAGGGAAACTTTTGTTAAAGTTGAAACATCCCGTTAAAAGGAAGGGCAGCGCCAAATGTCCAATAAAGAAAATCATAAGTGTTTTTTTCTTCATTATCTTTCTCCGGTTTTCGGATGCGGCGGGGGCTCGCCGAACAGTACCTGGGAGGGATATTTTTTCGCGTTTTCGGTGATTTCCCTGAGATTTTCGGAAATACGCCGTATATTTTCAACAGCCGTTTCAATATCCGGCTGCTGATCGGAAATAAGGCTGTCCAACCGTTGCAACATCCTTTTCAAGTGAGCGACGCTTTCCGTGGTATCATTGGTAATGGAATCCAATTGGGTTGAAAGCTTTTCTACGCCGGCTGAAACTTTTTTGAAGGCGTCGAGCAATTGCGACATGGGCTTCTCAGTGTCTTCCACGATTCGACGTGCGGCAGCCATGGTTGCCGCTGCATCGGGCAACAGCGTATCTATTTTTGGATCTTTAAAAAGACTGGCAACCCGCCGGTTCGTTTCTCTGAGTTCCGAAAGCAAGGTTTCCGCCTGTTCGCCGACCTTTCCCAAGTTCGCCCGAGACAAAGCCCGACTTAATTCCTTGAGAGAGGCGTTGAAGTTTTCAGCAATGTTTTTGAGATCTATGCCTTCAAAATTCTTCAAAATTTTATCCACAGCGTCGCTGAGGCGTCTGATGGTGCTGGATGTGGAGGGGATATAACAATACCTGGATTGCCATTCGATCTTCAAAGGAGGATTGAGTTTCGGGTCCATGTAATCCATCTCGAGATGAGCGGCGCCGGTTAACCCCTGGAAGCTCAGTCGAACCCGAAGCCCCTTTTCGACTTCCTTGTTCAGATCGGATCCGTTTGCCGGCGTACACATAACCCTGAAAGTATCCGGGAACAGAGCCGCTCGAATCAGGACATATTGGCGTTTGGTGGTGTATGCCTTGCCCACCAGAGTAACTTCCGAAATTTTACCGATACGAACACCGCGAAATTTGAGCGGCGCCCCTTCTTCCAGGCCTTGCACCGAATCTGCAAAGTAGGTTTCGACAAGAACCTTTTTTTGAAGAAACGATCCCGCTCCTAATACGATGATCGAAACCATGCCGATGACCGATGCCGCGACGACAAACAATCCTATTTTAAAATAATTGGCTTGAGCACTCATATCTCTTCTCGATCAAAAATTCATGGTTCTTCTCCAATTTGGTTGGAGAAGAGGGTCCAAGGATTCAAGGGTTTGTTTTCTATGGACTTTATCAGCGCCTTTAACATTCTTTCGATTTCTGCGATGTCTTTCTTCCATATCCTTTCATTGTAGTTCTTTAGCATTTCACTCGAACCCTTGAATCCTGGTACCCTTTGGAATCACACCTACTCAATTGAAGATGCCCCACTTATTTTATCTTAATTAACTACAACTAATCGGGAGATGCTCCAATCTTTATAATATCTTTTCAATTTTGTTTGCAATCAATTAGGGTGAAAATTTTTCCGCAGGTATATCGGATGCTCCCTGCCGGTTAAAGAAGCGTCGAACAAACTCATTTTCGCTGTGGTCCCGAAGATCCTGGGGGCGGCCTATTGCCAGGATTCCTTTTAGCGCTTTGTCCAACATAATGATCCGATCGGCAATTGCGTAAATGCTCGAAAGCTCATGGGTTATGATGACAAACGTAATGCCGAGGTTTTGGGCGAGACTAAGGACCAGGTGATCCAATTCCGCTGAAGTGATGGGGTCCAATCCCGCAGAGAGTTCATCCAGAAAAAGGATTTGGGGATCAAGGGCCATCGCTCTTGCTATGGCGGCACGTTTTTGCATTCCTCCGCTGAGTTCCGCCGGCAGAAGAGCTCCAAATTCTTTCAATCCTACCAGGCTCAACTTCATCCGGGCGATGAGATCCATGGCCGAAAGCGGAAGGTCGGTAAACTCCTCCAGCGGGAGCCGGACGTTTTCGAGTAGCGTCATGGAGCCGAAAAGGGCGCCTCTTTGATACATGACGCCGAATTTTTTGAGTAACGCCAGGCGTTCATCGCCTTCAGCAGAGACGATATCTTGTCCGTCAATGAAGATTCCACCGGATAACGGTTTGTTAAGACCGATCATCAGTTTTAGCAGGGTGCTTTTTCCACTGCCTGAGCCGCCCAGAATGACGAAAATTTCACCGCGTTTGACCTCAAAAGAAACATCTTGCAATACGACGGTATTTTTGTAACCTGAAGAAATTTTTTCAACCTGAATAATCGTGTCCTGGATCGGGTCCATAAGCCTTCAAATGCCTAAGTAATAATAAACCACCGAAAAGATGCCGTCCGTAACAACGATCAGCACAATTCCGCCGACAACCGCCCGGGTGGTGGATTCCCCGACGGCACTGGCGCCGATTTCAGTCTGCAGACCCCGTAAACACCCGATACCTGCGACCAAAAAACCGAAAACAATCGATTTTAAAAGACCTCCGAACAGGTCTACATAATTTACCATGGAGACAATCTGTTTTAAATAGGTGGATAGCGAATAGCCCATAGAGATCAAAACAAGGGATCCCCCCATCACGCCGATAAGGTCTGCAAAGAGGGTGAGAAGCGGCGTCATGATAATTACGGCAAGGATCCTGGTAACCACTAAAAATCGCACGGGATCGAGTCCCATGGTGATCAGCGCGTCTATCTCCTCGTTGACTTTCATGGTTCCAAGCTCCGCGGCAAAGGCAGAGCCGGACCGTCCGGCCAGAACAATGGCGGTCATGAGCGGCCCAAGTTCTCTGACCATGGAGAGTCCGACGAGGTTGGCCACATAGATTTCTGCACCAAACTGGCGCATGGGAATGGCCGCCTGAAACGCCATGATCAGCCCCATCAGAAAACCGATCAGGGCAATAACGGGCAGCGCATTTACACCTGCGGTTTCCGCGATTAAAAATGCATCTTTCCAACGCACCTGCTTTGGGTTGAGCAAGGCCTTGACCAGCGCTACACCGGCTTCTCCCACAAATTCAACGAACGCATGGGCTTCTTCACAGATTTGGCAGGTTGACCGTCCGATCTTTTCAAAAAAGCGGATGGGACCGGGTTGGATCTCCGGTGATCCTTCGAATTCAGAAGGATCAAAAAGATCAAGGAGTTGTTGAAATTCTGCCTGGAGTCCGCGAATCTCCAAATCGCCGCCGCCTTTTTTCTGACGCTGACGAAGCCCAAACAAATAACCGATGCCGGAACCGTCACAGTATTCAATTTCAGAAGCATCGACGATAACCTGCTTGGGCGACGTTCTGTCAAGCTCCAGGTTGGTCTCACGCCAGATATTGCCCGTACTCATCGAATCGAGTCGGCCGATAATCTTGACTCCAAGGACGCCCGGCGCTATCATGCTCGTATGGATAGACGAGGAAGGGCTATCCGGCATATGTGGTGAACTGTAATTGGGCATTTTATCACCTGTTTTGGTTTTTATATCAAGTTTTTATGTGATTCACAAGAAAAACAAAGATCTGAATCACCGTATTGCGGCCGTCTTTTTTTTAGCCGAAAAGATCTTATTTCAGTGAATGAAAATGTGTATCACATATCGTCGTATATTTTCAAAAAAGGCGATATAAATCTTGCCGTGGCATGTGACCCCTTATTGCTCTAATTCATAAATACGATGACGTTATCTGTCTAGACACTATACCGTATAACCTGAGGTCTAAAAGTGTGAAGTTTGAAGTGCCTAAAGTGAGCTAAAGTTGAGGAATGCGCTTTCAGCGCGATCGATTATAATTAAAATTGATAGAATACCTTAACTTTAGGCACTTTAGTTCACTTTAGGCACTTTTAACTTTTGCATACATAGAATGAAAGAACCAAGTTATAAATACGTAGCCGTATTTACGAATACATGTCATTAGTTATATGGATATCGTCGATGATTACGCCGCTCGAAACAGACAAAATGCCACGCGCATATGAAATTAATGTCTATGACGCTGATTAAAAAAAATTTCCTGTTTTCAGGCATCGCACTGTGTCTTGTAGTGCTTCTTCTTTCAGGCATCGGCTTTTATTTCTATTATCATCCTGACCAAGTCAAGCCGATGATAGAAAGATCTCTCTCTGCATCCACAGGGGCATCGTGTACCATCGAAAACCTCTCTTATTCTTTTAAACCAATGGTATTAGAGGCCAGGGGTATTCTTTTCAAACCCCTGAAACCACAGAAAACCTTTTCTATGGAGATTCGTTCCATCAGAGCGGATATGGAGATTGAGGGTCCATGGGGTCATCGGTCCCTCATTTTTAAAAATATAAAGATGAACGGCCTATATCTTGACCTTTTTTCCGAAGGGCTCACAATCCCCGGTCTCTTGCCGGCGAAAAGGGGGCCTTCTTTTCCTGCCAAAATGGCTCGGGACCTTATCGGTCTCTTTTTCTTTCGAGACATCAGATTTGAGTCAGGGGAACTTCTTGACGGACGGTTCTCGGCAGCTATGGGTGGTCAAACTTTTCAGGCCCAGCGAATCCATGCCGGAGTCAGCGTCGACAAACCGCTTTTTTTATCGTTTGCTTTGGACGTCAAAAATGCTTCCCGAAATATGAATTTTACAGCGCCGAAGGTGAATATACTTGGCGGCACAACCTTTGACATCAACGATCTCAAATTCAGCGGCACGCTTGAATCTCAGGACATGAGACTCCAAGACTCGCAGCTTGGCATCCAAAAAATGGAGGTGCTCTCAAAATTTACGTATCGCCACGGCCCCAAAAATCTCGATTTCGAAACTCTTAACGTCCGTTGTGAAGGCATTGCTTTGGGATCTGATTTAAAAAAGACGGGGGCATTGCCCGTCTCAGTGACTGCCGCTGAATCTTTGTCCATGGAAACCGGATTTGCCTATGACATAAAACAGAGAAAAACCGCCCTTGCTCCCTTAAAACTTCATATTGGCGGCCTGTCCGTGATGGAAAAGACGGATACGCTCCTGGCGCCTTTGGACATCGACCTCAAGGCTAAGGGAATTTCCGGCATTTATCCTGTGATCGAGATTAAGGATGTGACCGTACAAATCCCCCGGGCAAAGATTAACACAAGAACCCGGGACACGCTCATCACAGATATCCGCATCCATATCCCGGATGGCCGCATCGACACAGAAAAAAAATCCGTTATCCTCCCTAAGGTCCGACTCGAGACTCTTGATTTGAAAAATCTTTTTCTTGGTATTCGTCTACAGGAACGCAACCTAAACCTTACGGTTCAAGGAAAAGAGACGTTGCTTTTCCATGCCGCCGCCGCTTACCACCTGATTCCGACCGATTGGAATATTAAGGTTCATGATTCCATCCAAATCAACGCCACAGGACCCCAGACCGGACCCTGGCAGGTGAAAGCAAAACTGTCTTTCGATGATCTCGTCTTTCAAAACAAGGATGGGAGCATAATGGGGGAAAAAGTTTCCCTCGCCACGGGGATCGAAGGTGTTGTGGATTTAAAGCGTTCCAGGATGACGTTTGCCGCCGATATAGAAGCCCAGGCCGGCGAAGCCCTTTATGATCGGTATTATCTGAACCTGAAAAGAAACCCCATTGTCACGTCCTGCAACGGGACCTATGATCTTCAAAAAAGAGTGATAGAACTTTCCAAGCTCCGATTCGATTTGACGGGTATCCTGCCCCTTGAAATCAAAGGAATTTTCAAGCAGGGTCCGTCGAAAGCCAATGCCGATGTCACGGTAATGCTCCCGAAGGCGCCCTTGAAACCGATATTTCATCATTTTTTTCAGGAGCCCTATAAAACCGAAAAACCCTTTCTGACAACCCTTGAGACCGAGGGAACCGTTTCCGCTGAATTCCGGATCAACGGAGTTCAAGATGCGTGGCAAGTTACCGGGCGTCTCGGGTGGCTTGGGGGCAATTTTTCTTTGCCGGAGAAGGGTATTGCCCTAAAAGGGATTGACCTCGATCTTCCCGTCTGGTACCGAACCGGCGTTGCCAAAACCCCTGTTAAGACGCTCAGCGGTAAGTTAGAGGTTGAATCCATAACCCTTCCCCTGCTGCCGAAACAGCCGCTAAGCATGCTTTTGGATGCAGGTCCGAACCGGATATCCGTGGAATCTCCGACCGTGATACAGGTTCCCGGTGGGGATGTCCGATTGGGATCCGTGCAGGTCGAAAAACCCTTTGGTCCGGATCTTACCATCCAGACCCGACTGGAATTTGATGAAATAATGCTTCAGCCCCTCTTATCTAAGATCTGGAAGCGGCCCTTGGCGGGCACCCTAACCGGTACGCTAAACCCCATCCGATACGAAAATCACGCCGTTACCACTATAGGGGAACTCAAGGCCGAAGTCTTCGAAGGCAAGATCATTTTATCCGATTTGGGGGCTTCGGGGGTTTTTACGTCGGCACCGGTCTTTAAGCTCAATGTAAAATGGGAGGATCTTTTGCTGTCCGAAATGACAACAGATACCGCATTCGGAAAGATAGAAGGGGTCTTAGAGGGTCAACTTCGTGATGTTGAGATGGCTTACGGCCAACCCCAGAGATTCAATCTTTTACTGGAAACGGTTCAAACAAAGGGAATTTCCCAAAAAATCAGCGTTAAGGCCGTAGAAAACATTGCGCAGATTGGCGGGGGACAGAGCCCCTTTATGGGATTGGCAGGCGCCTTTGCATCTTTTTTCAAAAAATTTCCCTATGAGAAAATCGGTATTCGGGCCTCTCTTGAAAATGACGTGTTCACGGTCAACGGCACCATTAGAGAAGGCGGTACAGAGTATCTCGTAAAAAGAGGTAGCTTTTCAGGGGTAGATATTATAAATCAGAATCCGGATAACCGTGTCAGTTTCAAGGACATGGTTAAAAGAATCAAAAGAATCGGCTCCAAGGGGGGGCCGGTTGTGAAATGACAAAGGGAGGTTCATATGAAAATGCTTCAAAAACCAATGTGGACGGCAATGGTGTTCGCGATGATCATCCTGTTTGCCTGCGTGACCATAAACATATATTTTCCGGCAGAAAAGGTTGAATCTGTTGCCGGGGATATTGTGAATGATATCCGGGGGAAAAAGCCGGATCAAAAAGGGGACCAGTCTAAAAATGATGGCGCTTTTTTACCGGAAATCAAGATCGCCTTATCTTTATCCAGTGCGTGGGCGGAAGACGCAACCACTGTTTCCAATCCAACCATTCGCGCGTTGAAAGAAAAAATGAAAGCCCGTTTCCAGGCACTGAAACCATACTACCAGAAAGGCGCCTTGAATGAAGCGGGCAACGGCTATCTTTCCGTGGCAGATACCGGGGGGCTGAACCTCAAGGAGAAAAGGGATCTCAACGGCCTCGTGGATGCCGAAAACAGCGACCGCAGGACCCTCTATTCAGAGGTGGCCAAGGCCTTGAAGATCGATCCGGGTCAGGTCGACCGGATTGCAGGTATCTTTGCCAAAGAGTGGCAGAAGCCGGTGCGGTAAAGTCCGAAATAGGGCATTAGGACGGGTTCGTAGACAAATCCGGAAGCTTTCACTCCATTTCCCTGTGGTGATGGCTGACTTTAGGGATAGCGTATGGTGAACATTCAAAGAAATATTTATGTGGAAAAGGTAGACGGCCCACCCATCGAAGAGCAGCCTGTAGAGTTGGTGGAGCGAAAAGGCATCGGGCATCCCGATTCCATCTGCGACGCGATAATGGAAGCCACCAGTGTGGAATTGTGCCGGGAATACCAGGATCGCTTCGGACGTATCCTTCATCATAATATCGACAAGGGATTGCTCGTGGCAGGACGAACAACCCCCCGACTCGGGGGAGGTAAAGTGGTGGAACCGATGCGACTCATTTTTGGCGATAGAGCTACCTATGAATATCACGATGTCAATATTCCGATTGGAGAAATCGCCGAGTCCACTGCACGACGTTGGCTTCGGGAACATCTGCGTTTTGTGGATCCATTGAAACACATCGTCTTTCAGAATGAGATCAAACCGGGTTCACCTGAATTAACGGATATCTTTTCAAGAGACGTCATCGGTGCCAATGACACCTCTGCCGGCGTGGGGTATGCGCCTTTGAGCGAAACCGAACGTCTGGTTCTTGCAGCGGAAAAATTCCTGAATGCATCTTCTTTCAAAAATGCGTTTCCCGAAGCCGGTGAAGACATTAAGGTTATGGGATACCGCCTCGGGAAAAACCTTACGTTGACGGTGGCCATGGCCTTTGTCGACCGTTTCATTCAAGATGCAAGGATGTACTTTGACCGGAAATATTCCATCCAGAAAGAGTTGCAGGCGTTTATCACCAACGAGTCCGGGTCGCTGGATTCTGTAATAGTAGCTATCAACACTTTGGATGATCCTAAGCGCGGGGATGCCGGCATGTACCTCACCGTTCTCGGCACTTCGGCTGAAGCCGGCGACGGCGGGCAGGTCGGTCGAGGAAATCGCGTCAATGGCGTCATCGCCTTCAACCGACCGTCAACCACGGAAGCCGCCGCCGGAAAAAACCCGATAAGCCACGTGGGAAAAATTTATAATTTGCTGAGCCACGAAATCGCCTCTCATATCTACAGGGAAGTTGGGGGTATCAGGGAAGTCACTGTTTGGCTTTGCAGTCAGATCGGAAAACCCATTGACCGGCCTTTGATTGCCGAAGCGCAACTGATACTGGAACCGGAAGTCCTTTTGGAAGATGTGCATGATTCCGTGATTGCGGTTATTGACCGTGAACTGGAGAACATCCAATCCTTCACTCACCGGCTGGCTCGGGGAGAACTTTCAGTCTGCTAACCCAATGGTATCCGGCACTATTTGAATATTGTACGTGTTCAGGGGGTGTGCCTCCCCGTTTCACTTTGGTGTCTACGTCCTTGACCAGCCAGGCCCAGCCGCTGCCGAACTGAGAGGCGGCGGTGCTTGAAAATGCCTCGGAAAATTTAGAGTAATCGCCGAAGGCATAGGTGATCTTCTGCGCGATTTTCCCTGTTGGCCGGCCGCCGCCGTTGGGTTTCATGCTGTTCCAGTAGAAAGTGTGGTTAAATACTTGAGCCGCGTTGTTAAAGATTGCGCTTTTGTCCTCTTTCCCTGTATCTCCGGCCGTCTTAAACCGGTTGATAGCGTTTTACAGCCGGTTTTATATCTGATGATTATTTTGCGAGCTTTGCTGCAATGGTCGCAACGTGTTTTCCCTGAAAGCGGGCGGCAGCCAGTTCGTTGTCGCTCGGCATGCGTTCGCCCTGTCCGCCGGCGATTGTCGAAGCCCCATAGGGCGATCCGCCTGTAATTTCATCCACGCGCATCTGTCCTTGAAACGAGTAAGGGAGCCCCACAATTACGAAACCATGATGGAGAAGCGTAATATGAAAACTCAATATGGTGGATTCCTGGCCCCCATGCTGGGTGGCGGAGCTTGTAAACACGCTTCCCACCTTTCCCACCAGCGCGCCCCGCGCCCAAAGCTGACCGGTTGCGTCGAGAAACTGGCGCATTTGGCCGCACATGTTTCCGAAACGCGTTGGCGTGCCGAATACAATTGCGTCGGCGGATGCAAGCTCCTCAACGGTGCAAAGCGGTATTTGGGAAAAAGATTTTTGGGCCTCAAGGGCGCCCATTTGGGCAAGAACATCCTGAGGCAGTGTTTCGGGAACACGTCGCATTTCGACTTGGGCTCCCTTGATTTCCTTTGCGCCTTCAGCAACAGCCTCGGCCATGCGATGGACATGCCCGTACATCGAATAGTAAACGATTAAAACCTTCATTTTTAGACTCCTTCCTTTTGCTACTTTACATTAAATGTCACACTATCTAATATCGTATTGCTATTGGCAGGTTTGTAAAGCATAAACAATTACCTCAAAAGTGCCTTTATAGAAAAATTCTTTATCAACCAATTAAAGCAGCCGACCCACAGCCGGAAATCAGGTGTTTTTGGGGACTCCCAATTTAACCAGAATATCTTCCATCAAACACCATTTTGTAAATGCGGACTGTAAAAGGTTGAGACCGACAAATGCCGTGAAAAGATGCCAATAGGGACTGTGCAAATACCCCAAAAGCAGAGACAGCAAGATAAAAGTTCCCGCAATAGCTCTTATATATTGTTCCATCTTCATACATGATCCTCCAGTCAATAGCAAAAACGACAATTAATGGGAACGTATACCGAAAAGTCTTTGAGTCGAGCAACGGCATCATTATTCTGTCTGCACATGATCCCAGTGTTTTTTCGATATACATCAGTACGATTATACAACGTATTTAAATAGTTGTCATTTGGTTGATTTTAATCGTATTAAATCCGGAAGTACGGCATGTCACCGACTGAATTAAACCGCCTGAGTCGCTTTGGGCAGTGTAAATGTAAAGATAGAACCAATACCGACCTTACTCTCCACCCATATGCGGCCGCCATGCAATTCGACGATTCGTTTGACGATGGCAAGACCCAGACCGGTACTTTTCTCACCTGCGGTTGGTCGAACGCTGGTTTTGCCAAATTCCGTAAATAGTTTATCAACCTCTTGGGCCGGAATCCCTTGTCCCTGGTCCTGGACGGAAATTGCGACATCTTGATCCAGAACTCGTGCTCGCAATGTGATGGTGGTATTGGGATAGGAAAATTTAATTGCGTTGTTTATAAGGTTATTCATTACCTGATCGATCCGATGAGGGTCCATGACAATAACCGGAAGCTCAGGTTCAAGATCCAACGCCAGTTCAATGGACTTGGCCTTTGACAGCATAAGATTCTCTTCATAGCATTCTTTCAGATACTTGGTCAGGTCTACCGGATGCACGATCAGTTCTAACCGACCGGCTTCAATGGCATTTACGTCTAATAGTTCGTTAACCAAAATCAGCATTTTATCACTAACCTTCAGCATTTTGTTCAAAATATTGTCCTGAGATTCCGTGATGTTGCCGGGATGACCTTCTAAAAGATACTCGACATAGTTCATGATGATAGCAATGGGACTTCTCAGGTCATGGGCCGCAATCCCCAGGAATCTGTTTTTCATCTGATTGAGCTCGATTAACTGCTGATAAAGCCGGCTCTTTTCCACGATCGTCGACAGCTGGCCTGCAATCTGGAGAAAAGTTCTACATGGGAATTCTGGTAGGTGTTCAATTGCCTGCTGTTAAAAAATATGAACCCAATGGGATGATGCATGCCAACCAGAGGGAACGTTAAGCCGGAGCGCATTCCTTCTTCAACAATCAGCCTTGTTGATTCAGATTCCGGATGCGCTTGCAGATATGCCGGCAAATCATTAATGATACGCGGCTGGCCCGTTTCGACAATCCGCTGCAAATTGCTTCCTTCCATGCGTGCTGTGTAGCCGGGCGTGATATTCGCTGTGGCTGTGTTGAATCGTACCCATTGCGCCCGAACGACCCGTCCATTTTCTTCGAGCAGTGAAAATCCAATTCGATCGTAAGGTATTAGGGATTTAAACGATTCAAAGATCTGATTCAAAATTTCGTCTAAAGTCAGTCCGGCATTTATTTGAGCAGTGATTTTGCATAACAGGTGAAACTGATCAAATTGATTTTTCAGCGCATGTCCTAATTCAAGCAAGGTCTGACCGAGTTGGCCGATTTCGTCTTCCGGACCAACCGGAACCTCAAAATCAAACATCCCGTTTTTCATGGCAGCGGCAATATCGCGGTATTTGACAATCCGGGGATCAATCACGACGAAAAACCTCCGTTTACAGTTGTTTTTATACGTGCCATTTTATGAGAAAGTTATATTTTCATGATCCCAAAATCCTTCTGTTTTCTTAAAAAAATCATCGTCAATAATTATACCACCACTTCTAAACGACTCACACCTTCAGAAATTTTGTTTATTCGTATCTTAGTGGGAATTTCATCCTCGATCCGCTTCACATGGGAAATAACACCCACCATTTTACCGTTTGTTTTCAAATTCTTAAGTGTGGAGATTACCTTGTATAATGTTTCATCATCCAGATAGCCGAAGCCCTCATCAATAAAAAGGGACTCTATTTTTCGGCCATTGCCGGCCATATCTGAAAGCCCCAGCGCCATTGCAAGGCTGACCAAAAAGCTCTCACCGCCGGACAGTGTTTTGATGGGTCTGCGTCCTCTCTGATGAACAACATCCTCGATTTCCAATGCCAGCCCGTGTTTTTCAGAACGTCTCAAATAAAAACGGCCGCTGAGTTCTTCGAGTTGTCGGTTGCTGTGTTCGAGCAAATGCTCCAGCATAAGTTCTTGAACTTTCTTTTTGATATCAGCCTCGCCGGCTGATTCAAAAAAATCTTTTTCTTTATGTATTCGATCACATATTTTTTCCTGTTCTTCCATCTCCTTAATTTTTTGTTCATATTCTTTTTCCATGGCTTTCTGGTGTTTCAGTCGATTTTCGGCGGCGGTAATCTCTTCTTGAAGTTCATCCTTTTGTTTTCCCGCGTCTTGGATTTGCAGGCTTAGGGCTTCCGTGGATTCGATGGTCATTTCCTTTGTTTCTTCTTCGTCAAATTTTTCCCGGATGGCATCCAGATTCGCAATGCACCGGGCGGTTTCGCGATCTATGGCTTCCTGTTTATCCTTGATGATCTGCTGTTCTTCGAGGTTCAAAAAGCTATTTCGGACCTCCTCTATCGTACTAAAACCCGAGTCAACCACCCGGATCGAAAGATGTTGTTCAAGGTCTTCACATTCTTTTTTATTGTCCTTAAATTTATCTTCCGTAATCTGTTTCAATCGCTGTTTTTCCGACAGGGCCGGGTGAATCTCTTGGAGTTGTTGCCGGATGGTTTCCGCTTCTTCTTTCTGAGCGTGTAATTTTTTTTCCGTTTCCCGCTTTTCTTGAAGCGGGTCTTTGATTCCGAAAGTCGTCTCTCGTTTTTCTTTCAGCGCATGCAAAGCTTCTTGGTCGGTTTTAATCTGTTCTTTTAGACGTTCTGCTTCCTTTTTCAACTTATCGAGTATTTGAGGCAAAGCTTGGCTTTTGTTTTTCAATGGGATTGCCTGTTCTTTCAGTTCGGTTTTAACTCTCCGGTGGTTGAGGTAATCGACCCGCCTTGATTCCAGCCGCCGACTCAATTCATCTTCTGTTCCCGGATCCGGAATTTTTTCTTTGAATATCTTGAGTTGCTGTTGAAGGTTTTGTAACAGTTCTGCTTCCCTTTGTTTGATGGTTTGATTTTCCTGTTGCAGTGAAGATGACGCATTTCGATGGATATTTAAATCATATTGAAGTTTGTCCGAAACAGCTTGCTTTTCAGTTAACTTTTCCGATTTTTTTTGCATAGCCTGATCGATTTTTTCGGCCTTTTTAAAATTTTTTCGAATTTTTTTGATCCGGGCCTCTTGTTTTCGCACATCTTTTTTAAGTATCCGAACGAATTTCTTAACAGAACGGCGATCCCCAATGGCCCATTCGGCCTTTGTCGCCTGACACAAAAGATTCCATTTTTTTCTCATTTCCACCAAGGGATCATGTTTATTTTTAAGTCGGGCAATTTTGTCCAAAAGGTTTTTTGTTTGATGTTGAATTTTTTTCAGTTTATCCTCCTGCACGCAAAGAGCCTCCGCCGGTTCTTTTCCGAACGGAGGTCCGGTGGTCACATAAGGATGATCCATTGAACCGCAGAGGGGACAAGATTCCTCTTCTTTGAGCTGTTTTCTGCATGGCTCGAATTTAGCAATATTTTGGATGACGGACAGGATGTTGTTTTCCAGTTTAAACATTTTCTGCAAGTCGGCGTGTTCTTGTTCAGCCTGTTTCAACTCATTTTCCAAGACTTCTCCGTCCCCTGCCTCCTGCTTGGCATATGCTTTAGAGATCTTAAGCATTGAATGATAGTTCGCCAGCCGATCTTTCTGTTCGGCACACATTTTTTCAAGCGCTTCCAGGGAATCGTTTCTCAAAAGGGATGTTAATTTTTTATTCTGTTCAGCCTTTCGGGTCTTGATTTTCGCTGCTTTGTTCCGGAGTTTTCCGATTTTACGTGACGTTTTGGTCAGCAATGCAGACGCTTTTCTTTCGGCCTTTAATGCGGACTTCTGTTGGCCGGGGTGCTTTGACATGCTTTGACGGATCGATCGCAACTGTTTCAGTGTGCCTCTGATGATAGGAATCTGTTTTATCAGTTTTTCATATCCGGCATATTCCTTCAGCCATTCTTCGGTATTATTCTGGCGAGCTTCATTTTCTGCGATTTCCTTCTTGATCGTCAGTTGATCCTGTAAGGTCTTCTTGTGTTCTTTTTCATTAGACCCCTGGCGCTCCGACAACGTTCGAACCGAATCGCTTGCCGCCTTGATCCTTTCGTCGATTTCAAGTGTCTTCTCAATCAGCACCCGGCGTTCCGACCAGCTTTTTTGAGCTTGATCCAGTTCAAAGATATGGGCCTCTTCTTTTTCCGTCAATACCTTGAGTCGATCTTTAAGACCTGCAATTTCTCTTTCAAATTCCTTTAGCGTATCCAAATCAATGGACGCTTTTGCTTTCAGGCTGTCGAGCCGTTTAATGTCTTCTTCAAAAGATGCGGCATCCATCCCCTTTTTTAGTCGCCGAAGATCTGATTGAATCTGCGCTTTTCGGTTCTTGGCTTCTGCAAGAGCGGTTTGATTTTCCTTATATTCCTTTTGTAATTGACCATGGTGTTTGAGCTGTCTTTCTCTTTCGTATAATTTAAAAAATAAGTTTTCAGTCTTTTGATAATCTTCTTCGAGCTGCTGAACCGTTTCCTGAAGATTCTTAACCTCTGAAGTGTGCATCAGAGGAAAATTATGAATCTCTTCTTTGAGTGCTTCAAGTTTTTTAAACTCCGTTTCGGCTTTGTCAAAAATGGCTTTTGAAGATTCGGCATATATTTCTTTGCCAATAATTTTTTCTAGTATTTCGGCCCTTTCGTTATCGAGGGCGTTTAAGAATGCGCCAAATTCCCCCTGCGCCAACATAATGGATCGGGAGAAACGCTTAAAGTCAAGACCGGTCAGTTCTGCGATCCGGTTACGAACCGTGCTGATCTTATCCCCGAGCACCTGTTTTCTCCCGTTAATTTCGAGCAGTTTCATTTCCGGCAAAAGCGTTTTCCCTTTGGTGCTGCGCAGAGACCATGTGGAGCAATAAACATTGCCGTTTACCGAGAATGTCACCGTTGAATAACAGTCAGAGGCCTGTTTGCTCAAAATTTGCTCCGGTGAATTTTTAAGACGAGCGGTCTCGCCGTAAAGTCCAAGTGATATCGCATCAAAAATAGTGGTTTTTCCGGATCCGTTGGGACCGGTAATGGCGAACAGCCTTGATTCCTTAAGTGGGGACCGGTTAAAATGAATCTCCCATTCTCCCTTTAAGGTATTTATGTTTTTAAACCGTACGTTTAATATTTTCATTGTTTTTTACCGCCATTTCGTTGTGGTATCCGTATCTATAATTGTACCATACAGAATTATAACACCTCAATTGAGCGTAAACAAAACCGAGTACAATCGCAACATCTTTTTATCCAAATTAAGCAAAACGTTTAATGGGGATGTTGTTGGTTATAAAATATAATTACTCAAGTTTCGCATCCATATATTTGCCTTAAGCCTGAACCCAATTTCGATTTCTGGTCTAGTTCAGCGTTTTTATGCGAAAGGGGGCTTGACGGACAAATAAGAAATGTCATATTTGATAAATTCTTTAAATGGCAATTCAATATTGAGGAAATTATGGAATATATTTTTGCTTTTCTGGAGAAAATATCCAAGACATCCGGTATAAAGGCGGTATACATTCATCTGGTATTCAAAACTCTGGGGGCTATTGCCGGCACCTATATCATCTGGATAATTTTAAAACGCATTCTGGTTTCTTTTGAGAAAAAGACCCAAAAAAACAATTTTCTTAAAATCAATACCGAGATTTTCAGCGTTATCCGCAAGGCGCTTTTCTATGGTCTGATACTTATCACCGGTACGTATCTTATCAGACTTTTCGATGTTTTGCTTTTGGAAAATATTTTTCATGCGCTTTTGATTATAATTATAGCATCTCCAGCCAAAGATTTCTTGCTAATCTTGCTGGGATACTTTGAAAAAAATATCATCGACAAAACAAAAACCAAAGTCGATGATATCATTTTCGACCTTATCAATAAATTTTCAGGAGCGATCATTTATGCTACTGCCGTTGTTCTGGCGTTGGATATCCTGGGTGTCAATGTCATGCCTTTTATTGCCGGTGCCGGTGTGGCCGGTATTGCCATCGGCTTTGCCGCCAAAGACACTTTGTCCAACCTTATCGCCGGTGTGCTTTTGATTATCGATCGGCCGTTTGAAGTGGGAGACCGGATTGAAGTGTGGAGCGCTCCGGCAGGAAGTGCTTCTTGGGGAGATGTCATCGATATCGGTCTGCGGGCTACCAAGATCAAGACGACGGATAATATTGTGATTATTATCCCCAACAATGAAATCATGAAACGGGATATCGTCAACTACACCATTATTTCAACGAATATCAGAGTTCGCATCAACGTCGGCATTGCATATGATGCGAATATTGAAAAAGCAAAGGAGTTAATCCTAAATGTTGCGGAATCGGTGCCCTGGATTTCAAAAACACCGGCCCCAAAGGTTGTTGTGAGAAACTTCGGAGAATCGTCGGTGGATCTTCAGCTCAGGGTATGGATTGATGATGCCAGAAAGCGCATGGACACTATTTCCCATGTCACCGACAAAATCAAAACAGCGTTTGATGAACAAGGTGTTGAGATACCCTATCCGAAACGCGACATTACCATCACCCATCGGTCGGCATCGGAATTAGAAACCCGGCAACCCGCATCGAATGATAAAACTTCTTGATTTAGAATGATATTCAAGTTATTAAATAAAGTTTAAATTTGAATTTCCCTGCTACTTGTAGAAGATCATGTCTATCAAGGTAACGCGGAATGAATTCAAATGAAAATCGTATTTTTAAATTTTATTCTTATGAAACTCACAATAAACGAAGTCGCCCAGTGTCTTCGTCTTCCGGTAAGCACTGTGGAGCGATGGATTCGCCAGGGCAGGATACCCATACAAAAAACCGGAAATAGATATCTATTTAATGAATCGACTCTGGAAAAATGGGCTGCGATGTATAAGCTCCCGTTTTCACTTTCTGAAAAAGTGAATACAGCACCACAGCAGACAAAACCGGAAAATCTTCTGCCTTCAATGAAACGTGGCGGTCTTTTATATGATATAAAGGGGGATGATGTTGAAACGGTGTTGAAAAACGCTGTTATGAACATCCATTATTTATCCAGCAGTATCAAAGAAATGCTTTGTTCAAGCTTGCTTGAAAGGGAACATTTGACATCAACAGGTATTGGTAAAGGGGTTGCCATCCCCCATCCCCACGATCCTTTAAAGGATATGATAAAAAACTCTTTAATATCCACCTGTTTTCTTGAGAAACCCATCGATTTCAAAGCCGTTGACGGCAGACCGGTGTTTGTTATGTTCATCCTTTTAAGTTCGTCAAGGAAAATCCATCTTCATCTTCTTTCAAGGCTTTCTTTTTGTATCCGTGAAAACGCATTTGTGGAATTTTTAAAAACAACCCCCGATTCAACAGCGTTTTTTTCAAACATTGTCGACTTCGAAAACCGACTCGTAAAAGGAGAGCGTTATTAGGTATTGAAAAAAATGCGCATTTTAACATCGTGGCGCTACCCTGGAAACTGGCCAATTTTCCGATTTGATGATCGACTTCTGCTCATGTTGATGGCCGCCATCGTGGGGAATTTCTCCGGTTTGGCTTCGGTGGCGCTCAATCGGGGCCTTGTGATGATGGCCGAGTGGCTTCATCATTTCCGTCATTACTGGTGGGTATTTGTTCTTCCTGCCGCCGGTGCCGCCCTTTCTTCCCTGTTTCTGGAAAAAGTCGTCAAAGAAGGCGCCGGACACGGTGTTCCGGAAGTGATTTACAGCGTGTCTCGTTACGGTGGTCTTTTGAGGTTCCGATCAAGCTTTTCAAGGCTTGTATCGAGCTGTCTAACCATCGGCAGCGGAGGGTCGGCGGGCCCTGAAGCACCTGTTGTGATCAGTGGAGCGGCTATCGGTTCAAATATCGCCAAGTATTTTTCCTTAAACGATCGGCAGCGGGTAACTTTGGTGGGTTGCGGCGCCGCCGGTGCCATATCTTCCATCTTCAACGCACCGATTGCCGGAATGGTTTTTGCCATTGAAGTTATCGTGGGTGAATGGAAATCGGTCAATATTGTCCCCATTGCCATTGCTTCGGTTGCCGGTACAGAAATCAGTCGTCTTCTTCAAGGGAATCAGATCCCGTTCAAACATCACCTCTTCAATATCGACCTGCTAAATATCTTTGCCTGTCTCGGTTTAGCCGTCCTGTCTGCAGCGGCATCCATTCTCCTTACACGCATGCTAAGATCCATGCATACTGTATCACACAAAGTTTCAGCTCCAATATGGATTCGGGCCGCCATGGGCGGATGCGCGGTGGGTGTCATCGGCCTTTTTCTTCCTGTGGTACTGGGGGAAGGGTACCATACGGTTGAAATTCTGATCGAAGGGGAATACGGCCAGGTGCTTGCCGTTGTAGCACTGGCTTCATTTGCCAAAATTGCAGCCACTGCTTTGACCCTGGGCTGGGGAGGTTCCGGCGGAATATTCGCACCATGCCTGGTTGTCGGGAGCCTTGTCGGGGTGACCTATCATCATCTTCTTGCACTGTTCTGGCCGTCCATATCATGGGTCAACGAAGGATATTATGCACTTTTGGGAATGGCGGGGCTGATCAGCGGCATGATGCAGGCGCCGTTGACCGGAATTTTTCTCATCATCGAGATTACCGGAGGATGGGAAGTCATTCTCCCTTTAATTATGGTGTCTGCGGTGACGACGACGCTCTGCCATTATTTTGAGCCGGCATCCTATTATCTGAAGGATCTTGTGGAACACGGACATTTGTTAAGACCCGGCACCGATGCCCGGGTTTTGTCAGATCTGAATGTAACGGAACTTATTGAAAAGGATTGTATTATCGTCAATCAGAGTATGCTTTTAAGGGATTTTGTTGCTATTATTAAAAAATCCCATCGGAACTATTTTCCGGTGGAAGACGACCAGACCGGTAATTTTCTGGGAATGATCCATTTGGATGATATTCGGCCATACCTGTTTGATCCGGTGATGTATGATGTTGTTTTTTTAGGACAAATCATGAATGCTAAGGTTGAAACGGTTCATCCTGATGATGATTTGTTAGATGTTGTTCGCAAAATGGATATGAAAGGCCTGTTTTCCATGCCGGTGGTGGTAAACAAGAGGTTTCTCGGTCTTATTTCCAAAGCGACCATCCTGGATCAATATCGTAAGGAGCTGATGGTTCAGACCAGTCACTAAATGGGAATTGAAAATGGGATGAAAAAGTAAAAACATGATAAAAGGAGAACCAAATGGAAAGCCGACTGCTTCATATCTTTAGAAATAATCCCTTTGGGAGAGAAACGCTCCTTCAATCGATCTATTTTTGCAACAAGGTCGGGGCTTCTCCGGTGATATACATTCCCAAAACCACAAAATTTTTAATGTATTTTGACAACGATGTGGTCCAGGTTGATCTTGACAAATCCTATCTTTCATCCCCGGAAACCGCTTTAAAACATGCTACCGAGCTGGTAGAACAGGCAGGGATGAATGCACGATTCTTAGATCCAAAGCACTTTACGGCCTCGACGCTGCCGGACATACACACGAACTTTGATTATATGTGCTGCCCCAGAAGCGTCAGCGACATGTCTTCAAAAATCGGTCTCGGATACATCGGACCCCGAGTGAGACGGATTGTAAAGTCTGCCAGATTTCCGGTTTTGATCACAAGCCCTGTTTTTAAAGCATGGAAAAGCATCACGGTATTTTTCGGTGGGTCGGTCAATTCGGTCAAAGCCCTCCGGCTAGGGTTTCATATCGCCAGAGCTTCAGGCATACAGCTGGATGTTTTCACGCAGACGGAGAAGTTCTCCAAAGAAGACTACCAGCAGATCATTAAGGACAGAAATCTTGAGGAAGAAATGGACCTCTATGTCAAGCAATGGCATTTTTTTGAAAACAAGGTCTTTGAAGAAAACCTTTATGATGTTCCACACGATGCACTCGTAATTCTGGGTGCCTACGGACACGGTGTCATTCGAGACTTTGTTTTTGGAAGCAAGATGGAAAAGATACAGTCAACAATTTCCAACAACCTGTTGGTCGCCGGACCCAATTACACGACAATTCTTTAACCTAAACTGAGCGTAAACAAAATACTGACAAATATTCCGCTTAAATTATGTAGACTTATGTAATTTGACATCGTTTTTCATTTCACCGCAAAGGCGCCGAGAGTGCAAAGAAAAAACTCAATCTCAACGCGATATTTTTTTTGTGTTCTAATTGCTCGCAGGGCATGTTTCTTATTGTTTTCCGTCCTCTCAACGGAAAACAATAAAATAAAAAGCTCTGGGTTCTCTGCGACTCTAATGAGCGAAGCGAATGGGCGGTGAATTATTATATTTGAAGGGAGTCGATTTCAAATCGATATTCTTGTTATCCATTACGGTGCACTGGGTGATGTTGTCTCCACCTTTCCGGCACTTTTAAGACTTAAAAAATTATACGGTTCCATAGCAATTATCTGTCAAAGCAGCATTGGACAACTTGCCCGGGAACTCGATATTGTAGATAAATGGTTTCCTTTGGAGGCTGCAGCCGTTGCAACCCTCTATTCGAGTCATATCGATCCGATTGTAAAAAATATTCTGCTCTCTTATCGAAAAATCATTCTTTTTTCCCGTTCCCGTTCGCTTGAGAAGACGCTGTTTTCAATTTCGGAAAATGAAGTGTATCGTATACCACCCCGCCCGGATTTGGGTCAAAAAATTCATGTCACTCAACACATTTTGTCTAATCTTGTCAGGTACAGGCTTCTTGAAGAATCGGATAAAGACACCCGTATGATGTTGTCTTTATCCATTTATTCGGATCGGAGAAACCCTCAATACGACCCGTCAAAAATTATTATCCATCCCGGATCCGGAAGCCGAAAAAAATGCTGGCCCATTTCCAATTTTGTCAAAGTTGCTTCGTCAATGGAGGCAAGCGGAAAACAGCCGGAGTTTATACTCGGTCCCGCAGAATATGATTTGTACGACATTTTGCTGCAGTCCAAAAAACTCAACGCAAATGTTCATAAAATAGAAAAGTTGACGGAACTGGCCGGGCTGCTCAAAACCGGCGGCGGTTTTATTGGAAATGATTCCGGAGTCAGCCATCTTGCAGCATTTATAGGCCTTCCTGCTGTTGCCGTTTTCGGTCCTTCTGATCCTAAAACGTGGAAACCAATGGGCCGAGCCGTAAAAGTCGTTCGGCCTGACCTTGAATGCAGCCCCTGTTTTGAAACCGGGACGGTTGGATGTGAAGAAATGGAATGCTTTGACAGAATATCTCCGGAGGACGTTTTGGCGGCGTTTTACGGACTGGTTCGTTGAAACGGTATTTATATATTAATCAAAATGGTTAAATACCTTCCTTCGACATTCGACATACATTGAGTATTTCGAGGATTAAAATTTGAGTCTGACCCCAGAGAAATAGGCTGCGCATTTCACAGGGCAGGCGCAAAGATTGGGCAAAAGGGGGCGTTTTTCAAAGGTCTCAACGATCTTTTAGGAAATCATAAACATCTTTAATCATCTCTTCTGAAATTTTAGACAAAGCCTGACTCATGGCTTCGGCCAACGCTTTCGGCCTCTTCTGCTGACATATTTCTTCTTTCCGATAGGTTTTCTGAAATAAAATCCTATTTTTGATATCATTTTTGTTTTTCTCGGTTAAAATAATGCTGACGGTAAGGATCGCTTTCCATGCATTTTGAGAATCCCATTCGAAAAATTCATCTACCGTCCCTTCAATCGTATACGGAGACGAAAGTCGACTGCCGGGGTCTAACACAGCTTTGAAAAGGCCTGAATTTTTAATGTCACGGTTTAGCAGCGTGGTTACGGTAGCCCCGGGGTTGGTCTGCCATCTATAATAAACATATGCATTTCTTTTAAAAGATTGATCTCTGTAAATGATTTGAGTGGTATTATATGGCGGTGCCGCTGTGAAACGGTCCATTCGGATGACATGGGGTAAAGGATTTAAGGTTTCCATTTGTGGAGGAGGATATTCCAGCGTATAGTACTCGATTTTATTTGCCGGTTTATTCAGACTCACGCAAGCCCCAAAGAGTAAGGGAAGACTGAGAAATATGAGAAATAAAAGATAGATTTTATTGAACCATTTCATAAAACTGTTTTTACCTTTCACCTTCGGTCTTATCCATTTTTCGTGGAGCAGGCGGTTCTCCAAACATGAATTGAGACGGATGATCAGCAACAATTTCGATTAATCTGTTCAGGTTTTCACTGGCTTTTTCCAAATTTTGGGCAATGATTAAAAATTGTCCCTTAAGTTGCGATATTGAATCATCTGTTTTGTCTGTCAGAAAATTACCTTTCTTTAAAAGTGTATTGGCATTTTCCATGGATAGTCTGAAATCTTCAATGGCGGTTTTAATGCTCTGTTCCTTTTCATTGGTGATCCCTTCCAATTGAAGAATGGTTTTTTCAACATGATTCAGGCTGTTGCTGGTTTTATCCATTATGTCATTAAGAGATTGGCCGGCTTCATCCACAGATGACATGATGCTGTCCCATCTTTTATCATCCAAAATATGACCGGCACGATCAATCGATTTTTCAATTTTTTCTGAAATATTTTTTATATTGGTATTGGTCATCACCTGTTCTATACTGTTGAGCGTCAACTGAACTTTTTCTGAAATTTTTTCTAAATCCATTGCCCTGATCTGGTTGAGTGCGTCATCTATGCTATGTAACATTTTGGATATATTGGATGGTTTTGAGGCGACGATGGGATATTCAGAAGGAAAATTCAAAGATGGTGAAAGATCAGGTGCACCATTTTTCTTGCGATCCAGTTCTACAAACATACTTCCGGTAATCCCAACAGATTTCAACTGAGCAAAGATATCGTTGTCAAGTTTTTGATCGGACTCGATTTTTAATACGACTTGTATCAAATTTGCGTCAGGGGCAACAACAATACGTTCCACCCGGCCAATGGATACACCCCGGTATTTTACCGGAGAATCCACATCCAACCCCTGAACGGACTCATTAAAATAGGTTGCGTAATGCCGACCGTTTTTAAAATATCGTGACATGCCCAACCATATGACGGCAAGAAAAACCATACCGATACCACAGATCACAAATAATCCAAGGGCAAATTTAGTTTTTTGAGAGGCCATTAAGATATCCTTACAAAAGCTGTATTAAAACTTTCAGGTTCCTTTTTTTAATTTTCTGACTTACGGTTGAAAAAGTTCCTAACAAATGGATTTTCGCTATGATCTTTAAGGTGCTTGGGATTACCTTCGGCGATGATCCCTTTGGTCTGTTTGTCGAGCATGATTATCCTGTGTGCTACATTAAAAATGCTTTGAAGTTCGTGGGTTACGATGACCATTGTCGTCCCGAGGTTCTTGTTGAGATGTATAATAAGATTGTCGAGTTCGACAGATGTTACGGGATCGAGTCCGGCAGAAGGCTCGTCGAAAAATAGAATTTTTGGGTTTAAGGCCATTGCTCTTGCCAGTCCTGCCCGCTTTCTCATTCCTCCACTGATTTCAGACGGTAAATGGTTTTCATACCCTTTTAGATTCACCATATTTAGCTTCATTTTGACCAGTGTATCCACTGACTTTTGAGGCAAGTCGGTGTATTCCTTTATGGGAAGAGACACATTTTCAGCAATTGTCATTGAACCGAAAAGGGCCGTGCTCTGGTAGAGGACCCCGATCTTTCTCAAAATCATTTTGAATGTCATCTCATTACAGTTGGATATGTCTTCCCCATCAATGCGTATCTGGCCCGATAGGGGAGGTATTAGTCCAATCAGGTGTTTCAGTAATGTGCTTTTTCCGCACCCACTTCCCCCTAAAACAATAAATATTTCTCCCTCCAGAACATCAAATGATATATTTTCAAGGATAATATCTGTTCCATAGCCGACAGTAAGATCACGGACTTGGATTATTTTATGTTTTTCCAAATTGTTATCTCCACTTTATTAAATACCGAATTAAATA
>CAVPLW010000013.1:0-136394 GCA_963706295.1 uncultured delta proteobacterium | reverse complement strand
GTGAGAATGAAGATAAGGCTGAGGAATATTTAATAAAGGCTGGTGAAGCGGCTTTGGAATCTTCAGGATCCAGTGAAGCGCTTTATTACTTTAAGGAGGCATTGAACCTTTATCTTAAGAAGTATGGTGATGATGCTGATCCAGAGAAGGTTGCCATGCTAGAGAAAAACATTGCACTCGCGTTTTATAACAGGGGGCTGTGTGTCGAAGCAGTTGAATATATTGATAAGGTACTATCATACTTTGGAGAGAAATCGCCAAAACATTTGATTTCGTCAATTCTGAAGTTTCTCACTTGTTTTTCACATATCCTAATAGCTGTATACCTTCCATTCCTTAAGTTTAAAAGGATTCCCACCAAAAAGGATAGCGATATTGTTAATTTGTCCTCAATGTCATTAACTTAAGCGATGGGTTTATAGTTCAAAAAATATTTTCTTGACGATACAGTACGTCGCCGAGGGTATTTACGCCCCGGTCTTATCGGTTCAATGGTTTTCAGGAATATATCCTGCAAACTCTCAATCAATTGAATCAGTTTTGATGTTGTATGCTGGAATAATAAAGCGATGACATCCTTGCTCTTTGAAATTGCCTGTGTAAAATTAATTTGGTAGTCATATCTTCTGCTCGTCATTGAATTGGCAAGCATATCATTTATAGGCAGTGCAAGTACAGACACCAGATTTTTCAAAAGCACTTTGGAATGGAAGTCTTGATAGACCGAAAGGGCCGATTGGCCGGAGAAATTTTCCATTTCGATTCTGCATTTTATAGCTTTATAATCTTCTTCCACCGGCCAGCGCTTGTGATACAGATCAGCAAAGACTTCGTATGGATATAATTTGGTGTCGGTCAGTGAAGTCATCAGTATTTGAGTTTTGCCGGCATTTTCAATGCGGATGAGTCGCAGTTTCATGGGGGTAAGATCCAGCCCCATTTGCTTAGCCATTTTTACCGATGTGATCGGTGGCGGCATAAGGATTATGTTTTCTTTGGCATTGGATTGAAAGAAGCTGCGGACGATTTTGAACTTAGTACAGGATATACGGGCACAGAAATTGGCATCCAATGAAGTTATCAAGGCAAATAGCCACCATGCCGTATATCCTCGATCCAAGAGAACGAAATCCGTGGGCATAATATGGAGCAAATGTTGGGCGGCAAGATCCCGTTCACCTATGTGTTTCGGTCTAATGAGGGCATCTACGGTAACTTTATTGAGCGCATCATAAAGCTCAGAGATTCGAGCCATGGGAGATGGTCGGCCTTGGCGAACCTTCCATATACCAAAGTGTTTGGCAATATCTTCACAGCGAGGCAAACGAACCAGACAAGCGTCAATGACAAGCAGGCGGAAATCAAACCATGTTTTTGGATTGAAGTTCTTTTCAAAAAATATCATTTAGTCGATGGTTGAGTTCAATAAATGCTTGATGTTTCAGTTTCATTCTGGCTTTTGTCAGGGCGGCCTTTGAAACTACCCGATCGGCAACATCTAATCGAAAAAGGATCTTAAAGAATCTGTCTAACTGGTCTTGATACGAACCGCGAAGAGCGTTCAAAAGAAATAAAATCAAAAAATGAAACGGCATCTTGCGTTCTCGAGTGAAATCTGTATCAGATCGACGGTGACGGGCGATAAATTCTGTAGAAGTAATAATATTCTTAAGAAATTCGATCAGTTTGGCACATATTTTGGAAAGCAGGTTCTGTGCCAACGATGGTCAGACGATTACAAAATTTCGGCATGGTATGCTCCTTTCTTTGTGAAAATGTTTATTGATTATTAAAAGGGAGTATACCATGTCAATCACCAAATGCAACATATTTATTAATAAATTAAGCATGTTAAACGATTCAACTTCTCTTAAGTTAATGACATTGAATTTGTCCTTCAAGAGACTTGAAGCTTTAGCTGTTATAGACCCAAAAAAATTTTTTATCAAATCTTTCCCCTTTTTTAAGATATTAACCAATCTTAATTTGGAAAAAGTAGAAACTGGAGTTGGAATGTTTACGGGAGCTAGTTGACGTTCTCTTGGACAGGCATTTCATTCAGATTAAGCAGAAAAATACTGGGGGTTTGTAAAAACAAAATAGATAAAATTGGTGTGAAGTCATTGCACTACGAATTCGCTGAATTGTTGCATAATTGCCTAAGTGGCGACTGGTGTAGGCAATCAGACTCTATGAATCGGTTCTGGTTTTAGATTTTTAGATTCCGTTGACAGATTGAAAAGATTATCAGAATAAATGAGCCTCTGAGTAAGAGGCTTTTTTTATTGAAAAGGGCGGTAAGTTTTGGGCACCACCCGCCCTTTTAAAATGAGAACCGCAAGTCGGTATCCCAAGGAAGGTCAGTATGATATTCTTTTTTCCTGTTATTCTCAACGATCTTTTTAAATCCGGCCGAGCTTATCAATGGCCCAAGCCGAGCAGTTGTCCGCGTTGCACCGTTGCAGGCTTATGGGGGCATGGTTATGTGACGGCCTGTTTTGACGGTTTGATCTGACCTTTTTTTCTGAAGCGCTACCGATGCCCGGACTGCGGATGCATTATTTGTCTGAGGCCGGAGGGGTATTTGAAACGGCTTCCAGGCACCGGTTGAGACAATCCGCTCAAGCATTGAGTCCAAAGTCCAAACCGGCAAATGGCTGGCTCGGTATTAGCCGCAGTCGTCAAGCGGCACTGGTTCAAGCCTTGCTCAAAAAGATCAAAGCATATCTGACAGACACCTGGCACAAGGGGTTGTTGCCGGTTTTGATTATTTTTTAAATTCCGGCAAAAACCGGTGAGCCGCACCATTTAATCTGGCATCATTTGTTATCGGTTATCCACCCCACCGAAGAGTGTCATTTTTATGCTCCTTTTTGGGTTACAGAGATGAAAAACCAAAAAAAGGAGGTATTTTATGACCGAAGATGAAAAAATGCAGGTGGCGGTGTTTCGTTTTGGTGTCATCAGCGACTTTGTCAACGGAAGCTGGCATGAGTCGAACCGAGAAAAGCCGACTGATGCGGGAGAAGTGCGCCCGAAAATGGCAGATTCCGTTTTCAGAAAAGACCCGGATCAGCAGGGGAACGATTCTGCGATGGATTCGTGTTTACACAAATGGCAATGGAGACCTGAAATCACTGTATCCCAAAGACCGGATCGACCAGGGTAAACGCCGGGCCATGGATGAAGAAACCTGTCTGGCTCTATGGAATTACGTTGCAGAATTGCCGGAGCCACCGTGCCCCACCTGATTGAAGAAGATGGATAAACAAAAACGGGTCGACTCCCGGCATTGTACTGAACAAGTCCACGGTATACCGGTTTTTGCATCAGGCAAAACCTGATGCGTCAATTAGCAGCGAAACCGAAGACCGCCGCAAGTTTGAAGCCGAGCTGCCCAATGATCTGTGGCAAAGTCCGATGTGATGCACGGCCCGCCGGTCGATGTGGACGGCAGGATGCGAAAGACCTATCTGATCGCCATTATAGACGATCACAGCCGGTTGATTGTGTATGCGCGGTTTTACCTGTCGGAGACACTGGCGTCCTATCTGGATGCATTTGAAAACGCCCTGGCCAGACGGGGACTTGCCCAGAAAACTCTATGTGGACAACGGGGCGGCCTTTCGCAGCAGACATCTGGAGTATATCACCGCATCCCTTGCCATCGCCTTGATCCATGCCCGGCCGTATAAACCCCAGGGAAAAGGCAAAATCGAGCGGTTGTTTAAAACCGTCAGAACCCGGTTTCTTCCCGCATTGCACGCGCAGACGCTCTGACTGAACTCAATACAGGCCTTGGATCGCTGGGTGAATGATGATTACCATCAGAAAAAACACACATCCACCGGGCAAACGCCGTTTGAACGATTCACCTCCAAATGCACTGCCTGCGAAGCGCCCCGACAATCTGAAAGACTACTTTCGCCAAGTCGCCCGCCGCACCATATCAAAAGACCGGACCATCACCTTAAACGGCAGACTGTATGAAGGACCGGTGGCCTTCATCGGCAAACGGGTGGAGCTTTTCTACCACGACACTGAACCGGAAAAAGTAGAGGTCAAATACCAGAACAAAAGCTTTGGGTTGATCCGGCCGGTGGATCTTCATGTCAACTGCCGGGTCAAACGGGACAAAAACAATAAGCCGCAACTCGACCGAGGACCATCACGGCACCTACCAGAGCGGAACGCTGTTTAACCGGAGGGATCAGCATGAATAATACTATCAAACATTCTTTGGGCTTCAGAAAGAACCCTTTGGTGCGGATATCAGCATGGTCGACATTTTAAAAACCCCTGAACTGGCCGATGTGAAAGACCGCTTTGATTATGTCCTGCGCCTGGGGGCCATCGGTCTTGTCACCGGCGAGGTCGGCAGCGGCAAATCCACCGCCCTCCGATATGCCATGGAACAGCTGCATCCCTCGGAATACCGATCTCTTTATATCACCGCATCCTCCGGCTCCATCATGGAATTTTACCGGCAGTTTGTCGATGTGCTGGATATGCCTTTTCCAGCAACTCCAAAGCCGTTATGGTCAGGTGATTAAAAAAGAAATCACGAATCTGGTCCGTGAGAAAAAAATGAAAATCATGCTGATTGTCGATGAGGCGTCTTTGATGCGCCTGGAGGTCTTTGCCGAACTGCATACCATCTGTCAGTTTGAAAAAGACTCCAAGCCCTGGCTGCCCATGATTCTGGCCGGACAGAACACCCTTATCGATAAACTCACCTACCGGTCTTCTCAGCCCCTGGCATCCAGAATCGTCGCCAAAAGTCATCTTGAAGGCGTTGATCTTGCACGGCATGGAAACCTATCTCCAGCATCATCTGACCATTGCCGGCATGGATCGGATGCTGTTTGACCCGACCGCCGTTACCGCCATTCATCAGGGCTCCGGCGGGCTTTTCAGAAAAGCCAATCATCTGGCCCGAGGCGCGCTCATCGCCGCTGCTAATGAACAGTCCGCACATGGTGAATGCCGACCATGTCCGATTGGCGGCCACAGAAATCTTTTAACAATGAGACGCTAAGGAGAATGTTATGATGACAAACCACGAAAAATGGGTGTATGAAAGAAATATAGATGAAATCATTGATCGACTCAGGGAACTTGCTGGTGAACTTAATGCTGATGAGTGTCAAAAAAATTAATGACGATCAGAAGTACATTATGGATCGAATGGGGCTAAATCAAGATGATGAAATGAAATTCTAAAACTACAACCGGGCTGGCTTGACCGGTCGGTCCGGTTATGATTAAATAATCCAAAAAACTCTATGACCGATTAAAATAATCAGAAACTATGTGTTAATATAATCTGAAAATTCACATCAGTATATAAAATCAATTTGTCTTTGGGCTTCCATTTTTTCATTCTATTTCTTTGCTGTGCCCAGGGCCTTTCTTGATACATAAAAGGAAATTCAATTCATTGCATTTTGCAAAGTAATAATTCATTTTTAAGGCCCCTATCTTGTTTATTGAATGATCGAAAACACAAAACCCCATATCTCTATTCTGAGAAGTGGGGTTCAACATCATCACATATGGCTCTCCCTTTGTTTGGGTTGAAGCAGCTATTTTGGAATCATATCTTTACATCTCAGAACCAAACAAAATTATCAAGGATTTTAACAAATTAGGAATCGTTCTTAAATCCTAATAAATCCCAGTCAAATCAGTGATCTTTACATCCATTCCCACATAACCCATTAATATCTTGACAATTGTTGGTCGGTTTGTGAATATGCAGATTCCCTCATGCGATAAAGTCTTTTCACAACAACCATTAACCATATAAGGAAATGATAATGAAATGGTTTCTTTATGCATTTAGTTTGATCGGGATCTCTATTGGATGTAGTACGATTCTTTACACCACTGAAGCCAGAAAGTTTGTCAGAAGTCTATTCAACAATGTTGATCGGAAATTTCTCTTAGCCATACCGTTTATATTAGGTATCCTGTTTATCCTTTCTGCATCAGCCACACGTATGCCATGGCTTATTAGGGCAATTGGACTCATAGCTGTCATTGAAGGTGTAGTTTTCTTATTAATTCCCAAGGACTTGTATGATAAATTTATTAATTGGTATATCAATTCACTATCAGATCAAATATACAGGCTATCCGGCATTCTTGGCATAATCATATGGATGGCGATTTTATCTTGGATTTTGTAGAAAGGAAGGAGCATTTATGACTTATCCTAAATTACTTGAAATATTTTCTGATTACATTTGACCTTGGTGTTATTTCATTACTGGAAGTATTGAACGGATACAAAAGAATTTTGAAATTGATATTCGCTGGACTGCATTCCCACTCCATCGGGATACACCAGAGGAAGGTAAAACACTTGAAGAGCTGTTTAAAGGTCGAGATTTTGATATTGACCAGATGATGGCTCATCTTAAACAAGTTGCAATTGGATTGGGATTACCTTTTGGTGATCGTAAAATGACATACAACAGTCGTTTGGCTCAGGAGTTAGGTAAGTGGGCAGAATCGAGAAACAAAGGCCACGAATTTCACAACTCCATTTTTAGAGCATATTTCGAAGATGGACAGAATATTGGCAAAGTTAATGTCCTTTTAGCAGTGGTTGAGTCTATCAATCTAAGTGGCAAAGATGCCCTAAAGGTTTTGAAAGACAGAACCTACAGAGAAGCCGTTGATATGGATTGGAAGCGATCCTACGAATTAAGAATTACTGCGGCTCCTACCTTTTTATTTAATAATCAACTCTTAGTGGGTGCCCAAAAATATGAGGTAATGGAAAAACTCTTGCTATCAAATAATGTCAAAAGACGAACTCTAAATACATAAGGAACAATAAACCATGTCACTCACTAAAACTCAGATCGTAGAATCAGTCCAGAATCAGACCGGTTTCCCAAAGACCAGATCATCAGAAATTGTAGAAACCCTATTAGAGATCATCAAAAGCACACTGGCATCTGGTGAGGATGTCCTTGTCAGTGGATTCGGCAAGTTCTCTGTTAAGGAAAAGAAGGAACGTAAAGGCAGGAATCCAGCAACTGGTGAGGATATGGTGCTGGAACCGAGAAGGGTTGTTACGTTTAAATGTTCAGGGAAATTGAGAAAGAGGGTTAATGGGCAATAAAAAAAGCATAGATCAAAGCCAAATTCGACAGCTTATGCCTTTCAATCAATGCTAAAAAGAGTAAGTAAATTGAATTATTCCTGATGGCTGACTTTCTTCAATATTGGGTATAATTATCCAACTAAAAGGAGAAGTATTAATTTTTTTGTTCTCGTACTCATTTAAAGGATTTGTTATCTCATCTCCGGCACCCATCCTGCCAAAACCAATAATCCGTCTTTGCCCTTCTATAGAATCCAAGAAATCTGACCTTCTCGGTTTCTTTTGTCATTGCTTCTTTATAAAAATAATATGTATGCATAGCCGGTAATGGTAGATATCCTTTTAAAGGCATTAATGTTTTATCCTTGGCAGGATCTACAGTTTCCCTATCCTCAGCACCTAAATAACTTATAGATATAAGGATCATTATAATAACTGCTACTATTATTTTCTTCATGGTTTCAAATCCTTATACTGGGAGTCTATAAAAGTCTCTGCCATTATGGGTACACCCATCTGGTATTACACAAAGTGTTACTACTATATGCATAATACGTTCCACAAAACCTTATTTAAATAATAATGTACGATTACAACAGTTTATTGCTGATTTTCGAATTTATAATCAAGTGAAATGACATTTCTTGTCATAATACGTGACGAATTGGGGCATATTTATCGTTAAATGAATCTGAACATACTTATCAGAAAAGGGGGTTTCAGGACAATTAAGAGAGATGATAAGTAAGTATTAAAAAAAAGCAGGGCTACTTGTGCCCTGCTAATATTAGCCCGATAGGCTCTTCAATCAAATTTAAATCAGAGACTACCAAACATCTCATATAATTTTAGCTTCCCCCAATGCCGTTATTAACTTCGGTGCATTCTAAAGTTATGTATAAAAATATACGGTCGTCCGAAGATTAAGATGCACGCACACCAGAGAAGCCATAAATTACCACCCCAAACTCCCTTATTTATTATAACCTTTGGAGGCTAATAGCCATCACGTGGTTCCTTTTTTAGGTGTTGAAGTTGTGTGGTAATTACTTTCTTTCAACGCCAGTCTTGATTCCCACTTCACATAAAGCAGAAACCATGCCAGATTCTCCAAAAAGACATATCTGATATAATCATAGATAGTTATCTTGTCCGATAGTATTATCATTGCCAGACTTTATGAATATTATTCACCAATTCTGTGAAATTCATTTCATAATTCTAAAATTTTTGCTCTTTGTTTACCAACTGGTTTTGCTAACCTAAAATTGACCCCCCAATAGGGCAAACGACAACCCAAAATTGACCCCCTTGAGCCGACCTCTGGTATTATAGGATTGGTAGCTATCAATCTTATACCGGAGGGAGAAAGGAGAATGCTCAAAGTGGATCAATACGGCTATATTCGAACAGCGCACCGAGTTTATGGGAAAAAGATCAAACAGATCGCAAGAGAGACAGGACATTCAAGAAATACGATTAAGAAAGTATTGCGGGGTGAATACAGCGGATACAAACCCAGGGTTATGCAGCCGTATCCGATATTAGGTCCCTATCTTAAGATCATCGACAAATGGTTGGAGGATGACAAACAACGGCCTAAAAAGCAGCGGCATACAGCGGTTCGGATTTATAATCGGCTCAAACAGGAACATGATTTTCAAGGTGCGGAGACGACCGTCAGGCGTTATGTTCGTGAAGCCAAGCTGAGATTGGGGGTCAGTTCTCCGCAGGTATTTATTCCATCCGATCCCCAGATCGGTGTGGAGGCCGAAGTAGACTGGGGAAGATGTATTGCGATTTTAGGAGGTGATGAGACTCGTGCTAAAGTTTTTTTGCATGCGTTCAAAGTATTCCGGCAAACATTTTGTGCGCTGTTATCCTTGTGAACGGCAGCAGGCGCTATTTGACGGTCATATTCAAGCCTTTTCCTTTTTCGGTGGTGTCTTTCCAGTTTTGATCTATGACAATTTGACCACAGCGGTTCAAAAGGTATTACGAGGCAAAAAGCGGGTACTTCAGGAATCGTATGACAAGTTTCGGGGCTATTACAATTTTACCCCCCGTTTTTGCAATCCCGGTCAAGGGCATGAAAAAGGCGGTGTCGAAGGTTTGGTCGGTTATGCCCGACGCAACTACATGGTCCCGGTTCCGGAAGCTGAGTCATTAGAGGAACTAAACAAAAAGCTTTTACAAGATTGTCTTTCATATGGCAATCACCGGATTGCCGGTAGAGAGCAGACGGTCAATGAGCTGTACGAGACAGAAAAGAAGCATCTGATAGCCTTGCCGGATATTCCGTTTAGCAACCTTGAGACATCTGTGGGAAGGTGGACAAATATTCTACGGTTGTCATCGATAAAAATCGGTATTCGGTACCGACCGTCTATGCCTATTTTAAGGTCAATGTTGTTTTGTATGTGGATCGTGTTGAGATATTTTATGGGAGCAAAAAAATTGCATCTCATCTACGGCTTTACAGCAACAACAAATGGAGCCTTTTGCCGGAACATTATCTTGAACTCATTCAACAGCGACCACAGGCATTTGACTCGGCGCGTCCCATACGGCAATGGCGCAAAAGCTGGCCGTTGTTGCCTTGAGAGGCTTTTAGATCGTTTTTGTCAAAAGCAGGGCAACAAAGGGCATCAAGGAGTTCATATCGGTTTTGATGCTTTACAAAGATCACGCTGCCGCAGATATCGAATCGGCTGTTGAACAGGCCCTTTCAGCCAATGTCAGCTCCAGTCAGGCAGTAGAACACATTTTAATCAACAAAAAGGATCATCCAATGCATCTTTTGTGTCATTGGACAACTGGCAAACGCTGCCACCTCCGGATGTATGCATATATGAACAGATCGGAGGTGCGCTATGAATGCCGGAATGAAAGCATTGCTGAATGAAAATCTTAAAAGCTTAAAGCTGTCCACGATGATACGCAATCTGCAGAGTCATCTTCGCCAGGCGAAACAGGACAAGCTGGGTTATGATGAATTTCTTTTAAATTTAACCGAGGTTGAAGTTCAGGTTCGGAAGGAAAATGGTCGTAAACGAAGATTGAGGGAAGCCAAATTCCCTTTATCAAAACCGCTTGAGACATTTAATTTTGAAGCGGCCCGGATCTGGATGCCCGTCTCATTAAAGAACTTTCAAGTTGTGAGTATATAGAAAAATCACGCAATGTCATTTTTATGGGCAAAAGCGGAACCGGCAAAACGCATCTGGCCACCGGCCTGGGTATGGAAGCCTGCAAACAGGGAATAAGGACACGCTTTGTTACTGGTTGCGGTCTTGCCAATGAACTCATTGAAGCCCGGGATGAAAAACTTTTGGGCCGTGTTGTAAAGCGGTATGCCGGCTACGGATTGCTCATTATTGATGAATTGGGTTATGTTCCTTTCTCCAAAGAAGGGGCTCAGCTGATTTTCCAAATTTTGGCCGAGCGTCACGAAAGAAAACCGGTGATGATCACGACCAATATGGGATTTGGAGACTGGACACAAATATTTGGTGATCCCAGTATGACCGCGGCCCTGCTGGATCGAATAACTCACAAAGCGCATGTGATCAACTGCAGCTGGGAAAGTTACCGTCTCAAGGAAACCCTTAAAAAAAGCAATTAACCGAAAGAGGTGTTTAACATGGCAGAAATTACGATATACAATTCTCAAAAATCCAGACTGGAAACGATTAATTTTGAGTTTACGGATAAAAACACGACCTGGTTTGATGACTGTGTAAACGATCAGGACGTCCATATGATTACAGATGCTTTCGGTGGTTTGCTGATCAAAGAATATGGATACAACTATCCCGTATGGATCGATGGTGTATCAAGAGCCGCAATCGGATATAGCAAACACAAGGCATTCAGCCTGAAAGCCGGTTATACCAAAAGTAGTTAACGCATTACGTGTTGTCTGTTTTGGCAGAGAGGGGTTTTTTTTATTCAAATTAAGAAGGGGTCAAAATTGGGTTGTCGTGAGGGGTTAATTTTCGGTTGACATTTCGAAGAATAATCTCTGAATGTTTTAATAATCAAAAGGATCAATGGTGCTGAATGATAAAACAGATCAAAAATATCGATGGGTTTTTTCAGAGTTCCGTTTTTTAACATGATCAGTTTTTCAACAAAATGGGGCATGGGTTTAAAAGGAAGAAGGATCATAATGATCGAAAACACAATGAGAATCGAATAGGGTATTTTGTCAAGAAAAGACCACTTGGGATTCTCTATAAGTCAAACATACAGAATTTGAAAGCTGAAACTCTATCATAAATTTTCGTCTATCGGTTTAATGCAGTTCGGATCATTATTTTTAACGGAGTTTACGAATGTTGATACCGGATAATATTTCATATCATGGATTACACCATCTCTTCAGAATAATCTCTAACTCTTTTGGATCTTGTATTTCAACATTCAGCCATTTTTCATAAAAGTCTGGATCAAGAATTACCGGCATACGGTGGTGAATTTCACGAATGCTTTCACTTGCTGCTGTGGTTATAATCGTGCAGGATTTATAAACAGATTCTTCATCACTTTCTTTATCAGTCCATGTTTCCCATAAACCAGCAAATGCAAAAGGTTCACCAGAAGGGAGTGAAAACATAGAATGGCTGCTTGTTTCCTTTCTCACCTTTCCATTCATAAAATCCATCTGCAGGAATCAAGCATCTACGTTTTTTGAAGGCATTGCGGAAGCTGGGTTTTGATGAAACTGTCTCTGCCCGTGCATTAATCATTCTGGAACCAATGGAAATATCCTTTGCCCAAAACGGCACAAGACCCCAATGAAGTTTTTCCAGTGTATTTTCATTGTCATGTTTTATGATCGTAAGAATTTCTTGGGTTGGAGCTACGTTATAATTGGGTATAATGTCAGAGGCTGTGGTGCGAATATTGAAATTCTGTTGAAGGGTTTCAAAAGGGATGTTTTGAACGAATCTTCCACACATGTTTTACCCATAATTAATGAGGATTTAATTTACTTTATTCCTTTTTATATTGAGCTCTGTTATACCTTTAATTGATGTACACCATTTTCTGTACCGCTTCGCCTGTCGATCTATCGCATCTTCGCCCTATCTGCGACATCATAATGTAACGCTTCCCGTTCCGACTCTTTCGACCTCAGTCCCTAATTCCTTTCACTAGTTTTTCTTGTCTTCGTTGAAGGGCCATCTGCGCTTACTCCTACACTAACATTCGGCCTGATTCTGTTGCATAAACCAAACTTTTATCCATTAATCCTGTCCCTCAATTTCCCAGAACACTTAAACGTAACCACCTTCCTCGGTGCCAGCATCATAGCTTCACCGGTAGCCGGATTCCGGCCTTTACGTTCCTTCTTTTCCTTTACACAAAATTTGCCGAACCCGGATACCAACACATCCTCACCTGAGGCCAGAGTTCTTTTGATGATCTCTAAAAGGGTTTCTACAATTTCTGATGATTTGTTCTTGGGAAAACCGGTCTGATTCTGGATTGATTCTACGATCTGAATTTTTGTAAGGGTCATAGGTAGGTGCTCCTTATGTATATAGGTTGGAATTATAGGTGATTTATCTCAATTATAATGAGGGATGTCAATTGCAAAGATTTATCTGCAACAATATAGCAACCTTGGTAATATTCTTGACAATTTTTGTTCGAATCTGCAAAAAAAAATATAAGATTTCAAAATAGTTGCTTTAACCTTAAACAAAGGGAGAGCATATGTGATGATGTTGAACCCCGTTTCTCACACAGAGAGGAGGGGTTTTGTTTTTAAATTAACTATTTGAAGGACAGAAAATGGATATTATAAATATACTTGGCACCATTAAAGGAAAAGTTCTTGATGCCTCCCATTTCGACTTGCTCAAACACGAATATGAACTACAAAACCAGGATATTGTTCAGCTTAAGGATGATAATGATGCTTTACGAGAAAGTAATGAGTTGCTTAAACAAAAAATAAAAGAGTTAAATGATGAAAATACAACTTTAAAAGAAACTATTAAGAAGTACAAAAATATAATTAAATTGCTTCCTCAGACATCATTGATAGATAATTTCTCTGAAATTGCGGTTAATATTTTAGAACTTTATATTAGCAACGATACTACAGAGTTGTGGGAAAAATTTATCATGAGGACACTTCCTTTCAGCGAAATACAAGTACAAGCAGGTCTTGATGAGCTGAGCAGGGCAGAATTGATTTCTTCTTATTCTTTTGATCCTTCTCATGGAAAAGAATATTCACTTACAGAAAAAGGCCGATACAATCTCGCTATCAAATCTAAGCATCTAAGCAATCTTTTTTAGCCATGCATTTACCGACATGATAAAATCCGCGAGTTGTAGATCGGTCAGCCAATAGGTTGTCGGTAGACGGAAAATATAATGGGGTCACAATGGGGTAATGAGTGATCCCATTTTTTTCTCACACGAATTTGCAAAACGTTTTACATATTATTTAAAGAATACAGCAAATCTCAGTGATCCAAAGAAAGGTCTTCATTCTTTCCGGTATCTGGTGACCGATCATCTATGCAAAGCCTCAGTGATGGAATCCAAGCCTTGTAAACGTTTCAAGCAAGCGCTGCATTGCAACGCAAAAAAGGGCAACTTATTACATAAACTGTTACATGATATAATTGAAGTTAATTTGCTGTTATTATTAATTCATAAACTGAATAGATATTATATGACTTTCCATTCTTCCTTTATTTACTATTCTGTATAAAACAGGAGAAAACACGGGATCGCTCATTTTTGAGCCTACGTAATATCAGACACTTAGAGGATTTAAAGTGGAGGATTTGCTAAATCGGGATAACTGCCTATAATCAGATTTAATCAAAGCTTTGTTCCTGAGCCAGATTTGAGTACAAAACCTTTTCATTCACTTGAACTCCTTTCCCAAATTTATATCTAATCCATAACCATACAGAATCCTTGACATTTCTCAACAAAAAATATATTCACTTGAATTGATTCAAATTTAGGAGACTGTTGATGAATAAATTGAATCTTATTGAGACACTGCATACACCGGCGGAACCCAAAAACCGGGGAACAGGTCAAAATCAAGCTAAAGAAGCAACGCATTTTATAAATGCGGTTCTAAGGGGCCGGATGTCAACAGCCGGATTCAAAATCGACATCAGACAAAGGACTGAAATATGAGCAGAAGAAAAGAAAGACAGGGAGACATCCACCCAGGTCGACGGCACCCAGCCCTTCGTGCCCCATGTAACCCCTCAAAGGGACGCATGGTACACGGCCTTTTTTATTGAAAATCACATGGACTATTTCGCTTATCCCGAAAACGTGGCAACTCCCGATCAGGTTCGGTTCATGGTCTACACCGAAAATGAAGAGCGATACTATCCATGTTCCGATCGGATGTTTAACGCCATCATGAATCGAAATCAGTCCGATTTTCTCCAAAGCAAATATGCCGAAGTGCTGGACCGGGTTCTAAACCTGATTCATCGACTGATCGATGATCCGTGGGAAAGGGACTATCTTGATTCCCTGATCCGAATCAAGTTCGAACATGAGACGCGCGATGAAATTATGATTCCGTCGCGGATAGAAAAGCGTCTGATCAAGATATTTCTCAACCGAACCCAAATCGAAGATCCCTATTTCTGCGAAAAGGGGATGAGAAACCTTCGGGCTGCTGCCGCCTTAAGTTCAACGGCCTGTAGAAACGCTCTGAACAAGTTGGAAACCGAAGAACTCGGCAACACGCATCGAACGCTGACCGAAACTCGGGAAATTCTCCGTTTCATTGAACTGAAACGGCTGCTCGCTTTGACGGTGGAAACGTCGCTCTGGATCGACGACAACTCCGTCCGGCTTACCGAATCAGACTATTGCCGCATTTTAAAGCGCCCGGTGACAGGCGACGGCGCCCAGGCCCTGTTCGATTTTTTGGGTATTCGTGGAAAAGAATCCACTGAAAATCCGGGTCTGGTCCCGAAAAAAATTCTGTGGATGGGTGACGAATCCGGAGAGATCATGGTCGATCTGGTTATCATCCGGCTCCTCGCCCGCCTGGGTCACAAGATCATCCTTTGCTTTAAGGAAGGGCCGGTGTATACCAAGGTCGACTTCGAGGACGCCCACAGCGACGAAACCCTGAACAGTCAACTTGAGAAAGGCTATTTTATCCGGGAAAGGAGTCTCGGGAAAAATGAGCTTGTTGATATTCTTCGAAGCGACTACAATATTATCGTTATTTCCGACGGCACCCGGGAAAATATCAACCTGCTCCTGGCCTCCACGACCTTTGCCCGTCTTTTCAAAGAGGTTGACGGCGTTATTTCCCGGGGACCCGACCAGAAGCGACGATTTTTTGGGAGTCACTTTCAGTTTACCCAGAACATTTTTAACATTGCGGCCGGAGCGGACGGTACGGTCATGGTCAGCTTCAAATCACGACACCCGGCAGTCATCAAGTACACCTACAAAGATCTGGAAAAAAAGGCCAAGTCGATTATCGAGCAGATGCGCGCCGCCAAACAGAAAGGCATGACGGTGATGTTCTACAGCGGCATCATCGGATCGATTCCCGGAAGACTCCAGACGGCCAAAAAAATCATGTCGGTCTTTGTCGATCACCTGAGACGGGAATATGCCATGACATTTATCATCAATCCTTCCGACTACTTCGAGAAGGGAATGGATGCGGATGATCTGATGTACATGTGGGAGATTGTCCAGCGGAGCAGATTCATCGATATTTGGCGATTTCAGACCTACGAGGATATCGTTCAGGCCTTTCGGATGATTAAGAGCAAGGTCCCGCCGGAGTGGGTCGGCAAGGATGCCACGTTCAGTACCGGATGCACCAAGGAGATGAAGATCGCCATAGATGTCCAGAAAAAACACCCGGAGATGCAGATTGCCGGACCGGCCAAGGAAAAATTTATGCGGCGCAGCGAATACGGCGTAGGGATGCTCTATGATCAGCGCCTGGCCGACATCTGCCAGGGGTAGACGAATACCGGTCATTTTCCGGCATATTTTTTGATCTTTTCTAAGCCGCGGCGACATAACTCCTTGATCTCCGTTACGCCCAGCATGTATCCGGCCGACATAAGGATGACGACAAACCCCAGGGCCGTCAACATTGAAACCGCGAGGCTTCCGCCAAGGGTGGTCGAATCGAAGCCCGACAGGACGGTTGCCTTGAAAAATTCGAGAAACAGCCCCAAAGGGATGCTCAATAAAATCGTTCGCAGATAAAACCGATACACCCTGAGACTATCCTTGTTTCCACTCTTTTTGTTCCAAAGAACGTATAGCAGGGCAACTTGAAAAATGGCTGAAAGTGAAATCGCCAGCGCAATCCCCCCGGCCCCCATCTTGAGCATTCCGACCATGTAAACGGGAATGCTCAGTACAACCGCCGCAGTTCCGTATAATGCAGGGAAGAGCGTGTTCTGTATGGCATAATATCCCCGAACCACAAGGGTCTGTGCGGTAAAGGCGAACGCTCCGATCATCAAAAAAAGCAGCACCTGGGACGTTAAGGCCGTTGCGGCGGCATCAAACCGGCCACGCTGAAACAAGATGACAACCGTTTCCTGCCTGAGGACGATAATCAGAACGGAAAACGGGACCACCAGCGCCAGATATCGGAGGGCATCATTGAGCAGCCGGTTCATTTCATGTATTTTATTCTCTGCCGCCAGACGCGCCATAAACGGAAATGAAGCCATCCCCACCGCCTGGCCGAAGAAGCCCACAAGCATAAACATCGTCCTCAGGCCGTAATTAAGGCCGGCAATGCTGCCTCGCGGCAGGTACGAACCGAAAAATCGAAATAAAAATTCCGTTGAAAAGCTCATGGTCAAGCCGACCATCAAGGGAAGTGTCACCCGAAGATAAAGCCATAGATCCGGGTGCCTGAAATTGAAGTTTATTGTGAACCGCATCCCGACCTTCTTTGCCCCCCAGGCCTGAACCATGAAATTTCCCATAAAGGCCCCGCCCAGAACTCCCCAGGAAAAACCCTCCATGCCGATTCGAGTTCCCAGCAGGACTCCCCCGCAAATAATTCCCAGATTATATATAAGGGGAGACAGGGCCGGTATGAAAAATTTCTCCTTGGCGAACTGAACGGCCATAAGCATACCGCCGGTAAAAAAGAAAAACTGGGCCGGTATGATAATCCTTGTCATCCTGACGGCGCGTTCGATGAGTATGGGATCATCAAGCCCCGGAGCGAAAATTTCGACGAACCCGCGGGCAAAAACGCAGGCAATTAAAATCAATAGCAGCAGTACACTGCCGAAGCCGGTGAGGATGAGTGAAAAAACCCGCCAGCCTTCCTCTTCTTTATTTTGTACCAGGTAGTGAGAAAAAATCGGGATAAACGTTACCGAAAGAAACCCGCTGGCAACGATATGATTTAAAATTTCGGGGATGATAAAGGCGACCTGATAGGCATCGACTCCCCCGCTGATTCCGCCGATATAGGCAATGACCTGCTCCCGGATAAGACCGGTAAGACGGCTTAAAAAAACCGAAGTCATCATGATCAGCGAGGCCACCCCGACTTTTTTATACATGGATGACATTATCGGTCGTCTTTTTCGGGGGGTTTGAGTGTTAACCCAAAAATTAACACAATCCCAATGATAAGGATGAGAAATGGGGGGATATTTCTCATCTCTTGCGGACTAAAACTTTTGAGAAAGTATCGCCACCAGAGGGGAACTCTTGGGTCTATATTCCAGGCAGCATAAGGAATATCAGAAAACAGACAATTTTTTTTTTGCATGCTCTGACCTTGTTGTTTATGTTATTTTTGAATCATAGCATATTTCGTTTAATAATCGTAAAAATTTTGATCTTCAATTTTTATATTTTCTCTCCTTGCTGAAAAAGTGCATCCATCCTTCATTCCCCACGAATAATAAGGAATACCTATCGTGTACTTGAATTTTAAGAGGCAAAAAAAGTTTATGATTTGTAACCGTAACTGACTGTTGGTAAGTCGAATTGCAGCCCGTCAACCCGTCCTCATCCAACCACACAGATTTCTTGACATTGCTTCATTGCTAATATATTTTACTGAAATAATTCAAACTTCGGAGGCTGAATATGAACAAACTGGATCTTATTGAGACACTTAAAACGGAAGCAGGATTAACGAAAAACGAGGCTGCGGCGGTTGTGAACCTGTTTTTTAATGAAATGGCGGATGCCTTGGCCAACGGGGACAGAGCTGAAATCCGGGGCCTGTGTTCATTTTTCGTCAAACAGTACAAGGGATATACCGGTAGGAACCCGAAAACCGGAGAACAGATCAAGATTGACCTGAAGAAGCTGCCATTTTTTAAATGCGGGAAAGAATTGAAAGAGAGGGTTGATAAATAGGGGCTTTAATTGCTGATAAAAATAAGATGCAGGATAACCATAACCTTATTCACAAATCAACGGGCTGTTGCCCAAACAAAAATCTCTTTGAGCGCTCTATTTGAGCCCGAAAGGCGAGTTTTGGAATCGCCTGGAACGAGCCTTAGATTTATCAAAAAACGTTTCAGAGCCAGCGAAAAGTGATTTGGGAAACAACCCGTCAAGCTTTGACCCTTATATCTGAATATCTGGGGAGATCCTGAGGTTACAACGAAATATCTGAGACTGAAATCAAAATGGGGTCAACATGGAAAATAATGATAATGAACTCGGTAGAAATGAAGTCCGTGCTTTCATATTTGAAATAATCGATGATATGTCAGACACGGAAATGCGACAACTTTTGAAAGATTTGGAGAAATGGCAGAAATCCAAGAATGAAAAGAGAAAATATCCTCGGAGATCGACGCTCATAGACATAACCTATTTATCAGATCAAAGGCGTATTTTTGAAGATTTCGTTCGAAATATAAGTGCTGGTGGTCTATTTATTGAAACAAACTTTTTATCAGAGCTTGGTCAAAAATTAACAATGACTTTTTCTCACCCGGGCTCCGGTGATCCTATTAAGGTTTTAGGAAAAGTTATAAGAGTCGATTCAGGGGGGATCGGTGTGAAATTCAATAAGCTTTTAAGTGATTTTTAACACATCTTTTCACAATACAAAAAATAGTCAAGAATACTCATGAATTCGACAAATATATTTATTCTTTTTAGGCAATTTTCTTAACCAAGGGCATCTTTGAACATCATCGCCGGTTGTCGGGCTAATCCAGATATCATATATAAAATGATCATCACCGAGTGGTATGGGATCAACCCAAGCTAAAATATCGTCACGTCTTTCTTTCTTCCAGCATTGAATATCTTCTTCAGATGCACATGTCTCAAAAGAATCTCTTAGATTTAGACAACATTTCCCGCACTGTTTACATTTGAAACATGTTAGTGGCATATTTAACGCCTCAACCATCTGAAATTTATAAATAAGATTGGGGATATTATTTATAAGATGTCGAAGTTTTGAGTTAACCATACAGAATTCATTGACAATTTTCAACCGATTCTTTATTATCCTGAATTGATTGATAATTAATTCAGAAGGCTCCCAATGAACAAACTCGATCTCATCACCACCCTAAAAAATGTAACTATCAGCTCTTTAGATGGATAATAAATAATGAAAAAAATTTATGTAGACGATACCAATCAAGCAACTATAATCTGTCCCAAATGCCTATTTGAGAAAAATATTGACGTAACGAATTTCAAGGATACTCATAAAAGGCTGAAGGCCAAATGCCGATGTGGCGAAGTTTTTCGGTTCAGCTTGGAATATCGAAAGCATTACCGTAAGAAAGTCCGGCTCTCTGGTAAATACTTTGTCCAGGGGAAAGATGAAAAAGGAGAAATAATCATTGAAGATATTTCAGCGAGCGGAATTCGATTTGCAAGTCTAAAGCCACACTATATTTCCAGAAATGATACTGTTGAATTGAAATTTATTTTAGACAATCCAATGAGAACGGAAATTCAAGGACTCGTCAAAATAATTTGGATCATCGATCGCAATGTCGGTGCAGAGTACATCGATCCAAAATCACTTGAAAAGGGTTTGGGATTTTATCTGCAAACATAATTTGATGTCGATTAAAAAATTTCGTCTTCTTTGTGTTAATACCCCTGAATCTGTCCATCCAGATAAAAAACAAAATATTCCTATGGGTAAAGTGGCATCCAAATACACCCAAAAGAAACCTACCGGAAAATATGTTTGCATATTCTGTGGTCATATGACGAACATTGTCCATCAGGAAAAACGTTTCTATAGTTATTTACGGTTATTGCAATAAGGAAATTATGGATATAGTATTTGATATTGGAAACGTTATTTTAGAATGGAATCCACAGAAATTGCTTGACAGCTTGTTTTCGTGTAAGACGGAAAATAAGAAAGCCATGGAAAACATCATCGCCCACGAAGATTGGCAGATGCTTGACAAGGGAACTCTAAGTTTAGAGGAAGCAATATCAAGAGCCAATGACCGCTGTCATATAGGGGTTAATAAAATCCGAAAACTCTTTGAGGAAACACCAAAATCTCTTATACCTATTCAAGAGACAGTAGATGTCATAATGGAACTGAGCGAAAAAGGTTACAGTTTGTATGTGCTATCAAATATGCACAAACACTCCTTTGAGTACCTATCGGGGGCATACGATATTTGGAAACATTTTTCCGGCATTGTTATTTCCAGCCATATAAAATCAATTAAGCCTGAACCAGAGATATTTGAGTATCTCATTGGCACCTATAATCTTATACCAAGAAATACAGTATTTTTAGATGACTTAAAATGCAATATAGCGACTGCTAAAAAGTTTGGGTTAAATACAATACATGTGAAAAATGCTTCTCAAAGTAAAGAAGAGCTTTACCAAATGATCGGAATCTAACAATTAAAAAGATCTGATGCGATTAAAAGGTATTTAAATCTGAAGTATAATTTATCATTTTCCTTTATGATATTTGCATATATTACAAAGTATCCTTTTAAAATTCCTCTGAAAATGAAATAATTTGAAAAAAGATACTTTTTGAAGAGGAAAACTGTCATGCATCTTAAAAAGTCAGACCTTGAGAAGGTTTCCAGAGAATTGTTAAGCGCTTCCCGGGGAGTTTTTTCGTGGAAGTGGGACCATCGCTTTGAAGCTTTCCTGGCCGAATTTTCTGCAGATAATGGAGACGAATTTCGCGCGATATTGGAACGCGATTTCAGCAATGTATGGGACAGTTCAAACATCCGCGAAGCACCTGATATTGTAAAGGTATGCAACAATAATTTTGGTGGCCTTCGGTCAGGCCAGCTGCTTTTTACCACAGATCCGGGCCAAGATGTTTTTATTTGTGGTGCCTGGTGGCCGTGGGGCGATGGAGAAACTATCTCTCTTCGCATCGCATCGCCCGCCAAGGAATTATAACATGAAAAAAAAACCGGACTCTTCAAACGGCTCAAAGACTTTTTCGGACTATGAATAGAGAGGAAAACGACGAAAGTGTTGATGATAACTGACCCTGCGAGTATCAGGGGCCTAAAATATTTTTGATATCGTTTTTCAAGAGGGGCAAATCTATTTCATAGGGTTTGCCTTTTTGATTTTTTAGGGATTTTGGAAAACATCAATGATAAGTTGGTTTATCATCATCATTCTTTTTATTGCCGTCTAAAACTTTAAAACGAGATCGTTTCCTTTTAAGCTGCCATTCGAGGAACTTTGTATAAATTAAATTTGGATCGAATAAAGTTCTTGGTCCTTTAAAATAGATCCAAATTTATAAAACTGATTCAACATTTTTTCAAGTAACAAAAAGTCTTTTATCGAAATCTGATATTTCTGGATTTATTGTTAGTGTTGATGAAATTGAGCGGCGGATCGGATTGGAGTTTAATAATCTGTTGGATGATACTGTGGAAGATGATATTGAGGATGATGTTGATGTGATGTGGTAGTTAAAAACATTCATAAAGGGTCCTTTATGAAGAAAGTTTTTATAATCCTTGCTATTGCTGTGGTTCATTTAGTTTTCACGAAGGTTATTTCAATCATAACATTATCTGTTGTCACGGCCAATGTACATGAAAGTCAGCTGCCTTTCCTTGGTCGATCGTTAATGGTAATGTCTAAAGTGTTATACTTTCCGGTTTTTACATTTGCATTGTATCCGAGGCAGTTTTTCCCCGGAAATTTTGTAATTATACCCCTTTTTATCAATAGTCTGTTATGGGCATTGCTTGTCTATGTTCTCTTTGTTTTAGTCAAAAGAATTTTTGTAAGACCTGAATAGTTAAGGAATTAAAGGAAAGAAGCTTTCAGATCGGGAAATACAGTTTCTTGTTGAATTGATAATGAGATGGATTAAAGGATAAATTTGTTTCTCAATCACAAGTTTTTATGGATAAGCAAGGTCAGTCAAAACACATCATTCATTTAGACATGGATGCTTTTTATCCCTCGGTTGAGATGCTGGACAATCCTGCCTTAAAGGGTAAACCGGTTATAGTGGGGGGTAGCAAGGAAAGAGGCGTGGTGTCATCTGCCTCATATGAAGCTCGAAAATTCGGGATTCATTCTGCCCAACCTATTGCGAAAGCAAAACGCCTTTGCCCTGATGGGATTTTTTTGCCTGTCAGAATGTCAAGATACCAAGAAGTCTCTAAGCAAGTATTTGAAATATTTCATCGTTTCACACCATTAGTTGAGCCCATATCTATTGATGAAGCATTTCTTGATGTAACAGGTTCCATACGTCTTTTTGGTCAGCCCGAGAATATCGCGAAAAAGATTAAGCAAATAATTTTAACAGAGACAGGCTTGACAATTTCAGCCGGTGTTGCTCCTTCAAAATTTGTGGCAAAGATTGCCTCTGACATTGACAAACCTGACGGTTTAACTGTTGTACATCCCGATGGTGTTAGAGATTTCTTAGATCCGCTCGCCGTAAAGAAAATGTGGGGGGTTGGAAAAGTGACACAGCTGCTCTTAAGTCGCCTCAATATCCACACTTTTAGGGATTTGAGACAAACGCCGGTAAAGGTTTTGGAGAAAAAATTTGGAAAACATGGTGTCAAAATACATCTGCTGGCCATGGGAATAGATGAACGAGATGTGATACCGGAACATGATGTGAAGTCTATCGGTCATGAACAGACTTTTTTACATGACATCATATCTTTGGATGTGGCTCAAAAAGAGCTCCTCGCTTTGGGTAATAAAGTGGCTCGACGGATGCGGCATAAGGGTCTAAAAGGAAAAACCATCACATTGAAGGTCAAATATTTTGATTTTGTTCAGATCACCCGGTCAACAACCTTGCCTAAATCCATTGATGACGGTTTGGAGATATATTCAGCTGCTTGTCGTCTTTTAAAAAAGACTGAGGTAACGAAAAAACCAATCAGGCTTTTAGGGATTTCTTTGTCTCAACTCAGTTTTTTGGGGATTGGAACCCAGCTCTCTCTTTTTGATCAAGACCCGTCATCTCAAAAACGTCAGAGATTGAATACTGTTTTAGATTCGTTATACGAAAAATTTGGTGACAAAAGCATTGTTCCAGGCACGCTTTTAAACGATTAAATTTGTTCGCTTGGTCTAAAGTAGTGACGGCTTTTAATGGTCAAAAAAGGCAATAAAATCATTTTGTTCAGTTAGATGCCAAGCTCATAGAGCGTGGCGTGCCTGAACCTTCATTATTCGTTGCGCGTACTTCTGATAACATTTTTTCAGATTCAAATATGAGCTCCTCAACTTTTTTAAGTATGATTTCTAATCTAAGCTTTTGATTATCTTCGAAATCATCCCACTTTTTGAAAATTTGTCCTGATGCCCTTGATCCAAGATAAACATCGGTTCCGATAGAAATTTCAAGTTCAGAGTTTTCAGTTTTAATTATCATTGTATAAATCCCCATTTAATAAAAAATTATCTTTTTAAAGAAATTATTAGAATCGTGAAATTACATGATGGGGATGCAAAAAGCGTGCACAACAAATAGTATAATGATTTTATGAGTCAAATAGAGTGGTTATGGAAAATAAAAAATAGACGGAAGGTGCAAACCATAAATTTTATGTAATCTTAATCATAATTTTATGTAAAGTTTTTCATTCTTAATCGGCGTTAATTTTATCCCGCAATTTGCCGGAACAATTAAACGTAACGACTTTCCGGGACCGGAGCATCATGGCATTACCGGTTGCCGGATTCCTGCCTTTCCGCTCTCGTTTTTCACGAACACAAAATTTTCCAAAACTGCTTATGAGGACATCTTCACCGGTCGCTAAGGCATTTTTCATTATTTCAAGAAGGGTCTCTACAATTTCTGAAGATGTATTCTTCGGAAATCCGGTCTGGTTTTGGATGGATTCTATGATTTGAGCTTTTGTGAGTGTCATGGCAGGATCTCCTTTGTGTCTATAAAACCCAAGATAACATTGCAGTTCCAAGTATCAACGACAAAATGCCAAATAACCTGTAGGTTTGATCTGATAATGAATTAACATACCAATTAATGAGTTCATCATACAGGTTTTTAGGCATTAAGAAGATTACCCCACCTTCAATGATAGCCATGAGTCCAATTAATCTTATAAACCATGAATGATGGCTTGCAGTTGCAGAAACCAAAAGCAGGATTCCCATTATCGCTTCAACGACCGAAAGAAATTTTCGATCAATTTTGTTGAACAAACGCTTCAGAAAATTTCTGGTTTCATTGGTGTAAAGAATTGTGCAACACCCGATTGCAATACAAAGAAAGCTAATTGCATAAAGAAACACGTTCATAATTGGCTCCTTGTAGGTCTAAAAGTTGTAGTGGAAAGGCATTGTTGAAAAAAGAATGGTATATATTCACAAATACTATAGCATTTGTCAACATGTGATTTTATACATTGTCCTGTTTTTCTTAAATATTTTGCACAATTCCAAATGACCGCCAGGAAACTGCTACGTGCCGGATCCGTGTCAACTCACACGTTTTCCAATTTGAGCTTCAAAAAGACCTGCTCCTGCCTCCATTCCATAAGTGATATTTTCCGGACATCCTGAGATATGCCGTCAATTTCTGCAGTCAGGCATCCATTCCAGAAAAAATCGGGTACTTTCCGGAAAAAATTTTCAATATTTCTTCCACTGATCCAGATACCCTGCTTTAGAAACATGGGGCCCAGTTCCAATGCCACGAGGTTAAAGAGCTTTAGCATTACGGTTCCGTTTTCAGCAGAATCGTCAACTATATTATTCTTATGGGAGATTTGGCTGCGCATGGCTGCATAAGCACCGCCCCGGCGCAAAGTGGCCCCGGCCAGACCCGGCAAGGCGGCTGAAAGTGCCAGTGTGGATCCTTGGCGGATCACAGCAGTGTCGACATTATCAACGACCTTTCCGTCTAAGAATATGGTTTGAATTCTCTGGTCGAGATAGTCGTCACTCACGTCGATTTGCCGGCATAGCAGATCTCGGACGGAAATTCCTGTACGGATTTTTAAGGTAAAACCCTGTCCGAGGAGAGGAGAAAAAAGCGACATCCGGTCCGGTTTTACGGTCAAACTTATTTTTGTGATGAAATTGTTTTTAAATTCCGTTTTCATGGGATTATTGAGAATAGATGGTTTTATCTTACGTGTTCACGGGCTGTGCTCCCCCGCTTCACTCCTGTGTCTATGTGTCTGGTCATTTCAATGACTTAGCAGCGGTGGCATTCCTGCCCCCTCCGCGTTCTCCCGCGAAAAGCATGCGGGAGCCGCGGTCTCCCCCACTGCTAAGTCATTGAAATGACGAAGCCACTCCGCCAATATCGTTACACGGGGAAGCACAGCCCGTGAACACATACTTTTTTAAGGTTAAAAAATTGGGGAGTCCCCAGCGGGCCTCCCCATTGTGTCAGAGTCATGACTGGCTGGTTTTACCAATTATAGACCTGATCAAGATCTTCATCCTTGACCTCAAAGATGACATTATGGGGCGGGAGCGATTCTGCCTTGAAAAAATCAGGCAAACGGTCATCTTTGGCTGTAAAGCCGGCTCTATAATTGAAATCTCTTTCAAAGGAAAGGATGTTTTTGCCCAATTCGGTAACATCGTCTGCCGTAAGGTTCTGTCCGGTAAATGCACTGATCATGTCCACAAGGGCATTAAATGTTTCCGGCTGATCCAGGATCGCAAAGGCGATAAAGAGGCACATGCCGGTGGCGTCGATGGCGGCTGTCGCAATTTGAAGGTTTCTGGAAAGTTCCACCTGGCCTTCAGGTTTTAACGGGTCTACGCTGCCCCCTACATTGAGAACGTTTGCGGTGACCGCGTAACCGGCTGTGTGATCGGCACCCATGGTACTGGTGGCATATGTCACTCCCATCCCCTGGACGGATCGGGGATCGTAAGCCGGGAGGGCCTGACCTTTGACCACGGGAACCCTTTCAACACCAAAGACCTTGCCGGTTACAGCAGCGCCGCTTCCGAGGATACGGCCCAGCGGAGTTCCTTTGCCGACTTCTTTGAGAAAGTTGATGGCGGCCTGAGCATCACCGAACTTGGCCAGACCTGCTTCCATGGCCACACCGATGGTGGCGCCCATTTCAATGGTATCCAGACCGTAATCATCGTCCATACGGTCGAGTTCGGCGATGGCGTCCATATCATCGATACCGCAGTTTCCGCCGTGAGCCCAGACCGTTTCATATTCCGGTCTTTTGGTTAAATAATTGCCGTCTTTATCATTGTAGATGCCTGAGCACCGGATGACACAGCCTTTGTTGCAGCCATGGGCAACCATGCCGCCTCGGGCTTTCATAATTTCCGACTGGGTTTCACCGCTGATATTGCCGGCACCGTCAAATCGACCGGTTTTAAAATTATGGGTGGGCAATGCACCGGCCTCATTAATGACATTGGTCAGGATGTTTGTTCCAAAGGAAGGAAGTCCCTCTCCTGTTATCGGGTGTTTTTTAAGCCCCTGGACAAATGCCTTGTTGGCGGCTTTAAATTTTTCCGGGTCTTTGGGTGACCGGGTGGGCATGCCGGTGTCGTCCAGAATGATAACTTTGACGCCTTTAGCGCCCATAACCGCACCGACACCCCCGCGACCTGCATGCCGGGTCGGTCTTTGCTCCATGTCAGTAAAGGCAACGGAAGCGGCAGCCATTTTCATCTCGCCGGCCGGTCCAATGGAGATACAGGCAACCTTATCGCCGTATTCTTCTTTAAGTTTGTCAATCAGATCATAGTTGCCCATCATTTTAAGGCTGTTGTCAGGGGTAATTTCTACACCGTCTTTGTTGATGACGATCTTGTAAAGAGTGTCGTCGCCGGGTTTACCTTCGATCACAATGGCGGCATATCCGAGACGGGCAAGAACTTGAGCACCCTGGCCGCCGACATTGGCTTCCTTGATACCGCCGGTGAGCGGACTTTTGCAACCCACCGAAGCCCGTCCGGACTGAGCAGCGTGACTTCCGCTCAAAAGTCCGGGGGCGATAACCAGTTTATTGTCTTTTCCCAGGGGATGGCATAACGGCGGTACCTCCTTGCTGACAATTGCAGATGTCATGCCGCGGCCACCCAAACCGGCATAGTCGCCTAACGGTCCTTCACTGGCTTTTGGTCCGCTTTCGTCTCCCATGTTGATTCTTAGAATTTTGTCCATGGTAACCTCCCTTTATCCCTGTGATGATATTAAACCGTCATACGATGATTCGAAAGATTTTTTAAGCTGGATTTAATTTTAACAGATATGAGTTTATCGAAGGAATCTGGAATGTCAAGAAAAACCATATCCCGGATTTATTAGCAGACGGATCGGTTTAACATTTCGTCAGGTTAAAAACATTGTTGTAGGTTCCGAACTTGTTGGGGCAAATCCGGTTATTTTTGGGGTCTTGCTTCCATTGGCCATCCACCAGAAACTTATATTCATATTGTCCGGGAAGAAGGATCACGGCCTTTGTCCATTTTCCATTATCATCTTTTTTCATGGGATGCTTTTTTGGATTCCAATTGTTAAAATCTCCCATCAGGATAACCTTTTTTGCATCCGATGATTCGAATGAAAATGTTATCTTTTGCCGCTTGATTTTCTTTTTTGGTTCGACTTTTGCCATAGGGTGCCTCCTTGAAAAATCTTCATTTCAAAAACTTAAATAGATCCGAATTGAATAACTCAATATCAGGTTGTCATTTTTTCTGTCTATAGAGGGGAAGCTTCATTTTAATGGGTTAAACCCCCAAAGAGCGGGAGTTTGTCCCGAACAATCGGGAGAAAGTTTGGTGATTTCGCAGGTCGGCTTTTTAGCTATATCTTTGAATCCTCCGTTATTGTTAAGATTGTCTGGAAAAATCTATTTTACCCGCTTTGTGAGCCATATTGGAATTTTGCTCTCTGTATCGTGAGTAAAAGATTTTACTATATTAATATTCGTTTATTATCCGTTAATCATATCCCTAAGTTTAGAGGAACATTTAAACGTAACGACCTTTCTTTCTGAAAGCATCATGTCATCACCGGTGGCAGGGTTTCTGCCTCTACGCTTTTTCTTTTCCTTTACACAGAATTTTCCAAATCCACTGATCAAAACATCATCGCCGGATTCTAAAGTGCTCTTGATGATATCTAACAGCGTTTCCACGATTTCAATGGAATTTTTCTTTGTGAATCCGTCTTTGTTACTGATTTCTTCAATGATTTGAGCTTTTGTTAATGTCATGGTCCATTACTCCTTTCTGCCTACAATATCCAGGATAAAATGACAGTACCCAGAATGAGTGTAATAATTCCAAAAAACCTAAACGTTTGATCCGATACCGAGTTTAAATACCAGTCTACAGTTTTATCATACAAGTTTTGAGGGTTCCAAAATATAAACCCACCTTTAAGAACAGCCAAGATCCCGATTAATCTTATGAACCACGAGTGACGGCTCTCCGATGCAGCAATGATAAGAAAAACACCCAAGATTGCCGGTAATGCCGATAAGATTCTGCGGTCAAGATCCGTAACGAAGCTTTTTATCATGCTTTTCGATTCGCGGGTGTAGATGATAAGCCCGGCGCCGAAAGAGACCCAGATCAAGCTAAATGCATAAAGAAACCATTTCATAATAGATAACCTGTCAGATTAAATAAAAAATTAATAAAAAGAAGTCAATAGAGAATAATATCGTAAGCTGTTAACAGATTCAGTATTTCATTCGGATCTGGGTCTAATACATTTAAAAATAAAAGCCAAATATTCTCAAGTTCGATACTTTTTGTCAAGAGTTGATGTGCTCCGGCATATCATTTAGCTTCAACGTTTAAACAACCGGCGAGGGCTGTCAACTTTTAAATACGCTGCAATTTGTTCCAGCCGCAATTAGGATAAGTTCCCACTTTATAGGAGTTTCCCCTATTAAAATGAACCATCCCCTCTATAGACATTACAAATCATAATTTGATAAGCATTAAAATGTAGAAATTTAGGCTTTGATATATTTTCTAATTAACACATCAAGTGACTCGAATTAATCCGGAGGCTTTGGTGTTAAATCTTGATCGTTGCACTTATTGTTGCAATCTACGTCTTCCACTTGAGCTTAAAAAATAACGGATTGCAGGAGGTTCATGGCTTATGGAAAAAAGAACCGATAAACGTCATAGATGCAAAGCATCCATCGCATGGAGTTGTTTTAACAAAAAAAAGATGTTCAATGCCAAAGTGCTCAACTACAGCAAGGATGGCATGTATTTCGAGTCCGATGTTTTTTTCAAAGAGGGTGCCAATATTTATTTCCAAATGAATGACTGTCTGTTTGATGCTTCTGATCCCGAACTTCGCGAGGGGTTGCGGACCATTTCCCTTGCTGAAGTTAAATGGTGGAAAGATATTGGCGGTGCAGATGACAATCATTTCGGAGTCGGTGTTAAGTACGTAGAGCACTATTAACACTGTAATACGTTTGATTTTCAATATAAATTACTTTTATGCTGTTTGAATGTACCGATTCCATTTCACCATAGTGGGACTCTTGCAAGAAGACTCGGCCGGGAGATAAAAATGGCCAATATCCTTATTATCGATGATCAGGCATGGATAAAGGACCTTTGCAGGGAAGGGCTGACCGGTGAGAAGCATAACGTCTTAACAACGGACAATATCGAAGCTGTTACGAAAGATATTTTATCATTTAAGCCCAATATTGTTTTGCTGAATCAATACTTAAAGCATGGATTTTTGGTGTGGGATGTATTAAAAGAAATAAAAGTTAGTGATCCGAATCTCCCGGTGCTTATCGTTACCATTCACGACACCTACCTGGATTGTCCCCAACTTTCTATGGCGGATGGATATGTGGTCAAAAGCCATTCAGCAGCCGAAGAACTCAGACAAAAGATTTCTAATCTGTTGGGTTCTCGGTTTGAGGATATGGATGGGCCGCAAATTTCTTCATCTATAAAAACTTCAGTATAAACCTTCAGTATTTACAAAACGACGCCTTTTCCTTTGACACCCAATTTTCATTGACCTATATTAATAACTCAAGTTTCGCACCCTTCATTATCAGCAACGCCAATACAGCGTAGCAGGCCGGGGAAATTTTTTAAGGTAAGAGGCTTTACACCAAATACGAAATACTCTCGTAAAAAGTTATTTTTTTGACTTTTTGCCAAGATCATAAAAAGAGAAGCCCCATGAAGAATTCAAATATAGTTATCCAGAATCCTGCACCAGGGATCCGCATCCTGATGTTTCGGGGCGACACCCGTTCATTTACCCTCTCTCTTCCCCACCCTCAAAAAGGAAGCGCCTGGCTTCGGACGAATATCGGGCATGCAAAAACAACCAGAAGAGAGATCATCACGGAGGTCGAAAATAACCGGCCGCCGCTGGGCAGGGAGTGGTTCGACCTATCAATGAAGCGCATTGACGACCAAAATTTTAAAATTACAGTTCCGCTTTGTGAAGTCGGACATTTCGAGGGAAAGTGTTTCTTTTTGCCCAAAGGGGAGACACGACCGGTATGGCCGGAAGGGCCGAATGTCGTTATCAATGTTGAGCCGGCAGACACCTGCTGCTCCAACATCATTTACAATGCGTTTGTCCGACAGTTCGGCCCGAACAAAAGCGGTAATTTTTTTCAGGATGAAGATGAAAATTTGATCCAAGGTCTGGACAAAAACGGATATACCGTTATTCCGCCTTCAGGAACCTTTCGTGATTTGATAAAAGAGTTGGATTTCATCATCGGTGAGCTGGGGTGCAGGGCCATCCAGTTGCTGCCGATCCATCCAACGCCCACCACCTATGCCCGGATGGGACGCTTTGGCAGCCCGTATGCGGCCCTTAGTTTTACTGCCGTTGATTCGGCATTGGCCGAATTCGATTCACGGGCCACACCCCTTGAGCAATTCATCGAGTTGGTGGATGCAATCCATGAGCGTCAGGCCTCGATTTTTATCGACATCGCCATCAACCACACCGGTTGGGCCGCCGGTCTCCATGAAACCCACCCGCAGTGGCTGATCCGTGACTCTGACGGTAAAATCGAAGTTCCGGGCGCCTGGGGAGTCGTGTGGGCGGACCTTACACGGCTCGATTATACTAAAAAGGATCTGTGGGAATATATGGCAGATGTTTTTATTACCTGGTGCCGCCGGGGTGTGGACGGATTTCGCTGCGATGCAGGATACATGATACCGGTTTCTGCATGGCGGTATATTGTGGCAAGGGTCAGGGAGCAGTATCCGGACACCATTTTTATTTTAGAAGGACTTGGCGGAAAAATTTCAGTGTCCCGTGACATTTTGAACAGGGCCAATTTCAACTGGGCCTATTCTGAGTTGTTTCAGAACTATGACCGCAACCAGATCGAAGCGTATCTGCCGGGAGCCAACGAGATATCTGCCAGTGACGGGATTACCGTCCATTTCGCCGAGACTCACGACAACCTGCGTCTGGCTGAACGGTCCGAAATATTCGCCCGTATGCGCACCGCCCTTTGCGCCCTTTGCAGTTCCCAAGGCGGTTTCGGATTTGCCAACGGTGTGGAATGGTATGCCACCGAAAAGATCAATGTTCATGGAGCATCATCATTAAACTGGAGTGCAAAGACGAACCAGGTAAAACACATCCGACGTCTCAACACTATCCTCAAACTGCATCCGGCTTTTCATGATCGAACAGAACTGAAAATGGCTCAAAAAGGGGAGGGGAATCATTTGGCACTGGTAAGGCATCATCTGCCATCGGGGAAAAAGCTCCTTGTTTTGGCAAATCTGGACGATAAGAAAGAGACTCTGGGGGCTTGGGATCCTCAAAAGACAGGCATGTCAGAATTGTCTTTGACGGATCTGATCTCCGGAGAGATGGTGACCATTACCGAATCTCATGAGCAGTTTTCCCATCTCCTGGATCCCGGCGAGGTCCTTTGTCTTACCGATGACCCTCTTGACATGAATCCTATCCTCGAAGCAGAATCTCAGGCCTTGCTTTATCCGGAGCGGATAAAAAAACAGCGGCTTCGCGCCAAGACCCTGGACATCTTTCGATTCTACAAAGGCGACAAGGATTTGGATACCCTTGATTCGGATGAAATGGCTCAAAAGTTTACGGAAAATCCCGTTGAGTTTTGTCGGAGCCTTAACCCGTTCAGTGATGAATCAAGAATCATCACATGGCAGTGGCCCAGAGACATCCGGCGAGAGGTCATGATTCCGCCGGATCATTTTTTGATGGTCCGTGCAGATACTTCGTTTCGTGCCCGAATTATGGATAAGGACCGGTGCCTTGCCCAGGAGGAGAGTTTGCCGTGCTCGGATGGGTCGTTTTTTGCACTCTTTTCCCCTATGCATCCTACAGGAACTCATCCTTCTTTCACTCTGAAGATATCGGTTTACACGCCAGGAGAAACCCAACATGTTGATGGGCCACTTTTTTTCCTTCCCAGGGCGAAAGATGCAACTGTAAAAAGGATTTTTGACCGGGCGGATCTTTCAGACCGCTCTCTCCATATGCTTGGGACCAACGACCGGGGCGGTATGCTCAGGGCCTTTGTTTCCTGGGGTGAGCTTTCAAGCCGGTACGATGCCTTGTTGGCGGCAAATATAGACTGCGAAATTCCCGAAGATCGATGGATCATGTTCACTCGCTGCCGGGCGTGGCTGGTGTTTCAGGGATATTCACAAGAGATTTGCGATGATTGTTTTGTTTCCTTTGATTCTAATTCGGGTTCAAAGGGGATATGGCGATTTCAGGTACCCACAGGGCAGGGGCAACATGTATTTTTGTCCGTTTATGTGGAGATGATATCCGGAGAGAATAGTTTGCGAATGATTTTTAACCGCGAACCGGCCAAAGGCCGAAATGGACGGCTGCCTGACCACGAACCGGTTCGCCTCATCTTACGGCCTGATATTGAAAACCGGAACTTTCATGATACCACCAAAGCCTACCATGGACCTGAACACACTTGGCAGCATGCTGTCGATTCAAAGCCGGATGGCTTCAATTTTTCCCCGGATCAGAAGCATCAACTGACACTGAAGATTTCTGCCGGTGACTTTGTTTGGGAGCCCGAGTGGCAATACATGGTTCACAGACCCAAAGAGGCTGAGCGGGGTCTTGACCCGGATTCGGATCTCTTTAGTCCCGGTTATTTCCATACGTTCCTGACCGACGGTGAATCTGTGACATTGAATGCACGAATTGGGGAAGGAAAAACACCTGATCCCGGGATCATCATGCCATCGATAAAAGACAGTGAGTCGTTTAACGTTGAAGAAAAAAAAATATTAGCACCGGTGGATGTGCTGGAAAAAGCGATGGATCACTATACGGTGAGGCGAGGTGCATTGCATACGGTTATTGCCGGATATCCATGGTTCCTAGACTGGGGGCGAGATGCCCTGATCTTTGTTCGAGGGTTGATAGCAGCAGGGAAAACCGATGAGGCCCGGGATACAATAAAACTGTTTGGCCAATATGAAGCCGACGGAACGATCCCCAACATGATTCAGGGGGAAAATGCGCGAAACAGGGACACTTCCGATGCTCCTCTTTGGTATTGTGTTGCTTGTGATGAGTTTTTAAAGTTTGAGGGGAGCGATGATTTTCTTGATATGCAATGTGGCAATCGGACCGTCCGCCAGACTCTCTTTTCCATCGGCCATGCTTACATGACCGGCACATCCAACGGCATTCGGATGGATCCTGAATCGGGTCTCATTTTCAGCCCATCCCATTTTACGTGGATGGACACCAACTTCCCAGCAGGCACGCCACGTGAAGGTTACCCCATCGAGATCCAGGCGCTGTGGTATGCGACGCTCTCTTTTTTGGCCCGCATCGATCCTTCGGGGGATAATGGCGATTGGGAACGTAAAGCAATTCAGGTTCAGTCGTCGATTCTTGAGCTTTATATTCTCAAAAACGAAGCGCATCTGGCCGATTGTCTCCATGCCGGTCCGGGAGTGCCGGCCAGGCAGGCGGAGCCCGACGATGCATTGAGACCGAATCAGCTTCTTGCCGTCACCCTTGGCGCTGTATCCGATGTGGATGTTTGCCGAAAGGTCGTTGCAGCATGTGAGGAACTTTTGATACCCGGTGCCATACGGAGTCTTGCCGACCGTCCTGTTCGACGTCCTCTAATTATCGAGCATCATGGAAAAACGATGAATGATCCAGACCATCCCTACCAGGGAAAATATATCGGAGATGAAGATACAAAGCGGAAACCGTCCTATCATAACGGTACGGCCTGGACATGGCTGTTTCCCAGTTATTGTGAAGCGTGGATAAAAGCCTATGGTAAAAAAGGTAAAAAGACAGCACTTGACTGGCTGGCAAGCAGTGCCGGACTTGTTTCCAAAGGTTGCATCGGTCATGTGCCGGAAATTCTGGATGGAGATTTTCCACATCAGCCACGGGGCTGCGATGCCCAGGCCTGGGGTGCCAGCGAGATCGTTCGGGTGTGGAAGCTGATTGAATCTTTGAATTGACTATTGAAAAATGGTTTAGTAATTAAGTGGTTGAGTGTATAATAAATAACTCAAGGTTCGCACCCCAATATCGCGAAAAAGATTTTGAAGCAGCGGGCCGAAATAAATTTGTTCTTGTCCGCCCTCCAGAGGCGGATAAACCTCCGGCGGGAAGGCAAAATATTTCATTGACGCATTATCGTACGGCGCTAAAATGAAAAGAGATCACTGTATTAAAATGTCAAATAACGGGTGACCCCCGTGAAATAGTCCTGGCAGAATTTCACGGGATAGACAAATGACCAACAACAAGGATAGATGAATATGAGTCTTATACAAACTTTTCAGGTTTTCCCTGCTGTTCCTGAACAGCTTTCTTTTCTCCAGATTTTGGCACGCAATCTCTGGTGGTGCTGGCGGTTGGACGCTATTGAGCTGTTTCGTCGGATTAATCCCAGACTCTGGGAACAGTCCGGGCGAAATCCCATTGTTTTTTCAACCTTAATTCCCCAAAATCAACTGGAAAAACTATCAAAAGACAAAAGCTTTCTGGCCCATCAGCAACGGGTGAAAGAGCGTTTTGTCGCTGAGATTTTAACCCCTGTGGATCATAGCGAAACACCATACGGACAAAATGGAACCATTGCGTATTTTTCCATGGAATATGGAATTCATGAGAGTGTACCTATCTCTGCCGGTGGTCTTGGTATACTTGCAGGTGATCACCTGAAGGCGGCGTCCGATTTTGCCCTTCCGTTAATCGGGGTGGGGATTCTATATCGTCAGGGCTATTTTCATCAGTTCCTTGATCCGGATGGATGGCAGCAGGAGGAGTATCCGGAGACCGATATCTATCATCTGCCCCTGAAGCGGGCGAAAGATCGTTCAGGGAAAGATGTTACCATATCTGTGGAGGGGCCGACAGGCGAAATCAGAGCCGCTGTATGGAAAATAATGGTTGGGCGTGTTCCGCTGTATCTGCTCGATACCAATTTGCCGGAGAATCCTTCGCATATTAGAGATATCACATCACGTCTGTATGCCGGGGATGCAAAGATAAGGCTGGCCCAGGAAGTGCTTCTGGGAATCGGGGGGATGCGCTGCCTTGAAGCCATGGGAATTTATCCCTATGGTGTGCCACTTGAATGAAGGACATTGTGCTTTTGCCACCCTGGAACGACTTTCCCAAACGATGTCGAAATATAACGTCGATCTGAAGACAGCCGAAGAGATTGTTTCCAGAACAACGATCTTGACCACCCATACGCCTGTGGCCGCCGGACATGACGAGTTCCCGGTGGATCTTGTAAAACCGTATCTGGGTTCTTTGGCGAACCGGCTGGGGGTGACCGTTGACGAGGTCATATCGTGGGGGCAAGCGGTGAAATCCGGTTCAGATGCCCCCCTTTCCATGTTTGTGCTGGGTTTGCGAATGGCCCAATACAAAAACGGCGTCAGCGAGTTGCACGGAAAGGTGTCCCGGCGGATGTGGTCTCATGTCTGGGAAGGAATCCCTGAAGACGAGATACCCATCACCCATATTACCAACGGTATACATATTCCATCCTGGATTTCCATAGAGAATGTCATGCTGTTTGAAAGATATCTGGGACCTGAGTGGCATATGCACGTGTCGAGTTCGGAAATAACCCATCGGGTTGATGACATTTATGATGAAGAGCTGTGGCGTGCTCACGAAATGAGCCGGAGCCGCCTCATTCGAACCTGTAGAGCACTGATGGTAAAACAATACAGCCGACGAAATGCTCCCAGAGCAATGATGAGGGATGCTGAATCGGTTCTGGATCAGGACATATTGACCATTGTGTTCGCCCGTCGGTTTGCAACGTATAAGCGCGCCTATCTTCTGCTAAGAGATCCTGAGCGACTTGAGGCCATGATTACATCGGAGGACCAACCGGTCCAGTTCATTTTTGCAGGAAAAGCCCATCCCAGAGACAATGAGGGCAAAGATCTGATCAAGCGCATCATTGAATTTGCACGCAGAACTAAAGTGCGTCCCAGAATAGCTTTTCTTGAAGATTATGACATCAATATTGCCAGGCATTTGGTTCAGGGTGCGGATGTGTGGCTGAACACACCCAGACGTCCCTTTGAAGCATGCGGCACTTCCGGAATGAAAGCGGCTGCCAACGGCGTTCTCAATGTGAGTATCCTTGATGGATGGTGGTGTGAAGGATATACAGAAGAAACAGGATGGCGTATCGGAAACGGTGAAGAGTACACAGATCCGGCATATCAAGATTCGGTGGAAAGCCATGCCCTATATAATGTTCTGGAGAATGAGGTTATCCCCTGTTTCTATGAGAGAAAAAACGGAGATATTCCGGTCCGGTGGTTAAAAATGATGAAAGCGTCGATGGGGATGGCGATGCAGCATTTTTGCACCCATGTCATGATTTCTAAATATCAATCGCTTTTCTATGCACCGGCTGCGAGGCGTCTGGAATCTCTGACCTCGGATAGTGCAAAAGAGGCTGTAGTTTTTTCAAAACAATATCAACGACTCGGCACCTTGTGGAGTAACATAAAGATCGAGGCTCCTGCTCGGGAAACAGAAGGTCCGTATCGGGTGGGAGATGATTTTACCGTAACAGCGGTGGTGAATCTGGGGGAACTTCGCCCGGACGAGGTCAACATAGAACTCTATTATGGACCCCTGAAAACAGTGGATGTCATATCTGAAAGTCATTATGAAGAAATGACAGTTAAAGAAGATCAAGGAAATGGTGCGTATCTTTACACCTGCAACATCACCTGTGCTGCTTCAGGCCGATACGGATTTACTGTCAGAGCCGTTCCCCGTGGAGATGATCGAATAAAGTTCGCACCTGGACGCATTACATGGGCGTGATGGATCGATTGAAATGACATTACTACCTCAAGCTACTAAACATGCTGCTCGTATAAAAACATATCAATAGGGATAGTAAAATGGCAAATCCCCGTATACTCATCGTTACCCCTGAGGTCACCTATCTGCCTGACCGCATGAAAAGCATGGCCAACTATCTTACGGCCAAGGCCGGAGGTCTGGCCGATGTGTCTGCTGCCCTGATCAAGGCTTTATTTGATCAGGGTGCTGATGTTCATGTGGCGCTTCCTGATTACCGCTCCATATTCAGGGACCGTCTTGCACCTTTTCTTAAAAAGGAGTTGAACGCCATCCATCGGATTATGCCGGATGATAGGGTGCATCTGGCCGAAGATCGCGCCTTTTTTTATCTTAACCGGGTCTATTCCGATTACGGCGGTGAAAACACCAAGCTCTCGCTGGCGTTTCAAAGGGAAGTTATCAATAATATCATTCCCCGGGTTCAGCCGGATCTGATACACTGCAACGACTGGATGACCGGCCTGATTCCGGCCCTATCCAGAGAGGGGGGCATTCCGTGTCTTTTTACCATCCACAATATCCATACCGTAAGAACCCTTCTTTCCTCTATCGAGGATCGTGGGATCGATGCGGCGTACTTCTGGCGGCATCTGTATTATGTGAATTATGCCGACGAATACGAAAATAGCCGAGAATTCAATCCAGTGGATTTTCTGGTTAGCGGCGTTTTTGCCGCCCATTTTGTAAATACGGTCAGCCCGACTTTTCTCATGGAGATCATTGAGGGGCGACATGGTTTTATTGAGCCGCCGTTGAGAGAAGAACTCACCAACAAATGGCATGCCGGATGCGCTGTTGGTATCCTCAATGCGCCGGATCCCAGCTTTGATCCCGAAAAAGATGAGGAGCTTTACCGTCAGTACGGCGCCAAGGATCATCCGGAAGGTAAGAAGGAAAACAAACGCTATCTACAGAAAGAATTCGGCCTAATCCAGGACGACAAGGCTCCGATCTTTTTTTGGCCTTCGAGACTGGACAACAGACAAAAAGGGTGCCAATTGCTTTCGGAAATTCTCTACCGGGTAATCTCTATGTACTGGAAAGAGAATATTCAATTTCTCTTTGTGGCCAACGGTGAGTTTCAGGACCACTTTAAAGATATTGTTAATTTCCATCAAATACATAAACAAGTGGCTATATGCGATTTTAACGAGTGGTTGGAACATCTATCCTACGGTGCTTCTGATTTTGTGCTGATGCCTTCCCTTTTTGAGCCCTGTGGGCTGCCGCAAATGATCGGCGCCATCTATGGTGCATTGCCGGTGGTTCATGATACAGGGGGGCTTCACGATACGGTTGTTCAGTTAGATGTAAATAAAAATTTAGGCAACGGCTTCATCTTTGAAAGCTATGATAGCGGCGGTCTGTTCTGGGCGATTCAAGAAGCCATGAAATTTTATAAACTCCCGGCAAAAACCAAAGCGCGACAAATCGAGCGTATCATGACTGAAAGTATCGCTACCTTCAATCATGACGTTACAGCCCAACAATACATCGAACTTTACGAAAAAATGCTACAGCGTCCGCTGATTACCCCACGCGTCTTATGAAGAATTTTAACCCTAAAATTAGTGACGAGTAACAAGTGACGAATGCCACATTGAATATTGAATGTTGATGATTGCTTCCGGCCCATAGGGCCTACGGCCCGGAGGGAAGATTTGTGGTATCGTTAAATACAAAAAAAATCACAATTAAGGTACTAATGACCCTTGACCCTGTAAAACTTCTTCTGGAGAGTGACCCCTATCTTAAGCCGTATGAAAAAGATCTCAGGCGGCGGTTTACCCGAATCGTTAAAACGGAAAAGATGCTCACCGGTGATAAGATCAGTCTGGCGGATTTTGCTTCAGGTCACGAATACTTCGGTCTTCATTTTTACCGCAATGAATGGATTTTTCGGGAATGGGCGCCCAATGCCGATGCGATATATCTGATTGGATATATGACGAACTGGCAGGAGAAGAAAAGGTTTGCTCTTAAACGAATCAACAGGGAAGGAGTGTGGGAAATCCGTTTGCCCGCTGATGCAATGGGGCATGAAGATTTATACCGGCTTCGGATCTACTGGACCGGAGGACAAGGAGACCGGATACCCGCTTATTCACGGCGGGTGGTTCAGGATCCCGACACACTGATTTTCAATGCCCAGGTCTGGCTCCCTTCAGAACCCTACACATGGAAATGCACGGATTTTCAACCTTCGAAAGACGCGCTTTTGGTTTATGAAGCCCATGTGGGCATGGCCCAGGAAAACGAGAAGGTCAGCTCTTTTCGAGAATTTACCCTGAGGACCCTGCCGCGCATCGTTGCTGCCGGCTACAATACGCTCCAACTGATGGCGATTCAGGAGCATCCATATTACGGTTCCTTTGGCTACCAGGTTTCCAGTTTTTTTGCCGCTTCATCACGGTTTGGACCCCCCGAGGCACTCAAAGAGCTTGTGGACACGGCCCATGCTTTGGGGCTTCGCGTAATTATGGACCTGATTCATTCCCATGGCGTCTCAAACGAGGTGGAGGGACTGAGCAGGTTCGACGGCACAAGGTATCAGTATTTTCACGAGGGGCCGCGGGGCATTCATGAAGCCTGGGATTCCAGATGCTTCGACTATAATAAGTACCAGGTACTCCACTTTTTGCTTTCCAACTGCCGTTTCTGGCTGGATGAATACCGCATCGACGGGTTCCGTTTTGACGGTGTAACCAGCATGCTCTACCTGCATCACGGATTGTCTAAAGCATTCACTTCGTACAATGACTATTTTGACAACAGTGTGGACGAGGATGCCCTCACGTATCTTTCCCTTGCCAATAATCTCATCCATGATGTTCGACCCGATGCCGTTACCATTGCCGAGGATATCAGCGGAATGCCCGGTCTGGCCGTTCCTCCTTCGTCCGGCGGCATAGGATTTGATTATCGTTTTGCCATGGGAATTTCCGACAACTGGATCCGTCTTGTTAAGGATGTACCGGATGAAAAATGGCATATGGGGCATCTGTGGCATGAGTTGAACAACCGAAGATGGGATGAAAAGACCATCAGTTATGCCGAATCCCACGATCAGGCTCTGGTTGGCGATAAGACGCTCATCTTCCGGATGATCGGTTCAGACATGTATAACGCCATGCATTCAGGGTGTGAAAACCTCAACGTGGACCGGGGGGTGGCGCTTCATAAACTCATCCGCTTGATTACCTTATCCACAGCAGGAAACGGCTATCTCAACTTTATGGGAAATGAATTCGGGCATCCTGAATGGATCGATTTTCCCCGTGAAGGAAATAACTGGTCTTTCAAATATGCACGACGTCAGTGGCACTTGGTGGATGATGACACTCTGAGATATCGTTTTCTTGCCAATTTCGACAGGGATATGATCTTACTGGCCAAGCGTTTCAAACTCCTCGAATCTTCAGGACCGCATCTTCTTTATGAGCATTCGGATGACAAGGTCATCGTTTTTAGACGGGCCGGGCTTGTATTTGTATTTAATTTTCATCCTGCCTGTTCGTATACCGACTATTGCTTTGAAGCAACACCCGGTAAATATCAGATGGTTTTGAACAGCGATGTACGTGAATACGGCGGTCATTCCCGATTGATTCCGGACCAATGTCACCTGACGCTTAATGATCCTTCGAAACAGCAGAATCGGAATATGCTCAGTCTATACATTCCCAATCGAACGGCCCTTGTCTTGCAACAGGTGGAATAACAATAAGTTTGACGTAGGTGTTCTCGGAGAGCGGGATGGAAGAACTTTTTAAAAAATAGGAAATAGGAATTAGAAAATAGATAAGGGCAAGTGGACGCAACTGTTTTCCTCTTTCCTATTTCTGGCTTAATGGTTTTTGTCATTTTAGAAAAACACCCCGACGGCTCAATCTATTGTGATTTTATGCACATATTTTACCCAGTTAAATCCATAATGCCCCTCTGCCACTACACGGAGCGGAAAACCATGCTTTTTCGGTAGGGGTTTCCCGTTGACCTCATATGCCAAAAATACCTTGTCGGAAAGGGCATCCTTTAGATAAAAACGTTCTGTTTTTTCATAGTTTCCTTCCGGACCCCTAAAGATTACAAGAGTTGCCCCGTCTTTTACTTTAGCCTTTTCAAGCAGTGTGGTCATTGAAATGCCTTTCCAGCGGCCGTGATTTGCAAAAAACCCGGGACAAATCAAAAGGACATTCCGTTCAATGGCAGGGAGAGTGAGAATCTGTGAATATGTCAGCTGAAACGGTCGCTCGACAAGTCCTTCAACTTTTAGGCGCCAGGTGTCCAGATCCGTGTCCTGGTCCGTTATCCCCATGGTTTCGAAATCTTTTAACGGCGTAATATCCAGCTTGTGGGTGTCCAGATCGGCTGGATTTTTGTCCACGAGGTCTTTTCGCGGGAAATCTTTCGGCAGTATCATTTTTTGAACTTTGGCCCGAACGAGCCGAATCCAAGAGAACAGCGGGCTCGCCAGAAGTGCCGATCCCTGTAATAAACTTAATAGATATTTTGAGAAATCTTCTTTTAGACATTTTATTTCTTCAAGTTCCGTCTTTTGACATTGTTTGACATCAGAAGCTTTTCCAATGTTTCGAAATTTTGCGCACCCACCAATCGTTGATGGTTAAATAAAAAGGTTGGTACGGCAGTCACTCCTAATTCGTAGGATCGTTTCCAGTCCAAATCGACCGCATCTTTGTAGGTTCTGTCTTGAATGATCTTATGGACGTCTTTGCCGTTTAGGTGGATGGATTCGGCCAGTTCTACGAGGATGGAAGGCTTGCCAATGTTTTGCCCGTCTACAAAATATGCTCGAAACATGGCTTTATGGAATTCATCACCTTTACCTTTTTGTTCTGCAAATTTTCCCAGTTCCTGGGCCAAACGGCTGTTATATGTTTTTTTGCGTTCACCGAAGGGCAATCCTAATTTAAAGGCAACCTGTTTTAAATGCTCCATCATTTGATCGATATCAATATTTCGACCTGTAAACAGTTCTTCCAGTGTCCGGCCTTGTTCCGGTGTGTCCGGATGAAGCGGGAACGCAGTCCATCGAATATCAATTTCAAAATCCTTTTGTAATCGTTCAATACTCCCGGTAATGAAATAGCACCAAGGTCAAACATAGTCAGAAAATATTTCAAGTTGTTGAAAATCTGTCATAAAGATACCAAGTTAGACTTAATTAAATTTGATATTTTTCGCTGGTTTTCAAAGGTTTTCATCCGATTTGGTAATAACATTACCAAAATAAACATACAAATGAAAGGAGAGATCGGAGAGAGATGGCAAAATATAGCACTCACAACCACTCAGAAATGGAACAGAATCTGTATGCAAAGATTGGTGAGATTGAAACTTCAAAAATGATAAGGTCTCAGTTTGATGTTTCGGTGATTTATGTTTGGATTATAATTCTGATAGCATGGTATCACAAATTTTAGACCGGCCTTTGAAATTGCAAACAGATAGCAGTAAACGCCACAATTTTTGTTTAATGATACGGTATTCTGTTATCACAGAAAAATCAGGTGCTTGATAGTGTGACGAAATTGCAGGTACCACCCAAAATGTCTGCTCAGTTACATATCGTATACTCAAAATTGTAGATCAGTAAAATTTGATAATAGCGAAGATAAACTTTATAACTGATACGATTTGTTTATGAAGATGGGGCTCGGCAATCCTGTTGCCTTACCCCATCTTCACAACTGTATGGCTATGAATGACTGAATATTTTATTTAACCGGTGTCAATTCAACCCGCCTGTTTTTGGCCCGGCCTTCTTTGGTATCATTGCTGGCTGCCGGTTTCGTAATACCAAAACCCTTAGTGGTGAGTTGATCGGGATCAATTCCTCTGCTAACGAAATGATCTTTTACGGCTTTGGCCCGTTTTTCAGAAAGGGTCATGTTGTACGCTTCGGTTCCGGTACTGTCTGCATGTCCGTCGACCTCAACCTTGAGATCCGGATTCCTTTTCATTATCAAAACCGCTTCTTGGAGCATGGGATATGCTTCAGACTTTACCTCTGCACTGTTAATATCAAACAGCACCTTCGCCGCGTAGGTCCAACATCCCCTGGCATCTACCGTGGCTCCCATTGGAGTGTTGGGGCATTGATCCAGATTATCTGCTACACCGTCGCCGTCACTATCCAATGGACATCCATTAGTGTCTACTTTTACCTCTGCAGGAGTATTTGGACATTTATCCAAATAGTCATAGACGCCGTCACCATCTGAATCTATCGGACAACCCTGCGCGTCCACTTTAACTCCTTTGGGTGTATCAGGACACCGGTCTAAATTATCATTTATACCATCTCCATCACTGTCCATGAGTTCGGTTAGAAATATTTTTTTTACAAAGTCTGCCATGTCATTGCTGGTTTTAAATCCATCGGCACGCACTGAAAAACCACAACTGGTTTTTTGGGCGATTCTTTCCATAAGCTTTCCGCCTTCATAGCTTTTTCCCACCAATACAGTGTATATGCAAAGCCTGTCACCGAACTGGCTTTTCATTTTCTCCGCAGTCACAGCCGGCGAATTATGCATATCAACTCCATCGCTAACAATAATGACCGCTATTTGCCCTTGAGTTGACTTCAAGTCATTACTCGCAGTATTCATGGTTTTTGCCAGAGGACTAATTCCGCCGGCCTGTTTCACAGCTTTCAAGGCTGCATCAAAGCCTGCACTTGAATATTCTGTCGGTTCATAAAAAGGGGTTGGCGACTTTTTCGACCCACTGGAACTATGGCCAAAAGTCCTGAGTGCGCCATTGAATTTCAGATCAGGAAGCGTCTGATTCATAGCATTCAGGAAATCTTTGGCAATCTCGAACTTGCTAAATCCAAGATATTTATTAGACATTGAAGACGAAGCGTCAAGGATCACCACAAAATCAGTCACCTTGGGTTCATATTGATTAACATTTAATTCATATGGTTTAATTAGGGGCTCGTCCGTTTTAACTTGCTTACCTCCACAACTGATCAGGAGAGTACTGATCATAATAATAAATAACACTTTTAAATAAGATTTTGCCATAAGTTACCTCCTTGTCCTTGTTTTAATTTTGTTATTTCTTTTTATAACCAAATCAACACGTTCATCATTTAGCTTTTAATATGTTTTATACTGTTTCTGCTGAATCTTTATGATATTGAGATCTGGCTGTTAAAGAGGGGTAAAATTACAAACTAATTAACAATGACAAAATATTAGTCCATTTCATTAATATTGGATATATCATAAAAACAAAAAAAGCAAATTTCCATCGAAAGTTTGCCCTTTAGATATCTGAAAACACAATGTGCTGATAATTACTCTGAGCTTTGATTATAGCGGTTATTGCCGAAAACATCCTTTGGTGATAAGGTGCTATGTTATCACAAACAAATCAGGCCACTGATAGCTTTTTATTATTGCAGCTATTACCAGTCATACAAGTTCAAGTATCCGTATAGTATACTTGAAAATAGAGGGTACAAAAAAATAGTATAATCAAGCTTTAGCTATCTTTAACTTCTAAAGTGATTGGACCATAGGGCACATCAGTCCTGTCCGAGAATTCTCTGACATTACCGTCGTTTGGTGAGACTTAAGCAAGCTATTTGCCCATCAAACAAAAAATAACAAATATTTTCAAAAAAGTGCCAATCTCCGACAGATGTTACACGATTTGGGGATAATACTGTTAGAAAAAAAAATGAAACGTATCAAAGCATAAACCATCTGAAAACATCTATAATAAAAGAAAATATCTATTATTTGACATAAAATCCACTTTTTGTCATAGTTTGGGTTCATTAAAGCAAATTCTTACCCTGTGGAGGATATCAGATCCTAAGGATTCTTATATTAACGGAACGATTAAGGTAAAAGCCTCTATTTATGAGGGCAAGTTCGAATGTTGTAATCTCCAAGTTTTAATTTTACCCTTATGGAAGCTGTTGAATGGATGAAATAAACTAATTTGAAAAATTGAACACAAATTTCAGGATGCTTTGTTATTATTACTTTATTCCCTGGTGAATCCTGACCGAGCCGATAATTTTTTAAGATTTCATTGTAAATAAAGCAGCAATTATCAAAAGTTCTATGGAAAAATGATTCTTAGATTCCCCTCGTACCGGAAGCATCATTCTAACTAGTGGGAAGTGGAGTACAAGCACATTAAAGGCTTCAAGGAAAAACAGATGAAAGATATTTTTAGAATTCGCATTCCCGTCCGGTGGACTTACATCTTAAAGGTTATAGTCCTTATAATGAGTATATTGGCAATGGATCAACAGGTGCCGACTTGTCATGGTAAAGATGGGAATCCGACTGCGAACACTTTGCAAGATTTTACTAAGTTCACCATAGAAGAGCTGAAGAATGTTGAAATTGTCTCGGTTTCGAAAAAACCGGAAAAACTTTCAGAGGTGGCGGCAGCCGTTTTTGTAATTACCCAAGAAGACATCCGGCGATCCGGAGCCACCAGTATTCCCGAGGCGCTGCGCTTGGCTCCAGGTGTTCATGTAGCCCGCATCACATCAACGGATTGGGCGATAAATATCCGCGGCTTAAACGATCGATTCGCCAACAATCTTCTCGTTTTGATTGATGGTCGCAGTGTCTATACGCCCGTCTTTTCCGGCGTGTTCTGGGATGTGCAGGATACCGTTTTGGAAGACATTGAACGTATCGAAGTGATCCGTGGGCCGGGAGCGACCCTGTGGGGTGCGAATGCCGTAAACGGGGTCATCAACATTATTACCAAACAAGCAAAGAAGACCCAGGGATGGCAGGTTAGCGCTCTGGGTGGAGATGAGGAAGGAATCGGAAGCATTCGATATGGAGGCGCCTCAGGTGAGGAGACCCATTATCGGACCTATGTAAAGTACTTCAATAGAGGTCGGCTTGCCGGGATCGTTAGGGATAATACGGCTGTCCAGCCGACCAGTGACTGGCAATCGGGTCGCGGTGGATTCCGAATCGACTGGGAGCCGGGAAAAGCACCGGCAATGGATCCGATGAATTCCCTTACACTGCAAGGCGAAGCCTATAAAAACAAGTATAACACGGAGATTGATCGCGTATCGCTATCGCCACCCTTTTCCATTCTGGAAAGTGATACTTCCAACGCAACCGGTGGTCACTTGCTGGGCCGTTGGCAGCATAAAATTTCCACAACCTCCGATACTGTCTTACAATTTTATTATGATCATGCTGAGAAAGATTATGATCCGAGCAGTGGTCGGGTAGATACCATTGACCTTGATTTTCAGCATCGCTTCAACGTCTTTGAGCGACATGATATTGTCTGGGGGCTGGGATATCGATTCATTTCGGACAAGTTCGACAATACCTTTGAAATCAATATGGATCCGGATCGTCTTAATCAGGATTTGATCAGTGCGTTTGTTCAGGATGAAATAAAACTTACGCCAGATCGGTTAAACCTGATCGTTGGATCGAAGTTCGAGCATAATGATTTCACCGGTCTTGAGGTGCAACCCAGTATCAGAATTTTGTGGACTCCTGAAAAGCGACATGCACTCTGGGGAGCGATATCACGGGCCATGAGAATACCTTCCCGGCTCGAACACGACGTGAGGACCAATGAGTTTGTGTTGACGTCTGACACGCTGCCCGAGCCGGCTACCATTGTCACCCTGGGCAATAAAAATTTGATTTCCGAAGAACTCATAGCCTATGAGCTCGGTTACCGTGTACAGCCGGTCAACACCCTGTGGCTGAATACGACTTTATTTTATAATGATTATGATAAGTTGATCGGACTTAAACCGGGCGAACCGTATCTGGAAAACATACCCACTCCACACTATATCATCCCGCTTAAATACGATAACAATTTAACAGGTGAAGCCTACGGACTTGAGGTGGCGGCGGACTGGCAGGTTATTCAGCAGTGGCGACTGATGGCTTCTTATAGTTACCTGTATACCAGAATACATGGGGACACTACCGATACTGATGACTACACGGAGTTATTTTTCATGAGAAGCAATCCCCGCAATCAATTTTCAGTACGCTCCTTATTCGATGTAACTAAACAGATTGACTTCGACCTCTGGCTTCGCTATGTCGGCAGCCTTCCTGAAATAAATGTCGACCATTATACAACTATAGATGCCCGACTGGCCTGGAGGCCAATCCAAAACATAGAACTTTCGGTTGTAGGACAGAATCTTTTTGAGAGGGGACACCCTGAGTATTCTTCCCTTGAAGTTGAACGCAGTATTTATGGGAAACTGGTATGGAGCTTTTAGAGGAAATACTGCATGAAGGACAAACTTGGAAAAAGTAAAGCAGGTAGAGAATTCGTCCTGAAAGCTGTCATGATCGTATGGATCTTGATGATGCTCGGCGCCAAATACGCCCACACGGAGACTCTTTCCGGTTTGGAGTATCACGTCAAGGCCGGCTTTATCTATAACTTTGCAAAATTTGTTGAGTGGCCGACTACTTCGTTTGAGAATAACAACAACGTCATTGTCCTCTGTTTTGCCTCGGATAATCCTTTAAGCGATGTGTTTTTTGACCTGAACGATAAAATCGTCAGCGGAAAAAAAATAGAAGTCAGAAAATATAAAGATGATCATGACACCGAAGGCTGCGATATTTTTTTCTTTGGTACAGCGGACAAGACGTTCATACAGCAAGAACTAATTAAGCTAAGAAATCGAAATATATTAACCGTAGGAGAAATCGAGGGCTTCGCTCAAATGGGTGGAATCATCAATTTTTTCATGGAACAAAAACGGCTCCGCTTTGAAGTTAACGTTGATGCTGCCAGAAAGGCTGGATTGAAATTAAGCTCACAAATTCTTATGTCAGCTAAAATTGTTAAAGGAGGGCAAGAATAAAATGAGCGCGTTCCAAAACCTTTCTATCAAATGGAAGCTAAAAACAATTATCATGCTCACCAGTGGTATCACCATTCTGTTTGCTTCCATAGCCTTTATTTTTAAGGATGTCACCACATCTCGGAAAGCCATACGCAATGATCTTTCCAGTTTAGCGCAGGTAATTGGACTAAATAGTGAGGGAGCACTGGTATTTTTCGACCAACGAACGGCTGAGAAGAACCTGGCAGCATTGCGCGCCAAACCGGATATTTTCTTTGCCTGTATTTATGATATTAACGGGAAAGTGTTTGCCACATACCACCGCCAAGATGCTGACAAAGATGCGGCTCCCCCCAAAATTCAGAAAGAAGGCTACTTTTACGAGGGGAATTATTTGTTTATGTTTCGGAGAATCCTTCTTGAAAATGATATTATCGGGACGGTTTGCATTCAATATGATCTGAGTCGGATGAATATTGAAATGATAAAGTCTGCAGCTATTTTTGCTGTTATTGTATTGGTTGCTTTTTTTATCGCCTGGGTATTGTCGTCTTCGCTCCAGCGCGTAATTTCCGAACCGATTTTGACTTTGACGCAAACAGCCAAAGCCATTTCAAAAGAGAAAGATTTTTCTGTCCGGGCGGAAAAGCACAGCCAGGACGAAATTGGGATTCTCATTGACGGGTTCAATGAGATGTTGGACCGGATTCAGTCACGCGATAATGAACTGAAACAGTATAGGGAACACTTGGAAGAACAGGTAACCCTTCGTACCGCTGAACTTCATCATGTCAACAAAGAGTTGCTTGCGGCCAAAGATTCCGCTGAATCTGCGAACCTTGCAAAGAGCGAGTTTCTGGCCAACATGTCCCATGAAATCCGTACACCCTTAAATGCAGTATTGGGTTTCACCGACTTACTGAATTCTTTGATCACAGATAAAAGGCAGAAAAATTATCTTGAATCGATTCAATCCAGCGGTAAAAGTTTATTGACGCTGATTAATAGAATTCTCGATCTATCTAAAATTGAAGCCGGAAAGATAGAACTTCAGTATGAGCCTATTAATCCTTACTCAATTTTTAATGAAATCAAACATATTTTTTCTTTGAAGACATCAGAAAAAGATCTCGATTTTTTTATAGACGTTGCTGAGGATATTCCTAAAAACTTAATTTTGGATGAATTGCGCTTGAGACAAATATTGTTCAATTTGATCGACAATGCAATAAAGTTTACAGAAAAAGGGTATATAAAAGTCAGTGCTGAAAAAAAAGAGATAAAAAATGATAAGCACCATTTGGATCTGATTATCGCTTTGGAGGATACCGGGATCGGCATTCCTTCAGAATCTCGGGATGAAATATTTGAGGCTTTTAAACAGGGATATGGTCAAAGTACCAAACGATACGGCGGCACTGGTTTGGGTCTGGCCATCACAAAACGTTTGGTTGAAATAATGGGCGGATTTATTTCTGTTCAAAGTGAGGAGAACAAGGGCACTCGCTTTGAAATAGCTATTCCTCATGTATCGATTGCCCCTGAAGAAGCCAAATCCAAAATAGATGACACTTTTGACAGTGAAGATATCATTTTTGAAAAGTCTCTCGTTTTGGTCGTGGATGATATTGAATCCAACCGAGAATTAATAAAAGAATATTTTTGGAATACAAACATCACTATTATTGAAGCTGAGGATGGTGAAAAAGCAATTCTTCTTGCCAAACAGTATAAGCCCGATATCATTTTAATGGATATAAGACTCCCGGGCATGGATGGATATGAGGCGACAAAACAAATAGGAAAGGATGTGGAAATAAGGGTTATTCCGATCATCGCCTTAACCGCTTTCGGGATGAAAGAAGAGAAGGAAAAAATCATGCGTGGCGGTTTTCATGGGTTCCTGAGCAAACCCATACAGAAGTCAGAATTATTTCGGGAGGTCAGCCGGTTTATTAAATATTCAAAAAAGGAAAGAGATAAAAAGACAGAAGAAGTTGTAAGATTATCGTCTGAAGTTATCGAACAGCTACCAGAAGTTATTGGTAGTTTAGAAAATGAATATATGAAGTTATGGGAATCGACTCGAAAGAACCTTTTTTTTGATGATATTGCGGCATTCGGGCACCAAATGAAAGAATTGGGAGAAAAATATTCTTTGGAAGTTCTTAAAAGATTCGGCGATGATTTAAGTACTCAGGTCAGCCACTTTGACGTGGAGAATATGAATATCACTTTAGCCTCCTATCCTGAATTGATTGAAAGGATAAGATTATTTCTTAAGAGAGAAAAGAAGGCAGACGGAAATGGGCAATGAAAACAAAAAAAAATATAAAATATTAATTGTGGACGACATCCCGAAAAATATCCAGTTGGCCGCAAATATTCTACAAAAAGAGGGGTATCAGATGGCATTTGCTCAAAACGGCAAATCGGCCCTTTCTCAGATCCAATCCAACCGGTTTGACCTCATTTTACTCGATGTGATGATGCCGGATATGGATGGGTTTGCTGTTTGTGAGCAATTAAGAAAAAATTCTGCCAACAAGGATATTCCTCTTATTTTTCTGACAGCCAAAAATCTTTCTGAAAGTATTGTAAAAGGATTTGAATTGGGCGCAATGGACTATGTAACCAAACCTTTTCATGGCGCCGAATTGTTGGCTAGGGTTAAGACGCATCTGGAACTATTTCGTTCAAGAGAAGAATTGAAAGAGGTAAATCAGCAGCTAAAAAATGAAATAGCTGAACGCATGCAGGTCGAGGAAGAGCTCAGAAAAAGTGAGGAAAAGTATCGTTACCTAGCCGTCCACGACAATTTGACCGGTCTTAATAATACACGTTACCTTTATCAATCCTTAGACAATCTAATCACTGCAAGTGCGACTGATAACAATCCTTTTTCGCTTATCTTTATGGACATGGACAACTTCAAGCAGGTGGTGGATACATACGGCCACCTTAACGGCAGTCAAGCATTGGCCGAGGTGGCTGCAACCATCCGAGAATCTATTGTCGAGCCGGCCTATGGGGTGGCCTATGGCGGTGATGAGTTTGTGATTGTGCTGCCGGGTTTCGATAAAAAACAGGCCATTCAAAAAGCAGAGGAAATGCGATCCAGAATGAAGGGGACGATTTATTTGGATAGTAGAGGACACAAAGTCAGTTTGCAGGCCAGCTACGGTGTTTCAACCTATCCTGATGATGCCACTGATATCACCGGAATGCTCGCTCAAGCGGATCACGCCATGTTTGAAATTAAGATAAAAGGGAAGGACGCCGTAGGCGGGAGTCTCGAGGCTAATCCAAAACCTTAAGAACGTCTTTGAATAATCAAATCTACGTATCACACGTCATATAAAAAGTAATATTTTATAAATGTTGTTTGATTATGGGGTAAATTACATAAGAATTATTACATCGTTTAAATAATATTCATAATTCAATTCAATTGGTTATATGTGATATTGTGGTTGGAATATGTGGGATGTGACGATTGATAGAAGGGGTAGGTTTAATAGAGGGTGGAGACCGGTAAGAGAAGATTTTGAACCGAAATCAATACTGTGATACATATCGTAAAAATCACAAAATTGCAAAAAGACAAACCCAGGGAAATAAATTTGCCCCTATTCATAAAAAGTTATGGTTAGTCGGTCTTTCTTGAATCTATTAGATCTTGAACGAGCTTTTTAAGCCGAGTGAAAAATTTGTTTCTGACTTTCTCTATGTGAAGTGCTTCCCAATAATCAACAGACAATCTATCTTTCGTCATATGTTTTTTAGGTTCGACTTGCAATGCATATGAATTAACCTGTCTTTCCCAAAACCATTCTGCACATCCGAATTGAATGTATTCTGGATCAATTGAAGGGATTTCTTTCAGGTCGTAAAATAAAGTCTGTCCTTGCTTACTATTTTCTATACATAGAGCAATATATGCTATTTTGTATTCGACATTCGAGATACCATTTGAAATGGGTAAGGGTTCTATATTGTAAGGGTTCTGTTGGCCATTGTGCAAAAAGTGACCGTAGCAGCTTTGAAAAGTGAAACAGTAATCCAGTTTTACAAAACCGCTAATTAGCTCAACTATGGGAGTATCAATACTTCCGATATCCAGCTTGGATAACCATTTTTTTCTTTGATCATGAAAATAAGGATTATCAACAAAGTCTTTCAAATCCGTAAAGGTTTCCAATTTTTTATGCCTTTACATTAAGTTTTATAATTTTTGACAGGCTAATATAAATGGAATAATTGTAGTCATCTTCACACAAATCATTTTGGTGATACCTTGCCAAAAAACCATCCTATCATGCATACTATATTATTGTGATAGTTTCAATTTTAGGTGGACAGACGTGTTTCAGATATCCATTTCCTTATCTCAGGTCTGGCATTTGCTGTGATACATTGAGAATACCTTATAAAAATCGGATTTGTCAAAGACAGTGTTTATGTCCAAAACACAACTCAGGCCTGAATTGTGATATGGTATTACGGTATCTCAGAAATTTCATGTGCTTGATATTAGGACGAAATTGCAGCTATCTCAAGTCCACCCGATATTTGAATTTGGAAATATCACCGGGTTCACACCAACCCTCTAACCCCCAATATATTGAGTAGCTCTTTAAATGAAAAAACGTGGGATTTTATCATTAATTCACGCTTTCTAATTCACAGGTTTAAGTCTACGATGGCAGCTATTAAGGATTTTCGATAGTGAGAACTTCGTAAGAAATGAATCATGGTATGTGGAAAAACCAACACTTTAACCTATTATTTATTGATCATTTATTGGGTTTTACGAGTTTCAATATTGGGTGTTAAGGGATTCAATAAAGTTGATGGCGAAGAAGATTTGCTTTTAAAGTATTCTTCTTTTTCCTTTATTTTGTCTATATTTTCTTGGTTTTCTCGACCTTTAGGAACGCCGTTTTCTAAAATCTGGGGGGTGATCAAGACAATGAGTTCGGTTTTCTCAGCGCCTTTTGAAAACCGGCCGAACAGCCAGCTCAATCCGGGAATATCCCCCAGACACGGGACGCTTGACTGGGTCTCAGTGCCTGTATTTTCGATCAGGCCACCGATAAAAACAGTTTCTCCGTTTTTGGCCAGCATCCAGGTGGTTACATTGGTTGACCTTACAACCGGGATTCCTTGCTGAATTTCGGCTGAATTAAGAGATGGTTTTACTTCCAGCAATATGTTGTTTTTGTGATCAATATAGGGCGTTATTTCAAGAATGGTACCCGTGTCTATGAATTCAATGGACTCGGTGGATATGCCTTGATTAACGGTAGTAACGGCATACCCCTGCTTTCCGCCAACCTGAACCTTTGCCGGCTTACCGTTAATGGCCAGTATCTTGGGAGTCGACAGGGTGTTGATTTTGGTTTTGGCCTGTAACGCATCCAGAGCAGCCGTGAATTGATAACGGGTTCCGGCACCAATTATAATGTTGGAAAAAATGCCCGCACTTTCACCTGGTACTGGAGAGACGCCCGACCCTGCACTGGGTGGCACAGCTCTGCTGAACCCTCCTGTTCCTATCCTCACATCGCCAAGCATCTGTTCCCAGTTAACGCCCAGGGCCATGTCATCGGTCAACAAAATTTCTAAGATTTTGGCCTCGATCATGACCTGTTTCGGCTGGATATCCCAAAAACGAATAAGGGTTTCTATTTTCTCTATGTTTTCCGGCGTATCTTCCACGACAATGGTCTTTGAAGGCTCATGGATCTTGACCATTCTAATTCCGGGGATAGCAGACAACACCTCCTGGATTTTATCCAAATCCGCATATTCGAGCTTAAAGATCCGCATCTTCAGCCTTTCGGCTTGTGGTTCTACTGCCGTTTTGGGCTTAAACACATAATAAACATTGGCTTGTTTTTGATAACTGAATCCGCCGGCTTGACAAATTGCGTATAATGCTTTGTTAAAGGTGACCTGGTAAAGATGCACGGATACTTTTCCAGACACATCCTGTGCGGTTACAATGTTTATTTTTTGTTGCATCGCAAGGCCTGAAAGGATCTCTCGGATATCACCTTGATAAAAATTCAGGGTTAGCAAATTCTCCTTGGACGATCGATGGATGCCCCCTTGTCTTTTCTCTGTCGGTTCTGAGCCGGTAGTTTGAGTCAAGCCAATGCTCTTTTTCGATTGTGTCTTTTTTGTTGATGGGGGTCTTTTGTCTTGAGGAGTTTCCGATGATAAAGGTTCTGTAACCACGGCCGGGGTTAGCTCACTGGCATCCTCAGGATCAGCCGCTGCTTTTTCAGACATTATCGCACTGCGACTTTCATCACGATAGAGATTGATGACCAAACGGTCCGGATCTTTTAAAACAGAATAAGTGAACCTTAAAAAGTCTTTAAGGAGACCGATGCGAACATTTAAATCGTTTTCTGCCTGTTCCAGCTTTACCCAAGATTCGGCATTTTTGTATTTTCGATAATTGGGAAGCCTGGTTTTGACGTTGTTTAACCTGAAACGAACTTCATTATCCTGGGCCCCAGGTTTATCAAACTGGAATGGGTTCCCAAATTCAAAAACAACAGAAGAATAGTTGCCGTGACGGCCGGCCCGGATTATTTGCAGATTGACCGCCTGAGAGGTGGTCTCGTCACCTGCTAGCGTAGAAACAACCAGCAACTGTATAGTATTTAATAAAATCAAAATACAGCTCACCTTTAGTGTGAATTCGGTCAAGAGTTTTAAGGGCCGCTTCTCACGATTCATTCCGTGTTTCTCCGTGGCTTTCTACACTTTTTTTATTTATCCTCAGGTGTTAAAACATGCAATACCTTTTCATGGCTACCCGATTTTAAGAGCACCTCATCTGGATCAATCCTGATAAGTTGATAGTCGCCGATTTTTTCGCCCATCTGAACAAATTTATCATTAATAATCGCCATTGGATTTTCTCCGCCGATGATGGTACCTTTAAGCGTTAAAATTCCGGTTGGCTTCGGCGTTTGTTCCGATGAGATCAGAAATTGAGATTCTATCGGCAGTCGTACGGGCGAAAAAATATCTCTGATATTCATTCTTAAAGACTCATTGACAGGCAATCTGGGCTCCTGGGGGCGTTTCTTAAGCCCGGGTATTTCGATCTGAGAGACATTGAATGTCATCTCTTGAGGAGGGGACTTGGCGATATTCCCATCAGAGTCGTTTTTTTTGTGTACAAAGCGAAAGTAGGCAACGATAACCGCCACACACAGTAATCCGATAACACTATATAATTTTATTTTTTCGCTTTTCTTGACCGACATTTCATCCAAACCTATAAAAGAGCTTTTTTGCGTTCAAAAACACTAGTCGTTAATTCGACCTGGCATTGATCCGGGTTTTCTTGTTTGGAGATAGTCATCTTTTCCATTACCAAAAAACGACTCATGTTTTCAAGATCGTGGATCAAATGATAAATGTTAAGAAAGTCTCCATAAAAATTAAGCTGGATAGGATTTTTAAGATAAATCTTTTCTTCCCGGACAGGTAGGGGCTTCAAACTGATTAATGCTATCTTTCGTTGCTTCATCAACGTATCGATTTGCTTTAATAATAACCCCATTTTTCCTGATTCCGGAATCCGCTCATTTAAATAATCCAGTTCTTTTTTTGTGGCAGCCAAGTTTGCCTTCAGTTCCTCTAGATTTGTTGACGCCAGGTTAACTTCCTTCATTCTTTTGGAAAGGATGTCTTTTTCAATTCCAAATTGCTGCTTTTTTTTCATAACGTTGTTGACAGCCAGATAGCCGCATATCAGTGACACCATGACCACGATGACAAGACATGCTCGATCTACCAGTTTTATGCTTAAATTCATCTTATGATTTTGATATGCTTAATAGATTAAATGCCTAAATGCCTAAATGCCAAAAATGATCTAAAATATCTAAAGTTAAGGATTGGATCTTTTAGGCATTTATTTAACCAAACTAAGATCTCGGTATGTTGCAGTCTATCTGAAACTGGATAACCCTTGCCGGCGTATTTCGATCCGGGAGCAACTTTGCGATTTTCGTTTCTTTGGCATATTTCAATATAACATTATTAAAGAGCGGTTCGCCTGAAAGCAGGGTCAAAAAATTCCCCAGGTCATTATTGGACAAAGAATACCCGTAAAGTTTTATAGACGAAACCACCTCCTCGTCCTCCGTCCCGGCATCAATGGTAAGCTGTGTGAGCCATGTCTGGGCATTCATAATTTCCGATAGCTTCAAGAGTAACCTTGAAAAAGGCTGAATTCTTTTGAGATTATTAAGAAAAGATTCCTGGAGGCTCAGTTTTTGAATTTCTTGTTGTGTTTCTTTGATTTCTTCTATGGTTGCCCCCAGTTGCTTATGCATATCTTCAAGGGTTGTAGCGGGTCGTTTTATGGGCAGTACAACGTGAATCTGATAAATATAGAATCCAAAAATCAGGAAAATGCAAATAAATAGGCAGCCGGCCCACAAAAAAAGGTGACGAAACAGATATTTTTTATGAAGAACTTGGGCCGGAATTAAATTGATGTCTCTTAAAGCCATGTCACTTTTCGCATTGCAAGGCCTAATGCCAGGGCAAACGATGCACCCTCATCCGTATCAGGTAGCAGGCTGCTGTCTGATAGGGTGAGCTTTAATATCGGATTAATACATTTTGTCGGTATATCGAGCCTTTTTTCAAGATATTGATCCAGAAAGTTGAGTGAGCTTGCCTGGCCATACATGGAAATCTCTTCAAACTTAACTCCCTGCGTCTCGGATCTGACATAACCGGTAATTTGGTAAAATTCATGAATCAATGCATCAACATGCGGGGTCAAAATTTGGAAGATGGTGCGGTAAATTTCCATGGCATCATCTTTACCCCCATTCTTTTCCGCCGATACACCGCCGGAAGAACCTTTGTAATGTTCATAAAACAGGCCGTATTGTTTGAGCATTCCTGCCGCCTGTTCACTGTTGCCCGAGAGTTCAAGATTGGTCTCCAGGCGATTCAAAAGATCTTGTATCCCCCACGGTGTATTCCGCTGGGCCAGAATGTTATTTCGGGTGACGATGGCGATCAGGCTTTGATGGTGTCCGATATTACATAAGATAACAGGGTCTTCTTTTATGGAATACAGATAACTATGCAAACGCAACAAAGAAGAAAGGTCGATATCTATGACCTCGACCCGAAGACCGGCCCGTCCTATCAGGCGGGTATACTGTTCGATTATATCCCTGTGGACCGCGATGATGATGGCCTTAAACTTTTTGTTTTTTCCGGATGACATGTCAAGGATAGAGGGATAATCGATGACCGCTTCTTCTATGGGAAAGGAAAGGTGTCTCCTGCACTCTCTAACTATGGCATCTTCTATGGTTTCGTCAACGCCGATCTCAAATGTTACGGGAAAACTATTTATGTGCCTGGCAGGCAGATGAATGGCCACACTATTGCCTCTGAATCTTTTATTTTTTGCAATCTCCTTTAATACAGGGGCAATGTCATCGCCGAGCTCAGTGCTGTCCGTCGATTCATTGCCCAATTCTCGATGAAACAGTTCCCGAATCGATATTCCCTGCCGGGTTCTTTGTAACTGCGCGGCGTAAATATTTTGATCGGAAATGTCAATGCCGATGGGGTATTTGTTTTTGCGATTAAGCATTAGTCCTATTTTAAAATGTTGAAACGCTCAGTTTAGACTATTGAAAGTTATGGCCATTTGCCCAAAGCATAGAATAAAAATACAACTAAAAATTGGTACCATGGATTCGTGTGCGTGTAAAGAGAAAAACACAATAGACGGTATAATTTTAGTTGTCTGAATACAATATATAGTGGGACATAGGGATCACATCTTAATGAGGATTTAGGAGTTTGGAATTATTAGGAATAGTGAATGATAGAATGATGGGGAATCATCGACTACAGGTGAGTACCTATTCATTGTTTTTAGCGACGTACATATTCATGTCCGCCCGTTTTACGAATGCTTCCACACCCTCCCCAGGCGTATATTCAGAAATCCCAACACTTACCGTTATAGACACGGCCTTGTCGGGATTTGGCAAAAATTTATAGGTTTTGACGATGTTACTAATCCTTTCCGATAGGACGGTCGCACCCTGTTCCTGGGTTTCGGGCAAAATTCCCACAAACTCATCCCCCCCATATCGAAAGGTCGAGTCAGGCCCTCTCATACAAGACTGAATAACCTGTGCGATTTTCCTGAGAACCTGATCTCCCTCCAAGTGTCCGTAAGTGTCGTTATAACTTTTGAAGTCGTCAATATCCACAAAAATGAGAGACAAAGGGCTTGAATAACGGTCGGCTCGGTCGATTTCAGCCTTTAATTGGTTATAAAAACTCCTGACATTAAAAAGCCCGGTCAGTTCATCGGTGATACTCAGCTTCCGAAATTTTTTCTCGCTTTCTATGAGCGCTTCCTCTGTTTTTTTACGTTTTTTTATTTCAGATTCCAATTCCTTGATTTGCCCGGCTGAATAAAGCACGAAACCCATGGCGATAAATGCTGGAAAAAATACCATGAATTCTTTAAGACCAAAAATAGGATGCGCACTCATGAATTGGTGAAGATTTTCGTAGGCGTCCAGATATACCATTATTACGGTACCCAACACGGAGAAAAAGATGACCAACAATATTCTCCTCGTAGATGGGGCTTCAATACGCTTGTCGCTCATGGTGCTCCCTCGCCCATATAAATCGTTATTCTTTGCCATGTCTGCACAAGTTTTGTCATATATATCCTGAACCTCTCAATTTCTAAGTTGACCTCTATCTGTTATCAGAAGATAGACTTCGTATCCCATATAAGGGTTATCTATGGACCGCTGAGAGTTTCCGGGTCGTCCAATGGTCTGATACGTCCCTGGTGAGCCCTGGTTTCGATATTCGGTTTTCATCCAGTCCAATGACCGGGCCATTGATGAAATTCTGACCTCGTCAATTTTCCCATCCCAGGAATATGCGTTTTGGTCGTTACTGCCCGGGTTATTGCCGATGTTGATGATCCAGTTGTTTTCCCGAAGATCTCCGGACTTGGCCACACTGCCGGCATCCAGGCCGTCCCTGATGATTTGCATTTGTGAACCGTTATAGGTCATGGCACAAGATACCATTCATTGGCATCAGGCAGATAGCCATTTGGGGATGAGCCAAATAGTGTCGTCGTGCCGGCGTTATCTTGGTTGCCGGTCTTGAGTCTGAATCGAAGCCGGTTCTCGTTTGAGGTGCCATCGTAGAGGCTCATCATCCACACATGGCTCTGCTCTGCTGTCCCGTTTGCCTTTGAAATGACCCGCGGGTCATTCTGGACAAAGTTGTCATCGGATTTTATCCAGGCCTGGATGGTCAACTGGTCTCCTGAAACATTCCAGTTAGCCAAATCGATACGGTCAACGCCGTCGGAAGGATAAAAATCCTGTGCGTCCGCCACCAGGCCCAATACATCGGTGGATCCGGTGTTGGTGCCGTTGTGATCGTTAAGAGAATCGTTAAAATCATCGTGCAGATGATAAACCGTCTCATACCCGTTGCTCCAAACACCTGTTGGATTTTCCTGATTCGAAGCGGATGCGTTATTATAATACATATAAATTTCCGTGGGATCGGTTGAATAAGCAGCGGAATTTTCACCCATGCAAATAACTCGTTGCCGACCGAGTCGTATTTCTCTATCTCATGATCGAGCTGGGTGGTCCCGTCCGAAGCCGTAAACAGGATGTCGTCGCCGTCAGTTTGGGCTTCGACGAACAATTCATTTAAGGGATCGTCTATTTTTATGAGATAGGGAAAATCTGTAAGATCTGTATCGGTTACCGTAGGAAATATGGTGATTTTCTGTCTGTAGAGCCAGGCCGGATCATACCACTCGGTGGGTATCACGTAGAGCACATAGCTTTGGTTCACCACATTATCGCCCATGGCACCCACCGTGGCGATGGTGGCAAAGGTGGTGTCCGTGTGGTAGCGGATTTTGTAACCATAGCGTCCGCCGGCAAAGGAATGCATGTAGTAAAGGTTGCCAGCAGCAGCGGTTGCGTCGCCATATCTAATATCAAGCACCGGTGCCTGGCCGGCGCTTTTGTCATGGGATACCGCCCGGCGTTTCTCGCCAAAAACATCTGATCGAAACAAGACGGCCAGGGCATTACCGCTGGACCACCCCGGCCGATCGACGATTTCCTGAATGATGGAAGATAAATCCGGTGTCTTGTAAGTATTGTTACTTTTCCCATTTCGAAACGATGTCCCATGATACTGATGCGGTGGTCTTGGGCCTGTTGTGATATGTCGTCATTCATTTGTCATGAAAACCAGCAGCATTGTCTGAGTCCTGGCCGTAAATCGTCAGGTTTACATCATGATCATCATCGTCGGAGGCTTGAAATGTGACATGGGCATTGACGATCTTAGCGCCCTGGGGAATCGTAACATTTAAGAAACGCACGCCCACAAATCTTTGTTTCCCCAGTTCCAACTTATCGGCGTCAAGTCTCATATCTCCGTCATCTTCTTCCTCTGCATCATCGTCGTCATGGCTCACTCGAGACGCAAACGCGAAAGCGGATTCGTTGAGCAGCCGCCACATGGCGTGGTTGGCCGCAGCTTCGGCCAGATAATGGGCCTGCATGCCGGTGCCTCGGTTCATGGTCGCATGGGTCTGGGTACCTACTTTGAAAATGAAAGCCAAAGCCCAGGGTGGACAGAATGGCCAGCAGAATAAGGATGGCTCATAGGCCATGCCGGATTGGGATAAAGAGCAAATGCCTAAAATGAGCTAAAACCTGCCCTGTTAAATCTGAAAGCCATTTAACCGGGGTGCCTAAAGTTATGGATCGAGTCAATTTTCCATACACATTAATGTAACAATCAGCAATGGACTTTCATTTTACTTTTTTTCTCTTTCATCGTACCCTTTTGCCGGTCTTTTGAAGTACATTCCGGGGACAGACATATTCGGTGAAGGTGACACTTTTCCCGTCATCGTCGGTGAGGGTCAACGTAATATGGACTCTCTCCGGGGCCTGGTACTCGGCCTGGAAAGCAGTGACCCGGGTTGATAATGCGACTTTCTCTGCCGAGGAGGGAACTGATTCCCAGAGGGTATTGGTGGCGCTTTCAAACTCATAAATCACCTCATTGAGCGGGTCCTCGTTTTTGAGTCCCGTCCTCATCGTCATCTTCATTACTATTCCCGTCATCAATGGTTCCGTTTCCATTGTCGTCCATTCCGGCGATGCCCGGTTTGCCGTCATTGTTGGTGTCATTACTAAAATCCTCGTCGATATTTCCGTCACCATCATTGTCTACCCCATCGAGGGGATCCTCATTAATGCCGAAAAATAATAATTGGTCCTCATCGTCATCCTTCTTATCCCACTCATCTACCAAACCCAACACCGTCGTCATCATAACCTTTTATACCCGGTTTACAGTCAGCATTCATATCCTCACCGGGATCTTCATCGATTCTCGGAAACAGAGGATCATTGAAGTAATAATCGTTGTCGTCATTAATGGATCCTGAAAATGCCAAAAGGTTCCGTTGCGGCTTGTGGGCGTTTGGGATATTAAGGGTGGTGCAGCGTCTGACCCCATGGGTCATACGCTCCATGGCCAGCATGCCTTCCTGGTAAAGACCGGCTCTGGAAGTGCCCCGGCCATGGGCCTCAAGAGATGTCGAAAGCAAGGGCATGGCTGCTGTGGCGATGATCCCCAAAATAGCGATGCAGACAAGAAGTTCAACCAGGGTTAAACCGTTTTCGTTGATCTTTCTCATCCTATTTTACCCACCATCCCTTCGTGGTCCACCAGTATGGTGGTGAGGGAGCGATTAGGTAACTCGGTGATGGATACGGTCACCTGTTTGGCTGTGGGCTCCGGATTGGTGTCTCCGTCCAGATCAATGGGAGCCACGTTCCAGGTAACGGTAAAATTTTGCCCGTTTACGGTGACCACCTCCGAGCCGTTGGCTAAGGGTGTCAAAGTCTGTGCCGATAAGTACTTCCATCCGGCTGCGCAATTGGCTGTCCAGCAGCATGTGATCGGCCTGAACATCTAAAGCCTGAAATCCGGAAATGTACGGCGTCGAAATCCCAAGGGCAAAAATCGCCAACAAGACAATGGAGAGCATGGCTTCCACAAGGGTAAAACCGCCTGCGGATTTTAATGGATTATTACTTTAGCTTGTTTTTCCAGATACAACATATACCTTAACTTAGCTAAAAATGCCTAAATTGCCTAAAATGATCTAAAATGCCTAATGTTAAGGATTGGGCATTTTTATTCATTTGAGACATTTCAGCTCTCTTACATGACCTCACATGTTGTCACTCTAATACCGGTCAAATTCCATCATTCAATTGGCATTTCACACTTTAGGCATTTTTTTTACTGACTCACGGTACCTTCGCATCAGGTCACAACCATCTGCCGGCTGCCAGGCCAGCGTAGCCGTGCCGCCGGATGAGGGAGACCCCAGTGCATCAAAGGTAACATAATTGTTGCCGCCGAAATCCACTGCCGTGATGTCCACGCCAGGGTATCGATCTTGGCTCGACAGGGTAATGTTGTAGTCGGTGCCTTTATTCATGGGGTTTCCCATGGGAGTAAAGGCCCCGCCTTCTACATCGTTTTCGTTTAGCTCATCACCCCCGCCAAACAGGTCAGCAGTGCTTGCGAACTGCTCAACAAGAATCGTGTCCGCGCCGGCATCAATGGTCACCCGGGTTTGAGTTCCTGACGTGGCGCTCAATTGTGCAAATTCCAGGGCCGTGACCATCTCTTGGGCGGCTCCGGAAAGACGATAATCACCCAGCGCCGCATTCAACGACGGCCAGCCGAGCATGACAACGATACTCAAAAACACCACCACGATCAGAACTTCGAGAAACGTAAAGCCTCCTCGCGTTTTGCGGTTTCATCCAATTACAACGTGTCATGGGCGCCGTTATCAGCGGGAATCAATACGCCGGTGTATTGGGATAAAACTTCCAGCCAAAGTTTTGCCCGGCCGAACTCCTGACGGTAATGTCATCTTCGCAAAATCACAGTACCACGGTCGTTTAAGTTGTTGAACGGGTTTGTCGGCAGCGTTATCCCCTTGAGATACGGACCGTATATCGCAGGTGCAGCTTTAACGTCCGGCTGCTTTACCGCTAACCTCCGTATATTTTGTAAGCTGGGCAACAAATGCCGCTGGCCGCCTCTGCAGCAGTTGCAGTTCGGCGGATCCGTCGGTTTTCTTGGCCCCGGGTATTTACTGTCGTGCTGGTGGTAATAAAGCTCTACAGCGCTTCGAAGCGACCCCAGGTTGGTTTGCAATGTACTCAACTTGGCGTCATCGGTTGAAACAGAGATCTGTGGGATGATGATCATGGCCAAAATTCCCAGTACAATGACCACAATGAGCATCTCAATCAAGGTAAATCCTGATTGGTTTCTCAATGTTGTTCTCTGTTTCTTAAATAAGGTGTTCATTTTTCCATAGTCTCCTTCTCTAATTGTTCTTAAGTGTTGTGGGTTAATATCGACATTTTTGAAAACTTTCCTTAAATAAAAATTAAGTCCTAACGCAATGCCTGCGACAGTTTAAACAACGGGAGGATGACGGATGAAACGATCACGCCCACAATCCCTCCCATGATAATCAGCGCCGCCGGTTCGATCATGGCGGCAAATTTTTTAAGCTCCTGTTCGATCTCGATGTCATAAAATCTTGACAGCCGTAACATGACAAACGGCAATTTCCCCGCTTCTTCTCCAATGGCCACCATCTGTTTGACGGTTTCCGGTATATAGGGATAGTCGGTAAAGGGCTGAGCAAATCGCCCGCCCTGATCCACGTTATCTTTAATCCGGTCGACAAAGCGCCGATAATATTGATTCCGAATTGTCGGGCGGGTCACGATAAGCGCTTCAAGCAGGGGAACCTGGCTTTCCAGCAGATACCCGAGCGTTCGCAGCATATTCACCGGTATAAATTTTGTTCGCCAAACCGGAAATGAGCGGTCCTTTGATAAAAAAGAGATCTGCCAACGCCCGACCCTGTTTACTTTTTTTCCAAGTGATGAATCCCAATAGCCAAGCCGGCGGATGTCATGATATACATCCACCAATACTGCCGTAAAGATGCACTGGCCGTCATCAGAAAACGTGTGGTCCAGGGTAGAATACTCTCTTTTCCTTGGAAAAATGCGGTGAATTTCGGCAGCACACCGACCAGGATAAACACGACCACCAGCACCCCGAGACCGCACAGGACAACGGGATAGGTCAGCGCCGATCGAAGCTGTGTCATGAGCGCCTGGCGTTTTTCCCTCATCTCCACATCCCGATCTAAAATTTTCTTTAAAAAACCGCCGGTCTCCCCGGCGTTAACCATGCTGATGAATTTGTTGTCAAAGATCTGGGGATGGCGTTTCATTGCTTCAGATAGCTGGCGGCCCTCCTTAATATCCTGATAGAGGTCTGTAATAACCGCTTTAAATACCGGATTTTGAATCTCATCCGCTGATGGCTTTTAATGCCGTGGTCAGGGGGGTCTCTATCTCAAGCATCAGCGAAAGCTGTGAAATAAAGAACATGACTTCCTGAGACTTAATGGGTTTTCCGAAACCACGAAGAATTCCCATGGCAGATGATTGCTTCGGCCGATTCGCCGGCAACGATGGCGTAACCGCTGCTGCTTTCTGTATACTTTTTGAATTTATATTTATCGCCATAAGTCGTTCTTTTAAAATGCTTATTTATCTCATTTTAAACGGGAAAGTTAATGTATCCTATCTATTTTATAAAAAGATAGACTTCCTTAATTTTAGCTCATTTCAAACTTTAGCTCACTTTAGTTCACTTTCTTAAAGGTCCAGAGACACCACCCGGTGTATCTCTTCAATGACGGTCATATTTTTCAGAACTTTCTCATATCCCGCTTGTTTCAATGTCTTGTTGCCATTATTTCGGCAATGTTCTCTTAATGCTTCGATGGTCGGATTTTCCAAAATCAAGGATTGCAAATCTCGATCTACCACCAATAGTTCATGTATACTGATGCGTCCCTTAAAACCGGAATCATAACAGCTTGAACATCCCTGGCCTTTATACAGGCGATGCTGTTTATCTTCATCAATACCCAGTTCCTTTAAAACACTGCCGGGTGCATAGTACGCTGTCTTGCAATCCGGACAAATCGTTCGTACCAAACGCTGGGACATACAGGCCAGCAGAGAAGAAGAAAGGAGATAGGGTTCAACACCCATCTCAAGAAGCCGCGTGATGGCACTGGGACTGTCGTTGGTGTGCAAGGTTGAAAGCACCAAGTGGCCGGTAAGAGAGGCCTGAATGGCTATTTCGGCCGTTTCCCGGTCTCGAATTTCCCCCACCATAATAATGTCCGGATCCTGCCGCAGTGCGTGTCGGATGAAGGTGGCAAATTTCAGGCCGATGGCTGCATGGACCTGGTTTTGATTGATATTCTGCAATTGATATTCCACCGGATCTTCGATGGTGATAATATTTCTTTCCGTGGTGTTGAGCATGGTAATGGCCGAATACAAGGTGGTGGTTTTTCCGCTGCCGGTGGGGCCGCAAACCAGAATCAGTCCGTGTGATTTCCTGAGTAAAGATTTGAACTCATCCAGGGTCGAAGGCTCAAACCCCAGTGCATTAAGATCCAGAAGCGACTTGTTCTTGTCGAGAATTCTCAAGACCACTTTTTCACCATGAACTCCCGGCATGGATGAAAAACGCAAATCAATAATTCGCTTATCGACCATGACCTGAATACGACCATCTTGGGGCAGGCGGCGTTCTGATATGTTAAGATTGGCCATAACTTTGAGTCTGGACACCACAGACGGATGAAAGTCAATTTTTTGGGGCCTCATCTCGTACAAAATACCGTCGATCCTTGCCCTAATTCGCATTTTGTCTGCCTGGGGTTCGATATGGATATCGCTGGCGCCATCCCGGACGGCCTTTAAAAGAACCATGTTCACCAGGTTGATCACCGGGCTCCCTTCGGCCATTTCAGCGATTTCACTGATATCTCTTTCTGCACGGGCTTCAACAATGCCGATGTCCGAAGTATCGACCCCGGCCATGAGATCATCAATGCTCACATTATCCTCATAGGCCTGAGGGATGGCATCTAAAATATCTTCTGCGCGACAGATGACCGGTTGTACTTCCATGCCGGTTATTTTTTTGATTTCATCAAAAATAAAATAGGCGTGTGGGTCTGATGTTGCCAGGGTTAAAAGGTTCTGTACGACAAACATCGGAATAACCTGATAATGAAGTGCCTTTTCTTTGGGCAAAACATGGACGATTTGGGGATCTATCAACCCTTTGCGCAACCAGACATGTGGGATTCCGAGTTGTTCTCCAAGGATTGTTATCAACTCTTCATTGGAGATGATCTCGTTTTCGGTTAATATCTGACCGAGCGGCTTAGAGGTCTCCTTTTGAATTCGGAGAAATTGGGTCAGTTGATCCGGCGTTAATTTGCCCTGATGAACCAGAATATCTCCAAGCCGTTTTCTTTTTGGAATGAAAGTTCCTTTCATATCGTGTTTGTTACCGCCTCGTGAATATCTTTATAAACAAAAAGCACATTGATCAATCGGGTGGCCAACAGGATATCCCGGCAAACGTCGTTCAATCCGACAATCTTCAATGCGCCCCCTTTGTTTTTCAACTCATCATGGGTTTGAATCAATAATTGCAGCGCAGCACTGTCTAAAAAACCCACGTGTTTACAATCCAGGATCATATCGGTTTTGTTCCGTTGAATGGCATCATCAATTTGTTCTTCGAGTTCATGACAATTCTCATGGGTGATCTGGCTTTTGGGTGTCAGCACGGTCCTGCCACCGATGGTCTTGCCGTCGTGTTTTTTATGTTCAACCTGCATTGGATACTGTGTCATGATGATCTTTCACCCTTTTGTTTAATGTCTTCTTCATAAACCTTTTTGAAAATTTCAACGATATTTGAGTCTAATTGACTTCCGGCCACCTCTTCTATGATAGTCAGCGCCTTTTCCGGGCTTTTCAATCCTCGATAAGCCCGTGTAGAATTGATGGCATCAAAAGTGTCGGCCACGGCTATTATTCGGGCAGAAAAAGGAATCTCTTCACCTTTGAGACCTTGGGGGTATCCACGGCCGTCGTAGCGCTCATGGTGGTGAATAATACCGGGAAGTGAACCTGCCAGCTGTTCCACGGGCGCAAGGATTTCACCCCCTTTTTCAGGGTGTCCCTTAATGATGTCGTATTCCGCATCCGTTAAGCGATCCGGCTTATTTAAAATGCTTTCAGGAATTCCGATTTTGCCGATATCGTGTAAAATAGACGCCCACTTAAGATCGTTATAATCCTTTCCCTTCAAGCCGAGTCGCATTCCCATGAGCATGCTATATTGGGAAACCCTTTCAGAATGTCCCCGGGTATACATGTCTTTTGCTTCGATGGCAAAAACCAGGGACTTGACCATATTGATGATAAACTGCTCTAAATCATTATAAAGATCCGTATTGGTGATCGCTCCTGCCACCTGTTCGGCCATGGATATCAAAAGCTTTAATTCCCCTTGCCGGAAAATTTCCTTTAGATTAAACGATACCAGTCCCAGCCATCCATATGAATTTTCCTGCTGTTTCACTTCTACCGCAAGAAAACGATAGGGATCAGCAAATATATTGTTGTATTGTGAGTGCTCCCGGGAGTCATTAATAATAAAATACTTTTCCCTCAACGAGACCGCGTCCGAAGGTATCAGGTGGATAAGTTTTTTGAACAATTTATCGGGGGATGCCATTGCGTCAAAAACATCATGTTTAGCGAACCAGGTATTGAGTTTCGGCCTGTTAGGAAATATAGCAAACGCTGCATCTGCTCGCATATTTTCCATCAGTTTTTCAATCAGGTTTTCCAGCATGCTGGTCGAGAATTTTACTGTTTTTATCTGAGAGGCAATCTGACCGTACAAATAAAGATCCTCAAAACTTTGATCCAACTCCTGGGCCATGTCTTCAATTTCTTCCTGTGCACTCAAATTTTCTTCAATCAGCGCTGTCAGGCTGCTTAAAAAACGTTCCATTTCCACGGTGTGATAATCCCCAGCGCATTTACCCGTTTCATGGCCGGGAGTTCTATAAGAGACACGACCAGAAGCAAGCAGCGCACCCAATATGCTTTGGCCGTTTCTAATGGGAATACCGCACAGGAAATCGTGGGCATTGACAGCGCTGTAACGGAAAACTTTTTGGTCTATAATGTGATTGAAAAATTTCCGGAGTACTTTTTCAGAGAGTTTAATGGGTATTACGTTCTCTGTGGAAAATACCATCTCCCCATTATGGTCCAGGATCCGATAGTTTATCCGACTAACAGGGGCAATACTGGAAAGAAAATTGTTTATTGATTTTATATCTATCATCCTTGATCTCCAAGGTATTGCTCAATCGTTTCGACAATCTTAGCGGGGCTAAATGGCTTTTCAAAAAACTGTGTGTCTTGCATGTTGCTTATCCAGTCCCTTTCCTCCGGATTTATCCGAGCCGTTATGATAATTGTTAAAAAGGAACGTTCTTTTTTCAGACCATTGGTTTTTTCACAAAGGGTTTTACCGTCAATGATGGGCATATTGATGTCAGTGATCACGATGTCCGGTTGATGTTCTTTAATGATGTCAATTCCCTCTTGCCCGTTCTTTGCCATTAAAACCTGATAACCTCGAATTTTCAATTTAACTTCAAGCACGCGCCGGATATGGGCCTCATCATCAATGACCAAAATTTTTTTATTGTTTTCCAAGGTAGTATTCCTCCTTCGGTATCTTTACTGTAAAATATGTTCCTTTGCCGAGCTCGCTTTTAACCTTTATCTCTCCCTCGTGAAGGCCGATAATTTCCGAAGTTATGGCCAACCCCAATCCGGTTCCCTGCTGATCTGTAATTTTAGGATTTTGGGAACGATAGAATTTATCAAAAATGTGGGAAAGATCTTCTTCCGACATTCCATAGCCGGTATCTTTGACATCAAAGACAACCATGTTGTCCTGTTCGCTTAATTCAAAATGGATTTCACCGTTTTCAGGTGTGTACTTCACTGCATTGCCCAGGATATTAATGATGGCGCTTTTAAGCTGATCCTTATCGCCGATTAAAGAGGGAAAATTGTCCGGCAGATGTCTATGGATGGTTATACTTTTTTCCCGGGCGGTTCCTTCGACAGCGGTTATACAATCCTCGAAAAGCCAGTCGGATTTTACAAGACCTTTGTCCAGGGTCAGGCTTCCCATTTCTATTTTAGATAAATTGAGAAGATCCTTTATGAGGCGCGATAAACGGGTAGTTTCGCTGTTTATGGTATTATAAAACTCTTTTTGAGTGTCACTGTCTTCGATTTCACCGTCCATTAACATTTCACTATAAGACTTGATTGTAGTTAATGGTGTTAACAGCTCATGGGACAAATGGGCGGTGAACTCCTGAGTCGCTCTTCCGGCCTCCTTTTCCTTGGTTACGTTATTGAACATGATCATTTTTCCGATCAACGTTTTATCCCCGTCTTGTAAACGGGAATAAGAAACCCGATAGGTTTCGCCGGGAGCAAGTTCAGGGAACGTTGTGTCTAAATGGCTGTTGGGCCTTTGTTGTTCAAGTGTTTCCTGTCTTGAAATAAATGATATGACGTCTTGGTATTGAATAACTTCTTCCAGGGGACGGTCGACCACGTCATCTGGAGTTATGCCGAACAGATTGAGCAAATAGTTGTTGATATGACCTACATTGCCCTGAATATCCGTAATAATAATCCCGAGATTTATGGAGTTAAGAATATTAATGACCTGATTCTTTTCAAACCTCAAGACACCGATCCTGGAGGCCAATTCCTCATTGTTTTTTTCGATTTTTGTCAACCTGTCTTTAAATTGAACCAAAGATTGTTGAAAATCTTCAATCACTGATCCAATGCTAAATCCTGTTGAAGTTTTGTTTAATATTGTCGTGCTGCCATTTTTTGTATTTAAAATGTTTTCCGAAAGCTGTTTCAACGGCGTAAGGGTTTTTATAAAACCATAATATGAAATAATTATGGCAGAAAGGATCAGGAATGAAAGCATTGCCAGAAGGCTGATTCTTTCCATTGAAATAATCGACGGGAAGGCGTGTTTGAGTCCTATTCTCACCGTGCCTGTTTTTTCCCCGTTTTCAATAACGGGTTTGGCAAATTCAAAAATCCTATGGCCTGAATGGATGGTTTCAAACGCTTGATGGATCAGCCCCATGGCAGCCAGTGATTTATTTTGGATGTAATTTGGAATTTCAGCGCCTAAATCGCCTGGATTTAAAGACACTATTGGTTTTCCGTTCTCGTCATTTATGAAACAATATACCAAGCCATGATAAGAAGTATAATCCATCAGAGTTCTGATAAAGAAATTACGTTTGTCGCCCTCAAAATCATGGATTGAATGCAACGCAATAAGGCTCACAATTTGGTTTCCTTTACTATGTATATCTTTTGTGGCTTTCTTTTTTTCCTGTTGAATCAGAATTTGCATAAAGACTCCGAGCCCAACCATAATAAAAACCAATAACGCAATGCTGATTTTTTTAGATTTCATATATATTTCCTGTTAAACTTTTTACGGCAATTCGATAAATGATTTTAGCCAGGCACAAAGAATACATAAAACATTCCACATCTTATTGGGCCGGCTGTAGGCATTGCCTGCCCGGTGGAATTCTTACCTGAAAGCCTCTTTTTCTGGATCAGTCCAATTTAACCGAGAAGCTAAAGCCTTTATCTCCCCAAAAAATAGAGCAAAATATGTGCCAAAAGCTTGCAATGACTAAATATAAAATAATATCATTTGGTTATGCGGAAAATGAACGAGGATGAGGAATGCAAATAGCGATTGTGAAAGAAAATTTGTTCAAACAATAGGAGGTAATCCATAACATACTGAAACGATTATAAAATAAATGAGAGCAAACTGTTTACAACTTTAAATGGGCTCAGAAAGTTGTTAAAGTCCCGAGATTTAAATTAATATTTAGTTTAAATACGTTAATCAGTTGTCGCGGTGCGTTAGGAATTTGACGAAATTTTATATGTCCAATAGAAACGAACAACTTTTTCCCCCAAAAACTTCAACGCTGATGACTCAGTTGATCAACTACTAAACCGATCCTAAAGTTTAAACATACCTAATGATTCCAGCCCTATGTGATACTCAAAATATATCTGGCCCAAAGTTTCGGCATTTTGATGGCTCGGTGATACGGTATTACGATATCTCAGAAATTTCAGGCTCTTGATATTAGGACGAAATTGCAGGTAGTGTGCCAAGAAGTTGCACAGGAGATGAGGGTTTGGCCCCTCGGAGCCGGTTTGCAGGAGCTGGCTCCAAAGCACCCCAAGCTGCGTCGGTCAAGAGCCGGGGTGGTGAGCGTTGGGGAAAAGGTTCCGCGAGATGGGATCAGTTGTGAATCAGAGAGACGAGCGTAGGCGAACCACTGATGAGGTGTCGAAAATGTTGAGGTGACGTCAAAACTGGTGGCTATCTGTACGCCAGGATAAGTCCAGAGGAGCACCCATTCAATTACCAGATGGGACATTGGTAGAACGGGAGAAAGGAACCCCTCAAGGTGGGGTAATCAGTCCTCTGCTGGCCAACTTATTCTTGCATTACGCATTAGATAAGTGGATGGAGAGACACTTTCCGAGCATACCGTTTGAGCGCTATGCTGATGATGTGATCTGTCATTGTGCAAGTAAAAAGCAAGCGAAATATCTGTTGGATTCCATTAAGCAACGATTGGCGAAGTGCCGGTTAGAACTGAATTTGCAGAAAACTAAGATAGTTTTCTGCAAAGATAGCTATCGGTGGGGTAGGTATCCCACTGAGAGTTTTGATTTTCTCGGGTTTACGTTTAGACCACGTCCTGCGAAGAATCGTGAGGGCGAATGGTTTACAAGTTTTGCACCAGCGGTCAGTAATAAAGCGGTAAAGGCGATACGCCAAACGATGCGTAGCTGGAATTTAACACGTCGAACTGATAAATCATTAGATGACTTCGCTCGTATGTTCAATCCCGTGATAAGAGGATGGATCAATTACTATGGCAGTTGTTATAAATCAGCGCTTTACCCTACTTTTCAATATTTTGACTTTATTTTGTCAAAGTGGGCAAGTCGGAAGTATAGACGATTGAAGGGACGTCAACGAAGAGCATGGAGGTGGCTGAGGCGTATTATGCAGCGACAACCAGACCTATTCGCTCATTGGGATCTTCTTTATTCGTGGGCTGGACGATAGGCGCCGTGTGACAGGAGACTGTCACGCACGGTTCTGGGAGGGCCTGGGGGTGAAATTCCCCCGGGCTACTCGACTCTGTAACGTGAATCACCAGTGCGAGTATTCCGCAACGGTTCCACGCGTTGGGTTACCACGTTACCTGTATGGACTTGTTCGCTATTCTATTTGAATCGATCATCCGATTTCCGAGTTGACACGGTTTTCCTGGTTTTCTCAAGCCACCCAGTCCGCACTTCCACTTGATCATCGAATTCAGGCACATAGGGTTTGATGTCCAGAAGTGGGGTGCCGTCAAGAATGTCCACATTTTGAATGTGCAGCACACCGTCTTCGATCTTGTCCAGCTGAACAACGGAAAGCCCAATCGGGTTCGGACGCTTCGGTGCACGGGTGGAAAAGAGTCCCCGTGGCTCCGAATCCATGAAAGGTACAACATGGAGGTTGAATGAGTGGCTATGATGGAAGTGGTACAGCAGAATAATATGTGAGAAACCATCGAGGTCATTAAGTCCTGCTCGAAAATCCTCGAACACCTCAACCGTGCCCTTGACGCCGGCGGCTCCAGCTGGCTGGATCGGCATTCCTTCAAGTTCCCTAAATGGGGAGTAAATGATTCCAATTGGCACGAATTCGATCTTCATTTTCTCACACGAAAATTAGTTGTTAAGTAGTTTTTCATAGAAGTATGGGAAACCGGAACATCTATTATAGGTAAGATCTATACAAATATATAATACTGGTTTTTATAGGACGGATCTCAACCTACCATAAATATAACAAAATCACCACAACTATTGTATAGTGATATGGTATTGAGGTATCTCAGAAAATTCGGGCCATTGATAGTTTTCTTTTATTGCAGCTATCTAAGGTTTCGTATTAATGATTCTGAACCTCAATCAACACTCTTCATATGATGGTTTGAATGCATGATGAATAAGGCATAAGTATGCACTTTTTTCAAGAAATTAAAAAGTCATATAAGATAGATATTGGAACCAGTGAATTTCTATCCATCGAAATATTTTTTCAGTGTATCTACATTTTCTTCATGCTGCACCTTAATCGCATCCATGAATAAGTAAGCAGATCCGGTTGGAAGATGGCTTTGGAACTCCCGGATTTTACGCGCTACCCATGCTTGACCGCGGATCAGAAGCTGTATCTTTTCATCAAGATTGTCCAGTGCACGTATTTTGTCCACGAATACTCCTGTTTTGTCGCTGGGTTTGGCATTGAGATCATGAATAAGGCTTACCAAGATTCGGCAGTTGACGCCTTCATCCCGTAAAAATTTTTCCAAAATAGGCTTTAATCGTTGATCCTCAATTTGCTTGTTCATTTCGCTCAGGACAGTTACACCTGCACGTTCCGCCTCGAGCAGCATGTTGTAAAAATCTAAAAGTGTATTTGTGTCGGTTTTGCTCATAATGACTCTCCATTTAACGCCGTATAACTTCGTCACATATCTTTCATATAAATAGTTTCGTATAGCTCTTCCAATCGAACGAGATGTGCCTCCTCATCCTGGTACAATCTTTTAAACATCTCCTCCATTGGAGCGCCACCACACTGCTCGGCCATTTTTTTATAATAATCAACAGCGCGTTTTTCATCATGAATGGCGTGTATCATAACGTCCTGGTCGTCAGCATCATCTTCCAAAGGCTTTTCCATTAAAAGAAGCGATAGTTTCATGCTGGGACCTTCTTTCATATCTTCTTCATGAAGCGCCACTGTCTCCTCGAAATAGGCTTTTTCCAAAATATATTTGTGCTCTAATTCTTCCAGTGCCAAATCTTTTACAAGGTCCTTGACACGAGGCTCCCTAATTTTTAGATAGGCCTCCTTATAAGTTTGGAAACTTTTCATCTCCATCTCAATCGCCTTTTCCAGGGCGACTTCCCTTGTATAACAGACCTCTTCGTTTTCCATTATACCCTCCTTTATAGTCTAAAACCATTTCATAGTGTCTCTGAGACGAGAACCTATCCTCTGATAAAAGTTAAGCATTTTTTTTCACAGGCCAACTAAATTCTGTTACACTCATCCATAAGGTTTTCACATTTCGTTCCCTTCTGGAGGGTTAATCTGAAATATTGGCAACAAAATTTTTCCCGTACTCAGTACATTTGGTTGTGCTTTCATCGTCAGGATTCCACAACACCTTTATTCCGTCATCCACTATTTCAAAGCCCGCTGATTTCAAATTTTCAGATATGATTTTAGTCGACTCACCACTCCACCCATAACAACCAAAAGCGGCTGCCTTCTTGTTTTTAAACTTTAGTCCCTTTATCTCTTCAAGAATGGCTGCAACTGATACCAAGATTCCCCTGTTGATTGTTGGAGAGCCCATCAAGATCGCTTTAGATTTAAAAATTTCCGTAATAACATCATTTTTATCGGTTTTAGCCAGATTAAAAAGTTTCACATTAACTTCCTTGTCAGTTTCTTTAATACCATTGGCGATATTCTCAGCCATGACACGAGTACCGTTCCACATCGTGTCATAGATAATCGTTATCTGATTTTCCTGATAGTCATTAGCCCATTCCAAGTACCGTTCGACAATCTGCTCAGGCTTGTCACGCCAGATTATACCGTGACTCGTACAAATGATATCCAGAGGTAGATTAAAAGACAATACTTCTTTAATCTTCTTAATAACCATCGGACTGAAGGGAGTTAATATGTTCGCATAATATTTAATGCATTCAGTAAACAGCTCGTTCTGGTCAACAAGATCATTGAACATATACTCCGATGCATAATGCTGTCCAAACCCATCATTGCTGAACAAAATATTGTCTTCCGTTAAATAGCAGAACATATTGTCTGGCCAATGGAGCATCGGGGCCTCTATAAAAATGAGTTCTTTTTGTCCCAGGCTCAGCTTGTCACCAGTTTTTACAACATTGAAATTCCAGTCTTGATGATAATGTCCTTTTAACGATTTAACACCGTTATTGGTGCAATAAATGGGCGTATCGGGGATAATACGCATCAGTTCGGGCAGTGCACCGCTATGATCACTTTCGGCATGATTGGCGATGATGTAATTGATTTTGTTCAAGTCGATCTCATTGGCCAGTTTTTCGACAAACTCCTTTGCAAATGGTTTCCAGACCGTATCGATTAAGGCCACTTTATCTTCTTTGACCAAATAGGAATTGTAAGAAGACCCGCGATGGGTAGAGTATTCGTCTCCGTGAAACTTTCTAAGTTCCCAATCAACTTTGCCAACCCAGTATATATTGTTTTTAACGTTAAGACTCATGCTGCACCTCCTTTTTTATTGTTGATAATATCTCAGAAAAGATCCCATACATTCTTCCGTTACAATGTAAACTTTTTTTACAATTACAAAAACTTATTTAAACGGCAACCAAATCAAGAAATGATACACAATCACTAAGTCTTGACATTTTTTTTACCGCCAAAATACCGCATGAACTGTGCTCTTTCATATATAGATGGATCTATGCTTTTGCTCTGGCTCATTTTTCCTTTGAAATCAGATAATCGCTTAAAGCCCCTGCTCACCATCCAGCTTTTTAAACGCTCCAGCAACTGCTCGAGGTACCCTATACCATGGTTATACAGGCAGGATACAACTTGAACCGCATCGGCACCGGCCAAAATCTGCTTAATAACCGCATCGCCATCGTGGACACCGGTTGAAGCGGCAAGATCACAGTCGACCTTTTCTGCCATTATTGCAATCCATCGTAAGGAAATCGCCAATTCTGAGGGAGTGCTGAAAACGAATGAAGGTACGACTTGGAATTTGTCTATATCGAAATCGGGGCTAAAAAAGCGGTTAAAAAGCACCAGACCCTTAATGCCTGATTTTGACAATTTTTGAATAATGGGCCCAAGATCCGAGAAATAGTAGCTGATTTTCAATGCAACCGGGATAGAGACTTCATGCAGGATTTTCTCAACAACCTGAAAATATATTCTTTCTGTATCTTCTTTTGAGCGGCTGAAGTTTGATGGTAAAAAGAACATATTCAATTCGAGTGCATCAGCTCCGGCTTGCGCTAAGTGCCTGGCGTAAGCTATCCAGTCAGCAGAATGATAATAGCAGTTGATGCTTGCAATAACGGGAATGGAAACATTGCTTTTGCTCTCTTCAATAAGTGTGATATATTTATTTAAATTGTCCTCTCTTATTTTGTAGTCATAATAATCAATCGGATTCTTGCGGCCATCATAATCAAAGTATTTGGGAGGAGAGCCAGCTTTTCCTGCTTTTTTGATAAAATCCTCATACTCATAAGCTATCTCTTCTTCGAAAATAGATTTTAAAACAACAGCACCGGCACCATTTTCTTCTAAACCTTTTATCTTTTTAACAGAGCTTGTTAATCCCGAACTTCCTACGATTATAGGATTCTTTAGTTTAAGACCAAGATAGTCGGTTGATAAATCCACCATTTTTTCCTCCTTTTGTATGTGACAGAATCTTTGACACAACTTTCTGCTTCTCCCAGTCCAAACCTGATTTCGGAACTGCTCTATGACTACTTGATAAAAATGGGGCGTGGGATGATTGCTTGCCATAAGAGCAACCCCAGGTTGATCAACTCAAATTTCGCGTCTTTATCGGCTACGCTCCCAAAATAAAAGTGTGCTTTGCTTCCCCTAATATCCGTTATGCCCAAAGCTCAACACGGTGGCCTTCAGGGTCAAAAAAGTAGAATGCCTTTGCTCCCCATATGCTTTTAATTTGACTCGTCTTCACTCCAAACTCATTTAACATGTTATAAGCTGATTCAACATCTTCAACCTGCCATGATAGAGTAATTCCATTACCATCCGCACTCTGTATTGATGCATTTGCCGCATTTGCGATACTTAAATACGAGTTGCCCACTATTTGAAATTCGACAAACCAATCTGTTTGGTGATGAATGACAAAGTTGAGCACATCCCGATAGAACCTCACCATAGCATCCCAGTTTTGACAATAAAGAATCGTATTTGAGCGTTTAATTTTACCTGTAAGCATTGTTTTCTCATAAGATACTTGAGCTACCACTATTACACATCCTTCATAATCATGTGATTCATCAGATTGTCCATAATTGTATTCAAGCTTCCAATTTGCTGATAGCCATTACGAATTTGGTCAGCAGTTTGGATAAAAGGAGCAGATATAAGTTCGTCTCTGCAGTTTTGGATCAATGATTCAATACTCGACTGAGTTGACTCCAAGTGAAACTGTAAAGCAATTACTCTATTTAGGTATACAAATGCTTGGTTTTTACAGGCCTTGCTTTCAGCCAAATGAACAGCCCCTTTTGGAATGTCGAAAGTATCACCGTGCCAATGAAATGCCATGAAACTCTCCGGCAGTATTTTCCCTATAGAAGTATTGTGTGATTGTGGTTTTTTATAGACTGGAAACCAGCCAATTTCCTTATGCGGATTTGGATAAACCTTGGCACCCAATACCATGGCAATGAGTTGTGCTCCAAGACAAATTCCGACTACAATTTTATTATTTTCAATCGCTTTTAGGATATACGCTTTTTCAGTTTTTAACCAGGCGTACTTTTGTTCATCGTAGACCCCCATCGGCCCTCCCATTATGATCAAAACATCAAAGTCCGATAAGGGAGGGTATGGATCATCGTGATACAATTTTATTTGGTCCAGGTGAAGACCATTTTTTTTCGCCCAATTTCCAATATACGCAACATCTTCAAACGGAACATGTTGTAAATACTTAATTTTCATGGTATTTTCGAGTGAAACCGCCAGGGTTAGGTCCGGTATGATGTTACGGTTTTAATTGACTTTCAAGGGATTTTATTTTTTCATTCAACGCTTTTTCTTTTTGCCAACGTTCTGTTACATCTCTCATGATGGCGGCACTGCCGAGAATTCCGTTTTGATGGTCCCGTACAATAATTATCGTGAATTCGACAGATATTCGTTTCCCGTCCTTACGGGCGGCCGGCACTTTAAGCAACTCACTCCCGTAACGGCTTTCACCGGTCTTCATTACCCTGTGATAGCCCTCCCAGTGCCGCTCACGCAGTTTCTCGGGAACAATCAGATCCAGATTCTGTCCAAGAGCTTCCTGGGCGGTGTAGCCGAATATGGTTCCAGCTCCCGAATTCCATAACCGTATATTTCCATCTCGATCGGCAAACAGAATACCATCTTGGGCAAAATCTACGATCTGTCTGTATATCCACTCTTGATCCGCCAAAGTCACTATTATTCCCTCCTTTCTTTTTCAAGGAAATTGCACTTTCAATATAAACTGCCTTATTAAGGACTGTTTCTTTTATGTAACAAACGTATTAGGTGTGTTTATTTTTGTGTACCTTTCACCGAGACCACTATAAGATACCTGCATAAAATGATGTTATTGCCGAATTAACCTATTTTAGTTTATTTATTTGCCGAATGGACAAACCGGAAATCGGCATTCAGGACAGTTCAGGCAAAGACCGCCGTGTCCCATCTCCGCGATATGCATCCTTTCAATTTTCTCCCCGGCCAAAATTCTGGGCAGAATGAGGTCCAGGATGGTAACTTTATGATAAAGCCCGCAGGCCGGCACACCCAAAATCGGCACATCGTCCTTATACGAAATCAAAAACATGGCACCGGGTAGAATCGGAGCTCCATAACAATCTGTAACCCCGCCAGTCAGTTGAATCCCCTTTCGGGTCACATCATCCGGATCAACGGACATTCCGCCGGTTGTCAGGATCAAATCAGCCCCGAGGGACAATAATTTTTTTATGTCATTGGCTATCATCAAATGGTCATCCGGTGAGAATGTCACGCCGACAACTTCAGAGCCGATCCGGTTTATTTTTTTGCGTAAAATCGGTTCGAATTGATCTCCAATCAGACGGGAAAAGACTTCATTTCCAGTGATGACAATTCCTGTTTTTGCTTTTCTAAACGGTTTAACTATAGCAATTCCGCCGTGACTGCGAGCGAGGCCGACCGCCTCTTGAACAACTTCCGCTTTCAAAGCCAAAGGAATAGCCCTTGTCCCCGCTACAATGTCGTCCTTTTTTACAACCGTGTTTGTATGTCTCGCGGCGCACATGACTTCGCCGAGCATATTGATGCGGGTCAACGTCGTCACATCGATCTTGAGCAGGCCGTCTCTTTCAGCATATAGATTCAGCTTGCCTTCTTTCGGCTCTCCTCGCCGGATGACTCCCGGTCCACAAAAAGCATCGGCCATTAACAGGGCGGCATCATTTTCATGCATATAGTCTTCCGGCAAATCCAAAACATAGATATGTCTTTTCCCAAGCCGCTGGAGATGACAAATATCCGACATTGCAATCTTATGGCCTTTTTTAAAGGCTCTGCCCTTGAATTCATCCTTTCGGACTTCAGTTACATCGTGCGCCAGAATCAAACCTACTGCTTCTTCTATTTTAACTGTTTTGTACATGGTACCATCTAATATGTTTTATGATAATTGTTCAGAGAGTTGATTTATATTTCTTTCAAAAGTTGTGTAATATCCTCTTCCTTGGCAGGAGATACAGACCTCCCCCAGTTTTTTGGCATAGGCTTCTTTACACATCGGACAAACAGTGATTTTTCCTTTTTTATCTCTTTCATACAACCGGGTGATATAGATGGATTCATAAGAAAGGACAGCCCTTTGGGCAGAAAGAATGGTGTCGACCAGAACCTCAAGCGGCAGCGTTTTTTTCGGAACCCGCCGTATATACCAGTTGTAAAGATCTGGAAACTGTTTTGTTTTTTCAAGGTCAAGCCAAACCCTGTAGCCATGTCTTTTTTTGCGGTCATACAGACTTAGGGCGAATTTGTCCCAGTCGAGTATTTTCATCCAGCCGTTTCCTATCGTACAGGGCGTGAAGAGTTGAATAGCATCCGGTAGACAATGCCGGGTTTCGACAATAGCATCTGATTCCAAATGTTTACCAACAAGCTTCCTGGCCAAGTCAACCATAAACATCCCTATTACAAGCCCCGGTGCTTTCCATCCGTGAAAATCTTCGATAATGCGAAGACATTCAATGAGAGGCTTGTCACATACATGTTTCTCAGTTGTTTCAGGGTGCATAAGTTCACCTATTTCTTCGATTGTTTTGCTTATTATGTGGATTCGGGAAATTACTTGTTAGACCTACTGTTAACTTCCTCAGGGAACGGCATTGGTTCTGCAGCTTCTGCCGGAGCATACCGATTTAACACCGCGAACAGAATCAGGGCCAGCACTGCCATTACCACGAAGACCGAAAAACCATGTGCATAGCCTGATTGACCGTTTATTTTAACAAAAAGCCCCATCAACAGCGGTATGACAAAACCACCAAACGCACCCAGACCACCCACGATTCCGGCTGCACCGCCCACCGCTGCCGGGCTGTATTTCGGTACCAGTTTGAAAACGGCTGCATTGGCAAACCCCATTCCCAGTGCGAGAACCATTTCTCCAGCCAATGCCAAGCCACCCGACTTTGATGCCGAGATCATTACCGACGCACCGAATCCGACAATCAGAAAGGATACAAATGCTACTTTTTCACCCCCTATTCGATCTGAAGCGTAGCCGCCCAGAACCCTCAGCAAACTTGCGGAAAGCGAGTAGACAGCGGTGAGTAAGCCGGCACGCACGAGACCCGTTCCAAACAATTCGATCCAGTAGGTGGGGAGCCATATCGTTAAAGCAATAAAACCACCGAATGTAACAAAGTAGAAATAGGTTAAAACCCATGTACGCCAGTCTGAACCTGCCTTTTTAATCGATTCCATGGCGGTCCCTGAAGGAACCAGTTCTTCACCGCAGGCCAGTAAAAGAGCGTCCGGATCAATTTCGATACCCATTTCACGGTATTGAAAATAAGGGGCATCTTTCATGTATATGTAAATGAGGACGACGAGGACCAGGAGCATGCCGAACCAGAACACATAGGAAACGGTAAATCCCATCGAGACGACCATAAACGGCAAAAGGAACGCGAATAATCCGGGAGCAAGGTTACCCAAACCTGCATAAACGGCCAGTGCCGAACCTTGTGTTTTTTGGGGATACCAGTAGGATACAGTTGGTATGCCTACAGAAAACACAGCGATGCCGCAACCACAAAGGACGCCGAACAGCAGGAAAAATGGATACTGAGCAGGGCGTGGTATTGGGAAAAGCCAAAACATCATTGTGATACCTGTCACACCCAGGGCGGCCAATCCCAGCAAAATCAGGATCGGTTTCTTTCCCCCCATTCGATCGACCATCGCACCGAAAGGAATCCTTAAGAGCGAACCGGTCAGCGCCGGACTCGCGGCCAGCAAGCCCATTAGAAATGGGCTCATGGCCATCGTAACCTTTAGTTTGCTCACAATGGGCCCGAAAGCAGAGACGCTGGCAAAGCCTCCAAAAAATGCCAGGGTTGTCCAGAATAGTGCCGCCCCGCGACTGGATTGAGCATAACAGACACCTTCTTCGGTCATATCAACCTCCTTTTTGCGAAGCGATTGACGTTTAAGAACATTCAATCGACTGATGGGATAGATGCCTCAGACACCCGGCGTCGGAAAACAATGTATCGTCTCAACGGGTAAGTAAACGGTGCGCTCCAAATATGAACTAGGCGGCTGAACGGTGAAAAACCCAGCAATGCGAAAGCACTCAAAATATGAATCTTGTAGCTTAAAGGTATCTTCAGCATTAGTTCAGGGTTCGGCCGAAAGGTTACAATCCCCCTGATCCAGGGCGCAATGGTGTCCAAAACATAAAAATGGCCGAACACCACGTTATATAGTCCCGCACCTGTGACAAAAATCAGGCCCGAAAGAGTAACGTAATCGTTGAGGGTCGTGGTGGCCTGGATGCGTTTTACGGTTACCCTTCGCCAGAGTAGCAATATCGAACCGACAAAGGCTGTCGCACCGAACACGAGTCCAGACCAGTAAGCAATCCGCAAATGTGCCTGACCGCTAATGCCCACCATATCAAAGATGGTCTGTGGTATTAAGAGGCCTCCGGCATGGCCAAGCAGTGTCAGCAGAATTCCCCAGTGAAAAAGAGTAATGCCGGGATATAAGTTCTTCTTTTCAAGGAATTCGCTTGATTTTGCGTTCCACGAGAACGGGTCTGCAATGTACCGATAGGCATGTCCGACAACGAATGACGTCAGCGCCAGATAGGGAAAAACCAAAAATGCCAGCGTGTTTGATAAATTCATTTTCATTGCCTCCGGTGTTTTAAGGAAATTTCAATGGTCAGAGCCGAAAACTTGATTAAAACATCACTTTTTAGTCTATTGCTTCCGCCTGAGAATTAGCGGCAACTTCAGATAAGCTAAAAATGTCTATCAGTTGTTCAAACAAAACCGCATACGGATGGCCTGCTTGTCGAAAACGTTCCGCCAGTGTTTCCACAACTTCTCCATAAAGCGGAATGATTTCCGAACTTCCAATATTCGGTCGTTCAGATATAAACTCAAGCACTATTGGCAGAAAATCAGGCAGTTCGCTTCCGATACGCTGGAAGCCTGCCTTTAGATAGATTTCTTCCAGATGCACCAAAGCCGGCCCTCTTTTCTCCGTGTCCCCCCAGCGATGATATGTCAGGTTCATACAGTTGGAAGAATTGAGATCAAATGTTTCAGTGTATTGCTCCTGAAGCTGAATTAGGGGAGTCTGTTCGATATATGACAAAATTTGGTCGTATTTATCTCGGGCGGAAACATTTTCTGTCTCATTAAGAACTTGTCTGAATGCCGGCAGTAAACTGAGCAAAGATTCGTCAGGGTAATGGAGTAAATAGGAGATCAGTTTAATCTGAACGTTCATTTTTTTCACCATCCTCAGTTATACTTTTAAATCTAATTTGTATAGGGTTTAATCGAAACCGCAACACCCCTGATCTGTATAGAGTCGTTTTTCATCGGCTCGGTTAAGGGTTGGAACAACAAAGCGTTCATCATATTTGGCTATGGCCAGCAAGCGATAAATGGCCTGCGCCGCCTCGACGTTTAATCCAACGCTGTCCAGCACTTCAAGGTCAATGGATTTCTCAACACGAGCGGATCGCATGTATTGACGGATAGCTGCCAAGCGTTTTAGCACCAGTCGTACCGGTTCTTCGTCTCCGGCGCTCAGCAAATTCGCCAGGTAGGTAATCGGTATTCGCAGCGAACCAATCAGTGTATCCAAGTTTGATGACTTCGAATGCTCGGCAACCGGGCTCAGCGGTGGAATATACCAAACCATCGGCAGGGTTCTGTATTCCGGATGTAGGGGTAGCGCGAGCTTCCAGGTTTTGGCCAGCTTGAAGATGGGTGAGCGTTTCGCAGCCTCGATAAAATTTTGTGAAATTCCCTGCTGCTTAGCGGCTTTAATAACCTCGGGATCTTCGGGATCAGCCAGTATCTCCAGATGGGCAGGATACACTTCTTGAGCTTTTTTAGCTGATGCTGCCAACTGAATTTTTTCGACATTATATAACACTACACCGACATATCGAATCCTTCCAACACAGGTTTGAGCACAGAGGGTGGGCATTCCCGCCTCGATGCGCGGATAACAAAAAATACACTTTTCAGATCGGCCGGTATGCCAGTTGAAGTAGACTTTTTTATAAGGACAACCGGATACGCAGTACCGCCAGCCGCGGCATCTTTCCTGATCCACAAGAACAATGCCGTCTTCTTCACGTTTATAAAGGGCTCCAGACGGACATGAGGCTACACAGGCAGGGTTCAGGCAATGCTCGCATAAACGTGGAAGGTAAAACATAAAGACCTTTTTGAATGCCAGATAAATCGAATGATCCAGGTTAGTAAAATTGACATCTTCTGTGCCTGTTTCACAAACGCCGGCCAAGTCGTCTTCCCAGTTGGGCCCCCACTTAATTCGGAGGTTTTCCCCTGTAATCTGTGACTTCGGCCGGATGGAGGGTTGATGCTTTTTCTTCGGACTGGATATCAGTTTATCGTAATCATACGTCCAGGGTTCATAATATTCGTCAATGGTCGGCAAATCGGGATTATGGAAAAGGTTGAGCAATTTGTGCGCGCGACCACCGGCTTTGAGAGACAACCGATTGTTTTTCAATTCCCATCCGCCTTTGTGAATTTTTTGGTTCTCCCATTTACGGGGATATCCGATTCCGGGCTTGCTTTCCACGTTATTAAACCACATATATTCGGCTCCCTTTCGGTTGGTCCACACATTTTTGCACGGAATACTGCATGTGTGACAGCCGAGGCATTTATCCAGATTTAAAACCATTGCATATTGGGCTTTAATCTTCATACCAGTCCACCTCCTCTGCCTTTCGTACAATGATCAGCTCGTCACGCTGGGACCCAACAGGTCCGTAGTAGTTAAAGCCGTAGCTCAGCTGTGCATAACCTCCGATCATGTGGGTGGGTTTGACCATGATACGAGTAACGCTGTTATGGGTTCCCCCCCGTTGCCCTGACAACCCGGACCCCGGTGTATTAATCAACCTTTCCTGTGCATGGTACATGAATGCTTTTCCGGGTGGCGTGCGGTGACTAACTACAGCTTTGGCCATGACCACGCCGTTCACATTGAAACATTCCAGCCAGTCGTTGTCCTTCACACCCAGTTTCGCAGCATCGTCATTATTGATCCAAATCGCCTCACCACCACGAAACAGCGTCAGCATTGTAAGCGTATCCGAATAGGTGCTGTGAATGGACCATTTGGAATGGGGTGTCAGATAGTTGAGCAACAACTCCTTCCGGTCATCACGCTTTACTTCGGTGGAACCGAGGGCATGCATATCGACAGGCGGACGAAAAAGGGGTAAGTTTTCCCCGAAATCCCGCATCCATTGGTGGTCCTGATAGAATTGGGCTCTACCTGTTAAGGTTCGAAAGGGAACCTTTTCTTCGATGTTAATTACAAATGGCGAATACCGTCTATCCTCAGATTCTATGCCGCTCCAAGTGGGCGATGTGATAATCTTTCGCGGTTGAACGCTGATATCGCTAAAGGAGAATTTTTCTCCTTCTCTTTCACGACTCAGATGGGTCAGTGTCAGGCCAGTTTTTTCTTCGAGCTTCTTCCAGGATTTGACGGCGGTCGCTCCATTTGTTTCTGGCGCTAGTGCCAAAATGGTTTCTGCCACCTGTTTTCCAGTTTCAAGAGACGGCATTCCATGGCTGACGCCCTTTTCTGAAACCGTGCCAAGCTTTTCTTTAAGCAGCGTATATTCCTCATCACTTGGCCAAGCTACTCCCTTAGACCCAATGCCGACCTTATCCACCAGCGGTCCCAGCGCGGTCATCATTTTGTATGTATTTGGGTAATCGCGATTGACCACAATTAGATTGGGAAGCGTTTTGCCGGGTATGGGATCAGTTTCTCCTTTTTTCCAATCCATTATTTCAGGCTGAGCAATTTCACCCGGTGAGTCGTGCATCAACGGTGTGGCCACCAGATCTTTTGTTTCGCCCAGGTGAATGGCAGCCAGTTCTGAAAACTTCTTGGCAATAGCCTTGAACTGTTCCCAATTGGTACGTGACTCCCAAGGGGGATCGATAGCCGGATTGAACGGATGAATGAAAGGATGCATATCCGTGGTACTCAAATCATGCATTTCATACCATCCGGCTGCCGGCAATGCCACGTCAGCATACATTGCACTGGTTGACATTCGCAGTTCTAGGGTGACAAGAAGATCGAGTTTGCCCTCCGGCGCCGGATCACGCCACTTGATTTCTTCAGGCCGAATATCTCCGTCTGTATTAAAAACTGCGCTTTCGACACCGAGCAGATGTTTAAGGAAATACTCATGTCCTTTACCGCTTGCACCCAGCAGGTTGGCCCGCCAAAGGAAAAGCATCCGTGGGAAATTTGCCGGATCATCGGGATCCTCCAGAGAAAATTTTATTTCACCTTTTTTGAGTTTATCAGCCGTGTAAGCGATAATTTCTTCGTCAGAGGAAAAGCCTTGCTTGACAGCCTCTCGGCAAATATCTATGGGATTAATATCGAACTGTGGATAGGAAGGAAGCCACCCCAGCCTGGCGGCAACTGCATTATAATCGGCCATGTGCTTACGCCCCTTGGATTCTGCAAAGGGTGAATAAAGCTGTTGCGGATTCATAGTATCATAACGCCACTGACCGGTTGCAAAGTAGTAAAATGAAGTTCCGTTTTGGAGGCGTGGCGGACGTTGCCAGTCCAGACCAAAAGCAACCTGCGACCAAGCGGCCTGCGGACGAACTTTCTCCTGTCCAACATAATGCGCCCAACCGCCGCCGTTAACACCCTGACACCCGCAAAGCGTCGTCAGACTGATGATGGTTCGGTAAATCATGTCACTGTGGTACCAGTGGTTGGTTCCAGCTCCAAGGAAGATTAATGATTTGCCGCGTGTTTTTTCAGCATTCTCGGCAAACTCTCTTGCCACACGAACAACATCCTCCTTTGGCACACCGGTTATCGCCTCCTGCCAGGCCGGAGTGTAGGGACGCGAATCATTGTAATTCTCAGGATAGTCGGCTTGATCAGAGCTCTCCGGGTGCCGTACACCCAAATGTGCGGCCATAAGATCGAAGACAGTTGTCACCAACCTTTCTCCTGCTGTGGTTATGATTTTTTTCGCCGGCACGACACCGGATTTTGACTGCGATCCCTTGAAATCAAACAAAGGGAAATTGACCGTTATCCAGGTGTCATTGTCTTTTGCAAAGCTGAGTGCCGGGTCAATTTCCTTATCGTTAAGCGCATCCTTGAGGTGAAGATTCCATTTGCCGGATTCATTCCAGCGAAATCCGATGCTGCCGTTGGGGATACAAAAATCGCGTTGCGTGTTGTCATATAGAACCGTCTTCCATTCCGCGTTGTTCATCTTTTTATCGAGATCCGATGCCCGTAAGAAGCGTCCGGGAATATGGGCATCCTCTTTTTTTTCGATCACCACAAGAAACGGCAGATCAGTATAATTCTTAGCGTACTCGAAAAAGTAATCCGTTTGACGATCGATATAAAATTCTTTGAAAATCACGTGAGCCATGGCAATGGCCAATGCCGCATCGGTTCCCGCTTTTGCAGGAAGCCACGTGTCTGCAAACTTGACGTATTCAGCATAATCAGGTGCTACGGCAGTGACATGCGCACCACGATATCGCGCTTCGGTGAAAAAATGAGCATCCGGTGTCCGGGTCATCGGAAGATTGGTGCCCCAGACAATCATGTAGGTTGATTCATACCAGTCGGCGCTTTCCGGAACATCGGTCTGTTCTCCCCAGATCTGCGGTGAGGCGGGCGGCAGGTCACAATACCAGTCATAAAAACTGATCATGGAGCCCCCGATTAATGAAAGGAATCTGGCTCCGGATGCGTAACATACCATGGACATCGCCGGAATGGGGGTAAATCCGAAAATTCTGTCCGGGCCAAATTTTTGTATGGTATGGATCAACGCAGCGGAGATTAAAGTTGTAGCTTCATCCCAGGAAACACGCACAAAACCACCCTTGCCTCGATCCTTTTGGAACATTTTTTTCTTTTTCGGATCTTCGACGATACCACGCCAGGCAGAAACCGGATCATTGTGCTCTTTCAGAGCGGCCCGGAACATTTTCAGAAGTGAGGAGCGCATTAGCGGATATTTTAGTCTAACAGGGCTGTAAGTATACCAGGAATAGGTGGCGCCACGCGGACATCCTCTAGGTTCATGATTTGGAAATCCCTTTCCACAATCCGGGTAATCTGTTCGCTGTGTTTCCCAAACCAGGATACCGTTTTTAACATACACATCCCAGGAACAGGAGCCGGTGCAATTCACACCGTGGGTAGAACGAACCTTTTTGTCGTATTGCCACCGTTTACGATAGAAGTCTTCCCAGACTCTCTGTCCACAACGAATTTCTCCCCAGTCTTCGGCGGTTTTTTCTTCCTTACAACCATACTTTTCACCTATGGGGCGGAAAAATCGAAGGGTGGATAGAAAGGATCGATCGGGCATAGGCCACCTCCTGATCTGAGTGTTATAGGTTGCCATATCAAATTCAAGTTTTACTCGATTTGATGCTCTAAGAGGCTGAACTGGAGTATGAAACCGGTAACAATAATAAACTAAAACAACAGCGAAGGAGAGTGAATTGTAGAACAGTTCAGCAATATAAAGTTATCTGATAGTTGGCAATAAATTAAGCTATTTTAAATCCATTATCATAATTTTCGATGAAAATAATTGATTTAAGTCAAAATTATTAAAAAAATTCTGTTTTGATCCGGAAACGAAGATTATTTGATGGCGGATTATATCATCTGTTCCAAAAAAAATACTGGAAGAGACATGTATTTTGATTACACCCGCCAGTTTCATTTTAATGAGATATCTTTTAAAAAAGTCAAATCTTTTTCAATCGATTCAATTGGATCATTACTTTTATTATTCCTGTAGCGTTTTACAGCAGACCAGGTATTAATGTAATAAGTTGCTTGATTGTCCATTTTGCTTCAGAACCCGCTCAGCTTCCTTTTTTTCCACTGATAGAGTTGTATCGGATAGCCCCGCATCTAAATGTGTCTTAAATTCTGGATAGGTGTGAATTACATGCACAAACCTGCTCATGATTAAGAATTGAGTTGTCACAGGGCCTCCTTACCGATTTTAAAGTAAGGATTTAATTTCACTTTTATTCGATCTGTTGCCAAATAAAGCACCGGAACGTAGGCCAGGGTCAGGAAAGTGGAGACCAGCAGGCCGGCAATGGCCACAACCGCCAGGGGTGATAATCTTTCCAATCCGACAGCCATTTCAGCGGCAATCGGCAGCATCCCGGCAATGGTACTCATGGCCGTCATTAAAATAGGCCTTGTCCGACGGCGGATCGCTTCCTCAATGGCTGTATGAATGTCTGAACCATTTGCGCGTGCGGTTTCAATAAAATCGACCAGCAGGATTGAATTGTTCACCACAATGCCCGCCAGCAGGATCATGCCCATGGCAGCAGGCATACATAAATGGCGCTCCAGGAGCAGCATGCCCCAGGGCACACCGATAAAGGCCAGCGGAATGGCGCTCATGATAATTACGGGGTGCAGGTATGACTTAAAGGTAATCACCAGTGAAAAATACAGAAAAATGAGCGCCAGGGCCATTGCGCCGCCGAGATTGCCGAAGCTTTCAGCCATTTGCCGGATTTCTCCTTCCTGGCTTAACGTATATCCTCCGGGAAGTTTCATATCCGATAGCACGGCAGTGACCTGATCCTGAAGATGAGTGATGGCGGTTCTGTAACGATAACCCAGCAGGTTGACTACCGGCAAAAGGTTCTGTCGGGTGATCTTTGACTGGCGCCAGACGGGCCGGATATGGGCAATCTCTTTTAGCGGCACGGGGCCCGCCGTTCCCGGAATCTGCAGCACCGCCAGGTCGTTAACGGTATTCATCGTGTCCTGATCAAAGCGGAGCCGAACGCCGTAACCGTCTTCTCCGGCAATACTGAATTGTGAAGCGATTTTACCGGTTGTTGCCGTCATCACTGTTTCAGAAACATCTTTGGGAGAAATGCCGTAACGGGCAAGTTTTGTTTCGTCAAGATCGATGGCGATTTCCTGCTTGGACCAGTCCCATGAACGGGATATGGATGTCAGTCCCCTGACCTGATAAAGTCTGGTGGATACTTCATCGGCAAGCTGATCCAGAATCCTCGGGTCAGGGCCGGAAATCATGACATCAATCGGCGCTGCAATGGAGGACAGGGGTGTTGCGCCATAATCATAAACATTAAAGCGCTTCAGGCCGGGCATGTCCCGGAATGTCTCACGGAGGCCTGCTTCTATTTCCCAGATGGATTCGGCACGCTCAAACCGATTTTGAAAATGTACAGTGATCAGTCCTTCCTGGGAGGTGCGATCCGCGCCGAAACTGATAACATTGGGTTCGGCACCCACGATCGTGGCCATGCGGACGAAACCCGGCACATGTTTAATGAAACGCTCCATGTTTTCCACAACCATTCCGGTCTGCTCAATGGTGCTGTTCGGCCAGGTTTCAAATTCAATCTTGACAATACCGGTATCCATGGCCGGCATCAGATCCCGCCCCGCCAGCGGCATCTGTCGCAGGCTTATCAATAGCAGGCCGATCAGGATCGGTAAGATTATCAACCCCCATTTCGAGGATGCCAACCGAAAACTCCGGATAAAAAATTGCTGTAGCGGTGTGATCCAGAATTCACACAAACGCTGGAGCACGGTTTCGATCCGATTTTCCTGACGGCCGGGTTTCATGAGTTTCGGTGCCAGCAACGGAATCACCGTAACGGATACCACGAATGACGCCAAAAGCGCCAGAGACAGCACCACCGTCAGCGGCCGAAGAATTTTCTGGGAGTATCCGCCCACAAACATAATCGGTACCAGAACCGTCAGCGTTGTGATGGTACCGGCAAAATCAGCAAGAAAGATTTCTTTTGTGCCGTCAACAGACGCTTGGAAAAGGGATTTGTCTCCGGGGGCGGCGTGCCGATCAATATTTTCAATCACGACAATGGCATCATCAACCAGCAGCCCGACGGCAAGGATAATGGCTGTCATGGTGACGATGTTGAGTTCATAATGGATGAGCTTCATGCCGGCAAATGTCAGCAGAAATGTAAATGGAATCGATATGGCGGCCAAAAGTGTTGTCCGTATGCGGGCAATAATCAGGAAAATAACGGCAACGGTTAAAATGACGGCATCGCGAAGAGATGTAAGCAGATTGGATACGGATGTATTGATCAGTTCACCCTGGGTATCGGCGACTTCGAACATCAGCTCCGGGAAGGCAGCGCGTACGTCCGGCAGGACGTTGTTCAAAGCGTTGAGCGTTGTTGTGACATTGCCGCCTTCGGTTCGAAGAATATTAATCCCGATGGCCGGTTTGCCGTTGCCATGAAAAAATGAACGCCGCTGCTCATGGGATGTGACGATGTCGGCAATATCTCTCAGGTAGACGGCACTGCCCTCCCCGCTTCTTCCGATAACGATATCACCCAGTTCATGCCGCCGGGAATGTTCCCCCTGGATTTTGATCATCAATTCATCGATTTTCCGGATCAGCAAACCGCTGGGAATGTTCCGATTCTGGGCGTATATGGCGGCAATGACATTATCGACCGAGAATCCGAATCGGGTCAGCCGGTCCCGGTCAATAGTTAGACTGATCTCCGGCCCGTATCCGCCGAACACCTCAACATCAGCGATTCCCTGGACCCGGAGAAACGCTTCCTGGATCTCATTATCGCATAATTGCCGGACCTTTGACAGAGTCAGAGACGATTCCGGTTTTGGCGAAACCGCCAGGGTCTGCACCGGGGCAGTGGCATCGCTGATCCGGAAAATTCTTGGCGGAAGCATTTCTGCAGGCAGCGTCGGCATGATGCGGTTTAGGGCAGCATTCACATCCGTGACCGCCGCATCAAGACTTTTGGCATAATCAAATTCCACTTTCACAGCCGCGGTTTCATCACGCACGGTGGATTTGATGGTCCGTAATTTGTCCAGTGTGGCCATTTCTTTTTCCACCTGCCGGGAAATTTTATCAGCCATATCTTCAGCGGACGCACCAGGCCAGATCAACAGGATAGATATCTGGGGGTAATTGGCGTCGGGGAAAAGATTTAAAGGCAGGGTTTTAAAACCGATAAAGCCGAATGCCACTCCCAGCAGGATCAAAGCGGTTACCGCATGAGGTCGTTTGAGATAGGCGGATATCCAGTTCATTTTTCCCCTCCGGCAATCGGAACAATGCGATCATCCCGGCTTAACTGCAGGAGCATGGATTCTGCACCGGAAGCCAGAGGTGTGCCAAGTGTCAGGGGCCCTTCAACAACCGTCTGCCCCCCACTGCGTCCGAGTATATTTACAGGAACCGAGCGCACCGTTTGATTGTCCTGGATCACAAAAACCAGAGCGCCTGTTTCCTGTTCAAGGATGCAGTCTGAGGACACAACCAGTCCGTCTGGCATCCCGACGATCAGATCAACCCCGACAGTACCGTGACTCGGCAGTCCGAAGGGGCGCTCCGGAACCCGGATTTCCACAGTCGCCAGATTTCCGGTGGTGATGGCCGGGTGAATACGGTAAACAATCGCATCAATGGTATTGACGCCATGAATCAACTGAAGTGGTGTATTTGCCGATAATCGTGTGACTGTTTCCTGGGGCACGTGAACGAGGACTTTATATCCTTGGTTTGTGCTTTCAATCTTTAATACGGGGGTCCCGGGCATGACCATGTCACCGAGGTCTTTCATACGCTCTGTAATGACTCCGTCAAAAAGAGACCGGATGCTGGAAAATGACAAGGAAACTTTCGAGGTTTCAAGTTCCTGTTTCAATCGTTGAAGCCGAGAAAATGCCAACTCATAAGCAAGAGTGGCTTCATCTAAAGATTCTCTGGGAATAATTTTATTTTTAAATAATTCTTTACGCCTATCCAGCATCGTTTTTTTGACTTTAAAATCTTCTATTGCCCCGGCCAGTTCCACCTCCAGTGCCCTTTTTTGATGGACCGGCAATCGATCATCAATTTCTGCAACAGATTCTCCTGCAGCAAGCCGATCCCCCACATCTTTATGGATGGATGTAATATACCCGGTTGTCTGGGCGGAAAGTACCGCCTCGGCCACTGGTTCGATGGTTCCCAGATAATGTTCGATCATTGGGAGTTTGCCGCTGAATGTCGTTTTGACATGAACGGGAATCGGGCGAATCGATGGCGGCGCTAAGTCTGCCAGTTCTGATTTCCGGTGGCGAACCAGCATAATCGCTGCGATGATTAAGGCAATTGCGATTAAAATAGCCATTGTGCGTTTGATAGTCTTTTTCATTTCAGTAAGCTGTCCTTTACGCCTCTACTTTTTCAAACTCATCCTTATCAATAAAGCATACGGGGTACTGCCAGTCATCGGGCAGATCTTCAAACCGGTTTCCGGGAGGAATTTCATTTTCTGGATCACCCACTTCAGGGTCATAAACATATTCACAAGGGATGCATATATATTTATTCATTCCTATAAAAACGCCAATCATGATTCACGATAAGACGTGCACCTTTTTGATAGGTTAGGTAAGAAGATGCCCACTGTAAAAGAACCACAAACTTATTTTTAAATCCAATCAGATAATAAATATGTACAAATAACCAGATAATCCACGCCAAAAAACCACCTAATTTTAGCCTGCCGATTTCAAGCACGGCGTTGTTTCTGCCTATGGTTGCCAGCTGTCCTTTATCAATATAATGAAATTTATCTCTGGGGCTACCATCTAACTCCTTAAGAATGATTTTGGCTATAAAGCGTCCTTGCTGAAGTGCAACAGGTGCAATTCCATTAAGTGGTTTACCGGTTTGATGGGAGAAATGTGCCTGATCGCCTGCAACAAATATTTCCGGATAGTGTTTTAGGCTCAGGTCAGGCTCAACAATGATTCGACCCATTGAATCTAATTCACCTTTAAGCTGCCTATTAAGACTTGAGGCCTGAATACCTGCTGCCCAAAGAACTGTGGCCGCTTCGATTCTTTCATCCCCCACATTGACACCATCCGCGTCGATTTTTGTTACTTTTCTGAAGGTCAGAACTTGGACACCCAAATTTTCCAAATGACGATTTGCATGTAAAGAAAGCTTCTCTGAAAAATTAGGTAAAATTCGAGGACCAGCTTCGATCAGGACAATACGGGTTCGCTTTGGATCAATATTTCTAAAATCTTTTGCAAAAGTAAAGCGGCTTAATTCAGCCAGAGCACCAGCCAATTCAACACCTGTGCTTCCACCTCCCACGATAACAAACGTTAGCAATTTTTCTTTTTTATCGATGTCATTTTCTGTTTCTGCGTTTTCGAACGAGGTGAGAACTCTTCGTCTAATTTCGATGGCCTGCTCGATGGTTTTAAGTCCCGGAGCGTTTTCCTCCCATACTTCATTCCCAAAATAGAAATGACGAGCACCACAGGCCATAATTAGGTAATCATACCTGAATTCTCCCACATTAGTAAAAACGGATTTAGTATCTGCATTAATTTTATGGACTTTTCCCTGAAACACTTTGATATTATTATATCTTGAAAAAATATTTCGAATAGGAACCGCAATTTCGGCAGGACTCAGCGCCGCAGCCGCAACCTGATATAATAAAGGCTGAAAAAGGTGATAATTCTTCTGATCGATGATGATCACCTCCACGCCTTTCACTCCAGCAAAAACTTTAGCTGCATTAAGACCAGCAAATCCGCTTCCCAAAACAAGTACTCGTGCCATGTACAACACCAATAAATTTAGTAGATTTTATTTAATGCAAATTAAGTATAAGTCATTGCAAAAAATAGGTGCATTGATTTTCTCAAATTACAGGTTAAAATTGAAAACGGGGATGTTCTATTCGTCGAAATATTTTTTAAGCGTATCTACATTTTCTTCATGCTGCACCCTAATCGCGTCCATGAATAAGTAAGCCGATCCAGCTGGAACAAGGTTGTGAAACTCTTGGATTTTGCGTGCCACCCATGCCTGACCTCGGATTAGAAGCTGGATTTTTTCATCAAGATTGTCCAGTGCACGTATTTTGTCCACGAATGTTCCTGTTTTGTCGCTGGGCTTGGCATTGAGATCATGAATAAGGCTTACCAAGATGCGACAGTTGACGCCCTCATCCCGTAAAAACTTCTTCAAGACAGGCGTTAACCTCTTTTCCTCAACTTGTTGGACCAGTTCACCGAGGACCGTCACCCCTGCGCGTTCCGCCTCAAGCAGCATGTTGTAAAAATCTAAAAGTGTCATTGTGTCGATTTTGCTCATAATGATTCTCCTTTTAGCTTGGGCATTCCGTATAAATTCGTCACATATCTCTCATGTAAATACTTTCGTATATTTCCTCCAACCGCACGAGATGTGCCTCCTCATCCTGGTGCAATCTTTTAAACATTTCCTCCATTGGGGCGCCACCGCACTGCTCGGCCATTTTTTTGTAAAAATCAACAGCGCGTTTTTCATCATGGATGGCGTGTATCATAACGTCCTGATCGTCAGCATCTTCTTCCAAAGACTTTTCCATTAAAAGAAGCGACAGTTTCATGCTGGGACCTTCTTTCATACCTTCTTCATGAAGCATCACTGTCTCCTCGAAATAGGCTTTTTCCAAAATATATTTGTGCTCCAATTCTTCCAGTGCTAAATCTTTTACAAGGTCCTTGACATGAGGTTCCCGAATTTTTAGATAGGCTTCTTTATAATTTTTGAAACTTTCCAACTCCATTTCAATCGCCTTTTCCAGAGCGACCTCTCTTGTATAACAGACTTCTTCGTTTTCCATTGTACCCTCCTTTATAGTCTACAACCATTAAATAGTGTATCTGAACGAGCACCTGTCCGCTGATAAAGGTCAAGCATTTTTTTCACAGGCCAACTAAATTTTGTCACAATCATCCATAAGGTTTCCCCATACCGTCCCCTTTTGGAGGGTTAAGCTGAAATATTGGCGGCAAACTCTTTTCCGTATTCAGTACAGTTGGTTATGCTTTCATCATCAGGATTCCACAACACCTTTATTCCATCATCCACTATTTCAAAGCCCGCTGATTTCAAATTTTCAGATATGATTTTAGTCGACTCACCACTCCACCCATAACAACCAAAAGCGGCTGCTTTCTTATTTTTAAACTTAAGTCCCTTTATCTCTTCAAGAATGGCTGCAACTGATACCAAGATTCCTCTGTTGATTGTTGGAGAACCCATCAAGATCGCTTTAGATTTAAAAATTTCCGTAATAACATCATTTTTATCGGTTTTAGCCAGATTAAAAAGTTTCACATTAACATCTTTGTCAGTTTCTTTAATACCATTGGCGATGTTCTCAGCCATGACACGAGTACCGTTCCACATGGTGTCATAGATAATCGTTATCTGGTTTTCCTTATAGTCATTAGCCCATTCCAAGTATCGTTCGACAATCTGCTCAGGCTTGTCACGCCAGATTATACCGTGACTCGTACAAATGATATCCAGAGGTAGATTAAAAGACAATACTTCTTTAATCTTCTTAATAACCATCGGACTGAAGGGAGTTAATATGTTCGCATAATATTTAATGCATTCATTAAACAGCTCGTTCTGGTCAACAAGATCATTGAACATATACTCCGATGCATAATGCTGTCCGAACCCATCATTGCTGAACAAAATATTGTCTTCTGTTAAATAACAGAACATACTGTCTGGCCAATGGAGCATCGGGGCCTCTACAAAAATGAGTTCTTTTCGTCCCAGGCTCAGCTTGTCACCGGTTTTTACAACATTGAAATTCCAGTCTCGGTGATAATGTCCTTTTAACGATTTAACACCGTTATTGGTGCAATAAATGGGCGTATCGGGGATAATAGACATCAATTCGGGCAACGCACCGCTATGATCGCATTCGGCGTGATTCGCGATGATGTAATCGATTTTGTTCAGGTCGATCTCATTGGCCAGGTTTTCGACAAACTCTTTGGCAAATGGTTTCCAGACAGTATCAATTAAAGCCACTTTATCTTCTTTAACCAGATAAGAGTTATAAGAGGACCCCCTGTGGGTGGAGTATTCGTCACCGTGAAACTTTCTAAGTTCCCAATCGATTTTGCCAACCCAATAGATATTATTTTTTATTCTAACACTCATTTTTTTCCTCCTGGTTTACCATTATATATTTAATCATCTCGGTTTTTTATAAGGGATGGTTTAAAATTATTCTCCCCGAATCATAACCAACAACATCTTAAATTTTTCTTCAGCATGAAGCGCATGAGAAACATTGGCCGGCATAATCAGCATTTCCCCCGAATTTACGGTTTGGGTTTTTTCACCAATTGTGATCTCAGCCTTACCGTCCAAGATATAAACAACCGCATCAAATGGGGCGGTGTGCTCACTCAGCCCCTGGCCCGAATCAAACGAAAATAGGGTAATATTGCCGATATCTTTTTTAAGCAGTGTCTTGCTTACTACAGAGTCGTCAGCATAATTTACATATTTTTTCAAATTGAAGGGTATGCCTTTGAGTGTTGTTGCATTATCGTTCATGATTGTCTCCTTATTTTAATTTATTGAACTCAATATTTCTAATCTCGCTGTAAAACTCAAAAAAACTGGACCAGCTATCGGAAAATAGGATTTTCCTGTAAATCAAACGATCTATTTGCCGCTGTTAAAGATGTGTTATTCATTCTTTAAGACCCCTTATTTATGCTCATGATGTTCAGATGCACCTTTGATCATAGAATGCAACCCTTCTACATAATGAGTAAAGATCACATAGGACTCAACAAATTCACGTCCAGCAGCAACACTTTCATCGGCGTGCTTCTTAGCCTTCAGAGCCCGGTGAAAACGTTCACGAATACCCTTGGCTGTGGCATCGGAAAGGATATTAACAAGCTTATCAACCGAACCGCTTTCCAAAGCCTTGTCAGCCAAAGCGACCGCCGGATCAACAGCAGCACCGGGTTTGAGGCCAGTGTAAGGCGCACCTTCCCCGGCTCGATGAATACGAACCAGGGTTTCAAAAAAGTACATGTCCGCCAAATCCTGTGCCTGAGCTCCAAGCTTTCTGACTTCCAATGTTTTTTGAAAAGCGGTGCGAATCATTTGCTCATCATCGGCCGCAACCCATTTAAGCAAGGGCGTGACGTCACCCGAAGCAAGGGCTTTTCTTGCGGTTTCTACTACAGGCCCCTCCAAGGTGTCGCAATGGGCATAAAGACTTTTTGTAAAAAAGAACATGCTACCGAAAATCATTATAAAAACTAACATTTTTAAGTATTTATTATTCTTAATCATTTTTCATTCCCTCCCATTGTTTTAGGCTTTAACTATAATTTAACATTTAAATCTTACTTCAAATACACACTTTCTAAATATTCTAACATTTTATGAAACTCTTCGTGTTTTCCAACTCCGATTTTTTGTTTTTCTATTGTTTCAAAACCTTCCCATAACTCCGCCTTTTTCTTTTCTGACAGACGATTATCTCCAATGGGAAATAGGACATTGTTCTCTTTATCAATATGTTGACGCAATAAAGCGATATACGCTCTTGCATTTTTGGCAAGCTTAGTTGCAGCTGCACGGTTACCCTCATTGTATTGTGAAAATGCTTCATTCATTTTTTTGACGTATTCACGCCCCTGTTGATGTTCTGAAAGCATTACCCCAATCGGTCCGCCGTCTCTTTGAACCCCGATCGCTTCCAGGGCCGGGAAGAGCAATTCTTCCTCTTTTCCGTGATGGCATTTATCCACAAATACGATAAAAAATTCTATTAGTTGTTCCAAATGCTCAGGGTTGATAATCCTTCCATTTTGCTTGATGTTGCTGCAAATTTTATCCAGAATCTTCAGCGTCAATTTGACCGCCTCGTGTTCCATTATTAAATCTTGGATTGGTTTCATGAGACATCTCCTTTCAAAATGTTACTTAGAATACAAATAATGTGAATATATATTCACATAATATCAAAAAAATCAAGCCGTTTCCAGGGATTCCTTAAAAATCTTCCAGGCTTTCTCAGCATGTTTGGCCACATCAAACGCTTCATCACTGATATGCCAAAGTATGGCCGCAGGTTGGATAATCCCTAAGAACATTACGGAAATTGTGGCTGGGTCCACATCCTTACGGATGCGATTTTCGTGCTGACCCTTTTGAATGATTTCACTGATTTCATTGAGATATCTGCCGATTTTCCGATTCAGTTTTGCCTTTCGATCAATGTTTCCACTATAAACCTCTTCAGAAAAGATAATCCGGGGAATTGCGTGGTTCTCTAAAATCAAGCGAATATGACGCGTTAGAATCAATTTGAGACGCTCGAAAGGGTCAATAGTTGCCTTACATGCCTTCGAAACATTGTCCATGAGTCGATCAAAAATAACGTCCAGGACGGCATCGATTACTTGATCTTTGCTGTCAAAATGACGGTAAATCGCTGAGGGAACCAGTCCGACCCTTTTCGCTACTCCTGCAATATTCAATCCTTTCATGCCGGTGGTGTTCATCAAATTCATCGCGGCCTGGGCTATCTGTTCCTGTCTGACCTGGGTGTTCAATTTATTTATACTCATTGCAATCTCCTATGTGAATTATCATTCACAATATAATAGCAAATCAACATTTGTCAAACTTTATTTTCAGGCTGACATTGATTCTGTTATTTTCTATTTCTATTTGGATTTTTAAAAGCAACTATGGTCACCGCTTGTTAATTGTCGCCGAAGATCCAAATTGCATCATTTTTGAAATTTTTAAATTTTAAGGAATCCGGGTACCATGCATTAAATTAAGCGGGGTAATAATAATTGTTTTAAAGTTTACATAAAAAGTTGGTTTTCAGTTACGTTTATTCTATGTTAGAATTTCAGAAAAATTTTGGAGGATATTATATATGGATGATTCCAAAGAAATTGATATTGTTCTTTTAGTTGCAGATTTATCAGGTTATACGGCTTTGACAGAAGCGCATGGCAATGTTTCGGCAGCTAAAGTTGTTAACCGGTACACCGAAATCCCCAAGGAATCACTTTATGAGGGTACGAAACTAATAGAATGAGTCGGTGACGAAATCTTAATCGCAGGGACTGATGCCGCCGGCATCATTAAAACGGCCCTCAAGTTGGTCCACAAAATAGAAATAGAACCTTTGTTCCCTACCGTTCATGCAGGTATCCATGCGGGTAAAGTTCTTGAACAAGGAGGACATTATTTCGGGTCTGCCCTTAATATTTCTTCAAGAGTTGCCTCTCATGCCCGAGGTTGTCAGATTTTGTGTACAAAAGCAGTAGCCGAAATGGTTGGAGAAATGGAAGACATAAGATTCAGAGCTATCGGAGAGATTAATTTCAAGAATATCTTTGAACCTGTGACTCTTTTTGAAATTATTACCGATTGCCGAAAACTTGAGATGAATGTTGTAGATCCTGTTTGCCGTATGCTCGTCAGCCCCAAATCGGCACCTGCCCACCTGACGTTTAAAGATAAAAATTATTATTTTTGTTCTTTTGAATGTGCCAAAAAATTTGCCAGTCAACCAAACCTGTTTATTAATTGTCAAATGCCAGGACATCGATGACCCAAGTCTAACGGTAAAAAATGCCAGGACATCGATGACTCGGAAAAATTAAAGCTAATTTCTTGTACGGCATAAGCGAAAAATTATCACGTGCGAGAATGGGCCCCTCAAGAAGCTCGTCGGAGCACGTGATGATTTTTTGCGGGTTCAAAGCACTATAGTCAGTTTCGTTTTTTTAAACGTCTTTTTCGGTGTTCAGTTGGTAATCAAATGAATCAACCAATTCTTCGCCAAGGTATAACTGTAATCTGTGTATCTCTGTCACAATCACTGCCTTGACGTAAGAATATACCAGGCTCTTTGAAACTTTAAATTTCTCTCCGAATATATCGAGTAAGCGGTTACTTCGAATAAATCGAATGAGAATGATATTGCCATCAGGAACGGTTTCAAGGTCGGGCAGTTTTGTATTTGCTCCTATTCGAATCGGTTCAAACCCATTGCTTTGTATAACTTCCAGCGGCGTTTTACCTTTTAAATAGCTGTATCGATGATGTTTATTGTGAAACCGTTGAAAATTTTTGCTCTGCCGCTTTAGCGTGGAATAGCTTGGAAACCATTACCCCCTGCGATATGAGACCTCTATCTTCCCCTTGACTTCAAAAATATTCTTACCCTGGAGTGTCAGGAAGTCCATCAATTGAGAAAAAGCTTGTCGTCCTGTATAAATATAGGCCATTTGCCCCTGAGTTTTTCAGAAGTATGGCCAAAAAACGGTCTACAAGTCGACAACCAACTTTTTGCACTGATAATTGTGTAAACACAGCAAGTTAAGCCCCATAACTTTACTATATTCCGGACAACAGTGAAAAAAATTCTAAGTGTTTTACATAAAGTGCCGAAATATATATTGACGTTTTTTTAAAGAATCTGAACTGTTAATTGATTTTTAAGGGGTCAATAAATTTTATCGAGGCAATCTTTATGAATGAGGAAAAAGGAATCTTCAAAATGATTAATATTAGGAAATCAATCCAACATCATTTTTTTAAGAAATGTTATTGGGGCTTTATAATGCTCTTATTGAGCTTTTTTTTTATTTGCAGTCCCTTTGTGATTAGAATCGCAAGGGCAACACCCGTCTCTGCAGAAAGTTTGCCCGATTTGACGGAACTCAGTATCGAAGACCTGATGAATATCGAAGTTGTTTCTGTTTCAAAAAAAGCCCAAAAATTCTCTGATTCGGCTACAGCGATATTTGTCATTACCCAGGAGGACATTCGGAGATCCGGCGTAAACAGCATACCCGACGCCTTGCGAATGGTCCCTGGTATCCAGGTTGCACGGATCGATGCAAATAAATGGGCCATTAGTTCTCGGGGTTTCGGAAGCAGGTTTACAAACAAATTGCTGGTAATGATGGACGGGCGAACCATATACTCGCCGCTTTACTCCGGTGTTTTTTGGGACACTCAAGACACAGTGTTTGAAGATATAGACCGAATTGAGGTCATACGTGGACCGGGAGCGGCCATGTGGGGCGCCAATGCCGTGAATGGTGTGATCAATATTATTACGAAAAAAGCAAGTGAAACTCAGGGTACACTGATTACAGCAGGTGCTGGTAGTGAAGAACGTATTTTCAGCACGGTTCGATATGGCGAAAAAATAAATGAGAACGGACACTACCGGCTATATGGCAAATATCTCAACCGTGATAATTCCCCCGAGCGAGACGGAACTGAAGGTTTAGATGAATGGGATGCCAAGCGGGCAGGATTCCGGTTGGATTGGAATGATTCTTTTACGCTAATTGGAGATATTTTCAAAGGTGATGCCGGCGGTAGAATCAATTCAGTGACCTTTACGCCCCCATACAGCCAAATCATTGAAGATGAAATCGAAAACAACGGCGGAAATATTTTGCTGCGGTGGGACAAGTTAATATCCGATACATCCGACTTCTCTGCTAAGTTTTATTACGATCGGCTCGAATATAATTTTAGCCTCTTGGGAACGAAAATCGACACTTACGATTTCGATATTCAGCATCGGTTTTCTCTGGGAGAACGTCAAGAAATCATTTGGGGATTCGGTTACCGCTATATTCAGGATGACATTGAAAACAGCGCCACACTGTCGCTGACTCCCGATAATGAAGAGTACAATTTAATAAGTGGGTTCATCCAGGATGAAATTTCATTTCTGGATAAAACACTTCGCCTTATTATCGGATCAAAGTTCGAACACAATGACTTTACCGGGTTTGAAATCCAGCCGAATATGCGAATCTTGTGGTCGCCCAAAGATCGATATTCGGTCTGGGCCGCTGTTTCCAGGGCTGTAAGGACACCGAACAGCGTAGAACATGGCCTCAAAATCGACAACGCCGTGATGCCTCCAGGTTCGTTACTTCCAGGTTGGCCAGGAGCAGGTGTGGTGAGGATTTTGGGAAACACCGATTTTGATTCCGAAGATCTCATCGCCTATGAGTGTGGCTTTAGAACATGGTTTATGGACACATTGTCCATTGATGTCGCAGGTTATTATAATGTTTATAACAACCTGCGCAATCAAACCGCCGATGCCCAATTTGTGGATACGTCGTTTTCCCCTCCGGTTCTCATTTTACCCTTTAAAAATAACAACAATATGGATGGTGAAACCTATGGCGTAGAATTTGCTGTTGATTATCGGCCGGTTGAATGGTGGAAACTCAAAGCTGCCTATACATTCCTTCAAATTCAACTTCATTCCGACGACCTTTTAACTCTTGGAATGGAACAAAGTGAGGAAGGAAGTAGTCCCCACAATCAAATATCCTTGCGTTCAACCATGGATTTAATGAAGAATTTTGAACTGGATTTATGGGGCCGGTACGTGGACAGTCTTGCCGCGCAGAATGTGGACAGCTATATTACCATGGATGCTAGATTGGCCTGGAGACCGTCGAAAAAGCTGGAGGTCGCTGTTGTTGGACAAAACTTGTTTGACAAGTCACATCCTGAATTTGAACCTCAATTTCTGCAAACCCTACCGACGGAAGTTGAACGGGGAGTGTATTTAAAAGCCACCCTCTCATTTTGACCGAAACAGTGGCTACTACAAAAATGGAAATGATATTTAGTTGGATATTACCAGGTTCAACCATGCGCCATCATAGAAATAGGGCATTCGAAATATTAAGGGGTTTCTTACTTTTTCTGACATTTCTCTTTGTTATGGCCCAGCCTACCTTGCGAACCTACGCAAAAGAATCCCTCGAATACCGTGTCAAGGCGGCATTCCTCTATAATTTTACAAAATTTGTGAAATGGCCCGAAAATGCGTTTGCGAATGCAGCATCACCGATTAAAATTTGCATTTTGGGAGACTCTCCCTTCGGGTCATCGCTGGAGGCAATTGAAAATAAAACAGCCGGCGGCAGAAAATTTGTGATTTTTGAAACCAAGAGCGTAGATGATATCGACGATTGTCATGTTCTTTTCATAAGTAATGGATCGGAAAAAGAGTTTTTCAATTCGATTGAACGCATTCTGGAAAAGAACATCCTTACAGTAGCAGACAAGCAGGGCCTTGCTCAAAAAGGAAGTGTTATTAATTTCACTGTGGTCAACAATAAAGTCCAGTTCGAAATTAATACAAAATCTGCAGAAAGGGCTAATCTGAAGATCAGTTCACAATTGCTGAAAATCGCCAGGATCGTTAAGGATGAATAGGAGATTATGATGCTATCTTTTCATGACGCCTCGATCAAGAAGAAACTTCTGGCAAGTATCATGGTAACCTGCCTCGTTGCATTGATCCTATCCTCTGCGGTGTTTATGGCTTTTCAGATAATATATTACAAAAAGTCAACTATAAAGGGCTTGGCCACTCTTGCTGAAATGATCGGCACAAATAGCACTGCAGCCATTGTCTTCAACGATCCCAGTTCGGCTGAACAGACACTTGCCGCATTGAAGGCTGAGCCTTCAATCACTGAAGCCTTAATATTTACGCCCAAAAATGAGCTGTTCGCAACATATTCCACGACGCGAAAGGACAATTCATCTTTTACACCGGCTGTCGAAAATGAGGGGCATCTCTTCGAGGGTAATTTATTAACACTTTGGAGACATATAGTATTTGACGGAAACAAAATTGGGACTGTGTGTATAAAATCGGACTTAAAGCCTTTTTACCGTCAGATCAAGCATTTCTTATTGATAATGGGCGCGATCATGATTATCTCGGCGCTTCTTTCTTATTTGTTGGCAACAAAATTTAGAAAAAACATATCGGCACCGATTTTGAGTCTTGCCGAATCGATGAAGAATGTCTCAAAAAACAAAAATTATTCAATCCGCCTTAGAAGCACTACAACAGATGAGCTAGGATCGCTTATCAACGGATTTAACAACATGCTCGAACAAATCGAAATTAGAGACAAAGAGCTTGAAAAGCATCGACATAATCTTGAAGATGAAGTCGAAAAAAGGACTCAGGAGCTCGTCGAAACCAATACAAACTTAGAGCGGGCAATTAATGAAATGGAGGCTGCAAAAAAATCCGCTGAGCATGCAAATAAAGCAAAGAGCGATTTTCTGGCCAACATGAGCCACGAATTAAGGACACCACTGAATCATATCATTGGATTTACCGAACTGGTGGTTGATAAAAATTTCGGAGACTTAAACAAAATACAGGAAGAATATTTGAATGATGTTCTCACCAGCAGCCATCATTTGCTATCCCTCATAAACGATATTTTAGATTTATCTAAGGTGGAAGCAGGCAAAATTGAACTCGAGCCTTCAAGAATAAATCTGAAAAAGTTACTTGAAAACGGACTTACAATGGTAAAAGAAAAGGCGATAAAGCATGGCTTGAAGATGGAGCTCGACATTAACGGCATCCCCGATGTTATCACAGCGGACGAGCGTAAAATGAAACAGATCATCTACAATCTGCTGTCCAATTCAGTTAAATTCACTTCTGACGGTGGACAGATTCAAGTATCTGCACAAATGATGAATAGTGATACACTCCATTCTCTTTTAGAAGATAGTGGATTCTCCTCTTTAAGTTCTGAATCAGTCGAGAACAATAAGAAGTGGGTTATGCTTTCCGTTAAAGATACTGGTATTGGCATAAAACCGGAGGAGCTCAGCCGGATATTTAATCCTTTTGAGCAGGTTGAAAATTCTATAAGCAAGAAATATCGGGGAACCGGCTTAGGTCTCACATTGGTCAAGAACATGATTGAACTTCATGGCGGAAGGATTTGGGCTGAAAGTGAAGGCCTCGGCAAAGGTGCGCGATTTTCGTTTGTAATACCGGCGAATATCAATTCTGATGTATAGACTTGGGAGTCCAAGAGATGGAAAATCAAAAGGTTTTGGTTGTAGAAGATAATCCACTAAATATGAAGCTGGTGAAAACGCTTCTTGAGCTTGGGAGATTCCAGATCATCGAGGCCGAAACCGCTCAAAAAGGCATCAATCTGGCCAAGGAAATAATTCCGGATCTTATTTTGATGGATATTCAGTTGCCTGATATGGACGGACTTAGTGCCGTCAAGGTTATCAGGCAGGCTGAGTCAACTAATCATATACCTATTGTAGCACTTACTGCCTATGCAATGGAAGGTGATAAGGAAAAAGCACTGAACGCAGGTTGCACAGGATACATAACAAAACCTCTTAAAACAAAGAGTTTCCTAAACAAAATCAATAAATATTTACAACAAGATGTAAAGGAAAATTCATATAATCAAACACAAATCCGTGATCACCGCCACAAAATCTTGATTGTTGATGATGATCCTTTAGATGTGAAGCTTTTAGATGCAAGCCTTTCCTCTGAAGATTATAAGGTTTTCAATGCTCATGATGGGTCGACAGCACTTGAAAAAATCGAAACAATTCAGCCTGATCTCATATTGCTGGACATCATTATGCCGGGTATAGATGGTTATGAAGTAACAAGACGACTTAAGACTTCAACCAAAACGAGAGATATACCAATTATACTTATCACCTCATTGACCGGGACAGATGATAAGAGCAAAGGGATGCAAGCAGGTGCTGATGAATTTTTAAATAAACCGGTAAACACCACCGAGCTATTAGCTCGGGTCAAATCTCTCATTCGACTTAAAAAGTATCATGAGCAGTTAAATTCGAGGAATAAATCAGAGGTCTCATTTGTAAAATCGCCCCATTCCATAGCCTCCTCTATACCGGAAAAGGAAATGCCGGTGATTCTTCTGGCGGAAGACAATGAAAACGATCTCCGTTTGTTAAGGGCTCATTTAAATGGTCAATCTTATCAGATTAAATATGTCAAGACCGGCGAAGAAGCATTATCTTTTTGTTTGAAACAAAAAGCTGATTTACTGATCTTAGATGTTATCCTACCTGGTATCAATGGTTTTGATGTCTGTCGGCAGTTGAAAAACAACGATGCAACCAAAAAAATTCAAATCTTGATGGTAACCTCTTTGAACGACCTTGAAAGTCGAATCAAGGGGATAGAGTTTGGTGCTGATGATTTTCTAATCAAACCGATTCACAAAGATGAATTTATCGTGCGGGTAACGGCACTGCTTCGGAAAAAATCATATTTGGACATGTTGAGTAAAAAATATGAATCTACTCTATATGCCGCCATCACCGACAAATTGACTTGTCTTTATAATCGAGACTATTTTAATCATTTTATCGATTATGAAATTAAAAGATGCGATCGCCAGAATCAAACGATTGGACTGGTTATGATAGACATCGATGATTTTAAAACTGTTAACGATACTTACGGACATCTCACGGGAGATCGAATTTTAGAGAAATTTGGTATTTTAATAAAAAATCAAATTCGAGAGATCGATCTGGCGGCTCGCTACGGAGAAGAAAAGTTTGCTGTGGTTTTACCCTATGTCAATCAGGCTCATGCGGAAAGTATTGCAGAGCGGATCAGGAATTCGGTGAGTGCGTTTGATTTTTTTAATCAACAGGAAGAACCGGCCTTAAAAATAACCATCAGTTTGGGCATTGCATTATATCCTGAGCACGCCAAAACAGTAGCGGATTTGATTGAAAAAGCGGGCAAGGCACTCTATTGCGCGAAAAAAGACGGAAAAAACGCTTTTCGAAAGTATTCTTAAGAATCAAAATAATAAGTTCTTTGTTTTAAAAGGGTCAGGAGTTATGGAGTTGATTTCAAATAATACAGCGCTCTTGGATGAAAGAAGGTTGATTGACCCTATAGACATAAACACCTATGAAAAACAGGTGGGCGCGCCTTTCATCGATAGCTTGACAGGTCTTCCGAATCATGGGTTCTTCAGTATGACATTGGATCGTGAAACCAAACGATCTGAGCGTTATGGTTCCCACATTAGCGTCGGACTGATCAATATAGATTCTTTTAGGTTACTCAATAAAAGTAAAGGCAGTGTGGAGGGAGACCGAATCATTAGAAAAGTGGCGGAATGTATCCAAAACAGCATCCGGCAGGTTGACCTTGCCGCCAGATTATATGGTGATCTTTTCGCCGTTATTTTTACAGATTCTGACCTCGAGAACGCTGTGAATGCTGCGGAACGGATTCGTTCAAATGTAGAAAAAATACAAAACCAAAGTGTTACGATCAGCATCGGTCTCAGTGGATATCCAAAACATACGAAGAAAACATCTTCTCTTTTAAAAGAGGCATATGGAGCACTCATCAAAGCAAAAACAAGAGGGAAAAATTGTATTTCCTATACGAAAGAAACAGCGAGTGAGGTTAATAAGATTGCACCCAATGTCCTCATTGTGGATGATATCCCCAAAAATCTGAAATTATTAGAGGCGTTGCTTCAACCATTGCGCTATCAAGTGTTTAAAGCAGACAGCGGAGAAGCTGCCTTGGATATTTTGGGTAAAGTCGATGTAGATCTTGTCTTGCTCGATGTGATGATGCCAGGTATGGATGGGTTCGAGGTATGCCGAAGAATTAAAAATGATCCCGAACTCAGAATGGTCCCCATCATTTTAGTTACGGCATTGGAGGATTCAGAATCCAAAATTAAGGGGATTGAAGCCGGAGCCGATGATTTTATTTCTAAGCCCCCCAACAAGGCCGAACTACTAGCTCGTACCAGATCTCTAATCAAGCTCAAGCGGATCAACAGCAATCTAGCCGATATTGAAAATGTTCTTTTTTCGCTTGCCAAAACTGTGGAAGCGAAAGATGCTTATACTCACGGGCATATTGAACGGGTTTCAAACTTATCTATGGTTTTGGGGCGGAAGCTGGGTTTGAATGAAAAGGAGCTTGAGGCGTTGAGATATGGCGGTATTCTTCATGATATCGGTAAGATAGCTGTTCCGACCGAGATTTTGAACAAGCCGGGACGATTGAATGAAGAAGAGTGGGAAGTGATGAAATCACATTCTCTAGTGGGATATCAAATCGGCCTGCCTTTGGAAAAAAACCTTGGTCCGGCTTTGGAAGTGATTCGATACCACCATGAAAAAATGGACGGCAGCGGATATCCGGATAACCTGAAAGGAGAAGATATCCCGATTGTCGCCAGAATAGTCGCAGTTACGGATATTTATGATGCGATGATAACAGACAGGCCCTATCGAAAAGGAATGTCTCGGAAAGAAGCTTGTGACAATCTTATAGAAGAAGCCGAAAATGGTAAACTTGACCTTGAAATAGTACAATTGCTGGTGGATCATCTCACATCCAAATAGCTTTTCCCTTTATTGAAAACTCGAGTTTTAATTCCCCAATTCTTCTTTCTGCTGTGAGAGACAAAATCCCCGTAAACGGTGGCCAAGCAGTTCCAGGAGTTTAAACTGAAGATCAGAATTGCCCAACAGCTGCTCTTTAAATATTTTTTGATCGATAACCATCAGGTCAACATTCGTTTCTGCAATGACATCGGCTGAGCGGGGTTTCTGGGTCAGCAGAGAAAGTTCACCGAATATTTCGCCTTCGCCCAACTGTGTAATGATTATTTCACCTCGGTCACCAGTACGTCGCCCTTTCATTGAAACGGTCACGCGGCCATCAACAATTACGTACGCACAGTCGCCCTTATCACCGCATTGGATGATCTTTTCACCGGCCTTGAAAAATTCACGCTCGAAGGTTCTCAATTTGCCATGAAAACCTTGAAACCGAGCCATTTCATAAAACTCTGGAGATACGTCCTTTAAATTCAACAACATTGGCAATACTTCTATTCCAAGGTCTTTATTAGGAAATGACGGCTGAATCCCTTTAAATCCTATTCCTTTCATCATATTTTCTAAAAGTGGGTTTATAGCCGCTATCAAGTGACTGACATTTCTTGATATTACCCAATAAATACCCATGCTGAGCAGCATGAAAGTCAACCTGCGAACCTTTCTATACCGTTTTTTTATGCACAGCATACTCGCTGCTGCTGCTTTCGACGAATCGTGCGGGATATGTGGATTGAAATCGAATAAGTGCTCCGGAGGCGTGCCGACTTTGGAAAATTCGGTGATTCTAAGACCGCCCACAACCTCCTGATCAACCATTGCAATGATATTAACGGTTGATGGGAAAGCGTCGAACCGGTCAAAGATACGACATGATTGATTTGGTTTGAAATACCCTTCTTCTTCAACAAATATCTTGTGCCTTGCATAAAAGAGTTGGTCCATTTCTTCAGCAGTTTGCGCGATCTTGATTCTTACAGACATTTATCAGACCTTTCGGTTATCAACACTTCTTTTTTGGTGTTGATAATTGGCGATGCATGAAATTCATATCGTCCAGGTGATAAAATACCGTCTGGATCCAAAAGATGCTTGATGCGACCCACCAGTTCATCGTAGCGGCTTTCTTTACCAGTCAGTGCTGACATCGATTGAATACCAAGCCGGTATGGATAATATCCGGCCGAAATAAAAGAATTAAGCATTTTATCATGGCATTCAATTGCCTTCTCATCTTCACCGGAAACATCACGATCATATACAATCGACGGAAACATATAAACCGCCCGTTCCGAAGGAAAAATAAATGCTACCTGAGGCTCAAAACCAAACTCTTCAGCGGTTTTTTGTGCAATATTTATAGCACGAGACAAATGATTACTCACGAAAGGTACCACCGGACAGAGCCAAATAATACCGCATCTGTCTATGTCCGGATTCATGGTACGGGGTAAGGATATTTTTTTTCGCCAATATGTGCTGCGGGTACTTTTTTCCGTGGGAAATCCTAAAAAAACCGATTGATCATAAAGGGCTTTAATTGTATCTTTAAGACTGCTTCCGTTCAGCCACCTAAATGGCTTGTCCAGCCATTTCATAACCTGTGCTTTGGTTCCATTTATGAAAAAGATCCTGTCCGTATAGGGTCCCAGCATCTTTTTTATAATTTTTCGATCAGCCCTGGCATGCTGTCTGCTGGGACTATATATACCCCCGACGCCAACCCATTCACTTTTTCCCCATGGCGATTTGATTTGCTTTATTTTCTCAAGTGGCAGCGGCGTTTGATCGTTTGTGATTTCCCAAGGGTACTGGCGGTCTGATGCAATCATTTTATAGACGTTCCACACCGCGACACTATTTGCTTTAACTATTCCTTGTGCTTGAAGATGGTTAAGATTATCGATGACCAGATTCAACTGGGACATATTTCTTACTGTGAACACCAGGGACTGAAAGCAAACAGGACGTGCTTGGAGCCAAAATGACATCTGAGTTACAATGCCAAAATTAGATTGAGAAAAAAGTCCATCGAGATGAGGTCCAATGCCCCATCGTGTAAGCTTTCCCACCTTGGTTCCTGGAAACCTTGAAAATCCGGTCTGTATACAGTCCCCACTTGGCAAGACGATCTCCATGTCGCAGCAATGTGAAAAACGATCACCCAGAGGGCCTATGCCATCGCCTCGTTCCATGGCGTTCCCAATAAGGCTTGCATCTGGCGAACCTCCGGTCACAGCAATAAAATGTTTAGAATTTCGTTCCTGTAAGTATATAGCCGCTTGCATGAATGTGACACCTGGTTCAACAGTAATATATGCGAGTTCATCATTATAGTCCACAATTCGGGTCATCCGGCCGAGATCAAAAAGTACACAGTTATCTTGAACAGGCACACGGGAGCCCAGCCCCCAGTTCTTGCCCTGGCTGATGGGATAAATGGGTATCTTATATCTGGCGGCAATGCGAACACATTGCTGAACCTGAGACTTGCTTTTGGGATAAATAATAGCTGGAATCTTTTGTACTGTTTTAAAGGTTGCTGTTTCTGCTTCAACAACTGTCTCATTTTGCGTAGCAACATTTTTCACACCGAGGTAATCAGACCAAGCATCAATCGCCTTTTGATAACAGTTCATAATGTCCTTTCCCAGAAAAAGAGTTAGATCTTTTCTTACCGTAGTGAATAGTATTTTTATTATTTATCGGTGTTTTCAGCTAATTCTTTAGGAATATTTAATAAATAGGCATTTCTTTCGGCATCAGGATCCCCAAAGAACAATCTTTGCCCAATCCGGGAAGACATCATGTGAGAGTTGAAGTTCATGTCCTTAATCTGTAAGAGGGATGCATCAACCAGTCGAGCGTTTCGTTTTGCTCGAAGACACAAGACACGCCGAGAATCGAACAGTCCCTCCAAACTAAACCTAAATGCCTTCGTAGGGAACTTTCCGGGTCCAGCACCTCATGCCCGTCTATGATAACTCGACCACATTTGCCGGCCAGGGCATAAAGGATTTCCTTTCCAAGGGTGTCATCCAATATCTCCCCAGCATGGAGGCATTGAAATAATAACGGCCCTTCAGCATAAAAGGCGGTCGAGGGCTACAAGAGCACTTCCTGGACACCGATGGGAAGGGTTACGGTGTCATTCGGCCGCTCGGAGGTGCATTTACCGAAGGCATTCATCGCCGTCCCGATATTGAGATAACCGGTAGCAATCGGGCATATAAAAAACTGTGATATCTTGCAAGTATCTATTTTTACACTGAAATTGAGATATGTCATAGAGGTATCTCGAAAATAATGCTCATTAAATTTTTATGACGGATGCCATAAAATCCTTTTTTATGCATACCAAATTGTTGTGATATATTCAATTCCAGGTGGGCAGGCGATTATGTGATATCCATTCCGTATCTCGTTGCTGGCATTTGAAAAAATCATGGATGGAGAGGACCGAATTGGTAATGATTCGGGATATGGCTTTTAAAAATGTAATAAAATCAAGGGGTGGTTTAATATCCCAAATAATGAAACGGCTCGATCTCGGAAAGCTGCTGAGGGGTGAGCGTTTTAAAACCCGATGCTTCAATCAAATCCTTGGCCCGCTCAATATCGTTAACATCTATAACAAAGACTGCATTTTTCCGACTTTCTATAACAAAACCATAGCCATTTTCAATATTGATATTTTCAGCAGAAAGGGTCTGTAAAAGCTTATCAAGCCCACCCGGACGATCCTCGATCAAGACGGCAATAATTTCTTTCAGTTCCACCGGGATGCCTTCTTTGGTGAGCGCTTTTTGGCCCTGTTTGGGATTGTTTACAATAAGGTTGATGAATCCCGAATTGCCGAAAGAAGATATCGTGGCTGATCGAATGTTGATATTTTTTCGTGCAAGAATTGACGTTATTTGAGCGAGGACGCCGGGTTTGTTTTCTACCGGTATTGTAAGTTGATAGGCTTTCATGACTTTTTTTATTTTCCTGTCCGTCGATAATCACGGGTTGTTTTGTGTTTAAAATAAAGGGTTTTTCTCTAAAAATATAGAAAAACAATCTAAGTGTGTCAATAAAGAAAACAAGAGGTTGCCATGTCAATGTATTTTTATGATGAAACTGACAAAAAGTGATTGTCTGTTGACATTAAGAAAAAAAGCTGCTTCAAAATTTCCTGAAATAAAACAAAATCAAAGGAGAGACACCATGAAGAAATCATTTGGTGCAAAAACGCTAATTTTTCCCACACCGGTATGGTGTGTGGGTTCCTATGACGCGGCGGGAAACCCCAACATTATGACCATTGCCTGGGGTGGTATTTGCTGCTCCCAGCCCCCCTGTGTGACCATTTCTCTTCGAAAGGCTACCTACACCTATGGGAATATAATGGAGAGACAGGCGTATACCCTCAATGTGCCGTCTGAAAAATATGTGAAGGAAACCGATTATTTTGGCATGGCATCCGGTAAAAACGTGGATAAATTCAAGAAATCCGGTCTTACCCCCGTTAAATCAGATATTGTCGACGCACCGTATGTAAAAGAGTTTCCCATGGTCTTGGAATGTAAGGTGATTCATCATTATGAAATCGGTTTGCACACCCATTTTGTTGGCGAGATTATGGATGTTAAGATTGAAGATGAGATGTTGACGGATGCGGGCAAACCGGATATTGAAAAAATTCGGCCCATTGTTTATAGCCCTGAAGCTCAAAAGTATCACGGTATCGGTAAATTTATTGGAAAAGCATTTGACATAGGAAAGAAATTATAACCTAAGCTGAGAGTTTCAAATTTTTGAAATGGTTAATTTAACAATATCTTAAAGTATTCTGACATTTTGAATTTCAATAATTTGAAACCCTGCGGGATTTCCAATTTCACCGCATCTACTGCGTCAGATGCCGTTCCGCATAGATGACTATAGCGAAACGACATCTTCCTTGTATCTGCGGCAAATTTGAAAATCGCTCAACTTAGGTAAAATTCAAATTTCGCACTGTGTTTTTGAATAAAATCCTAAAAATTGAATGTCCATAAATACTGCGTGATGACTGACCAATGATAAAAAAGATCATTATACTTATAGTCCTTCTACCATGCCTGGCCATTGCCGGAGACCTTTCCAAGGCGGATTCTGTTTTGGTGAAAAAACATGAGAAGCGGTTGTACCTTATGAAAAACAAAGAGCCGTTTAAGATATATCGGATCGCACTGGGAGCAAATTCAAAAGGACCCAAAAGACGATCAGGCGATGAACGGACGCCGGAAGGAACATACATACTTGATTATAAAAATTCCGATAGCGATTTCTACAAAGCCATTCATATATCTTATCCAAACGATCAAGACATCAAAAGAGCCAAAGAAATGGGCGTTGCTCCGGGTGGGGATATCATGATACATGGCCAAAAAAATGGCGCTAAAAATTTCGGCCGTATCCATCGGTACGTTAACTGGACGGACGGGTGTATTGCGGTTACAAATACCGAGATGGATGAGATCTGGGCATCTGTAGACGTCGGCACACCCATAACGATTGAACCCTAAAACACTTACAGCGTCTCTCCAGTCCTTTTTTGAGACCTTTGAAAAACGCCCCTTTTTGTCCAATTCCTGCGTTAGGCTAAAATTTTAATCCTCGAAATACCTAATGTATGCCTGCCTGCCCCGTAGGTCTGGCAGATCGTACTGGGGTGGTTAAAATTTTAGCCTGCCTTGGTCTTGAACAAAATTGAACATTTTTCAAAGGTCTCTTTTTAACGGTTGCATCCATTGATTTTACGTTAAATTTTTTTCCAGTCGGCTACACTTTATCGAAATCTCTCAAAATTAGGGATGCGAAATTTGAGATAGTAATTTTTGCCTTTCGTTTATTAGATCCCGTTCCACTTTCAGAGGGGCGGGAGTTTCCTACAATCGTTTCACGATTTTATTTCGCGTTGATCTTTGCAGCCATCTTGGCATTGAATTTAGCAGCATCGATGATGAACCTGTCGTGGGTTCCTTCAGATATCTTATCGATGCCGTCATCGGCAACAATTGAAAAGACAAGTTTCCGGCCTTCCACTTCTTCTAATTTAACATTTACTGTCACAGTCAAGCCAGGGGGGGTAGCAGCGATATGATTTAATTTTACATCAATGCCGACGGTTTGCTCACGGGGCCAGTCTATATGAGGATTGATGGCCTGGATACATGTCCATTCAAACAAGCCCACCATAAACCCGGTAGCTAAAACTTTCGGCATGACTTGAAACTCGGGAGATTCAGGATAAAGATGAGGTACGGTTTTGTTTTCCGGTACCTTGAATTTAAATGTATAGGTTAAACCAGGTTGCAAAGAATTTTTCATGATTCACCTCCATGGGTAGATTTTTATTGTTCATCGTTACTATTTCTGTTAATTCTATGTTAGTCAAATTAATTGTTTTAATGAATCTAATTAGCGAGACTTATTTTAAATGGAATGGCAACAGATCGTAGGGTTTTACCATGTAGCTAAGCTGGGCAGCTTTACAAAAGCTGCCAACGCCACATTCCGGACCCAGTCGGCAATCAGTCAACAGATTAAAAATCTTGAAGAAGAATTGGGGTGCCAGCTCTTTGAAAGGATCGGCAAACGCAAGTTGCGCCTGACTTCTGCCGGCAACAGGTTTTTTAAATTTTCAGAGACAATTCTGGAAAGACACTCCTCCCTTATTGAGGAACTCAATGAGATGAAAGGATACCAAAAAGGTCGCTTGAGAGTGGCCGCACCTTTCACAACGCTCTTCCACTTGTTCCCGCTTGCGCTTAAGCATTATATCACACAATTTCCTAATGTCGAACTGACCATCCTCGATCGGTCACAGCAGGATATTCTTGGTCTTATCAAAAATGGAGATATCGATTTTGGTCTTGTGCTGGAATCCATTGTTCCAAAAGATCTTACGGCACTTCGTTGGAAGAAGGTCAGAACCGTTGTTATAACACCAGTCGGCCACCCCTTGGCCAAAGCGAAAAGGGTCACACTGAAACAAATTGGAAAATATCCTCTGATTTTACCCCCCGTAAATTTAAAATACCGCAGCAGTTTAGAAGAGAGGTTTCAAAAACTGGGTATTGACTATCACATCGTCATGGAATCTTCTAATGTCGAGTTAAGTTCCCTGTATGTCGAGATGGGACTCGGCATATCTTTTGCGACTGTCGTGAAGGACTTGCCGGAATTGAAAAAAAGAAAGTTGGAGTTTTTACCAATGGATCATTTATTTAAACCAGATTATATAGTAGTGGTTATGAGGAAGGATAAAACTCTGATTTCATACAAGCAAGCATTTGTTGAAATTCTGTTCGGAGAAGCGCTTTTCTAATCAATTTACATTAATTGCGTCGTCTCAATAGTTCGGTCCTTTGAAAAAAATCGATTTAAAGGAGCTTCAGGTATGATTTAATTTTTGAGTGGAAGCTGTCTGAATGAATTAGGGATCGTTTTGAAAGAACCAAGTGCGATTTAACTTTATAGATGAAATCCCCCTGTTGAAGCGGAAACCTTTATGAATAGCCCAGGCAGGTTCTTTCATTACGAGCCCTTATTCATGAGTTCTTTCAGCAAAAATTAAATCATACCTGAAGCGGTAATGTTTTCAAAAGACAAAAGTGTTGCGAGATATCTATTTTTACGATCATTTAGGGTGGTATTTTTCAAGATAGGCAAGTCTTTCTTCCCTGGATTTTTCAGATAGATTCCGGCATTTTTTGTAAAAGACTTTGAGGTCGTTATTGCAGGTTTTCAGAAGTTCTAAAAATGCCGGTACAAGATCATGATAGGTGGATACGGATATCAATTTTGCATTATTCATCTTTCGATACATCCACAAATCATAACCTGAATACCCGCCCCAATGCTGTTTCAACAACCGGTATTCATCCTTTAACTTTTCAAATACGGCTGCCTTGGCATGTCGTTTTTCCGGTGTGGGTAAATCCTTGGCATACAACGTTTCAAGCTCTTTACGATATTTTGTCACCAGCTCGATAAACTGCAGCCGGCGCCGGTAATCCATTTTGTAATCTTCAGAGGATTTCAGATTATCTCTTGCTGCCAGCCAACGCCCCAGACTTTCCTGCTCAACGGCGATTGCAAAACTTTCATTAAAGGTGGTATCGTCCGCAACATAGAGAAGATGATGGGACAGTTCGTGAAAGATCAGCGCCGCCAGTTTAATATCACTGCGATAAATAAAGGTGCTGAAAACCGGGTCATCTAACCAACCCAATGTTGAATATGCTGCAACCCCCCCGATGTAGACATCATATCCCTGCGTCTCCAGTTGATGACCATAATCGAAAGCATCTTTTTTTGAAAAATAGCCTCGGTATACCGCACAACCGATAATCGGATAGCACCAGGTTTTAGGCGCAAAAGAGAACTCCGGTGTCGCCCACATATTCCAGCCGGCAAAGGGTCGTTCCAGTTCTACGAAACTAAGATACTGATCCTTAACCGGCAGAAAAAGTTCATCCTTTGCAAACGTCCGGATGTCCATCACCAGCCTGAGTTTTTCTTTCAGTTTTTCGGACGTATCGGGGCTGTTGAGAAGCTCATGGATCGGCTGCTTTTTGTTGAGAATAGCGATTTGACCGGATATCAGTTGCTTATAATATCGTATCGATTCACAGCCTGTTAACACTGCTGCCAAAAGCACGCCAAAAATAATTTGAATCCAAATCGATTTTGATAACATAACAAGATAGTTCGCTCCGCTCATAGTTGGAATAATGGAAGAATGGAATGCTGGAATAATGTGTTCAGGGAAAATGGGAACGTGGATTATTGTAAAATTCACCTTGACAGAGAATTAAATCAACGATCCAATATTCCATCATTCCAACATTCCATGCATGAGTTACATATTTAATCCTCGAGATTCTATTATTTTCAATAGGCGGTAGAATTCAGAGACGTTAATTCAAGGCAATAGATGGTGAATGATGAGTTCTCTCATCTCATTCCATGCATCTTTTCCAATCGATGATTCATCAATGATCAGATGATGCATTTTTTCTTTTGCACCCGTGGTGCTTTTTTTTACCGGGTGCAGTCTCCATTGATGAAGTCCCCCATTTTTTATGATGCGCTTTATTCTTCGATACGAAACCAATTCATCTCGCGTGTCGATAAAGATGAGGGTTGGTACGTTCAGCTTAGAGGCCATGTTTTTATTAAAATGTTCTATGGCTTCAAACAGAGCATTATATCCTGCAACGGGTGTTCCCCTATTGGAGCAATACGACTTTATAAAAAAACTCGGGATCACCAGTCTTGGAAATGGGGAGAGTAATTTTGCTAAATAATAAATTTTATAAATATGTAGTGCCGGCGCCAAAAGGACCATCCGGTTAAAATAAACATCCGGATATGAAGCAAACAGAGCAGCTCCCATGAGCCCGCCCAGTGAAAAACCGATCAAGAACAAGGGGACTTGTTTTTCACGACTCCTGTTCCCGGCAAGGCCATAGGCCCGATGTGTTTCTTTGATCCAATATTCATACGAAACTGTTTTAAAGGTTTCCATCCGGGCTTTACTGCCATCGACGTTCGCCTTTTGAATATAATTTTTTCCATGCCCGCGCAATGACAAATTCAACACATCAATGCAAGAATGGGTGAGCAGGGCAATAATGGATTCCATTTTGTCAGGCTGCAGATTAAGCCCATGAATAACCAGGGCCACACCATTTACTCTGTCCGGATGTATCGATTTGATCCACTCAACGCCATCCTCATTGGATAGTATCGTCTGAGAATCGGGAGATGGTGTTAAGCCTTTTGGGTTTTCATTCATGAAAACATCGAAGTAATTGATATATTGCCTCACTGCCGAACGTCAGCGCCTCAACCGGAATGCGCTCATCTGCGGCGTGTATCAGTCTGGCAAAGTCTAAACTTTCCGGCAATTGCATGGGTATAAAACCATATGTCTGAATGCCGATATTTGAAAAAAACCGTGCATCGGACGATGCGCTAAGTAGATACGGAATGGGGATGCCATCCGGATCCAGGGTGCGTAAGACGGCTGCCAATGTATCAAACAATCCCATATTCGGTTCAAGGGTACCGGGATCATAACGGATAACTTCAAGTTCGATATCGTCATCGATAATCGCTCTTATTTCTCCTATTATGTTTTCCGGTACACAGCCGGGCAGCAGACGACCATCCAGTATAACCTCAATTTCACTGGGCAACACATTGACTTTATCTCCTCCCCGCACAATGGTGGCATTTACCGTGTTGCGAAACATGGGGATAAAATTTCTTCCCTTTTCCCCAAGCAGTTTTAACATCCTGTCTGTGAACAAAGGATTCAGCAATTGCCGCATCACCATCCTGCCGGGGAACGGTAAAGCAGAGGCCATTTGTTCAACAAATGTATGGACAACAGGTGTAATATGTATGGGTAAATATTTTTTATCAAGCTGATTCAGCATTCTTGCAAGCTTTGCCATTGCCCCGTCTTTCATGACCAAGGCGCCGTGCCCGGATCGGCTTCGGACGGTGGCCTTAATACTGCAAACCTGCTTCTGGATGACTTCTATTGGAAAAAACTTTTTTCCCTTGAAATAAAATGAAAAACCGCCAAATTCACTGATCGCATATTGAATTCCTTTAAAATAATCCGCGTGGCGTTCCACCAGAAATTTCGCACCTAAATTTCCTCCGGCTTCCTCATCGCTCATAATACACAAAACAACATCACCCGCAAGATAGATATTTTCATATTTCGCACGAAGAAAGGCACAAAGCATCATCGCAACGGCGCCCTTCATATCCAATGCACCGCGGCCCCATAAAAACCCGTCGACGATTCTTCCTTCAAATGGCGGGTATTGCCAGATTTGACCGGCCGTGGTCACCACATCCACATGTCCGTATAACAGCAACGGCGGTGCGTTGCCATTTCCTTTTATGCGACAAATCAGATTGGGTCGCGATGGATCCTGGTACAGTATCTTGGTATCGATGCCGGCAGATTGGATCAAACGATTGATGTAATCGATACATTCCGCCTCTTTTCCAGGAGGGTTGGTCGTATCAAAACGGATCAGGTTTTGCAGAATCTCTGCCGGTTGTCGGTAACGATAGGAATTGGCATTCACTGTTATTTCTTTCGGCCGGCTGCACTTTATTGACATTGCTGAAAATTAAGGGTGCAAAAGTTTAGGGTATGATTTATAAGGAAAATAAATATTACTGAAGACATACCTATAAGTCAAGATCGTTATGTAGAAAGTATTTTGTGCTTCTTTACAGGAGAAGGCGTTCTGTCAAAAATAAAAGAGATAAGGCATAAAAAAAAGCAGGTCTTCATTCTTGACGGATTTCAACGCAACGTTAAAAATGAAGACCTGGTCTTGAGATCGTCATTTTGGTAAAAAATGAAAATCGACGTTTATAATTCCTCAGGCATACTTTCGTTATATGGAATATTCTTCACAGTCCGAAAAACTTTTTGAACACGATATGCTGCCAACCAAAAGTTCCTGTAATTGAGTTAACATCTCACAGCGACCCGAACACTCGGGGAGACTGTCTTTGATAGGGCATTCTCTGCAAGGACTCTTTGTGATGTAACCAATGTCGATATCCAACCGGTATTCCCTTATGTTCTCTCTTTCCATATGATCCTCCTTTTGGTTTTGGTTATCATATGCAAAAATCATACAAGATTTAAGGTGTCAGTTAAAAAACGTAAAATAGAATAGAATCCAATTGGTTAGACATATAAAACGAATCACGAACCAAAAATATTTGATCATATTTTGACAATATTTTGACGGATTTTGACGGATTTGAGCAAGTTTAGGAGGAAAAAAGGACCATCCGTGAACGGTCTGTTGTTCACATTACTAAGGGTGAGTTTATTTTTATGAACCCCGAGGTTTAAATTGATAATGTCTATTGTATCCCGTGCCTCAAAGCGATCTTTTCAAACATTCTTACAAGCCCGACAGCAAGGGCATAAATGGATTCAATATTGAGGTTGTCTTCCGCTGTTGAATCAAAAAATATATTGAGACTGGATTCGAGTCCGTCTTCCGGCTTCCAATAGCAAATCAGGATCGGCACTTTTGGCAAAGGATTCAAAACAAGTGAGATATCAGAAGCGTAATGATTTCCCGCCGGCTTTCCGTTGAAAATATGAATCATGTCCTCAAAAAGATCCGTATAGGTATCAGCGACTTTCTTTAAGGGTTTTTCACATCTCTGTCCAAAAAGCCGATACCATGTCTTCCCGCCTTCCAACTCCCTGAATGGAACCCATTTTCCTGAAACAGGGGTTTTCGCACCATCTATGATATAGTTGAGTACGGGAACCAGTATCCATGAATGGACATGGATGTCGGTGGTAATGTTCCCTTTTGAATCAAGACCAAAGTCCTTGCCGAGTATCTTGATCGTTAATTTACCGTTAGAAAACCTTGCTCCTAATCTTTGCGCTGATGCAGCTATATCTATTGTGGCAATTTTTCTTTTTAACTGCTCAATTGATTCGTCCATTTCCTGATCAGGAGTCGTCTTTTTTTCGATTTTGCCGCCAAACCGCTCAATTATATCGCTTTCAAGACGAGGGCATTCATCGAGCTGTTTTTGACCATTGAACACTGCGACAGAAAAAGCCAGGCATGTTTTTTCGTTACATTCCCTGCAATTTGATTTTTCGAGCAACTTGAATATTTCCATGGGATTATTTGGTTGAGGCACGTGGTTCTCCTCCTTTTTCATGCTATAATTCGGGCCAATAAGGCCTCAATCGATGTTTTTGTTCTGCACTGAACAAATTTTAGGCACATAATTGAATAAAAAACATCGCCCATTTGGGGGGTGTCATTCATTTTTATTAACAAACGGAACATATTTTTGACAACAAGTATAAAAGCAGCAATGGTTTCAACTACTATTTACCGTCCTTGATGATTTCGCCAAGTAAATTATCCACTATAACCGGACTATTGAAATATGTTACAGACGGTTCCGATCCATACTTTTGAAGAATAAATTTTTTCCATTCATCTGTGTAGAGCGTTTCTGCGGCCTTTCGCGATTCCCACAGATATACTCCCCCTGCTGTCTCTCCATCCTCTGAAAGGAGGTAATACTTGCGAATAAGACCCTGAAATTCAATGTATTTTGGTGCCGTGCTTGCAAAAATATCTTGAGCTTTATCCAGAGACAAAGTTTCCGAAAGTTTAATTTGAACGAGTGTTGTGATCATTTTTATTATTCCCTTTGTTTGATTGCCGATTTATTCATCTTATCAATTTAAGCACCAATGAGCTATTTTCAAGCAAACAAGAATAATGGGACCCTGTTGATATCGCCGGCATGGAAGAATGGAGTTTGGTTTCTCGTTAAATTGGGATTTCCGCCACACTGCACAGGCGGACAAGTCCACTTGGCTATAAACGGCTTGTCCGGATTAAGGTTTGACAATATTAAACATATTATTCTAAATTATTTTTTCTGCAATGTGCAGGCCAACCATAATTTTTTTTAAAAAAATTTGTTTCAGCCCGCTACTTTAAAGGTTTTTAGTGATATTCGGGTGCGAAATTTGAGTCATTAGTAATAAAATCAGCCATCATTAAGGAGGGTAGGGTAAATGAAAGTCGTCGCCTTTAATGGAAGTGCAAGAAAAAATGGTAATACCGCCATTCTTGTTAATCGTGTTCTCCAAGAACTTCAAAAAGAAGGGATAGAAACCGAACTGGTGCAGCTTTCCGGAAAGAAGATACGTGGGTGTATCGCCTGTAATAAATGCTTTGAAAATAAAGATCAGCGATGCTCTGTTACCAATGATGTATTAAATTCATGTGTTGAAAAAATGATCGAAGCCGACGGCATAATTCTGGCTTCTCCCACATATTTCGCCAACATTTCGACAGAGCTAAAGGCTTTAATTGACAGATCCGGAATGACGAGCATCGCCAATGGTGGAATGTTTAGACGCAAAGCTGGTGCAGCCGTGGTTGCGGTTCGCCGAGGTGGAAGCATTCATGCATTCAATGCCATAAACCATTTCTTCTTTATCGGTCAGATGATTGTACCCGGCTCGAACTATTGGAACATGGGGTTTGGTCTGGATAAGGGCGATGTGGAAAAAGACGAGGAAGGGCTTCGTACCATGGAGGTTCTTGGTGAAAATATGGCCTGGTTGCTGAAAAAAATTCACGGTTAATTCGTCGTCATTCCAATACGGATTTTTGTATGTGTTCACGGATTGTTCACCCGTCCGAGCAGTGCAGGGAGCTGTTTCAGGCGGACCGGAAGACTATTTTATATCCAAGATCTCCCTTATTTTCATTGACAGAGCCTCCATATTAAAAGGTTTCTGGATAAAACCGTTGCAGCCCCGTTTCAATATCTCAGTTGCCTGACCTTTGATGCTGTGACCGCTGGCAAGAAGGACTTTTATGTCCGGGTCCATATCTTTTAATCTGTCATAAGTTTCACCACCGCTCATTTCCGGCATAATCATGTCAAGGATGACCATATCAATTTTATCCGATTTTCTTTTATAGATTTCGAGTGCCTCCTTTCCGCTTCTGGCTGTCGAGACATTATATCCCATTTTGTGTAACATTCCCTCACAACCTTCGATAACTGTGCTCTCGTCATCTACAAACAGTATTGTCTCTTTGCCCCTTACAATTTTATAAGGAACCCTTTTTTCTTTTTTTACCTCTTTTTCCGTGGCCGGAAGATAAAGACGGAATGTCGCACCATGACCCTTTTCAGAATCAACAGCTATATATCCACCATGCCCCTTTATTATGCCATAAGTGGAAGACAGTCCAAGGCCTGTTCCTTCTGCAAGACTTTTTGTTGTAAAAAATGGTTCAAAAATGCGTTCCCGGGTCATTTTGTCCATGCCGATACCGGTATCTTTAATCGATAATAAAACATAGCTTCCCGGCTTTGTATAATAAGGTTTCCCGGTTATATCTTTATCTGTAACGTTCATCGTCTCTATGAAAAGTTCACCTCCTTCTGGCATGGCATCTGCGGCATTAACAAACAGATTCAATATAGCTTGTTCAATCTGTCCGATGTCAGCTTCTATTTTATATAAATTCTCATTCAAATATTGATGAATTCTGACATCTTTTTTGGCTATTTTAAACGTATTGGAGGTCTCTTTTAGCAATTTATTTAGATCAATCGGCTTGACTTCATATTTTCCCACCCTTGCATATCCGGTAAGCTGACCTGCCAGTTTAGATCCATTAATGATTTGTTTTTCAATGTTCTTTAAATACTTATAATGCTGATGATCCGAATCAATATCCAAGAGCATTATAGATATATTTGCCATGATTCCCATTAGCAGATTGTTAAAGTTATGGGCAAAGCCGCTTGCCAAGGTGCCTATAGACTCCAACCTTTGGGCGCGTTGAAGTTGGGCTTCCAGTTTTGTTTTTTCTTCCTCCACTCGTTTTCGCTCAGTGATGTCAAGTCCCAGAGATATCGCTCCTATTATATCTCCATCATCGTCATGGAGTGGCGAGTTGTTCCACTCGCAGGTGATTATTTCCCCACCCTTAGTGAGATTATCATTAATGGATTGACTCTTAAGTTCACCGTTTAGAAGGCTGTTCACTACATCTACGACACGAGGTCGATCCTTTTCGGGAATAAGAAAATCAATAAAATTAATACCGATAACCTCCTCCTTGGTCCAGCCAAACAATTCTTCTGCTTTTTTATTCCAATCAGTTACATGGGTATCTAAATCCCAAACCACAAAAGATAAAGGTGCAGTTTCGTAAACATTGCGAAAACGCTCTTCACTCTCCCGCAACGTTTTTTCAGCCTGCTTTCGCCAGAGAATAAGTTTTGATAATGCTTCCGTTTCTCTCAAAAAAAGGTTTCCGGTTTCCTCTGCGATTCTTTTATAATGTTCAATTTCTTTTCTTGCTTCTTCTAACTTCTGTTCCATTTCACTCTTTGAAAGTGCTTTCATGCTTTTATTTATCCTTTAGCCAAAACCAGTAAAACTCCAGTCCAGTCCAGTCCTCTGCTCTTTCCAAGAAGGGGAGCAACCTCTACCCCGGAATAAAAACCAAACAAGGGCGTGTCGTATTGATTAAATACATTTTGAACTTCAGATGCTTCCTCTGTTATTGCGTCGGACATTTTTGCTGCTCTGCCGGCACAATCAATATATAATCCAAAGACAGGTTTTTCTCCATTTGCAATTATTTCCTCCAACAATTCTGATGAATTTTTCCTTGCAGATTCTATCATCATTTTATTGTTTCTCAACATAAACAGTATTTCTGTCCCTTTCTTTAGATCCGGTTCAAAAAGAACAATACCTTCTCCATTGGGCAAAACGCCCGAAATAAGTCTATTCACAAAATTTTCTTCCTTAAAGTCTCCAAATTTTTCCCCGTGGTTAACACCGATTGTCAGACGTCCAACAGGAACCTGGTTGCGCCACTCCATATTGCCATATTGGTCATCAATCATATCGACAATTGGTTTTCCATCCACTTCATAAAGGACCGGTCCTTCAATTTTGGTTATGGTATGATAGATTCCATCTTTGGGCGCACAACCATGCATAATTCGAAAATACGGCTTAAAATCTCCACCCAATAGAGAACCAACAACACTTTGATTACCAACATACGAACCACAAAATTGTTTTGTATGGCTGAATTCATAATCTCCTACAACGCCTCCACCTATTATGGGAATGTTTGATTTCAATCTTTCTTCAATTCCTTCAATTAACGGTGGAGATGCGTTTATAACCGGTGGCGTAGTTTCTGTTGGCGGATTTTTGATTGAATCATAAAATAATAGTAATAATTTAGCATCGATACTGTTTGATAGTTTTTCTGCTAATAGTTGACCCGCCAGTTTTTCATTTTTATTCAAATCACCTGCCGCGCTCTCTCTATGACGGAGTGTTTCTGACTCCACTATAGCAGCACCTGCCGGATAACCTTCATATGAAATGCAGTCGTTGGTGATGATGCCAATTGCCGAACCACCTATTATAGGAACTTTGCTTCCCACAACAGCTTGTATCCCTCGAAAATATTCTTCATGATCAACTTGTCCTTTGCAAAAGGCCAACACAAGAGAAGGCCTGGAGATGCTACCATTTCTTATTGCATTTTCAGCCACGTTCTTTCCCAAAGAAAAAGAGTCTTTTCTGTTATCATATCCGATTCCAACCTTCAATTTTACCCTCCTAAACAATCTTTTGGTGTTCTTAACTGTCAGGTATTCATTTAAAATTGTATTTACTGTCTTGCATATTTTGGATTATAATTCAAGATCTGCACCCTTTATTTTCAGAGCCTATCTCAAATTCGGATGCAAAATTTGAGTTATTATCTGAATTTCAGGTATTAGTTATATGCAATGAGCATAGGAGAGGAAAAAATGGTTGAATATAAAATGCTGGGTGAGATCAAGCAAGCTTTTAAGGTACTTATGACTTTGGATTCCATATGTGACGATAAAGAAGAGATGGAATTTTTAATTGAGGCCTTCGCCAGATACGTCAGCATGCATTACTCTATCGAGGAAATCAGTCAGAGAATAGGGACAGCGGAAGATTTAATGAATTTTTTAAGGAATATCTGGATCATCTTCAATACCAGCTTTGAAGGGTTTAAGAACTCCGCAATCAAGATTAAATTTTGCTAGTTATTTCCCTATTCGTTTCTTGATTCGGTTTGATTGTCATTTTCAGAGCTTTCCTCGGAAGATTTGTCCTCTAAGTCTTTATTTGTCCCTTCATTAGGATCTGATTTAAGGCTTTCAGGTTTTGTTTTTTCTTCTCCTTCAGTATCGGGGGTGCTGGTTTCTGATTCCTGATCAGTAACGACAGAGTTATCGGAAGGTTCTTCATCGGTTCCGGAGCTATCCTCTTTTTCAATAGTCTGTGAGGTGGGAGGGCGGTGTTCCGAAGGACGATAAGGCCGACGTTGAGAAACCGGGGTCCTTTCAAACGATTGGTCGGTTGATGGGGCCAAAGATTCGCCTTCAGGAGCGGTTTTATCATAGATAATAATCTTAATTTTCTTGCTCGAAACGTAAATAATTGCACTGTTTAAATTTTTAAGAATTCGTTTCAGCCCCTTATGCAAAGATACTTCTTCTAAAGAGGCAGTAACCCGGTAATTTTGCCATTTATTATCCAAGCTAATATCGTAACCGGTAGCCATAGAGACTTTGTACAACACGTCCCCTAAGGGTTCATCCTTTACCGTTAGAGAAATGAGTTCGTCGCCGGCATTGGTTTTGTTGCCCGCCGAAGACGCAACCGGTAACATCAAAAAAAATATGGCAAGAAATAAAATAATGGTAAAGACGATGGGCTGATCGGTAAAAACACTGAAATAGTGTTTCATGTTCAACATCCTTGAAAAAATGCCGGAAACCGGCGTTAAGGAATACTTTGAAAATTGATATCGAATCTCGGTGTTAATGCATGGCGCCTTTATCTAAAGATTTTCCATTTAATAAACTGCTGAAAGAATTTTAAACTAAATTCTGTGCCGCAGTCAAATATAATTTGGAATGATATCATAATGGATAGAAATGGCAAAAACATTAAAAAGCAGGCCCCCGATGCCGCACCCCATCCTTAATGCCATGGACAATGAGGATCTTCAGGCCATTTATTTGTTTATTCGATACCTCGGTCCAAGTGGAAAACCTGCTCCAGCCTACGAACCACATGGTTAATGTCCACCCGTAAATGGCATCTTCCCCGATAGGGAACTCGGAATGTTCCATCGGCTAAGGATGAGTTTTCAGCATTGTCTTGCTAACAAAAAACCCCTTCCAGACTGACAAGGGCAATGCTCTTTGATAGTTTTTCAACACTCTTTAATTCAAACAAATATTTTGTTCTTGTCTTATATTTTATGCTTTAAAACAAAAATGATGTTTCGTTTTGGCTTTTATTCTACAAGGTAACCTTTTCATCTGCGTTAAGATGAATGCTGGTATGTTACCCTTTTTAGTAAGTCCTGACTTGTGTATCATAAAAGAAAATCTGATTTCGCTTGGGCAGTTCTTAATCATTTTCTTACACCTAAATAAGGTTTGAATTTATCTTTTATCTTTTAACTGAAATTATTTTTATTCAGCATTACGAAACAAAAAGATAAAACCACAATGTAGTATGTCAATAGAGTTTTAAAATAAAAACTCAAGTTTCGCACCCCACTATTGCTAAAAAGCCTTTAAAGCAGCTGACCGAAAGAAATTTTTAAAGGTAAAATATTTCATTGGTGCATTATCGTATGGCTAAAAAGGATGTCTTTGGCCCCTGCCCATAGATAAACTACAGGGAAAAATTGAGCGACTTATGGGAAGCATATACAAAAGAGGTTCTCCTTAATGAGATTGAAATTATGGATACGCCCGTTGAACACCTTTATTTAAACCAACTGATGTGAAATCCCGCATTGCAGGGGCAGGATTTCCCGTAATAAATATGGGCGCTTTTGTTTGGAAAGGGGGAGTTATGGGTCAAAAAAAGAACGGGTTGCCCAAGCACTCCCATACAAGGGCAACCCAACTTACACGATGATTGTTCATATATCGACATAATGCGAAATGTCAAGAATTTTGTTCAAAAACTAAATCACATTCATAGTTTGAGGATGAGCTTCTATGAGGCCTTTTTTTAAGATTTTTTAAAAAAGGATACCAATTTGGGCTGAAGGAGAAAATCTTTAAAAAACATGTTGTACTCAATCGGATATCAAAATTTGAAAAACATTGAAAAACTGCAGGAAATTCTTTTTGAAAAAGGAATAAAAATCCTTCTGGATGTTCGTTCCAGGCCATACGGTAGAAAGAGCTCGTTTAATAAAAAAATCTTTGAAACCTCTCTGCCAGTTGCCGGAATTGAATATAATTGGGCTGGTAAAACATTGGGCGGATTTTCCGAAATCGATGAGGATGATATAAAAAAACTGGCTGTTTGGCAAAATGACAGAATCGCATGTTTGATGTGTATGGAGGCGGATCCGGATCGTTGTCATCGTAAAAACGAAATAGCAAGACGTCTCAAAAAATACGGCGTATCGGTCAACCATATTGAATACTGATAAATCCGCTTAATAGGATTCGATATAACAACTTTTGAACCAACTTCAAAATTAAGGATACATAGCAGTAAAAATCGAAAAAAACAGAACCTGATTCGAATATGTATTAATAAATATGATTGTTGGGTTTATAGGAAAGGTTGTTTTGACTGGTTATGAGGATAAATTCCTACAACTATTTCTTGGCTTAATTACCCTGAATTTTATTGTGTTTGGTTGGAAATAAGGTTGGAAATTTAATTTAGATCCAAAGAGAAAAGGCAGAATCCCTTTCCTAACTTCCTGTAATTATTGGTGGTACGCCCGACTGGGTTCGAACCAGCGACTTTCAGCTCCGGAGGCTGACGCTCTATCCACTGAGCTACGGGCGCAATTTTTGTTGAGGCCTTAAATATACCGACAAATAGTCCATCGGTGACGGTATGTCAAGCATTGGGAGAGGATGATTTACTTTTGTGGTAGCACCGTCAGTTTTTGCGTAAAAGGTCGGCGCGTTTTTCAAAAAATTCTTTGGCTTCGCCGACCACGTAAAGAGATCCTGCAATGCAGATGGCATCATCGGGCGAAGCGTTTTCAATGGCATGTATGATGGCTTTGTCGACATCCGGAATGATGCGGATGTCTGAAATCATTTCCTTGGCGATCGTGTAAAGTTTTTCCGGCGCCAGTGCCCGATCGATTTTGGGGCGGGTGAATATGGCTTTCTCGCAAAGCGGAAGAAGGTCTTTCAGCATGGCCTTATACGGTTTGTCGTCCAATATACCGATAAGCAACGTTATGTTGCGATCAGAGAGATTCTCTGAAAGATATCTTGCCAGATGACGGGCGGCAATGAAATTATGAGCACCGTCAAGCAATATCAGAGGCGATGAAGAGACAATTTCCAGCCTCCCCGGCCATCTGTTTTGTTCCAATCCATCCTTGATGTTTTTTAATGTAAGGTTGAGATTGTTTTTGATTAGCAACTCACATGCAGCAAGAACCAGTGCTGCATTATCGATTTGATGTTTGCCGATTAATCCGGTTTGGATGTGTCGCCATACATGATCGATCCCAAAATAATTAAATGTTGTGTTTCTGTTACGTCGAATTCGAAAAGCATCTCTAAAACGATAGAAAGGCGCTGACTGTGATTTGGCTATGGATGTTAACGCTGAAATGGCATTTTTTTGAGTGACACCGGTGACAACAGGAGTTCCTTTCTTGATAATGCCTCCTTTTTCACGGGTGATCTCAGAGATGGTGTTGCCCAGATATAGTTTATGTTCAAGGGATATATTGGTTATGATGGTCAGAGCGGGTGTTATAATGTTGGTTGCGTCGAGCCGCCCTCCCATGCCGGTTTCAACGACAGCCCATTCAACATCGTGTCGGCCGAATTCATAAAACGCCATTGCAGTTGTAAACTCAAAAAAAGTGGGTTCTCGAGAGCCATGGTGTGCGCTTTTTACAGCCTTATAAGCGGCAACTATGTTTTCATCAGAAACAGGGTGATTGTTTATACAAATCCTTTCATTAAATCTGACCAGATGAGGGGAGGTATAAAGACCAACCTTATATCCTGCTTTGTGAAGAATTGTGGATAGAGCGGAAGCGATGGATCCTTTTCCGTTGGTTCCGGCCACATGAATCGTGTTGAAGTTATTCTGGGGATTTCCCACGCCTTTGAGAATATTCCCTATGATGTCCAGGCCCAGAATAATGCCATATCTTCTAAGGCTGTATAGGGATTTTAGGCAGCGGTTGTAAGATTCTTTTGTTGGCATTTTTACAGAAAAAACCCGGCAAAATGAATACATTTGCCGGGGTTTAAATTTTTTTAAGGGTTACCGTTATTTTTTTCGGTATCTATTTCTGGAAGCCGCTATTCTTTGTCTTCTCAAGGCTTCACGCTGTTTGCGACGTCGATATTCACTCGGCTTTTCATAGGCTTTTTTCATCTTTAATCGTTTAAAAAGGCCGTCATTCTGGACCTTTTTTTTCAGAATGCGCATCGCCTTTTCAAGGTCATTATCAAAAACCTTGACCTCAATATCCTTCAAATTTTTCGCCCCCCTTTTTTTCCATCAACAGCTCATTAAGATTTCCGATGGTTATTTTAATATTTAATATTTGATAAATCTAGTCTTTTATCGAAAAACAAATTTATTGGCAAGCAAAAATATTTTATCGTGTGTCTTTTTTTTAAAAAAGTGCTCTCAGTACGAGGGAAACGGCATTTTTGCTTCTGAGCATTACTATTTTGCTGTATATGGCAAGTTTAAAAAAAATGTGTCCGTGCTAAAAATTAGCTCACGGACACATTACGATGTTTGCATTCAATAGGCGTTTATCTATATTTTTGCGGTATATGATATTTACAGCTTGGAGACAAGTTCAGTAGTAACGTCCTTTACGCTGGGTTTGCCGTCCAGGGTAATATATTTCATTGCCCCTTGTTGGGCGGCAAGGTCTCTGAAATAATAGGCTGACGCAAGGGTTCCATCCTCAGTATTATAGTAAATGGCATGACGCTTACTAATGGCATCTTCATCTTGGTCATCATCTCTGGTCTTTAATTCACCGCCGCAAACACGGCACTTATCTCCATCGGGCTTGATGGCGTCAATATAGATGTTGTTGGGATGGTTATTGTCGTTTACACAGAGCCGACGTCCCATGATCCTGTTTTTTGCAATTTCCTGGTCCAGAAGTATTTCAACGACAATATCAAGCGACATATCGGCTGCTTTAAGTGCTTCATCGAGTTTTATCGCCTGATTTTTATTCCTCGGAAATCCGTCAAGAAGCCATCCGACTTTACAATCATCCTGTTTCAGACGGTCGAGGATCATCGGGATAGTAATTTCATCCGGAACCAGATCGCCGCGATCGATATATTCCTTGGCTTTTGCACCCAATTCGGTCCCTTTGCCGATGTTATCACGGAAAATCGCGCCGGATTCAATGTGGGGTGTATTGTATTTATCTTTTAAAATCGCTCCCTGAGTTCCCTTACCACTGCCGTTCGGTCCAAAAAACAAAATGTTCATGCTGCAGTTCTCCTTTCATATTAGGTTTTAAGATCAATAATCTATATATGTTTCATCAATATCTTTATTCTCGGCTTTACTATATAAATAGAGAAATATTGTCAAGGGTTTGTACATAAAATTTAGAGGTCTATCCTTCATTCCTTAGGACATCTCTTATCAGTTCAAGAGCTTCTGACCGATTTTTAATAATCTTTGTTAATTTTGCGTCATCCACAAGATCAAGAATTTTTCTAAATAAAGGTGAAGGCGTAAGCCCGAAAACATGAATTAGATCGCGTCCGGTTATCAATGGCGGTTCATTGCTTAAGGGTTGATAATTATGAAAATATTCGAAAATCATCTTTTTAAGAAAGGACTTAAAGGCTTTGTTTTTTTGATTTATTACATGTTGTTTTGCCTTTGTATCCGCGATGGCTGCCAGAAGGAGGGCAGGTGTATATCCACCACATTTTTTATAAAATCGAGTGATACCCTTTTGAGTCAATGTTTTTTTTTCATAAGCTGTAAAAAGAGACAGCGGTTTCATGTGGTTTCGAATAATACCATCAATAAACTGTCTTTCATGATTAGAAAATCTAAGTCTTTGGCTGATTTTTTGAGCCATATCGGCACTTTTTCGAGCATGACCATAAAAATGGCATTTACCGCTGCTGTCCAGAGTTTTCATCAGGGGTTTTCCAATGTCGTGTAAAAGGATTGCACATTTGATAAGCGCCGGTTTGTTTTTATCGATGTATTGATGGATTTTGATAGAAGTATCAGGAAGAATTTTTCCGGGATTATTAAGTATGGTTTCAAGATGGCCATAAGCTCGCATGGTATGTTCAAAACCATCAAAATGATGGTAATGGTTCTGAAAGCACCCCTTTAGGCGGTCAAGATCGGGGAAGATGGAGGTTAAAAGTCCGCTAATCGCCATTTGGGAAAGATAAAGATAAGATGTTGATGTGCCGAGCATTGTGAAAAGTTCCACCCGAATCCTTTCACCTGGGATATTTTTTAGCAATTTTGTATTAGATTTTATTGCCTTTGCTGTTTTGGCTTCGATTTCGAAATTTAGACAAGCGGCAATTCTGTAAGCCCTTATCAACCGTACCGGGTCTTTTTTGAAAATTTCCTTTGAAACCATCCGAACCTTTTTGTTGGCAAGATCCTGAAGGCCGCCAAGACAGTCAATAATTCCTTCTGAATATAGGTCGTAAGCAATGGCGTTGATGGTAAAATCCCTTTGCTTGAGGTTGTCTTCTATGGAAGTGCCATTCAAAGAAGTGATGTCGAAGATAGTGTCGCCCGATATCACCCTGATAATCATTCGGCCGGGTTTTCCAAGCCTGACAAGATGTCCGTCTGATTTGGCAATTAATTTTGTTGCAAATTGTTCTGGATTTCCGGTGACAGCGATGTCATAGTCGGTGGGGGTTCGACCGAGAAGCAGATCTCTGACTGAACCGCCAATAATGTACGTACCTCTAAGTCGGGGTAAGATATTTTTATTGAATTGAATCATGTATTTTGTTTTTCTTTGCTTGATTTTCTTTATCTCATGTTTATTATCACTAATTTTTAGTTAGTGTCCATGCAGAAATGAGAATTTTTGTTCAATATCAAGGCATGCGAAAAAAATAACCACAGGCATATGTTGAATATTCCGAGGATTATTTTTTGAGCATAACGAGAGATTGGGCAAAAAGACCATTTATGGATGGATACTTATGTCTATCCGGATACATTATGAACAAAACAAAAAGAAAGGTTTTAAAAGTTGCCGTGACAGGCGGGGCGGGTTCCGGTAAAACATCTGTTTGCAACCGATTGAAAGAACTTGGCGTTAAGGTTATAAGTGCTGATGAAATGGCGAGAAAAGCTGTTGCTCCGGGTTCGGAAGCATTAACAAAGATCATCCGTTTTTTTGGTGAAAAAGTCGTGTTGTCCGATGGTACTTTAAATCGTAAAATACTGCGGCGAATGATCACTGATGATGATGACGCCCGGATTACTTTGGAACGATTTCTGCACCATGAAATAACTAAACTTATTCAAAAGGATGTAGTTTGTGCGGAAAAAGAAGGCTGTCGAATTGTGGCAATCGAAGTTCCCCTTCTTTTTGAACTGGACATGAAAGAAAGGTTCGACTGGGTTGTCGTTGTAAGTGCCGACAAGGAATTAAGGGTTAAGCGTCTAATGGAACGTGATCAAACATCACGTGATTCGGCTGAGAACCTTATAAATGTTCAGATGGCGGATGAAGAGAAGATTGGCCGCGCTGATTATGTCGTGTGGAATGAAGGTTCAATGGAGAAGCTGGTAGAGTCCGTTGATGTTTTATTCAAAAATCTTACCAAAACCATAAAAAGATAAAAAGCTCTTGACACGAAATAAATCATGATATATTGAATTTTTTAAAGAATATAGACATACCTGTTGGATCCCACCATTTGGAGAGAATGCGATATTCTTCAATCTTATTTCACTGAAAACTCATATTGTTCCATTAAAGCCAATATGGATCCATTTGAAAATCAATTAGTTCTGATCATCCTGTACGTTAATCAAGAGAATAATGAAGTTGGCGGAATGATGGTTTTAGTGAAATAAAAAAACCATGTCGGCTAATACACTATAATTTAACCCGGCAGGAGGCATAAAATTCATATTTAAACCTAAATTGAGCAATTTTTTACTTGATCTGCACTGATTTCTTGCGCATCAAGAAATCATGTAAGTCCTCGACATATTGACGGATATGCCTGTCGAAGAGCCCAATGTTTTTTAGGATCGGTTTCCAAAAATTTTTATGCATTTAGATCTCAGCACATCTTTTTGCAAAAAATCGTTCAACGTAGGTTAAAGTTTTGCATATTATGATATGATAAAAAAAAACTGTAATAGCAAATTGTTGAGATATTTTTTTAAAAAACTTTGTTATGTTTAATGCGATAACCAACACAATGGTGTGTTAAACCAAAAAAATACTTTGAAAGGGCTAACATATCCATTAAAGGCAAAATGATTACAAAATAAACGGAAATATATAATAGGAGGGATAATTTTTTAATGAACATCGTTGAGCTTAAAGATAAAAAGATCAGAGAGCTGAATCTTTTGGCAAAAGAATTCAAAATTGACGGGGCTGCCGGAATGAGAAAGCAAGACCTTATTTTTGCCCTATTACAGGCAGAGATCGAGAAAACCGGTTTGATATTCGGAGAAGGCACGCTCGAAATACTTCCGGATGGATTCGGGTTCTTACGGGCGCCCAACTATAATTATTTGCCG
>CAVPLW010000012.1:0-92632 GCA_963706295.1 uncultured delta proteobacterium | reverse complement strand
GGAGAGCAAAACCCATCCTAATGTGGTGGCGCTATTTGACGGTTAAAAGGGATAGTTGCTCGCCATTAATGCATCTGAAATCAAGATGTTACAATTTAACTGCTAACAAATAATAGAGTTGAAATATGTTGATTCCTGAAAAATCTCCCCAAATCAGTATCGAGAGCGAGATGAAAAAATCGTATCTCGATTATGCCATGAGCGTGATTATCGGAAGAGCTCTGCCGGAAGTCCGTGATGGTCTAAAACCCGTCCATCGACGCATCCTGTTTGCAATGAGAGAGCTTAAAAATGACTATAATAAGCCGTATAAGAAATCAGCGCGCATTGTCGGTGATGTCATTGGTAAATATCACCCTCACGGTGACACCGCTGTTTACGATACCATTGTGCGGATGGCCCAGGATTTTTCTTTAAGATATCCTTTGATAAACGGGCAGGGCAACTTTGGTTCAGTTGACGGCGATCCTGCTGCTGCGATGCGGTATACGGAAATCAGAATGATGCGCATGGCCCATGCAATGTTGGAGGATTTGGACAAAGAGACCGTTGATGTCGTACCCAATTATGACGAATCATTAACAGAACCCACCATACTCCCTGCCAAAGTGCCCAATCTTTTGATCAACGGGTCTTCGGGTATCGCTGTGGGTATGGCGACCAATATTCCGCCCCACAATCTTTTTGAGATCATTGAAGCCATCAAAGCCATCCTCGACAATCCTGATCTAACCTGGAAAGATCTTCTTGAATATATTCCAGGGCCCGACTTTCCTACGGCCGGTATTATTTACGGCATAAAGGGGATTCATGAAGCATATCGAAGCGGCCGGGGTATCATTCGAATTCGGGGCAGGGCCGTCATCGAAAAGGATAAAAGGACCGGAAGAGAGACGATTGTTGTCACAGAACTTCCCTATCAGGTCAACAAGGCAAGATTGATCGAAAAGATTGCGGAATTGATGAAACACAAGCGAATCGAAGGTATCAGCTATGTGAGGGATGAATCAGATCGAGAAGGGATGCGAATTGCAATTGCTTTGAAAAAAGATCAGATAGCGGGAGTGGTTGTCAATCAGCTGTATAAACACACACAGATGGAAAACAGTTTCGGTATTATATTTCTTGCGATTGTGAACAACCAACCGAAGATTCTTACATTAAAGGAAATCCTTGAGTATTTTATATTTCACCGCAAAGAAATCATCATCCGACGGACACAATATGACCTGAAAATAGCTGAAGCGCGGGCCCACATTTTAGAGGGTTTGAAAACCGCTTTAGAAAACCTTGATGATGTTGTTTTCCTCATCCGGGAGTCAAAGACACCCATGGAGGCGAAGACGGCTCTGATTCAGAATTTCTCTCTGACTGAAATTCAGGCACAGGCCATTCTCGATATGCGACTCCAGCGACTCACCGGACTCGAACAGGAAAAGATCATCGAAGAATATAAAAATATTATTAAGGATATCGGTTGGTACAAGGAAATTCTTGGCAGTGAGCGTATTGTGGAAAATATTATCAAAGATGAGCTTTCAGAGATTCAGCAAGAGTTTGGTGATGAGCGCAGGACAGTGATTGTTGAATCAACCAAAGAAATAACCATTGAAGATATGATTGTTGAAGAGGATATGGTCGTTACGATCTCAAAAAGCGGCTATATCAAACGGAATCCCATTACGCTTTACACAAAACAGTTGCGCGGGGGTAAGGGAAAGATGGCCATGGGTGTTAAAGAAGACGATTTTGTTGCCGATCTATTTGTCGCTTCCACCCACCATACCTTTCTCTTTTTTACGAATCAGGGTCAGGTATACTGGTGCAAAGTTTATGACATTCCACAGGCAGGCCGCGTCAGCCGGGGTAAAGCGATTGTTAATCTTCTTAATTTGAGTAAAGATGAAAAGCTTACAACAGTTCTTGCTGTTCCAAAGTTTGAACCGGGATATCACATTATCATGGCAACGCGAAACGGCCTGGTTAAAAAAACGGATCTTATGGCATATTCCAGACCCAGAGTCGGGGGCATTATCGCTTTAAGCCTGGTTCCGGGCGACGAGTTGATTGCAGCACGGATTACCGATGGAACCCTAAACGTTTTTTTAGGATCGGCAACGGGCAAATCGATCCGGTTTCACGAATCTGATGTCAGACCCAGCGGTCGTGTGACAAGAGGCGTTCGCGGGCTGAGGCTCGCTTCGGGTGACCGAATTGTTGGAATGGAGGTTTTAAGCCATGGTCAGACCCTGTTTGCGGCAACGGAAAACGGTTATGGAAAAAGAACGTCCATTGATGAATATCCTTTGCAAAGACGGGGAGGTAAGGGTGTAATTACGATTAAAACAAGTGAGCGAAACGGACAGGTTGTCTCCATACGCCTGGTAGATGAACATGATGATTTGATGCTTATGACCGACTCCGGAAAGCTTATCCGAATATCTGTCAGTGGAATTTCAGTTATCAGCCGTAACACCCAAGGGGTAAAGCTTATTGGATTGGGGCTGGGAGAGAAGGTCGTCGGTATTGCAAGGCTGGCGGAAAAAGAAGATTATTTAAGCGAAGAATGAAGGTGGAATACCGGTGAATATGCAGATAGATGTAAGTAAAGTGAAGATCGGTGTCGTGGGTGCTGGAAGCTGGGGAACCGCCTTGACAAATCTTCTGGCGTTGAAAGGTTTTAAAATCGACCTGTGGGTATTTGAAAAGGAGGTAAAAGACCAGATCGAATCATACAGAGAAAACAAAGTTTTTCTCCCCGGTGTTTCTCTTTCAGATCATATTTGCCCTTCCAACGATATTGAAGCAGTTGTTAAGGAAAAAGATCTCGTGCTCATGGTTGTTCCATCTCATGTTATGCGTGAGACCGCGAGTAAAATCCGCGAGCATATTTCCACAAAGACGATCATTGTGTCGGCTTCTAAAGGTATTGAGAACAAAACCCACTTGACCATGTCCGGTGTGTTAAGAGAAATATTTCATGAGATTCCCGAAGATTCTTTTGCGGTCCTTTCAGGGCCGAGTTTTGCACGGGAAGTTGTTCGGAAAGTTCCCACTGTTGTCGCTGTTGCATCCAGAAACCAAAAAGTGGCCGATTTTGTTCAGCATATATTTGCAACCCCGTATTTCAGGGTCTACACAAACAACGATATGATCGGAGTTGAACTGGGAGGTTCGGTTAAGAATGTCATCGCCATCGCCTCCGGAATTATAGATGGCCTCGGCCTGGGATTAAATACAAGGGCGGCCCTGATCACCAGAGGTCTGACAGAGATGCGTCGGTTGGGGTTGAAGCTCGGCGCCAACCCGCGTACTTTCGCCGGAATTGCCGGTGTTGGTGATTTGGTTTTGACGTGCACCGGAGACATTAGCAGAAACCACACCGTGGGGAAAAAAATCGGAGAGGGCATGAAATTAAATGAAATTCTCTCTGAAATGAGGATGGTGGCGGAAGGGGTAAAAACAGCCAAGTCGGTTTACAATCTGTCACGAAAACTTGGTGTTGAAATGCCGATTTCTCATGAAGTATATCATGTTCTTTATGATGATATTGCACCCAAAGAGGCTGTACGCCGACTCATGACCCGGGATCTGAAACAAGAGCTGGATGAGGTATAATCTGATTGTATAATGAAAAAAATTCCTGCCTCTAATCTGAAATCTAAGGTAGATATTGTCCGTACGCATAAAGGAGAAGGACATCGGAAAAGACTTCGGGACAAGTTTCTGAATACCGGCCTGGAAGGATTTCATGACTATGAAGTGATTGAACTGCTTTTGACACTGGCTACGCCCCGAAAAGATTGTAAAGAGGCCGCAAAGACGGCTTTGAATAAATTTAAAACACTCCAGGGTGTGTTCGAAGCCTCTTCCAAGTTGCTTTGCGAAGTGCCGGGAATCGGCCCCAAAAATCTATTCGGGATCAAGCTGATAAAAGCTGCTGCAGATCGCTATCTTGAAAAACGGTTAATCCACAAAGACCCCTTGAACAATTCCAAAGAACTTTTCGAATATCTTTATCACAGGTTAAGGGATAAACCCAGAGAGTGCTTTAATGCAGTGTTTCTAGATGCAAAAAATAGAGTTATTTCCACAGAAACACTTTTTGAAGGGACCCTGACAGCCAGTTCTGTATACCCAAGAGAAGTTGTTCTTGCAGCCCTTAATCATCATGCTGCAGCGCTTATTTTCGCACACAACCATCCATCGGGTGACCCGAAGCCATCACAGGAAGACATTGCTATTACGCGCCGTCTTGTTTTTGCATCCAGGGTTATCGACATTACAGTTCATGAACATATCATCGTCGGTAATAACTGTTACTTCAGTTTTGCGGACGAGGGCTACATATCCCGGATGAATCGTGAATATGATCTGCAGAATAAGTAGGCTTTAATTTCAAATCCAAATGCTCAAAACAGCAAAAAAATGACAAACAAATGTATCGATAAAAAATATCCTGAATGCTTTGGTGAGCTCGAGACTGTTTTTCCAAAAACCAAAGACGGGTTAAGAAACACACCGGACGCGTGTCTTGAATGCTTGCACAAAACAGCGTGTTTACGATCCGCCATGGGAGGTGCCGGTGGAGTGAAGGTTCGAGAAGAAATTGTGGACCGGGCTTATGATTCCGGTATGATGAGCTTTCTTGAAAGATGGTCAAAGAAAAAAGAACTTAAGCGTAAGTTAATAAAGAGGATTAAAGGGGTGCATCAAAGGAGGGAGTGATGAAAACCATAAAGGAAATAGATATTACGGGGAAAAAAGTCTTCGTCAGGGTCGATTTTAACGTTCCGTTGGACGAACAACAAAACATTACCGATGATACCCGGATTCAGGCGGTATTGCCAACCTTAAGATATATTCTGGATAATAATTCAAAGCTTATCATCGCTTCACACCTGGGGAGACCCAATGGGAAAATAACACCCAAAATGAGCCTTTCTCCTGTAGCAAAGCGTTTGGGAAGGCTTTTAAAAACAGAAGTTGTTATGGCAAAAGACTGTATCGGTTCTGAAGTAGAAGGACTGGTAAACAAAATGAAAAACGGCGATGTGGTACTTCTGGAAAATCTAAGATTCCACCATGAGGAGCAGGTAAATGATGATGCATTTGCGAAACAACTGGGCAAACTTTGTGATGTTTATATAAATGACGCTTTTGCCGTATCTCATCGTATCAATGCGTCGGTTGTGGCAATAACAAAATATGCACCGATATCCGGCGCAGGCTTTTTGCTTCAAAGGGAACTCGACTATTTTCAAAAAGCAATGGCTGATCCCTGGCGCCCTCTGGTTGCGATTGTAGGCGGAGCAAAGGTGTCAAGCAAAATCGGGGCATTTGAAAACATGCTGCATCATGTTGACAAATTCATTGTCGGCGGAGCCATGGCAAACACTTTTCTGAAAAGTATCGGCTGGAACATGGGAAAATCAATGGTAGAAATGGATCTTGTTGAAACGGCCGCATCGATAATAAAAAAAGCAGCTGAAAATGGTATAAAGTTTTATCTGCCGGTGGATGCGGTTGTGGCAGACCGTATGGATTCCAAAGCGAATATCAAGATTGTACCCATACAGGAAATCCCTGATGATTGGATGGCCCTGGACATCGGTCCTGCAACAACCTTGCTCTATTCCGAAGCATTATATGATGCCAAAACCATTATCTGGAACGGCCCCTTAGGTGTATTTGAAATAGATGCATTCAGTCGAGGAACAATCGCCATGGTTCGAAGTGTTGCTGATTCTCATGCACTTTCAATCGTCGGGGGAGGGGATACAGACGTTGCTGTCCATAAAAGTGGCGAAGCCGAAAGAATAAGCTATATTTCTACGGGCGGCGGAGCCTTTCTTGCACTTATGGAGGGGAAAACCCTTCCGGCTGTTGCTGCACTGGACACTTACTAAGAAGTACAAATCTTACTCGACATTTTTTACTGATCTGCTGACTATGACATTGAAACAGAAAAAGTTGAAAGTGCCTAAAGTGAGCTAAAGTGAACTAAAATTAAGGAATTATTTGGCCAATTATATTTTATTGACAGCGCGTTAGCGCTACCTCAACTTCCCCGATAAATACGGGATAAATAGGCACTTTAGATCACTTCAAACTTTAGGCACTTGTGAGAAAGATTAGGAAACTTTTGCATTGGTAAGGTTTTTGTCGAGTATCTAATTTAATTATTAGTAGGACGTTGACTTACGGTAATTATTACTTTGACAAAAAATTTAACATCCACAAATAAAAATATCCATCGAATACTCATTGCAGTTGCGGTTGTTTGTTTTCTTATTTTATTAGGTTATGTGTACCGTCAATATTTGTGGGAAAAAATCACTTGCTTCTACCATCTTTTTTCGGACCAAGAGCAGATTAAAAGATTTATCGCTTCGTTTGGTCATGGTGCACCTGTAATTTTTATCATCATTCAGATTCTCCAAGTGCTTTTCGCACCTTTTCCAGGTGAAGCCACAGGTTTTATCGGAGGCTTTTTATTCGGAACCGCAAAGGGATTTATATATTCGAGTATCGGACTGACAGCAGGATCGTGGATCAATTTTTCAATTGGCCGTTTCATGGGAAAACGTTTTGTCAGGAAACTGATCCCTGGACGTCAACTGGATCGTTTGGATAAGATTGTTAAACGCCAGGGGGTCATTGTTCTGTTTATCCTATTTATTATTCCCGGATTTCCCAAAGACTACCTGTGTTTATTTTTAGGTTTGAGCACACTGCCTTTGAAGATCTTCCTCATACTCACAGGCATCGGACGAATGCCGGGGACATTGATGCTCAGCCTTCAGGGATCATACATTTTCGAACAAAGATACGGTCTGTTTGCAGTGATAATGGGACTGTGCCTGATTGTTATCTTTTTGGCATTCAAATATCGAGAGCCCTTGTATCAATGGCTTGAAAAGTATAACGAAAAATGATGACGGTAAGGCGTTGACGTTTTTATAAAACAATGCTATTATAAGAGAAAATTCAAAAAGATAAAGCAAATCCTATCGTTCAACGAATACTGAAAGGAGAGACGATTGGCATTCTGGTCTGTAAGAGAAGAGCTGAGTCAGGAAAACAGATTAAGGCGTTCTTATTATGAATTGTTGAGGGATGAGCTCGATCAACAGATGTTTCAGTACTCCTTGATCGATTCTTATAATAATTTTCTGAGTAAAAATGTCCCCTATCCATTTGTTGAAAAACGTGAGTTGAAGCCTCGGGCGCGCATTCCGGCTGTGGAATATAACTGCCAGAATACCTTTCTGGTGATTTTTGTAGAAGATACCATTCCATCAACCCATAAGAAGTATATAAGGTTTTTCAGAACCAACCGGACCACCAAAACCAACCTTCTTCGATATGATCCCCTTCCGCTTGCAAACAAATTTGATAGAAATCAGAAATACCTGGATTCTGCCCATTTCCACGAGCTGCTCAAGCTTTTGCTGCCTGTGGATTATGCGCTTTTAATCCAGAGGGATCCAGCCAGCAAGAAAAAAAATAGATACAACCTTTCCCATTTTCATGTAAAAATAGATTGGCCGATTGCAGATGCAGCCGAGGATTTGGCCAGCAGCCTTCGATATATATCAAAGGATTTGTATGAAAAAGGAGATAAGTATGGCATAGATGTTCAGAAAAAATTTTTTGAGTACTATTGCCTTCCATTTGAGGTGGGTGGCAGAAGAACAGCTGCTATTGTTGCGTCCCAATATTTAAAAAAAATGGGGTGTATTTCGACAGTTTATGCAGCAAGCAGCGAATCGAGAGCATTGATACGGGTTTCCGAAAGAGGTGCTTCAAAAGCGGTTCTTATGAAATTTAAAGAAAGTGAAATAGATCAGATTGCAGAGGCAAATAACATTAAAGCACGTACATTTAAAAAAAATTATGTTATTGCACGGGAGAAAACCGAAGAAATCTGTATTTTCCAAGCCACTTATGCCTTTACCAATCATGCCAGGCCGCCTGATGACGGCAAATTGCGAGACGTTAAAACCGATTTGAACTGGGTAAGCGTTGGCGGTCAGCATATTATGCCAAAACCGGGCGTCTGGAAACGTCCTCCAATTTCCCTGAATCTCATATATACTTAACCTATTTTTTTCATCATGGCGATTTCGTCACAATCCGGAAATTTTATACACATGATGCAGTCCGCCCAAATTTTTATGGGAAGTTCTGATCTGTCTATTTGTTGAAAACCGAAGCGCTTAAAAAACCCGGGACGGTATGTCAATGCAAACACTTTTTGTATTTCAAAAGATTTTGCTTCAGAAAGCACGTGTTCGACAAGTTTTGATCCGATTCTTACCCCCAAATGTTCCGGATGCACTGCCAGGGATCGTATCTCGGCAAGGTCATCCCAACAGAACTGCAATGCGCAGCATCCTAAAAAGCCGGCGTTTTTGTCATCAACGTAAACCGTAAAATCCCTCACATGATCATATAACACGCTTAAAGGTCGGGGTAAAAGTTCACCTTTGCGGCCATATTGCTGAAGCAGTGCATGAATGGCTTTTATATCCTTAATGGTGGCTTTTCGAATCATCGTCTTCCTCATCATCTTTTGAAAACATTGCCGCTTCCTGGAAATCGATTCGTTTCAGAAGAGTGGTAATGGTTTTATAAGGCTAAACTGATACCAAATTATTTATTTTACCCATGACCAAAAGTCAACAGCCATGAGTTATTTTACCGAGATGATTTCGGTTCTGTTCCTTTCTTGAAAAGCGCTTTAACCGCATTGGGAGCGTTGTCTGTTGCAAGAAGACCGGTTGATGGATCTATGCGTACTTTTACGACATCATCCGGAATATCAAAATATTGAATCGGTCTGTCAAGGAGCGCTCTTTGCATGAATTCGATCCATATTGGCAGCGCTGCTCTTGCCCCTGTTTCTCCTTTGCCAATGGTCGTAAATGTATCTTGACCCACCCATACTCCGGTGGTAATCGACGGCGAAAAGCCGATAAAAAGCGCATCTTTGAATTCGTTGGTTGTTCCTGTTTTCCCGGCAACCGGGCGCTGAATAACCTTTGCTTCTTTGCCCGTGCCGTCTTGAATGACGCTGCGGAGCATGTCTGTGATGACAGCGGCACTTTCTCTTGAAATAACGGCTTTTTTTTGAGGTTTTACACGCCATACCAGTCGCCCGTTTCCATCAACGACCTCCATGACCCCATAAGGTTCTATGAGTTTTCCCTTATTCGGAAAAACCGAGTAGGCTGCTGTCAAATTAATCAATTTAACTCCAGAGGTGCCAAGGGATAGGGAAAGATTCGGGTACATGGCAGATTCAATGCCCATGGTGTGTGCAAATCTGGCCACTGAAGAGGGCCCCAACATCTCGATGAGTCTTACTGCAGGAATATTTTTTGAAAGCGCCAGTGCCGTTCTCAGCGTCATTTCACCTTTATAATCTTCGGAAAAATTTGTCGGTTGCCAATCTTTTTTTCGATTTCCGATTTTGAAAGCCACCGGTGCATCGAGAATAATTTTGCTTTGTGAAAAACCCTGTTCAATAGCATAGGCATAAACGATAGGTTTAAATGCAGATCCAGGTTGTCTTCTGGCGATTGTTGCCCGGTTAAAAGGGGTTTTTGAAAAATCCCTTCCGCCGACCATGGCAAGGATTCCGCCAGATAGCACATCCAGAGAAACGAGTGCGCATTGGGGGTCAGGATTTTTTATAAATTGTTGTTTCATCCTATGTTCGAGGGCAGAGAGCCCTTTTTCAACAGCAAGTTCCGCTGCCTTTTGCAACTTAAAATCGAGTGTTGTAACAACGGTAAGACCACCTTTGTAAAGCCTTGACGAACCAATGGTATTTTCAAGAAAAAACCTAATAAATTCAATAAAATAAGGTGCTTTGACACTGGTTTTGACTTGTTTGGCGAGATTCAAAGGTGCTTCTTTTGCCATGTTAAAGACAGCCTGAGTGATACCCCCTGTATCTTTCATTTGTTTTAAAACAATATTTCTCCGTTTGAACGCAAGATCTTTATCAATTAAAGGAGAGTATCGCGAAGGTGACTTTGGAAGACCGGCCAAAAGGGCACATTCAGAAAGATCTAAATCACTTACAGGTTTACCAAAAAAAATTCGGGCAGCCGATTCCACACCGTAAGCGCCGCTGCCAAAGTATACCTGATTGAGGTAAAGCTCCAGGATTTCATCTTTTGTATATCGGCGTTCTATTTGAAAGGAAAGGAAGGCTTCCTTTGCTTTTCGCAATAAGGTTTTACGCGGTTTTAGAAAAAGTGTTTTGGAGAGTTGCTGGGTGATGGTACTGGCCCCTTCGACAAATTTGCCGGCTTTGATATCTCGAAAGATAGCCCTGAGAATTCCTTTCAGATCGATGCCGCTATGCTGATAAAAACTTCTGTCTTCAGTAACGATTAAGGCCTTTTTTAGGTTATCGGGTATAATTTTTATCGGCACGGGATCCCTTTTCTCTAAAAAGAATTCCGCAAGGAGCACTTCATCCGCAGAGTAAATTCGCGTAATGGAAGATGGCTTGAAAGATTCAAGATTTCGAATTTGTGGAAGATCTTTCGTCAGGGCGATAAAAAACCCTCCCATACTTCCGAATATTATCCCAAAGAGGAAAAGAAGTAAAATCCCAATATTTTTTTTATTGAAATGGAGTCCGGTTATTTTCATATGGTTTTAATACCTGAATCTTGCACAGACAATCTTGAAACATTACAAATAATACATTATGTTAAATAGTTACATATAGCTCTATGACAGTATCTTTTCCCTGCTGGGTATTTTTGGAATTCTTTTTTATTATTTCAAGATTGTCTGCCCTTCGAGCGGGCCGGAGGCTTTCATCTGCTTCGTTATTAAGGGCTCGCAATAGTTCACTATGGCTTCGCCCTTAAGTGCCTTGCATATGAAATCCTCCGACTCGTGCAAAATTCAGATTACATCTTGACTGTTATATCCTTTGACTGTAAATACCAAATTTTCTATTTAACAATATCAGATATTAAAGGAGTGTATCAATGACCCATCATCACCATGACCACGAGGTGCAGAGTGCTTTATCATTTGATGAAAAAATGATCAAACTACTTGAACACTGGATAAAGCACAATGAGGATCATGCTCAAACATACAGGGATTGGGCTCAAAAAGCAAAAGAGAAAAGCAAGAGTAAGGCTGCCTTAATGCTGGAAGATGCAGCTGAGATGACACTGTCGATCAGCAAAAAATTTGAATCGGCCATTAAATTTATTGATGAGGGTTGAAAAGAGGGAAAGGAGATTACTTTTCTATTCCGATTCTGGCCTTGACACCCTTTTGAAAATAATGTTTAATCTCCTTCATTTCGGTCACCAGGTCAGCTTTTTCAATGATTCGGGAATCCGCACCCCGTCCTGTTATTACAAGTTCCACATCCTTGGGCTTTTCATCCATAATCTTCAGTATATCCTCTACGGACAGAATCCCAAGCCCTGCAGCGACGTTTGCCTCTTCCATGATAACCACATTGTGTTGACCTGACGTAAAGGCCGCTTTGATTTTTTCTACACCCTTCCGGGCGGCTTCGATGTCCGAGGCAGAAGGCTTACCTTTTATAAAACGTCCACTTCCGAACTGTTCCACCGTTATCAAATCTTTAAATCTTTTGAGGGCTTTTATTTCGCTATATTCGCCCATCTTAATGAACTGAGCGATAAAAACCTTAAGGCCCGCGCCGGCAGCTCGTATTGCCAGGCCCAATGCTGCTGTAGTTTTTCCTTTTCCATTTCCGGTATATACTTGAATATAACCTTTCATGTTACTCTCTTCTCAAGTTTCTCACCATTAATATTTATCAACTTTTCTGATAAGATCATTGGTATAACACGCGTTATCCATTGCAACAAACACCATACTCCCGGGCTGGGCAAAAGCCAAGGATTGCCCACGGTCATCGAATATGGCCTGAATCCTGTCATTTTTGACAGAGCCTTTTCTGCCTAATATCTGAATGGTGTCATCTTTGAAAATTTTGTTTCGTACCTCAATCTTAATACCATGTTTTATGGATTTGCCGATGACCTTTGCAATAAATTTTTGTCCACTATGTCGCAAATTCTCATAGGCCGGCGATATCTGGTGGGGATCGTCAAAATAAAAGCCGGTAGAGTAACTTCTGTTACTCACAGTTTCGAGTTCATAAAGCCAGTCTTTTTGGGTCATGTAGTTTTCTGGACTTTCATAATAGGCATCAATGGCCTCGCGGTAAACCTTAACTGCCGATGCCAGGTAGTTGATACTCCGCATTCGTCCTTCGATTTTCAGTGAAACGATACCCGATTCAATTATTTCGGGGATATGCTCAATCATGCACAGATCTTTTGAGCTGAACATGTAACTCCCTCGGTCATCTTCAGCGATGGGCATATATTGGCCGGGTCTTAACTCTTCCACTACGGCATATTTCCATCTGCAAGATTGAGCGCACGCTCCCAGGTTGCTGTTACGGTTCGCCATATAGCTGCTCAGAAGGCATCGCCCGGAATATGCGATGCACATGGAGCCGTGAACAAAGGCTTCAATTTCAAGGTCACAGTGAAGGGCAACTTCCTTGATCTCTTTTAAGGACAACTCTCTTGCAAGATTAACTCTTTTAATACCCAGTGATTGCCAGAAAAGAGCACTTTTTAAATTGGTTGTATTGGCCTGGGTACTTAAATGGATGGGAATTTGGGGTATGACTTTGGATGCTGTCATGAAAATTCCAGGATCTGCTATGATGAGGGCATCTATCCCGATTTCTCCGAGTGAATGAAGATAATCCACAATTGAATTTTGTTCGTTGTTTTTTGGATATACATTACAAGCCGCATAGACTTTTACATGGTGTTTTCGGGCATACCTGACGGCATGTTGAAGCTCATCAAGGGTAAAGTTTTGGGAAAAGTTTCTAAGGCTGAATTCCTTGCCGGCCAAGTAAACCGCATCCGCACCATAGTGTATGGCAATCTCCAGTTTTTCAAAATTGCCTGCCGGTGCAAGGAGTTCTACTTTTTGGGGTGTTTTTATCATATTTTAAAAAGATGGAAGTTGCTCGGCAGTGAGGCCGGAAAGTTTATGATATTGTTTGTCTTTTTCTGAAATGATCGGGTTTTCAACCGGCCACTCGATACCGATATCCGGATCGGACCAGATAATGCCGCCTTCATCACCCTGTACATAAAAATCTGAGCATTTGTAGTAAAAGAGTGCAAACTCGCTCAGGACGCAGAAACCGTGGGCAAAACCCTCCGGAATAAACACCTGCCGTCTGTTTTCATCCGACAGATGGATCCCGGTCCATTTGCCAAAAGTGGCAGAATCGGGCCGGAGATCAACGGCAACATCAAAGATTTCGCCGGAGATGACCTGAATCAGCTTGGCCTGGGGATGTTTGATTTGAAAGTGAAGGCCTCTTAGAGTGTTTTTCAGAGAATAAGAAAGATTATCCTGAACAAATGTCGTGTTGATTCCGGACGCGTTATATCTGTTTTGGTTGTAAGTCTCCATAAAGAAGCCGCGTTTGTCCTTAAAGGTTTTGAGCTCAATGATGAGAATTCCTTCTATGGATGTAGTGATAATCTTCATGAGAATTAATTCCTTAATAATTAAAATTGATACAATACCTTAATTTTAGGCACTTTAAACTTTTGCATGCATAGAATGAATAAACCAATATATAAATACGTTGCCGTAATTAAGAATACATGTACTTAGGCATACAAACTAATCGTTAGTCTCATTTTGTGCCTCAAACTGTTTTTTCAGCTCATATGAACGTTCGAAATACCTTTTGAGTTTGGCCTGTACTTTTCCATAAACGGTATCGACAGGGTATTCGCAATTTTCATCCGGCACTCCTGCCGGGACGCCGGTCAATATTTCGATACCTTCTTCGATCGTTGAAACCTGATAGATGTGAAATTTACTTTTCCTTACAGCATCGACAATCTCTTTTTTAAGCATCAGGTTTTTAACATTGGCCTTGGGAATGAGAACTCCCTGTTTGCCGGTAAATCCTTTTGATTTACAAACATCGAAAAAACCTTCAATTTTTTGATTCACACCCCCGATGGCCTGAATTTTTCCTTTTTGATTCACGGAACCGGTTACTGCAATTCCCTGGTGGATGGGTATACCGGAGAGGCTTGAGGTAATGGCGTACAGTTCTGTAGATGAAGCACTGTCCCCATCGATTCCGCTGTAACTTTGCTCAAACGTGATGCTGATGGATAGGTTCAGAGGATAGTTTTGAGCAAAGGTTCGACCCAAATAACCGGAAAGGATCAGAACGCCTTTGTCGTGGGTTTTTCCACTGAGCTTGGCCTCACGCTCAATATTGATGACACCTTGTTTTCCCATATAGGTTTCTGCCGTGATACGAGAAGGGCGTCCAAATGAAATGTCGCCGATTTGATAAACAGCAAGTGCGTTCACCTGGCCGATTTCATCACCTTCAACGTCAATCATAATCGTATCATCCACATAGGATTCATGAATTTTTTCTTCATAAAGATTATAACGAAATCTGTATTCAGTAAATGCTTGGATTACATCCTTGTCTGTCACCTGCTTGGCATTCCGTTTTCGGGCCCAATAATCTGCTTCTATTAAAATCCCCATAACAGGTCCGAACCGAATGGAAAGTTTATGTTTGTTGGAGATATATTTTTCACCATATTCTACGATGGCGGCAACTCCTTTTGGTGTTAGAGGAAGAAGTTCCTCTTCCTTGCAGACCCGGGCGATGAAGCGCGCATACTTTTGAATGGTATCGTCATTTTTTATTACTTCATGATCAAAGTCTGCTCTCACCTTGAATATTTTATTGAATTTTGAATCATGATTCTGGAGCAAATGAAAAAGATGATAACTGCCCAATAAAATTACCTTGACTTCCATCGGGATCGGTTCCGGGCGTATTGATGATGTGCCATATCCCATACCCGATGCGACGTCTTCTATGGACAGCAATTTATTTTGAAGTGTACGTTTGAGCGCTTCCCATACAAACGGGTTCATGAGAATAGATTCGATTTCCATGATCAGATAGCCGCCGTTGGCCCTTAAAAATGATCCGGCCTGAACCATGGTAAAGTCAGTGGTCACCGTCCCCATGTAGGCTCTTTTTTCGATTTGGCCAAAAACATTTTGATACGTGGGATTTGTCTCAAAAATAACCGGTGCACCTTTTAAATCTTTTTGATCCACCAGAACATTTACCTGATAACGCAGAAAAGAGGGCTTGGCGGCTTGAAACATCAGGCCTTCCATGGGTGATCTTGCTTCGGTTGAAGCAATAAAATCCTGAACGTTTTCAAGAATGTCGGCCTGTACTTCATCTAAATAGATTAAAATATCTTTGCATGCTTTGTATTCATCCCTTATGACATCTATCCGCTGCTTAACAACAAAGAGCGCTATTTCCTGCATCAGTTTTTCAATCTGTGAATTCATCGACTGATTGACCTTATTGATATCACGAATCGTGACGTCGATTTCGGATTGAACAAGGCTGATATTTTCTTCGATTTCAGTCTGTTTTTCTTTTGGGAGAGCGAGAAATTCTTCCGGTGAGATCGCCTTTTTATCTACGATGGGGATGGTTTGGTAACCGGCTTTAGTCCTGTTAATCTGAATATTGTGTTGCGATGCTGATGCTTCAAGTTTTTTAATGATATCTTTTTGCTGATCTGTGTATTTTTTTTGGATTTCAGATTGTCTTTGCTGATAGGATTCATGTTCAAAGGCTTTGGGAAGTTCTTTTTTCAAATCATCAATTAACTTGTTCATGGTTTTGGAAAACCGGGTTGCTTTCCCCTTGGGAACAGAAATGGCTTTGGGATGATATTCATCCTTAAAATTATTGACCATGCACCAGTCCACCGGAGAGGGTACATTTTTGGCATGCTGAGTAACGATGTCTCTGATAATGGTTGATTTTCCGGTGCCCTCTATCCCTGTAACAAACATATTATATCCCGGACTTTTTATGTTCAGGCCAAACTCGATGGCCTGAACCGCTCGTTCCTGGCCGATGACTTTATCCAGGGGGTCAACTTCCGCAGTATTCTTAAAAGTGAACATATTTGGGTCACATATCGATCTGAGATCAGAGAATTTTATTCCACATTTCTTTTTCATAAGCTGCTCCTTTGGAAGGTGAATAAAATGAATGTCCGGATTAAGCGTATTATTCAATTCGAGCGAAAGCCTTCAATCGTGAGTTACGGTATTAGTGCATTAAACTTTCAATTTGTCAATAGCTTAGCCTTTTGACGCTCTTATCTTCTTGACAAGATGGTGATTCGTCGATAGTTAAAAAAACAGTTAATTTAACCCGTATGATCGCTTTTCAATGTATTAGAGAAAAGTTCGGATAATTCTGTCAAAAAAATGCCACTTTTGGTCTTTGAATGATATAAAGATGTCTTTTTGCCATAAGTTACACACCCGAATAGTGTTTAAAAGCCTTTAGCGTTTGCGTGTCGAAATAAAATTATCAAGGCAACATATTACGTTGGCCCATTATCGCACGGAACCAAAATACAAAGTGATCTCTATTTAACAGTCCCTGGCATGATTTCTGCTTACTTTTTTTGAAAATAATCAGTATTTAAAATAAGAATATAGATGTTTGATTGTTCGTATCCCATATCAAAGTGCGAATAAAAATGGAAAAAAACAACAAAAGAATAACGATGTGCCCCTCATGTGAATGTAGATACCGGACACCTGAAACTTTTCTGGGTCGCAAGGTATCATGCAAAAGCTGCGGCACTTCCTTTAATGTCGATTTTGAGGTTGAAAACAGGAAAAAGGAAAGCCCCCGGGTTCCGATGTTAAAGGAAGGAGAGATTGATACAATTTCCCAAGATGATGCCTACTTGGTTATGGGGAAGTTGGCCGTAAAATACAAATTTGTTGATGAAGAACAGATCCAGGAAGCATTGTCTATTCAAAAACAGGAGCAACTTGACGGGAATAAAGCACTTTTAGGAGAAATCCTGGTGGCGCAAGGGATGATGTCTCAGAACCAGCTCGATTTTCTTCTTTCTATCCAGAAGGTGATTGAAACAAGAAAGATGGATAGAAAATTCGGTATGATTGCTGTAAAAAATAACTTTGCAACCCAAGAGGATATTGAGCATGCTCTGATAGAGCAAAAAAAGAGTTATGAAAAGACCAAGACCGTAAAGATGATCGGGGACATATTGGTTGAGTCGAATGTGATGACCAGGGATCAATGTGATGCGATTTTTAAAAAGCAACAGCGGTTTGAGGAAATCGATATCACTGAGCCGGAAACGCCTGAGATGCCTGAACCGCCTCGTTCATCAGTAAATGATGCCTATTTCGATTTGACTGTTTCAGAAGATAAACTTGGCGCATTTTTTTCAATAAATAAAGAAAGTACAGTTTCGTTCACTCTCCAGGACATTAAGGATTATCTCGAAGAAAAAGGGATCAAATATGGGATAGTAGACGATGAAAAAATATCGGAATACCTGGAGAATAAAAAAGGCTTGGATACACCATTAAAGGTTGCAGAAGGCAAACCCCCGGATACAGGCATAGATGCCTCTATTAAATATTACTTTGATACAGATCCCTTAAAAATCGGCACTGTAAAAGATGGGGGAGCCATAGACTTTAAAGAAAGGGGAGATATTCCTCAAGTTACAAAAGGAGATCTTCTTGCCGAAAAAATGCCGGCTGTTGAAGGCGCGGTAGGACATGACGTATATGGTCGTTATCTATCTGTTTCGAAACCAAAAGATACAACTCTTCGGAAGGGAAAAGGGACTTCAATTTCCGCAGACAAACTTAAAATTTATGCAGAAACCGACGGTATGCCTGAGATTTCAGCCGTCGGCAAGGTCTATGTTTCACCGAGACTTGAAATTTCAGGGGGAGTGGGTTTAAAAACCGGGCATGTGGATTTCGATGGTAAAATTGATGTTATCGGTACCATTCAGAATGGATACCGTGTAAGAGGCAACAGTCTTAAGGCAAATGAGATACTCAAAGCTGAAATAGAGATGGACGGTGATATCAGTGTCCCAGGAGGGATCATCGGGGCAAAAATAAAAGGCGGTGGCAATATCAGCGCCATGTATGTTCATGAATCAGACATTGAAGTCTTGGGCAATGTCATTGTAGAGAAAGAAATCATCGATTCTAAAATCAATACCAGTGGCGTATGCATTGCCAAAAATGGTCCCATTTTATCCTCCAGAGTTTCTGCTAAAAAGGGAATACAGGCCATTCAGATCGGATCTGAAATATCAAAACCTTGCCATCTTAGTGTCGGATACGATGAAAAAGTAAAAGAGGATATCGATGCAATAAAGGAGATTATACCGATAAAAAAACAGGAGCAGACAGAATGTCATCGCCGAATAAAGGAAATAGAAAATGAGCCGGATATCATCCAAAAAGTGATTGCTGACATGGCACAAGTACAAGATCGTGCCGTTGTAAAGCGGAGAAAACTTTCAGAAGAAATAGAAAAAATAAAAGAGACAGGAGACAAGGCTGAACTCGAGGGTGCAGAAGTAAAGCTCTCTGAATTGGATTTAGAAATAGAAAACAGAGAAAAAAAACTGGAAAGCCTCTTTAATAAACAGGATCAAATTACAGCTGAACTCGATGATCTTAAACAAAAAATCGAAGATTCAAAAACAGATATTCAGGATCTAAGGGAAAAAATATCAGAAATTGTTGAATGGTCAACCTCGGAAAAGGGAATTCCCGAAATTAAAGTTAGGGATGTCATTTTTGCCGATACAACAATTAATGGTATTTATTCTTCGCTTAAGCTTAACCGGAACGAAAAAAATGTTCTCATAAAGGAAGATATTCCCAAAAGCGCCGGCGATAGCTCTGACTGGAATCTCGATCGAGATAAATACGGCAGTAAAATAAGAATTAAACCGCTTTAATCCATCCCCTTATACTCTCATTCCACATAAAAATTCCATCAAACGCATCATTCCATTACTCCATTATTCCATTATTCAATTGGGGCGAAGCCCCAAAGATGGAATATTTGTTAAGGCAAAATATTTAATTTTGGGGGCTTAAATTGTCGAACCTTCCAGACCCAAATTTATAAGCTATTTCTTTCAGCAAGTAATAGCTATTGTACGAGATCGAGAATTTGAACAAGGTCGGTGATGACAATATCGGCGGAAAGGTTTTGGCATTTGGGATGATTTTCTCTCAGGCGCAAGGATCTGGCATCGCCTGCAAAAAGCGCGGTTTTAAACCCCACCATTTTTGCCGGGAAGATGTCATTTAGCATGTCGTTTCCAATATAAAGTACTGAATGCGCGGAGATATCCATATTTCTGAGGTTTTTGGCAGCAGCTTCAAACATAAAAGGCGATGGTTTTGCATGCCCCGATTTGTAAGAATAAAAAATCAGATCAGACTTAAATCCGAGATCTTCCGGGCTTGAATCAAGGAACCAGCTGAATAGATAAGGGGTAAAAAATTGGGCATTTGAGATAATGCCCATCAGAACCTTTAATTTTTTACAACCCGATAGCATCTTTATAAGATTTGGCATGGGATATACAGGGTTGACAATCAGTTCAAATTCCACGGCAAAGGCTCGAACAGCGTCAAGTTCTATAATTTCAAGAACACGCGTCCATATCCGGTCTATTTCCACCTCGGGAAAGTCCACCCCCGTTTTTCTAAGCCTATCATGTTCGATGTCTATGGCAGAGAAAAAATCATCTAAAACAATTTGAGGTTTCTTCTTAATTTGATATCTATCCAGGAGATTTTTTAAATTTTGAGTTTGTCGCGATTGTTGACGAGCAATGCTGATATCACCTGAACCGCTGATAAAGAGTGTGCCGTATACGTCAAAAAGGATACATTTGACTTTTTCTTTGAGTTTTTCGGTCGGATTTAAAGACGTCGGAAGTGGTGAGAGGGGCTCGATATAGTGTAAGAGCCGATCATATTCATGCATTATCGCACCATTTGAGCAAGCTGAAGTTGTTTAACCTTAAAAATTCTGAAAGAAGTATTTTTTTATCTATTTTCTGGCAGACATTATCCCTGACCACCTTTTTGTAGATGCCTATCAGATTTTCTCTGTATTTGGGTTGGTTGTAATTGAAAAGGACAGCTTCCATATTATTTTGAATCAACTCATCTTTGTTTGATACGCTGCCCGGGTTTGAAAGAAAAGGGTTAAGACGTATCAGCTTTTTTCGATTCGAGTTGCTGGACAGAACGGTTGATATGATCTTTTTTTGAAAGGGTTCGTTCAGCAATCCAAAATCGATGACATCATTTGTCGTTGCTTTTTCATAAGCGGTTTTAATGGAAATGTCGTCGATTGTTGCCCCGAACATTGCGCTGACTTTTTGTATGCAGGATTTCCACGTGTAAAACAACATGTCATTATCGACCCAATCCATCGGAACATCCAGCCGTGTATAAAGGTGGTTCAATCGAATTGAATTTTGTTCAAAGTCTTGACATATATCCGGAAGTTTTCTTCCCCAGAGGTTTTTTTTAGCGGTCCATGGTTCTAGGAAAGAAAAACCGAACCCCTCGGTAATGCTCGTTGTGATAATAAAATCTGAGGATAATACAAGATCGGAAAATTCATGGGTTAAGCCTGCTTCAAACATGACATTCAACTTGTTTTCTATTACAAATGTTTTCCAGTTCTCGTAGCTATTAATGTCTGCCGGGCTGTTGGGTGGGAGTGTAATGACAAGGGGTGCGCTCTTTGTGAAAAACAAAGACAGCAGGATGGCTTCTCCAATATTTTTTCTGCGGATAGCCCGAATCGGATACAAAATATGATTTTTTAAGATGATATCTTTCGTGTTGAAATGAAAGGGTGTTATGGTGTTGAAAATTTTATGCAGGCCTTCCTTTTTTAATCCTGTTTTAAGCAAAATGTTATAGTCTCTTGAGTTAATGACCCCGTAATGGCAGTTCTGGATATACTCTTCTTCGCCAAAGTAGGACAAAGGACGCCCATCTTCTGCAAAATCATGGATCTGCAGAAAGAGTTTGTGACCTCTTTCTTTAAGCACGTTAAGAATTTTTAATAAATTTGCGTTTTTTTTGAGTGTTGGATTGTGGACGTGCACAAGGTCGCATCCGTTGTTCCATTTTAAGTGAATTGCCTCAATGATGGCGGTTGCTACTCTTTCGGGTTCCATCAGATTTCGGCCGGAAATGTCGTAACCGAGTCCGGGGATGTGGACAACATCGCAGGGAAAGGGTGATTCAGGAGGGTCTCCTGAAAGGACCAATAGATCACACGTGTCGAGGATAGATTCGACCTGTTGCCTTAAAACGGTGGTGACACCGCCAGTCTTGAGATGGTAATGGATAAATGCGATTTTCAAGTTTTGTCGTAGCACTTTAGCCTTTTGAAAATATTATCGCTTCAGGTATGATTAAATTTTTACTGAAAGAACTCGTGAATAAGGGTTCGTAACGAAAGAACCTACCCGGGCCATCAATAAAGGTTTCTGCTTTAACAGGGGATTTCATCCATAAAGTTAAATCGCTTATGGTTCTTTCAAAACGATCCCTAATCCACTCAGACAGCTTCCAGCTAAAAATTTACTCATACCTGAAGCTCTTTCTTGTTGGGTCGAAGCTGAAAGCGAAGACCAATGAAATCGATTTGTTTCAAAGGACCAAACTGTTACATTTTGTCTTATTGTCTGAATAATGCTGCCAATTCTTCGAGTTCTTTTTTGAAATATCCAAGATCTTCATGGGGGATATTATTAAAAAACTATAGGATAAACGGGCTTAAGTGTCAAAAAAATATTGATATGTACCGGCAGGCAGGTGGCGATGAACTGGTGCATCGAATCATGGAGAAAAAGCGTGCCGAAAGGACCACCATTTTTACGGTGGTCCATCACAGAGAGACGGCTGCTCAGGATTTTAAAAAAGATGGTGGGTGCAGGCCCTGTATGGACAACTGAAGCCATCCATTATAAAATCGAAATACGATTTTATTTCGATTCGCTATCTTTTACCAGCATTGTCTCCGGGTCCAGCAGCAATGTGCGCTGGTCGGAATCAACGGTTGCGCCCTTTAGTGTTTTTATGTGGATTTCTTTGCCTTTGGGTTGGAGCTGAATGACAAGGTCAAACAGATCGACAACTTCCAATATCTGAGCCGGCATACCGTCGGAACCGGGTTCTTCATGACGATGGGTCTTTACACTAAACCAGACATATAAGAAATGTTTTTTGGCAAGGCGCTTTAAATCAGAAAGAGATGTTCTCACATCTTCATTAAAGTTAAAACCGTCGATAATGATCACTTGGGGTGAAAAAATATTCTGTTCTATTAGGTCGGTCAACCTTTCTTCGAGTTTGGAAGTACTGAATCCTTCAACCCTGAATGTCATGATAAACCGATGGGGAAGAATGGCCTCCCATATCGGCTTCGTTTCTATTGTTTCGTATTGTTTCGTAAGATGGTTGAAGACTTCTTTATACCATAGCGTAAGTTTTTTAACCGGATCATCCAGGCTGATATGAAGAACATTTTTACCTTTTAAAATGGTGTTAAGGGCAAGCTGAACCAAAATTGCTGTTTTGCCGACGCCTGCTCGTGCAAGCACGGCCCCAAAGCCGCCTTCAAGGAGAATGTCTCCGGTCTTGTTTTCCAGGAATCTCAAGGGATTCTGAAGGATCAACTCCTTTTTTAGCATAATCATTTTCCTTTTATGGTTTGATATTCTTTTTTTCTTGTTCTCTCTTTTTTGCCAGTTCCTCAGCAATGGATTGCGGCACCTGTTTGTAGGCGCCCAATTCCATGGTAAACTGGGCTTTACCCTGTGTCGACGATCTCAAAATAGTTGAAAAGCCGAACATTTCGGCAAGGGGAACCCTGGCTTCAACAACACAAAACGGACCTTCTTCCTGGGACCCCACAATGATCCCGCGCCGTTGATTCAATAGGCCCATGACAGCACCTTGGAACTCCGCCGGTGTTTCAACGGCAACTTTCATGATCGGTTCAAGAATGGCTGCTGAGGCCTTGAAATAACCTTCACGAAAAGCACCCCGTGCGGCGGCGATGAATGCCATTTCAGACGAATCGACAGAATGTGATGCCCCGTCATTAATCACCACTTTAATGCCGGTAACGGGAAATTCCATTTTTGGCCCTTTGGCCATGGATTGCTTAAAGCCCTTTTCACATGAAGGGATAAACTGGGTTGGAATCTTGCCGCCGATGACTTTATTTTCAAAGACGAAATGTTCATCAGGGGAGGGTTCCATGTAGCCGGCCACTCGTCCGTATTGTCCGGAGCCACCGGTTTGTTTTTTATGGGTATAATTAAATTCGGCCCTTCGAGTGATGGTTTCTCTATACGCCACCCGTGGATGACCGGTGGTAACGTCCGTTGCATATTCGCGACGCATTCGTTCTACATAGACATCGAGATGCAGTTCTCCCATCCCTTCGATAATCGTTTCGCTGGTCTCATGGTCAACATAGGTTCTAAAGGTGGGGTCTTCTTTGCTGAACCTGTTGAGGGCCTTGGACATATTTATCTGGGATTTATTGTCTTTCGGAAAAATGGCAAGTGAGATAACAGGTTCCGGGACAAACATGGACGACATCGTCAGGTTGAGGCCGGGGTGAACAAAGGTGTCACCGGAGGCGCAATCGATTCCAAAAAGGGCTCCGATATACCCTGCCGGGATGGTTTCGATGTCTTCCATTTGTTCTGCGTGCATACGGACAAGCCTTCCAACCTTGATTTTTTTTCCATTACGTACATTGACAATGGTATCTCCTTTGGAAAGAGATCCCTGGTATACCCTGATGTAGGTTAATTGACCATATTGCCCGTCTTCGAGTTTGAAAGCAAGAGCAACCACCGGTTTATTAATTTCATTGGAAAGGATAACAGGGGCCTCGTCCGTATCCAGGTCTAAGGCCGTATTTTCCACCTCAGACGGGCAGGGAAGAAAATTCACCACCGAATCAAGGAGCGGTTGAACGCCTTTATTTTTATAAGCCGATCCAATAAAAACCGGTGTCATTTTGCGGGTCAGCGTACCGATTCGCACTGCTGAGACAATCATATCTTCCGTGATTTCTTTTTCTTCAAGAACAGCTTCCGTAAGTTCATCTGAAAACATCGAGGCCGCATCGATCAACTCTTCACGCTTATTTATGGCTTCGTGGATAAGATTCTGTGGTATCTCTTCAATCCGTACGTCTTCTCCATTGGGTCCGTCAAAATAGATCGCTTTCATGGTCACAAGATCAACAACGCCTTCAAAATCCGCCTCGAGATCAATGGGGATCTGCATGGCAACTGCATTGTGCCCGAGCTTTTCTTTAAGTTGATCAATGACCCGAAATGGATTGGCGCCGCTTCGATCGCACTTGTTGATAAAAGCGATACAGGGCACCTGGTACCTTTTCATTTGCTGGTCAACGGTAATGGATTGGGACTGAACACCACCCACAGAACATAAAACCAGTATGGCGCCGTCGAGCACCCTCAAAGACCGTTCAACTTCGATTGTAAAATCGATATGTCCGGGAGTGTCGATAATATTAATTTTATGATCCAGCCACTCACAGTAGGTGGCGGCGGAAGCGATGGTTATGCCGCGTTCCTTTTCAAGTTCCATTGAATCCATGGTGGCGCCCACGCCGTCTTTACCTTTGACATCGTGTATTGTATGGATTCGTTTTGTGAAAAATAGAATTCTTTCAGTGAGTGTGGTTTTACCGGAATCGATGTGGGCACTGATTCCGATGTTTCTGACCTTATGGATAGAATTTTTCATGGTATTTTAATATGTTGTGTTTTGGTGATAAAGCCCTGTTAAGGTTTTATTGAATAAAAAACCCCTCATTCAGGGCATTTTCGCCCCATAGGGGTCTTTGTTTGATATTTTTCCAATGAATACTGGGAGAAAATAATTGCGAATATGAATTTGTCAAGCAATCTTAGTTAAAAAGGTATGGCCCTACCATTCGCTGGTGAGCTCTCGTTCTATTTTATCCCACTTTGCATTTAAATTTTCGATCACATCAATTGCAATATCCAAATGGGTCTCCATATGGTTAGAAAAAATATCGTCCTGCATCTTCTTGTCTTTTATGCCTCGTTTTTGCAACGGCATATCTGACACCAGCATCACAGACCCAATGGGAACTTCATAATGATAGGCTACAGAGAATAGGGTCGCCAGTTCCATATCGATGGCAAGTATCCGCTGTTGCCTTAAATGACTAACGAATTTATCATCGAACTCCCATAGACGCCGGTCGGTGGTATATACAATGCCGCACTTGGGGGCCAGGTTTAATTTTCGAAGAGCTCCGATACAGAAAAGATTCACCGAAGAGGTGGGTATGGCGGGAAACTCCGGCGGGAGGTAGTGCCGGCTGGTTCCCTCCCCACGGATGGCCGCGGAGGGGATGATAAAGTTGCCGATCTCAAGGGTATCATCTATTCCGCCGCACATCCCAAGCATGACCACAGATTTGAGATTGTCAAGGTAAGCAAGACAGTTGATAACCAGAGCGGCCTGGGGAGAACCGATGCCAAAGTCTATCATCGTACAATTCATGGATTTCGCGTTGACAATACGGAAATTGCCTTCGTGATAATCCCCTTGGACCTTTTCATTGAATCGGGTTAAATACCGTTTAAAATTCGTGATAATTATATGCTCGCAGAAATCTTCAAGCGGACTATTTGTGTATCTTTCCAGAGTCTGCCTGATGTATTCGTGTTCCTTGAGTGCCATTTGCGCTCCTTTGCATATCTCAATTGAACGTTTCGGAATTTCTAAAACTTAATGAAAATATAAAATATTTATTGAGGCTTAAACGCCTGCCTGTAACATGGAATAATGGAATGGTGGAATACTGGAAGGTTGTTTTTAAAAGGATACTATCCATTTTTGATTTTATATTCGACACATATTTACCATTAACCCAACATTGAATTATCTCGAGCCCATTGTTCCATTATTCCATCGTTCCAATTGGGGCGAAGCCACCAACTTGAATGTCTGTATCGAAAAATTGCAGAGCCGCCTAAATCGTTATCTATTTTAAGAACGTTTTCTTCGAGAAAAACCGGACTATACCAAACACAAAAAGGACCATCAACGCTATTGTAAACATGGGACCCAATTTCAGGGCCAGCCAGCTGATTCCCACAAGGGGTAAAAGACTCAAGCGGACCAGTATCTTCACGTTGTCGTGATTCGAAATAAAGTCAGCCATAGGTGGTGAATGTTTGTAATACAGATTTACAAGGCTTTTTCCAATGCTGCTCTTTATAAGAAAGCGATCCCGCATTTCCCGCAATATCCGAACACACGGCGCTGCGTAAGATCCATACGCCGCGGTGGCGATAAAACAGCCGCCGCCACCACCGCCGCCGTCCTGCCTTGTAACGGCAGTGCTGCTTGTGATAGCAGCATTAATATCCAATCTCAGCCGCCCATATCCATAGATGTTGTCTTTTCCTGGATCTCCCATATCAATAGCAGTTAAGATCAGAGATTGCCAGAGTTGCTCCACATTAAAATCTGGATATCTATCCAGTATGAGTGCCGCCGCACCGGCAACGTGTGCGCTGGATGCACTGGTGCCGGCAAATCCGGAACCATAAACATCACTTGAAACATTGTCCGGCCCCATGATATCCGGTTTTGTCCTGCCGTCGTTGGTGGGGCCTTGAGAGCTGTATGATGCCTGGGGACCTGTGGTCCAGTTATTATAATTAATGGCGCCCACAGCCATTGCCCCGGCAGCATCAGCCGGTCCCAACAGGCTGCTGGAGGCCACTGCAGGCGATAAGTTGTGATAGATACTGTAAACTTCCAGTAAGTGATTTGAGGTGGCGCTTTACCTGACGAATTGTAAGATAGTAAGTGCCATTTGATGGCACATGTATAATAATTTTTTCTGATGGGCGGTTGTGTCACCTGTCTGGGATTCGTGCTCGATGCAACCGGATCAAAGGATCAGAGCAGTTATAAAGAGATAAAGGTCATAGTCCTGATCTGTTGTGGGCCAGGCATCCCATGTCAGATACACTTCAATGGTATCGCCGGCACTTATGGCATTGCCAATTGTTCAGGTAATTTTCTCATTACTGCCTGAAACATTGTGCCATCCATCAGGTCCGGAATCCGTAAAAACAGCCTCGTAATGCCGTTGGGCCTCGTTGCCGGCGGCATTCACCCACAGGATATTGTTTGCATAGGCATCATCGGCTGTACAGACAGGGTTGGAGAATCCACTAAATGACCAGCACTCCCCGTCATAAAAGTTCGTATTTGGCACCACCAGAGACATGTTGATGATTCTGATTCCATTGTTTATGGCAAAATTTTTGGCATCCTCGAGGTCCATCCCATCAGTGACCTTGATCAAATAAAGCGTCGCACCGGGAGCCATATCATAAACAATCTCGGCAACTGCTGTTCCATGGTTTGAAGTGTTTTCTATAGAAGGATTGTTGGAATCGCAGGGCTGTACCGTGCAGTCGACTTTTACAACATTATTCGGAAGTTCATTGTTTAATATTGCATTTGATAGACCGATGAAACCCACATCGAACACCGCAACTTTTACCCCTGAATCCATCATAACCTGCATTATGATAGGTGTCGGCTCCGGTCAGGTCAACGCCTTCACTTTCAACAGCCACCGGTATCAGTTTGTCGGGTGCCTTCATAAACGAGACCCCTTCGACGGTATCTGCAACGGCGGTCAGCATATCAATGGGGACTTCTGCCTTGGTCACGTTGTCAGCCTGTTTGATAATTTGGGCGCCTAAATTATAAAGGGCGTCTTCATCAATGCTTGTACCGGGTTCTGACATCAGATAAACAGTGACCTTGTCCGGGTCATGGGAGGTGACATTCATGCCCTGGGCAACCATTCGTTGGATGCCGGCGCCTTCTTTATATTCTTTTTCCAGCTTTTGCAGACAACTCGACATCTTGGGGTGACTATTTTTCTTTGCCGGAGTTACATTTAAATTTTGGGCAACGGCAACAGCGTAAAAAGTGAAATGAAGCAGTAGTGTGATGCAGAACATGATAACACATTTTCTGAATCCGGCAATATTCATGGGCTTGTCTTCCTTGTTTTGATGAGTCTGTCCGGGAGTCGTATGGATCGTATAACAGGTTCTTGTGACAGTGAAATCAGATGATCAACGGGAACCAGTCCTCTTGTCAAGTCGGCAGAACTTTTTTCAATTATTATTCCATGGTCATTAAGGATCTTTTTCCTGTTCGGGTCTGATGATGACGGCTCAAAGAAAATGAACACCCTGACCCGGTTATTTTCTAAAGAAATGTCATGCTTTTTTGCAAAATATTCGGGATCCGGCGAAATGGCCAGTTCATAAAGCATTGAAGAAAGTTTTTGTTGCTTTGTATCGCCAATGTTGTTTGACTCTGCGGCTGATGTGTTTTTTTCAGTTTTCGTAAGAGAGTGAACAGCAGGGTTGTTATTACAGGAGATCAAACCTCCGAATAAAAAAATAAATAAAAATATAAAAATTCGTATTTTCACTATTCGTTCCTAAGCGGAAATGAATGAAAATGAGAAAAAAATTTGCCAAAAAACGTACAAATTTTTCACAATCAAATTAGTTCGCTTCGCTCACAATTGGCCAGATAATGGAACAATGGAATGATGGAGTAATGGGTAGCTGAAGGAATTAAATTGTTATTGTTCCTTCAAACCAGCGTTCCACTATTCCAAGATTCCAAATTCCTGAAAATGACATAAGCTATACGTTGTTAAAAGATCTTTAATCTCAAACAATTGTAGATTTTCGAGATGTTAAATTAGTTCATCTTAATACATTTCCGAAAACGTCTTGTCAGAGGTCGCTGTCGAAGCAGCACATATGTTGCACCTGCGCCACCATCACATAATCTGGCGCTTGAGAATGCAATGACCCACTTTCGCCATGGGCCGCGGGTGAGCCATTCAATCACCTTTGTTTTCAAAACAGGCCTGTCAGGGGATGAAAGACCCCGGCCATGGACAACAAGAACAGCCCTTTTACCCGTGGTGATGGTATCTTTTAAAAATTTCTCAAAAGCTTTTCTGGCATCTTCCACACCGAAACCGTGAAGATCGATGTGCGACTGTATGGAAAAATCGCCGCGATGCAGCCGTTTTGAAATCTCCGGGTGAATATTATATCCCGTACCTTCAATATATTCCGATGTATCCGCAACCACAAAGCCTTCGCCTGAATTCACAAGATTACTCAGCTGCTGCATTGTTTCATCTTTTGAATCATTTTCAGAATCAATTGAAATACAAGGCATACAGTTGGGTTCTAACCGGTTCTCCCGATTTATAGGTTCGACGTCAGCCATGGCCTCTAAAAAAAGTTCTCTTTCATTTATCGGGGCAGACGTGTCGCCTAAGGTGCAATTGGACTTTAAAACACCGGTGTTTTTAACCCTAGTTTCCCCGGAGACTTTAGAAGATTTGTCAACGGGGGAAGGCCCGGGTTTTAATGATTTTTTTTCAAGCAAGTCTTTCAGTTCTTCAAAGGGTCTGAAAATTCCGGTTGTGTCGGAAGTTTTCATTGTGTTCCTCCTGAAAGCTTTGCAAAAGACGACAATCCAGTTAACAGAAGCAAAAAACATACCAGCTCGTAGAAAGGGTGCTTTTTTGACCGGCATGCTCTTCGCGAATCCGTTCTTTTGGACGGGGTTAAGCGGGAGCCTCACGTTTTAGAGCGGGGAAGCTTCACTTTTTAAGAGACCATCAAATTAGGTTCGAGATTTCAGTGAAAAAATAGTTTTCTTAGACGCTCCTTCCCTGTAACGAAAATAATCGCCGATAATTTTGCGATGATCAAACACAATAGGTTCCGGGAGATGATTTCGTGTAAAAACGCCCACACGTTTTGCATCATCAGCCGGTTTCAAAGTGCCGATTCCTTTTCCGATGAAAACCGTTGTTATTGTGTGATGTCGGGGATCGCGATCAGGATCTGAATAGGTATGGAACTGTTCTTGAAGCGTAACCTCGAGAGAGGTTTCCTCTTTTGCCTCCCGAATGGCAGATGATTCTAAAGATTCGCCATAATCGACAAAACCGCCTGGCAACGCCCATCCATAAGGTGGATTGGCCCTTTGAATGAGGACTATTTTATCGTCGATTTCTATGATGATATCTACCGTAACGAACGGATTTCTGTATTTCTCTTTCATCTCATGTCAAAGTCAAGACCTTTTATAATTCCGGAACTCCTGAAGGAATCGAACAGACAAAAACCAGGGGATCTTTCCCAGTGTTTCTGATTTGGTGATCTTCATTGCCGGGTATGAAAACTGCATGACCTTTGGTGACCGGCATCCAATTTCCATCAGACAACACCTCACCCTTACCTGAATGAATGATGATTTCATGCTCCCATTCATGTGAATGCCTTGGGGAGTAACCGTTTTCAGACAGTTCAAAAATACGCATACAAAAGTTTTTTGCGCCGTCTGATTGACCGATGAGGACTCGTCCTGTAACACCTTTTACATTATCTCCATCGAAATGCTTGGGTTCTGCTTCCGAATAGTGTATGATTTTCACGCTTAGCTCCTTTGAAAGTGTTTATTGGCAAATTACGTTACAATATCAGTCTGTAATATCCAGGTCAACACTCAAGTTTCGCACCCTTTATTTTCAGCAACTTTAAATTTGAATTCCCCGCTGCTTGCAGCGCGGGATGAATTCAAATAAAAGTTAAAATCCTTTTCAAAGCGAAAGTGCGGTGGCTCAACCCGGAGGGTTGTGGCAAAAATTCCGAAATACCCCGCAGCTTGCTGCGGGGATAGGAATTTTAGCCTTTCGCCAACTGAGCGGCATAGCCGCGTTTCATAAAATCGTTACACGATTTTATTACAGCGTAGCAGACCCGGAAAATCTTTTCTTGTCCGCTTCACCGCCCCGCCCCGCCCCGCAAGCGGGATCTACGACAAAGCGGGATCTACGACAAAGCGGCATCTTTGACCGGCGGGAAGGTAAAATCATATGCAAGAGATGATGCAAATCGGATCCAAAAAATGGCAGAATCTAATTTATGAAGGCGCCAAAAAGCTTGATATTCAAATCGATAAGCCGAAAATAGAAAAATTTGCAATCCATGCGATCGAACTTATGAAATGGAATCAAAAGACAAATCTGACAGCAATTACCGACCCCTTTGAGGTTGCGGTAAAACATTTTTTGGATTCCATCGTACCGGTGAACATTATTCCTTTGAACGCATCGCTACTTGATATCGGATCCGGTGGCGGATTTCCCGGAATTCCCCTAAAGATAAGTTTGCCGTCTTTATCTGTTACGCTGATCGATGCTTCCCAAAAAAAAGTCAGTTTTTTAAAACATATTATCAGAATACTGGAACTTAAAAATATAGATGCCTTACATATCCGGGCAGAAGATTTTGCCGACAAACCGGGCGTTGCAAAAACATTTAATGTCATTATCAGTCGAGCGCTTTCTTCCATGACAAGCTTTGGCATGACAGCCCTTCCTTTTCTCAAAAAAGAGGGCGTTATCATTGCCATGAGAGGAAACGTGTCCGGCGATGATATTCAGTTGTTGCGTTCATCGATTAACAAAAAGCATGCCATATTGATGGACGAAGATACAGAAGCATTTGAGATAAGTGTAAAAAGGTATTCGCTTCCGTACTTAAAATCAGATCGATCGATGGTGAGTTTGAAAAAGGTTCAAAGTTCAGGATTCAAAGTTCAAGGTTGAAGGCCCAAGGGTTAGGGATCAACGTTGAGCGGGGAACCCGGAACCGCCTAATTGCGAATAATTATGTACAAGCACCAATCCTTTTGATATCGGTCAGGGACTTTAAACTACAAAAGCCGTTTTTTGAACCAAAAACATACCATAACAAAGGAGTTGAAACATGCCCAGTCGTGCCGAACAGGCCAAGATTAATTTAAACGTCGATCGGAACAATTTGTACCGTGAGGATTCCGTCACTGATATAAAAGTTGCTGCCATCCGTCGACTCACACCCATAAAAGCTGATGGATCGGATGATGACAGCCGTGCCCCCATTTTTATGGGACAAACCCAGTTGATGTCGCCATCCGGGCCCCTGCTCCTTCAGTCCCTGCTTGAAGCCCGCACACTGGAAGAGGCCATGGATAAATTTCCGGCTGCAATGCAAAAAGAAGTTGAAAAGGCGATGGCCCAGGCTGAAGAAAACCATAAAAGGAAGGCCGAATGAAAATTATTATCAATGGATCATTTAAACAGGATATTTAGCGGTCACTATCCGAATCACCCGAGGGTGGCGGTGGGTGCTGTTGTTTTTAAGGAAGATAAGGTCTTGCTGGTCTTGCGCGGCAAACCGCCTGCTGAAAAGCAGTGGTCTATTCCCGGCGGCTGCGTTGAGTTGGGGGAGACCCTTCAAGAGGCCGCAGAAAGAGAAATTACTGAAGAGACCGGGATTGTAATTCAGGCCAAAAAGCCTATTTATACATTTGATGTGATTGAGCGTGACGAAAACGGTCATATTCGATTTCACTACGTGATCGTCGACCTGGCTGCTGATTATGTCAGCGGCGAACTCAGAGCCGGAGATGATGCTGTTGATGTGAGCTGGGTTTCACTCAAAGATTTGAATAACCGTAACGTGAGTGATGCAACGCGAAAGTTGCTGGCGCAAGGTTACGGGTTCGGTCGTGTCAAACGTTTGTAAATTCTTTTTTGAGAAACTTTATAAAGGCCTTGCACAACGGTGATGGACTTCGTTGCTTGTGTGTTATCACATAAAAACTTCGCTTGAGATTCAGTTCTTTAATGGTCAGTGCTTTTAAAGTCCCCGCTTTCAACTCTTCAGCGACGGCGATGGTGGAGAGGATCGAAACACCAACCTTGCTTTTTATCCCCTGAATAACTGCTTCCGTACTTCCCATTTCCGCGATAATGTTTAAATTTTCACTGGTGTAGCCCTTTTCTTTTAGACTCAGCTGAATTGATTTTAAAGTGCCGGAACCGCGCTCACGGACAATAAATGGTTCTTTGAACATCAAATCCGGGCTGATATGTTTTTTCTTGGCCCACTTGTGATCACAAGTGACGATAAGCCTCATTTCATCTTCGATCAGTTTTTCCTGGTAAATGTTTTTGTTTGATGTTTTGGCGCCAACAATGCCGAATTCCGGCGATCCGGAAAGAACATCTTGGATAATTTGGTCGGTGTCGCCGATAATCAGAGAAATGGTAACTTCAGGATAAACCGTTGTAAACGCACCGATGCACTTTGGAAGAATATATCCCCCGGGAATGGTGCTGCCGCCGATGACCAGGCGACCCTTGATTCTTCCCTGAAACTCAGCCATCGCGGCTTGGGTTTCATCGCGTAAAGCAATGAGATTTCGCGCATAGCGATATAACAATTCACCGGCTTTGGTGGGAACCGCCTTTTTGCCGAGACGATCGATGAGTTGACATTCAAAATGATTTTCCAAGTCTTTGATGTGACTGCTGATGGTGGGCTGAGATAGGTGAATAGCATTACCGGCCTTTGAAAAGCCTTTCAATTCGACGACTTTACAAAAAATATTGAGTTGCCATAAATCCATTTAGAAACCTTTTTAAAAATGATGATGAGATATTTCTAAAATAATGTTATATTTCAATAACTTTGTCAACTAATAATTCGGATATAGGAAAGGGAAAAGAGGAAATAGAAAAGACGGAAGATAATGAGTCTTCGGCTGTTGGAGGTTTGAGGTTGGAGGCAGAGCGCTTCTCAAACCTAACGCCGCCGCAGGTTCTACCTCTTTTCTCTTTCCTATTTTCTAATTCCTGCTTTTGGCATCGTTGTTGCATGTAACTGAAATGTTAATTTAAATTGAATGGGAGAGGAGAATCATGGGTACAAACAACGTCATTTTTTTGGAAAATCTGGAATGGTTCGATGATACCGGCAAAGAACTGCTTCATCGGCTTCCTCAAAAAGGTTCCGGTGAAATTAAATACGGCGCCCAGCTTACGGTAAGAGAAAGCCAGGCAGCTGTCTTTTTTTATAAAGGCAAGGCTCTGGACGCATTTGGGCCGGGAAGACACACCCTCAAAACAGCCAATATTCCTATTTTAACAAAAATTCTCAGCCTGCCATGGGGACTTTCCAGCCCTCTAAGGGCGGAAGTCTATTTCATAAATTTAAAGGTATTCACAAACCTAAAATGGGGAACCCGTGATCCCGTGGCTTTTAAAGATTCCGAATTGGGTTTGATTCGCCTTAGGGCTTTTGGCGTCTTCAACCTTCAGGTGATGCAGCCGGTGCTGTTTATCAACAACCTTGTGGGTACCCAAGGTATATATACAACCATGGAGATTGAAGAATATTTAAATCGGGTTATCGTATCCAGGTTCAACGATTACATGGGAGAGACCATCGATTCTATTTTGAACCTTCCGGCAAGATATAACGAGCTGTCCGAGAATATGGTAAAGCGTGTCGAAAAAGATTTCAGCAACTTCGGTCTCGGTATTACCCACTTGTATATCAATGCCATTACCCCTCCACCGGAAGTTCAACAGGCCATCGACGATCGGAGCCGAATGGGTGTTTTCAAGGATATGAACAAACTGATGCAGATGAAAGCAGCTATGGCCATGGAAAAAGCTTCGGAAGCAGAGGGCGGTGCAGGCAGTGGAATGGGTATGGGGCTCGGATTGATGATGCCGGCCATGTTTTCCCAGTACTTTGCCGGCACACAACCCCAAGCCACTCAAACAGATACCTCGCAAGCGTCTTTGTGTCCGGATTGCAACAATTCCATTTCCATAAATGCGAAATTCTGCCCGTTTTGCGGACATCAGCAACTCGTATTTAAGCAGTGTGTAAAATGCGGCAAAAACCTGACACCCAGTGCAAAGTTCTGTTCCCGATGCGGTCAGCCGGCAGAAGGAAAACCAGAGCCAAAACTTTGTTCAAACTGCGGCAGCGAAAATGTCGCCGAGTCCATGTATTGTAACCAGTGCGGAGAGCAGCTATAAGCTGAGCGGTTCCAGGTTCAGAGTTCAAGGGTTAAAATGAACTTTCAACAAAACAAATTCCTTCGAGGATAAAACCAAAGCCTGATCTTCTGCGTCAGGAGTTTTTACATACATAAATGTCTGATATACTTATCGAACATCAATGCCCACAGTGCGGGGCGCCGGCTATTTTGAAAGAAACAGATCGTCTTTTTAGCTGCGAATTTTGCCGGGTGAATTCATATTTGCTTCAAGACGGTTTTTTTCGTTATATGCTTCCCAACGCTGCTCCTAAAACTAAAGATCTGGTGTTTTTCCCATACTGGCGGTTTAAAGGAATGCTTTTTTCTTGCGTGGATTCCGGTATTGAACACAAATTTATAGATGTCAGTCATCAGGCTGTTGAATCCCGTTATTTTCCCAACTCTTTAGGACTGCGCAGCCAGGCTCTTAAGCTCAATTTTGTTACACCGGAAATCAGCGGTTATTTTCTTAAGCCGACATTTTCTTTTAAAAAAGCGATGGATATTTTTCAGTACCATTTCAAAAAATCTTTGCCGAATCCGGTTTTTCAGCAGTCCCATGTGGGTGACACGGTAAGTCTTATTTATTCTCCTTTTTATAAAGAAGAAAAAATATACGATGCTGTTTTGAACAAAGCGGTTACGACAGTACCAGATGATTTTGAAACAGCATCGCTTCCCGGCGAACGTCCCGACTGGCGCACCCAATTCATTCCAACGCTTTGTCCGGGTTGCGGATGGGATCTGGAAGGACGGCGTGATGCTCTGGTTTTGAACTGCAAGAACTGTAACTCCATCTGGAGGCCGACAAAAAACGGATTCAAGCAACTTAACTTCTCGATCATGCAGACAAAAGATGAGAACGTTATCTATCTCCCATTCTGGCGGATAAAGGCGGATGTTAACGGGATTACACTCAATTCATATGCAGATTTGGTCAGGATTGCCAATCTACCGAAAGCGATTCAGAGAAACTGGGAGGATAAAAAATTTCGATTCTGGTGCCCGGCCTTTAAAGTCAGGCCTCGGGTTTTCATACGACTTGGGCGCAGTATTACGCTTTCACAGCCCATGGAAAAAATGCTGAGGGAGCTGCCGGATGCCCGTATCCACCCGGTAACATTACCCATGAAAGGGGCCGTTGAAAGCCTTATTATCAATCTGGCCAGTTTTATGAAACCCCAGGAAGAGCTGTTTCCATTGTTGCAGGATATTACAATAAAGCCAAAAGGTTATCTTTTGGTTTATATACCTTTCGTTGAACAACATCATGAGTTCATCCAGCCGGCACTTTATTTGACCCTTAACAAAAATCAGCTATCCCTTGCCTCGAATCTATGACCTAAACTGAGCGTTTCAAATTTTTGAAATGGTTAATTTAATAATATTTTTAAGGTATTCTGCCATTCTGAATTTCAAGAATTTGAAACCCTACGGGATTTCCAATTTCACCACATCTACTGTGTCAGATGACATTCCGCATAGGCGACTATAGCGAAACGACATCTTCCTTGTATCTGCGGCAAACTTGAAAATCGCTCAATTTAGGTATGACTATAGATTTACATCTCGGAAATCCCGCTTTCGGTGCGGGGCTACGGGGTTAGGAATTTTAGTTTTTCACTGATTAGATCCCGCAGGTTTACCTGCGGGAGTTTCATAAAATCGTTTTACGATTTTATTTCAACTCAAACTCATAACCTGCAAAAGATAATTTTTGGACCATTTCTTCAACGTGTTCGGGACCTCGCGTTTCAAGCTCCAGATCGACATGTGTAACGTAAATGGGTAAATTTCTTACATTGCGGTCATGATAGATATGGAGAACATTTGCTTTAAGAGCAGATATTATGATGAGCAGTTGCGACAGGGAACCGGGGGTGTCGGACAGGCGCACCCTAATGCGCATGATTCTTCCATGTTTCAACAAGCCCTGACTCAAGATGCGGCCCAACAAAGAGCTGTCTACATTGCCTCCGCTGATTAACAGAACGACTCTGTTTCTTCGGGGAACCTTTACCGAACCATTTAACAGGGCTGCAAGGGAAACCGCCCCTGAGCCTTCGGCCAAGATCTTTTTCCGTTCCAGAAGCAACAGAATTGCCGCTGCGATCTGGTCTTCTTCCACCAAAACCACATCATCAACAAACTTACGGATTATATCGAAGTTCAGCGCTCCCACCTGCTTGACGCTAATGCCGTCCGCTATAGAATATTCTGAAGAAACCTTTGTGATTTCCCCCTTGTGATACGATTCATAGGCCGATGGGCAGGCCTTGGATTGGACGCCGATGACATTGACGGTTGGTTTAATGGATTTTACGATTGACGATATACCCGAAATAATTCCGCCGCCGCCGATGGGTACGATGATCATGTCGATTTCTTTGAGATCTTCCAGGATTTCAAGAGCAATGGTCCCTTGTCCGGTTATGATATCCGGATCATCGAAGGGATGAATGAAGGTTTTTCCTTCCACGGCCATTTCCTCAGCTTTTTTTAGAGATTCTTCCAAGCTCTTTCCTTCAATAACGACTTTACCGCCATATTCGAGTGTTGCTTCTTGTTTGCTGATGGAGGCCCATTCAGGCATTACGATGGTTGCCGGAATACGAGCCTGCCTGGCAGCCAGGGCTACTCCTTGTGCATGATTTCCCGCAGACGCTGCCACCACGCCGCCGGGGCCTATTCTATCTTTGTTGGTCAATATATAATGCATTGCACCCCTGATTTTGAAGGATCCTGTTTTTTGAAGATTTTCCAGTTTTAAATAAATCTCTCCACCGAACATTTGACTCAAAGAAGGTGAGTGGATCAGTGGTGTCCGGATTACTTTTCCCTTCAGCATCTTGGCAGCGTGTTGAACCTTCTCAACGGAGATCATTTAATAATCCTTTCTTGATGAATCTGTAAAAAGTGTTTTATAAATGAAAAAATATTTATAAAAAAGCAGGGCATAATCTATTCAAGTTTGTTCACGATCATTTAGGCTTTATTTTATACTGCATAGCTGGATGGATGCAATACATCATTTAAAAAGGGTTTTTGCTCATGAACATCAACTTTGGGTTTGAAGAATGGCTCCATCAGGCTGTGGATCTTTTTTATGAAAAAATGCCGCAATCTTTCCCCGATACGGAGAAACTTAAACAGTGTAAAATTATTTCACATCGGGGTGAGCATGACAATAACATGGTTTATGAAAATACAATCCCTGCATTTGACCGGGTCAATGAAGCCGGCGTATGGGGGATAGAATTTGACATTCGATGGACCAGGGATTTGCAGCCGGTTGTCTTTCATGACCGGGATCTTCAGAGAGTGTTTAAATCTGATATAGAAATCAATAAGGTTACACTGACCGAGCTAAAAACGCATTGTAAATTGATCCCCACACTTTCTGAAGTCATTCAAAGGTATGGCAAAAAAATGCATTTCATGGTTGAAATAAAGAAAGAAGCATATCCGGATCCGGAGTATCAAAACAATGTGTTGAGAGACCTTTTTCAACAACTGACACCTCAAGTCGACTTTCATTTCATTGCCCTAAAGCCGGAGATGTTCATGTTTATAAACTTTGTTCCTTCATCAACGTTTGTTCCGAGTGCCAGGCTCAATGTGAAACCATTGAGTAATCTGGCGCTGATGAAGAGCTACGGGGGGATCGCAGGGCATTATCTATTGATAAGCGATAGTCTATTGAAAAAACACCAAACACAGAATCAGTGTATTGGAACAGGGTATATTCGTTCTAAAAACTGTTTGTTCAGAGAGCTTAACAGAGGCGTCGAATGGATTTTTTCAAATCATGCCGTTGAACTTCAGAGCATATGTAATACACTGTTGGAACCAAAGCTTTAAAATTTGTAATATCTTATCCTTTTTAAAACATCACCGCTTCAGGTATCATTAAAATTTTGGCTGAAAGAACTCATGGAAAAGGCCTCGTAATGAAAGAACCTGCCCTGGCTATTTATAAAGATCTCTGCTTTAATGGAAATTTTTATCCATAAAGTTAAATCGCCTATGGTTCTTTCAAAACGATCCCTAATCCACTCAGACAGCTTCCAGCCAAAATTTTAATGATACCTGAAGCTCCTTTAAGATCGATTTGTTTCAAAGGACTAAACTATTACAGCAATTTGAACCTGTTAAGCCTCAAAACGCACTGCTTCCATTTTACCTTTTTCTTCATCGACAAAAAATAAAAGAGTTGCTCCCATGATAAAGAGGAGTAGAATGGATGCGATTCCCCATCTGGAGGCCAGGCGACTGACATAAACAAACTGCTCGGGTGTGGGAGATGGCGGCATTAAAATGTGCCTTGCAATCAGTCCGACAAAGCCGATCAAAACCGGTCCCAGGATCGCTGCGAACTTACCCAGCATATTATAGAATCCATAGAATTCCGCGATCCGGTTTTTGGGTATCAATCGCGAATAGTAAGATCGACTCAATGCTTGAATTCCGCCCTGTACCATACCGATAATGACGGCCAAAACGTAAAATTCCTGCTTATGGGTCATCATGGTTCCCCACAGGGTTATGACCACATAAATACCGATGGCAATGTAAATCGATTTTCTTGCGCTCCACATTTGTCCCAGTTTCCCAAAGAACAACGCACAGGGAAATCCGACAAATTGTGTAATCAAAAGAGCGATGATTAAATCATTTGAATCAAATCCAATGGACATGCCATAATCGACCGCCATTCGGATAATGGTGTCTACACCGTCTATATAGAACCAATAAGCGATTAAGAAAAGAAAGACTGTTTTTAAGCGCCGGATCTTTTTGAAGGTTCCGGTGAACTGTTTAAAGCCGTCAACGATAAAGTTAATGCCATTGGATGGGGCAGCCGTTGCTTGAACTTCCGGTACCCACAAAATGGTAAAAATGGTGAAGAAACCCCACCAAACGGCCACTGAAACAAAAGCATACCGGATGGCCGTTCCTGCGTCGGGCAACCCGAATTTTTCCGGCATTAATGTCATTAACACGTTTCCCAGAAACAAAAGACCGCCCCCGAGATATCCCATTGAAAATCCCAGACCGGATACATAGTCTATCTCACCTTCATCCGCCACACTCGGTAGAAGCGAATCATAAAATATGTTGGCCCCGGAAAAGCCGATAATCCCCATAGCATAAAGAAAAATAGCCCACTCCCACTCCCCTTTTTTAATCAAAAACAAAGAGGCTGTCATTAAAACCCCGAGGTATGCAAAAAAGATGAGAAATTTTTTCCTCACCGAGCCGCTGTCGGCCATGGCGCCTAATATTGGGGCCATTACGGCCACCACTATGCTGGCGATGGCGTTGCCGAGTCCGAGACGAGCGGTACTCATATTCATATCAACGCCGTAACTCCAATACTGTTTAAAGAAGATCGGAAAAAAACCTGCCATAACGGTTGTTGCAAAGGCGGAATTTGCCCAATCATACATGGCCCATCCCCAAATCGCTTTTTTGTTTTTGCTCATCTGTCGAGTTTTCACCATGATACTTTTTAATTGTCAATTATGATGAGTGTCATTCATCGCCATATATTTTCTGAAAAGGCGATATGACACTTGCTATTACAGTGTGATCCAATATTTTGGATGCGATACTTGAGTAAAGTTGCAGGAGATTAAGGGTGCGAAATGTGTTAAAAATAAAACTAGTTGGCAGCTATTTTATTTGACTTTATTTAGTTTTTCCAAAAGGCTTCCGGCCTTATTAATATTCTTTTTTGCCTTGTCATGCTTTGGATTCAGTTTTAAAGTCTTTTCCCATTCTATTATGGCACTTTGCAGCTCTTCATTCAGAAAATGTTTGACCCCTTGAATGTAGTGTGCTTCAGCTTGTTCTTTTATTGCTTTTTTAGCAGCAAGTCTGATTTTTTCAGCACAATCGTCGGCAGGGTCTGCTTTATCCAGCACGTGTAATGCTTCGTCATATTTCTTTCGGATGAACAAATCTCTCCCTTGCTGGCAAAGGGAGGTACTGATAAGTTTATTAGCTGCTGTATTTGATGGGTCATAGCCCAAAATCTTTTCGGCAAGATCTATAGCTTCTTCATATTTCTTTTCTTTTAAAAGATTTTCAGCTTTTAGCAGCTCATGCTGAATAGCTTCTTGAATGGCGCCATTCACGCCTTCATATTCAGGCGTGATCTTTTTGAACGTATCCATCGCTTCAAAATATTTTTTCTGACTGCTTAGCTGTATTCCAATTTGATAAAAGGCCTCATTCTTTAATTTAATGGCTTCTTTGTTTAAAGGGTCATTTCCAAGTATTTTATTGGTTATAACGACAACCTCTTGGAATCGTTTTTCTCCCAACAGGTTCTTTGCCGAAATCATGTCTTGACGACGATCGCCGATGGTTTGATTAAATTCGGGCTCCAGTATGGGAATCTTAAGCATTTCTCCGGGCTTGGGTTCGGTATCGGATTTAAGATTATTAAAATATACGATTAGAAAAGCCAATTCAGGGTCTTTGTAAAATTTATTGGAAATAATTTTTAGCGAGTCGTTTTTTTCTAAGGTGTAATTTATATATTCTTTGGGAATCAACCTGTTTTTCAGATAATCCAGGGCGTCTTTATGATCAGGGTTGTATCTTAGCGCGGTCAGAAACTGCTTGCGAGCCTTTTCGAATTTATTTTGGTTATAAAATTTTTCCCCTTTTTTAAAATATTTGTTGGATTTGTTGTCAATGGTTAGTTTCAAATCAGATATTTTTCCGACAATTTCCATGTCATCAGGACTTAATGAAGCGGCGATTTTTAAAAAGAAAAGCGCCAATTGCAATTCATCGTTATTTTTATATGTCTTTGCTTTTATCAGGTAATAAGAAGAGTGAAAAACCGACGTGTTTCTCTGTGTTTTTTCGGAAGTCTTTTCAGGAACCTTACGGCCAACATCTCCGAAGGAGTCAAGTGGGCCTGCCCATCCGGAAAATAGAGACAAAATAATGATCATCAAAATTACATTTATCGACTTTATCATTTCAATTCGTTCTTCTGAAAGACGGACAAATTATCTTTAAATTTATCCATGTCATAGCTACCATATATTACAGAACGGTAGATTCTATATTTGTCAATAAAAAATGGGTTCGGCTTTCGGTCAAAGGTGAACGCCGCCCGGTAGCCGTGTTTTTTTAACAAAGCAATGACAAGATTGTTGGTTTCTCCATAAGGGTATGCCAAAAAATTACAATCTATATTCAGTTTCTTTTTAAGCAGCTTTTTGGGATAACTGATCTCCATTTCAATGGATTCAAAATATTCTTTGAACGACTCATTCTTTTTTGGAACTGCCAGATTCCTGTGGGTTTTTGTTTGGCATTGAATATCAAACCCGATTTTTGAAAGAGTTTCGATTTGTTTCCAGGTCATGGCTTTCCCACCGCCGATAAAATCCGTGTAAATAAAAAATGTTGCGGTAAAATCATATTTTATTAATATGGGAAGAGCGACATCAAAGATAGAACGCCATGCGTCGTCAAATGTTATGACAATCGATTTTTCGGGGAGTTGTTCCTTGTAATCGATAAAATCTAATAATTGATCGATTGAAACAACATGATAGCCGTTTTTTTTCAGGTATTTCATCTGGGCTTCAAAGTCATCTTGACTCACTGCTGTTTTATCAGACCTTTTTTTTGAAAAATTGTGGTAGACCAATATAGGAACCGTTTGATAACCTTCGGCTTTCAGACCGCCTTTGTTAAATGGTGATAATGGAATAATCAGTTCTTGGCCGGGGATAAGCGTTGTCATGCGGTTAAATTCAGCGATTAGCCAACCTTTGTCCGGGTCTTTCAAATAGTAGGCGGCAAGGGAAGAAAATGTGTCTTGCGCGGTTGTTTTCACTATGACAAAATCGTCAGAAACATGGGCTTGGTGGGTATTGTGGAAAATCAATCCATTTATTGAACAGGCCGCAAGGAGTAAAAAAAATAACGGAAAGATATTTATTAAAAAAGTTTTTTTTATATTTGCCGTTTCAGGCATGATGATTCTCCCGTATGCCCAGAAGTCTGAAGGTTTCCACGGGTTCCGATTGACCTTTTATATATTGCGGAGGAAGCGGCTCTACCTCAAGAATCTCTTTTAGATGGACGTAAACACTTTTACTTATAATTATTTCACCGGGGTTGGCCAGCCGGTATATATGTGCGGCCAGGTTTACGCTGTCACCAATAACGGTATATTCCATTCTATTTTGTGATCCGATATTGCCTGACACGACAACACCTGAATTTATCCCAATCCCCACGGATTGAAGGAGATCATTTCCATTTTCGTGTTTTTCAAGAAACGCTTTTTGCATATCACTGGCAGCACTTACGGCTCTTAACACGTGGTTTTCATGATAGACCGGAACACCAAAAACACCCAAGACCGCATCACCGATAAACTTGTCAACATACCCGCCATTATCCTGGATTACCTGTGTGGCAATTTCAAAGTATTGATTTAGCTTTTCAACGATTTCTTCAGGCTCTTTAACCTCGGAATATGATGAAAATCCTCTGATATCGATGAAAACAATAGTGGCTTCGCTTCTATGGCCTTTTAACCAGACACTTTCAGGATTAGCCATGATCATCTCTAGAACTTCGGAACCGATATACTTGCCAAAGGATTTCTGCATAAGTGAGTTTTTCCAGAGTTCTTCACCCATGCGATTAAATGCAGTAGACAAATTTCCAAGTTCATCATTTCTTGCCAGGATGATTTTATGTTGATAATTCCCAGAGCCGATTTCCCTGGTTGCCTGGACGAGGTTGGAAATAGGGCGTGAAAAATGGAATCCGAGAAAAACTGCAACACCACTGCTAAAAATGATAATGAAGAAGGTTATCCCGATAATTGTAAGTTGTGCTTTATGGATTAATTTTTCAATGAAATTGATGGAAACTCCAACATGGACTTCACCCAGCTCCTTTTTGTTAAATAATATAGTGCGAGTTAAATTTAAAACATGTTCACCCGATTCTGAAAAGTAATTAAAGTAAGTAACGTCTTCTTCTTTTCTTACATCGGTAATGTTTGCAAATTTCTTAAAAGTTTTCCCGATTTTTTTTATGTCTGTATCTGCCTTTATCGTCTGATTGTGGTCAACGATAATTGCATAAAGAAGTCCCTCAACATGAGTGGCGTCTTTTATTAATGTGTTAAGTCTTAAGATATTGTCTTCGAGAAGCGGAACAGACGCATTCCCGCTAAAATAGTTTAGACTGACTTTGCCGATTTTTACGGTTTGGCTGTAAAGCCTTTCTCTTTGCTGGCTCAGAATATAAAAGCCCATTAGAAAAATGGTGATGATAATAATAACCATAGTTGCGGCAAAAAACTGTAGCCAGATGGGAATACGAAGTGGAGGAAGACCTTCAACAAAACTTTCGCGTTTATTTTTGACAAGACCTCTGATGTCGTCGGTCAGTGTGTTAACTGAAATTTGATATTCATCGTTGACCGCCTTAACCAGATCTTCTTCTAATGCATAGCCCAGTTCAACAATGATCTGCCCCAAGCGAACGGCCTTGCCAAGGGTATAGAGTTTATCTTTTTGCACTTTGAGGGCATTCTGGAGCTGTTCTTCGGTAATTATACCTCTTTTCCTTAAAATCGTACCTATGGTCTTGCTATAATTATCGGTAGATTTGCGCAACAATCGATTGATTCCGGATTGTAAAAAATTCTGAATGGACAACGGCTTCATAAAAGTGGATTCCGGCACCGTAAAAGAATAAAAAATTAAATCTTTAGTGTATTTTAAGTGTCTATAATTATCTAACTACGGCCAACATGTCAACAAGTTAGGGGCTTCGCCCCAATTGGCCTTCGGCCTGGAAGCCCTAAGGGCTGGAAGCGTGGCCGGAGGCCAGCATTCCAACATTTCATTCTTCCATATTGGTGGCGTAAATAAATTACCATTAAAAGACCTGTAATTTCTAAATTCTATAGAACATCCGTGACGTTAAATTAACCTGATGCTCATATAAGCAATGATCCGTAAAAAACAGGCCAAAACAACTTCAATCGTCAATAATTCATCGGATGACGTCAAAGAACTGACGAATCACAACAAAAACGAATCATATTTCATATTGTCTTATATCGGATTTAATTCCTGAATAGTTTAAAGACAAGTTGTGTAAAAATTTGAGACAGAAAGAATGCAGACAAGTGAAACCGGTTAAACATCTTGTTATCATTGTGGAATCCATAATATCTGTTCCACTTCATCATAATAGTACATACAGGATTTAGGACTTCGTATCTCACAGTTTTCACTCAATTTATATATATCATTTGAAATGAATGGCACGCATTTTGAAATCCCTGAAATCGGAAAGATGCGATTAGAGGACCTATAATTCATAATCATTCTTACAAAACAGGTTAATTGATCAGAAAAGTGAGAGAAAGTAATGGGAAAGAACAAGAAAAATCAGACAAAAAAAAATGTTCGGCCAGGAACAGATGTCGTCGCTTCCAAAGCGGAAAGTTTAAATAAAAAACTGCATAAAATCATAGAGCAAGGGATCACGGAACTTACGCTGAATTTTGGAAATGTAAAATCAGTTGATCCTGTGGGCCTAAGCGTTATTGCTGCAGCCCACAACACCATGAACAATGCTGGAGCGAAGCTTTTGCTTAAAAATGTTCCGGATGAAATCAACACTCTTTTTGATGCACTTGGACTGAACAAGCATTTTGAAATTGAACAGATGAACCAGCATACTTAGTCAATGATCGACTTCTATAAAATTATATATTTCAATAAATTATGGAATTTGCTTAACCGGGAGGTTTTATATGAGCATTCAGTTTGATGAAACCATGCAGATATTTATAGATGAATCGTTGGAACATCTGGCGGATATTCAGAATGATTTGCTGGCGATTGAAGCTGCCGGCGCCGATATCGACGAAAATCTGGTAAATAAGGTATACCGTGCTGCTCACTCCATTAAAGGTGGCGCAGGTTTTATGGGCCTCACCAACATCAAAAACCTTACACACGAGATGGAAAATATTTTAGGAAAAATACGAAACCGTGAAATGGTTCCCAATGCAGAGATCATCAACATACTTTTGCTGGCTTCAGATGCGCTCGTAGATCTTATAAACAATATTGCACAGAGCAACGATATCGATATTTCGAACCATATAGAATCACTTTTATCGATTACAACTGGAGAGTTTGCAAAAAAAGAAGCGGCGGTAGAAAGTAAAACCGAAAAGTTCGATGATTCCTCACAACCTGATTTTATTTCACTGCCTGACAAAATGGCCGGCTTTGCGATTACCGAAGATATGATTTCAGAAGGTAGGAAAGGCGGAAAGAATATCTACCTGATTCAATTTGATTTGATTCATGATATTCATATGAAGAATAAAACACCTTCTGATCTTATCAGTGATATGTGCTCCACCGGCATTGTTCTTGATAAACAGATCGATATCGATGCTGTTGGCTTTCTCCGGGAAAAAGAACTTCCGGATCAATTCCCATTTAACGTTCTTTTTGCAACCCTTGTAAGCCCGAAGGATATCAACTTGCTTTTTGAAATAAATGAAGAACAGATCTTCGAGCTGACTGATGACCTTCAAGTCAAATCCATAGCAGAATATTCTGGTCCTGATCCGGGTGTGTTAGCGTTTGAACAGCAGTTAAAAGATGAATATAAAGGTAATGAACCTTTGAAGACGACAAGTGAGATCCAGGAAGAAACAGTTTTGGAGTGTATAAATGAAGAGGAACCGGAAAAAGAGAATGTATCTGAAATAAAAGTCGGAGATACAAAAACATGTATGGGTGCTTCCGATGCGAGTCTAAGGGTAAATGTAAGTCTTTTGGACACACTCATGAATCTTGCCGGAGAGCTTGTACTGAGCAGAAATCAGCTTCTCCAAGCCATATCTTCCGGTGATCCCAGAGCAGCGGAAACTTCGGGCCAGAGAATAGATTTGATTACATCCGAATTGCAGGAAGCCATAATGCTTACCCGGATGCAGAATATTGGAATCGTATTTAATAAATTTCCGCGTGTTGTTCGAGACTTGGCGGGCAACTTGGGCAAAAATGTAGAATTGTTTTTAAAGGGTAAAGAAGTTGAGCTGGATAAAACCATTATAGAGGCTATCGGTGATCCTTTAACCCATCTGGTTCGGAATTCTGTGGATCACGGAATTGAATTTCCTGAAGATCGAAACAAGGCTGGAAAAAATATTACGGGAAAAATTATCTTAAATGCCTATCATGAAGCAGGGCAGGTCAATATCGAAATTTACGACGATGGAAAGGGGCTAAATGGGCAGAAACTGGCAGAAATTGCGGTGGCAAAGGGAATGGTTACAGAAGATCAGGTAAGAATGATGTCCGATAAAGAAAAATTGAACTTCATCTTTATGCCCGGTTTTTCTACAGCTGAAAAAGTAACGGATGTGTCGGGGCGCGGCGTGGGCATGGATGTGGTCAAAACCAATCTGGACAGACTCGGCGGCGTGATCGATATCGACTCTAAACTTGGTGAGGGGACAACGATCCGAATAAAGCTGCCGCTGACTCTTGCCATTATACCCAGCCAGATCATTGTTGCCGGAGGTGATCGTTATGCCATTCCACAAGTAAATTTGGAAGAGCTTTTAAGAATTCCCGCCAATCAGGTAAAAGACAGAGTAGAAATCGTTGGAGATGCTGAAGTGGTAAGGCTGCGTGGTAAACTTTTGCCGTTAATAAAACTTGCCGACGTCATCGGGATTGAATCGACGTATTTTGATTATAAATATGGAAGCTCAAAAACAGACAGACGTCGAAACATGTCTGATCGAAGATCCAAAAAGAGCCCGTTTTTTAACGAAGAATACACTGATGCTGAGACCTCAAAGCAAAAAACTGATAAAAAGGAAGACCTGGACAGGATTTCAGAAAAAGTAAAACGGGATCCAAAAGACAGACGTTACCATGCATCAAGTGCACTGAATATCGTCGTTGTTTCCACAGGCACACTGAAATACGGACTTGTGGTTGACGAACTGAATGATTCCGAAGAGATCGTTGTCAAACCGTTGGGTCGCCATCTAAAGATTTGCAAAGAATATGCCGGTGCAACCATTATGGGTGACGGCCGTGTTGCCCTGATTCTCGATGTTGCAAATCTTGCCAATATTTATGGTTTAACTTCTGTTGAGAGGTCCGACAGAGCAACCGAGTTGGCTGTGGAGCATGATGAGGCTTACAGTACCAGTAAAGACAGGCAATCTATCCTGATATTTAGAGGTGCAGATGAGGAACAGTTTGCCATTCCGATTAATCATGTCGAGCGTATTGAAAAAATAAAAAATACAGACATCGAAGAAGTCGGCGGTAAAAAGGTGATGAAATATCGCGGCGGAAGTCTCGCGCTCTTTACCATAGATCAAGTTGCACAGGTAAAACCCATGGCGAAAAAAGAGGATCTTTTGGTCATAGTAATTAACATCGCAAACAGAGAAATTGGCATTATGGCTATGGGACCTGTAGATGCCAGAGAAATTTCGGTTGAAATCGATGACGAAACGTTAAAGCAACAGGGTATTTTGGGATCTGCCATCATTGGTGATTACACCACTTTGCTTGTGGATGTATATGGTTTGGTGCATACCTTGAATCCGAAGTGGTTCCCTGACAGAGAAACGGTTCAGACTGCTGAAGGAAAAGGCGCCACAATCCTTTATGCAGAGGATTCTAACTTTTTCCGAAATCAGGTCAAGGGATTTATGGAAGAAGAAGGGTACAACGTTATCGGTGCCGAAGATGGAATTGTGGCATGGAATCTTCTTTTGGAACATTCTAAAGAGGTTGCCCTCGTCGTAACGGATATAGAGATGCCGAATCTTAATGGTTACGAACTTTCAGAAAAAATAAGGAAAGACAAGCGATTTGCCGAGTTGCCGATTATCGCGCTGACCACCATGGCCGGCGAAGAAGATATCGCAAGAGGAGAAGCAGTTGGTATCGATGATTATCAAATTAAGCTGGACAGGGAAAAGCTAATGGGGAGCGTTCTTAATCATCTTCATAGTAAACATTTGAATTGATGGTCCATGAGCAATTCATCGACGGGGCTGCCCATCGATGACAATAATTACAATAGAATTTAGTTGTTTAATATTTAAGAGTCATCAAATAGGCCTTACCATTAAAAAGATGTAAAAAAGAGGATCAAAACATGAACATTAATAAAAAGATAATTGTTTTTTCACTGTCAGGATTATTGTTGATGGGAATAATCAGCTTGATAATGTCAATTCATTCTTTGGGAAAAAGAGGAGAAGAAGAAATCGCTTCCATAAAGACAATGATGATGACGGAGAAAAAAGAGAAACTGAAAGATCTTATAAAGAACACCTACGCCATTATGGAATCCAGGTATAACTCTGCACATGACTCACAAAAGGTAGCTGAAGCTTACAAAGAAAAACTAAAAAATATCGTAGATATTACATATAACGCCATACAAAGCATCGATAGCAGATCTGATTTAACAGCCAATCAGAAAGAACAGTCGGCATTAAATATTATTAAAGATATGCGTTACAACAACAACGGTTACATATGGATCAACGACATGCACCCAAAGATGGTCATGCATCCCATCAATCCTTCTTTAAACGGCAAGGATCTGTCTGACTTTAAAGATCCTAACGGCAAACATCTTTTTAATGAGTTTGTAAAGGTATGCCGTGAAAAGGGAGAAGGTTTTGTAGACTATATGTGGCCGAAACCCGGATATGACAAGCCGGTGGCCAAGTTATCCTATGTCAAACTTTTCAAGCCCTGGAACTGGATTATCGGGACCGGTGTCTATCTGGAAGTCGCAGAAGCACAGTTTGTGGAAGATGCAAAAAAAGGGATCAGCGAATTGCGATATGGCCCTGAAGCCAAAGATTATTTTTGGATCAACGACATGCACCCAAAGATGGTCATGCATCCCATCAATCCTTCTTTAAACGGCAAGGATCTGTCTGACTTTAAAGATCCTAACGGCAAACATCTTTTTAATGAGTTTGTAAAGGTATGCCGTGAAAAGGGAGAAGGTTTTGTAGACTATATGTGGCCGAAACCCGGATATGACAAGCCGGTTCCAAAGTTGTCCTATGTCAAACTTTTTAAGCCCTGGAACTGGATTGTGGGAACCGGTATTTATCTGGATGATATAAAAGCGGTGGAAATACAAAAAACAAAAGAAATAAAATCAGCCATTGCCAGACAGAGGAATGAGTTAATCGGTGTTATCATCATATTATTTGTACTTGGCGCTGGTGTGATTACTTATATATCGCGTAAAATTACAATACCGATCAAACATGCCGCAGAGATGCTCAAAGATATTGCCCAAGGGGAAGGAGATTTGACCAAGCGCTTAAAAGTGGAAACAAAAGATGAAGTTGGTGAAATGGCCGAGTGGTTCAACAAATTTATAGATACGGTACAGAAAATTATAAAAGACGTTGCTCATAACGCGAATCGCGTAAAGGATGCATCCGGAGAGTTATCCGAAATATCAAAACAGATGACGTCCGGCGCAGAACAGACGTCTGAAAAAGCAAATGTGGTTGCTGCGGCTGGAGAAGAGATGAGTTCAAACATGACCTCCGTTGCAGCGGCTACTGAAGAGGCCGCGACCAACGTGAACATGGTAGCTACGGCAGCCGAGCAGATGATCGCGACTATCACCGAAATTGCACAAAACTCCGAAAAAGCCAGCAACATCACCGGTAGGGCTGTTGTGCAGACCCAGAGTGCTTCGAACAAGGTCGACGAACTGGGCAGTGCAGCCAATGAAATCGGAAAGGTTGTCGAGACCATCACTGAAATATCCGAACAGGTGAACCTTCTGGCGTTAAATGCCACCATAGAGGCTGCAAGGGCAGGCGAGGCCGGCAAAGGTTTTGCCGTTGTGGCCAATGAAATCAAAGATCTTGCCAAACAGACCGCAGAAGCGACTCAAGAGATAAAGGGAAAGATCGGAGCCATACAGGGTTCAACCGATGCGACAGTTACGGAGATCGGCCAAATTTTAAAGGTTATCAATGATGTCAATGATATTGTTTCCACTATTGCCACGGCAGTGGAAGAGCAGTCGGTAACCACCAAAGAGATTGCCGGAAATGTTGCCCAGGCATCACAGGGCATACAGGAGGTCAATGAGAACGTTGCCCAAAGTTCCAGTGTTGCCAGAGATATTGCCAAAGATATCGCAGATGTAAACCAAGCGTCAGGGGAAATGTCCGACAGCAGCAGCCAAGTTAACATGAGTGCCGAAGCGTTGGCCAGATTGTCCGAGACGTTGAATGAGTTGGTGGGAAAATTTAAGGTTTAGTTAAACAATTAGGAAAAGAACAAGGAGAAAGGAGATGCTTAAAATTCAAACAACCAAAACAAAATTGATGGCAGCTATGATTACCATGATGATTGTACTTGTAGCCACTTTTACTGTCAAAAACTATCAACAGGAGACTGTTTTGAGCAATATTGTCATCAGCTTAGCATTTGTTCTAGTATATTCAGCACTTCTTTACTTTCTTATAGAAAAGTTGGTGAACCGGCCGATTAAAAAATCCTATGATATTGTCAGAGAACTGGTGCTCAAAGGTGACTTGACCCAGCGTATTCCCATGCAAAAAGTTGACTGTTCAGTTCAACGAAAATGTAAGCATACGGATTGTCCGGCTTTTGGTAAGAAAACGAGCTGTTGGCAGGAGATCGGTTCCAATGCGCCAGGAGAGATTAAGTGCCGATGTCTCACTTCAGGCGAGTTTAAATCCTGCGTGCAGTGCCCGGTAGCAAAAGGGGTACTTCAAGATGAGCTTGATAAATTGGCTGCCTGGATCAATACGTTTGTAACTCGGGTTGCTAAAATTATCAAAGATATTTCTATAGACAGCGAAATGTTGAACAATTCTTCTGCTGATCTGTCCGGTCTTTCTGCACAAATGTCCGGAGGTGCTGAAAACATGGCCGGAAAGTCGAACACAGTGGCCGCTGCTGCGGAAGAGATGAGTTCCAATATGAACTCTGTGGCTGCGGCAATGGAAGAAGCAGCGATAAATATGGGCATGGTGGCAACAGCAGCCGAACAGATGACGTCCACCATTAATGAAATTGCACAAAATTCCGAAAGAGCCAGCAACATCACCGGTGAAGCCGTTTTACAGACCCAGAGTGCTTCGAACAAGGTCCACGAACTGGGCAGTGCGACCGATGAAATCGGAAAGGTTGTCGAGACCATCACCGAGATTTCCGAACAGGTCAACCTGTTGGCGTTAAATGCCACCATTGAGGCGGCCCGTGCCGGCGACGCCGGCAAAGGTTTTGCTGTTGTAGCCAATGAAATCAAAGATCTTGCCAAACAAACTGCCGGGGCAACACTGGAAATCAAGGGAAAGATTGGCGCTATTCAGGGTTCAACGGCTGAAACCGTGACCGAAATCGACCAAATTTCAAAGATTATCAATGACGTCAATGAAATTGTTACCATAATTGCAACGGCAGTTGAAGAGCAGTCGGTAACCACCAAGGAGATTGCCGAAAATGTTTCCCAGGCGTCACAGGGAATTCAAGAAGTGAATGAAAATGTGGCACAAAGTTCAACCGTATCCGCTGAAATTGCAAGCGATATTTCCGGTGTCAATCAGTCGGCGGGTGAGATGTCCAGCAGCAGTGCCCATATGAATCAGAGCGCAGAAGAACTTGCCAAACTGGGCCGACAGCTAATAAGATGGTGGGAAAGTTAAAGTGAGTCGGCAAGGTTAAAGATCGGGGTAGGAATAATTATTAAAATAATCAATGGTTAACAATTAATAATTAACAATTGATTATCAGATTGGGATCAGAAGTCAGAGGGCAGAAAACAGTTATCAGTAATTGGTGAAGAGTGAAAAGTGATGAATGACAAAATGATGAATAACAAATGACCAATGCTCAATGATAAATAAATAGGGGGGGTAATATTCAATGTTAAAGTCAGAAGGCGCTGAAGTGAACAGAAGTGTTGTAGAATTGGCAACATTTTATGTGGGAGATGCCCTTTGTGGTATGGATATATTGAAAGTACAAGAAATTAACAAACTCATCGAGATGACTAGAGTTCCCCAAGCACCGGAGTATGTCTTGGGAATCCTGAATTTGAGAGGCGAAATCGTTACCATTATCGATCTTGGTAAAAAATTGGGTCTCAAATCAACTGAAATGAGCGATAAAACGCGTAATATCATTGTCAATTCAAACGAAGAACACATTGGTTTAATGGTAGAACAAATCAGTGATGTAATAGAGGCGGACTGGGAAAAGGTTGAGGCACCACCGGCCAACATTGGTGACGTTCAGGGAAAATATTTCACCGGTGTATTCAAAACCAAAGACCGCTTGATTGGAATGTTAGATGTGGAAAAGGTGTTGGAAGAAGAAAGTTAGCCATTGAGCTTTGACCAATGAAAGAGGAAAGATGGTGATTAATGAGAGACCCCTAAAAGTATTAATAGTAGACGATACCATCGTTTATCGAAAAATAGTAAGCGATGTTCTTTCTGACTTGCCCGATGTTGAAGTGGTGGGATCCGCTCATAACGGAAAGGCGGCGATAACAAAAATTGCTTCTCTAAAACCCGACCTTTTAACGTTAGACATCGAAATGCCGGAGATGAATGGCATTGAAGTCCTTGAATATATAAAGGAGAAAGGGCTTGATGTGGGTGCCGTCATGCTCAGTACGCTGACCCATGAAGGCGGCGAGATGACCATGAAAGCTCTGGATTTGGGAGCGTTTGATTTTATTCTCAAGCCCCAGGAAGGGAGCATGGCTGAGAATACGGAAACCTTAAAAAAGTCCATTGTTCCAATATTGAAGGCATTTGCCCGTCGAAATGAAATAAAGCATCTACTCAAAGGCAAAATAGGTTCAAAAACAGCCAACAAAGAAGATAAAAATTTGTCGAAATCGGATCAGGTTGTTCAGCGTAGGAATGCAATCACGGGCAGGCTGATACAAAAATCCGAAATTGTAGCCATTGGCATCTCCACGGGAGGGCCCAGGGCGTTGGCTCAAATGATGCCGTCTTTACCTTCTAATTTAGGCGTTCCAATTTTAATTGTTCAGCATATGCCGCCGATGTTTACCATGTCGCTGGCCAAGAGCTTGGACAGCAAATGTTCTTTTGAGGTTAGAGAAGCAAAAGACGGAGAACCTGTTCTGTCGAATGTCGCATTTATTGCGCCCGGTGGCAAACAGATGAAAATTATGGCCGGAGCCGACGGCAAAAGCCGAGTGATTAGAATTACCGATGATCCACATGAAAACAACTGCAAACCATCTGTGGATTATCTTTTTAGATCCATTGCACATCATTATGTGGGCCGTGCAACCGGAGTTATCATGACCGGGATGGGGTCAGATGGTTTTTTGGGCCTGGAACTAATGAAAAAGAGTGGATCCACCATCATTGCACAGAACAACGAGACGAGTGTTGTTTATGGTATGCCCAAAGGACCCATAGATGCAGGCATTGTAGATATTATCGCCCCACTGGACATGATAGCCGGTGAAATCTGCCTTACGGTAAAACAGACAGTAATGAAGAATAGCGTGTAATATCCTTTCATAAGTAAATAACTCGAGTGAAAAACGACTCAAGACATAAAACTGATGACTGTTGACTCATGATAAAAGTTACGACAGATGATATAAAAGCAATATCAAAATATATTTTAGACATTTCGGGAATTGATCTGGATGAGAGCAAGGCTTATCTCATTGAAACAAGACTTGGCGGTCTGATCAAAGAATACGAATGTTCTTCTTATAGAGAATTATGCAGTAAAGCCAAGACAGATTCTAATAAAACCATAGAAAATAAGATCATCGATGCTATCTCAACGAATGAGACGCTTTTCTTTCGCGATTCAGGACCGTTTGAAGTACTTCAACACAAGATTTTGCCCGATTTGATCGACAGGAGAACAGAAAAATCTTCCGGGCTCCTTCCCATACCGATCCGTATTTGGAGCGCGGCCTGTTCCACAGGACAGGAGGCTTACAGTATTGCCATCGTTTTAAAAGAGCTTTTGCCGGATTTAAAGAAATATAATGTCAAGCTGCTTGGCACAGATATTTCCGATTCTGCCATAGGGCAGGCCAGCCATGGCGCCTATAATAAATTTGAAATTGAACGCGGACTCTCAAAGGAAAAACTACAGAAATATTTTATTCCCAATGGGGGGAATTGGAAGATAAGCAATGAAATCAGGGCTATGGTTTCATTTGCTAAGCGGAACATATTGAAACCTTTTGTGGGTTTAGGGAAATTAGATATTATATTCTGTAGAAACGTCGCCATCTACTTTAATCTTGAGGAAAGAAAAAAGCTGTTTGAAAACATTGCCGGCGTTTTGGAACCGGATGGATTTCTGATTGTCGGTTCTACGGAATCCTTAACCGGCATTTGTCCTATATTCGAACCAAAAAGATATTTAAGGACGATTTATTACCAATTGAAATAAAGTAAGTTCCAAGCTTATGTTTGAAACAAGAATAGAACATCGCGAAGAGGTGGCCCATGAAACAGCTAAAAATACTTGCTGTTGACGATGACCCTTTCACGCTGAAGATGCTTGATAAAAAGCTGACCAAAGAAGGATACGATATTGAAACAGCTTCAGACGGCGTTGAGGCTGGAAAGCTTATTTCGCAGAAATTTTATGATATCATTATTACGGATCTGATAATGCCGGGTGGCGTAGACGGAATCGATGTGCTGGAAGCAGCTAAAACTAAAAACAAAGAGACCGAAGTGATATTGCTAACAGCTCATGCTTCGGTGGAAAATGTGGTTGAAGCCATGAAAAAAGGTGCTGCTGATTATCTTCAAAAGCCGATTAACTTCTATGAATTGACACTGCGTATGGAAAAAATTAGGAACTACAAAAAGCTGCTTAAGAACGCCCAGGATCTACGCGAAGCAATGGATGTAACCGAGCAGAATGCCGCTCAAACGATTCAACACCTTGAGATGAGTGTCGTAGAACTTCATCCGAGATCCGCCAGGTGATAATGACCCGGAGCATTGATTCGGATAGATGTGTCGAAAGGGTCCTTGATATTGTATCTTCCTGCTAGAGATTTACGAAATAGGTTGTAAAGAAAAAAATATGAAAAAAGAACAACAGGCCAAGAAAGAAGAGAAAGAGATGATACAACGCGAATCCTCGAAATTCAATAAAAACACTATGTCCTCTGGGTTAACAGATTCGATCTTTGACTGGGACGGATTTCTGCATCGACTCATGGGAGATGAAGACCTTGCCAAAGAGATTATTGACGATTTTCTAAAACAAATACCTGACAATTTATTTGCTGTTAAAAAAGCTTTGAATAATAATGATTTGCTACTTCTCCAAAGAGAGGCCCATATCATCAAGGGTGCATCCGGCAACGTTGGTGCATTGACCATGCAAGAAATTGCAAAACAGATCGAGATTGCCAGTGAGGCAAAGGATCTGGTTAAGGCTGGATCATTTGTTGCAAAACTCGATACACAGTTGGAGATTCTAAAAAATAAATTGACTCAACCTTAGGGCTAACCCCTACATGAGCTTATTATGAAAATTTTAATCGCTGAAGACAATTTGACAACCCGACGTATTTTAGAAACCATTCTCGTCAAGTGGAATTATGATGTGATCTCTGCATGTGACGGAAACGAAGCATGGGAAAAGCTCCAGGAGAAAGATCCTCCAAAGCTCATCATTCTGGACTGGATGATGCCCGGAATAAATGGAGTTGAAATATGCCGTAAACTTCGTCGGGTAGATTCTGCCGAACCGATGTATATTATTCTTTTAACTGCGCGTGATGAAAAAAATGATATTGTCGAAGGTCTTGGGGCTGGCGCTGATGACTATATTGCTAAGCCGTTTGATAAAGATGAGCTTCGTGCGCGAATCGATGTCGGTCGCCGTATCGTCGAATTACAGACAGCTGTGTTAGAAAAAGAAAAACTTCAAGTGATTTTTGAAATGACCGGCGCAATATGCCACGAATTGAGCCAGCCAATGCAGGCTATTTCCGGAAATTCAGAACTCATGCTGATGAATCTTGAAAAAGACAATCCCCTGTACAAACATATTGAGACGATTAAAGACCAGGTTAATCGAATGGGGGATATCACCCGGAAATTAAAACGGGTTACAAGATATAAAACCAAGGATTATATAAATAGCAAAATTATCGATTTAGACAGCGCCGCAGCTCCTTAGTTTAGGCACTTCAAACTTCAAACTTTTTGACTTCAGTTTATACGGGCTAGTGTCCAGATAAAAATACATCATCATGTATTGGCAGATCAACTATAACTTTAGTATATTTTCCTTCTACAGTCTCAAAAAAAAGCTTTCCTTTATGGTTATTAACGATACCATGACTGATGGATAGTCCCAACCCGGTACCTTTCCCTGTTGGTTTGGTTGAAAAGAATGGATCACAAATTTTATGCAAGATGTTTTTAGGGATTCCTGTACCACTGTCATAAAAGGTTGTTCGAATAAAATTTCGACCTTCAACCTCATTAATTTCGCATTTGATTTTAAGAAATCTTTCTCCGACCCATTCCAGAGGTCTCTCGTTCAAACCATAATGCGCATTGTTGAGAATGTTTAAAAAAACCTGTTGAATCTCATAATTGCGTACTTTGATATCGGGAAGGGCGTCCGGCACATCTACCGATAACTGTATCCCATCTTTTATTAATCGTTTCTCTATGAGTTCAAGGGCTCTTGAGAGGATGTCTTTAATATTGTCAGGGCTTTTTTCTTCATGGCGATCTCGGGCAAAAGAAAGCAAATTTTTTACAATTTCTGCAATGCGATCCGCCTCTTTAATAATTCTGTTCAGAATATCGTTTTCCGGGGATTGCTTTTGGTTCGAGTCTATGAGTATTTCGGCATAACCGATGATGCCGCTTATTGGATTATTTATCTCATGAGCAACTCCGGCAGCCAGGGTGCCGATTGCCTCCATTCTTTGGGCATGCTGCAGTTGCGCTTCCATTTGTTTTTGTGATGTAATGTTTTTTAAAATAACAAGAATAGGTTTGTGTTTATCGTTTTTGATGGGTATGATATTTAACATAACCTGATTGTTGTTCATTTCAAAGGGCGCATCATGGGTGACCATTCGTTGCGTTTCTTTTTGAATTTTTAATAGATCTTCAATCTTTTTTTGATGTTTTTTAAGGAAAAGTTTCGTAAAATCTTTAGACAACAGCGTTTCTTCTGGAATACCGATGATTGAAACGGCGGCAGGGTTTGCATAAATAATTTTTAATTCTGCGGTGAGTTCCAGAATTCCTTCGGAAATATTGTTTAGCGTGGCTTCAAAATGGTTTTTTGAAGCCAGCAACTCTTTTGTAATTTGTCGCCCATATAAATTTTCTCGTCCAAGTATTTCCTTTGGCATTTCGCAGGCTCGAGCAGTATCTAAATGCTCCAATATTGTGAAAATGTGATCGCCCATTTTGTCAAAAGGCCCTTTAGCAATGCAGGCATCGGCACTGTAATCCAAAAGGTTTGCCTCATCTTCAACAGCAATGGCAGAGATAATGACAAGAAAAACTTCTTTGAGCTCGGGCTTGCTCCGAACGATCCGGCAGAGCTTTTCTCCACTGATATTCGGCATGACAAGGTCGGCAAAGATGACATCAGGAATATTGGTTTTCAATATATCAAGTGCTGAAAGACCGTCTGGGGCCGTTAATACCTGATGACCCTTTTTTTCAAGCAAGTTGCTCATAAATTTGAGCATTACTGGATGGTTATCCACAATCAGTATTTTCTTCATACCGTCATTTTCCCTTAATTCTCAAATTGTAAACCGAATCCTTTGGGGCAAGATTCTTAACTATAGTTTAACACACTCAAAAGTCGCCGGAATTATCCAGCTTTTCCTGAAATATCTCAGCAGTTTTAGCAGTTTCTTCCAGTTCTCCATCACGTGCTGTTTTTTCAATCATTTTTGCAAGTCCAAGGAACTCTTCCAATCCGAGATTCATTGCAGCACCTTTTAGAGAATGGGCGATCCCGGCAATCATTTCCATATCTTTATTGTTTATGGCGGACTGAAGATTTTTTAGATCTGATTTGCTGGTCTCAATAAAAAGTTCAACCAGTTCTAAATATTCATCTTCTTCCAACCCCAAATTTTTTGACATTATTTTAAAATTCAAAACAACCTCGCAAGTTAATCCGGCTGAATAGAGTTTTGACTCGATTTGCTGCCGGAAATCCATTTTTCGATGATCTCAAAAAAGATCTTTTTATTAATCGGTTTTGTAATATAGTCATCCATACCGCTTTCAAGGCACTTTTCCTTGTCCCCTTTTATGGCATTGGCTGTCAATGCTACGATAGGAACCCTCTTGATTGATGACCCGCCTGCCTCTGTGAGGCACGAGCGGGCAGGTTGACGATTGACGATTGAAAAATCTTCCTGAACGAGAGCCGGATTTTGTTCGAAGGATTCAGCATTAGGATTTTGGCCTTGAGCGTTATTTCTTTCTTCCCATTCACGTATGCGATGGGTGGCTTCTATTCCGTCCATTTCAGGCATTTGCATATCCATAAAAATCAGATCAAATTTTCCGGATGAAGTAATGAACTTGTCAACCGCCATTTTCCCTGTATCTGCCGTTTCTACCTGATAACCGAATTTTGTCAGCATCATCTTTGCCAGCTTCTGATTGATGGGATTATCTTCCGCCAAAAGGATGTGTGAAGAATTCTTTTCCTCGATCAGATCCGAAGATGAGGTTTTAAAGTGTTTCTGAGTTCTGGGATATCCTGCATCTCGAAGCCCACTTTTTTTATCTTGTTTGTATAAGACATTCTCCAATACCTGGTAAAGTTTTTCCCTTCGAACCGGTTTGCTTAAAAAGTCGTCAAAGCCCGCTTCATTCTCTTTTTGTTTTTCACGCTCATAAAGGAAAGATAATGCAATCAGAGGAAGTTCGTGGATCGAAGAATTAACATTACGTATTTGCTTTGCGATTTCATACCCATTCATAACCGGCATCTTGATATCAAGCATGCAAAGATCGATTGGATTTTTAGCATCCAGAGCTTTTTCCAATGTGGGTAGAACATCTTTCCCGTTATTAAGTTCGGTAACATCCATTCCTGCTGAGATCAATATTTTGGTTAATATATTTAAACTGTTGAGGTTGTCATCGACAACAAGTATCCGTTTGCCGGAGAGTGTCGAAGGCGCAACTGTTGGGTCTATATTACGGTTCGTTTTGTCCAGCCATGCAGTAAAGTGAAAGATGGTTCCGGGTTTCCGGTTCCATGGACGATTAAAGGTTGACGGTTGATGATTATTTAAAGTTTTAAAACGATCTTGCAATCGATAATTTTCAATGTTCAGTTGAGAATTGACAGGGCTTTCCGCCCAGACATCACCCTCCATCCTGTTTGAGATTTGCTTGCATATCGAAAGCCCCAAACCTGTGCCCCCATATTTTCTGGTGGTCGAGTCGTCAGCCTGTTTAAAAGGTGCAAAGATTGTGGACAATTTATCTTTTGGAATACCGATACCGGTATCGATCACTTTTGCATGAATCTTTACTTGGGTATCATTTTCTTCTTCAGCATCTATAAAGAGCTCGATTTCACCGGATTCGGTAAACTTAATTGAATTCCCTATAAGATTGGTGAGCACTTGCTGGAATCGTAACGGGTCTCCTTTGACAAGTGAAGGAAGATGATCACCGATGTGGCAAAGAATTTCGACAGGTTTTGATTGAACTTTCGGAAGGGTGAGTTCACAAATATCGTATGCAATAAGTTCTGGATCAAACTCGGTATTCTCAAAATCGAGCTGTCCTGCTTCTATTTTAGAAAAATCGAGGATATCGTTGATTAATGATAAAAGACTGTCACCACTTCTTTGTATCGTTTCCACGTAATCCAGCTGATTTTCACTTAGATGGGTATCAAGAAGCATTTCGGTAAAACCGATAATTCCGTTCATGGGGGTGCGGATTTCGTGACTCATGTTGGCGAGGAATTGACTTTTGGCTTTATTGGCGTTTTCTGCAGCTTCACGCGCTTGCTTAAGGCTTGCGTTGGTCTCTCGTAACTGCGTTGTTTGCCGCGCAATCTCAGATTTAAGGGTTTGTGAATACTCTTCTTGTTGCTGTTGAATGATCTGATACCCGCGATGGTTATCCTCTAGTATTTCCTGATATTTCTTTTCCAGGACACTGATTTTCCGATCATATTGCTTCCTTAGAGTGCTTAAAAATTCCTGTTCGTTTTGGAGGGTAATCTGGGAAAAAAACAGTTCGATACACAATTGAATAGCAATGGCTTTATATTGTTCGATGAATGAATCGGAAGTCTGCTTTGATAAACGATATATTAATACAGCATCTAATTCTTGAATAAAGATTGCGTGCGCAAAATCTTTTTCATTCGATTCGAACAAAAACATGCCTTTTTCCTTTTGGGCACGATGAACAATTGTATTGCGGACTTTGGATGAGGGAACGAGGTTTTTTCCATACAAACATTCACTGTCATGATTTAAAACAAGCTGAAACTCGCCTTGAGGCATTCTTTTTCTCAAGAACGATAGAAATTGTTTAAGCTCTGTTTCCTGATCTGTAAATTCACTGAAAATATCTCCTTGGACATACATCAGTTTTACTCCTCGTTGGGTGCGTAAAGATCTCTGGCTTTGGCCATTTCATCCGGTAGGTCTCTGACAAGCGCTTTATACTCTTTCACATTATCGCGAATGTGGGTAGCCAGTGGAAGTGAAAGTTTCGCCTTCATTCCGGGAATAGCAGTATAATCCAACTTGGATACAATATATTCTGCAAGTTGAATGACTCCTGTAAGGCTTGAAGGAGAGACATGATCCAGTGTTTTATGATGGTGATGGATGCCATCCTGAACTTCAATGGGAAGTTGCCAGTCCTTAGCCAACAGATAGCCGATCTTGCAGTGATCCGTACCGACAATCTCTTTTTCGTAGTCGGTGATCGGTCTGGAATTGTCATCATAGGCGTTGCAGACCTGAGAAAATAAATCGGTTGTCGTCTGATCTTCGACAATCATGCCAATGTCATGGAGAATGCCGCACAGAAACGCATCTTCTCCATTAAGACCAAAAATTCGCTCCATAATCATTTGGCTGCAAATACTGACGGCAGCACAATGAAGCCATAAACGGTTTCTGGAAAAATAATTCCTACTATTTTTTTCCTTGAATATATCCTTCAAGCCTTCAGTAACGATCATGTTACGCAGGTTATTGATGCCGATGACGACAACCGCTCTGGAGATACTATTGACTTTCTGCCGCACGCCATAATAGGGGCTGTTGGCGCCACGCAGTATTCTCAAAACAAGGGTTGGATCCATTTTGATCATTTTTTCAAAATCCTGCATGGTACTGTTTTCATCAGAAATCAGTTTGGTAAGCTTAATGGCAATATGGGGCAGAGTTTTAGTTGTGGTAAATTTTTTAAGCAATCTCTCTGCGGTTCGCATATATTGCTCCCCTCGATTATATTTAATCTATGGTGTAAAAGGCTTTTGTCGAAAATCTACTTTTTAATGTTAAGCACAAATTATGCCAAGTCTTTGATTATACGGATTATCTAATCGGATAAGGTCTCAAAGTATAGTTTTATCCAACAATTCATCCCTTCTATAGTAAAAACAGCTGCCAACTGAGAAAAACCTATAAAAATAGGAATGAAATATTCTTAAAGTACGAATCAGAATTTGAGAGAGTGTTAGATTTCTGACAGTTTGTTTAGAAAATGAGGCATTTTGAAAATTCATCCTTTTGATGGTTCAAAAAATACACCAAATATATGTATTGACAACTTTACCAATCTGTGCAACTTTGGTTTATGCTCAATTCACTCTCTCCAGTTCCATTATATCATCAGCTGGCGAACATTATCCTGGATAAAATACGGTCAGGAGAATACCCGCCAGGCTCAAAAATTTTATCCGAGAACGAGCTTGCCGCCCGTTACGGCATAGGAAGGCCCACGGCCAGACAGGCGACGGATCTTCTGGTTAGAAAACGCATCCTGATGCGCAAGAGGGGTTCAGGAACCTTTGTATGTGAGCTGCAGAAAGAGGTTGATCTTTTTTCATTGGCCGGCACAACATCGGCTTTCAATAAAAAAGGGATAGAGGTTACGACGCATATCTTTCAAAATATTCGGCTGAAGAAAATCGGATATGATCCGGAAAATCCTTTTTCAAACAAGAAGGCTTATTTTTATTCCAGGCTCAGTCGGGTTGAAAAGGTGCCGGTTCTTATCGAAGATATGTATCTCCATGATATGTTGTTTAAGGAGATAGATAAGATTGACCTGTCTTGCCGATCTCTTTCCCAAGTTGTCGATGAACACTATTACATGAAACCCGGCAGCGGCAGGCAGAACTTTAGAATTGGCTATTTAACCGGCGAAAAAGCGAATACTTTAGAGGTTTCGCCAGACACTCCAATTCTTACGGTAAAACGATTTTTGAACTTTGATCAAACAAAAAACGCCATTTATTCAGAACTTTATTGTCGAACAGATCAGTTTGTTTTTTCACAGACTTTGGGAGCTTATTCGTAAAGTAAATTGAGCAATGATATGCACTGCTGAATCTTTAATGAATACGGAGATATTGCGATGAAAGACAGAGGATATTACGAAGGTTTTGGAGGGGCTTATCTCCCTGAAATCCTTGTTGCCACTTTTGATGAACTGGTTGAAACATTTCAAAAGGCAAAAAACGATTCCGGTTTCTGGCAAGAATATGTCGATATCATGTCCACATATTCTTGCCGACCCACGCCGCTGACGTTTGCCGAAAACCTTACGAAACATTTTGGGGGAGCCCGTATTTACATCAAGCGGGAGGACCTCAACCATACCGGCGCGCACAAGGCCAATAACGTTATGGGGCAGGGGCTTTTGGTGAAACGGATGGGAAAAACACGGGTCATTGCAGAGACCGGTGCAGGTCAGCACGGGGTGGCCACCGCCACCATGGCTGCGAGATTTGGATTCAAATGTACCATCTATATGGGAGAGGTCGATGTCCAACGACAGCGTCCAAATGTATTCTGGATGGAGCGATTGGGTGCAGAAGTTGTTACGGTACGGGAGGGGACCCGGATCTTAAAGGATGCCATTAACGAATCTTTCCGAGACTGGGTGACAAATATGGATACCACCCATTATGTGCTGGGCACGGCATGCGGCCCTCATCCTTTTCCGGAAATGGTTTCTTTTTTTCAATCGATTATCGGAAAAGAGGCCAGAAAACAGATCCTTGAAGTAGAAGGCAGGCTCCCTTCGCGCATTTATGCCTGTGTCGGCGGGGGGTCCAATGCATTGGGGATTTTTCAATCTTTTCTTGATGATCCGGTTGAACTTGTGGGCGTCGAGGCTGCAGGAAAAGGATTGGAGACCGGACAACACGCGTCCCGCCTTTCTTCCAAAGATGCCAGCGTCGGTGTTGCCCAGGGATATAAAACATACTTTCTTCAGGATCATGACGGCCAGATGAAAGAGACTCACAGTGTTGCAGCCGGTCTGGATTATGTCGGTGTTTCACCGATTCTTGCGTACTTTTCTGAAAAAGGTCGGATTCGATTCGAAGCGGCGACAGACAAAGACGTCGTTGATGCCCTCTCGCTTACCATCAGAAAAGAGGGTTTGATTCCCGCACTTGAGTCAGCCCATGCCTTTGCACAGGCATTTAAAGAAGCCTCTGCAATGTCAAACGAAGATATTGTTCTGATCAACCAATCCGGCAGAGGAGACAAGGATATTTTTACCGTCGCCGATGCCTTTGCAGATCCCAAGTGGCAGGAATTTATAAAGAAAAAAGCGGAGGAATATAATGCTTGAATCATATCTGAAGCAAAGGCTCAAAGAAAAAGAGATCCTGTTAATGACCCATATCGTACTGGGATACCCCACATTCGATGATGCTTTCAGAATCGTTGAGGCAATGGTAAACGCCGGTGTTGACCTGATGGAACTGCAGATCCCTTTTTCAGAACCGATTGCTGACGGGGCTATCATTTTACACGCCAATCAAAAAGCGCTTGCAGGGGGAGCGACCGTACAAAAGTGCATGGACTTTGCCCGAAAAGCTGTCAAATCCTTTGATATTCCCTTTCTATTTATGAGCTATTACAATATTCTTTTTAAGTACGGGGTTGATCGGTTTGCCGGTGCGATGCACAACACCGGAATTGTGGGGGCTATTGTTCCGGATCTCCCACCTGAAGAAGGAGGGGATTACCTTGATGCCATGGAGAAATATCATCTCTCGCCAATCTTCATATTTTCTCCCACAACACCGAAAGAACGGATGACATACCTGAACTCCTTTGGAAAAGGGTTTATCTATTGTGTGGCCAGAAAAGGGGTTACCGGTGTGGCGACGAACTTTTCAAAACAACTGAAGGAATATCTTTTGCGATGCCGAAGGGCCACCGATCTTCCTCTGGCACTCGGTTTTGGAGTAAAGGAAAAAGAGGATGTTGATTTTTTAAAAGGAAAAGCCGACATTGCCGTCATCGGTTCGGAAACCATTCGCCTGGTGGATACCGCAGGTGTTGGTGCAGTGGGTGAATTTATCAACAGCCTGCGGAGTGAGTGAGGCGTCAGAAGATCAGAGGTCGGAGGTCAGTGGTCAGTAGTCGAGGATCAGATTAATGAGAGGGTCGAAATAGATAAGAGGGTGAAAAGATAAGAAAATCAGAAGGTAAGAAGTTTAGAAGGTTGGAAGATCAGAGGATTGGCTTCGTTTCTCACCTTCTAACTTTCTTACCTTCGCTAAGCCCTATCACCCATCATCCACCCATCACCCATCACCCATTACCTATCACCTGGTACGTATTTTCGAAAAATCAGCGTTGCGTTGGTTCCCCCAAAACCGAATGAATTCGAAAGCACAATATTGACATCAACCGTTTTTGTCTGGCCCATGACATAGTTCAAGCCTTCACATTCCTGGTCAACCTGTTCCAGGTTCAAGATCGGCGGTATTTGATTGTTATATATCGATAATACGCTGGAAATAGCTTCGATTCCGCCAATGGCACCCAGCGAATGTCCAAGTTGAGATTTGTTGGCTGTAATAAACGGTCTTTCTTTTCCAACGCCAAACACTTCTTTTAAGGCGCTGGCTTCATTGATGTCACCTTTTGGGGTTGAGGTGGCATGTGGATTAATCAAATCGACGTCTTCCGGCTTAATTTGTGCATCTTCCAGTGCCAGCTTCATGCATCGAATGGCACCGTCCATGTCAGGATCGGTAATATGACTGGCATCCCCGGTCATGGCAAAGCCGATGAGTTCAGCATATATTTTGGCCCCTCTTGCCTTGGCATGATCCAGATCTTCTAAAATCAGGATGCCCGATCCATCCGCCATGATAAAGCCATTCCGATTGATATCAAACGGACGAGAAGCGGATTGGGGCGTTTGATATGACGACGATAGGGCTTTAAGTGCATGAAAACCGGCGATGGTTAACGGCGTGATCGCAGCTTCTGTTCCACCACAGGCAAATGCGTCTTCCTTTCCCATTTGAATTCTCTGGAAAGCTTCACCGATTGCGTGAGCTCCGGAAGCACATGCCGTTGCAAGGCAGGCATTGGCACCTCTGGCCTTAAAGGAAATACTGACATTGCCTGCGGCCAGGTTGGGTATCAAACGTGGAATAAGAAACGGTGATACTTTTTTGCCCTTCAGAAAACGACTGTATTCATTTTCCCAGGTCTTGGGTCCTCCCAAACCCGATCCGATGATAACACCGACCCGATAAGGGTCGACCTCTCCATCATCTAAATTCACATTGGCATCGGCAATTGCTTCCAATGTTGCGGCATAGGAATATTGAATAAACGGATCCATGTATTTAATCTGTTTTAAATCTTCTTTTGTAAATCCTTGTTTTCTTTGTTTAACGATTTCTTTTATGTCAAACTGTTTTACTTCTCCGGCAATGAGAGGAAAATCTTCCGACAAATTAAACTGTTTTTTAATGTCTTCCAAATCTCCCCACTGAGTGATTTGATCTATACCGGACTTGCCCGCAATCATGGCTTCCCACGTGCTTTGTACATCCAGGCCCAGTGAGGTGACCATCCCAAGGCCGGTAACCACTACCCTTTTTAGTTCTATGGTTTTACGCATGTTTTACCTCTTGCTGACCGATTTAATTCGTTAATTTGTTGAGTGGTTAAAACCCTACCGTTGCATAAATAACACGTCGAGGATTAGTCAAAACGCTAAATTATTACTCAAGTTTCTTACTTTGAAACAAATCGAATTCAAAAGAGCGACAATGTTTTCAAAAGGCTAAACTGTTGCGAAATATTATAAACATCGGAATGGATGAGATGCAAGTGATTTATTTGCCATGGAGGGATTCAAGGAATTCCCTTGGATGTTCCGCCCGTACGAGACTTTCACCGATTAAGAAATTCCATATCTCCGAATCTCTAATTTTATCGATGTCTTTTCGTGTTCGAATTCCACTGGCCGCAATCGCTATCTGGTCATTGTTAAGCAGTGATTTCATCCGAATCGCGATGTCGATATCGGTTTCAAAAGATTGCAGGTTGCGGTTGTTGATTCCGATAAGTCGGGCGCCTGCCAACCCGGCCTTTTCGATATCCGCCTCTGAATGAACCTCCACCAGCGCATCCATCTTTAATTCATTGCACAAACTCAGATAATCCTTGAGTTGCTGTTGATCAAGAATACGGACGATCAGGAGTACGGCGTCGGCTTCCATAACTGCTGACTCAAAAATCTGGTAAGCGGAAATCAGAAAATCTTTCCGAAGAACCGGAAGTGTCGTGGTCTCACGGGCGATTTTCAGGTCTTCGGGACTTCCTTTAAAGTGAGTCTTATCGGTCAACACGGATAGTGCCGCAGCACCTCCCTTCTCATATTCGTCAGCGTAAACCGCAGGGTTCAGGTTCGCACGAATATCACCCTTGGATGGGGAGGCCCGTTTAATTTCAGCAATGATATTGATGCCAAACGGCCCGGGTTGTTCCAGTTTTTTTAAAAAAGGACGTCTCTTTCGAGGAGCAAACGCTTTTTCACGAAGAAAAGATTCCGAAATATGTTGTTTCGCTGCGGCGATTTCCTGTTTTTTATCGTCAACAATTTTACTTAAAATATCTTTTACCATTAGCCGTTTTCCTGACTATATTTTATCAACGCTTCCATCTTATTGGCAGCAGCACCATCATCAATAGCGCTTTCAGCCATTCGAATACCTTGCTTTAAATCTTCAGCCTGTCCCGCGGCAACCAGTGCCGCAGCAGCGTTAATGAGTACGACATTTCGTTTGGGCCCTTTTTCGCCATTTAGAATGTTACGGGTAATTTGGGCGTTTTCTTCGGGATTTCCACCCAGAAGATCTGCCGGCTCCGCCAGTCCACTAAAAAACTGTTCGGGAGATATATCATACGTTCGAATAAGACCGTCTTTGAGTTCTGAAACGCGGGTGGGAGCACAAACAGAAATTTCATCCAGTCCATCATGACCATGAACCACAAATGCTCTTTTTGCGCCCAGCAGCTGAAGGGCATGGGCAAACATCTCCGTGAGTTCGGGTGCATAAACCCCAAGAAGCTGGCAGTTTGCTCCGGCAGGATTTGTAAGTGGACCCAGCATGTTAAAAATACTGCGCAGTCCCACCTCTTTTCTCGCTTTTGCAGCAAATCGCATGGCGCCGTGATACAGAGGAGCAAAAAGAAAACCGATACCGATGTCATGAACCGCGTCTTCTACAATTTCCGGAGCCGTGTCGAGTTTAACCCCCAGCGCCTCAAGAAGATCTGCACTGCCGCACTGACTCGATACGGAACGGTTCCCGTGCTTGGCAACGGTGACACCACATGCCGCGACCACAAATGACGTCGTCGTTGAAATGTTAAACGTATGAGCGCCGTCACCGCCGGTACCGCAGGTGTCGACAACGGTTGCGGTTGATGTTTGAATACGAAGGGATTTCCTTCGCATGGCGCGAGCCGCACCCGCAAGTTCTTCAAAGGTTTCTCCCTTTGTTGCCAAAGCGGCCATCATCGCGCCAATTTGAGCATCGGTTATATTTCCGGAAAAAATTTCGGTGATCATTTGAGACATTTGTTCTTCATTCAGATCTTCTCTCTTAATGATTTTGCTGAGATTTTCCTTAAACATCGTCAATCCTCTCCTCTAATTTTGGTCAAATAGTTAAATCGTTGAATGGTCAATTGGCATAGGGCATAGGGTAATAGGTTGGAGGATCGCTTCGCTTTAGGCTAAAGGCAAAAACCCCTGCCTCCAACCTCCAACCTATAGCCTATCGCGGCGTAGCCATTCCTCTGACCTCCAACCTCTGAGCCTATCGCGGCGCACCATTGCCTCCAACCTCTAACTCCAACAGCCGTAGGCCCTGCCTCTTTTCTATTTCCTAATTTCCGATCATCGATTATTTAAAAAATTCCTCAAAATCCGTTTGCCCATACGTGTCATAATAGATTCCGGATGAAATTGAATGCCTTCGGTCCCATGATGTTCTTTGTGCCGGATCCCCATGATTTCGCCGTCGTTCGATTCAGAACTTATTTCCAGACATTCGGGAAGATGCTCTCTTGAAACGGCCAGGGAATGATACCGCATTGCCTCAAAAGGTTTAAGAATTCCCTGATAGATCATTTTCCCGTCAGCGTGGATCATGGATGTTTTCCCATGCATAAGATGTTTGGCGGCAACCACTTTTCCACCAAACGCAGCGGCAATGGCCTGGTGGCCCAGACATACGCCAAGGATGGGAATCTTACCGGAAAAATGTTCCACCACAGATAAGGAAATTCCAGCTGATTCCGGACGGCCGGGTCCGGGTGATATGACGATTCCCGAAGGTTTCCATGAAATAAGATCCGATATGGAAGCGGCGTCGTTCCGCACAACCTTGACCGAAGCGCCGATTTGGCCCAGATATTGAACCAGATTGTAGGTAAATGAATCGTAGTTGTCGATCATGATGATCATCGTCTTTTCTCCTTCTTTCCTTTTGAAACCAATTCCAGTGCCTTCTGCATGGCTTTTGCTTTATTTACGGTTTCCTGTCTTTCACGTTCCGGATCAGAATCGGCAACAATACCTGCACCGGCCTGAACCGTAAGCAGGTTGTCTTCAATGCTGGCGGTTCGGATGGTAATGGCCATGTCCATATTTCCGTGGAACGAAATATATCCGACAGCGCCGCCATAAGGACCCCTGGGATTTTGTTCGAGTTCTGCAATGATCTCCATGGCTCTTATTTTAGGCGCTCCGGACAATGTTCCCGCAGGAAAGGTCGCCCGAAGCAGATCCAGGGCATCGAAGTCGGGCTTTATATCGCAGCAAATGTTGGACACCAGGTGCATAACATGGGAGTAACGTTCCACAATCATTAAATCGGTAACTTGAACGGTTCCCAGTTCCGCAACACGGCCCAGATCGTTCCGTCCTAAATCCACCAACATCAAGTGCTCCGCCCGTTCTTTTTCATCGGCGAGGAGTTCGTTGGCCAACGATCGGTCTTCCTGTTCGTTCTTTCCTCTGGGACGGGTACCGGCAATTGGGCGCAGGGTGGCGACACGGTTTTCCAAACGGACCATTGTCTCAGGAGAGGAACCGATGAGCGTTAAATCCCCGAGACTGAGAAAGTAGAGATAGGGTGAAGGGTTAATAAATCTCTGGGTTCGGTAGAGTGTCCAGGGGTCGGGCGGTGACGAACAGATAAAGGGTTTTGAAATGACGGTTTGGATCACATCACCGGCCCGAATATAGTCCTTCACCTTTTTTACGAGCCCGCGAAAGTGATCCGCCTCCCATGGTGTTTCCAGCGCCAAAGCGTATTCACCCGGCTCGATATCATCTTCAGGTGCCGGCTGTTTCATTCGCGCCATCAGAGCGTTCAGGCGCTGGGTTGCAGCACGAAAGGCGTGGTCAGGGTCCTGATCTTTTTTTAAAAAAGAGATGACCACCAGAAACAAAGTGTGTTGAATATTGTCAAATATCAACAGTTCATCCGGTATGATGAAATGGGCAAGGGGTTTGTTTTCCGGGAGAAGATTGGGGATAGATTCAAAAAAGGATACCATTTCATAAGTTAAATATCCTACCATTCCACCCCAGAATCTTGGAAGTCCTGGAACTTGTGCGGGTTTGTATTGGTTGATAAATGTCCTCAAAACGCCAAGGGGGTCTCCGTTGTGCGCAATATTTTTGCAGGAACTGTTTTCACAGATTTCAACAAATTCTTGAAATATCCGTATGTGCGTTCCGGCGGAGACACCTAAGAAACTGTATCTTCCCCATCTTTCGCCGCCTTCAACACTTTCGAAAAGAAAAGTTGAGGTATTGTCTTTATATATTTTCCTTAACAGTGAAACCGGAGTTTCCGTATCGGCCAGCATCTCCGCACAAACCGGAATGACATTGGCCTGTTTTGCCAGGTTGCGAAATTGTTCGATGTCAGGGAATTCATTGATTAACATAAAAGTTCCTTTCTGATTAGCCTTTTGAAATCATACCTGAAGCTCTTTCTTGTTGGGTCGAAGCTAAAAGCGAAGACCAATGAAATTGATTTGTTTCAAAGGACTAAACTATTACGGCCATGGAAATTTCCACGGCCTTTTTGAAGTTCAAATAAAAAAAGGACCGTGGGTTTGGGTTGCCCGTGGTCCTTTAAATATTTTTTTAATACGCTGTCTGGTTAAGTCACTGGGGCAGACCCGTTGCTTTGGATTTGCCGCCACCACCAGCGGTTTAGATCGATTTTGTAAATTTGATGTTTGTGTTGATTAATTTTCATTTGTTCACCTGATTCGAAAAAGAACTTACCTTTTATCAGAAATATTTGTCAAGATATTTTATCATTAAAATTATTGCTTTAATAAAAAGCGGGATGAAAATTATCTTGACAATGGTGAGCACATTTCGGTAGTTTAAGTCTTGGCCCTAAACGCGCAACCAGATAAGGGGCAAAACCGCTCGGGAGTGGAATTGATGAAACATTTAACCCAACAATATTTCTTTTGGTGCTGGTGGTGGATCACCGGAGAAAAGGAGTGTGCCGACCGGTTCGAAGCAGACTGAACCATTTTTTAAAAGGAAAAATTAAGGACCGTGGGCACATCCAAGCTCACGGTTTTTTTTTGCTTAAAAGGAGGAAAGACCATGCTTATTGTTATGGATAAAAAAGCAACACAGGCGGAAATTGATACCGTTATCGCGGTAATCAAACAGCGGGGGTTTACGGCGCGTCCTATTCCAGGCGGAGAAAGGATGTCCATCGGTATTTTAAACAATAAGGGGCATGTTGATGGATCACCGTTCTTAGGGCTGCCGGGGGTTAAGGATGCGATTAATGTCACACGCCCATACAAACTTGTCAGCCGGGAATTTAAGCATGAAGACACCATCATTCAAATCGGAGGTGTGTCCATAGGCAGCGGCAATCTGACAATAATCGCCGGCCCTTGTGCCGTGGAAAGTGAATACCAGGCCTTGACCATAGCAGAGCATGTCCGGCGCAGCGGTGCACAGCTTTTTAGAGGCGGCGCATTTAAACCCCGAACTTCACCGTATTCGTTTCAGGGGCTTGGAGAAGAGGGGTTGAAAATCCTTGCAAAAGTTCGCGAAAAAACAGGCATGCCGGTTGTTACCGAGGTTATGGATATGGAAAACATGGACCTGGTTGCTGAATATGCCGATGTTATTCAGATCGGTACACGGAACATGCAGAATTTTAGTTTGCTGAGAAAGGCCGGCCGGGCCAGCAAACCGGTTTTGCTTAAACGGGGTATGGCAGCGACCATTGATGAATGGCTTATGGCAGCAGAATATATTATGGAAGGTGGAAATTCACAGGTGATTTTATGCGAAAGGGGCGTGCGAACCTTTGTCCATCACAGTCGCAACACCCTTGATCTTTCGGCTGTATCCGTTGTAGTTAAAGAAAGCCATCTTCCTATTATTGTTGATCCCAGCCATGCCGCCGGACAACGTGATCAGGTGATTCCTTTGAGTCGGGCGGCTGTGGCCGTGGGGGCCCACGGCCTGATTGTAGAAGTGCATCATGCACCTGAAGAGGCCTTAAGCGATGGTGCCCAGTCTCTTTATCCGGATCAGTTTGATAGGATGTGTCGCCAGGTTCGATCAATTTATAATGATTTGAAAGAGAGTAACGGGTGATATAGTATGTGTTCACGGAGTGTGCTCCCCCGCTTCACTCCGGTGTCTACGTGTCTGGTCATTTCAATGACTTAGCAGCGGTGGCATTCCTGCCCCCTCCGCGTTCTCCCGCGAAAAGCATGCGGGAGCCGCGGTCGCCCCACTGCTAAGTCATTGAAATAACGGGAAGCCGCTCCGCCAAGTATCGTTACACGGGGAAGCAAGCCCCGTGAACGCGTACGGGTGATAGGTTCAGGGTTGGACATTTAGTTTGGTTAAATATATTCTGTTTGTTTAGGCACTTTAGATGATTTAGCTCAATTATCACTTTAGGTAATATGTTATGAACGTAGAGATACTCATCACCGGAGATGAAATCCGGTCCGGTGCGGTGATTGACAGAAATTCAGCACACATTGCAATGAAGCTCGAAGAAGCCGGCTTTAACGTCGTTCGCCATACATGTGTCGGCGATAACGTGGAGGACCTTGTTTTAATCCTTCAGGAAATTGGAAGCCGATCTGACGCTGCTCTGGTCACCGGCGGGCTGGGACCGACTCCGGATGATCTAACCGCCCAGGCCGCAGCAACATCAGTCGGCGTCGATCTTGTTTTAAATCTGCCGGCCCTTCATGGGGTTGAAAGCTATTTCAAGGCGAGAAACCGTATGATGCCTGATTCCAACAAAAAACAGGCCATGTTGCCTCGGGGGGCTGACCTTATTTTAAATCCAGCGGGAACCGCGCCCGGGTTTATGCTAAAAATAAACCGCTGCATGTTTTTCTTTTTACCCGGGGTTCCCTTTGAAATGCAAAGAATGCTTTCAGATACTGTCCTGACTCAATTGGAAAAGTTACGGGGGAGCATTTGTGAATTCAGCATGGTGAAAACCATATCAACATTTGGTTTAACGGAATCGGCCACAGCCGAACGAGTGTTAGGCATCGGTGGGATGTTCCCGGAAATTACGCTTGGATTTCGCGCCAAGTTCCCGGAAATCCAAATCAAACTTTATGGCCGGGGCAAAGACAAAGAAGCACTTCATCAAGGTATGGTTAAGGCAGCTGCCTTGGTTGTAGAGGAAATAGGGGACAATGTTTTCTCTGAAGACGAAAGCCCTATGGAGGCTGTGGTGGGCAGACTTCTTTTAAAACGAAATGCAACGCTGGCAGTTGCCGAAAGCTGCACCGGGGGTCTGATATCTCACTTGTTGACCAATGTACCGGGCAGTTCAGACTATTTTCTTTTCTCAGGGGTTACGTACTCAAATGAAGCCAAACAAAAGGTTTTGGGCGTATCATCTGAAGTTCTTGAACACTACGGGGCTGTTCATGAAAAAACAGCAAAAGAGATGGCAGCGGGTGTAAGACGAATCACAGAATCAGATTTTGGACTTGCAACCAGCGGTATTGCCGGACCGGATGGGGGGACCGACGAAAAGCCTGTGGGAACGGTTTGCATTGGTCTTGCCGATCGACAATCTGTACGGGGATTCAGATTCTTTTATCCATTTAACAGCCGGTGGAGAAATAAAAAGGTTTTTGCCGTGAAAGCGCTGGACATCCTGCGTAGACATTTAATCGAATTTAGCCAACTAAACAAACCAAACACACGCTAAGAGGTAATGGGTGATGGGTGATAGGTATTTGATGGGTGATTAGGTGCAGGTGTTAACCGGTATTTTACTTTTTTATTTTGAATCACAAATCATCAATCGATTGTAACCTGTTGAATTTGCGTCAGCATCCAACAAGCGTATCAACCGAGTCGATCATCAATCCTATTAGCCGACCAGGCATTCCTTGAACCAGTTTACCGCTTCCCGTAAAAAATCTTTCTGATGTTTTTTGTTGCTCATGACGTGGTTCCCGCCTTTTTGAATAATCAACTTTTTGGGGTGGCCGGATTTTGTATAGATCTCGTGAGCATTGGAAGGGGACACAACGACGTCGGAATCGCCGTGTAAAATAAAAATGTGATGAAGGTGCTTGAGCTGATCCGAAATGTCCCAAGCCAGATGTTTTTGATCCAGCAATGGATTGATGCTTTCAACGTCATCCGATTTTTTCAAGGCCGAAGCGATGGAACTGCTTCGCACAGGGGACGCATACGTAACCCATGCATCAATATCCAGGGCATCCGCCACGGACATACAGACGGTTCCGCCCATGCTGCTTCCGAAAAGCCCGACCCGGGTTCCGATATCGTTTCGTTGTTGAATGAAGTTTACGGCATTGATCAGGTCACTGCGACGGCCGTTTAAAGAGGTGACCTCATTAAAAACACCCTCGCTTTGTCCGCAGCCTCGATGGTCGAATCTGAAATAGGCGATACCGTTGGCATTACATTCTCGGGCCAGGGCAATTTGTTTGGGGGAACTACTGTTACTGAGCAGACCGTGGGAACCGATGACAACCGGCGGCAGGTCGGTTTCCGGCAAATGGAGGGTCCCTTTTAAAAGGAATTCGTCGGATGTAAAAGTGATATCGATTGGATTCATGGTTGGAATATCGCATAATTCGTGTTATTTTTCAATGCATGAATATAAAAAAAGGACAACTTCTTAAGCTTGATATTTCCGGGATCGCCTTTGGCGGAAAAGGGATTGCAAAAGTCAACGGTCTTACCGTATTTGTAGAACAGGCCGTTCCGCTGGATCGTGTCGTTGCACGTATTTTCAAAAGAAAAAAGCAGTATGCCGAGGCCCGGATCGACACCCTCATTGAACCGTCACCCTTCAGGGTTACCCCGAAGTGCATGTACAGCGGATTTTGCGGTGGATGCAAATGGCAGTTTTTACAATACGACAAGCAGCTCGAATACAAACAACAGCATGTGGTGGAATCCATCGAGCGGATAGCCCTGATTCATGGCGTACCGGTGCATCCGACAATCCCTTCGCCGGAAATATTTGAATACCGGAACAAGATGGAGTTTTCATGTTCCGACCGCAGGTGGCTCCTGCCGGATGAGATGGACAAGTCGGATGTTGACAATAGCTTTGCCCTTGGACTTCATGTTCCGGGAACTTTTTACAAGGTAATGGACACCCGTGTATGTTTTCTTCAACCTGAACTCGGCAATCGTATCCTTGACGACGTCAGGAAATTTATTCGGGCTTCAGGTGTTCCTGTCTATGGACTTCACAGTCATATCGGTTTCTGGCGCTTTCTCATGCTGAGACATTCTACGGCGTATAACCAGTGGATGGTCAATATCATCACCTCAAAAGAAGACCGAAAAACCGTGCAGCCCCTGGCCGATCAACTGGTGAACACATATCCTCAAATCGTATCGGTGGTAAACAATATTACTTCACGAAAAGCCGGAGTTGCTATGGGAGAGTATGAAATAATGCTTTCCGGGCTGCCCTGTATCAGGGATAAAATCGGTGAATTTGAATTTGAAATATCGGCAAACTCATTTTTTCAAACCAATACCCGGGGCGCACAACGTTTATACGAAACCATAAAGGAATATGCTGATCTTTCAGTCAAGGAAACGGTTGTGGATCTTTACTGCGGGACAGGGGCCATCGCCATATTTATATCCGGGGCAGCCAAAACAGTGATCGGCATTGAAATCGCTGAAAGCGCAGTAAGCGATGCAATGAACAACTGTCGGATCAACGGGATTTCCAATTGCCGGTTTATTCTCGGAGACATTAAAGAAAAGCTTTCCGAACTCACGGCTGCACCGGATGTGATGATTATAGATCCGCCGAGGGCAGGAATGCACAAAGATGTGGTTTGCAAAATTCTTGAATTGGCGCCGGCCAGGATAGTATATGTGTCTTGCAATCCTGCGACCATGGCACGGGATTTTGGTATGCTGAAAGAAAGTTACAGGGTGCTGGAAGTTCAGCCGGTGGACATGTTTCCTCATACCCATCACATCGAGTCGGTAGCAAGACTGGAAAGAAAAGTGTTTAAAGTGATCTAAAAGCTCATTTGTATAATATGACCAAGATTGATGAACTCGTAAAAAGTCAAACCTCGACGGCAAAGTAAAAAGCTTCAAATTCAAGGCGCGCAAATTCCGAGGAATGAGGCGTACTTATCGTACGCCGCAGTGACGAGGAATGCAGCGCAACGCAGAAGTTGGACTTTTTACGAAGCCGTCAAGATTCATTAAAGCGGCGTTCCGGCCCCAGTGCGTCGCGGGAGGAGTCAACCATGCATGACCGAACTACAGACACAAACGGTCCCGAGTCAACCCCCGGTCGTTGGCGTCAGATACTTCTCAACCGCTGGCTGCTGGCCGGGGTTGCGGCAGTGGTGTTGTATGCCCTGCTTGGTTTTTTGCTAACGCCCTGGGTCGTCACACGCTATGTCGGCAATTACGCTGTGGAAAAGCTCAAGCGCAAAGCATCCATTGCCGAGGTGCGTGTCAACCCTTTCCTGTTCACTTTTGAGGCCAAGGACTTTGTATTCCAAGAGGCAGACAATCGCCCAATTATTGGCTTCGGACGCCTGTTTGTTGACTTTGAGCTCTCAAGCCTTTTCCGCTGGGCGTGGACCTTTGCCGATGTTCTTATAGAAAGACCATCCTTTAACATAGAGATACAGCATAACGGCCGTCTTAATTTCGCAGATCTTGCCGACAGTTTTCCCAAGTCGGAAAATCCTCCGCCCACCGACAGTCGCCCGCCGAGGCTGCTGGTGCATCACGCTGAAGTCATGGGCGGCAGCTTCACCTTCAGCGATCGTTCAGCGACTACTTATGCTACAGAAACAATTTCGCCCCTTAACCTCGAGTTTAAAGAGATATCTACACTCCCGGAACACAAAGGTCCTTACACCGTTAAGGCCGACTTGCCTGGTGGCGGCACGGTTGGCTGGCAAGGCGAAATATCTTTACGCCCTATTTTTTCTGAAGGCAAGTTAAGCATGGCCGGCTTCAAACTGGCCACAGCGTGGAAGTTCGTTCAGGACGAGTTGAACCTATCCGAGCCGGCGGGCGAGATGGACTTCAGTACCCGCTATCGATTTGATTATCAAAAGCATATCGCACTTTTGGTGTTGCAGGACGCGAAGTTCGCACTCAAGGGACTTTTGCTCACAGAAAAAGGCAAGAACACACCCTTGCTTGCCCTGAAAGCAATTGAAGCAGACGGCATGCGTTTCGACCTTAAAGCGCGGGAACTCACGGTTCCGAGTATCGTCGTGCGTGACGGTAAAGTTTCGGCATCGGTGGATGAAAAGGGGGTGTTCGACTGGCAGAAGCTCGTTACGCAACGGACGTCCACAGACGTGACTGCACCGATTCCCGGCACCTCAACACCCGAGAGTCAGCCATGGCGCTTGAAGGCAGGAGAGGTGAAAGTCGAAAACGTTGCGGTGGATTATTCAGACCACAGCCGCGCCAACCCCGTTGCGCTTGCCGTCGGCGGGCTTAATGTTTTGTTGAACGCGTCGGCAGAAGTTGGCACCGGGCCGATAAAAGCCATTGTGAACGATCTGGAGGTGGCGTTGAATCGTGTCTTAATTTCGGAAGCAGGTGACGCTCCCTTTCTATCTTTAGACACGCTTGCGCTGAATGACGGCCGCATCGATATTGGAAATCGTGAGATAACGATCACACGGGTGGGGGCCACCGGCGGTGGAACAACTGTGGTCCGCGGTAAAGACGGGAGTATCCGTCTGCTTGAGATGTTGAATCCCGGGGACAAAGGAAGGCTGAAACGCGATATCGCCGAAACCGGTGTAAAAGCGCGGGCCGAGAGCAAGCCCTGGTCATTCAGCCTTGATACGTTTGAAATAAACGGCTTTCGGGTGGGTTTGCAGGACAATACCTTTGCCCCGGCCATTGTTTATGACCTAAAAGATATCCGGGCGTCACTCAAAAATCTTACCAACGACGGTAAGACGCCCATCGATGTTAAAACAGATCTCAAGGTGGCCCAGGGTGGAAGTGTAAACGTCAGTGGTCAGGTCAGCCAGATCGGCAACCGTGCCGATGCACGCGCGAAAATAACGGGGATAAACCTCAAACCGCTACGACCCGCCGTAGCCAAGTTTACGTCGCTTGCGCTTGAGTCTGGTAACATCTCCGCGTCGGCCCGGGTGAAGTATCGCTCTGCCAAATCCGCTCCCCAATTGCACGCCAACGGCTCAGTAAGCGTGAACAAGCTCATGTTAAACGAGGAAGACACCGGTGAACGATTCCTCGAATGGAAGGAGATGTCTGTTAATGGACTTAAGTTTGGGCTGTCACCTGATCGAGTGCAAATAGAAGAGGTGAGGTTGCTGGAGCCTGGCGCCAAAGTTGTGATCTTCAAGGACCGTAGTGTAAATCTGGCCAAGGTACTAAAGAGCCCGGATGCGGTTGGCGACGAGACAGCAATACACCAGGAGCAAACTCCGGCTGTCGTTCCGAGCAAAGATCGGGCACTTTTTCCGGTGAGTATCGAACGGATTCGCGTAGAGAAAGGTGTTGTTGATTTCGCAGACTTCAGCCTGGTGTTGCCTTTTGCTACCCATGTGACGGATTTCAGCGGAGGTGCTACGGGCATATCTTCCGACCCGGCGAGCCGAACCATGATTAAACTCGAGGGAAAGGTTGACGAATACGGATTCACCACGGTGGAAGGTGGGATGAGTCCTTTCGCGCCCAAAACGTTCACAGATCTCACTGTGTCATTCCAAAACGTTGAGATGAAACCCCTCAGCCCTTATAGCGCCACGTTTGCCGGGCGAAAAATCGCATCTGGAACGCTCAACCTCAAACTGGAGTACAAAATTAAGAACAGCGAACTTCTCGGAGAAAATAATGTGGTGTTAGAACAGTTCACCCTCGGCGAGCGGGTGGAGGCACCAAGCGCAATTAATCTGCCACTAAATTTGGCTATCGCACTCCTTACCGACACTGAGGGTAAGATCGATGTGGCAGTGCCGGTGAGTGGCAACGTGGACAATCCTGATTTTAAATACGGTCGTGTGATCTGGAAGGCTTTGGTCAACCTGATCACCAAGGTCGTGACTGCGCCGTTCAGAGCGCTGGGCGGCCTTTTGGGTGATAAGGGGGAGCAAATGGATGCCATTTCCTTCCAGCCCGGCAACGATCGCCTGTTGCCGCCGGAGTTGAAAAAGCTGAAAAGGGTGGTTGAAGCCCTTCAAAAGCGGCCTCAGCTGAGGGTGGTGGTACAGGGCCGTTTCGATCCCAAAATCGATGGCGAGGCGCTGCGTACGGAACGTGTAAAACGTGCCCTTGCCGAACAGATGGGCGTGAAGCTATCGCCGGACGAGGCACCGGGACCCGTTGCATTCAACACAGCCAAAACGCAGAAAGCTCTGGAAAAACTTCTCAAAATGCGTGCCGGTGACAAAGCGGTCGCCGATTTCAAAACGCAGTACGAAAAAGAGACCGGCCGGAAGGCAAAACGGGTGAAACCCTATTTGGCCCTTTTCGGTTGGGAGAGTTCAGATATTGCCTTTTACCAGGCGATGTTCGAGGAATTGGTAAGGTTGGAACCGCTGTTCGACGCCGATCTCCGGGATCTTGCTCAGCGGCGCGCCGAAGCAATCGAAAAGGAGCTCAAGACCACCGGCGGGTTAAGCCCCACACGGGTGACGATTGACAGTTCCGGACCGGTGGAAAAGGCCTCGACAGATACCGTCAACACCAAACTCACATTGGATGTCATTAAGCCTGCGGCTTAAGTTTAGCCAAGGTTTTTCCATCAGGCCGGTCATTTAAAAGGGATTTTATGGAAGAAATGGAACCGATGTTTCTCCCAATCTACGCCCAAAGGAATTAAGACCTATTCACATTCCCAAGAAACGGAAATGATTGCAAATTCGATGTCTCTATGTTATTCAAGTAGAAGCAAATTTTTTCGAAACAATATTTTTTTCGAAATTTCATCCATTCAAATCAAATTTCTTAGATGGCTTGTAAAAGGATTCTAAGATTCAAGGGTTCAAGTGAAGTGCTAAAAACTATAAAGTATTAAAGGCTTGGCAAAAGCCATAGAACTCTTTTCCCCAACTGAGCGGCAACGCCGCGTTTCATAAAATCGTTGCACGATTTTATCTTAAGGTGAAAAATGAAAAGCATAAAATTAAAATTATTAGTCTTTGTTGGAGTAATTATTTTAATATGCTCAACGATATTAATCCACAGAACTTACATCTCAGTTACTTCAAATATTGAGAATTTAACAAATCAGCAATTGAGTCTTGCACTAAATTTTGAGCTTGCCATCCGTGAGTATGTGGCTGAAACGATTCGCCCCATGATGTTTAATTTGGTTGGCGAAGGAAAATTCATACCCGAAACCATGTCCACCAGCTTTGTGGCCCGCAGTATCTTTGAAAAGGTTCGCAAAAACTTTCCGGATTACATCATCAAATTTGCTTCCGGCAACCCTAGAAATCCCGTTAATCTGGCAGGTCCTGAAGAACTTAAAATGATCAGCGTATTTTAATGACAATCCTGATAATACGGTTTGGACGGGCGAGATTGCCATGGGCGACAGGGAATATCTTGCGACATTTAGTGCCATGCGAATGGAAAAAGCCTGCCTTCGTTGCCATGGGAATCCGAAAGATGCGCCAATCGAATTGATAAAAAGATATGGTCCCGACGCATCATTTTACCGTCCACTTGGAGAAGTGGTGGGCCTTGATACCGTTGCCATCCCCAGCGATACCGTCGAAAAACTTTTATTGAACGAGAAATTCACAAACCTTGGATTTTTAGGGATGGTAATTTTGTTGCTTGTTGCATCCTTGGTGTTTGTATTCAAATTTGTCATCACGGATCGTTTAAGCAGAATCACAAATCATTTATTAGATGTCGAAAAGCAAAGTGATGTTTTGGAAATTGGAGATGTCGAGATAACAGGTGAGGACGAGATAGCTGGTTTGGCAAAAAATTTCAATAAATTAGCAAAAAGACTCAACAACACGCACACCAAACTCAGAATGGAAATTGAGGAGCGAAAGCAAGTTCAAAAAGGACTGCATGAAAGTGAGGAAAAATATCGAAAATTATTTGAGATGGAATCAGATGCACTGGCTTTAATGGATATTGAAACCGGAAATATGCTCGATGTCAATATTTCGTTTATCAAGCTTTATGGATACAGCAAGGAAGAAATACTCTGCATGAAAAACACAGATTTTTCAGCAGAACCTGATCAAACAAAAAAAAGCATACAAGACCACGAAGGATTCGTGCCTTTAAGATATCATAAAAAGAAAGATGGAACGGTTTTTCCCGTAGAAATTACTGCCAATTTTTTCGATCATAAAGAGAGAATGGTTCATATTGCTGCAATAAGGGACATAACAGATCGCAAAATCATAGAAGAACAAATAACAGCATCTTTAAGAGAAAAAGAAGTGCTTTTAGGCGAAATCCATCATCGGGTAAAAAATAATTTCGAGATTATTTCCAGCCTTCTTGATATGAGCAGCATGGCTTCTGAAAACCAGGAGATACAAAATCTTTTGCTCAGTTCGAGAACCCGGATTCATTCCATGGCCATGATTCATTCCCAGCTTTATCAAAGCGATCGGTTTGATCGGATCGACATGGCAAGACATATCGGCGAACTGACAGAACATCTTCTATTTCTCTATGGAAGTGAAAAGAAGGTTGACCTGGTGATAGAACCTTCCGAGGTTTATCTTTCTTTAAGCCAGGCCATCCCCTGTGCCCTGATTTTAAATGAACTGATTACAAATTCCTTAAAACACGCTTTTGTAGAGAAAGAACAGGGAAAGATTCAGATCTCCATTCACAACTCCGACGACAACACCGTTCTGCTGAGAGTGAAAGATGATGGTGGCGGTATCCCTGAGGGGAGTAGAAGTTAAACCTGCCGGCGGCCTTGGGTTAGAATTGGTCAAACATCTTGTCGTCGGTCAACTAAAAGGAGAAATTCGTTTCAACCATGATGACGGAACAGATATTTGCATAGAATTTAAGAGGCTTAAATGACAAAAAAAAGTGCAGGTAAAATAATGGTCGTAGAGGACGAAGTCGTCATTGCCCTAAAACTTCAACAGAGGCTGACATCTATGGGATTCGATTATTGGGGTATCGCTTATTCCGGTGAAGAGGCTGTGGAAAAAGCCAGGAGTCTTAGACCCGATCTGATTCTGATGGATATCATGATCCCGGGGAAACTCGATGGTATCACTGTAGCGAAGATCGTAAAAGCCGAACTTGATATTCCGGTGATTTTTCTGACAGCCTTTTCAGAAGATAAAATTATAAAAAGAGCCAAAAAAGCCGAACCTTTTGGCTATATTTTAAAACCTTTTCAAGACCGCGAAATCAAAGCTGCCATTGAAGTTGCGCTTTACAAAAAAGAGATGGAGAAAGCACTTAGGGAAAGCGAGAAGCAATTCAGAGATTTTTTGGATAATTTAGGTGATGTCGCCTATAAAGCAGATGCTTTTGGCAATATAACTTATACCAATAAAGCGGCTGAGACATTAACAGGATTGCCGTTGAAAAAATTGATAGGAAAATCCTTTCTTCCTCTGTTTGAAGAAAAAAGCCAAAGAATTGCCGTGGATGTATATCAAAGAACTTTAAATGGAGAGCATCCGGAATACGAATTAACCTTCACCAATGGAAAAATCGCTCGTTTTAAAAATGAACCGTTAATTGATAAAGACGGAAAGATTATCGGCGTATTTGGTGTGGCAAGAGACATTACCGATCAAAAGCAGACTGAAAGATTCATTACAAAAAAGTGAAGCACGTTATCGGGCTCTGTGGTAGAGAGTCAAACTGAAATGATTTGTCGTTTTCTCCCAGACGGAACGATTACCTTTATTAACGATGCTTACTGTCGGTATGCTTGACAAGGGAGACTCGAAGGAGTTAATCGGGTACAAGTTCATGCCCTTAATTCCTGAAGGCGACCGAGAAAAAGTGTCCAATAACATAGCTTCTCTTAATCCAAATGTCCCTATAATTACGCATGAACATCGAGTTTTGAATTCCAGCGGAGAAATTTGTTGGCATAAATGGACAAACCAGGCAATATTTGATGACCAGAACAATTTGACAGAATATCAAGGGGTGGGATGGGACATAACCGAACGCGTCAAAGCCGAGGAAGCATTGCAAAAAGCTCACGATGAGCTTGAACACCGAGTAAAAGAACGTACCTTCGAACTCAGTAACGCTCTTAACACAGTAAAGCGAAGTGAAACAGAACTTTCTCAGCGTAAATTGGCTTTAGAAAAAGTAAACAAAGAACTTCTGGAAACAAATCAGGCAGTGTCGGTTCTGGCAAGAAATATAGATAAAAAAAAGGAAGCTCTGGAGAAAAAATATTTTAATATGTGCAACAGCAAATTAATACCGATTCTCAAAGGACTTCAAAAAGATGTATACTGCCAAAAACGGGAAGCCGATCTGGAACTTATTATCAACTACCTCAATGAAATTACCCATGATTCACCCCTGCATCATGATATCGACTCCCATTTGACCCACCAGGAAATGCGTGTGGCAATGATGATAAAAAACGGATTGACCAGTCAACAAATAGGGGACCTGCTGTGCATTTCGCTGCACACGGTTAAAACCCATCGCAAAAGCATCCGAAAAAAATTGAAAATTGAAAACACAAGCATCAATCTTGTCTCTTATTTAAAATCCAAGCTCAAAGCTCGAGACTGCAAGGATCAAGGATAAGGATAAGAGGCGCTAAGACGATGGAAGAAGGATCGAGGGAAGATGGACGAAAGAGTCCAAGGCGATCAAGAGGTGCAGCTGTAGTAATTTACTGCAAGCCCTTGACAACGCTGGAGATGCGGTGCCATCGGACTTTCCCGCAGGGTAAATAACATGGCTGCTTTTCACTGATTTCAGGATGCCATCTGAAGTTCATTCCAGCAGAAAAGCTAAACAAAGGCAGGAATACATATGAGTATTTCGAGGCTTAAAATTTGAGCCTGACCCTAGAGGAATAGGCTTCGCATTCCACAGGGCAAGCACAGAAATCGGGCAAAAAGGGGGGTTTTGCAGAGGCCTCAAGGGGTAGTCCAACTACCCACTCCATCCCCCCAACAACCCTCCTTGACGTTTCGATACTTTCAACCTATTTAAGATACTTCGAATATTTATAGGATTGCATGTTTCCATTTTCCTTGAATTAAAGAATCTGGGTCCAGTAGATCCGGCTTTTATATAAACCCTGGAAGGGGCTGTTTTACTTAATGCCGCTTAAACTTTAGTTCACTTCAAACTCTTCCAGAGATTCTTCAGGCAGAGTTATAACTCTCTGACTCCCGCATTGCGGGGGAGGACCAGGTTTTTTATGACTAAATAAAACATGCAGGGTATTTTAAATGGTACATCTCAAAAAGAAGAACAAACCATCTCCCGAAAATATCGATGCGCTTTATTTAGAAGCAAGTCATCCTGCCTTTAAAGAAATATTTGATAATGCCAATGATGCCATGCTGGCCATACATAACGATAGTGTCTGTTCACTGTTATGTGAACCGCAGTGCCTGCGAGATGACCGGATACAACATCAGCGAACTGATGAATATGGGATTTAAAGATCTGGTTCACCCGGAAGAAATCGCCAAAATAGAAGACCGGTTGGAAAAGCGGCGAAAAGGGGTAGATTTGCCCGGTTGTTATGAAACCCGTATTGTCTCAAAAAATGGAGAGGTCATTCCTGTGGAGGTGACAGTTACCGTAAGCCAGGGGGAAAATAATGGACTCTCCTTTTCGATTTTAAAGGATATCCGTAAAGAAAAGCATCTTGAAAATGAAATGAATAAGAGCCTGCACATGCTCAAAGAGGAACTTGTGAAGAATCGGTCTGAATGGGAAAGCCTGAACAGGGAGCTGGTTCAAACCCATCAGGCCATGTCGGTTCTGGCAAGAAATATAGACAGCAAAAAAGTCGAGCTGGAAGAAAAGGTGAACACCACCATCACTTCAAAGATTATGCCAATCATCAAAGAACTTCAAACCGAGAAGAGGATAAAAAGATTCTGGCCGGAAATCAGTTCAATGGCTGAATATTTAAACAGTATCACGACAAAAAGCGAGTTGCATCTTAAAATCATCAGCGTGCTCACGGAAACAGAAATGAAAATAGCTGCAATGGTGAAAAATAAAATGAGCACCAAAGAGATTGCAAGCGTGATGTACATTTCTTTGGAAACCGTCAAAGCCCATCGGAAGAATATTCGGAGAAAACTTAAGATTCACAATACAAAACATAAATTGTCGGAATATTTGGCGGCGGTGATGGGGGAATGAAGTAGACAGAAATCCAGGAGATCCAGGGGTACAGGAATTCAGAAGACAGAAGACAGAAAATAGGAAATAGAAATTAGGAAAGTGGGAAGAGGGAAGAACAGAAGGTAAGAAGGTTAGAAGAGCAGAAGGCTGAATATAAAATCGCATAAAATATACAAGCCATCTCAAAAATGCAGATTACGTTCAAGGACAAGGCGTGAGCCGATGAAAAAGCGGAGCATACATGGGAGTATGTGAGAATTTTAAAGAGGCTCGCAACGCCGTAATTGGGCGTAAGATGTTTATTTGAGATGGCTTGTAACGAAAAACCTAATAATTTCATTTAGATAAATACGCCACGCTTATGTAAGTCACGGGGCGGAGCTGTCTCAAAAACAGTCATCACTTCACGATATAAAAAAAGGGTTTGAGAGATGGATATTGATGAGCTGATCCAAAAGATTAATAGTGCCATATTTAAGGTGAATAAAGTCCTTGGTGCTGGATTTCTGCAAAAGGTTTACGAGAATGCACTACTGATGGAGTTCCGAAATATGGGTTTAAACGCCAAAGCTCAAGTTCCGGTAAATGTTAAATACGAAGGTGAAATCGTCGGAGAATATTTTGCTGACATTGTTGTTGAGGATAAAGTTGTGTTGGCGTTGATGGCGGTTGATTATTTTGAACCGATACATGAGGCCCAACTATTAAATTATCTAAACGCTTCACAATACAATTATACATTAAAAATTCAAAATTCATGAGATAGGAGCCACCGCGAATACATTGCCTACTGATAAGCTGAATCATGATCAGGATGTAACGATAACAGGCGCAGCCATGAGCCGTCACGACATGCTATTCCCCGAAATCCCTTGCCGATTCGAAAACTGTAAAGTTTGTTACCGCCTGGGCCTTTTTGTGATAGAATAACTTCCCATTTTAGACCATAATCTGAATATACCTGTTGCCATGTCATGTTTGCCAATTTCCGCAAAGTATTGAGGGTGTTGTGCTGATCGTTTTTGGACAGATTGAAAAGCAGGCGTTGAAAGACAGGATTGTTCAAATCCAAACGTATGTGTTGATACGTTTTCTGGCTCATCATTTGATCCGGGCTTCTAATTCCTCAAAGTTTGTATCCTCAGGCGGATTTTTCTCTGCCCAGGCAATTGCTTCGTTGAGTTCGGCTTGGACATCCGGCCTTTGAAGCCACCTTTCATTATCGGGAATGAAGCGCCCCAGCTTGACAATCCAAACGCCTGTGTCGATTTCATCCAACATTACAGTTTGACCTGCAAATTTTTTGCCTAATGATATCTGCCCGCTGCTGCCAACTGTTTTTATAATGTTCATAAATTCTCCTAAAATTAATATTATGATTTAAGATAGCATGAATGCATGATAAGTCAAGGATAAAGTGAATAATGGGAGGTCTATGGTTACGTTAACTTATTCCCATTTTATTTACGATCAATTAGATTTTAACGACTCAGTATATCGTGTGTGCCAATGGTTCGGAATATGGCTTTATTTCCATGCAGTTCAAAAGTGAAGCGATACTTCATGGTAATGGATCCCTCCCACCGGTTTTTTGTGCCCTGAATCCGTTTGGCTCTGAGGGATGGGTGTAAGATGTCTTCCAATAATAAAGACAGCTTTTTATCAAAGTTGTCCTGGATCTCTCCGGGAAGTGTTTGATATTCTTTCTTAAATTTTTTAGTAAACTGGTAGCTGGTTATTCTTTTAACCATTTGATTCCTTCTTGGGCTTTTCGGAATTTCGGAGACAATTCGTCCTGCTCTATTTCTTTATCAGCTTCAGCTTCCTTTTTTTGCCACGCTTTGGTCCAGTGCCAACCCTGGGACGGATCGATAAGCTTTCTGGGTTTTAACAAAATATGATCGTTTTCAATATCCATTGCAAGGTAGTCACCGGTTTCAATACCCAGAGATTCCATGAACTTCTTGGGAATACGAATCTGACCCTGTGGACTTATTTTCATGATGGTTTCCATGTGTCCTCCATTAAATAAATAAACAATTAAAGATATAAATATTGTTTAATAATTATTTTCTTTTTTGTCAAGAGCCTTTTATTAGCTGCCCCAGAGGAATAGGCTTCGCCCCAGTTAAATAGTCTACGAATTTAACGGGATAAACATTTCACAGGGCCCCGATAACGGGATCTACACTTCGCTTCGACAGGCAGAATTCAGGAGGCAGAAGACCCCAGTTAAATTCGCTGCGCTCCTTTTCTTCGAAAAATTTAACGGGGCAAGCAGGAAATAGAGAGGAGATAAGACGAAGGACGAGGGAAGAGGGAAGATGGAAGCTAAAGGACAGAAGTTGAGAAGGTGAAAGCTGGAAGGAAAACCAGATAGAACCAATTTAACCAGTTTAACCAACATAACCATCTAAATTTCTTGCTGAATAACGTCCGGAAACATGAGTACCCGGTTCACTTCTTTTTTGGAATAAACAAACGGCTCCAGATCTTTTGCCAGGCGATGGAAATCCAGTCGGGCGCACCGCGAAAGCAATCTGTCTCGTAATTCTGTTTTATTTCGTATTGACATTTTTTGAGCTCAAATAATCAAAATTCACATTCGGATTTTCCCAGCAGGAAAACAACGTCAAAAAAATCACGTCCCATGGGTCGGCTGCGGTTAAAAATACAATAAATTTTCTGTGCCAGCAGGATATCTGACGGGACGATGTTTATTCGCGAAAACACATCGAATTTGTTAAGAATAAATTTATCCCGGTTATATTTAAATTCCTGTGGTTCGGTATCGATCTGGATCAGCAGTTTTTCATCTCGATGGCCGGATACACCGCTGGTCGTGCAACAAACCCGGAAAGCGCAAAGAAGCACGGAAGGCGTCTTGATAGGTATTCTTCAACTCAACACTATATCCCTGTAACTCCAAAGTCCGTTTTACACTTTGAGAAAGGGCCTCGAAATCATGGCGGCTAATACCTGGATTGTCAAAGTCGAGATCTTCCGAAAACCGGGGACTTCCATGAACAATATGGATACATGTTCCACCCATAAAAGTCAGTTTATCAGCCATGGGTGTTTCAAAGATTGCCTCCAGAATCTTATACTGCAAATATTCCCGCAGCAGGTTCTTTTTGAACGGCCAAAGATGTTCCGGATAAAATGATTCGATCTGTTTGATATCAAGCATCTTTCAGGACCTCTTTAACCAGTCAAGAAATTGTTCCATCCTTTTTGACAGGCGCTTTTGGTTAAAACGAAGTACATAGTCTGTGAGCCGTTCCTTTTTAAACCGGCTCAGCATCTCTTCCCTGTTTATCCGCAGAGCCGAAAAATCATCCTTGGTTCGGACTGCAGGGATTTATATAGAAATAATCCAGGATCGCTTTTTCCATGAAAGCCATTTTTATGCCGCCGGGCAATATGGAATATCCAAAAAACAATGCCGGTTTTACGGTTCTGTATGAAAAACGTGCTACAGGTGTTTCAAACAGGTATGTGCGCCTGCGTTGACGCCGAGGTTATCATGTAGATGCTTTCCGGAATCAAGCCGGTAATGGGACATCGCAGTCTCAAAGGAAATATAGGATGGCTTATAAATTTTGTTGGCGATTGCTGACAGCATGCTTTCATCAATGTTCACTTCTGAAAAGAGGTAATAGCCTTTGACTATTTTTTTGATATATCCCTTTTTCTGCCATTCACTCAGTCTGCGACGATCGAAATCACCGTGTGCGGCTCTGATATCTGCTATGGAAAACACCGGGAAGTCCCGCAAAGAATTTTTAAAGTAAACGAAGTTCATTATATTTCGCAATCATGTTAAATTTAACATTTATGCGAAATATACAACACCGCCCTCTGTAAGTCAAGATTATATTTTTTAAAAAACAATTTTGAATGTTGAGTTTTGAATTGGAAAAACAACAAACGTAAAAATCAGAATTAACAATTAAACATTAAAAATTCAAAATTCAAAATTCATGAGATAGGAGTAAGGATTAGGGGAGGGGCAAGAAGATTAGCTCATAGATCGTTGGGGCCAAGTTTTTCAACCACATAGTCGGGAAATGATTTTTGCAGCTTTTTATCAAAACTGAATATTTTTCTTGCACGGTGATGCAAGGCCTGCATAACGATGACAAGGTCTGCGAAATCTCCCCCCTTTTTAAAGTGATAAACGGCCTTTCGTATGGCCTGGGGTTCTGAAAAGGTAAATATCGATGTGCTCATCAGGGTTTCCAGGAATCGGAAAATATCTTCCCGTGTGCATTGATAAACGGATTCAAGGATCCATACTGTCTCAATGAGAACTTCATTGAGGATGATGATCTGTTGACCTTTTTTTTCGACAGACTCTATGAGTTTTCTCACCTTCAGGGCTTGTTTCTCATCGTCTTCAATGAGTATTCTGACAAGGGCATTCGTATCCAACGCAATCAATTCATTCCCCTTTCGGCTCTTCTTTTTCGGATTCCGGCTTCCATTTCTTCCACAGAAACAGTTTGCTTGGGTTTTCGGTGTTTTAGCATACCAAACAAGTCGGAAACCGGGATTTGTTTGTTTGTGATCATCACTTTTCCTTCTTCAAGAGGAATAAAAACAACTTTGTCAAATGTCTCCAACTCAAGAAACTCTCTAATTTTTTTAGGAATGGTCACCTGACCTTTTGAAGAGACTGTACTTGTAATCATATGTATCACCTCCATGATCAATTAGGGAGTAAATATCTTTACCTTATGGTAAGGATAACATTCCGTCTTGTTTTGTCAACAATAAATAAAGAGACCTTTGAAAAATAGATTTTAAGGTGTTTTTTTAATTTTTGGAACCTAAATTGAGCGATTGCCAAACACTATACACTAAATACAAAACACTCTCGCAAAAAAGTCGCTTTTTTACTTTTTACGAGACCATCAAAATTCAACATTAAACATTAAAAATTCAAAAAAAATGTATTCGAAAATCATTTTTTTTATATGGCTTATCACCTTTCTTGTTTTGTTCATGCTGGGGGTTTTGTTCGAGATCGTTCAAATATATGTCCCCCACAGAACGTTTAACCCAAAAGACATTATGGCAAACGGCCTGGGCCTTGCCGGGGTCTATATGTGCCATCAACTCATTGGCAGAAGATCTCATAAAAACCTAAAAAATAACATTGGCCACAGACCCCACACAGACCCACACAGACGAAACAACCTTTTTCCTCCTGCGGACTCCGCAGAAGGAAAGGGTGATGGCGGAAAGGATAGAGAGTTTCAGTGATTTAAAGGTGTATCAAACAACATTTAAATTGCAACAAGAGATTTTTGAAATAAGCAACCAGAATCCTTCTGCCGGCAATATTCAAAGTGAATCCATCATCTGTAATCCGTTGTCTGTCGTCTGTCATCAGTCGTCCCTCCTCTTAGCGAAGTTTACCCGCCTTTGGAGGGCGGTCCTCCCTCTTCCATCGGTGTTTCTTAAACTTCAAACCTCTGAACGCTGAACCCCGAACCCCGAACCCTTGTCCATTTTTATCTTGGGGCGGTAATGGATATACCCACTTTCTCACCATAAGATTACCCCTTGTTATCTTGATTTTATAAAATAAAATGCATCGTAGGATGAAAAGATTTTCCGTTAATTAACTCATGAAACATCACGTTAACTGCCTTATCGTAGAATGGAAATATAATGATATGGAAAGACGAAAATTCACGCGATTTCGAGTCCAGGATGATGCCTTTGCAGCGCTTAGAGGAAATTTAACCAAGGTTGGAAAAATTTACGATATCAGCCTGAACGGACTGGCTTTCAGATATCTGGCTGAAAAGATTTCCGATGAGACGTTCACCCAGGTGGATATCTTTCTGACGAACAACGGTTTCCATTTGGCCGGAGTTCCCTGTAAGATCATATACGATGTAAAAGAGTCGACATTTGGTCTTAATAAGTTTCGCCATATCGATGCGGTTTAAAGTTCGAGCCGCTTAACGAGGAACAACAGAATAA